>CAVXMP010000024.1:0-103744 GCA_963762925.1 uncultured Acidobacteriota bacterium | reverse complement strand
CTGATCCGGTCGGTTCAGGACCGGCGCCAACAGCAACCTGCTCTACAGCACGATCGACAACGGGTTGCTCAACCGCGACTTCGATCTCACGCTCGTCAATCTCGGCACCCACCGCCAGGACTCCGTCCAGGTGCACGTCGTGCCGACCTTCGAGCGGCTAGAACAGAATTTCGTGATCGAGCTGTGGCGTCACGCTGCCGGCCCGCAGCGAGTAAGTACAGCTGGACCCGCTACCGCTTCCAGGTGACGACGGCGCCGCGCCGGATCGTCGCGGTCAACCAGATCTACGAGTTCGGCGGCTTCTATAACGGCACGCGCCTGCGGGTGGCGACCGACCTCAACGTGCGACTACGCCGGGCGTCATCATCTATACGAGCGCGGAATGGAACCGCGTCGAGCTAGACGAGGGGCGGTTCGAGACGCGGCTGTTTCGCGTCGTGCCGGAGCTGCAGTTCAACCCGTGGGTCTCATGGGTGAACAACATCCAGGACGACACGCAGAGCGCGGTACTGGGCTGGCAGTCGCGCTTCCGCTGGATCGTCAAACCCGGGCAGCGACCTGTATTTCGTTTTCACGCACAACTGGGTGGACGACCCGCTGCAGAACCGGATCTACACGTTGGATCGCCGGGCGGCCAGCAAAGTGCTCTACACGCACCGGTTCTGAACCGCGATCCGCATACCGTTTCACGTCGACGGACCTGCGATCTCTGTGAGCGCCGCCACTTACCGCGAGCAGCCGACGCGCGCGCTACTCGTATCTGAGCGCGATCATCGGATCGACCTTCGGGCTCTACCGCGTCTGGCGGCACGGAAAGCAGCGGCGCATCGCTACACCTACCGCGGCGCGGGGTTGACGGCAGGCGCGGGCGCTGTGTACCGGGTCTGCTCGATCAAACGCCGCAGTTCAGCCTGCATTTGCTGAAGAGTCTCACGCGCGTCTGAACGGTCAATGATGTTCGTCTCTTCGTAGGGATCCTTGTCGAGATCGTAGAGCTCGTCCATCCCCTGAAGCTCGCGGTAGTTGATGTACTTGTGCCGCGCGGTTCGAGCCGCCACGTAGCCCATGTTCCGAATGCGCGGAAACACGGTGTCGGTGAAGTACTCGATGAGGAACGACGCGCGCCACTCCCGTGCCTCCTTTTTGAGCACCGGCACAAGGGAGCGGCCCTGGATTTCAGCGCCAGGCTGGAGTCCGGCCACCTCCAGGAGCGTCGGGGCGATGTCGAGGCTCAAGGCCATCTCCGGCGGTGTCGAGCCCGCCATCGTCAATGGCGGATAGCGGATGACGAGCGGAATGCGGATCGTCTCTTCGTACGCCAGGCGCCGCTCTTCGTTGAGTCCGTGCTCGCCGTAGAAGTATCCGTGGTCGCTCGTAAACACGACCATCGTGTCATTCAGCATGCCCTTGCGCTCCAGGGCCGCGAGGATTCGCCCCAGGCTATCGTCGACGCCGAGCAACATCTCCAGACGGCCTCTGATCTCCTCATCGGATGTGGCGGTCTTCGGGCCAAGTGGAGGAAGCTGGTCAATCTGGCGAAGCAGCGCGGGTTTCCCAAGCGGCGGCTTGAACGCGTTCGCGCGCCGGGGCATGGTCCGACCGACGTAGCGACCGCGGTGGCGATCCGCGGCAACAAAGCCTCCGGGCTGTCCAGGAATCGGCACCAGAGCTCCCATCGTCACGCTGAATCACATTGGGATGGATGGCCTTGTGAGCCAGGTACACGAGGAACGGACGATCCGAAGGACGGTCCATGAACCGCTCCACATAGTCGGTGAGCAAGTCGGTCGTGTAACCCTTCGCGTGCACCCGTTCGCCGTCGACATTCAGTGAGGGGTCGATCGCTTCCCCTTGTCCTGGCATGGCGACCCAGTGGTCGAATCCCGGGCGAGGGCTGTCGTCATTGCCCATGTGCCACTTGCCGAAGAAGCCGGTGCGGTAGCCGGCGCGCTGAAGCTCCAACGGGAACACGCGCAGGTTATGGCTTGGTCGAGCGGTGTTGTCGACGATGCCGTTGGTGTGCGGATACTGGCCTGTGAGAAAGCTCGCCCGGCTGGGAGAGCAGAGTGGCGTTGTGGCGAATGCGTTCGTGAAGCGCGCCCCTTCGCGCGCGAGCCGGTCCATGTTCGGCGTGTCGATGAACGGATGGCCGGCAACCCGCATCTCATCCCAGCGCATGTCGTCGACGAGCACCATGACGATGTTTGGTCGGCGCGGTTGGGCGGGCGGTGGAGCAGCGTTCTGGTCTGGCCTGGCGCCGTACACGCGGCTGCAAGAAATGCGGCCACGAAAACGAATAGCCGCGGAGCCTTCAATCGATGCCTCCACTCTGGCAATGCGACAGCCGTCCGCTGCCGTTCCAAACGACGCCCGAACTGTCGCACTTATTTCGACGTGATGTCACGTACGAGCCGAAATCCCGTGTTGTTCAACCCGGTATCCGGCGTCGCATGGCTGCGAGCGCCCGGGCGATAGTTCGTGCAGTAGTTCTCACTGCACATCCACGACCCCGCCGCGCATCACGCGCTCAATGCCTGTTGCAGGACCAGAGGGCGACAGGCGCGGACTCTGCGCGTAGTAGTGCTCGCCGTACCAGTCCGCACACCACTCCCAGACGTTGCCGGTCACGTCAACGAGATCGAATGCATTCGGCTCGAAGCGACCGACAGGGGCGCGCCCACGGAATCCGTCTTCCCCTGTGTCCTGCTCCGGAAACGAGCCCTGCCACCAGTTCGCGACCGGATGCCCGCCAGGGCGCAATTCGCGCCCCCAGACATACGGCGACTGGTCCACGCCGCCGCGTGCCGCGTACTCCCACTCCGCCTCGGTCGGAAGGCGCTTACCAGCCCACTTGGCGTAGGCCTGGGCGTCGTTCCATGACACCTGCGTGACGGGTTCGCTGGCCGACGCCGGCGCGTGAGCGGGACCATCAGGGTATCGCCATGTCGCTCCCTTCACCGGCCCCCAGCGATGCTGTTCGGGGTCGAACACGCCGGACCAACCAATCGACTCGGCTTCCGTCTTGTACCCAGTGACCTCGACGAACCGGGCGAAGTCACCCACAGTGACCTCCGTGCGGTCCATGAAGAACGACTGGATCTCCACTTCGTGTACCGGCGTCTCGTGGCTGGGGCCGTCAAGTGTGCCCATGCGGAATGTCCCGGCAGGAATCCGCACCATGCCCGACGGGACCGACACCGTCAGCGTGGGCTGGTGCGCTGGATATCGAACCGGCCTCGGGCAGACGGCTGCCCTGTCGGCATGCCCCGATGACACCGCAAGTCAAGGCGAGGGCGACGCTCAACGAATGTCTGCGATGCATTGTCGCAGTTAAGAACGGCCGCATTATCGCATCAACATGGCGCGCACGTTGGGCGCTGATGAGCAGTACGTCCTGTCCTCACGCTGTTGTACCGCTTGCTAGGATTAACCGCGAGGAGTCGGCGCCGTCTGAGGAAGTTTGGTGACCCGAACGTTCGCGAGTGGGCACCTATTGACGCGGATCCGCCGTTGACCGGCTTGAAGGTGCGGCCGCCAGGCGTCATGGCGCCTACATACACTTCTTTTCCATCCCGAGCCAGTCGCGAGCGGCGTTGAAGCAGTCAACGATGTTCTCTCGAGAACCGTCGTACGAGTCGGCCCATCTCAGACGTTCCCCCTGCTTGGTCACGTAATAGAGGTGATGGGTTTGGCTATTGCGGACTTGCTCGAGTGCCACGTCTGCGATGTCGTCGAATGGCAGTTCGCGCCGCACTGTTCCCGATCGCCCCTTCGCCTCAAGGACGACAACACGACGCCGGCGGTCGAAGCGGTGTGTGTGCGTGCGGCTGAATAGCAAAGTCTTCAGGCCGTAGACAAGAAAGATGAGCGCGATCACGGCGACATCGGTCCGGCTCGGAACCAGCCGATGAGGATCCCACTGCACCAACACCGGTGCAGACGATCCCGATTAACCGATTCGTCCCCGCGCCTTCTTCGATGACAAGCTCATCTCCGGTTCGTTGTGTTACGCGCATGCCGTCACCCCGAATGAATCGTCACCGGCCATTTTCGTCGTCACAGCCCGAGGAGCACTCGGAGTCGTTCCCTCATATCGGTGAGGACGTCAACGGGGGCGGTCGCGGCGAATTCCACGCGCCGAGCGTTCCGGGTTCACTGATTTCGGTCCATGACGTGGCGGCAATTGACCAACCCGCGTCGGAGACACGATTGCCTTGCGCGACTGAGTAGCGGACTTAGCGCGCGTGTTGCTCCTCGATCCGAGCCAGAAGCCGGGTGAATGATGCCTCCCCGCGGACCGGATCGAGCAACGGGTCCTTGAGAAACCAGGGATAGCAGGGAAACCCGGTGTCGACAGCCTGGCTCAGCCATCGCACACTCGTGGCGGGTTCCCCGAGCTGAGCCCATGTGGCGCCCAGCGCGTACACCACATGGTGATCCATGTAGGGCCCTTTTTCGATAGCCAGCGCCTGCTGTCGTGCCGCAGTCTTGTCGCCTGTCGCCGCCGCAACCGAGGCGAGAGATGCCTGCGACCTCACATCGGGCTGCCCGCCCTGGCGTGCCGACAACAGCATTTCGCGCGCTCCCGCCACGTCGCCGAGATAATAGCGGGCCAGCCCGAGGTACTGGCGGACGGCTGGCGCATCTGTACGTTCCAGCAACGCTGTGGCGAGGCCGCGTGCGGCGGCAAAATCGCTGCCGAATAACTTGACCGCAACCTCCAGGCGTGCCATCTCGGTATTGAAGGCGGGGTTCAACAGCCGAGCGCGCTGTCCCTCCTCGGACGCGCGGTCGAACTGCCCGAGATGGTAGAAGGCGCGCATCCGCACCACATGCGCCAGATCCATCGCGGGATCGAGCTTGAGGGCACGGTCGGTCCCGGCCAGCAGCGCGCGCCAGTCAAAGCCTCGATACAGCGTCCCGGCCGCACTGGCGATCGCCAGGTGAGCCTCGGCCAGCGAGGCGTCGGTCCCTAGGGCAGCGCGAGCCTCGCGTTCTGCGCGTGCTCCCCACTCGGTCGCGCCTGCGCCATACGCGTAGCGCACACTGAACCAGGCGCACGCCGTCGCCAGGCCCGCCCGCGCTAGGGCATAGTTCTGGTCGAGCGCGAGCGCTTGTTCGAAGCCCTCGATCGCCTGGCGCATGTTTGCCTCGGTGTAATTCAGCAGCAGCGCTCGTCCCTTGACATACAGAGCGTACGCATCGGTATTGTCGGTATATCGACGCCGAAGATGCGCGTGTTCGCTGCTGGTCAGCTCGAGGCTCAGGGCAGTTACGATCTGCTCGGCCACCATATCCTGCAGCGTCAGCAGATCATCGCGAGGCACATCGAGAGTCCGGCCCCAGGCGACTGCGCCGTCATCGCACTGACCAGTTGCAAACTGACGCGATACGCCGCTTGTGTGGGCTGGATGGTGCCGACGATAACCCGATCGACATCGAGCGCGGTACCAACGGCAACGGCATCCGGCGATTGACCTGCATATGGCAGAACCGCAGTGGTGGGCCGGAGAGCGATCTGCCGCAGGTTCGCGAGCCTGGTGATGATGGCGTCAGCTATTCCAACGCCAAGATGGGCTTCGTCGCTCGTGCCACCGATGACTCGTAGAGGGAGAATTGCAATCGACTGGACGCTGGGCATGCCTGTTGGGTCCGTGCTGTCGCGATTGAACACGAACACCGCCAGCACGATGGCGAGGATGCAGTCCGGCTGCGAGTGCCAGCGACACGCGGGCCGGCCAGCGCTTGCGCGCCGGCGCCATCGGGTCGCCCATCTTCGAGACCCGCGGCAACCTCACCCGCACTGTGGTATCGACGCGCCGGGTCTTTTTCGAGACATCGCTCGATAATCCGGCCGAGCACCGGCGGCACCGAGGCCGGCAGCGGCAAGGCAGGTCTCTCGAGGATTGCGGCCGACAGCGTATACGCGGTCTCTCCGCTGAAAGGCAGGGACCGCGCCGCCATTTCGTAGAGCACGACTCCAAGCGACCAGATGTCGCCACGCTCGTCCCCAGGGGCGCCGCGAAGGCGCTCAGGGGCCATGTTTATCGATTGTGCCGGCGAGGCCGCCCGCGTCGGCCACCGAGAATGTGGACTGCCCTGCTCGTGATCCATCAGCTGCGCAGCGATGCCGAAATCCAGCACCTTGGCATCGCCCGCGTCCGTAATCATGATGTTGGAGCTCTTCAGATCCCGGTGGACGACATGGTGCTCATGCGCATGGTCGAGCGCGCGGGCGATCTGAATCGCATAACGGCGGATCTGATCGGGCGCGAGCGCGTGCTCCAGGAGACGGTTCAGGGGCTGACCGGAGACATACTCCATGACGATGAAGGCGATGCCATCGGCTTCTTCGACGCTGTGGACCGTGCAGATATGCGCGTGGCTCAACGCCGAGGCCGCGCGCGCCTCACGCAGCAGGTTGCCCGCGCATCGCCGCGCGAGGCCAGAGTGCCAGAACCTTGATCGCTACGGTCCGCCGAAGCCGAGGTGTCACGGGCGCGATAGACCTCTCCCATGCCGCCGGCGCCGATGGCGCCAGAACTTCGTAATGGCCGAGCCGATGACCTGCGGCGAGCAGCATCGTTCTTTTCCGAGTTGTATCTTACTCAGGTTCGACCCCTGCCCAGTTTCCGTCATTTGGCCAGTGTTGATAACAATGGAGGACGACGAATCGGTCTTCCGACACCACGCGGCGGAAGGCCATGTGCTCGCCAATAGTGCTCGCCGGCCGTGCGCTCGAGGTACCGTGTTCCGTTCTGTGGTCACGATCCCTTCTTTGGCTCCAGCTGAGTGGAGGGTGCAGTCGCGGCAGTGCGCGAGGATCTGCACGTAGCGTCGCGACAGATCGATCGCTACACCGTCACGCGTGAGCGCATGGCGGTGCGTGTCCACGGCGAATGGGGGCCGAGCGGCGAACTGCGTCACCGACGCGGTAAATGCGTCCGCCGACCGCGCGGTGCGTCCACGGACTCGTTTGCGGCTGCGGCCCTGGATCGGCGTGGTCGCCACTAACAAGAAGTCTCGAGTCCGACCGCGCCGCCGATTGGTCAGCCACGCGGCGCCATACGTCCGCGCGCCCACCAGACGCGCCACCGCACCGAGGAGAGGCGTCACTGCGCCGGGGAGATCCGTATCGGCGTTCCCGATCGTCAAATTGAAGCCGACGTTGCGCGCATGCGGCGTCGGCATCAGATCGCCCATCCGGCACATGACATCAGGCGTCAGGCCCAACCTCGAGATGGGACCGTCCGGGATTGAATTCGAGCGACAAAACCGTAACTGCTACAAGCGTGCTGAGTTGCGTCGATTCCTGCCCGTCTAAACGTCCTGCGCGGTAAGCCGCGGCGGATTGTCGCGGCGAGCACCTGAATGTACAACGCCGACGGCTTCACGCGCGCGTGTTAGGCGGCGTGGATGTCGATGACTCCGCCAGTTGACGATGGCTTCGGAACCGGATGGCCGCTCTGTTTAAGACCTTCGATGTGAAACTCGATGGCACCGCGAATGAGCGCCAGCGCTTCCCCTGGCGTATCACCCGCAGCGACACAGCCCGGCAGGTCGGGCACGTAGGCACCAAATGACGTTGGACCTTCTTCGACAACGACGAGGTATCGCATTCACTGCTCCTACTTCTTCAAGCCAGCGTGCTTCAGCACGCTGTTCAGCGTCCCCGCGCGATTCGCGATCGCGTGAAGGGATGCACGCATTACCATACGGTGGCGATGCAGCCGCGGCCGGCGTGGGCGCGGGCGTATGCTCCCAGCGTGTTGTTCGCCACGCAAAACACCAGGCATGACCGAGTTTTCCGACAAGGCCTTCGAACGCCGGGGGGAGTGGACGCTGAGCAAGGATGCGCTCCAGCGGCTACTCAACTGGCTCGATGGTGGTGCGAACTCGGACGGACACGCCTACGTTGAGATGCGGCGGCGACTGAGAGACTATTTCGCGCGCAAGAACTGCCTCCCGGACGAGGATCTCGCAGACGAGACTCTTACACGCGTGGCGCGCCGGCTCGAGGAGGAAGGCATCACTCGCGGCGAGACTCCTGCTCGCTATTGCTACATCGTCGCGCGGTTCGTGTTCCACGAGCACCTGCGCGAAAACAAGGCCCACCCGATGGTCACCCACGTTTCGGGCGACATAGCGCCGCAGCCGTCCGCCTCGTCAGCAGCGGACGCCGCGGAAGCCGCCGGCACACAGGAAAAGCTGCTCGCCTGCCTCCAGAAGTGTCTCCAGGAGCTCGATCCGTTGAATCGTCGCATCATCACGCGCTATTACATCGGCACGGCGCGAGTGAAGATCGACAACCGCCGCGGGCTCGCCGAAAGCCTCGGCCTGAGTCTGAATGCCTTGACAGTTCGGGCGTGCCGGATCCGTACGCGCCTGGACGCATGTGTCCGGCGCTGCGCTGGGGTCGGGTGAAAGGTTTCCAGCCGGGAGACTTATCGTATGAGAGGATCGACCCGGCTGTGAACGCAGGTCTCCGTACTTACGAGCATGACTGAGACGCACTCCGTCCAGACGATTCGGGACTATCTCTTGGGCCAACTGCCCGAGTCCGAAACCGAACGACTGGACGAGCTGAGCATCACCGACGACGAGGGCGCCGAGCGTATTCGAGCGGTGGAACATGATCTCGTCGACGAGTACGCACGCGGAGAATTGCAGGGCGTGGTTCTGGAGCAATTCCGCTCGAGATATCTGACCACGCCACGGCGACGCCACGCGACTCGATTCGCCGAAGCGCTGCAGTCTCTCGACCAGAGTTCCGAGGACGGCACTTTAGAGGCCAGCCGCGGGCCGACGACGCTCGTTCAAGTGACAGGGCGCTGGCGCCAACTGCTGCCGCTTGCCGCCGCGGTCATGCTGGCGACTGCGAGCGTGTGGCTGGTGCTCGACAACCGGATGCTTCGCGAACGCGCAACGAGCGTCGAGTCGCAGCGCGATCGGACACTCCGCGACGCCGAAGCTCCGCGCGCGGCGGACACGCCCCCGTCGACCAGCCGAGAGCCGTCGCCGCAAACGGTCGCCACGCTCGTCCTCGCGCCACAGTTGCGGAGCGCACGACAGCTGCCAACGGTGGCGCTGACCCGCGGCACCGGGGATCTCGCCGTGCAGCTCGATCTCGAGCCGGTCGACTTTCCCGCGTACGAGGCAGCACTGCTCGCCTCGAGTGGAGACCGGGTCTTGTGGCGGTCGGACCGGCTGATTGCGCGTACGGTCGGCGACCGGAAGACAATCGATCTTGGGCTGCCCGCGACGATGCTCAGCCCACAGGAGTATCTGATCCGGGTTTCCGGCGTGCCCGCTCGCGGCGCTTTGGAGATCGTCGGCGAATACCGGTTCATCGTCGCGAGGTAGATCTTGCATGAACGTTCTGCTGATCCTCGCAATCGCGCTCACGTCGCTGGCCGGTTCACCAGCTCCATTTCAGTCGACGGTTCTCGTCGGCGGTTCGCCGGTTGATCGATCGATCGCCGCGGGAGAATCCCACACCTTCGACCTCAGACTCGACACCGGGCAGACCGCCATCGTCGAGATCGAAGAACGCGGGATCGACGTGAACCTGAAAGTCACCGAACCGAACGGTGACACCATCGCGCAGATAATCGATCTATTCGGCGGTCAGGGTCGCGGACAGATGATTGTGGTGGCCGACACGGCCGGCCCGTTTGTGTTGACTGTCTCGGCCCAGACGTGGCCGATCGCGTCGGGCTCATACACGCTTGGGCTGACGGGCGTGCGGCCGTCCACGGTGAGCGATCGCGAGCTGTTGCGCGCGGTGCGGCTGCGGGCCGCGATGGGCCGCGCCGAAGACGCAGGGAACTTGGCCATGGCAACCGCGCACGCGGCCGAGGCCCTGGCGCTCGTCGAGCGCGGAGCGAGCCTTTCCGACAGCGATCTGGCGCTCTTCATCTTCGACCTCGGGCGCCTGCAACACACTGTGGCCGATCGGCAGAAGGCATGGCCCCTTTACGAGCGGAGCCTCTCCCTCTTCGAACGATCGATCGGTCCGGACCATCCCCGCGTGGCGCGCGTGCTTGCTCCACTCGCCGCTATCCTGACCGACGATGGAGAGTACATGCGGGCGGACGCGATGATCCGGCGAGCGCTCGAGATCCAGGAAAAGGCGCTCGGTCCGGAGGATCCCGCGCTGGGCATGACCCTTCGGAACTTCGGACACCTGCTCGAGAGACGCGGTGACCTGACGAAGGCGGAAGAAATAAACCTTCGCGCGCTGGCGATCCTCGAGAAGGCACAGGGACGAACGCGGCTCCTGGCGGGTGACGTGCTGAACAATCTCGGCGTCCTTTACATCGAGCGGCGCGACTACCCGCGGGCAGGTGAGTATTTGGAGCGCGCCCTCCCGTTGATGGAAGCCTTCCGCGGCGACACGGTCCCGAATGTGCTCCAGAACCTGGGCATCGTCGCACGCGAGGCGAAGGACTACGCCAAGGCGGAGGCGTACTACCTGCGCGCCCTGGCCGCCCGGGAAAAGACCCTGGGTCCGGAGCATGCGGACATCGCGTCCAATCTGATCAACCTCGCGAACATCTACCGCGCGAAGGGCGACTATCCGCGCGCGCTCGAGACCCACCTTCGGTCGTTGGCCATGTTCGAACGAACCGTGGGACCGAGCGCCCCGTTCCTGCTCCTCTCGCTCGTGAATGTGGCGCGGACCTACGCGGTGCTGGGCGATCTGGCGAACGCGGTCAAGTACCAGACACGCCTCGAGCAGACGACTGAAACAGCGATCGCATTGAACCTTTCCATCGGATCCGACCGGCAGCGCGTCGCCTATCTGACCCCCATCGCGGAGCGCACCGAGCGGACGCTCTCGCTCAATCTCCAGATGACCCCGGGCGATCCGGACTCGACCGCCCTGGCGGTGACAGTGCTGCTGCAGCGGAAGGGTCGCGTCCTCGATGCCGCCGCCGACATGCAAGCGACCTTGCGGCGTCACGCCGATCCAGACAGCCAGGCGCTCCTCGACCAGTTGAACGACGTCGTTGGTCAGCTCGCGCGTCTGGTGCTGAGCGGTCCGCAGAAGACCCCTATCGAGGATTACAGGAAAGCGATTGCCGCGCTCGACGAACGGAAGGAACAGCTCGAATCGCAGATCGGGCGCCGAAGCGCGGAGTTCCGGGCGGCCTCCGCTCCAGTGTCGCTCGCTGCGGTGCAGGCCGCGATGCCCGTCAACGCGGCGCTCATCGAGTTCGCCGCGTACCGGCCGTTCGATCCGGCGATCGACAGCGTCGCCGCGGCGTTCGGGAAACTCCGCTATGCCGCCTACGTCGTCCACCGCACCGGCCCGCCGAGCGGAGTCGATCTCGGCGACGCGGAGTCGATCGATAAGGCGGTCGGGGCGTTGCGTGGAGCCTTGAGTGATCCGATGCGAAGCGACGTGCGACGCCTGTCGCTAGCGCTCGAGGCTGCCGTCATGCGCCCGCTCCGTGGCCTTGTCGGCGACAGCACTCACCTGCTGATCTCGCCGGATGGCGCGCTCAACCTCATTCCGTTCGAGGCCCTGCTGGACGAGCGCGGCCGCTATCTGGTTCAGCGCTATCGCTACACGTATCTGACGAGCGGGCGCGATCTGCTGCGGATGCAGGTCGCGCGCGAGGGTCAACACGGGCCGCTCATCGTGGCGAATCCGGCATTCGGCGAACCGATCGCGGCGTCTCCCGCGGCGAGTTCAGGCCTCACGGTCCGCACCCGTGAGCAGCGCCGGAGCGTCACGTCGGCGCGCGATCTCTCGGAGGTGTACTTCGCGCCGATCGCCGGGACCGCGCGCGAAGCGCAGGCGATTCATCTACTGTTTCCGGATGCCACCGTGCTAGCGGGCGAACGCGCCTCCGAATCGTCGCTGAGGCAGTTTGCCGCCCCGCGCCTTCTGCACATCGCGACGCACGGGTTCTTTCTGCAGTATGCCGGCATCGCCCCGAAGGCCGGCGCGCCGGAGAGCGCCGGTGGTCCGGGCCGGGATCCGCTGTTGCGGGCCGGGCTGGCACTCGCGCGCGCGAACATCCGCAGCGGAACCGATACGGACGACGGCGTGCTGACGGCGCTCGAAGCGTCGCGGCTGAACTTGTGGGGCACCAGGCTGGTGGTCCTCTCGGCTTGCGATACCGGTGTCGGTGAAGTGCGAAACGGCGACGGCGTGTACGGTCTGCGACGCGCGTTCGTGCTCGCCGGCGCCGAGTCGCTGCTCATGAGCCTGTGGCCCGTGAGCGACACATGGACCGAGCGGCAGATGCGGAGCTACTACCAGAATCTCAAGCTCGGAAAAGGTCGCGGCGAATCGCTGCGTCTCGTGCAGCTCGGCATGCTGGCACGCAATCCCCGCCTCCATCCCTTCTACTGGGCGAACTTCATCCAGTCCGGCGACTGGGCACCCCTCGATCGCACTCGCGAATGACCGCTCCGAGCGGCCGTTGACGCACAGGCCTCGGGCCTGATCGCGGATGTAATGTTTTTCGCGAATCGCCTCATGAGAGCAAGCGAGGTTACTCATGAACCGGATCGTTCGATTCTTTGCAGTGACGGCGAGTGTCGGTGCCGTCGTTCTGGTGCTCTCAGCCACCAGCGCAGGACCGGCACTGGCGCAGCCGTTCAAGCCCCTCATGGCGTTGATCATCAACGACGCGGACCATCCTGTGCCCGTCGTCAATGTCGGCACCCCGGCTCCCGCCGCCGAGCCCTTCCAGCACGACGTCTCATCATTCATCCCGCAGTCTCTCTTGCTGCCGGTCCCGGCGGACAAACGTCTTGTGATCGAGTTCTACTCGGGAACGGCGGCCACCCGTCTGCCCTGCACGATGGCCGCGATGAGAATCGAGACCAACCTGGGGGGCGAGGCGATGCAGCACAGACTGCTGGCGGTGCCCGTGCCGTTGGGCGAAGTGAGCGAGTTCAGCCACTACACCATCAGTGAGCAGGTGCGCCTCTACGCGGCGCCAGGGACGTTGGTCCGGGTCGCGGCGAGTACGAACCCGACGTGTCCAGCAGACTTCCTCGGCGTGGTCTCGGGTTATCTCATCGACGTTCCGTAGTCCGCTGCGCGCTCAGTTGTCAGGCGGTGTGGTGATCAGACTGGAGGAGTTTATGGAGAGTTCGATCGTTCGTCACTATTCAGTGAGTAAGAGAAACGCTCAGCGCGGCTTCACGCTGATTGAGCTGCTGGTCGTGATCGCGATTATCGCGGTTTTGATTGCACTGCTGGTGCCCGCTGTTCAGAAAGTCCGCGAGGCCGCGGGTCGCAACAATCGCGATTGGCCGAATGCCGTGGTATGCGGACTTGCTCAGAGCGATACCGGCCGTACGCGGGCTGCTGCACAGCCATGTGAAGCACTGCTCGTCCCTACGGCGCTCCAAGTCGACAACCCGGCGCTCGATCTCATTGGCGAAACCATGGCCGATGCGCTGACGCGTAGCGCGTTAATGAACGCATTCCTCAACGCGTTGGATCGCAACCACGATGAGGCGCTCACCGCGGGTGAGATCCTCCGTGCCGACATGCGACACGTCCTCCTGACGATGCTGAAGGGCTCCGGTAATGACACTCCGGTCGGCACCAATGTTTTCCACGGGATGAGCGAAAGTCATTGGCACGCACTCACCCAGGAGATGATGCGCATTCGGCGAGAGGCGAGGTCGGGGCCGCAGACTGCGGACGAAGCTGACCAGGAGTCGCTCCTGAGTCAAGTCGAATTGCTGTGGGCGATTGCGGGATCAGGCGGGCGTTGAGCAAGAGCCGCGAGTGACCAACGTCGCCACTCCCGCTCGCCGTGGGCGAGGGCGCGTGCAGCAGCACGCGCGCCCTCGCTCAGTCGCGCTGAAGCCTATTGCCTCGCCGCAGCCATAATCTTGAGATCGATGACCTTCCTGGCCGCGTCGATCGCCGGTTCCAGCGTCAGCCGTCGAGTCTTAGTGCCGTTCTCCCTCCGGAACTGCTGGATGAACGAGTCGTCATAGATGTCCCCTGCTTTGAGCGTCCATTTCTTGCGAAGCGCGTCGGCGTCCTGGTCGCCCATGCCTGTCATGGTGAGCTCGCCCAGACGAAACTGCGGACCCTCCTCGACCGTCACGTCCAACACCAGCCGGCGTGTTGCGTCGTCGGGCTTGGGCGTCATCGTCGATCGCTGCTGCATATAGCCGAGATGGCGATAGGCGCCGCGGACCTGGCGCAGGCCCGTTTCGATCTTCGTCACGTCCGGCACCTCGCCAGGCTTCAGGCCAAGCGCGGCGTCCAGCTCTTTCGTGGTGATCGCTGAGACGCCGCGCCACTCCGCGCGATCCCACATGTATGGGGCGCCTTCGTCGACGCGAAGCGTGACGCTCACGCCGGCACAGGCGTCCGGTGCCGTCGCGAGCGTCGCGATCGGGTCGCGGAACTCGGCCCGCCAGTAGCCGCGCTGCTGGTACATCGTCCGAAGCGTGCCGTTGGCGAGATCCGTCAAATAAAGCCGCGAGTAGTCGCGCCGCGTGAGCTCCGCCGCCGCGTCGACGAGCTCGCTCTCGGGAATCACCGACGCGCCGGTCACGCGCAGGGCGCAGACACCCAAGCCGGTGCCTTTCACGCTGAACACATACTGGTTCTTCCCAGTCGTCTGGTTGTTGTGGAGCGCGAACTCGACCCGACCTCGGATTTGGCGTTCGTCGAGGAGGTGCTGCAGCACCCCCGTCATGAACGACGTCACTTCCGAGTTGACCGGCAGCGTGCCGTCGAACGTCGGCACGTCCTGCTTGACGGCAGCGAGCAGTTCCTCATCCCGCAGCCAGACGAAGTTATCGAAGACGACGGGCATCGCCCACGGCGGCTCCTCGACGTCGAACGTGACGTCCAGGCGGTTGCCAGACGTGGCGTAGCGATATTTCAGGCTCGCAAAGAGCCCGGTGGACGACATCTGCTTCACGGTGGTGTCGAGATCAGACGGCCTGACCGGCTGGCCCGCCTTGAGGGCGCTCAGTCTCGTGACCTCGACCGGGGTGTAACGGCTCACCCCGGTGACCGACACGGCGCCGAGTTGAAACTCGGCTGGCGCCGGCGGCTGTTGACGCTCAGGCGCCCAGGCCAGCGAAAGCAGGAGCAATAGCAACATCATCATTGGGCCCACAGGAGTAGACGCATCGAGCGAGGACGAAGGTCCCGTCTCTTTCTTTGGGCGGCCGGGTTAGACTGACCAGCTCGCGGCAAGTCGACGGTCGAATTCCTGGATGGAAAGGACCTCGCCAAGGGGAAGGCGACTCCAGTCGCCGGGACGATCACCAGGAACAAACGGGCCGAACCTGGCGCGTGACGAGCATCGCACGCGGGCGGATCAGTCGCCGGACGATTACTTGCCGGCGAGGGTCTCCATGATGCGAGTGCCAACCGCGATCATGGCGTCACGAGGCACCGGCTCGATGGTCGTCTCGATCTGCACGTCGTAGTTGCCGACACGGCCGATGAACGCGGGAAGAATACTGTCGAAGTAGGCTTCGCCGACCGTTGTCGTTGCCTTCTCCGCCCCCTTTTGGCCCTGCGCTGCCGCACTCTTCACGTGTCGCAGGATGGTGCCTTCCGGTCCTGCTTTGACTCTCACAACCACGAGGCCGGTGGGAGTGCCACGGTATTGGCAGATGTCGACGAGTTTCGAGCTCTGCATCGGACGCCCGAATGCCTTTCCCACCGCTTCGGCGGTGGCGAAGCGGCAGGGGTCCGCGCTCGTGCTCTGCGCCCCGACGGCGCGAGCCTGGGCCGATACATCTGCCTGGTCGACCAGAGAACTACAACCCGCGATCATTACGACGAATGCCGACGCCTGCAGCGCTGCGCGTCTCCAGCTCCGAACTCGTCGCAGTCTTCCATCAATGCACATCGCGCCTCCCACGATAAGCGTGCACCAGAGGAATTACACGGCACCGCTCACAACGAGTAACGCCCGAGAGACGTCCGAATCTCTCAAGCGGCTCAACGGCATGTTAACGGATTTCGTTCTGCGTCACGCGCAGTGGTCCATCGTGTAAAGATCTCGCCGGTGAACGGACGGCTGTCGGTCGTCCGCAGGCAAGGAGAGCCTCACGCAAGGTAGTTCACGGACGCGTCGAGCTGGATGGGGAGCTTCATGAAGGTTCGTCGGTGACGGTCATCGCTGCCGACGACGATGCATTCGAGGGCCGACCCTGCGACCGAGAAGATGCTACTCGATGCGATCGCTCAGTGTGAGCGGGGTGAAAGGGTTCCGTTGAAGCAGGTCCTTTCCGATCTTCGCAACAGCGCGTGACCGACGGACGTCCGATTGTCATCTGTGCGCTCGCCGAGGAACAGATTCGCGCAGGTGTACACTGGTGGCGCGTCGATCGATCAAAAGCTCCCGACGCGTTCTCGCCTTCTGGCGGGCGGGGAGCGCTCGTGCCGGCGGACCTCTCATCCGATGTCCCGGACGACGTGCGGGACGTCGATGCGGCGTAGCATGCCCTAGGACAAGGCGCGCCACTCGTTACCGCGCGAGTCGCGAACCTGGCAGTCTTGAACACGGGATCAACGGCGACAACGTTCTCGGCTAGTGCGCCGCGTGGCACATATTTCGTACGCATCCGCGCGATCAACGGGTGCGGGACGACTGCGCCGAGTGCCGACGCGACGGTTATCGTCCCGTAATCGACGTCGACGACAGGTCACCGACCCGACGACCACGCATATACCTGTTGAAACGGTCCGAGGCATCGAGCAAGGGCACCGAGTGCCAAAAGCACCAAACGGTTCACTTCAGCATGACAAGCAGCATCCGACTAGGGTCGGATGCGTCGACTGCGTGGGGCACACCAGCCGGCATACGCACAATGGTCCCGAGTGTCGCTCGAACCAACGTTCCGCCGATCGTCAGGTTCAGCGTGCCATCGAGCACCAGCACGAAGGCATCGAATGGTGAAGAGTGCTCCGTCAATCCCTGTCCCGTGTCGAAGGCGAAGAGCGTCATGTTGCCGCCGTCCGTCTTGCCAAGAATACGGCTGGCGATCCCCTGGGCGGCGGTGTGATGAGCGACTCCAGCGACAATACCTCGCTCGGTGGAAGCTGTGATGCAGCCGACATGGGCACGTCCTCTCGGTAAGATTATGGGATGGATCCTCTTGCCGGTTCGCCATGGAGCGGGCCGGACATGGTGGCCGGCTTTGTCAGGTCGCCTCCGAATGACGTCTTGCAGAGCGCCGCAGGAAACGCTCTCGGTCTCGCCGACGATCGGCGCCTTCTCGACATTGGCTGCGGAGCGGGCCGGAACGCGGTGCCGCTCGCTCGCATGGGTTGGGACGTGCTGGGCACTGACCTGTCGTGGCCCATGCTGGTCGCCGCCCGCGATCGGGTTACCAACGACGGCGAAGGCGTCCACCTCCGGCTGGTTCTGGCGCCCATGGACCACTTGCCCGTCCGCACCAGCAGCGTCGACTTCATCGTCGCACACGGCATCTGGAATCTCGCGCCTTCGGTTGCGACATTCCGGCGCGCCGTGGCCGAGGCTGCGCGCGTCGCGCGTCCGGGGGCCGCGCTGTTCGTATTCACGTTCTCCCGGCACACGCTGCCACCAGAGGCCGAGCCCGTCGCAGGAGAACATTTCGTCTTCACGCAGTTTTCCGGTCGACCCCAGTGTTTCCTGACGGAAGAAGAACTCATCAACGAGCTCGCGGTGGCCGGATTCCTCCGCGAGCCCGGCGTGCCAATTCGCGAATACAACCGACCTCGACCCGGCGGGCTCATGCGAGGGACCGGACCGGTCATCTATGAAGGCCTTTTCCGGCGTGCGTGACGCCCTCCATTCCGCCACATTAAACGTAACCAACTCGTGCCCGTTGCACAGGGGGTTCACAGCGCATCTCGGGACGGATGGCAGAGCCGGACGCCGCCGCACGTATTGCGACTTGGTGTTCAACGCTGACGGCCGACCTCGACTGGCGCAAAACGGATGAGGCGGCCGTTCCCTGGTCGTTGATGCCGGATCGTTGGTCATTCGTCTATTGCGCCTGGCCGAATTGAAAAACTGCAGTTTGTGAAAAAGCTGCGCGGATGGGGTGCTACCGCCCGACACGTTACGGCCGGCATCCGTCCGCGATCCGCCGGCCATCAGGGCTGATAACCAGCGCCATCGTCGGACCAGCGACGCCGCTGTATCCGATCTGGTCAGGTTACAACTGGCTGTGACCTGGCATCGGCGACAAAATGACGATTTGTCGCGGCCTGTGCCACCGGGCTCCCGACCCGCCGTGAGCGGACTCATTGCGGGCTGTGCCGCGACTCGTCGCAGGCGCTTCAACCCCCGCGGCCTTCACCCTGTGACCGACGACGCCGACCTCCTGATTGGCCCGGCACGCCAGTTGCTCATCGGGTCACCGACAACCGTTCGTTCGGCGGCGACCTTCTCGTGGCGGGTTGAGCTTCGGCATTTCACAACGCGGATGGGAAAGGAGCCTCTCTGTCTCGCCTAGTGCGTCGGTCGGCTCTGGCAGTGGCGCGCTTCTGGGCTTGGACCGGCGGAACTCTTTACTAACCAAGATAGGACTAAAGGACGGAACAAATGAAAACAAAAGAGGCAATCGTCACCGGGCTCGCCATGCTCTGCGTGGCTGGCGCAGCATACGCCCAGACTACGCCCAAGACCGAACGGGTCAAAGGCGAGGCGAAGGTCGAAACCGTGAAGATGACGGGGACCGTCGTGGAGGTTCGGGACAACTACCTGTTGGCCAAGATGCAGCCGCTCGGGAATCTCAGCCTTTTCAAGGTGATGCCGGGCCGGGAGTTCATCATCGATGGACAGAAGAAGCTTATCGGCGACCTCAAACCGGGCACGGAACTCACCGGCATGATCACGACGAGAACCACGCCGGTGACGGTTCGCACGACGAGCACGCTCAACGGCACCGTGTGGCACGCGCAGGACAAATACGTCATCCTGACGCTCGAGAACGGCGAGAATAAGGAGTACAGCGTGCCCGAGTCGTTCCAGTTCATGGTCGAGGGCAAACCCGCCACTGTTCGCGAGCTGAGGCGCGGGATGAAGGTCACAGCCACGAAGATCGTCGAAGAGCCGGAGACCGTGATCTCAACCGATACCGTCATCACCGGGAAAGCGCCAAAGTAGAGCGTTCGACACCCGCGTTCGGTCAAAAGCCGCCGTACCCGACCACCGCGCGCGCCGACACAGTCGCCGAACTCTGTCGAGCGGCAGAAACCGCTTGGCGAATCTGGTCGACGGCCTGGTCGAACCGGTCCAAGGAAGGCCTCGACACGGTGAAGGGCTCGAACGGCCTGCAGATCGTCCTGGGGGCATGCGGTCGGGTCACGGCCTGAGCGGCGGTTTCGGCTACCGCCGCTCAGGATCTACTTCGCGAGCACCTCGGGTACCGCCTCAATTCTCGATGTGGCATCGCTTCCCCGGCCGCGACCGCGTCAGCGCAACGATGACGACATGGTGGCGACGGTGGAGTGGATCCACAGCACCGCGATTCGCGATCGCGTAGCGGGCTTCACGCATTCCATCGGGTTGAGCTGCGGCGCGGCGTGGGCGCGGGCGTCTGCACCCAGCGTACAGCGTGGGGACCCACGTGTTCTATGCAGGCATCCGAGTCCGAGCAGCGTTGTAGTATCTGCGAAGCCATGACTCGTAAGAATGCCAGCCACCTTGTTCTCTGTGGACTGGGATTGCTCACGCTCGGTGCCGTCACGTCTCTTCGTGGCGCGATGCCGCACCAGGAGCCTGGGCCGACGTTCAAGTCTGGCGCAGTGACTGTGCCTGTCTACGCGACCGTCACAGATCTCAACCATCGACTTGTCACAACTCTGAGCGCCGACGACTTTGTCGTGCTCGACGACGGTCGCCCCCAGCCACTCAAGGTGTTCGAGAAGAACGTCCAACCGATCTCGGTAGTCCTCCTATTGGATGCCAGCGAGAGCATGCGTCAATCGATCGGTCTGCTTCAGGCCGCGGCGAAGCAGTTCGTGAACAATTTACTGCCCAGTGATCGCGTCTTACTTGGAGCGTTCAACGAGAAGATCAGGTGGGTTCCTCCCTTCACTAACAATCGGAACACGCTCAATTTGGCGCTCGATTACTTTGGGCCAAAAAAGTCGACTTCGGAACCGCACTGTGGCCGGCGATGCACGAGGGCCTCCGGAATCTCAGCTCCGTCGACGGCCGCAGGGTCCTACTCGTCTTCTCGGACGGCGAAGGCAACTGGGGCAACGATCAAAAGGTCGCGGTCCACCTCCGGGCGATCCTCGACAACGTGATGCGTGTACGCGATCACGATTCAGACGACATATCTGCAGGACGGGAAACGGATGCGCAGCTCGCTCGATCCTGGCCTACCCAAGGTCACGGCCGATACTGGCGGCGGCTATTTCGAGCTGACGACCTTCGACGATCTTGGAGCCACCTTCGCGCGGGTCGTGGAAGAGCTACATAGCCAGTACACACTTGGCTTCGATGCGCCGGAACTCGACGGCAAGACCCACACCGTGACCGTACAAGTGAAGCGCGAAGGCCTGACGACGCGCGGCAGGCGACAGTATGTCGCGTCACGTCAAGAGTAGGGCGTTCTTCCAGTTCTCGCACGCTGGCCGACGTGCAAATCGGATTCAACGGTCGACGCACCTTCCGTTGCGCGTGCGCTCCTCCGAGTAGCGTTTGGTCGTCCATACATCGTCGCTCCAGAATTCCTGAACTCTTAGCGTGCGGTCTTTCGCCCGGCAGATCGCCCAATGGTAATGTCGCGTCGAGGTTGAGAGTGGATCGACGCCGAGCCTCACGCACCGCCCTTCTACATGGGCTATTGCAGCTGTCCGCGGTCATACAAGAGTCGAGCATTCTCGGGAACGACTGCCGGCAAGGCATCTGGCACGAGGGCGTTGAACGCCTGAACAAATCGGTTCGCCTGCGCGGCCAGTTCGGGATCCACTTTCCAGTCGAAGGTGGGTGGCGGCGGCAGCCCTAGCTTGATGATCCTTGAGTATAGGACCACCGACTCGCGGAGCGCGGTGAGTACAACCGCGTCTTCCACGCGCGACGCCAGGCCAACGAGAGAATAATCATCTGTCCGAATTGCCGCAGCCCGCGCCGCGGGCAGAAGTCGCGCCACGGTCCATTCCGGTCTCACATCGAGCAGCGCCTGGCCCAGCGCATCCGTGCTTGTGGGCAATAGCATGCCGGATCGGTCGGGACGGCCGTAGATGGGCGAATTGAACACGGTCCACAGCTGCCGGAATTCGGGAAGGCCGCCAACCTCGCGCTCACGCGACTCCGAGACATTCTGAAGAGCGCGCATCAGCCGGAAATACTCCGTCAATAGTGGATCAGTGTGGTAGTAACCCTCCGGTGGCACCTCAAGTGGGCTGATCCCAAGAACCGCAGCAACCTTTCGGGCCGCCATTAAAAGAGTCGTGCGCTCGAAGGCCTGCATCGCCTTGCGGTACAGCCGATCGAGGGCGAACAACAGGAACCGATCGTCTACGGTAACGATCATCTTGTGGGCGTTTCCATATCGGCCGGTCTGACGACCTGCGCTTCAGCCGCGAAGGCGCGGCCAGCCGTTGGATTGCGAGCTTTTTCGACCTCGCGCTTTCGCCGGTTGCAAGCGCTTGGGCAGCCCCGGCCAGCCTTCGAACACTCTCGCTCAGTTCTGTACACGAACATCAGGTCATCCCCGTTCGGAATCCGACCGCCCATCTGCTGGTACAGCGCGACGGCCGGCTCATTCGAACGGTTCGTCAACACGAACGAGCTCATCATGCCTTCACGACGCGCAATGTCGGTGATCATCGCGATCAGCGACTTCGCAATCCCGCGACGTCGGTAACGCTCGGCGACTTCCAACTCGTAGATGAACATCTTCGCCGATCGCCGATCGATTCGATCCAACCGGTATGCCAGCAGGAAGCCGGCGGGCACGTCGGCATCGTCGGCGACCAGCACGTAGTGCCCGCCTCGGCAAGAAACGCCCGCGCCTCGATGACGGAAATGACTCGGGCCTTGAACTCGCGGACGGCCGCCGCCGCCAGTTCGGCATCATCGACGTTCAGTCTTCGAATCCGCATGCGCCGACGTTGCCTCCTGGTCTGCCCAACGAATCTTCAACGCGGCCGGCTCCAGCGCCCGGTTAGCCCGCAGCGCTTGAAGAACTCCCGAAACGCGCCCGTTCCCAGGTGAAATCCAAAGAGGGGTGGTGCGGCGATAGAGGAGTGCGCGTGGTGGCGCAGGGGATCGACAGCCGCTCGATTCGCGATCGCGTGAAGGGCTGCACGCATTACCATACGGTGACGATGCAGCCGCGGCCGGCGTGGGCGTGGGCGTCTGCCGCGTGCACGTGGGGACCAACGTGTTCTATGGGCATCCGCTTGATGGAGTCTCGCGCGCGGGGCGACGAACGACGTTTTCGCCCGACGAAGGTAAGCGACTTGTGGTAACAGCCACTTTCATCACGTTCGATCTGTCACAGAGGAGATCACCCATGCTGCGACGCGCGCTTCCGGTCGTCCTTGCCGCCCTCGTCATCGCTCCCGGTTACGCGCAGACCCGTGCGACTACGCCGGCCAAGCCCGGCGCCGCAAGTGGCCGCACAGGCCTACTTCCCCGAGCGCCTCGACTGGCAGCACAAGAAGCCTGAAGAAGTCGGCATGAACCCGGCGCTCGATCAACGAGGCTGTGAAGATCGCCATGGCGGCCGAAGACGCAGGGGCCGAAGGACCTGGCGCTGTTTCTCCACAACAGCTTCGGCAAGGAGCCGTTCAACACCATCATCGGCCCGGTCAAGGACCGCGGCGGCGCGAGCCGGCATCATCATCCGCAACGGCTACATCGTCGCCGAATGGGGCGACCCGAGCGCGCGTCGACATGACCAACAGCGTGACGAAGACGTTCCTGACGACGATCGTCGGTCTGGCGTGCCAGAAGGGCCTGATCAAGGACGTCAACGACTACGTGCGCGACTACATGCCGCCGCACGTCGATCTCTTCGCGTCCGAGCACAACCAGCAAGATCAAATGGGATCACCTGCTGCGGCAGACCAGCGACTGGCAGGGCACGCTGTGGGGCAAGCCGGACTGGGCGCGACCGGCCGGTCGGCGAGAAGCCGGAGGACTGGCCGAACCGCAAGCTCTGGGAGCCGGGCACGCACTTCAAGTACAACGACGTGCGCGTCAACGTGCTGGCGCTCGCGGCGCTGCAGGTCTGGCGCAAGCCGCTGCCTGACGTGCTCCGCGAGGAAGTCATGGAACCGATCGGCGCGTCCTCGACCTGGCGGTGGTACGGCTACGACAACTCCTGGGTCGAAATCGACGGCAAGAAGGTGCAGTCGGTGAGCGGCGGCGGCCATTGGGGCGGCGGCATGTTCATCAACTCGTACGACATGGCGCGCTTCGGCTACTTGTTCCTGCGCAATGGCAAGTGGAAGGACCGCGCAATCGTCTCGCCGAAATGGATCGAGATGGCACGCACGCCGGGCCCCGATAACGCCGCCTACGGCTTCGCCAACTGGTACCTGAACCCGGCGCGGAAGTCGCTGCCGTCGGCGCCGGAAACGGCCGTGCGCTTCGTCGGCAACGGGTCGAACATCGTTTACGTCGACTGGGAAAACGATTTGGTCGTCGTCTACCGCTGGATTGGTGGCGGGCCCGGGCTCGACAACTCGCTCGGAAAGATTATCGCGTCGCTCAAGGCTCCAGCCAAGACGACGACGGCATCAGCTACGCGGTCAATAGTCAGCGGGTCGCTCGGTCGAAGAAGCCTGTGGGAGCCGTCCTCACCGCGAGGTGTGGGGGCCTCCGCCCAGGAGGTCTCGTCACCTTGCTCGATTCCGTTCTCGATGCTCGCGTGTCGATGGTGTCGCCTTGCGCTGAATCCATTCAGTTGTGTGCTCACCCGCTGCGACACTCAACACGAGGCAAAAACACCTGCCTGTATGCGTTCGTTGCGCGACTTCTGACACAAGAAATCCCTCCCAGGTTCACACGCGGGTGTAAAATCCCGCGAAGTTGGCGTGTATGTGTTGGAGACGGAGGTCTCTATGACTTTGACTCGGACGCGGACATATGCGGGTCTGTTGCTGCTCGCCCTCGCGAGCGCACGCGCACCGTCCGCGCGCAGGTGATCGGTTGGACCCACCAACCTATTCGTGACCTGGGAGATCACTCTATGAAGCTCCAAATCGTCGTCGTATTCGTCATCGCCAGCTCGTGGGCCGTATCGGCCCAGCGCCCCTTCCAGGGACAGATCGACGAGGAGCGCGCGCGGCAGCTCTATGTCAGTAAGGATCCGAAGGACCACTCGCATCCTGACTTCAAAGCGCAGATCGACGCCAAGGTCAAAGAAGACGCGCGCTACGCGGCACTCTGCAAGGGCGTGATGGAGTGCACCAAGGTCAGCTATCGCAGCAGCGCCGACGGCATGAACATTCCTGCGTATCTCTTCCAACCCCTCGCCAAGCGCGGGCCCAAAGGTCACGCTGCCATGGTGTGGGTGCACGGCGGGGTGCACAGCAACTGGACGCTCGCGCCGTATTTTCCGTTCGTCAAAGAAGCCGTCGCGCGCGGCTACGTCATCATCGCCCCCGATTATCGGGGCAGCACTGGTTACGGCGAGCAGCACTATCTCGCCATCGACTACGGCGGCAAGGAAGTCGACGACACGATGAGCGCGCACGACTACCTGAAGACATTGCCGCATGTCGATTCCGATCGTGTCGGAATGATGGGATGGAGCCACGGCGGCTACATCACGCTGCTCTCGCTCTTCCGCGACCAGCATCCGTTCACGGCGGGCGCGGCAATCGTGCCGGTCACGAACCTCGTGTTCCGGCTCTCGTATAAAGGTCCCGCCTATCAGCGCGACTTCGCCACGCAGCAGGGCATTCAGGGTTTGCCGTTCGAAAAGCGCGAGGAGTACATCAAGCGCTCGCCTCTCTATCACGTGGATAAGTTGACGGTGCCCGTGCTCGTGCACGTCGCGACCAACGACACCGACGTCGACTTCGTCGAGGATCAGCAGATCGTCGACGCGCTGCGCTCGCGCAAGCCCGATCTCGCGGAGACCAAGGTCTACGTCGATCCCGCGCCGGGTCCATCGAGTGGCGGCCACACGTTCAGCCGTCGCGTGAATCGCGAGACGCTCGAGCGGGACGACTCGCCCGAGCAGATCGACTCGTGGAACCGCACCTGGGTGTTCTTCGAGTGGAACCTGCGCCCGTACGAGGATCGATCGAAGACGAAGCCGACGTCGCAGGAGCGATAAGGATCACACCCATGCGCAACGCTATTCGTGTCTCGACGCTCGTGTCCCTGCTTGCCATCAGCTGGATGACACTCGCCGCCGCGCAGCAGCCCGCGCGCCAAACAACGCCGGCCGTGAGCGGAAAAACGCTCGCGCTCGTCGGCGGCATGCTGCTGACCGGCTACGAAGTTCCGCCCATTCACCATGCGACCGTTGTCATCGGGGGCAACAAAATCGTCGCCGCCGGGCCTTCCTCCGAAATCACGGTTCCCAGCGGCGCGACCGTGATCGACACCAGCGGACGCACGATGCTCCCCGGGCTCATCGACGCGCACGGCCACCTCCTTGTCCTCGGCCACGGCGCCTACGACACGTGGTTCTCGTGGATTGCCGCGCACGGCGGCGACACGATGCTGAACAAGGTGATGGAGATCTCGGCCAAGCAGCTCCTCGATGGCAGGGGTCACGACCACCGTCGATCTCGGCGCTCCGCTCAAACCGAGCCTCAGCCTCCGCGATCGGATTAACAAAGGCGAAGTGATTGGCACGCGTGTGCTGGCCAGCGGCCCCTGGCTGTCGCGCGGCTCCGGCGGCGCCATGCAGGACGGGTTTGGTGGCATGAATATCGGCTCCTCCGAGGAGGCGGGCCGGCGGGTCGAGGAGTTGGCAAAGGCGGGCGTCGATCACATCAAAGCGCACGCTGGTCTGACGGCGGAAGATTACCGGGCGATTGTCGACGCTGCGCACAAGAACCGCATCAGGGTTCATGCGCACGTTTATGCCGAACGCGACGTTCGCAATGCACTCGAAGCGGGCGTCGATGTGCTGCAACACGTCGGATCCGCCGGGACCGCGCCGCCTTACAGCAAAGAACTCATCACGGACATCGTGAACGCCGGGCGGCCCGTTGTTGTCTCGGCCGCGCATCGGGCGTGGATTTACGAGACCACTGCGGCATTCCCCGAGCGCCTCCAGGACCCCGCGCTCAAGCAGGACTTCGGCGCGGAAATCTATGGAGAAGTACAGAACTCGCTGAAGAACTGGTGGTCGCTGGGCTATTTCCAGCGAACCGACCGCGAGATGTTGTTTCGAGAACGCGGCGTCAAGCAGTTCATCGAGTCGGGTGCGGTGATGGGGATGGGCACCGACTCCGGGACGCCGATGAATTTTCACACCGAGGCGCTCTGGCGCGAGATCAAAGTGCACGTCGACATGGGGATGTCGCCGACCCGCGCGATCGCCGCGGCGACCCGAGTCAACGCACAGGCGATCGGCCGCGGCCGCGAGCTCGGATCGATCGAGCCCGGCAAGATCGCCGACATCATCGTCGTCAACGGGAATCCCAACTTCGACATCACTGCGCTGTCGCGAGTTGAGGTCGTCGTGAAGAACGGCATCGTGTACAAGGGCGGCCCTGGAGTGGCGGCGCGACCACCGTCGACCGCAAGGGGCGCGAAGTGACGATGAGGCCCGCGTACGTTGTGTGCTTCGCATTGGCCGTTCTCATTCAGCTTCCGCCCGGCGCGGCAGCCGGCGCCGGCCAGCAGCAAGCCGATCCGGCGTGGAAGTGGAGCGACGATCGCATCGCCGAGTTCTGGCGGCGGGTGAGCGCGGGGCCCAGCCTCAAGCCCGCACGCTGGCCCGATGGCGCACAGGTGGCCGTCGCACTCTCGTTCGACTACCAAATGGGAACCGTGTACGAGCCAAGTCCCGCGGCGAGCACCAACACCAACAGCCAGTACGACGGGCGCGTCGGCCTTCCGCGGCTGCTCAGGGCCCTCGACAAGCACAAGGTGCCTGCGTCGTTTTTCGTCACTGGCGTCACGGCCCAGTTCTACCCGGACACGATCAAGCAGATCATGGCCAGTGGCCGACACGAGATTGGCGTTCACGGATGGATTCACGAGAACAACACCGCGCTTCCTCCAGACGACGAGCGGCGTCTGCTCGCGAAGGCGATCGCGGCGCTCGAGTCGATCTCCGGCAAGAAGCCCGTGGGCTACCGGTCTCCCTCGTGGGCGTTCAGCGATGCCACACTCGGCCTCCTCCGCGAATTCGGTTTTCTCTACGACAGCGGCATGATGGCCGATGACGAGCCGTACGAGATCTTCATGGAGGGAAAAGCCACCGGTCTGCTGGAGATCCCAGTCGAGTGGATGCGCGACGACGCGATGTACTACCAGCGTCAGAACCCCTCCAGCCCCAATGCGGTCTATGAAACCTGGCGCGCCGAGTTCGACAAGGCGTACGAAGAGCGCGGCCTGTTTCAGCTCACCATGCATCCGCGGATTTCCGGCCATCGCTCGCGGGTGGCGATGCTGGAGCAACTGATCACTTACATCAAAGGTCACCGTGGAGTGTGGTTCGCTACGCACGAACAAGTCGCGCGGTTCGTCAAGAGCACTCGCACATCGGATAGTCAATAGATCTGCAGCTGCGTCCGTGGAGGCTCACATGAATTTGCGGCGTTCTTTCCCGTATTCGACCATTGTTGTTATCGCCTTCGTGTCCGCCTTCGCGTTTCCGGCACGTCCGCAGGCACAGGTCGGCGCGTCGGTCGGGGGAGTCGTCTCTGACGATACAGGCGCGTTGCTGCCCGGCGTGACCGTCACGATTACCAACAGAGCCAACGGCACGATGCAGACGGTGATCACGGGACCTGAGGGGAGCTACCGCGCGGTGGCGTTGCCTCCAGCGCCGTATGAGATCAAGATCGAACTCACGGGATTCACTGTGCAGACGCGCGTCGTGACACTCACTGTGGGCGCTGACGCGCGAGTGGACGTCAAGCTGACCCTGGCGAGCGTGCAGGAGAACGTCACGGTTTCCGGCGCGGCGCCCTTGGTCGAGACGGCGCGATCGGAACCGACCTCGGTGGTGCTCGCCGATCAGATCGAGACGCTTGCCGGTCCTCGACCGTAACTTCCTCGTGCTGGCGCAGACGCTGCCGGGCTCGGCGCCATTGACTGCCGGCAACACCACGTTCGCCTCGACGAAGTTCGGCGGTCCCGCGGATCAGCGAAACGGCTACACCACGATTGTCGATGGCGGCAGCGTTGACGACACCGACTGGGGAAGTCCGATCGTGAACGTCAGCCAGGATGCCGTCCAGGAGTTCAAAGTCTTTCGCAATCAGTTCGACGCGCAGTACGGCGCGGCGCTCGTCGCCGTCGTGAGCGTGGCGACCAAGTCGGGGACAAACCAGTTCTCCGGCAGCGGCTACTATTTCGGTCGCGATGACGCGCTCGACGCGACCAACGCGTTCGCGACGACGAAAGTGCCCTTCAATCAAACGCGCGTCGGGCGGATCGTTGGGCGGTCCGATCGTCATGAACAAGACGCACTTCTTCGCGTCGTTCGAGCACCTGAACGTCAATAACACCACGCTCGTCTCTTTACCCGCGACCAACCCTTTTGCCACGCTCGAGAACGGGATGTTCGAAACGCCGACAGACGAGACGCTCGGCGCCGTGAAGATCGATCACCAGCTCAACGCCGCCCATCGACTATTCGCGCGCTACGCATACGATAATCAGCAACTCGGTGGCGCGAAGAAACCGCTGCACGACGTTGGAGGGGGGCTGATGCTCGGTACCACCTCCACCGATTCGGCGATCCGGGCCCATAGCACGGTCGTCCAGGACAGCTGGGTTATCTCGGAGCGCATGGTCAACTCGTTGCGAGTGCATTACTTCAAGAACTTCCTCGCCACCTTGCCGAACAGCGACACGCTCGGCGTCGTGCGCCCGTCGTTCTCATGGGGCCAGTCCAGCATCTCGCCGCAAATCTTCGATCGATGGGCCGTCACGGTCTACGACACCCTCTACGTCAACAAGGGTTCGCACGATTTCAAGGTCGGCCTCGACTACGCGTACGACGTCTTTCCCTTCGAGGCGCATTTCAACGAGAAGGGCGTGTTCACGTTTACGACCGACGCCGCCTTCAACGCGGCCAGCCCGGCGACCTACCCGATCTCGTTCACCATGCAGACACCGGGCAACTACAACTACGATTCACATCAGATCGCGACCTACGTGCAGGACGAGTGGCAGGTGAGGCCCGCGCTGCATCTCAATCTCGGGTTGCGCTACGACCTCGACACCGACCTGCGGATCAACGACTTTTATATTGATCTGCTTGCGAATCCGTTTTATGCGCCCCTCGCGGTGTTTCGCGGGAAAGCCGATGCTGGCACCTATACGGGGACGCTGCAGCCGCGGCTCGGCCTCGCCTACGATGTCAGCGGAAACGGCTCGTTCGTCGCCCGCGCCGGCTGGGGGCGCTACGTGACGCGCAACCGCCCGTGGTTCGCGGCGCGCACGATGAATCAGACGACGAGCAGCTCGGTCTTCATCACCGACCCGGCGGCGCTCCGCTTCTTTCCCGACATCAACGCCGTGCTGGGAGGCCGCAGTCTGAGCGAGTTCGCGACGACGGCGTCCCAGAACATCGGTACGTTGATTCCCGACGATTTCAAGCTGCCTTCATCCCTCAATACAACCGTTGGATTCGGCTGGCAGCTCAACGCCGTCACCTCGCTTGACGTCGACTACGTCAACACGCTCGGCCGCAATCAGATCGGGACGATCGATTTGAACCTGCCGGCCACCGGCCGGTTGGGCGCGGCGAATCCGCGGCCGGTGCCCCAGTTCGCGCAGGTGCTCGCGCTGCAAAACTACGTGACGAGCCGCTACGACGCGCTACAGATGCAGCTCCGCACGCGCGTACGGGGCGCCAACAGCCTGCAAGTGTCCTATACGTTCTCGAAGCAGCGCATCGACGGCGTCGACTTTTTCAACACGCTGAGAGGCACGCAGCGGACACCCCAGGAGAAGGGTGATCATGTGCTCGATACGCCGCACAATCTGTCGGTGTCAGCCTCGACGGTGCTTCCGTGGGGTATCCAGTTCAGTGCCATTGTCAAGGCTCTGAGCGGCACGCCGTTCAGGGTTCAGGCGGGGCCGGATCTCGACGGCGACAACGTGGCACAGGGCGATCGGCCGACGGGCCTTCCGCCCACGATTGGTCGCGGTGACGTCGAGGCGCAGCTGTCGCTTGTCAACGCGTTCCGACAGTCGATCAACCTTCAGCCGATCGATGCGGCGCGCCTCGACCTCACCAAGTACTTCACGGTCGACCTGCGCGCGACGAAGGCGTTTCGTCTGGGTGCCGAACGGCGCCTCGAAGTCTTCCTGGAGACGTTCAACCTGACAAACCACGTGAATCTCTCGGGGTACAACGGGAACATGAACACGAACTCGTTTCTCATTCCGACGTCCGCGCGGCCGGCTCGGCAGCTCCAGTGGGGCCTTCGGTTCTCGTTCTGACCAGCGCGGTCTCCCTTCTCGTGCGTCCTGGTTGGCGCTCTTCACGACCCGGGTGGGGAACTTCGCGGAGCCGTCATGGCGCGCACCGACGCGTCGCGCGGCGTGTAGAAAGCGTCGGCCGCTTCAGGGTGTCGTCGGCGCCGAGATTACCGGAACAAGTCGAACATGTACGAGTACTTGACGATGAATGAGCGGTCGGTGCGCTCGGGCCGTACGAACAGATCGTGCAATTCGCGCGTGTCGGTGTAGACCACGAATAAGCCGGTGTTTGCGGCTTGCAGCCAGCCGAATCGGAAGTTCATCGACCACAGGTCCGCGCGATCGTTGTACTGCACCAGCGCCTGCGTGAACACACGGGACGAGAACGAGTACCAGACGCGGGTGCGCGCGAGGTTCGTCACGAACGCGCCCCACGGTAGATCGATGTCGTTGCGCTGATACGTCAACTCCGTCGTCAGCTTGTCGCCCGCGCGCATCTTGAGCGTGGGGCTCAGCGTGACGCGGTCGCCGCCGAAGAACCCGCCGACGGTGGCGCGCATCTGCACGCTGAAGGGCGCGCCCTGATTGCTCATCGCCACCAGCTGCGCCTCCGCATGATCGTAGGTGCCGGGCGGGACGAAGATCCCGGATAGATCTCAAACGGCGTCCGCACGCCCTCGCGAGTCAGGTTCATGCCCGTATGGATCTCGGTGCTGTCGCGAAACTGCCAGTGATTGTCGAGATGCACGAACCCGGTTTCCTGGAATCCGTCCAAGCCCCAGAAGCCGCGGAAATTCACGTGCGGCCGCAGTTCCTGGATGCCGATGAAGTCCTTCGGGCGAAAACGCGTCATCAACATGGCGTCGGGTTTGCGGTAGCCGCGTCGGCTGAGGAACCCGATCTGTGGATCAAAGCCGCTCCCCACTTCCTGGTAACCGAGGTTGAGGTCCCACTGCGGGCGATTGGTCTGCGAGCGGATGTTGTAAGCATGGTCGCTCTCGCTGACGCCTTCAGTGTCAGTCTTCGCGGCAAACCCCGTGATCATCGTCGTCTGACCGATGCCCCATTTGCCGTCGACGCCGAACGTGCGGCCCGGCTCCGCGTCGCCAGCCAGATCGCCCGTGGCCAGTCGATTGGTGAAGATGGCGCCGATCGACGACCGATTCGGCAGGTCGCGGCTGACGCGCGCGACGCTGAAATTCGTCGAGGCGACCCGGTCCTCGTAGTCGTCGGTCTGCATGTTGAGCACGCCGACGTTGAACTTGCCGGCCTTGCCCGAGAGGCGGCCACCACCGAGGATTGGAATCGATTGCCCGTCCTCACCGATACCGATGCGACGGCTGAAAAACAGGTCCACCTCGCCGGGATTGCCGACGCTGAAGAATCCTGCGTTTTCGAGAAAGAACGGACGCTTCTCCGGGAAAAACAGCGTGAAGCGATCCAGGTTGACCTGCTGATCGTCCACTTCCACCTGCGCAAAATCGGTGTTGACGGTGGCGTCTAGTGCCAGGCTCGGCGTCAGCATGTACTTCATGTCCCCGCCCACGTCCCCAAGAATGACCGAGTCCACGGGCGACTCGCCCGAGGCGAGCGCGTTGCCCAGGGCGTACGGCGTGACCCGAAGGTTGCGCAGCGCGGGCGTTCGGACGCCGTCGAGCGAACCGGCCAGCGACACGCGATAGAGATTGAATTGCCGCGGAATGGGTGCCCAGTAGGCGCGCTCGTTGCGGCGGCGGATGTTGCGCTGGAAGTTGATGCCCCAGGTCTGATCCGTCGCCGAGGGATACCGTAGCGTGCGAAACGGGATGGCAAACTCCGCGGCCCAGCCTTGCTCGGTGATCTTGGCCCGGACCGTCCAGGCGCCGTCCCAGTTGATGTTGAAGCCCGCGCCGGATCCGCCGGATTGCATCTGGCCGAAGCCGAGGCCACCGCCACCCTGTCCTTCGTTGGTGACCTGCCCGTCGTATTCGATGCCGGCGGGATTGGTGCCGAAGACGAACCCGTTCTGCCGATCGCGGTAGGTATCGACAATCATCTGGAAACTGTCGGTGTCGTCCATCGGTGCATCGCGCCTGGCGTCAGACACGACGATGCCGTCCGGTTCCCGATCGAACAGGATCACCCCGACGTAGAGCGTGTCGGCAGTGAACATCACGCGGACCTCTGTCTTCTCGGATGCGGGTTGCCCCTCGTCTGGCTGCTCCTGCCAGAACGCCGAGATCGGACTGGCAGCCGCCCACGCCGGATCTCCGGCAACATCGCCGTCGATGACTGGAGCTTCCGTGGCCCGAGCGGCGTTGGCAGACAAACCGGAGGCTAACGGCGCCGATACCGGCGCTGCGGGTTGGGCGAATGCGACACCGCCGGATAGAAACCCGGCGAACACGCAGGCGGGGGTGACAAACGACACGAACCGGTTCAGGTACATAGAAATAGCCAGAGAGCAAAAAGTTTGATAACAGCGTACCGCAAACGGCTGAGCGCGGTACACCTCGGCTGCCCAGTCGCGTTTGATCGCGACGCACCCAGTTACCGTATTTGTGCTTAGAGTGCGTCACTCGCGCTCTCGAAAGGACCGCGATGTTCAAGCATCCGTTGGCGATGGGATTGGTGCTTTCCGTTGGCCTCGTCGGTGTTCGACCGGTCCACGCTCAGCACATGAGTGTGGATAGAGAACTGGTGGCGCCGGGCACGGCGGTGACGGTCACCCTGTCAGGTGTTCCGGGACAACATTACGCCGTCGTGGCGGTTCCAGTCGGCGCCGGTCTCCTGGCGTTTGGCGTGCCACTCAAGCTGGGCACAGACTATGTGATTCTGGGGTTTGGCGTCCTGAACGCCAGCGGTGATACGGCGGTCACGATCGCACCGCCTTTTTGGGAACCGCGCTCAACCATTACGTTAGACAGGGCGTCTCCTTGACGCGTAGTTTAACCCGCTGGTTCCGTCGGAGGGGTGATCCTTCGAAACACCGACCTGATTGTGCCGACTGGCGGGACTGGTCCTGAGGGACCGCCGGGACCGACGGGACCGGCAGGGCCGCGAGGATTAATAGGTCCACCAGGACCCGCGGCCCAAGCCGCCGACGGGACCCACCGGCGGGACGGGGGCCGCGGGCACGACCGGGCCCGACGGGGGCCACGGGTGCGACGGGGGCCACCGGTGCGACTGGTGCGGCCGGGGCAGTCGGGCCGCAAGGTGTCTCGAGGCTGACGGTTCGCTCGGAGACCGTGGCGCGCTCCACTCACGGGCGCCGCGTTGATATTCGCGGGACTCAATGCGACCGTGACCACCACTGCCACCCAGAGGTGGATCGGGAGCGCCGTCGTGGGTCTGGGATAAACGGCGGTAGTGCCAACGTCGCCACGGGACTTTGCTATCAAAACACGCAAGCCGGATCGCCCTTTGTCAATTTCGCTAGCTTTAACTTCATCATCGTCACGGTGACGACGAACAAAATCGGGGTCCCCGCCGCTGCGACAGTCGTTCCCGGGGCCGGCACGTGGCGAGTCGGATTTTGCGCCATGTCGCGCGCAGGGAGGGAGCGTCACACTCGATAACAACGATTACGCGAACGGCTGGGTCATGGTAGTAAATCCCTAATAGCTGGACGACGACGCCCGCCTTCATCACCATCACCGGCGCAGCAAGCGCGCGAATGTCGGTCAGCGGGTCGCCTAACACGGCGACCAGATCGGCACGCATGCCCGGCGCGATCGCGCCGCGATCATCGAGTCCGCACACGCGCGCCCCATCGATCGTCGCCGCGCGCAGCGCTCGCGCGGGCGTCGCGCCCAGATCGACCAACCGGGCGATGTCGAAGGCGAGACAGCCGTGCATGCTATCGGTGCCAACGGCGATCGGAATCCCCGCCGACAGGATGCCGCGCCACGCGGTCGCCACACGTGCGCGGCTCTCGCGCACCTTGCCGACGATCTCCGGTCGCCCGGCATCACCGGCTTCGATCCGGCAGGATGATCGAGAATCGAGAAGGTTCCGACGATCGACACCTGCCGTCGCGCCGCTTCCACGATCAGCTCGTCGTCGAAGAGCACCGCGTGCTCGATGGTATCCACGCCGTTCTCGAGGGCGATCCGCGCACCGGCACCGCCGTGCGCATGCGACGCCAGCTTGAGCCCGTGGCGATGGGCGGCATCCGCTGCGCACCTGACCTCTCGCGGCGTGAACGGGCAGTCGCCCGACGAAGTCGCCACGCTGGACACGCCGCCGGTTGTGAAAATCTTGATCAGACCAGCGCCTCTTGCCGCATTCCGATCGATCAGTTGGACGATTTCGGTTTCGCTCGTCACCGCCGTCAACGCGTGACCGTGCCCACCCGGTTTCGCGAGCTGTACGCCGGCGCACACGAGCTCGGGACCCATCGTCTCGCCGCGCGCGATCTCGTCGCGGAGCAGGAAATCCACATCCATCTCCTGACCCATCACGCGCAACGTCGTGACGCCCGACAGCAAATCCGTGAACACGTTGCTGCGAGCTGTCGCGAGCTGCTCGGCAACTGGTTGCTTCATCTGCTCGATCTGGTTGCCGCGCGACGGCATGATCGACAGGTGCGTATGCGCGTCGATCAGACCAGGCAGAAGAGTTGCGCCGCGCAACTCGACGAGCGACACACCGGGTGGCGCAGCGGATTCCACGCCAACGATTCGGCCACCGTCGATCACGACGACGCCGAATTCGGCCGCATCCGACCGTGCGGTAAAGACACGGTCGGCAGCCAGAGCCAGCTTCATTGCCGGCTCGACGAGGTCGTCGTCTTCAGGTATTTGTCGAAGAACGCTTCGAGCCGGTGATACATGTCGATGCGGTTCGCCGGATTGCGGAAGCCGTGCGGCTCGCCGGGATAACTCTTGCTCTCGAACGTCTTGCCCGTCTTCTTCAGGATCTCCACGGCAAGCTGGTACTGCCGATAAGGCGCGCGCACGTCGGCCTCGCCGTGCATGATGAGGAGCGGTGTCTTGACGTCCTTCACCCGCGCCAGCGTGTTGCTGCGGGCGTAAATCTCCTTGCGCTCGGCGGATCGCCGCCGTGGCCGGTGCGCGTGAAGATCTTGCCCAGGCGATCGGCATTGGTGAGCGCATCGCCGAAGTCGTAGATGCCGGCCATCGGCACCGCGGCGTTGTACTTGTCAGGATGCCGCGCGATCGTCGCCATCGTCATGATGCCGCCGTAGCTGTAGCCGTAGATGCCGACTTTGCCGTTCACGTACGGCAGCGACACGCATGAAATCAGCGGCGATCGCAGCATCGTGCGCCTGACCCGTGGCCCAGTCGTTGACGCCCAGATTCTGGAACTCGCGCCCGAAGCCGGAACCTCCTCGGTAGTTGATGGCCATCACGACATAGCCTTTTGAGGCAAGGTACTGCTCGAGCAGGTTCTGCGTTCGGAGGTATGAGTTGGTGCCGCCGCCGTGCACCTGCACCAGCGCGGGATAGCGGGCGTTCGGCTGTCTGTTTGGCGGCAGGTAGAGGAAGCCCTGGATGTAAAGGCCGTCGAACGATCGGAACGACACCTCCTGCGGCTCGCGCACGCCTTCCCATGCTTCGGCAAACGTCGTGAGTTGGCGCGGCGGTCCGCCGATCACAGGCAGGTAGTGGGCCTCGGAGCCAATCACCGGTCCGGAGCGAATGTAGACGAATGCATCGCCCTGTGCATTGGTGGCGAACGAGCGCAAGGTGCCGCGCTCGTGCGTGAGACGCGTGGCCACGCCCCCCGCCGCCGGGACCGACCACAGATTGAGATCGCCGCGCTCGTGATAGACGAAGAAGAATCGCTGCCCGTCGCCCGACCAGTACACCGGCAGGCTGTGCAACCAGTCCGTGGCGGTGATTTGCATGATGACCGTTCGCTCAGTCCCGCGAGCGGTATCGAGGACCCAGATGTCCTGGAGGTCCTCGTACCAGTACCCCTTTTTCGCTGATCCGAGCAGTGCGATCGATCGACCGTCCGGTGACCACGCCGGCGTGGACGCCGCCATCAGACTTTTCGACAGCTGTTTCGGTGATCCCGAGCTGACGTCGATCACCCACACGTCGTCGTGCCAGTAGTCGCTCTTGTTCGAGATGTAGGCGATCTGCTTGCTGTCTGGAGACCATGCCGGGGCAAACCGTGGGTCGTCGAGCGCCATCGCCTGCCTCGTCAGTTGCTTCGAGGGCGCGCTGCCGTCGCTTGCGACGAGCCAGATGTCCTGGTGGCCGCTTCGCGACGAGTAGAAGGCAATCCATCGTCCGTCCGGTGACACGGCGGGATCGCGTTCATCGTCTTTGTCCCTTGTAATCTGCGTTGCCTCAGTTGATCCCACGCGCGCCGCAAAGAGATCGCCCTGGCGCCAGAACACCATCCGTTGGCTGTCCGGAAACCATGCAGCGACGGTCCCCTGGAGCCAGAACGTCGGCGCCGCCGGTGCTTCGCCGGTGTTCCACAGGTAGACGCCATTTCCTGATGGCCCCTCGCCGCTCACGGCAATCAACTTGCCGTCGGGCGAGAGCGACACCTGTCGCGCGCCGCCGGCGCCTTGGCCGCCGAAGATGTTCTCGATGGTGAGCGCTCTCGGCTTTGCAGCCTGCGAGTGCAGCGGTTGTGGAGTGGCGAGCAGAATCGCAGCCGCCGCCGCGACGAGAACGGTCTTCATCGTGTTTCCTCCGCCGCGAAGATGGATTTGCGCGGCTTAGCGTAGGTCCGCCGGCTGGCGGCAAGGTGTTGCGCAACGAGCGATACAGCGGTTTTGAGAGCGCACTTCGCGGGATTGACGACCGGCACTCCCAGGCGCGGCCGTACTTCCTCAGCCACGCCAAGAAAGGCGAGGCTCATGCACCCGAGCACCAACACGTCCGCACCGTGGCGGTCCATCAGATGCTGTCCAGCGCGCACGACGCGCTCGACGACAAGCCCCGCGTCCTTCTTCAACTCGAGTACCGGAACGTCGATGGCCGTCGCGCCGGCGTAGCGAAGCGACAGACCCATGCCGCGGGCGAGGTGATCGAGCATCGGTACGACGCTGTCGAGAATGGTGACGACGCCTACGCGCGCCCCGAGTTGGGCGGCGAGATGGATTGACGCTTCGAATGGGCCGACGACAGGGCAGTCAAACAGCTCACGCAATGCCGCGAGACCAGGATCGCCGAAGCAGCCGATGATGATCGCGTCCGGGCTCTCCGAGCGGCGTTGCAGCGCGCGAATCATCGGCGGCACGCACAAGATCTCTTCGCAGTGACTCTCGATGCTGAGCGGGCCGCCAGGGGCATCGGCGGCGTCGACGATGATGCCCGGCGCAGCCCAGCCCTGCAGGATGTCGCGTCGACGCGCGATCTCGGCCGAACCAAGTGGGCCAGCCGTCATGTCGCCAGGAACTTGATAGAGGATCGTGGCTGGCATCATGCGACTCCTTCAACGCGACTCGCGACCGTGCGAAAGCACTCGCTATTGCAGCACGCGAGCGTCAATCGACGCCTTCAGTTCGCGCCGTGCCGCTCGGACCACGGCGCGTACTTTGTTGAGCTCGCGCACGAGACCGACCTTGATAAACGGACGCAGCTCCGCGGGCGCTGATGCGAGGGTTGCTGCCGCCTCGAGTCGCGGCACTGCGCCGAACTTGAGCGCAGGATCGTGATCGAAGCGCTCGCCACGCGCGTAGTTGAGGGGCACGAGATGGCGCGCCAGATTGCGGAGCACGCCGTTGAAGCGGCGCCGCTCCGACTGCGTCGGCCGCCGAGCGGCCGATGCGTGACTCGGCTTCGGCACGCCACGTCCGGATGTCCTTCGCGAGCGCCGCGAGTTCGTCGAGCATCGGCGCGAAGTCGACGTCCTTGCCGGCGGCACGCTGGTAGTCGGCAATCGCGCCGCGGATCTCCTCTACGGCAGCCGCATAGTCGAACGGATGCAGCGGCGCGTTGAGGATGCGCACGATCGTCGTCACATAGACGGCCAGGTCGCGACGCAGGATCTCGAGGTCGGCCACAGGCATCAGGTCGTCCGGCGTGTGCCACGCGATGTTGCCGCCGCAGCCGCCGACGGCGTAATACCCGCGCCGTTTACGCTCCTCGATCGGGATGTTCGACAGGAGCATGTAGAGGCCGGTCGGGCCGATCTGATTGAACGAATAATCGCCGGCACGCAACGGGCGCACGCGCTGTGAGGGAAGTCCCAGCGCATCCTGAATCGACGCCTTGCACAACGCATCCGCTTCCGCCATCCACATCACTTCCTCGTAGGCGGTGGCATCGGCGCAGCCCGGTGAGTCGATGTCGAGCTGCGCGATGCAGAACTCGTCGATATCCTGGGCAAAGGTGTCCGCATACCAAGTGGAACCGGCGTAGCGGCCGGTCGAGTGGCCGGGCCACCAGGCGATGCGTACGGTTCGCTTCAAGCGATCGCGAAAATTCCAGAGCAGCCGCGCGAGCTCGAGGAGCGCCGCGTCGCCGGTGGCGTTGTCGCCGATGCCCTCGTACCACGAGTCGTAGTGCCCGTGCAGCAGCAGAAATTCGTCGGGGTCAGTCTGGCCGCGAATCTCCGCGACCGGAAGCAGGCAACGCATCCACCCCTCGCGGAGCCAGGTTTTGACCTCTGCCTGCACCGTGCCCTGCTGCACTGCGGCAATAAGCGCTTCGCCATCCGGATGGTTGATGCACACCACGGGGGTTGTCGGTTTGCGCCCGATCGATTCCGCGGTTGGTGCGCCCCAGATCGAGGTGCAGATCCCTTCGTGAATGTTCCTGCCGGGGTGGATGTAGATCTGCGCGATGGCGCCGCGCCGTTCGAAGGCCTGCACCGGGCCGGGCATCGAGTAGCCCTCGGTGAGGACAATGCGTCCCTTGACCGGATCGGTGCCGGTGTCGCCGCCGCGCGCCGCATCGGGTATGTCGAACAGCGTCGACGTCCCGGCGGCATAACGTGATGCGATGTAACACACCTCGCCAGCGACGGGTCGATCACCTGTGGATCGCGCCATCGCCGGCGGACGCGCTTTGAGCGACTTCCGCTCGTCAGAGGACGTGACCGTGAGCTCGGCGCGCTCGGGCACGCTGATATAGAGATCCGGTGTATGCAGCGTAACCGGGATGCCCAGCGCACGAAGCCGCTCCACCAGATAGTGGCCGGCTTCTTCTTCGGCAGCCGTACCGGATTCGCGGACGAGCGTGACGAATGTGTCCAGCAGCGCACGCGGCTCGTCGAGCCCGATGGCATCGCACATCGCCCGCTCGAGCGGCTCATCTCGAAAAACGCTAAATGCCTGTGACACGGGAATCCTCCACAGCTGCAGCATTTGCGTGCATCGTCGAAGAAAATGCGGAGATTCTCCGCCGGGGTCGGCCGCGTCATGCGACTCACCACGACGAAGACGACGGCGCTCAGCGCGACACCGACTTCGACGGAATCGATGCCGTGCGAGGCGAAGCTGCGCTGCAATGTCAACGTCCAGATCAGGCAGCCGAGAAACCCTGCCACCATGCTCCAGATGGCGCCCTCGCGCGTGCCGCGGCGCCAGTTCAAACCCGAGCACGACAGGCACGAAGAAGAAACTGGCGATGAACTTCGCCTGTTCGACGACGATCGCCTGAACGTCGCCAATCTTGCGGGTGGCAAACCAGAACGGCACGATGCCGAGCACCACGATCGAGACGCGGTTCACCCAAATCACCTGCCGCTCCGTCGCATGGCGGGTTGACCAAACGCTTGTAGAAGTCATGCGCAAACGCTCCCCCGGTGACAAGCAAAATCGAATTGACGGTGGACATGATGGCCGAGAGCATCGCCACCAGGAACAGCGAGCCAAGGAGCGGTGACATGATCGTCGACGCCATGATGCTCGACGCCTGATCGGGTGAGGGCAGGTAGGGAAAAATACCACGCATGCCGATCCCGAGAATCATGACGCTGGCGCCGATCACGACTTGCGCTGCCATGGAAATGCCGATCGCGTAGCGCACAGTGGTCACGTCACGCATCGAGTAGTAACGCGTCATCTCGTAGGGCGCCGCTGCGATCGACAGTCCGAATGCCATCCCGAACGCCACCAACTCGCGCCAGCTGAACCACCAGCCCGTGACGCGCGGTTCGATCGATCCGACGTATTCGCCCAGCGCCTGCACGCCGCCGACATGTGAGATGACGACTGGCACCGCGCACACGAGTGCAAGCACCATGATCAGCGTCTGCACGAACTCGATGTACGAACTCGAGCGTACGCCGCCGAGTGCCGTGTAGAAGCCCGTGCTCGCGAGAAGCGCCGTCATCGCCACAAGCGGCTCGAGCCCGAAGATCGCCGACGTGATCTCGCCGATCGCCTGGAACTGCGCCGTCAGCAGAATCGTGTAGGTGATGATGATGAGCGCCGCCGCGAGTGTGCGAGCGCCTTCGCTGGCGAAGCGCTTGCCGACGTAGTCGGCCACGGTGAGCGCACCGAAGCGTCTTAACTTCGGCGCAACAAAGATCGCCGAGATGATCCATCCGGACCAGAGCCCAAACCAGATCCAGGTCCAGCTCACGCCGGTCAGATAGTGGCGGCCCAGCGTGCCGACGTAGGTACCGGCGCTGATCTGGGTCGAGGCAAGCACGGCGCCGCCAACCCACGGTCCGATCGAACGCCCGGCGGCGAGAAAATCCACCTCGGTTTCTGTGTGGAGATATCCCCAGATCGACACCCCAAACACGATCGCGAGATACACGAACACAACCGCGATGAGCACGGGGGAGTCGGCTGTCACCGCGCCGCTCGCTGGCGATCGCGGGCCGCGGCTCGGTACCGCCCAGATGAAATAGAGCAGCAACCACACAGCCGCAGCCGCGAAGAACCCGTAGAAGCTCCAGCCAAAACCCATGTCGTCAGCCTCTCCGCCGCCAGATCCAGATGCCGGTTGCGCCAACAAAGACGAGGACGGTCACGAGGTCCATCGTCGTGGAAATATCCCACGCCGCCGATTCGCCGGCCGGCGCGAACGGCACGAGGACGAACGCGGGGATGTGGCCGAGCGTGGTGGTTCCTGTCGACCCAGTCCAGGTGAAGGCGGGCATCGTCGAGTGCGCGGACATCGCCGGAGGAAGGGCCACACTGATACGCACGGCGCGAGACACACCATCGGCAGGCGCCGCCGGCACCCACAGCGGACAGCGGTTTTGCATCGCGACTTGCCGCACCGAATACGTGAGCTCATACTCGCTCATCGCGCTATCGAGTACCAGCGACCGCGTGCGGCCGACCGTGCGCGGTTCCTGCACTTGTCGGGCACCGCGAAGCGCCGACACGACGATCTGCGTGTCATCGACCGCCTCGATGCGGTGATCGACAGGGCCGCCACCCTCGACGGCGAGCAGCATGGTTACATCGCACGCATCGGCCGAGGGGATCGTGACGCGAATGTCGGCTGAGCGGAGGGCGGGCAGCGCATGAGTGGAGATCGACGACGCAAGCGTCAGCAGCACGGCGACCGCGCATACGTTTCTACCGGCGCCGAGTCGGGTGATCACATGGACCGACGTCATGGCGCGTGTGCGAATTGCCCAGAAGATCGCGTCAAGTGCAGCGGACTGTAACAGGGTCCCGAAAGGTCGTGCAACCCGACACGTGGGATCATCGGCCTCGACCGCGGCGGATTCGATTGCGGCGGCCTCTTGCGGTCAACGGCGACGTCATCGAATCCCGAGGTCGCCCGAATCGCCCTGCGCGGTGTCTAACTTGGCTCGAACAGGGCACAGGAGGCTGGCATGGCGATGTTCTTTTCGAACCTGCGATCGGCATGGCGGCAGCTCACGCGCAGCCCGGTCGTGTCGCTCGTCGCGGTGGTGTCACTGGCGCTCGGCATCGGCGCCAACACCACGGTCTTCACGCTGGTGAACGCCCTTCTCCTCAATCCGATGCCGATCCACGACCTCTCGCGCGTCGTTTTGATCGGCACGACCGAGATGCGGGACGGCGCGCCGCAGTTTCTGGGCGGCACGTCACGCCTGAATTTCGTCGATCTCCGGGACCAGCAGTCAGTGTTCAGCGGCGCCGTGGTCACCGGCTTCACGCCGCTGTCGCTCTCCGGCAGCGGCGAGCCGGAGCAACTGGCGGCCCAGATCGTCTCGGGTAATTACTTCGATGTGCTCGGCCCGCCGCTCGCCGCGGGCCGCACGTTCATCCCGGACGAAGACCGGGAACTGGGCGCCCACCCGGTGATCGTGCTTTCACACGGCCTGTGGACGCGCCGTTTCGGTGCTGACCCGGCCATCGTCGGCAAGCCCTTGACATTGAACGGGCACAATTTCACCGTCATTGGCGTCGCCGGCGAAGGCTTCCGCGGCACGTTCCCGGTCGGGGGACCGGACTTGTGGGTGCCCTTCGCGATGTACCGCGAAGTGCTCACCGGCCTCGGCGCGGAAGGCTACAACTCGCGCCGCGGCCTCATCTACCAGGCGTTCGCCCGTCTCAAGGACGGCGTGTCGCTCGAGCAGGCGCAGGCCAACGTCGACGGCATCGGCCGTGGGCTGGCGGAGAGCTTCCCGACCGACAATCGCGGCCGCTCGTTTGCGCTGCGTCCGCTCAGCGAGGGCGTGTTTCCGCCGGCCTTCAAGCAGCAGCTGGTGCTCTCGGGGAGTCTCGGCATGGCGGTGGTCGCCCTGGTGTTGCTCATCGCCTGCGGCAATGTCGCCAACCTGCAGATGGCGCGCGCGAGCACGCGACGGCAGGAAATCGCGGTGCGGTTGTCGATCGGCGCCAGCCGTAGTCGTTTGATCCAGCAGTTCCTCGCCGAGAGCCTGCTCCTCGCCGCCGCCGGCGGTGTTGGTGGTCTGCTCGTCGCCTACTGGTCGCGCGCCATCCTGTGGGCGTACCGTCCGCCATTCCTGCAGCCAGGCGCCATCGACTTGAACTTCGATCTGCGCGTGCTGGGCTTCTCGATGGCGGTCTCGCTGATCACGGGGCTGTTGTTCGGCCTGGCGCCGGCGCTGCAGGCGTCGCGTCCCGACCTCGTCACCGAGCTCAAGGAGCGCACGACGCTGAGCAGCGGTACGCGTTGGTACAACGTCCGCCACCTGCTCGTCGTCGGTCAGGTGGCCCTGTCCCTGATCACGTTGGTGACGGCGGGCCTCTTCCTCCGGAGCCTTGGCAACGCGCAGCAGATCGATCTGGGGTTCGACGGGGATCGCGTGATCGTGCTGTCGATGAACGCCGGCACGCAGGGTTTCAACGAAGCACGGGGCCGCGATCTCTATCGCCGCGCGCTCGAGCGACTCGCCGGCGCACCCGGAGTGGAGTCGGTAACGCTGTCGTCGGCGGTGCCGCTTTTCAATGGCGGCTTTTCGCGCACGACCTTTCGCGACGATCAGGACATCAAGGATCCGCGGAATGGCCGGTTGACGCAGATCAATGAGGTCGCCGACCGCTATTTCGAGACGCTCGGTATCCCGATCGTGCGCGGCCGCGCCTTCACGCCCAACGATCGGCAAGGCTCGACGCCGGTCATCATCATCAACGAGGCCATGGCCAAGCAGTTCTTCCCCAACGAAGAGCCGATTGGCCGCCACCTGCACATCTTCAACCGCCCGCCGGCGCGCGAGATCGTGGGCATCGCGAAAACCATCAAGTACAACTTCGTCGGCGAAGAGCCCACGACGCACATGTACGTGCCGATCGACCAGAGCTATTCCTCACAGGTCACGGTGCAGGTGCGCGCCGCCGGGGACCCCGACGCGGTCCTTGGTACCGTGCGCCGCGAGCTGCAACAGCTCGAACCGACGATGCCCTTGCTGAACGTCAACACTTACCGATCGATTCTCGCGACGTCGTTGTGGGCGCCGCGCATGGGCGCATCGCTCCTGACGATCTTCGGCGTGCTGGCCTTGCTGCTGGCTTCGGTCGGCCTCTATGGGGTCATGGCCTACAGCGTCAGCCAGCGCACGCGCGAGATCGGCATCCGCATGGCGCTCGGGGCCGAAGCGTTGCAGGTGCGCGGCATGATCGTCCGCCAGGGGCTGTCGCTCGCGGCCGGTGGTGTAATCCTGGGCGTTGCCGGTGCCTTCGGGTTGTCGCGACTCGTGACCCGGTTGCTCTTCGGGATCACCGGCGCCGATCCGTTCACATTTGTCCTCGTGCCTGCCGTGCTGCTCGCCGTGGCAGGCATTGCGACGGCGTTTCCGGCGTGGAAGGCAAGCCGGGTCGATCCGATCAACGCGTTACGCGTGTAGGGCCTTTTCACGTGAGCGCACCTTGCTGCCCGTTCATTTATCTGTTGTTCACGTCCTCAGCGCTACGCTCTCCACTATGCAGGCATTTGAACACGGCGAAATCGATCGGCGACAGGATCGACAGTTGTTTCTGGTACTGATGAGCGTATGCGGCTGCTTCCTGGCTGTCGGGGTCGCGTTGGGTAGCGAACCCCGTCTCGGTCAAACGTTGAAGATGGGAGACCTTTCGGAGGCTCACATTGTGGAAATTCGCGACGCCGCCGGAGGGACGATACTGAGCGGTGAGTTCAGGACTCGGACCGATCCATCGGGAAACATCGAAAAGGACGCAGCCCTGACCGACCGTAGCGGCACGCAAGTGATCGGCGAAGTCGAGGTGGACATACCCAGCGCGAATGCATCCGACCGCCGGCAGGAACTCGAAATCGACATTATCAAACTCGCTGCACGCGCGACCTTCACGGTGGTTATCGACGACCGTCCGGTCACGGCGTTTGTGACCGATGACCGCGGCAGTGTGGACGTGGAAATCGAATCGCCGCCTCACGGCGGCGCCGCATCTGATTCGATCGTTCGAAGCGGCTCGATTACGGCGCTTCGGTGAGGTTCGGGAACGAGGCCGCAGCCGCCCGTACTCGATCGCCACGGTCCCGACCGCCACCGTGTAGGGCGTGTAGAACACACCGGGGAGGGCGGCGGCGACTTCTGGATGCCGCGGGCCGAACGGTCGGTCGGCAATCTCGCGAACCGCCGCGCTGTGTGACCAGAAATCGCCAATCCAAGCACCGGTGGTCCGCGAAGGCTTGCGCATGCAACGAGGACGAGGCCAAGCCACAGATAGCGGTCGACCAGCACTTTGCGAATACTCAGCGCGCTCATCTTCACCAGTCCCAGGTACGCCGTCTTGCGCGGCCTCGTTCTACGCGGGCGGTCTGCGTTACTCGCAGATGACTCTTCATCAGTCGCCAAGGGTAGCCGTTCGCCTGCCCGCCCTGGCGTCCACCCCCTCGAGCGATTCTGGTTCGATGCCCACGAGTCGTCGCCCGGACCTTCTGCTTATGGCCACGATACTCGTCTGCATCGAGATGACCGATAAGGAGTTGAATCGCCTCGCCTGCCGCCGGAAGGCGGCACGATCGCGGGCATGCGCGGCGCCGGTCGTGCCGAGCTAGCAGCCCGTGGTGGAAGTCACGGCGAGCACCGAGGGCGGCGAGGCGCCCCGCGAGCAAGGCGCGACGACTGAGAATATCGGGCCATATTTGAAGGAGAAGCAACGCCGTCCGCGGGGATGCATCGCCGGCCGAATGCCGTCGCGACTTTCACCACGGGCTGCTAGGTGAAGGCGAGTCCCGGCGAGGCTGAGGTGTTGGTTGCGGCTTCAGGGATACTTGAGCGTGCGACAGCTCGTCGAGGAGTGTGAGCATATTCGGCAACTCGTGCGTCGGCACACGCGGTTCCTCGTGTGATGACAAGACCCAGCCGGTTGCACTGTCACTCACGCCGCCTCGGTATTTCATACTATGCGTGACCTCCTTCTGTTTGCCTTAGCCGGTTTCGCCGCGTCGCTCGTGGACGGCGCGCTGGGAATGGGCTTCGGCCCGACGAGCTCGAGCATCTTGCTCGGCGCCGGCCTCGCACCGACGGCGGTGTCGGCCTCGGTCAATCTTGCGAAAGTGGTCACCGGTCTGGTCGCTGGGATCTCGCACTGGCGGTTTCACAACCTCGATCGGGGGCTCGTGCTGCGGCTGGCGGTGCCCGGCTGCTTCGGCGCGCTGGTCGGCGTGACCGTGCTCTCGAGCATCAATGGGGCGACCCTGCGGCCTTACCTCGCGATGCTGCTCACGATCATCGGACTTCGGATCCTCGTGAGATTCGCGCGCCCACTTCCGCGTTCGGAGAAGGCCACAATTCCTATCCTGGGGAGTCTGAAGCGGGAGCTCCGCTACGACCGGCGCGGCGTGAAGATCGCCGCGTTCCTGGGCGGCGTAACCAACGGCATGATTGGGGCCTGGGGACCCGTGGTGACGCCCTTTCTCTTGCACCGCGGCGTTCGCCCGCGCTACGCGATTGGATGTGTCAACACGGCCGAAATCGCGGTCGCGTCCACGTCGGCCTTCTCGCTGATTGCGTCCTTGGGCGCTGCCGGCGTCAACGGCACGATGTTGCTGTCGATGTTGCTCGGCGGAGTCGTCGCGGCGCCGGCCGCAGCCTGGTTGATTCGCTACGTCGCGCCGGGGCCAATGGGCGTCGCGGTGGCCGGCCTCCTCCTGTTAACGAATGCACGAGACCTCATCGCCTTCGCGGGACTTACGTCCGGACCGGCCGTATGGGCGATCTACTTGGGTATCATCGCCATGATCGTCGGCGCGCTGGCGCTTCTCAGTTCGCGCCGGCGCGCCGACCGCCGAGCGGCCGCGGGCGCCCGCATCGCGTCTCAGCCAGTTGCCGGACCGTCTTCGGAATATTGATCCAGTCACGTTTGTCAGGCGGACATCATTGCAGCACTCCGCCGCATTGAGTATGCTGACCCGGGTTCTTCGTCGTGCGGAGGCCCCAAACAGGAGCTGAGTCAATGCCATTCCGGAATCTGTTCGTTTGTGCCGCCATCTTCACTGCGGTGATCTATCTCCGCCAGCCCGAGTTGGGCTCAGGGTGAGACGCGCTTCGGCGTCTGGGACAACTCGACCAATCCCAACAACGTCATGACCTACGAGCCGTACGAGAAGGGCGGCATGAAGATCACCGTCAGCAACCCCAGTAAGCCGGGGACGAGTGGAGCTACGTGACGATCTTCGACGGCAAGTTCCGCCCCGTCACCGGTCAGCAGGGCTCCGAGACCGCCGTCGAGGTCATCAACGAGAAGAGCACGCGCATCTACAACAAGCGGGACGGCGTGGTGTACCAGGTGGTCATCAACACGTTGTCGGAAGACAACAACACGATCAATAACGAGTACATCCGCATGGACAAGGAAGGCAAGATCACGGGCGTCACGCACGTGACCTACATCCGCAAGAAGTAGCACCGCGCCACGGATCGCTCTGCGAGCACACGGCCGCCTGGTCACGGGCGGCCGTTTGTTCGTCTGCATCGCCAGTCCAGCTTTTGACCAGCGGAGCTCCTCGCGCCGGAGCGATTACAATCGCCGGCGGCGATGGCTGGTTCTCCTGGACGAACGCTGCGGTTGCGCTGGCGAGGGCTGGTGCGTGCGTGCGTCACCCTCTTCCTGTACGACGTGTTCATCTGGTACGCGCGCCGCGACGGCCGCCGCTACGCGCGCGCCCTGCATCGGCACCTCGAACGCACCGGGATTGTGTGCTTTCTCGATCGCCGTGATGTGCTTGCCGGCGATCTACTGACTCCGACGCTGGCCAAGGCGCTCAAGAAAAGCCGGCTGCTGATCGTCGTGGCCACAGAGGGCGCCAGCCGGTCGAAACATGTGCAACTCGAAGTGCAGACCTATCTGCAGACCGGCCGACCCGTGGTGCCCGTCGACTTCTCGGGCTCCTTCGCACAGGGAGCGTGGCCGTTGCTCACGCCGCTCAACCTCGTCTGGCTCGACGAGTCGCCGGCCGCGCTGGAGTCGAGCCCGTCGCGCGACGTGCTCAGAGGCATCCGGCAGCACCTCAAATCGACAGGCAGCCGCATTTTCGCGCAGCGGCTCATCGCCTTCATCGTCGTCGTTGCCGCGGCGCTCGGTGCGGCAACGTGGTGGTCGGCGCGCCGGGCTTCCGATCAGGCACGCCAGCGAGAGGCCGAGCAATTGAGCGCCCGCGCCGCGCTCGCATTCGATGTCGATCAGAATCCCCTGCGCGCGCTCGCGTACGGCGTCGCGGCGCTATCGCGACACACATCGCCCGAGGCCGGCCAGGTTCTCGCGCGAGTGCTCCCGTTCGCACGCCGTCCGCTCAAGGCGCAGAAGATTGGCCGGTTGGCCAGTCGCGTCCGCTACAGCGCCGGTGGCCGCTACTTGCTCACCGCCGGACGGCTGGATACACCGCGCGATGTGCTGACGGTTCTCGAGGCCGGCACGATGAAGGAGGTATGGCGGACCGAACGTGCCGCTCTGGCTGCCGCCGTCATCAGCCCGAATGAACGGCTGCTCGTCGTGTCTGATGCCGGGCCGTGCGTGTTGATCGTCGAAATCGAGAGTGGGCGCACCGTGTCGTGTGTGCCTCACGCCGGCGTGTCGCGCGCCGAGTTCAGCACCGACGGCCGGTTGTTGATGACGTCAGCCAGCACCGGACCATCAACGGCGTCAGTGAGAGTGTGGGCGAGCGAGGCTTGGAATTCCATTGGCGAGTTGCCGGTCCAGGCCGGGATCCGGTCGGCCACCATCAGCCGCAACGGAGCTCACGTCGCGTTGGGTATACAGGCGACGCAACCGGGCGCGCCGGTCGCGTGCCTCTGGGAGCTGCAGGGAACGGCACAGTGCCGCCCCGTGGTTTCACTCGAACAACCGCTCAAACGCGGTCGATTGTGGGAGTCCGCCGACGTGCAGTTCAGCGAGGACAGCCGGCTGCTCCCCGTCGAGGAACCAACACGGCTCACGGTGCTCGATGTCGCATCCGGTGCGGAGCGGCAGCGGCTCGTCGACAGTACCGGCTTCGCGCACGTGCGCTTCGATCCGTCTGGCGACGCGCTCCTCGCTGCCAATGTCACCGGGCTCGTCACGTTGTATCCCACGCTATCGGACATGTCCCCGACCATCGCGCAACTGCCGCATCCCTCTCGCGTACTCGCCGCGGAGTTCACGCCGGATGGGCGCTCCATCATTACCGCGGCGGAGGATGGCATCGTTCGAGTGTGGGATGCTGGTCTGGCGCGAGACGACTTCAACGATTTCTTTCAGTCGACCCGCCTTACGGGCATCACGACCCACGGCTCAAACCTGACCTCGTTCATCCGCAGCCGCGCGCAATCGATCAGCAGCGTCGGCCCGGCGCCGGATAGCCAATCGTTTGCCACGGCTGGGAGCGACGGATGGGTACGCGTGTGGAACGTGGATCCAGATCCGGACGTCGATTGGAGCCGTCATGGGCAAGGGGTGACCGCCGCGGTCGCAACCGCCGACGGCACGAGGGTCATCACTGCAGGCGAGTTTGCCGGCCGTGTCTGGGGACTCGACCACTTCGGGTGGAGGCGCGGCTGCGGCGCCACGGCAACGACCTGACCGGCGCCGCAGTGAGCCGCGACGGACGCGTGATTATGACGGCTGGGAGCGAGGGCACGGTGTTCGTGTTCGATGGCACCGATCTGCAGTCGTCCCGCGAAATCGTTCATGAGCCCGGGACCGAACGGCTCGTGCGCGCGACGCTTGCAGCCGATGGGTCGATCGTTGCGACCACGTCCGCCGATCACGTCGTGAAGCTTTGGCGGCGAAGGATGCGGCATTCGTCTCGCAGCATCGCTTCGACGCGCCGGTCGACGCGCTCGCGCTGACGGCGAAGGGCGATGCTCTTGCCATCGCAAGCGACGGCGCCGTCACGGTGTGGGACGTCGCCGGCGAATGGCGGGATCGTGTGCGCATACCGGTGAGCACCTCGGTGCGAGCGCTGCAGTTCAGCAACACCCGGCTCGCGACCGGCAGCGAAGACGGCGCGGTGTCGTTGTGGAATCCGACGAACGGTCAGCGCGTTTGGACAGGACTGCACGCAGGGCGAGTCGGCGCCGTGGATATCAGTATCGATGAGCGTTTGGTCGCAAGTGGCGCACACGATCGCACCGTCCGCATCTGGGACGCGGCGAACGGCACCGCGCGGGCGCAACTCTCGTTTCCGTTTCGCGTCGATGCGGTGACCTTCGTCGGTGATGGTTCGCGGATTGTCGCAGCCGGCGAGAATTACCTGCACGTCAGTCCGTGGCGCGTGGATGATCTGAGAAACGTCGCCTGCCGGCACCTGGGTGTCGTCGACGCCGTCTCCTGGGTGAGGCTGATCGGCGACTTGGACGCCAGCGTCTGTGCGGTGAACGAAGGGCGTTGATAGCGGTCGTTTGAGGCCTTACTGAACGACAACTGACGGACGGGGGAGCATTGCTTCGGTGGTCACTCAGTCAAGTAACGGGAGTCGCCGATGTGCGAGAATGCCAGTCCTGAGCCTCAGCGGCGTGGCGGCTGCACGCACGCAGGGAAGCTGAACCCGCCGCGGCCACTGAGGCACGTCCGACCGAAGGGGAGGGAGCGATGGGAGCGACTGTTACCGTCGTCGACGCGTTGTTGGTTCACAAGAGTTCAGGCGGTGTAGCCACGCTCTTTCCGGACGTCTGCAAGATTCCGGCACCACCGGCCCCATTCATTCCTCTCGCCTACCCGAGCACAGCTCCCCCGCTGCCGGGGGAGCGGGAGTAAAGACCGGAGCTTCGAAGTCGGTAGCCGGCGTCGGATTGAATTTGTGGCGCAGCTCCGGCGGTGAAGCAGGAAATTTCAAGGACCTGCCGAAGACCGGCGCGGGCGTCTCGTTGATGAATCAGCTCAGGACACTCGGTTTCACGGCGGGAGGCGCCAGGCTGATGGTTCAGGGCCTTCCAGTCACGACGCCCCAGGATCAGATACTCCTCTACGCAAGATTGAGGCGATCGAACCTGACGGTGTCCAACACGACGACCAAGGTCAAGGTCGAGTAGCCGTACGATGGGCAGTCTGCCGGCGGGACAGTTGCGCAAACGGCCACGGGCTAAACTCCGTTACCGTTTGCGCTTCGCTGAGGAGCTGACCGACGTCGCGCCCGATCGCGCGTTCACTTCACGGAGTATTTGGTGAACGCGCCGCCCGCCTGGGTCAGCGAGTTCGGCCCTTCCGCTGCGTAGACATTGCCGTCCGCGTCGACCGCGACGCCTTCGCCAGCCGTCCCCTGGTACACGCGGTCTTCGCGCTCGAACGGCGGGATGAACGCGGTGATGCGATCCTCGTCGAGCGGACCGATGCGCACGCCGTTGCGCCAGTTCGGGTGGTTCAACGGACCCGACTCCGAGTCGATCGCGTAGACCAGGTCGCCCTTGATGAAGAACCCGCTGATGCGCCCGTACATGTAGCGCGATTCGAGGTACTTGCCGTCCTGATCGAAGATCTCGAGCCGGTGGTTGCCGCGATCCGCCACCCAGAGACGGCCCTTCGCATCGAACATCAGCGCGTGCGGCGTGCGGAACTCGCCGTGGCGCACGCCGATCTTCCCCCACGACTTGATGAACTTGCCGTCGGGCGTGAACTTGCTGATGCGCGACGTGGCGCCGCGCTTGAGCCCTTCGGCGATCGCCGCGTTGGTGGTCATGCCCTGGGCGTCGTGGCCGTCGGAGACGTAGATGCTGCCGTCGGGCCCGACGACGACGTCGTTGGGCTGGTTGAACTGACCATCGGCGTTGCCCGGCTTGCCGGCGATGCCGAGGCTCAGGAGCTTTTCGCCCTTCGGGCTGAACTTGTGGACCTGATGTCCCTTGGTCCCGGCCTTATTGCCCGCGAAGTCCGCAATCCACACGTTGCCCTGCCGGTCCACGTGAATGCCGTGCGGCGTCACCATCACGCCCTTGCCGAAGTTCGCCAGCACCTTGCCGGTGTTGCGATCGAACTTGAAGATCGGGATCGACGAGGTTGGTGTCGCATGATCCGCCACCGCCCGCCGCCGGCCGTCGCGCCGGCGCCGCAGCGCTCGTAGCCCCAGATGTGTGCCGTCCTTCGGATCGATGTCGAGGCCGGCCGACGTGCCCCACTTGCGGCCCGCGGGGAGCTCACCCCAGTTGCGGGTCACCTTCGGTGCCGGGTTCGGCAGCCCCTCGCCGGTGATGGGATTCGCCACCTTCGCGGCGGCCTGCGCCGACAACGTCGCGCGGCGAATCGAAGTTGCTGGAGACCGTCAGCAGAAAGACGGCGCAGGCGCTGAACGTGGAGAGCAGGATTCGCGGCGTGGGCATGACACCTCCTCGTGAGTGCGCCATTCTCGCATTGGTCGCTGTCCGTTGACATGACGATTCGCCGGGACGGCACCCAGGTCCGCTTGCGCCGATGCCGATTGTGCGATCAGGGGCGCGGTTCGCGACCGGGAACGCGCGGCGATGCGTTATCGCAATCGCCGAAAGACCAACGTTCGGGTGACCTCCGCGCCATCTGCCGTCGATGTGAATCGCAACGTCAGTGCGTCGTCCTCGAGCGTAAAGCCCCGGACAAAATCCTTTCCGAGATCTTCCGGGAACAGTGACCCTTCGACACGGTGCGTGATCGTCCCGCGCACGCTCATCGACCGCATATCGTCCGAAATACGCGTCGTAGCCCAGGACCACCCTGGGACTAGTGCCGTCCGGCGAGTTCGCGGCGATGGCCGCCGCGCGCCCCAGCCGCATCATCTGCAACATCATGACGCCGCTCGCATCGTAGAAGAGCCGGCCGAGAGGACGCTCGCCGAGCACGGGATCGGCCAGGAGTGTCCCGTCGGACCGGCGGACGGTTCGTGATTCCAGCTGCCAGGCGCCAACGAGTCGTTGCCCGGCGCCTGGCGTCGGCTGTGCTGGTCGTGGCTGCACCTGGACCAGCGGACTCACGGGTCCTCGACTGTCGTTCGGTCGCACACGAGGCGAAGCGGCGGCCAGAACGAATGTGCCCACAACCAGGATCACGGCTACCGACAGATTCTTCATCTCACCACTCCTTATCCGCCATTCTCGGGTTGCGTGCGGCGTTCCGCCAGATTTGGCAGTTTGGTACACAATGCCCCTGGGACCATGCTCGACGAGGAACTCGTACCAGGCCAGGAGCGCACGCCGGGGAGCGGCCGACCCCCTGATCGCCGATTAACCGCCGAGTATGTCGCGGCGCGCGCGCTCCTCGACGCGACGACCATAGACGAAGCGGCCCCGAAAATCCTCGAGGCGATCTGCGAGGCGCTCGGATGGGAGCACGGCGCGCTCTGGACGATCGACCGCGAGGCTGACGCGCTCCGCTGCGCCGAGATCTGGAACTCCCCGCTGCTGCGGTTCCCCGAGTTCGACGAGGCGAGCCGCCGCAGCGACGTTCAAGCGCGGCATCGGCCTGCCGGGTCGCGTCTGGGCCAGCGGCGAGCCCGCGTGGATCCCCGACGTCGTGCACGACGCGAACTTCCCGCGCGCGGGCATCGCCGCTCGCGAGGGCCTCCACGCCGCGTTTGGTTTTCCCGTCCTGCTGCGCGGCGAGGTGCTCAGCGTCATGGAGTTCTTCAGCCGCGAGATCCGCGAGCCTGATGCCGACCTGCTCTCGATGCTCTCGACGGTCGGCAACCAGATCGGCATGTTCATCGATCGACGCCGCGCTCAGGAGGAGCGCGATCGGTTCTTCACTCTTTCTCTCGACATGCTGTGCGTCGCCGGGTTCGACGGCTACTTCAAGCGCGTCAACCCCGCGTGGCACCGCATTCTCGGCTACGACGAAGCCGACCTGCTGTCGCGGCCAGTATCTCGACTTCGTCCATCCCGACGATCGCGAGGCGACGACTCGCCGAAGCGCGCAAGGCTGACCGAGGGGAAGGACGTCCTCTACTTCGAGAATCGCTATCTGGCACAAAGACGGCACGCTGCGCTGGCTGCTCTGGGCAGCGGCGCCGTTTCCCGAGCAGCAGATAGTCTATGCCGCCGGGCGGGACATCACCGAGCGCAAAGCCGCCGAAGAGACGATGGCGCGCGATGCCCGCGATCTCCAGGCGACGCACCGCGAGCTCGAAGATCAGGCATCGCGGCTGGCGCAACTCGTCAAGGAGCTGGAAGCCGCGAAGCGGCGCGCCGAGGACGCCGCCGAAACCAAGAGCGCGTTTCTCGCGAACATGAGCCACGAGATCCGGACGCCGCTCAACGCCATTCTCGGGATGACCACGCTCGCGCTCCAGACCCGGCTCTCCGCCGAACAGCAGGATTACCTGACGACGGTGAAGTCGTCGTCCGAGTCGCTCGCTGGCGATCGTCAACGACATCCTCGATTTCTCCAAAATCGAGGCGCGTCGGCTCGAGCTCGAGCTGGCCGAGTTCGAGCTGCGTGAAACTGTTGGCGACGCGGCGAAAGCGCTGGCGATCCGCGCGGCTGAAAAGGGCCTCGAATTGGCCTGCGATGTCAGCCCGGACGTCCCGAACTGCTCCTCGGCGATGCCGGCCGGCTGCGCCAGGTTCTGTTCAATGTTCTGGGCAACGCGGTCAAGTTCACCAACGACGGTGAAGTCGTGCTGCGCGTGAGCGTGGAGCAGACGCCGACCGAACGCGCACGGCGGCTGCACTTCAGCGTCAGCGATACCGGCATCGGCATTCCGCCCGACAAGCAAGAGCAGATCTTCCACGCGTTCACCCAAGCCGACAGTTCCACGACGCGGCGCTATGGCGGCACCGGCCTCGGCCTCGCGATTGCTCTGCGCCTGGTCGAGCTGATGGGTGGACGGATGTGGGTCGAAAGCGAAGTTGGACGCGGCAGCACGTTCCACTTCACTGCGGTCTTCGACCGGCCCGCGGCGCCCGCGATCGACGTCGGTCTCGCGACAACCAACAGCGCTCGACGGGCTGCGCGATCCTCGTCGTCGATGACAACGCGACCAACCGGCGCATCCTCGAAGAGATGCTCGCGAGCTGGCAGATGAAGCCACACGCCGTGAGCAATGCGCGGGACCGCGATGGACGCGCTGCGCGAGGCATCGCCGACCGACGAACGATTTCACGTGGTGATCGTCCGACTGCCAGATGCCCAACGTCGATGGCTTCACGCTCGCCCGGCAGATCAAGCGCGATCAGCGGCTAAGCGATACTCCGGTGGTCCTGCTCACGTCAGTCGGGCGCGCCGGCGATGCGGAGCGATGCCGCCGGATCGGCGTTGATGCTTTCCTGACCAAACCCGTCAAGCACTCGGACCTGCTCGATACGCTCGCCACGCTCTTTGGCGTGTCGACCCGGCGCGAGCAGGGTCGGCGCAGCCGCCAAGACCGCTGCGCCGCTCGCCGCATCAGCCGCTCCACATTCTTGTCGCCGAAGACAACGCCGTGAACCGAACACTGGTCACGACGCTGCTGAAAAAGCGCGGGCATACGGTAAAAGCGGTGGAGAACGGACGCGAGGCGGTCGAGGCGATCCGACACGCGGACGCACGCCGGTTCGACATCGTCGTGATGGACGTGCAGATGCCAGAGATGGGCGGGTTCGAGGCCACTGCAGCAATCCGCGCCAGCGAGACGCCCGACCGGCCAGCACTCTCCCAATCGTGGCGCTGACCGCACACGCGATGCAGGGCGATCGCGCGCGGTGCCTGGAGGCCGGAATGGATGGCTATCTGACCAAGCCGATCGACGTCGACGAGCTCATCGCGACCGTCGAGGGCTTTGGTGGCCAGCCGGTGACGAATCCGTCGTCGAACAACCGACACCGACTCTGCCGCCGTCATTTTTGATGAGCGCACCGCCCTCGCCTGCGCCGCGGGAGACCGCCGGTTGCTGAAGCGCATCGATCGCCCTGTTTCGGTGCGGACCGTTCGACGGCCTTGCGACGCATCAGTCGCGCCGTGGCGGAAGAGGACGGGGAGGCCTTGCGGATGGCGGCGCACGCCCTGAAAGGCTCGATCGCAACCGTCGGCGGCGCTCGAGGGCGCGAGGCCGCCGCCGAACTCGAGCAGATGGGCCGAGAGCATCAGTTCTACGCAGCCGCGAACCCGCGTATCGCCGTCTGTCGAAGGAGATCGCGCTCCTGGACGACGCGTTCGCTGCCGCCGATCTGATCGCACGCCCGCAGCGCGCGACGGGATCGCGGTCGACGCCGCGTGCCGCAGCCGAAACCCGCGCGCAAGAAGAGCAGACGATCATGAGCCGCATTCTCGTTGCTGACGACGATCGAATGACGCGGCACGTGCTGCGCAAGGTCCTGACGAGCGCCGGGTTCACCGTGACGGTGGCAAAGGACGGTGTCGACGCACTCAAGGCGCTGCGCCACCGGCGCTTCGATCTGCTGTTGCTGGATGTCTGGATGCCGCGGATGAACGGGCTCGATCTGCTCGAACGACTGCGGACACGCAAGTCGCGCCCTCGCGTGATCGTGATGACCTCCGACGACGCTCCGGAAACGCTGCTCGAGGCGGTGCGTCAGCAGGCGTTCAAGTACGTGCACAAGCCGATCGCATCGATGGAGCTGCTCCAGACCGTCCGCGAGGTGCTCAAGGCGCCAGAGCTCCCTGCCATCGAGGTGATTTCCGCGCGACCCGGACTGGGTCGAGCTGGTCGTCCCCTGCCAACGCGAAGCCGTCGAACGCCTTCAAGACGTGATGGCGCGGACTCGACGCCGATCTCGCGCCGGACATGCGCGAGTCGATCGCCTACGCCTTTCGCGAGCTGCTGATGAACGCGATTGAATGGGGCGGTCGCCTCGACCCGAGACGCACCGTGCGGATTTCGTACCTGCGCGCCAAGCGCATGCTGCTCTACCGCATTGCCGATCCGGGTCCTGGATTCAACATCGACGATCTGCCGCACGCGGCGATTGGCAGGCCCCCGACGATCCGATCGCGCACATGCAGGTCCGCGAAGAGAAAGGGACTCCGCCCGGGAGGGTTTGGCCTCCTGATGGTTCGCGGCAGCGTCGACGAGCTGCTCTACAACGAGAAGCGGAACGAAGTGGTGTTCGTCAAATACCTCGAGGATGGAGCGCTTGGCGCGAAGAGCGGGACCGGCTGATTGACACACTCAAACGATCGCGACGCTCACACTGGAGCAAAACCTCGCCGCCCCTTTCCGCCGGCGGCGATCGGCATCCCGTGAGTCTGGCGAGACCTGCGCAGCTGCCGGGCCTCGCACTTCAATTGGCCGGCGCGATCTTCGGCACGCTTGGTGACGGCCGACCTCGCAAGCTGCGGCGCAGACGGATTCCCGCCTCGTGGTACGAACTGCCGTGCCGGACCATCAGCCGCACCGTTTCACGGTACAGCGCCAGGCGGAAGTCCGGTGTCGTCGGATGAGCGTTGGCCAGAATGATGCCGTCGGTGCGCCGCGCCCGCAACACATCCGCGAGCAGCACCGAGTCGCACACCGTAAGATCGAGGGTCTGAAACTGCAACGGCAGCGCCGCGTCGATGGCGGGCACCGGCCACAATCCATCTTCGAGTTCGACAGCCGGCCCGCCACTCAGACCTCCCGGACAGAGCTGCTCGATTGCCCGTCGCCGTAGCCATCGCTCCTGCTGACGATGGGCACGCCATGCTGCGGCGCGGGTGTCTGCTACTCGCTCCGGAGAGCCGGACTCACGCGAACCGAGCGCCGTGTCCAGCCAAGCCGCAAGCCGGGCTGGTTCGTCGACCCGGATTAGGGGCGGCGTTACACCTAGCGCCGCTGCGATTTCTTGCAGCGAGGCATGGAGCCTGTCGAAGGCCGCGATATCGCGCGTCTCGATCCCGGGCTCGCGCGAATGCGCGACTATCGTGACAGTTGCGAACCGTCCGGTTGCGTCGGCCAGCGCTTTCAGCGTGGCGCCTCGGAAAACCGCGACGCCATATGCCTCCGCGACGTCTACCGCCGCGCTACACAGGCCAGCGTAGTGCTCGTAGATCCGCCACAGACGATCGGGATCGGTGACGTCGCATGCCGCGCCGTACGCCTGCAGAAAGTCTGTACCGCGTTGCCACGCCGTGTCGTACTCAGCCCGGTTCAGCGGGATCGCGAGCAGCAGTGCGCAATCAGTCGCCGACCGGATCCTTCGAGATCTGAAGATGGTGAACAATCTGTATGTCTCCAGCGTCGCCGGCGAGACGAATCTCGACCGTTGCAACGGTTTCGTCCCCGATGCGCAGCTCATGGATCATCCGGCGCGACGCGAGCAGCACGTCCAATTCCTCGCCGCTCCTGACGATTGACTGCAGGATCGCCTCGATTCGTTGCGTTAGGCGGGCGACCAACTCCGCCGTGACGCGAACGGTCTCCTTGAACGTGATCGACACGCGCGCGCGCAGACGGCCAGCGGCGGACATGTGCGGAATCGACACGTCAAAGTCCACGCTTTTGCGCACGCTGCCGAGCGGCGTGTCCACGACCTTGATGTCGGCTTTCGCGAGGTTCCACCGACCGTTGCGAATCTCGCCAATCACCTTGAGCCCGCCGGTCTCGGATTCCACGGACGTGCGAATGGAGACGCCCTTCGGCCCGGAGGTGTGTAGCTCGGTCACCCGTGCGAAACCGCGCGCCTGTTCGCTGTTCATCCCGCGAAAATGGAGATGCACCGCGCGGCCTCCCGTCGCAGACCGAGTGAGATCGACGACCGCATCCAGAGCACTGGCGCCACTGCCAGCTTCGAGCACGGAGCCGTGGCCGGCGCGAGAGACCAGGTATCTTCCATCCAACCGTTCGACCACGATCGCGAAGAAGCGCGGATCAGCAATCGCGTCGAGGGCGCGCGTGTGGCTCGCGGGCATGTCTTCGAGCAGGCGCCACGGCGTTGAATTCGACAGGGGCACTGTGCGGGAGGGCACCATCCCGCGGCCAATGGTGGCGCTCCGCGAGCCGAGGCGCAGGGCAGCAGGCATCACAGGAACCTCGGCTCGCGCGGTCCGCAGGCCTGTCTCCACCAAGCTTGCTAGTTGACTGTCCGTCATCTCCTGGTTGCGGCCCACCGAGCGAACGATTTCGCGAATCTTGCCGGCGTCCGCGGCGTTGTACCGGACCACGCGCTGCCCGTTCTCTTCGACGATTCGAACGCCGCCTGGCGACACGACGTCGTCAGCCGAAAAATGCGAGATGCGGCTGCTCAGACTGTGTCCGCCGACGAGGTTGACACCATCGCGAGCGGTGCTCCAAGACAGCACGATCGACGGCGTTTTGATCCAGCCCGCAGGGTCGTTCCGGCTTTCGGCATCGACGAAGGTCCGTGCTGCCGTGTCGGTCATGTCGTCTATCAGTGATCGCACGACCGGTGAACGCGAGACCGCCCGCGCCAACGTAAGCGTCCGGCGGCGCCGCTCGTCCGCGGCGTCGCTGGAAGAGACCTCCCGGGGACTGTACCAGCGCACGAGCGATCTGGTCGAGCGCGGCCTCGCCGTAGACAGCCTCGACCTGAAGCGCCCGACGTATCTGGCGGAACTCGCCGACGCTGCCCGATAGGTCGGCGTCGGCCGCCAAGCGTACTGGATCGACGAGCTGATCGACGTCGGTTTCCAGTATGCGATCAAGCACCATGCGTGCGAGTGGCTGCACGGCATCCGCTCCGCCGCGCTGGCGGCTGCTTGCCGCGAACGTCGCGTGCAGGTTGAAGTGGCGGCAGATCTGGTAGAAACCCGCGTACTGCACGACGCGCGCAAGGTTCGGATCGTCGGTCCCGCCGGCGAAGAACTCGTAACCCTGATCTTCGTATTCGCGCATCCGGTCGTCTTGCTCCCCTAGGTAGTCGACCGGCAGCGCACCCGTGCGCGAAAACGCGAGGATGTCGTAACCCTCGCGGGTGTCGACATAGCCCACGCCTTTCGTGTTCCAGTTGTAGGTGACCATCGTGGCCTTGGCGTGCTTCAGCAGACCATCCGGGAACGGATACTTTTTCGGCGGGGGATAGTTGAAGTTGATGTACTTCACGTTGCCGTGCTCCGACCAGGACTTGAGCAACTGGTCGGTGATGTTCAGCAGGCTGCCGGACTCAGTGTCATGCAGCTGGGGACTCAAGAAGATTGGCGCCCAGTCGCGCTGCACCGTCCCGAGGCGGCCGGCGAAGAGGTCCATACGCTCATAGCTCTGCGACAGCTCCTCGCTGCTTGCCGCCGCTAGTTGCAGCAGAGTTTCGGCGCGCAGCGGCGGCAAGGCGGTCACCGACTCCTGCCGCTCGCGCGCGATAACGGCCACGCTGTGCGGTGTGCCGATGGCACCGAGCACGACATCGCTGTCCAGCGCAAATTCGCGAAGCGCCACCGAGGCATTGTTCAGCGCCTCGTCGCGCGGAACCACGAGCACCACCAGACCGGGCGTGTCGCTCATGTACACTCCGCTGGCCGGAGTCGACAGCAGTTGCGACAGCATTTTGGGCTCGCCGCCGTGCAAAGGATGCAAGACGCCTGCTGCCCCTGGACGCGCCGGTTCGGGAGTGGTCCAGTACGCGACGACGATGCAGGCGGTGAGCACCGTCAGGGCCCTGCCGCCTCGTCGCTTGATCAGCATAACCAACGCAATGAGTCCGACGAGCCAGGCCAACCGGTTGACGACATCAGCCGTCGGGGACGACGGTGCCTGGTTGAAGCCGAGCCAGCCGCTCAGCGCCGACGCACCGACGGTCAGGTCGTAAGACGACGTGCTGCTTGGCGACTCAGATAGTTCTAGCGCATACGCCTTGTAAGAGGTGCCGAAGATATAGCGCGAAAGATCCTGGACGAATATTTGTTGTTGGTCGGGACTCATCGCCGGCAGCACCCCTACGATGTCTTTCACCCAGCCATCGAACCCGATACGATGCTGCCTGGTGCTGATCCTTGTGACGATGTCGCCGTACGCGGTTGTCACGGCATCCAGTGTGATAGACGGAGGAGGCTCGCTGATAATCAGCGTGCGGGTGCCGTCGCGTTCTGGTGCTGAAAGCGCGATGACCTGGACGTGGTAAGGAAAGCGCTTCCGGAACTGCGCCCACTGGCTGTCGACGGAGGCATAGGCGGATGCGGTCAGGCAGCACAAACACGTAAGGGTGGATAGAACGTTACGCATTGCATAACCCCACATGCGCCGCGGGAGGTCAAGGACTGACCAGCCGCGGGTGTTCTCGACGTCGGAATGACGTCGTGTTCTCGCTGTGCTAGTTAGACGGATCGGTGTCACCGAATCGCGCACGGCAGACGCGCCAAACAAGGAATTTCACCCAGAGTTAACACGATCGAGACGCCCAGCACGCGGCGGTGGGCCGGCGATGGCCGCTGGCCGTGCATCAAAGGGGTTGATCGCCCCGCTGCATGAAGGACATGAGTGCGTCATTGAAGTGCAGGTGCGCCAGCTCCGGAGGTGGGGACACCGGCGGCGGGCCCTCGATAATTACTGGGACGATTTCAGGCCGCGCGAACTCGTCGCCGCCCTTGCGCTCGATCGCGGACTGAACCTCCTTCATGACCCAGGGAGAGTTCTTCGCGCTGGTCGACCAGAACAGGAAGAACACGTCGCTGTCGTCGATGCTCTTGTACAGCGCCCGCGCCCAGCGTTCACCTGGCTCGAGGCTCAGCACATCCTGGAAGAAGGGAATCGAGAGGCGCGACAGCATCTGCACGCGTTTCAGCACCTCGCTGCGATCGTGAGACGCGTAGGACACGAACGCCGAGCGATAGTGTGTGAGGTTCGTCGCACAATTCGCTGCAGGCTCGGGTTGGACAGCGCTAGATACCCGAATCACGAACTTGAGGTGGCCGAGGGGGATACCGTCCTGCGCCACGTAGATGGTTCCGATCAGATTGTTGGCGGCCACGTCGCTGGGAATTTCGATCGAGAATTGAATCGCTGCGGGCTCGCCGTGCCACACGAGCCTCTGGATGCCAGGTTCGACCTCGGCATGTTTCATGGCGAGCACGAAGGTCAACGCAGAACCGCGCTCGACCCGCTGATCGAGTAGCGTGGCGCCCCGGGCACTCGCCGATGGATCGAACTCGGCCGCCGTCCTCCGAACGTTGCCGGCATGCGCGCGTCGGTGTGCGAACACTTGGAGCAGCACCGTATCGCCAGGCGCGCCGGCGGAAGGCGAGAAGGCAGTGCACCAGACATCGTCGGTGACAGGCGGACGGGAGCGCGAAGGCGAGGCCGCTGACGAGTGCTCTTCGTGAGGATGTGGCCGGGTGCCCTCGGAAGCTCGGGAAGGTGATGCCGGGGGCTGAAGGGTCGTGCTCCTGGGCACGGCGGCAGCGTCCTGGTCACGACGAGCCGGGCCACCCAACGTCGGCCGTGGATACGGTAAAGGCGCTGAGCGCCTCCGCCGATGTGCGGTCATCAGCAAATGAACGACGAGAGCGATGAGGACGAGTGCCGTCCCCAGAAGAAGCCAACTCAAACCGAATCTCCACGCGAATCCAACCAACGTCGCGAGCGTTGCGAGGCCGAGGATCCGTAGCGACGCGCTCATGATGGGGTCCTAACACAGTCGCCCGGGACGGTGGCCCGCCCGTCAATGCGGCCGGATTGTATCAGCCCACAGGCGATCTGCACGCGGCCAGCGAGCGACACCGGCGACTTGGTGTCGGGGCCCACCAGGCGGTTGTCAAGCCTCGCACTCCAGCTCAGAAATGAACAGCGCGCACGCGATCGAAAACAAGGAGCAGGGGACGGAGTGAATCTCAACTCGCCTGTGCGGCGATGCGAGCAAAAAAGAATTGACGGATCACCGACCACGGCATTGGTTGAAGTGATGATTACCTGATCTTGCCGCACGCGCGTGCGATGCCGGCGGCGCATGCCCTTTCGAGCAGCTGCCGCGCGCGCTGTTGCTCTTCCGGCGCGAGGCCAGGCGAGTCCAGCAACAACAGCCCGAGATTCGCGCAGCCGTCCACGTGACCAGTCGAGCACGCACGCTCGTAAAGACCGGCCGCTTTCGCGGGGTCGCGGAAACCAATCGACCCGAACTGATACACAGTGCCCAGGTTGTTGCATCCAGCCATGTCGCCGAGCGCACAGCCGCGCTCGTAGTACATGGCCGCCTGCATCGCATCGCGCGTGACGCCGAGCCCGCGGTTGTATAACACGCCGAACGCGGTGCATCCGGCGGCGGCCCTGCCATTGCACGCTTTGAGATAGAGATCCGCGGCACGGTCGAAATCTCTCGTCGCCTCCGCCGCCCGCGCCAGTGCCACACAGGCCGCAGCATCACCGTCATCACATAAGTTCATCTCACGCTCCGACGGATTCGCCGAGATCGTGGAAGGTAATATAGTCTGTGCCGCCTTCGAGCGATCGGTTTCATTCGAAGGTACTGCGGCGCTCGAGGCTGCCTGAGGTGAGTCGTTGCTACGGACGGAGGCTGTTGGCGGAGTGCTCGTGCTCACGGTCGAAGCACGGATCGGGTCTGAGGTTGGTTGAAAGAAGGGCAGCGCGGTTCGGACGATGATCGCGATCAGCACAACTGCGGCGACCGTCATGCCGGTCATCAGCCACCGGCGGCGAGCACTGCTGGAAGTGATTGCATCAGGAGAAGCGGGACTCGCAACGACGAGCGCCGCGTCTTGCAGGTTCTGAACTTTTGTCGCGATCGTCGTCGAGGCGTCGGGCTGGTCGGCGCCCGTCTGAGCGCGCGCCTCGAGCAAGGCGGCTCTGAGCTCCCGCGTTGATGGATAGCGATCCACAGCCACCGGGGCGAGTGCCTTCTTGATGACGGGCGTGAGTGCCGCAGGAAGCCTTGCAGCGGCCGGAGAATCCAGCTGCAGCGGCTCGTATACCTTTTTGTAGAGCATCGCCGCGAAGTTGTCGGCCGTGAACGGGAGCGTTCCCGTGAACAGCTCGAAGAGGACGACGCCTAGCGCGTAGATGTCGCTCCTCGGATCGAGCGGCTCGCCCTGCGCCTGCTCGGGACTCATGTACCTGAGGTGAGCCAATGATCTGGCCAGGCGCGGTCAGTGTCATCCCTGCTTCGCCCTGCCAGAATTTGGCGATGCCAAAGTCCATGAGTAGCGCCGTGCCATGCCGATCGATCATCACATTGGCCGTTTTGAAGTCGCGGTGAACGATGCCCTGATCGTGGATGGCCTCGAGGCCGTCCACGAGCTGGAGAGCGATGTCGTACCCCTCGCCAAGGCTGACGCCCCCGGCCGTGCGGACCATCTGGCCAAGCTCGATCCCATCGATGAACTGCATCGAGATGAACCCGACGGATTCCGCCGCGCCGTAATCATGGATGCGACAAACGTTCTTGTGGGTCACGCGGCGGGCGAGCTTGATTTCGGCGAGCAACCGCTGCGTCATCGCCGGGTCATCGAGAAATTGCTGCCGCAGGACCTTGATCGCAACCGTTTCATCCAGTGTTCGATCAAGGGCCTTGTAGACGACCCCCATTCCGCCCTTGCCGATGTACGCGAGTATTTCGTAGCGATTGGCGAGGAGGGCACCGGGTACGACTGCGATGGGGCGGCCGGTCGATCGGTGGGTTGTCCGCGACGGATGGTCGTCAGCCATTGCTCACCGAGGTGAAGCGCGACTCAGACCTCAGGAATAGTTACGGCGACGTTACGGTTGAGCTCGGCGATAGCGCCGAAGAGGTGCGCCTGTGGGGGATTCGCGAACTGGTTTGCCCGCAGGAACGTAGCTATAGTCACATACTCCCCGATCTGGAGGCAATCCATGCGCACGTTAGTGGTTCTCCTGCCTCTCGCGTTGGTGATCGCTTCGCTTCCTGTCGGCGCCGGCTCACCTCGCATAGAGATCGTTCTTGACGTCAGCGGATCGATGCGAGCGTCGCTCGGCTCGCAGGTCAAAATCGACGCCGCCAAGAGTGCTATTCGCGACACGGTGTCGGGTATCCCTGACGGCAGCGTGGTCGCGCTGCGCTACTACGGACACCGGGTGCCGCAGGAGCGCAAGGACGAGAGCTGCAAGGACACGGAGCTCGTCGTCCAGTTCCAACCGATTGACAAGCCGCAGTTCCTGGGCGCCTTGGCCAAAGCGATGCCCCGCGGCCAGACGCCGATCGCGTACTCGCTTCAGCAGGCGGCGCAGGATTTTGGCGCTGCCAGCGACGAAGAACGTGCGTTGATTCTCGTGAGCGACGGAATCGAAACGTGCGGAGGCGACCCGCTCGCGACCGTGCGCGATCTCTCGGCCAAAGGCTTCAAGGTCAAGGTTCACACGATCGGGTTCGACGTGGACGCCGCGGCGCGCGCACAGCTCGAAGCCATCTCGAGCGCAACCGGTGGCGAGTACTTCGACGCGCGCAGTGCTTCGGCATTGGCCGACACCCTGCGGAAACTCACGCAGCGTGCGCTGCTCATCGAGCGTGACTCGACGTTCGGCGAGGCGATTCGCGGCGGCGCCAAGTACCGATGAGGCGGTTGCGATCAAGGCGGCAACGACGTACCACCTCGACCATCATCAGCGCCAGAACGAGTACCGACTACTTTGCGATCGACGCGCGCGATGGCCAGAAGATCGTTGCGTCGATTCAAGCCGTCGAGAAGGCCATTACCATCCGCGGCGGCAAGGTCGACGAGGGCGGGAGCATCGCCCTACACGGGCATTGCCATTCACGCGCCTGATCAACGGAACATCGTGGACAAGTGGGTCGCCAACCAGGGGGCGAAGGCGACCGTATCGGTACCGATCGGAGCCGGCCAGGGCGGACGCTTTTACATTCTCGTCGGCAATGAACATGCCCCTCAACACCAGAACAGCCGTTTCGATGTCACGCTCGTCGATCTGTTCGATGCCAACAGCGGTCGCGACGCCGGTTCGGACGATGCCAACGCCATCGACATCCAGCCTGGCGCATACACAGGCTACGTCCACGCCAACGATGCCACCGATTTCTATGCGCTCAACGTCACGCCGACGTCGAAGTACAACGTCCGGGTCAAGCCAGGCGTGCAGGAGAAGGAGATCGATCTCGAGGTATTGGATCGCGACGGCGTGAAGATGAAAGAGGTCGAGGCGGCGAATGCCGGCGCCGCGGTGCGCGTCGAGAACATCGAGTTCCCTTACGAGGGCAAAGCGTACCTGAAGGTGAAGGCCCGCGCAGTACGGCGGCCCAGAATGTCGAGAGCCCCTACGCGCTCGAGATCACGCGAGTCGGGGGCGACGCGCCGCCCGCGGCGAGCGAGAAGGCAGCGGCGGTCGCTGCAAGTGAGAAGGCAGCGACGGCCGCCGCCGGTGACACGGCGCCTGTCAGCGTACCGACATCGTCATCGGGCGGCTTGGGGACGTTATGGATAGGGATCGGTGTCCTGGGCGTCGGCGTGTTGGTCGCCGGCGCATACATGCTTGGCAGAACGAAGGTGACCATCGCCTGGTAACCCGGCGCGCGCGCAAGAGCGGGAGCGCGAGCATCAACCGGCCCACACCGACGCCTTCTTTGCCCACGTCGTGTTGGTGTATCGCTCGGCAAACGCGCGCGCCGTTTCTTTGAGCGCGGCGGGATCGCCCGTCGCCTTGTATCGGGACACGCCGGCCCAGTACTGCGCCTCTGGCGCCATCTCCGATTCGCCGTATTGGTCGAGCACCGTGCGGAAGTGCTTCTCCGCCGCGGCGAAATCGCCGCGCGCGAACGCCGAATGCCCAGCGCCTAACCCGAGTTGCGCGAGAAAATCGTCGGCCGGGAGAAACCCCTCGATGCGGTGACGTTCCTGGCCGGCCGGGTCGAGGATCAGGATGGTGGGCGTCCACTGCGCGTTGTACTTCTCGCCAAGTCGCTTGTAGTCTTCGGCCTGCTGTTTCACGTGCTACTCGAACCGGAACAACGTGCTCGGTGATGAAGCGGACGACCCGCGAATCGGTATACACCTCGGCTTCCAGCCGAGCACAGCCGGTTCACATCGGTGCGGCGGTGAAGTCGAGCAGCACGTCGCGATGCTCGGACTGCGCGCGCGCGAGTGCTTTCTCCAGGTTGTCGGTCCATGTGATGGCTGTCTGTTCGGCTGGCATTGGTGTGTGCTCCTGCTTTGACGAACCAGTCTATCCCCAGCGCACGCAAGGCGCGGCCGACGGTTACACCTTCTGCACGGCAGGCACGAGAAGACCGATCAGAATCCCAATGATCGCGATAACCACGAGGCCGGCTCCGCCGAACGTCAAACATCGGACAAACGGCTCACGGGTGACCGCGACCGATCGCTCTTGGAACCGGCAGCGCGCATTCAGAAGGCGGAAGGCTGACCAACTGGCGTTTGCAGCCGACGGGGGCCTGTGCGATCGTGAACCGCTACGGCTTACGCCAACATGTTCAGCTCGCCCGATCTCGCTGCTCGCATCGACCGCGCTGAAGGGCGGTTCTGCTCGGCCATCGCGCACGAATGCCGCGATGCACGTGTCGTCGCGATCGGAGGGGGCGTCGCTGTGTTGGCGGCGCCCGACTCGCCGAGCAACAAGATGATCGGGATCGGTTTCGACGGGCGCCTGGACGACGCCGTGCTTTCTGATGTGGAGAAGCATTTCGCAGTGAGGGGGGCGCGCCTGCAGGCGGAAGTGTCCACGCTCGCCGATCCCGCTGTACACCGGCAGCTCGTACAGCGCGGCTACGTACCGAACGGATTCGAGAACGTGCTCGGGCATGGACTGCACGCGGGTGTCGTGCCACCTTGTGAGGGGGTGGCAGTCGAACGCCTGTCGCCAGGCGACCTGCCGGCCCTCGCGGACGTGATGGCCGACGGCTTTGCCACGCAAGACATCGGCGGCGTAGGGGGCGACGCGATCCCAGCGCCCGACGAGATCCGACGATGGTTTGCCGTCGCGATGAACGTCCCCGGCTGTCGCGGCTACGTCGCACGCATTGCCGGCGCGATCGTTGGCGGCGCGACGCTACGCATCGATGAGGGTGTCGCGCAATTCAACGGCGCGGCGACGCTGCCGGAGTTCCGACGCCGAGGGGTGCAAACGGCGCTGCTGCGCGCCCGCCTCAGCGATGCGGCACTGGCCGGCTGCAACGTGGCGGTCGTCGTCACGCAGCCGGCGTCGAAATCACAGCAGAATGTGCAGCGCGAGGGCTTCGCGCTGTTGTACGCGCGCCAATTGCTCGTCAAGCCGCCGGCGGCCTAAGGCGCGTCGCCGGATGCTGCGGCGCGGAGGACCCGCGTCATAGCAATCAAGCCCTCTTGAGTGATGGCAGTAGTATCCTTCTGTCCAAACCGGGCAACTTTGCGCTGCTGTTCGATGACTTATGGAGTGACGTTCGCGTCCAGGGACCCATCGTGATTCGACGAACACTCTTTCTGTTTTCTCTCGGGGCCGTGCTGACGGCGGTGCCCACGTTGGTCTCCGGCCAGCGAGCGAGCGGTGATGGCCGCCCCAACTTCGAGGGCATCTGGAACTCCGCGACGGCCACGCCTCTCGAACGTCCAGCGGAGTTGAAGGACAAGCCGTTCTTTACGCCTCGAGAAGCCGCCGAGTGGGAACGCCAGTTCGCGCAAAGGAACGAGGAACCGTCGCCCGGACGCCGCCGCGAAGCGCACCGGCACCGGCACCTACAACGCGTTCTACCGCGAGTTCGGCACGCGCACCGTCAAGACGCTTCGCACCTCCATCGTCACCGATCCTCCCGACGGTCGCATCCCCGCGCTCACGCCGGCGGCTGCCGAGATCAAGCGTCGCCGTCTCGAGCGGCTGAAGCGGCTTCGAGAACCCCGAAGATCTCGGGCTTCAGGATCGGTGCCTGGCGTTCCTGACCGCCGGCCCGCCGATGCTGCCGTATTCCTACAACAGCAACTACCAGATCGTTCAGACCAAGGATGCGGTTGCTCGTGCACGCGGAGATGATCCACGACGCGAGGATCATTCATCTCGACGGCCGTCCGCATCTGCCACCGAGCATCAGGCTCTGGATGGGTGATTCGGTCGGTCGCTGGGAGGGCAACACGCTTGTCGTCGACACCACGAATTTCAACGACGGCGGCGGCTTCTACGGCGACGCCGGCGGCAACTTCGGCTGGGATCGCAATCTGCACCTGGTCGAGCGCTTCAGTCTGTTCGATGCCGACACGCTGCTGTATCAGTTCGAGATCGACAATCCCGACGGCGTTCACGCGGCCCTGGAAAGGCGAACTGACGATGACGCGGTCGACCGCGAACATCTACGAATTCGCGTGCCACGAAGGCAACTACTCGCTTGAGAACATGTTGAGGGGCTACCGCGCCGCCGAAAGAAAGCCCATCGGCCCGCCAATGCGCTGAGCGGTCTCACCTCCGCGAGCGGATGCGCACGCTGGCGCTTTCGACACGACTCATCATCTTGTTTCGATCGGACCATTGTGCGAAGGTGATGAGTCCATGCATCGGCGCGAAACGGAACGGCTTGCTCGTCGCGATTCGACAGGCGCAAGCCGCGCCTGAGCGCGTGGCACTCGCGACGGTCGTGCGCGTCAAAGGGAGCGCCTACCGCCGCGAGGGTACACGGATGCTCGTGCGTCAGAACCGAACGTTCGAATGCGCGCTCTCGGGTGGGTGTCTCGAACCCGCCGTCGCCGAGGCCGCCCTCCGCGTGATCGAAACGGGTGAGCCCGGATCGTCAGCTACGACTTGGCGGACGACTCGCTGTGGGGTCTGGGCATGGGCTGCAGCGGTGCGGTGGACGTCCGCATCGAGCGGTTAGACGACGATCCGATCACGCGGGAGTGGCTGACGGTGCTCGAACGAGGAGACGGAGCGGTGCTGGCGACGCCGCTCTCGGGGACGTCAGGACGGGTACTGGTTCGCGCAACTGGCGAGATCGTGGGAGGCCTGACCGAGTCGGCGGTCGAGCGGGAAGCGGTCGCTCACGCCCGCGCCGAGCTCGCCGCGGAGTTTCCTCAATCGGGCCCCGCGCAAATCGGCAGCAGCGAAGTCTTCTTCGAGATCAGTGCCCCGTCTCCCGAACTCGTGATCTTCGGCGCCGGACACGACATCGTGCCGCTGGCGCAGCAGGCCACGATGCTCGATTTTGCGGTGACCATTGTCGATGTGCGCACGGCGTACCTGACGGTCGATCGCTTTCCCAACGCGAGGCTCGTGTCCGCACACTTCAATCAGTTCGTCGACACTGTGCAACTCGCGAGCGGCAGCTTCGTGCTCGTGATGAATCACCACGTCGAGCGCGATCAGGCAAGCCTACAGCTTCGCGCTCGATTCCGAGGCCGCGTACATCGGTGTGCTCGGGCCGCGCGTCGCGATATCAGAAACTGCTCGCCGGCCTGGCGGCTCAGGGCTATGTCCCGCCCGCATCGAGCCTCTCGCGCGTGCGGAGCCCGGTCGGCCTATCACTCGGCGCGGAGACACCAGAGGAAGTGGCCGTCTCCATTCTGGGCGAAATTCTGGCGATTCGACGCGGCTTCGAGGGCGGCTTTCTCAGCGGCTCGGCTCGGCAGTCTTCATCGCTCCGACGCGAGACGGCTTTTGGCGCAGTCGTAATCCTCGGGCGTGTCGATATCCATCAACAGATCGGGAGGAAAACTGCAGGATCAGTGTCCGATCGTGGTGCCGCCGGAGCACGGGACGCGCCCCGTGCTGTAATCTGGCGAGTTCGGGGAAGAACTCACGCTCGAACAGATGCGGCGGCGCCATGACGTCGCCGTAACGGACGCTGACGATGGCCGTCGCCTGCTGGCGGTAGGTGTTGAGAACAGTCCGGTATTCGTTGGTGGTCACGAACGGCTGATCGGCGAGTGCAAACATCGCGGCCGCGCTGTCGCCCAGGTGCGCGACCGCCGTGCGGAACGAGCTGCCCATGCCGCTCGCGTACTCCGCGTTCACGGCGTGGCGGATCGGCATGCCGTCGAGCGCCGCCAGCGCTTCTCCCAATCGCTCCCCAACACGACGAGGACATCGTCGAAACCGGCGTCGCAGACGTGCCGGACCGTGCGCCGGACGAGCGGCTCGCCGTCGACAGGCAGCAAGCAGCTTGTGCGCTCCCATCCGCGTCGACGCGCCCGCCGCGAGAACGACCGCGCTGATCATTCGTTCCACTCCGTTTTTGTTGCCACGTCTTATCCTTACATGTCGACGCGTCCGCGTGTAGTAGACTTCCGCCCTTCCAAGGAGGTGGCGACCGTGATTCCTGCAGCGTTCGAGTACGTCCGGGCTCACACCACAGACGAGGCGTTTGCGCATCCTGCAACAGCACGGCGCCGAGGCCCGCGTGCTCGCCGGCGGGCAGAGCCTGATCCCGGCGATGCGCTTTCGACTCGCGCGACCGGCCGTCCTGGTCGACATCAACTCGTTGGACGACTTGAGGTACATCCGCATCGACGAAGGGATGGCGATCGGCGCGATCGCGCGGGACGCCGACATCGAGCGTGCGCCGTGGATCACCGAACGTCGCTGGAGCCTGATCCACGACGCGTCCCGCGTGGTTGCCGATCCGGTCGTGCGCCAGATGGGCACCGTTGTCGGGAGCCTGTGCCACAACGATCCGGCTGGCGACTGGACGGCGGTCGCGCTGGCCGCCCGCGCCGAGGTCGTCGTGCGCGGCGCGGCCGGGAACCGCCAGGTCAAAATCGACGATTTCCTGGTCGACAGCTTCACGACGGCCACCGGAGAAGGCGAGATGGCGCTGGCTGCGGAGTTTCCGGTCCCCGACGATCGCACGGCCGGCTCGTACCAGAAGGTCGAGCGCAAGGTCGGCGACTTCGCCACCGCCGCGGCGGCCGTGCAGATCGCGCTGAACGCCGACGGCACGATCCGCAGTGCCGGCGTGGCCTTGTCGGCCGCAGGTCCCGTGCGCCGTGCGCGTGGACGAAGCCGAGCGTCTGCTCGCCGGCCAGAAACCGACCGCGGAGCTGATTGGCGCCGCTGCCGCCGCCGCCTCGCGAACGCAGACGCGCCGCAGGCCGATCTTCGCGGCACGTCGAATACAAGAAGCATCTGGCCGGCGTGCTTGTCGCGCGCGGTTTGCGTCAGGCGTTGTCGCGTCTGGGGGTCCAGGCATGAAGGTCAGCGTCAAGGTCAATGGCGTCAGCTACGAGCGGGAGGTCGAGCCGCGCACGCTGCTCGCCTACTTCCTGCGCGAAGACTGCGGGCTGACCGGCACGCATGTCGGATGCGACACGTCGAGCTGCGGCTGCTGCGTCGTCGTCATGGACGGCGACCGGGCGGTGAAGTCCTGCACGATGTTCGCGGTGCAGGCCGACGGCCACGAGATTGCTCACCGTCGAAGGGCTCGCCGCAGGGCGGCACGCTTCACGCGCTCCAGCAGGGGTTCTGGGATCAGCATGGCCTGCAGTGCGGATACTGCACGCCCGGCATGCTGCTCACGTCGTACGTGCTGCTGAAGCACAACGCCGACGCCCAGCGAAGCCGACATTCGCGAGGGGCTCGCCGGCAATCTGTGCCGGTGCACCGGCTACCAGAACATCGTGAAGGCGGTGCAGCAGGCGGCCGACTGTTGCAGGCGCGCCGCCGTGGCCACGAGTGACCTGATACGAAGGAAGCGACGATGAGCATCGAGGCGAAACCGTTGCATCTCGGTCGGCGTGGCGATGAAGCGCAAGGAGGATCCGCGCTTCATCCAGGGCAAGGGGCACTTCGTCGACGACCTTCGTTTCCCGGCATGCTCTTCCTCTCGCTGGTGCGCAGCACGTATCCGCACGCCGAGATCAAGAATATCGACATCACCGAAGCGATGAAGGTTCCCGGCGTCAAGGCGGTGATCACGGGCAAGGATCTCGAAGCCGCCGGCCTCGGGTGGCTGCCGACTTTCCACGGGTTCGACAAGCAGATGGTGCTCGCAATCGGCAAGGTGCTCTTCCAGTATCAGGAAGTGGCCGCTGTGTTCGCGGAGACGCGCGCGGCTGCTGTCGACGGCGCGGAAGCGGTGATGGTGGATTACGCGCCGCTGCCCGTCGTCACCGATCCGTTCGCGTCGAAGACCGACAAGGTGCTGCTGCGGCCGGACCGGGAGAGCAAGACGAATCACATCTTCCACTGGGAAGTGGGCGACAAGGACGGCGCGGCACGCGCGCTGGAGTCGAGCGCCAAGCGCATCAAGCAACGCATCTGGTTCCAGCGCTGTCATCCGGCGCCGCTCGAGCCGTGCGGCTGCGTCGCCTTCTTCGACACGATGGGACGCCTGCAGTTCTACGTGACGTCTCAGGCACCGCACGTGTATCGGACGGCATTGGCACTGGTCACCGGCATTGCCGAGGACAAGATCCACGTGATCTCGCCCGACCTTGGCGGCGGCTTCGGCAATAAGGTGCCGGTCTACCCGGGATACGTGTGCGCCATCGTCGGCGCGCTCAAGCTCGGACGTCCGGTCAAGTGGATTGAGACGCGCACCGAGAACCTGACGAGCACTGGCTTCGCACGCGACTACCACATGGACGTCGAAATCGGCGCGACGGCCGACGGCAAGGTCACCGCGCTGCACGTCGCGACGACGGCCGATCACGGCGCGTTCGATGCGGCGGCCGATCCATCGAAGTATCCCGCGGGCATCTTCGGCATCGTCACTGGCAGCTACGACTTCCCGGTCGCGCACGCGGAGGTGGACGCGTTCTTCACCAACAAGGCGCCTGGCGGCATCGCCTATCGCTGTTCGTTCCGCGTTACCGAAGCGAGCTACGCCATCGAACGGGGGATGGATATCCTCGCCGACGAACTGGGTATGGATGCGGTGGAGTTACGGCGGAAGAATTTCATTCGCAAAGATCAGTTCCCCTATCCTTCCGCGCTGGGCTTTACCTACGACACCGGCGACTATCACAAGACGCTCGATTCGGCGCTCGAGAAGATCGGATACCAGGAGCTGTTGAAGGAACAGGTGGAGAAGCGCGCACGCGGCGAGTTGATGGGCATCGGCTTCTCGACGTTCACCGAAGTGGTGGGCGCCGGCCCGTCGAAGCACTTCGACATTCTCGGCATCAAGATGTTCGACAGCGCGGAGATCCGGATTCACCCGACCGGCGCCGGCATCGTGCGCACGGGCGCGAAGTCGCAGGGCCAGGGGCACGAGACGACGTGGGCACAGATCGTGGCCGAAGAATTGGGACTCGATCCGCAGACGATCATGGTCGAGGAGGGCGACACCGATACGGCGCCGTATGGCCTCGGCACCTACGCGAGCCGCAGCACGCCGGTCGCAGGCGCCGCCATCGTGATGGCCGCGCGGCGCATTCGCGAAAAGGCGAAAAAGCTCGCCGCCCACCTGCTCGAGGTGGGTGAGGCCGACGTCGAGTGGACCGACTACAAGTTCCAGGTGAAGGGCGTCCCGGCAAAGACCGTGACCATGAAAGAGGTTGCGTTTGCCGCCTATACCAATATGGCGCAGAACGAGCCGGGGCTTGAAGCGACGTACTACTACGATCCGCCGAACATGACGTATCCCAACGGCGCGTACGTGACGGTCGTGGACGTCGATCGCGACACGGGCGACGTGAAGGTGCGCCGCTTCCTCGCGGTGGACGATTGCGGCACCGTCATCAATCCGATGATCGTCGAAGGTCAGATTCACGGCGGGCTGACCGAAGGGTTCGCGATGGCGTTCATCCAGGAGATTCAGTACGACGCCGAGGGCAACAACCTGAACACGAACTTCACCGATTACCTCGTGCCGACTCGCAAGAGACCCGCACTGGGAGACGGCGAACACCGTGACGCCGAGCCATCACCATCCCATGGGCGCGAAAGGGGTGGGCGAGAGCCCGAATGTCGGCAGTCCAGCGGCGTTTGTCAATGCGGTGGTCGATGCGCTGTCGCCGCTCGGCATCCGGCACATCGACATGCCGATGAGCCGGAGCAGGGTATGGCACGCGATCCGTGATGCGGAAAACACGAAGGACTCGAAGGAACGCACGAGACACGAAGGGCGTTCCGTGAACCTGCAGTACAGCGGTGAGGAAAAGATCCCTGCCAGCGTCGACACGGTCTGGGCGTTTGTTACGGATCCCGAGAAGGTCGGTCGCTGCTTTCCAGACGTGGTCGAAGTCACGGTGCACGATGCAACGCACATGGAGGCCGTCGTCAAGGTCGGGGTCGGTCCAGTGCGCGGCAAGTTCAAGGTGAAAGCGGAGCTTCTCCCCGATCCGTCCCGACATCACATCGACATGAAAATGTCCGGCGGCGGCTTTGGAAGCGCGGTCGATCTGACGGCAAGCGCCGACGTCGTTGATGCCGGCGACGGCACGACCCTGCTGAAATGGAGCGGCACGGCTGTACCGCGCGGTCCGATTGCGGCGGTGGGCGGACGCGTGCTCGACGCAGAGGCGAAGAAGGTGATCGCCAAGGCGTTCGGCAACGTTCGCCAGCAATTGACGACGACCTGAGATGGCCGGGCGCCCACATGCCACGGGTCACCCTCCGCGAGCGATTCTTTCCGCTGCATGCGCCCGCCGATGTGAACCAGTTCTTGGGCCGTTTCCCTTGGTGCGTCGTCTTCAAGGCCGGCACGAGCGATAAGACGTTCGATGCCTGGCTGGCGGCGCAGAACGCGTTGGAGCCGCGCGGGGATGTCGCCGTCGGGTTCATTCGGCTGCCCGAGGATCGCCCGGCGAGCGATCGCGTGACCGCATATACCGGCATAGCGCACCGTAGTCCGCAGTTCGTGTTGTTCCACGGTGGGCACGCGTGCGCCCATCTGGACGAGTTTGCGATCGCACCCGATCGGCTCGTGCCGTTGCTCCGCGAGCATCTTCCGGTCGAGATCGGGCCGCGCGTGCGCAACGAAGCGGTGGTTTCGCTCGAGCGCTACCGGGCGCTCCTCGCCGAATACGTGAACGGCGACCTGCCTGAGGAACGCTTTCAGTGGGCGTACCTCGAGCGTCTCGAGAAGGAGGCGGTGTGGCGCGACGACCAGACGTTTGATGTGTTGAATGGCCTGTTCGAGAACCAATGGGGGCGCGATCTGAAGGCCGCCCGCGTGGTCGCCGTCGAGTTTCAAGGGCAGCTGGCCGGACGCCTGGAGCCGCTGAAGCTGCGGGCGGCGCGGATGCTCGAGCGCATCAGGGATCTGTGAGAATCAGATGCCGTGAACTTCTTCGAGAGAGTCGCGGCGCTGCAGCGCGAAGGGCAGTCGTTCGCCGTGGCGACCGTCGTCGGCCGTCGTGCACCAGTCTCGGCACACCTCGGCGATCACGCCATCGTGTTCGCGGACGGCCGCATGGAAGGATTCGTCGGCGGCGCGTGCGCGCGCGAGATCGTCAGGCAGCAGGCGCTCGCATCACTGCGCGCACGACATGGCCGTCTTGTATCGATTGGACCCAACGCGGCCGACGGCGTCGAGTCGACCGCCGAGCACGTCGTGGTCTCGATGACCTGCGCATCGGAAGGAGCTGTGGACGTGTATGTCGAGCCATTCGTTCAGGCCCGCGTCCTCGTCGTAGTCGGCGCGACGCCTGTTGCCGATGCGCTTGCGCGGCTGGGACGGAGCATGGACTACCAGGTCACGCGAGTCGTCGATGCAGGGGAGCCGGCCGACATTGCTGCGGAGGCGGCGGCGCTCGGCGTGAAAGTCGCGACGCTCGACGCGCTCGAGGCGATCCTCGGCGAAGGCGCCGCGGATGCTGCAGTGGTCGTGGCGTCGCAGGGTCATTACGACGAGCCGGCGCTCGAAGCGAGTCTCAAGAGTCCCGCACCGTATGTGGGTCTCCTCGCGTCGCGCAAGCGTGGGACGTCCGTTCGCGCGCTGCTCGAAGAAGCCGGCGTTCCTCGACCTCGCGACGCTGCGGAATCCGGCAGGCCTCGACCTCGGTGCACGGACGCCGCAGGAGGTCGCGCTGTCGATCCTCGCGGAAATCGTTCAGATGCTGCCGAGTGGAAAGGCGATGCCGGCATCGGCGGCGCCTGTGGCCATCGCCGAGCCCCACGCGTCACCGGCCGCAGCGGCGAGCGAAGTCGATCCGGTGTGCGGCATGCGGGTCGACGTGGCAACGGCCCGGCACACGGCGGAGGTCGACGGCAAGATGTATTACTTCTGCTGCGCGAACTGCCGCGCGAAATTCGTGAAGCAGCCGCACGACTATCAGCAGACCACTCCATGACGGACGCCGACACCATCCGCGCCCGCTTCCGCGATCAGGCTTCATCGTCGACGAAGCTTTCGCGACGGCTCTCCAGATCATGCTCGCGCTCGAAAAGCCGCTGCTGATTGAAGGTCCCGCCGGCGTCGGCAAGACCGAGAGCGCCAAGATCCTCGCCGAGGTGCTCGTGACACGGCTGATTCGACTGCAGTGCTACGAAGGACTCGACGCCATGTCGGCGTTGTACGAGTGGAATTACCCGCGGCAGATGCTGCGGGCGCGCATGAGCGAGACCGAGGGTTCCACGCTCGAGGAGCGAGAAGCGCAGATCTTCAGCGAACAATTCCTGCTCAAGCGGCCGCTTCTCGAGGCGATCACGCAGGACCGCTCGCCCGTGCTGCTCATCGACGAAGTGGATCGGGCCGACGAAGCGTTCGAGGCGTTCCTCCTCGAAATCCTGGCGGAGTGGCAAGTCACGATTCCCGAACTGGGCACGATCCGGGCCCGGCACAAGCCGCACGTGATCCTGACGAGCAATCGAACGCGCGAGCTGTCCGACGCGCTGCGCCGACGCTGTCTGTTCATCTGGCTGCCGTATCCGTCGCTCGATCAGGAGATCGACATTCTCCGCGCTCGCGTACCTGGACTGGCGGAGCGGCTGGCGCACCAGATCGCGGGCCTGATGCAGGTGCTACGCGGCCTGCCGCTGCAGAAGGCGCCTGGGGTTGCCGAGAGTCTGGATTGGGCGCTCGCGCTGATGAGCCTCCACCGCGATCACCTCGACGCGCGCGCGCTCGAGCAGACCCTCGGGTGCGTGCTGAAGGTGCACGAGGATCACGCCGTCATGAAAACGCATCGCGCCGCCCTCGAGCCGATGCTGGAGGGTGCACCGGACGCCCTCAAATCCGGCGGCCGCACCCTGGAAACCGATTTCGGATTCGGATCGGTCTCGACGCCGCGTCGTTGATGTACCCCTTTGCCAGCCTTCCCGAGAATCTGATCGCCTTCGGCGCGGTCCTGCGCCGCGATCATGGCTTCCACGTCGGCGCTGGTGAGCTGCGTGACGCAGCGCGCGCGCTCGAGGTCGTGGATCTGTCCGACGAGCGCGCGGTTCGGCACGCCCTTCGGCCGATTCTGAGCGGCTCGCTTCCCGATGTGACCGTCTTCGACCAGGCGTTTACGAGGTTCTTCTTTCCCGGCCCTGCCGCTGTGCGTCAGGACCAGATGCCCTCCACGCGCCGCGAGCCCGGCTCGGACGCCGACGGCCGCGAGGATCGCGTGGAACAAGAACGCCGTGCCACTTCATCACCCGTCGACGCGGACGACGTGGACGTTGCCCCAGAGGTCCGCCACGGTCCGATCGCTCCGCTCGAGATCACGGACAGCGATCTCGAAGAGGCGCCGCTTGTCACGCGCTCGACGTTCAGCCCGCTCGAGGCCGAGAGCACGGAGACACCTGAGCTGACGCGCGCCGAGAGCGCGTGGCGCGATGCCGCACGGTCTCTCGTGCGCCGCCTGCATATCGGCCTGTCGCATCGCTGGCGACCGGCGCGCAAGGGACGGCGCTTCGACCTGCGCCGCACGCTGAGGGTCAGCCTGCAGACCGGCGGCGAGGCGCTCACGCCGCGATGGTTGCTGCGCCCGCGGCGCACGCCGCGATTCGTGCTGTTGGTCGACGGCAGCCGTTCGATGAGCGCCCACCAAGCGACGACGCTGCAGCTCGCCGTGGCCTTGGCGAGCATTACTAATCGCGTCGAGGTGTTCACGTTCTCGACGGCGCTCCAGCGCGTGACTGGCGACGTTCGGCGCGCTGCCGCAGGAGAGACGCGTCAGCTCGAGACCGACCCGTATTCATGGGGGGGCGGCACCAGTATCGGCGTGTGCCTGCGTGAGTTCCTGCGGAAGTTCGGCGAGCGGCTCCTGTCGCGGGACACCGTTGTCATCATTGCAAGCGACGGGCTCGACGTCGGCGACGCTGACGCGCTCGCCGGCGCGATGAGTGAATTGCACCGTCGATCGGCCGGCGTGGTCTGGCTGAATCCTCTTCTCGAGACGCCGGGCTACGAGCCGACGGCGCGCGGCATGAGCGCGGCCCGACCCCATGTCACCACGTTTGCCAGCGTCACCGACGCGGCGTCCTTCGCGCGCTTGTCGCGTGTGGTGCGCGTGCGGGTGTGATGAACAATGAATGAACGATTACCTGACGACGGTATTTGAAGAAGACAAGGTCGAGTCTGCCGCCCGTGGCACCAGATTGACATACGCAATTGGCAACCAGATTACGCCGAGGAGAGCGCGCGTGAGCGCGAACACGAGATGTGCGGCGAGGCTGAACGCGAGCAGCTGCGGGGCCGCTGCGTACGGGCTGAAGAAGAATCCATGCTGCTTGCGTACTGCCGAGACGGGCCACGGTAATCGGCAGCGCGGCGATCATGAAGATCACGGGCAGGAACGTGAGCATCTGTAGAAACGGAATGTGGATGCCGAAGGCGTGAGCCGCGTAGTAGTGCAGGACGAGCGACACGAAAAACATCGGCGCACGCAACAGCACGATCGTCGCGTAACGCGCCGGTGTGGCGAGGCGGAACGTGCGCGAGATCGACCAGTCGCGCGGCGCGAGCAGCAACCGGACGAAGAGCCAGAGCACCACCACGCCGGCCGCGACGGCGAGCAGACTCCGCGAGACCTCCGCGCGCAGTCCGAGCAGTCCGAGCATCGCCCATAACACCAGCTGCGTGTACTCGGTGAGCACGAGGAACAGGACCGTGCTGCCCAACTCCAGAAACGGCGCGTGCAGCCGCCGGCTGAGATACGGCGGCCAGTGCGCCGCGGCCCAAGTTCGTATTGAAGAAGCCCACCACGTACGACACGGCGCGGACGGGCAGCAACTCCCGGTACGGCACGCCACCGTGGAACCAGCGGACGACGACGGTGAGCACGAACGTGTCCCACAAAAAGAAAAAGACTGCGTTCGGAATCATCAGCGCGAGGAACCAACCGAAATCGGCGTCGCGAAGCGCGGCACCGATCGCGGAGAAGGGCACGCGGCCGAGGATGAGCGCGAAGATTGCCGCCGTGACCAGGATCGAGACGATCTGGTGCACAAGGCGTTTTCGTGGCCGGGCGATGCTCATTCGCGAGCCTCAGCGGAACAGGTCGCGGTCGGCGGTCCGCACGAGCATCCGGCCCGTACCCTTACCGCTCCAATCGGCCGCCCCGCGCACGACCGCCACCGGAGTGCCTGCGGCCTTTCGCGTGACGATCTCCGCGGCGCTTGCGAGTTCGTCGGCCACGGCGATCACCGTGGACGTGAGAGGACGCCCAAATGAGTCGGCGGTGCCGCGGTAGTCGAGCAGCGGTTGCAGCCCGGCGACACCGAGAGCCACATTGACGACGCCCTCACGCCACGGCCGCCCGAAGGTGTCCGAGACAATCACCGCGACGGGACTGCCGAACCTCGTGCTGAGCGCGATGCGCAGACGCTCAGCCGAGGCATCCGGGTCAGAAGGCAACACGGACACGAAACCCAGCGGCACATTCGATGCGTCGACGCCGGCGTTTGCGCACACGAACCCATGGCGCGTTTCGGTAATCAACACGTCGCGATCCATCCGCACGATGCGGCGCGACTCTCGCAAGATCACCTCAATGACCCTGGCGTCCTTGCCGTGCTCGATGGCCCACTGGGTCGCCATCTGCGACGGCTCCACCGTGTCGAGCTGCACGATGGCACCTTCCGCCTTTGACACGACCTTCTGCGCGACGACGAAGACGTCACCACCGTCGACGCGGTGACCTTCGCGCTCGACCGCGCCCGCAATCAGCCCTGCGAGATCGGCGTCACGCGTCACCTCGGGAACGCCGTGGACGGCGAAGACGTGCAGATCCACTGAGGCGCACTAACGGTTGGTATGGACTTTGTCGGGGGCGATCTTCACGATGACGCGCACTTCGCCCGGCGTGCGAAACGGGTAGCTGTCCTTCCCGAGATATTTCTTGGCCATCTTGTCGATGTGCGCATCGCCACCCGTCTCGGTCATCTCGATGACGCGTCCTTGAACGCCCAGATATCGATACGGATTCTCCGGATCGGTGATTGATAACGCGACGCGCGGCTCGCGCGCGAGGTTCTTGTCTTTGACGCGGCCGCGCGCCGTGTTCACGATCACGTGGGTTCCGTCGAAGTCGACCCAGACGGGAGTCACTTGCGGACTGCCATCGGAATTCAACGTTGCGAGATGCGCGAACGCCGGTTTGGTTAGAAGATCCGCGTGTGATGCAGGAATAGTCGCCATAAAAACACCTCCACTCATGGTAATCCGACGAGACGGAACCTGGCGTCGTGAATCTTGTGCCTGCGGTTGATCGCAATCGCCAGCGCCGTGAGGTGTTCGATGAAACGTGCGCGCGAGAGCGGTCCGACGTCGACCGGCCGCAGCCCAGGTAACACTTCGATGAGCGCAATGGCACGCGCTCTCGCCTCGTCCGAATCGGCGCAGACGAACTCGTCGCAATCGAGTGGCTCGTCCGACGCGCCGAGCAGATGCGCGGGGATGGTCTTGAATGCCGCGGCCACGTGCACGTGCTGTGGCAGACGCGCGCGGATGTGTTCGGTCGCGGATCCCTCTTCGACCTCGAGCATGGCCATTTTGCCGCCAGTGAAACTCACCGGCACCGTCAGGTCTATGACGGTCGCGCCCTCGCGGAAATGGTCGTGCACGCCAGACAGGAGCGTATCGACGGACGCGAATGGGACCGCGAGCACCGTCAGGTCGCTTTGCTCCACAGCGGCGACGTTGTCCACGACTTCGATCCGCTCATGACCAGCACCCCATGTAGCAACCGTCGCCTGTCCGCGCTGCGGATCGCGCGATCCGACGGTCACGCGCATCCCGGCGGACGCGAAGCGTTGAGCGAGGCCGCGGCCCTGTTGGCCGGTTCCGCCGAGGATGGCAATGGAGGACATGGCCAATCATCAAACCACAGAACGAGCGTTCGAGATCGGCGTGAAGTGGACTCGGCGCGCGGCGGAGCAAGCCCAAGTAGACTCTAGACGCATGTACCGAACCTTGCGAAGGAATGCACGCCGTGCGTGAGCTCGTTATCACGGCTGGTGCATTCAAGATGGTCGCGAAGCTCGAGACCCAAAAAGCACCGCTCACGTGCGCCGCGTTTCTACAGCTCCTTCCGTTTCGCGCAAATCTGTTGCACGTCCGGTGGAGCGGAGAGGCGACCTGGATCCCGCTCGGGGATCTGCAAATCAAAGTACCCAGCGGAGAGCGCTGTTTCTCGTCCCACGCCCGGCGAGATTCTGTTGTACCCGGGAGGCATCAGCGAGACCGAGATCCTCATTCCGTACGGCCTTACCCAGTTCGCGTGCCGCTCCGGGCCGCTGGCGGGCAATCACTTCATGACTGTGACGTCTGGCACTGAGCACTTGGCGGAACTCGGCCGCTTGACGTTGTGGCACGGCGCCCAAACGATCGTCATCGAAGAACACTAGCGACAGCTCGAACCTCACGACGGCATGCCAGATTGATCGGGACAGCGAACGTGCTATGGTCCGCATCTGGGAGGCCACGTGCGCCACGGCCGATTTCTGCACTTGCTCACAATCTCGACCGTTGTTGCGGTTTGGTTCATGGCCATCACCGCCGTCCGGGGTCAGGCGCCCGCGCCCGCGGAAGACATGAACCATCCGCAAGGCACCAACGCCGGCATCTTCGCGTTCACCGCCAATTGCGCTTCGTGCCACGACTCGTCAAAGGGTGGCGCTCCGGACCGGTACACGTTGAATCGCCGCACCCCTGAAGAGGTGCTCGCCAAGATTTCCACCGGCGCTCACGCCCAACACGCGCAAAACCTCAGCGAGTTTCAGAAACGTGTTGTCGCCGTTTACGTGGGTGGTCGTCCACTGGGATCGCGCCGCCACCGGCGATGCCTCGACCATGAAGAACGTCTGCTCAGGCACGGGCGCCTTCAAGCCGTTCAGCGGATCAGAATGGAATGGTTGGGGCGGTGACCCCGCGAACACGCGTTTCCAGCCGGAGCCAGGCCTGTCCGAGAGTGACGTCCCGAAGCTGACGCTTGCGGTGGGCGTTCGGATTCCCGTATGGCAACTCATCGTATGGCCAGCCGGCGGTCGTCGGCGGTCGGGTCTTTGTCGGCTCAGATACCGGCTTCGTCTATTCGCTCGATGCCGCGACCGGTTGCGTGCACTGGTCGTTCCGCGCCGACGCGGGTGTGCGCACCGCACCGACAGTGGGGAAGGGAACGGCGAGTCATGCCTACTTGCTGTACTTCGGCGACATCCGCGCGAATGTCTACGCCGTCGATGCCGAAACCGGCCGGCAGGTCTGGAAAGAACGGCTCGATCGGCACCCAATCGCGCGGGTCACGGGCGCGCCCAAACTCGCCGACGGGCGACTCTACGTGCCGCTGTCGTCGCTCGAAGAATCGGGCGCGGGGCACCCATCGTACCCATGCTGCACGTTTCGTGGCGGCGTGGCTGCCTACGACGCGGCGACCGGCAAGCCCCTCTGGAAATCCTTTACCGTCGCGGCCGAGCCGAGGCGCCGCAAGGTCACGTCGAAGGGCACGCAACTGTGGGCGCCCGCCGGCGCCGGGGTGTGGTCGTCGCCTACGGTCGATCTCGCAGCGGCGCGTGGTTTATGTTGCGACCGGCAACGGCTACACGGAGCCGGCCGACGAGGCCTCGGATGCGGTCATTGCATACGACATCGATAGCGGCAAGCGGCTTTGGGTCAAGCAGGTGATGGCCGCCGACCGCGTACGTGCGCGACTGTCCCGGCATTTACCGTCCCAATGTGCCCACGGACGAACAAGTCCGAGACCTGCCCCGACGAATTCGGGCCCGACATGGATTTCGGCAACGCGCCAATCTTGCGCACGATGCCCAACGGCAAGACGCTACATCGTGATTGGACAGAAGGACGGTCACGCCTGGGCGCCTCGATCCCGACAACAAGGGCGACGTGGTGTGGAGCCGCCAATTGGGCTTGGGGTGGGAGAACGGCGGCGGAGGCATGATGTGGGGCTCGGCGGCCGACAGTCGCTTCGCATACTTTCCTGTGACGCGAGCCGACGATCGACTTGGCTTGGCGGCCGTCGATCTCACCAGTGGCGAAGTGGCGTGGCGTGCGAAGCCTGCGGTGGGTGGCGGCGCGCCCGTGACGGTGATCCCCGGCGTTGTATTCCAGGGGTCGAGCACAGGGATCGTCTACGCGTTACTCGACCACCGACGGCAAGCGCGATCTGGAACTTCGATACCGCTCGCGAGTTCGAGACTGTCAACGGCGTGCAGGCGCCGCGGCGGGAACATCAATGCCGCCGGTCCGGTGGTCGCCGCGGGGATGCTGTTCGTGCCCTCCGGCTACTCCGATCTCGGCGGGGGAGTCCGCGGCAACGTGCTGCTGGCGTTCGGCGTCGCGCCGCAACAACCGCGGTAAGACCAGGCATCGTATGCGTGCCGGTGCCGAGCGAGCGATCGTAAAGACAAACGCTGTTGGACATGGTGACACGGGGAAGGATGTGCGTGATGGGCCTTTTCAATGTTTTCAAGATGTTCTCGGCACGGAAACTGATTGTCGCGGGTGTCCTTGGCGTCTTCGCTGCAGGATCGGCGTCGGCGCAGGTGGTCGGCGCGAATCTCGTCTGGACGAATCACCGATGATGGCGGCGGCGCACTCCCAGGCGTGACCATCACGATCACGAATAAGAGCAACGGCACTCAGCAAACCGTCGTCACCAATGCAGAGGGTGCCTATCGCATTGTCGTCGCTGCAACCCGCGCCCTATCAGGTGAAAGCCGAACTGTCGGGGTTTGGCGTCAACACTCGCGAAATCGTTCTCACGATCGGCGCCAATGCCACGCTCGACTTCAAGCTGGGCGTCGCCGCGCTCGAGGAGAGCATCACCGTCTCCGCGCACGACGCCGCTCATCGAGGTGACTCGGGCCGGCGCCCTCGACCACCATCGTCGAGTCGCCAGATTCAGGCGCTGCCGGTGCTCGAGCGCAACTTCCTGGCGCTGGCGCAGATGATGCCCGGCGCCGCGCCCAACTACATCAGCAAGTTCTCGCGGGTGAAGTTCGGCGGCCCGGCCGACCAGCGCAACGGCTACACCACGATCGTCGACGGCGGCGACCTCGACGACGCCATCTGGGGCGACCCGACGGTGAACATCAGCCAGGACGCGGTGCAGGAGTTCAAGGTGTTCCGCAACCAGTTCGACGCGCAGTACGGCGCGGCGCTGGCCGCGGTGGTCACCGTCGTGACCCGCTCGGGCACCAACGACCTGCACGGCACCGGCTACTTCTTCGGCCGCGACGACGCGCTCAACGCCCGCAACGCCTTCCAGCAGTACGAAGCCGGTCTACGAGCAGCAGCGCACCGGCGGCTCGCTCGGCGGCCCGATCTTTCAGAACCGCACACACTTCTTCGGCGCCTACGAGTACAACCACGTCGAGCGAGCAGAAGATCATCTCGCTGCCGGCCAGCAACCCGTTCGCCGCCCGCGAGAACGGCGAGTTCCCGGCCGGCCTCGCGCGAGCACATGGCTGGTCACCAAGTGGAATCACCGCTTCACCGACAACAACTCGGTCTTCCTCCGCTATGCCTTCGACGACCAGTAGGCGACGCGCACCGGCAACCCGTCAGCTCGGATTCAGCGCCAACGTCAACGACGCGAGCAAGATGCACAGCCTGATCGGCGAGCAGAGCTGGGTGCTGTCCAACACCACGGTCAACACCCTGCGCGGCCACTACATGTGGAACGAGGTGGCCACCGCTGCCGGTGGTCGTTCGGGCCGCCGGCGAGGATCGCGGCCGTCGGTGACCACCGGCCAGAACTTCGACCGCGCCGCAGTTCTTCCCGCGCACGCGGCTGCAGCTCTTCGAGACCCTGTTCATGACGGAGGGCCGCCACGACCTCAAGATGGGCGGCGACTACACCTACGCCAAGCACGCCTACGACGCCCACTTCTACGAGAACGGGCAGTGGCAGTTCGGCACCGACGCGCCGTTCAACTCGTCAACGTCCGGCGACCTGGCCGTTCGCCTTCGTGCATGCAGACCACCGGCGTCTACAACTACGACTCGCACATCCTCGCCGCCTACCTGCAGGACGACTGGCGGCTGTCCGACAAGCTGACGCTCAACCTCGGCCTGCGCTACGACCTCGACACCAACCTGCGCATGAACGACGTCTACGACGCAGGCGCTCGCAGGACCCGCAGTACGCCGGCCTCGACAACTTCGTCAGCGCCGACCGCGGCAACGACTACAACAACCTGCAGCCGCGCCTCGGCGTCACCTACGACATCACGCGGCGACGGCACGCTGGTCGCCCGCGCCGGCTGGGGCATGTACGTCACCCGGCACCGCCACTACTTCGGCCTGACCGCCGCAGGACCGCCTGCTCGGCATCGCCGTGCGCATCGAGGATCCCGAGCAGCTGCGCAACTACCCGAGCATCGACGCGTGCTCGGCGGCAAGTCGCTGGCCGACTACGTGCAGAGCGGCGCCGCCCGCTCGCTCTACGTCATCCCCGACGACTACGTGCTGCCGCAGTCGCAGAACACCACCGCCGGCTTCGGCTGGCAGATCAACGGCACCACCGGCCTCGACGTCGACTTCGTCCACGCCTACGGCTACAACCAGCTCGGCGCCTTCGACCTGAACCTGCCGGCGTCGGGCCGCGTCAACGCCACTCAACCCGCGGCCGGTGCCCCAGTTCACCGAGGTGAAGAGCCTCGAGAACTTCACCAAGAGCTGGTACAACGCGCTCGAGACCCAGCTGCGGATGCGGCCGCGCGGCGCTCGACAGCCTGCAGGTCTCCTACACGCTGTCGCGCAGCTACCGCGACGGCGTCAACCACTACCAGACCTACCCGGGCACGATGCGCACGCCGCAGGAGGAGGGCTACAGCGACATGGACGCGCGCCACAACCTGTCGGTGTCGCCGGCTCGACGACCCTGCCGTGGGGCATCCAGGTGAGCGGCATCGTCCGCGCGCTGAGCGGCACGCCCTACAACGTCTCGGCCGGCTTCGACATCGACGGCGACGGCCAGACCCAGAACGACCGGCCGGACGGCCTGCCGGCCACCGTCGGCCGCGAGGACGTCGAGGAGTCGCTGCGGATCATCAACGAGCTGCGGGCGTCCCGCAACCTGGCGCCGATCACCGAGGACCACCTCGAAGCTCGAGCCCGTTCATTCACCGTCGACCTGCGGCTCAACAAGCGGGTGCGCGATCGGCGCCGGACGCAGATGGAGTTCTTCCCCGAGAGCTACAACCTCTTCAACCGCGTCAACTACGCCGGCGGCGGCAACACAGCATCATCTCGCCGGCGCTCCTGGTCCGGAACGCCGCCCGCGATCCGCGACAGGTGCAGCTCGGCGCGCGGGTCACCTTTTAACAGCCATGCTCATGCTGAAGAACGCCCGTCGCGGCACCTGCATCCTCGGCGTTCTCTTGATCACAGTCGCGCTGTCCGCGCCGCGCGGCCAGGAGAACACCGGCCAAAAGCCGGGCAAGCTCGCGCTCGTCGGCGGGACGGCCGGCACGGCGCCGCCGTATAGCCGACAGCTGATCACCGACATCGTGAACGCGGGACGCCCGGTCGTGATTACCGCGGCGCATCGCGCGTGGATCTACCCGGATACCGCTGCGGTCCCGGAGCGGCTCCAGGATCCACTGCTGAAGCGCGAGATGTCGCCGGAGGTGTATGCCGAGGTGCAGAGTTCCTTGAAGAACTGGCGCGCCCTCGGATATTTCGGGCGGACCGATCGCGAGATGATTTTTCGCGAGCAAGGCGTCAAGCAGTTCACCGAGTCCGGTACGGTGCTCGGCATGGACCGATTCGGGCACGCCGATGAATTTCCACACCGAGGCGCTGTGGCGTTAGGCCAAGGGCACGTCCATGGCAAGGTGGTCAAGACCAAGGGACGGTAAGGTGTCCGCGAGAGCGAAATAGAGAAAGCCGAATCATGCACACACAACAACAACGTCTGATTGCGAGTCTGCTTGCGTTGGTCGCCGGAACCACTGCGATCGCTGTGCTGCGCGCCCAGGATCGAGGCGATGCTGGCGCGCAAGCCAGCGTCCGTTCAATGCGACCCGCTGTACCAGGTATCTCGGGTCTCGTCACCAGCGCCCATCCGCTTGCGTCTATGGCCGGCACGAGGGTCCTGCTCGCGGGCGGCAACGCGTTCGATGCAGCGGTCGCGGTTGCGGCGGTCCTGAACGTCGTCGAGCCGCAAAGTTCCAGCATCGCCGGCAATGGCTTCGCGACCGTGTTCGAAAAGAAGACCGGTGCCGTTCATTCCCTGCACATGACGGGCGCCGCGCCGAAAGGTCTCAAGGTGGCGGAGATGACGCCGGAGTTGCTGAATGCCGGTATGAAGGCGGCCATCGTGCCGGGCAACATGGGCGGACTGATTGCGATGCTCGATCGATTTGGCTCGAAGAGCCTTGGCGAAGTGCTGGCGCCAGCGATCGAATATGCAGAGAAGGGGCACCCTGCCAACGATGGCTTCGTTGCCGGCGTACGAAGCGGCCAGAAACTGCTGTCGCAGACCGCCACGAGCGCAGCGTTGTTCCTGCCGGGCGGGAAGCTTCCCGGCGAGCGGTGAAACCGTTCGCAATGCCGACTTGGCCGCCACGCTGACCAAGATGGTCGCGGCCGAAGCGGCCGCCTTGAAGCGCGGCGAATCGCGCAAGGCGGCGTTGCGGGCGGCGCACGATCGTTTCTACAAAGGCGACATTGCGCAGGAGATCGCTGAGTATTTTCGTCAGAACGGCGGCGTGCTCACCGAAGCCGATCTGGCGGACTACAGCGCGCGTTGGGAAACACCCCTGCACACGACCTATCGCGGCTATGACGTCTACAGCAACGGCGCCACATCGCGCGGCGGCTACGAAGTGTTGATGCAGCTCAATCTCGTGGAAGGCTTCGACCTCGCCGGCTTGACATACGGCAGCGCCGAAGCGATCCATCTGCAAGCAGAGGCAATCAAGATCGCGAAAAGCGACATCTACAAATATGTCGGCGATCCTGCGCGGACGACCATCCCGACCGCCGGTCTGCTGTCCAAGCAATATGCTGCAGAGCGGCGCAAGCTCATCGATCCGAAGCGCGCGGGAGCGTACGCTGCACCAGGCAACCCATCGACGTTTGCGTCACCGACGCTCGCACAGGTGAATGCTCGGTCGGCATCAGACGGCCCCGTCTGGCCGAGAGCGGGACGATCCGGATCCCGAGACGACCAGCTTCTCAATCGTTGACCGAGAGGGCAACGCCGTGGCGGTGACACCAACGATCGGCGGCGGGATGGGCACCGGTGTCGTGGTCGGTCGGACAGGCCTGCTGTTCAACAACGGGTTGCGCCTGGGGTCCACCGCGCCCTATCCGGACAACGTCAATTACGTCCGCGCAGGCCAGATCCCCCTCCTCAATAACGCGCCGGTCATCGTGCTGAAAAACGGGCAATTGGTGCTCGCCATCGGCACGCCCGGCGGCGAGACGATTGGCCAGACCCAGTTTCAAGGGATCGTGAACGTGCTGGATTTCGGGTTGTCGATTCAAGCCGCGATCGAAGCGCCGCGTTTCCGGGTCGATCCGGATCCCAACTTCTATAAGGCGGGCGCGACGATGACAATCGCGGTCGAGCGGCGAGTGGCCGCGGCCGCAATCAAGACGTTGGAGGCCATGGGCCACAAGGTCGAACTACTGCCCGAATTCACAGCCGGGGTCGGCGGGATGCAAGGGATTGTGATCGATCAGAAGACCAGGGCGATGACAGCGGGTGCTGATCCGCGGCGCGCCGGGTATGCGATCGGATACTGAAGTCCCATTGAAGCATCTGGGCTCCATCCCAAATTCGGTTCCAAAGCTGCGACCATAGCAGCCGGAAACACGCGAAATACGGCAGCGATGACGCGGTGATTGGTGGAGTGTGGGTGTCTGCGATTCAAGTACCGTCAACGGGCTTGGCGCCACCAGTGTCCGTACTCCGGCTGTCAACCTGCCTCTCAAACGCTTCCAGGTCCTCCTCTAAGCCGAGAAGAATCGTTTCAGCCAAGTCGAGCAAGTCGTCGAGGTCGGGCCCCGAAATTGCGGCATCGAGGAGCAACAGCCGCTGGACGCTGTCGGAAAGGTGAATGAAACGTCTCAACCGTTGCTGGGAATGCGGCGCTCCCTCAGCTTGTTGGCATCGCGCGTTCGCTTTGTCACGGACGGCCGCCGCTCTCAGTCGTAGGGCGTCACGTCGTGCGCTGGCGGTCATTGCCCTTAATCCTGACTGCTCAGCTAGAGTTGCAATTCGCAAGCCACCTCTGCCGCACCAGGGCGACCGCGCGGCGCTACGATGGACAACAGAGACGATGACTCGCCTGGGCGGGCCTCACTGACTTTGACCGCCGCTTTGCATAAGTCAATTATCCTTAAACAGTTACGGTCTCAGTCCGTAGTTGCGAGGGGACCAAATCACCGGCGGAAGAGGCCCTTCACTGGTCGCTGGAAGTCTCGCGCTAGCAGCCCTTGTTTGCGGTTTTTGTCACGCTAAATATTGACCGCCGCCCTGTCCTAGACGATTAGTGGCAGCTCGTGGTGGATCGCAGCGGAGTGCATTTATGGCAAGACATGCGGCACCTCGATAAGGACCGAGGCGGCGGCAAAGTGAAAGGACCTGACCGCACCGTAGAACACCCGTATTCCGCGCCTCGCGCTATGGGCCTACCATGCGCCCATGCGCCCTCCCCTGGGCGGACGACCCGTGTACGTGTCGACTGTTCGCCCCGACTTCACCGCCACCGGCCGCGTGGGCTACAAGGTGACACTTTCGTGTGGATGCCGCTTTTGGGAACTGCGCGATCAGGGCGCACCGTCGCCGGAGTGTGAGACCCCTGCCCGCTGCTTTGCGGACCACACAACGGTCGCGCCCAACCATCTCAACTGAACCGCTCGACGTTCTCACTCGAACGCACGTCGTTGCTGATCATCAGAAAATGCGCGGGGCAAGACTTTCATGGCATCGATCGCCTTTAGAACGTCGCCAGCGCGTTGAACGGTGACGCGGTCCCGCCCTGTATCTGAAAGATGTGCAGCGTGAACATGAACTCCCAGCGCTTCAATCGCGCGGCTTCACGCGCCGCGTCCTCGAGATAGGCGTTGTCGACGATCGGCAGACCGATGTTCACCTGCGTCAGCTGGTGAATCGGCCGGTTGATCCCCTGCGACCCCGGAGGGCTGGACGTCGTTCACGGCGTCGCTCGCGAGGAGCGATACGTCGCGGGCGCGCAGCCATGGCAGCACCGACGCATGGAGGCCGGCGCCGCCCTGGCCGTACGGCCACGGCCCTTCGGCGGCGCGCTTCGCCCAGCGGCCGCTGCGGATCAGCAGCGCGTCGCCGGCACCGATCGTGATGCCGGCGAACTTCTCCCACGCTTCGAGATCCTCGACATAGATCGGCGTGCTCGGCTCGAGCCACTTCACCTTCTTGAGGAGCGGCATGTCGACGAGCACGCCGCGCGTGATGTAGCCCGGCCCCATGCGATCGGCCGCCGATTCCTGGCAGCCGGCGGCGGTCAGCGTGAACGGGAAGCCGTTGTAGCTCACCGCCGGCTCGCCCGGCTTGCGGCCGATCGGCCCCTGGTAGTGGCAGAGCGCGTCGAGGTGCGAGTTGAGCCCGTCGTGAATCGATAGCTGGATGATGTCGAGCGCGCCCAGAATCGCGCCGGTCTTCGGATCGATCCGCGCCATCCGGTGGACGTTCTCGCCGAAGCCGCCGGTGTCGCTTCCGGTCTTCTTGATCGGATTGATCTGGAGCGTGACCGTCTTGCCTTCCTTCACCAGCGCCGATCGCGTGCTTCGTCTTCTCCGGCGTAATCAAATTGAGCAGGCCGCGCTGATCGTCCTTGCCCCAACGGCCCCAGTTCGACAGCTCCTTCTCCCACGCTTTCAGCTTGTCGAGCGTGACGAGACGCGAGGGTTCCTGCGTCGAAGGATGCGGCTTGAATGACGCCGCGTTGCCCTGACCCGACACCGATCCGCCAAGCCACGGCAATAGCGCGAGAACAGCGACAACAGCGAGTGTCAGGCGGGTGAACGGGATTCGCTCGATCATGACGGTCCTTTCCGAACGGAGCGGGTGGTGACGAAGATAATCGAAGACCATCCGATGCGCTACCATCCTGGGCATCATCCATGGTCCGGGCGGGCACCACCACGCTTTCGTCCGGACGGGAGGGGTAAGTCGATGAGTTCAGCGCACCTGGAAATGCCATATCGGACCCTTGGTCGCACCGGCGAGCGTGTGTCGGCCATCGGCCTCGGCGGCTGGCACCTCGGGCTTCCGATCGCGTCGACGAGGCGCTGAGCATCCGCATCGTGCGCGAGCGCGATCGATCGCGGCATCACCTTCATGGACAACTGCTGGGACTACAACGAGGGCGACAGCGAGATGCGCATGGGCAAGGCGCTGCAGCGACGGCTACCGGCGAAAGCGCCTTCCTGATGACGAAGATCGACGGCCGCACGAAGAACGAAGCCGCGACGCAGCAGCTCGACGAGTCGCTTCGCGCGGCTGCAGACCGACTGATCGACCTGGTGCAGCATCACGAGATCATCCGCTTCGAGGACCCGCACCGCATCTTCGACGAGGAAGGCGCGCAGGCGGCGCTGCTAGACGCGCAGCAGGCCGGCAAGCTCCGCTACATCGGCTTCACCGGCCACAAGGATCCGCGCATCCATCTCCACATGCTCGAGGTCGCGCACGAGCACGGCTTCACGTTCGACGCGGTGCAGATGCCGCTCAACGTGATGGACGCGCACTACCGCAGCTTCGAACGGCTCGTGCTCCCGGAGTTCGTGCGCGCAGAACATCGGCGTGCTCGGCATGAAGAGCCTGGCGAACGGGCTCATCCTGCAGTCGGGCACCGTCACGGCCGTCGAGTGCCTGCACTACGCGCTGAACCTGCCGACCTCGGTCGTCATCACCGGCATCGAAAGCATGGAGCATCTCGATCAGGCGTTCGCACGCCGCGCACACGTTCCGGTCCGCTGAGCGAAGCCGACGTGACAGCGCTTCTTGCGAAGACCGCGACCGCCGCCGCGCGCGGCGAGTTCGAGCTGTTCAAGACCACCTCGATCTTCGACGGCACCGCCACAAACCCGGCGTGGCTGGGCGACGAGCCCGAGCATGTACAAGCGGTCATGCCGGAATAGTCAATCAGGCAGCTGCCTTGCCGACAGGGTTCTCAATTCACGCGGAGCGCCAGGATTTCCTTGAGATTGCGCACGTACAGCCGCCCGTCCGCGAACGACGGTCCGGTGACCGCCCGCGTGCCTGCTGCGAGCACGCGCGTGCGATGCCGCAGCGCGAACCCCTCACGTGACACGGTGGCGATCTGCATTTCTCCTGAGTCCTGGCCGAGAATCACGAGCTGGTCGCCCACGGCGATCACGGTGCCGGCGCCGGTACGCTCGCGCCAGAGCACGTCCGCCGTCTCGGCGTTCATGCAAATCAGCAAGGCGCCGGCGAATCCGTACAGGAACCCGTCACGATAAATCGTCGGGCCATTCGCTGCGCGCAATCGCGGCGAGCGCCAGATTTCGCGCGTGGCGAACGCGCCATCCCGTCCCGATATTGCGATCATGACTGACTCTTCCCAGTTGCTGAGCAATAGCCGATCGCCAGGAAGAGCGAGTGCGCTGTTTGCCACCTCGATGTTGCCGCCCGGACCGGGCGCGCTCCACAACACCCGCCCGTCCGCGGGAGCCACGGCAAAGACGCGATCGCTGGCAACCGCGATGATCTGGCGCATGCCACCGATGGTGGCGCTCACCGCCGACGCGTACGCCGTTGCCTTCGCGACAGCGGCGTTCCACGCCAGTCGTCCTGTTGTGCGATCGAACGCGAGCAGGCCCTTGCTGTTCGCACCGCCTGTCGGAACGATGACCAGGCGATCTTGAATCAGCGGGGAAGCTGCAAAGCCCCATGTCGGCGCGGCGGCGCCGAACGCGTTGACCAGATCGTGTCGCCAGCGTTCCTTCCCTGTCGCGACGTCCACCGCGATCAGGTGCCCATGCGGTCCCAACGCGAACAGATCGTTGCCCTCCACAGCCGGCGTCGAGATCGGTCCATCGTCCGACCCGCCATGACCGCGGGACGTCGGCCCGACGTGTACGCTCAGTGCTCGCGTCCCGTCGCGGCGTCAAGCGCGACGATGAAGTCGGCACCGCCGCGGAGCTCCATCGTGAATGCACGTCCAGCATGAATCGCGATTTCGGAATAGCCGCCGTCGACCGCCCGCCGCCAGAGCACCGTGGGTTCAGCGCTCGCTGCTATTAACCGGCCGGACGTCATGCCGTTTCTGACGGCCCCCACAGTCCTGCGCCAATCCGCGGCAGGCGAGGCAGCGCTCTGATGCTGGGAAACCAGCAGAAGGCTGCACAGGGCCGTGAATCGAGTGGCGAACACCACATCGCATTCTACGAACGCGCGGCGCGGTGTAAATGAATTTGGGACGAATGACAGGTGCGCGGTGATGGCGGGTCACATCAACGCGTCAAACAGCGTTGCGACGCCGACGCTGCGACCACCACGGGCACAGCGTCGGGCCAAGCCGCCTTCGTACGCCTAGCGGCCTTCGTCGGCAGGCCAATCTTGGCCGCCGCTCAACACGCGCGAAGCAACCACCGTTGTCCGAAGCCACCACCTTACGGACTTCGTCGGCCTCCTGTCCTCGCCGTTGCTACGGGCGACATTCAGGGAGGTCCAAAAGTCTCGGTGACTCTACGCGCTCTGACATCTACGTCCGCGACGTTGTAGCGAGCGCGGCCATCGTTCGTCGTCCGTCGGGTAAACGTCCACGTCTGTGGATGGGATGTATCCAAACCAAGCGTGATCGTAATCGTCTCCGTCGTGGCGAGGTCCCCACCGCCAAAGTGAACGAAGTAGACCTGATACGTGCCGGCCGCCGCCGCGTCTATGTAAATGTCCTCCAGTGGCGGCTCACCTCTAGTTTTCGGCGCATTGTCATGCTCGAGATATCCGATCCGCCGATCCTGTCTCCGTTATGAATGAGGTTTCCGCCGGGTTCGACGACCTTCAGATCTATGTCGACAATCGTGTTCCAGTCGACGTGAATGCGGGCGGTCGGATGCACCTGCACGATGGAGACATTTCGGACATTCTGGCCGGGCCACGAAACGCGCAGCGTAGCTGAACGGTCGCTCGTGGTCCTGTTTGCCTGCACGTCGAACCGCATCGTACGGGTGCCAGGGCCCGAAAGTACGGTGCCTGAAACGGGACTGATAAAGCCCGATCCTCCGATGATAGCCGCATCCCAGGCACACCCCGCCTCCACCTCCACGGTCAATGCGATCGCTCCGTTGAGCGTTCGGGCCATCGACGACAAATTCTGTGACGTAGGCACCACGTAATTGCATCCCGGGTTCTGGTTTACGGTGACCGTCGTCCCCGCCACCGACACCGTTCCAGTTCGTGGCGTCGAACCTGTATAAGCCGCTACGCTGAAGGTTGCAGGGTTCGACCCTGTTCCGGTGCCGCCACTCGGCGCCGACACCGTGATGAAGGACGACGATGCGTCCGACGGCGCCGCAGTCCACGTGCACTCCGCTCCGGCGGTGACGTTGACGCTGAACGTTCCGCCAGCGGCGGGGATCGTACCAGGCGACGGTGCCGAAACCGAGTAGTTGCACGCCCCATTCTGGGTGACGTTGACCGTCATCCCCGCGACGGTCACCGTTCCCGTTCGTTGCGACGAACCTGTATGGGCCGCTACGTTGAAGGTTGCGGAGGTGGGCCCTGTGCCGGAGCCGCCACTGGGCGTGGCGACCGTGACGAACGACGACGACGCCGCCGACGGCGCCGCAGTCCACGTGCACTCCGCTCCGGTGGTGACATTGACGCTGAACGTTCCGCCCGCGGCGGGAATCGTGGCCGGCGACGGTGCCGATACCGAGTAACTACAGCCTGTTCCTTGTTGGACGGTGCGGTCGATAGAGGCAGCAGTCCATGCAAAGCGGACGTCGGCATTGCGTGCGGCTCCGGTGCTCGCTGCCACATTGAATCGCACAGTGCCCGTGCCCGCACCACTATCCGAGCTGCCGGAGGCGACGCTGACAAACGACGAGGACGAGGGCAGCGCGCCTGCCGACCAGAGACATCCTACTTGCGTGGTAATCGTGACGTCGAAGAAGCCTGCAGCCGCACCCAGCGATGCCGGCGAGGGCTGGGACACGTCAAACGTGCAAGGCGGGATCGGCGGCGGCACCGTTGTCACGGTCTGCGAGCTGTACGGGCCGAAGATGTTGTCGCTTCTCGCGGCGGCGAATTGCACCGCAAAGCTCGTGGTGGTCGTGGGCACCGCGATCGTCACCTGAAAGACCGTTTGTGGCGGCGTGACGCGAATGTTATGGAACTCGGTTGCGACATCGAGTGCAGAGGCGTTCTCTGCGGGCGGGATGTCGACGCTGACGACGACTCGATCGACGGGTGTCTCCGACTTAATCACGAAAGACCGCAGTGATCGTCCCGGCGGTGCCGAAGTGGTCGGTGGTGGTGGCGCCCCCACCACCGTTACGGGTGGCCCGGCTCCCGCGTTGGGGCGCCCGCCGCGCCCGGTCGTGACCTCGAGCGACGGGGCAGGCTCTCCCGGCGGCGGCGGTGGCAAGACGACAGAAGACTCTTCAAATTCGTCGATGATGTCGATGATGGTGTTGGCATCCTGGGAGACGTCGATATTCGCGGGGCCACCTGAATAGTCGATGTGCACGCGTCCGTTTCGCGGCGCGGCGTCTGGATTATTCGCGACTCGGAAACGCGCCGTCCCGATTCCCGCACCCGAGCCGCCCGAGTCCACGGTTACGAATGGGGCCGCGGACCGCGCCGACCAGGTGCACCCGTCCCGATTTGGCGTGACGCTGATATCAAAGGTGCCACCCGAGAACGGGAATCTCCCTGGGGCGCGCGACACGTTATATGTGCACGGACAGCCTTCGTCGATCTGCCCATTGCGATTGTTGTCGATGCCGTCATTGCAAATTTCGACACAGGCCTCATCTACCTGACCGTCGCCATCGTTGTCGACGCCATCGCCGCAAACTTCGTCACAATCTTCATCAATCCGGCCGTCGCCGTTATCGTCAAGATTGTTTCCGCATATCTCAGGCTCGATACGGTTAACACCGACGGCTCGATCTGGCGAAGGCGGTCCGGTCCCCGCCGGGTTGCGTCCGCGAACGCGCGCGTAATAGAGACCATCCGGCACACCGGTCACGGTCAGGCTCGGCGTCGGATTGCCGGTGGTGAACACCACGACGTCAGTGGCCCCCGGTCTCGATTCCCGCCTCGATACCCATGTGGAAACGGCACCTCCCCCGCCCGGCGACCACGTGAGCACGACTTGATTGCCGGACACTTGGCGCGTGAGGGAGGTCGGGGCTCCCGGCGGCTGAAGCGTCGATGGGCCGACCACCACTACGATTTCGTTCGATGCGGGTCCGGCGATGCCATCAGCACCCACGCCGCGGACCCGTACGAAAAATGTGCCATTGGGAACGCGCAGAACGACCAGCGCGGTGGCGGGCGAATTGGTCGAGAAGGTGGCGAGATTCGCGAGCCCGGACGCGCTTCCAGCTTCGAGCTGAAAGCCGGTCACGCCATCAGGAGCCATGTTCCACTCGAGGCGCACCGTCGACCCATCGACTGAAAACCGCAGATTCGTGGGCGCGACCGACACCAGCCCACCGCTCACCACGCTGGCGCTGCGCGCCATCGAGCGCGGCTGACAGCCGTCGGCGGGCGGGAAGGTCCACCCTTGGCCGCCGCTCTCGACGCTACCGCTGCCGCACTCCCAGATAACCGTGTTGGCCAGCTGACTACTGTCACCGACGCTCGGAAGAGCAGAAGGAGCCAGCGGCGATCGCCGGCTGTCCGCGCACCCGTTCACGATGACGCCGAGAGCCAATCCACACAACACGACCCGAACGAGGCGAGTGACTGGGGGCACTGCCAACCTCCCCGAAACAAACGGTTGAGCTGTGGAGTATATGAAGTTTGCGCACGTCCGCAACCTGCAGTAGAGACGGACGCAAAATAAAATTCTCGGCACGGGCACAGCGTCGGGCTTCGCCGGCTTCGTACTACTAGCGGCCCTCGTCGGCAGGCCAGCGTCGCCCGCTGCTCAACGCACCACCGGGCGAGTTCCAGTACGCTCGGTGACTGTTCTGGATATGACATTCACGTCCGCGACGTTGAAGCCGACGTCGCGGTTGTCGTTCGTCGTGTGCCGTGTAAACGTCGACGTGTGTGGATTGGAGGTATCCAAGCCAAGTGTGATCGTAATCGTCGCGGTCGAGGCGGTATCCCCACCGCCAAAGTGAACGAAGTAGACCTGATACGTGCCGGCGATCGGCCTGTCTACGTAAATCGTCTCCATCGCCGGTTGACCTCGTCTCGGTGCGTTGTCCCGTTCGAGGTAGGCAGAGGGGCTGAACCTCCTGCCCGCGTGCACGAGTTGTCCGTTGGGGTCGATGGTGTGCAGATCCATATCCACTCCCGTGTTCCACACCACCTCAAAGCGTGCAGTGGGATGCGCCTGCACGATCGGCACATCTCGGAAATTCGCGGGCCACGCAACGTGGACAAAGCCTGGCCGATCGGTCGTGGTTCTGTTGGCCTGCACGTCGAACCGCACCGTGCCCGTGCCCGTGCCGCGGCCAGGACTGCCTGAAGCAAGACTGAAAAACGACGAAGTTGAGGGCAGCGCGCCTGCCGACCAGATGCAGCCTGGCTGAGTGGTAATCGTGACATCGAACGTGCCGGCCGCAGAACTCAGCGGCGGGGGCTGGGATACTTCATAGGTGCAGGGCGGGATCGGCGGCGGCACCGGTGTCACGGTCTGCGAGTTGTACGGGCCGAAGACGTTATCGCTTCTCGCGGCGGCGAATTGCACAGCAAAGCCCGTGGTGGTCGTGGGCACTGCGATGGTGACCTGAAAGATCGTTTGTGGCGGCGTGACGCTAATGTTATGGAAGTCGGTTGCGACATCCAGCGCAGAGGCGCTCTCTGCTGGCGGAACGTCGACGCTGACGACGACTCGATCAACGGGTGTCTCCGACTTCACCACGTAAGACCGCAGTGATCGTCCCGGCGGGGCCGAAGCGGTCGCTGGTGGCGGCGCCCCCACGACCGTCACGGGTGGCCCAGCTCCCGCATTGGGGCGGCTGCCGCGCCCGGTCGTGACGTTGAGTGACGGGGCCGGCTCACCCGGCGGCGGCGGCGGCAAGACCACAGAAGGCTCTTCAAACTCGACGCTGATGCTGTTGCCATCCTGGGTAACGTCGATATTTGCGGGGCCACCTGTAAAGTCGATGTGCACGCGCCCGTTCCGCGCCGCGGTCTCGGGATTGCTCGCGACCCGGAAGCGCGCCGTGCCAGTTCCCGTACCGAGCCGCCCGAGTCCACGGTCACGAATCCCGCTGCGGTGCGCGCCGACCACGCGCAGTCGGCTCGATTCGAGTTGACGGTGACGTCGAAGGTTCCGCCCGAGAACGGCATCGAAGCCGAGTTCCGCGACACGCTGTACGTGCACGCGGGCGGCGGCGGGGGCGTCGAACAGCCGTCACCTTCATCAATCTGACCGTCTTCATCGTTGTCGACGCCGTCTTCGCAGACTTCGATCATCTCGGTGTTGACAGCCACTTGTCGCTCTGGCGAAGGCGGTCCAATCCCCGCCGCGTTGCGACCGCGGACGCGCACGAAATAGCGACCGTCGCCGACGACCGCGGCCAGGGCTAGCGCCGTATTGCCCGTGTTGTAGACCACGATGTTGCTGGCCCCTGGCGCTGAACCGGCCTCGATGATCCACGAGGACGCAGCACCTCCCCCGCCCGGCACCCACGAGAGCGCGACTTGATTGCCAGACACTTGCCGCGTGAGCGAGGTCGGGGCTCCCGGCGGCGGCGGCGGTATGTTGCCGACGACCACCACGATTTCATTCGATGCGGGTCCGGCGATGCCATCAGCACCCACGCCGCGGACCCGTACGAAAAAGGTGCCATTGGGAACGCGTTGAACGACCAGCGCGGTGGCGGGCGAATTGGTCAAGAAGGTGGCGAGGTTGGCGAGTCCGGAGGCGCTTCCGGCTTCGAGCTGAAAGCCGGTCACGCCATCAGGGGCCATGTTCCACTCGAGGCGCACCGTCGACCCATCGACTGAAAACCGCAGATTCGTGGGCGCGACCGACACCAGCCCACCGCTCACCACGCTGGCGCTGCGCGCCATCGAGCGCGGCTGACACCCGTCGGCGGGCGGGAAGGTCCACCCTTGACCGCCGCTCTCGACGCTACCGCTGCCGCACTCCCAGATAACCGTGTTGGCCAGCTGACTACTGTCACCGACGCTCGGAAGAGCAGAGGGAGCCAGCGGCGATCGCTTGTTGTCGGCGCACCCGTTCGCGATGACGCCGAGAGCCAATCCACACAACACGACCCGAACGAGGCGAGTAACTGCGGGCACTGCCAACCTCCGCGAAACACACGGTCGAGCTTGTGAGTATATGAAGTTTGCGCACGTCCGCAACCGGCAGTAGAGACGGACGCAAAATAAAAATTCTCGGCGTGACGCTTCCCAAAGGGCGTCGGGCATTCCCCGTTTTGAACGCGTCACCAACCGATCGTGAAACGTCCACCACAGCGCGCGCGGGGTGGTTTACGGCCAACCGGGAGATCTGTTGCGCCTCTCGGTTCGGTGAGGTATGGTTCCTGCGCTGCGCCAGGCTATACCCCGTTCGACGCAGCGCCGTTCGTCGGCGCATGCGCGTACGCGCAGCGACCAGGGCTGCGGGTGCACAAGCAAGGAGCGTTATGAGAACGGTGACGAGCGCTTTGGCGATGGTGGGTGTGTTAGTCGTGGCTGTGCCTTCTGCCTTCGCACAGGGGCGCGAGCCGGAGATCCCGATTCAGTTCGACTTCATCAACCCAGGCGCTCGCAGTCTTGCCCTCGGTGGCGCGTTCATCGGCCTTGCCGACGATGCCACTGCTGCAACCACAAATCCGGCGGGCTTGCAGCGACTCTCACGGCCCGAGGTGTCCGTCGAGGGGCGGGGGTGGACATTTGTCACCGACTTTGTGCAGGGTGGCCGCGTTTTGGGTCCCCTGACCATGCTAGGTGTCGATACGGTTGACGGGCCTGTGTTCGGCGACTCGAATGAATCCGTGGGCGGGTTGTCGTTCGTCTCGTTCGTGTATCCGCGCGGGCAATGGAGTTTTTCAGGGTACCGTCAGGAGGCGTCGAGACTAAGGTCCACCGCGCCACGACCGCAGGCACCTTCTTTATCGACACCGATGAGTTCGGCGTCCTGCGCCACTTCCGGGAGTTTCCGAGCATCGTTGCCCGAGAGCTCGACGTGGTGAATTACGGGGGCGCGGTAGCCTTCCGTAGCGGCATCGTATCGGTTGGCGGCGGTGTGCATGCGTCGCAGCTGTCGTTCGAATCAGCGCTGGTCGGCTTCGACGTCCCCCCCGATTTCTTTGGCCCGGCGACGTACGATCAACCGATTTTTGAAAACCTGCAAGTCGGTGACGACTGGGGCGTCGGGTTTGCGGCCGGCGTTCTCGTCGTCCCGAACGACAAGGTTCAGATCGGCGCGAGTTATCGCCGGGGAGCATCGTTCGAGTTCGAGGGTAACCTCGACTACCCTGATTTTCCGGCATTTTCCGGACCGTATGACGGACCCTTCAAGGTGCCCGACAACTTCGGCGCCGGTGTCGCCGTGCGCCCGCTCGAGGGGCTGACGGTGGCGCTCGATCTGAATCGCGTCTTCTACTCCGATCTCGAGGAATTCATACAATCGCAGGTGCTCTTCGACGACCCGGCGAATTACACCATCGATGATGCGACAGAGATTCACATCGGAGCCGAATACGTGTTGACGGGGGTGGGGCTGCTGCCGGCGCTGCGCGCCGGCTTCTGGCGAGAAACGGCGCACGAAGTCAACTATGCGGGGGAGGACTCCCTCTACAACGCCACTGCCCCGCCCCCAAAGGACATCAACCACGTGTCGTTCGGCGCCGGCATCGCGCCGAGCCGCCGGATTGAAATCAACGCCGGCTTCGACTTCTCGGATCGCGGCAGAACGATGTCGTTTTCCGGCATCTTCCGCTTCTGAGTGGCGCTGCCATTTCCCGCGGAGCCCTACGGGATGCCTAAGAGCTGGCGGATCTTCGGCGAAATGTAGCGCACATCCTGCTGGTATTCCGCGGATTGCGCGCGGCGAGCCGATAGCTCTGCTTCGCCTGGGTGAGTTGCGGATTCGTCGAGGGATCCTGTCGCGTCTCGGCCGCCTGACCGGCAATGCTGCAGGCGCGATAAAAATGACCGCGCTGCGTCAACGGCGCCAGCTTCTCGGCCTGAGTCAATAACGAGAGGCTCTGTTGGTAATTGCCTCCGAAGAACGCCTTCATCGCGTCGCGCTGAAGTTGGCCGCCGCGAATCTCGCGTTCGAGCTGCTCGACGCGATTGCGGAGTGGGGTGACCGAAAGGTTCGGCGAGGCAGCCACCAGTTCGTTGAACTCCCGACGTGCGCCCACGCTATCGCGGCGTTTCAAGGAGTTCTCGACGCCCGCCGACAGGCGTGCGACAGTGATCTCGCCGAGCAGCGCGTCGGCTTGCAGCCGCTCGGCCGCCAGTTTTTGCTTATCGGCGAGTTCTTTGCCGGACGTGGCAAGCCGCTGCGCGGCTGTGTAATCGCCGCCACTCAGCTGTGCTCTGGCCTGCGTCAACAGCGCCGCGAACTCTTGGCGGTAATTCGGGACTGACGGTGTTGGTGCAGACGGCGTTGGTATGGGCGTCGGCGCGACGGGTGGGTCCGGTGTCCTTGACGTTGGTGCCGCGCTGGGTGGACCGCCCGTTGTCCCGGTGCTCGGCGGGGCGGGTGGCGTTTCGGTAACGACGGGGGGGTCGTGTTCGGTTTCTCTGTTGCGCTCGCCCTTGCGATCCGATCCTTGGCGTTCTGTCCAGCGTTGCTATCTGCCTGAAATCCGCATCCCGCAGGCCGGCCTTGCGAGCCTGCTCGAACTGTTCCAACGCTTGCTTTGGCCGGTTTGTCTCGAGATAAACGACGCCGAGGTAATACTCCGGGGAAGAACGCGTCGCGCAGCATGCCGTAACGCAACACGCTTCTCCCCGATGCCGGGCCTATTTTCCGGGCCTGCAGCAGCTTCGCCTCCGCCTCCTGCCACTGCTGCTGCTGCACGTGCCTGATGGCTTCATCGTAGAGATCTTACCAGCGTTGTTGCGCGATCAGCGCAGCGCCGAGGCTCAACCCGATCACCAGCGTCACCACGACGCGCTGTTTGAGTAGCCTCATCGGTTTGTCCCGAGGAGCGCATCAACCGTACGGTCAGGGCTGAATCCAGGCATGTCCCTGGAGATTACGGTGAGCCAATGCGTC
>CAVXMP010000023.1:0-148117 GCA_963762925.1 uncultured Acidobacteriota bacterium | reverse complement strand
GGGTCCGGGCTCGTGGGCCCGCTGCAGCAGGGTGTGCAGATCGGTGGCGACGTTCGCGCCGTGCTGCGGATCGTCGGTGGCCTCGCTCCACCCTCGGCCGGCGCGGTCGTCGACGCAGACCCTGGTGTCGGACGCGACGGTTGGGTGCCCAGGCCCACCCCATGGAGGTCTCGCCCAGACCGGGTTCCGACACCACGGTCGGACTGCCCGAGCCGGTGCAGTTCAGTTGCAGCCGATAACCGCCACATCGACCAGCTCCCCGGGGGCGGGGTAGCTGATCGTGTCGACCGACTCCGCGCAGTCTCGAAGATCGCACCAACCGAGGCCAGCGTCAGCGCGGCGAGGACCGGGTACAGAAACCACCGCCGGGTGCGACGACCGGTTCCCGGCGGGACCGGATGGTCATCCACGCCACGAGGCCGAGCAGCGCCGGCGGCCACACCCAGGCAAGCACACCGTGCCGCAGCAGGTAGGGTCGAGGAAGGAGAGGGCGCGGCGGTCCCCATGAACAGGGCGGGCGCCAGAGCCCACGTTGCGGTTGGTCGCTCTCCCGCACCGACAAGATCGCCAGCAGCGCCCAACCGAGGCCGAAGGCCAGCAGGACACCCCCGCAAGAGTGTTCTCCCTCGCCTCGAGAAACGGGGCCAGGACCGCGACCGCCGCCGTCACGGCTCCAGCCGCCAATGACCCGACCACGATCAGCCCGATCGGTTGTCCCCGTCGGGGCGTCTCCTGCTCTGCCGAGCGATACGCGGTGGGTTCGCGGGTTGGTGTCGTGCTCATGGCTGCTCCTCAAGAAGATGACGTCTGGGGTCGATACCTCATCCTGGGGCGAACCCCGTAGCTCGCCCCCGTGGAACCGCGGGGATCGACCAGGTGCAGGTCGCTCGGCGTCGCCCGACCAGCTCCCCGCGGGAGCGGACGCCGAGCTTCTGGTACGCGTTCGAGAGGTCGTATCGACCGTTCTCAGACTAACGAACAGCCGGGCCGCGACGTCGCGATTCGACAGACCTTGTTTCACCAGGTGCGTCACCTGCTGTTCCTGGGCCGTCAGAGCGAGCAGCGTGGACGGATCTCGTCGGCGGGCGGACTCCCCCGATGCCCGCAACGCGCGCTGAGCCCGGTCGGCCCAGGCCGCGGCCCCTCGCCGTTGAAGGTCTCCAGGGCCGTACGAGCAGCGCTCGCGCATCGATCCGTCGGCTGGACCGGCGCAACAGCTCTCCGTACGCCAGTCGCGTGCGGGCCTGTTCAAAGGGCCGACAACAGTCTTTTGAACTGGAGTGCCCGGATGAAGTGCGCCTCGGCCGCGGAGCCCTCGTTGATCAAGGCGCGACCGTGGGCCGACGCCGCCGCAGCCCAGGCGGCCCCGGTGTCGTTGGCGGACCCGTAGAGGTCATCGGCCCACTGGCCCGCCACCTCGGGGTGGCCGGCGTGGGCCGCGGCCTCCATCCGGTCGACGGCCGCCGCTCGAGCCATGGAGAACAGCAGGGCCTTGAAGAACGCATGCGTGTAGAGATGGAAGATGCCCGCGCCAAACGCCCCGACGCCCATCGCCAGGAACATGTAGCCGAGCTGCGACACGGTCGAGTACGCGAGCACGCGCTTGATGTCGTTCTGCACCAGCCCGATCGTGCCCGCCATCAGCGCCGTCGCGGTGCCGACGATCAGCGACGATGTTCAGCGCAGCGGCGCGTGCTCGAAGAGCACCGCGGTCCGTCCAATCATGTACACGCCCGCGGTCACCATCGTCGCCGCGTGGATGAGCGCGGACACGGGCGTCGGACCTTCCATCGCGTCCGGCAACCACACGTACAACGGAATCTGCGCCGACTTGCCCGTCGCGCCGATGAAGAGCAGCAGCGCGATCAGCGACAGCGTCCCGAAGTCACCTCGGGCGGCAGCGCCGCCACCCGCGCCGCGATCTCCTTGAAATCGAGCGTGCCCAGCGTGACGACCATCAGCAGCGTGCCGAGAATGAACGCGTAGTCGCCAATGCGATTGACGATGAACGCCTTGTTCGCGGCGTCGGAGGCCGATTTGCGCTGGTAGTAGTAGCCAATCAGGAGATACGAGCACAGACCAACGCCCTCCCACCCGACGAACATCACGAGGACGTTGGCGCCGAGCACGAGCATCGAGCATGAAGAAGACGAACAAGTTCAGGTAGGAGAAGTAGCGCGCGTACTCGCTGTCGGTCTCCTCGTGCATGTACGCCGTCGAGTAGATGTGGATCAGCGATCCGATGCCGGTGATGACGAGAATCATCACGGACGCCAGCGGATCGAGGCGGAAAGCGAGATCGATCGACGAAGTCGCCGGAGGCGATCCAGGTGAAGAGCTGTCTCGTTGATCTCGCGCGCGTGTCCGTCGCATGCCCGACCAGCTGCCACACCGATACGGCCGACACCGCGAACGATGCGAGCATCGCCAGGCATGCCAGACCGCCGGAGACCGCTTTCGACAGCCGGCGCCCGACGAAGGCGTTGACCACGAAGCCGGCGAACGGGAGCAGCGGATATCAGCGACAGCACGCCATCACCACTTCAGGCCGTAAACGCTTCGGGGTTGAGCGACTCGCGATGGCGGAACAGACCAATCACGAGCGCCAGACCGACCGCCGCTTCGGCCGCCGCGACGGTCATCACGAAGAACACGATGATCTGGCCATCGACGGTGCCGAACTGACGGCCAAACGCCACGAACGCCAGGTTGACGGCGTTCAGCATGATCTCGACCGAGAGCAGCAGCGTGATCAGGTTGCGGCGCAGGAACACGCCGGCGGTGCCGATCGTGAACAGCAGCCCCGACAGCATCAGGTAATGACTCGAGCGGCACCAGTCGCGGTCCTCATTCGACTCCTGCCTCCGCGCCAGCATCACGGCGCCGACCATCGCCACGATGATCAGAATCGAGGTCACCTCGAACGCGAACATGTAGTCGGTGAAGAGCACGCGGCCGAGCTCACCGACATCGGAGATGCCGGCGCTCTGCACGCCGATGCCGCCGCCAGATGCCGGGCGTGCGCGAGAGCGCCCATCCCAGCTGCGCCGACCAGCAGCAACGCCAGCAGCGCCCCGATGCGCATCGGCCACGGCCGATAGAGCGGGTGCGTCGCGATCCCACTCCGCAGCGTCTTCACGCGGCACGTTGAGCAGCATCACGGTGAACAGGAACAGCACCATGATGGCGCCGGCGTAGATGATGATCTGCACGACGGCGACGAACGGCGCCTCGAGAAGCACATAGAGTCCCGACAGCCCGAAGAACGCGCGCGATCAGCGCCAGCACGCTGTAGATCGGGTTCCGCTGGACGATGACGAAGAGCGACCCGAGCACCGTGACCGCCGCGAACACGTAGAAGAGCAGGTGATCAGAGCCCAAAGTAGAGCACCCCCGCCGCTGTCGCGAGCAGATTGACGGTCGCTACCGGCAGCAGCACCTTCCAGCCGAACGCCATCAACTGGTCGTAGCGGAAGCGCGGCAGCGTCCAGCGCAGCCACAGATAGACGAACAGAATCACGCTCAGCTTGATCAGGAACCAGATCCAACCGTATTCGGGCGGCAGAAACGGCCCGTGCCAGCCGCCGAGAAACAGATTCGTGGCCACGGCCGACACCGTGATCATGTTGATGTACTCGGCCAGGAAGAACATGGCAAACGCCATGCTGCTGTATTCGGTGTGATAGCCCGCGACGAGCTCCTGCTCCGCTTCGGGAAAATCGAACGGCGCGCGGTTGGTCTCGGCGATGCCGGCAATGCCGTACACGAGGAACGCGATCGGCCGCAGGGAACATCGAACCATTCCAGCGCGGGATGAACCCGAACCAGTAGCCCGCCTGGTGGTCGACGATCTCTCCGCAGGGACATCGAGTTGGCCAGCAAGATGACCGTGGCCAGCGAGATGCCGTAGGCAAGCTCGTAGCTGATCATCTGCGCCGAGCTGCGCAGCCCGCCGAGCAGCGAGTACTTGCTGTTGCTCGCCCACCCGGCCAGCACGATGCCGTAGACGCCCATCGAGGCCACGGCAAAGATCACGAGCACCGCGACGTTGACGTCCGACGACGACCAGCGGCATCGGCTCGTCGAGCAAGCCGAAGAACGTCGTCGCCGCGCCGAACGGCACCGGCGCAAAGGCGACGTACGCGGCCGCGACCGAAATGACCGGTGCCGCCAGGAACAGCACCGCATCCGCCGCCTTCGGGCGCAGATCTTCCTTGAAGATCAGTTTGACGATGTCGGCGATCGGCTGGAACAGACCTCGCGGCCCGACGAGGAAGGGCCCCATGCGCTGCTGCATGAACGCCGCGACCTTGCGCTCGGCATACACCATCACCGCGGCGCCAATCTGCAGCCCAAAGAAGACGACGCGTGATGATGCCGATGTAGACGAGCAGCTGCGGCGTGACGAACTCGGCGTCATGCGCCTAGTGCAGCCCCTACCACTGGCCTGCTGCGCGCGCGATAGTCGGCCGGCGCCGGCGCGGTGCCCTTCACGTACGCGTCGTACTCCGGCCTGAACCACTTGAGCGTCGTCAGCACGGGCGTCGCCGCCGCGTCGCCGAACGCGCACAGCGTCTTGCCGTTGATGTTGTCCGCGACGCTCTTCAGCAGGTCGATGTCCTTCTGCGATCCCTCGCCCTTGAGCAATCGGTTGAGAAGCCGGAACAGCCAGTCGGTGCCCTCGCGGCACGGCGTGCACTTGCCGCAGGACTCGTGACGGTAGAAGTGCAGCAGGTTCTCGGCCAGCCAGACCATGTCGGTGGTGTCGTCGAGCACCATGATCGCCGCCGATCCCAGCAGCGATCCCGCCTTCGCGATGTCGTCGAAGCTCGCCGGAATGTCGATCTGATCGGGCATCAGAATCGGCACCGAGGAGCCGCCGGGGATGACGGCCTTCATCGTGTGGCCGTCGCGCATGCCGCCGGCATAGTCGTCGATCAGCTCGCGCAGCGAGACCTTCATCGGCGCTTCGAACACGCCCGGGCGCTTGACGTGACCGCTGACGCAAAACAGCTTCGGCCCGCCGTTCTTCTCCGGGCCGAGCGAGGCAAACCATTCGACGCCGCGCGTCATCACCAGCGGCACGTTGCACAGCGTCTCGACATTGTTCACCGCGGTCGGGCAGGCCCACAGGCCGGCCACCGCCGGAAATGGCGGCTTGAACCGCGGCTGCGCGCGTTTGCCCTCGAGCGATTCGAGCAGCGCCGTCTCCTCGCCCGCTTCGTACGCGCCGGCGCCGCGATGAATGTAGACCTCGCAGTCGAAGCCGGTGCCCAGAATGTTCTTGCCCGACATAGCCCGGCGCGCGCGCGCATCCTCGATCGCCTGCTCCAGCAGCGGCTGCATGTGAAAGAACTCGCCGCGGATGTAGATGTAGGCGGCCTTCGAGCCAATCGCATAGCAGCCGATCACGCACCCCTCGATCAAGAGATGCGGGTTGCGCTCCATCAGCAGATGATCTTTGAACGTGCCCGGCTCGCTCTCGTCGGCATTGCAGACGATGTACTTCGGATTCGGCGACTTCTTGTCGACGAACTGCCACTTGAGGCCAGTCGGGAAATCCGGCGCCGCCGCGGCCGCGCAGACCCGACGCCTTGACCGCCTCGATGACCTGATCCGGCGTCATCGCCAGCGCCTTCTTCAGGCCCTCGTAGCCCTGCTGGTTCTTCAGATAGTGATCGAGCGTGTGCCCGTTTGGCGTGAATGCGTACTTCGTCAGCACCGGCTCGTAATCCGGCACGGCCTTCGGCTTGACCGGCGTCGTCGTCTTGCCCTTCCACTCGCTCTCAGGCCGACCCTCGATCGCGAGATGACAACCGCTGAGCGCCCCCACGCCGTTCGCGCGAATCGCGTCGACGAACGCCGGCGTCTCCGCCGGCGTCGAGCTGTTCATGCCAGTGTTCGTTGTTGACCATCACGACCGGCGCACGATCGCAGGCACCGAGGCATTCCATGGGCTGGATGGTGAACAGGCCGGTCGGATCGGTCTCACCCGCCTTGATCCCGAGCTTGCTGCTCGAGCTCTTCGATGACGCGCTCCGACCCGGCGAGCGCGCACGACAGCGTGTTGCACACCTGCAGCACGAACTTGCCGACAGGATTGCGGAAGAACATCACGTAGTACGACACCACGTCCTCCACGTCCGCCGTTGTAATCCCGATCACCTCGGCGACGTGCCGAGCGGCGTTCGCGGAGATGTAGCCCTGCTGCTCCTGCGCGAGATACAGCGCGTGCAACACGGCGGCCTTGCGATGCTCGGGCGGGTAGTGCGCCGCGAACTCTTCGAAGCGCTCCGCGGTTCTCGGCCGTGTACTGGAACTCCGGGCCTTCGGGCAGCGTCACGCGCTGGGAGCGATGCCACTCGTCCGTTCCGTACGGCATCACCGGATGAAAGCTCATCGATCCACGTCTCCCATCACCACATCCAGCGAGCCGATCACCGCGATCACGTCCGCGATCATGCCGCCGACGATGAACTTGTGCAGCGCCTGACAGGCCATCAGCCCCGGCGATCGCATGTGCACGCGCCACGGCCGGTTGCTGCCATCCGACACGATATAGCAGCCATGCTCGCCGCGCGGTCCTTCGACCGGCACATAGGCCTCCCCAGCCGGCACGGTGAAGCCCTGCGAGTAGATCAGGAAGTGCTGAATCAGCGCCTCCATCTCGGTATACACCTCGTCCTTCGGCGGCGGGACGATGCGGCGATCGTTGACCGCCCACTCGCCGACCGGCGCGATGCGCTCCAGCGCCTGGCGGCAGATCTTGACGCTTTCACGCATCTCGGCCACCCGCACGAGGTAGCGATCGTAGACGTCGCCGTTCGATGCGCCGATGACGTCGAAGTCGAACGTTTCGTAGCCGCGTATACGGGAACGCGCGGCGCACGTCGTAGTCGCCGCCGGCGGCGCGGGCGATCGGACCGTAGAGTCCCCACGAATAGCAATCCTGCAGCGTGATGACGCCGACACCGCGTGTCCGGCCCAGCCAGATCGGATTCTTCGTGATCAGCGTCTCGTATTCGTCGAGCTTGCCGGGGAAGCGATCGAGGAACGCCGTTACGGCTTCCTTGAAGCCGCGCGGGATGTCCTCGCGCAAGCCGCCCACCCGGATGTAGCTCGGGAAGAACCGGAACCCGGCCAGCAGCTCATTGAGATTCATGAGGATCTCGCGCTCGCGGAACGCGTAGAGCATGGCGGTGATGGCGCCGATCTCCATGCCGTGCGTGCCGAACCACACGAGATGACTGCTGATGCGCTGCAGCTCCGCGATGAGCACGCGAATCCACTTGCACCCGCTCCGGCATCTCGATGCCGAGCATCTTTTCGACCGCCAGCACGAAGGCGAGGCTGTTGGACTGCGCGCCGAGGTAATCCATGCGCTCGACGAGCGGGATCACCTGCTGCCATTTCTTCTGCTCGCCGGTCTTCTCGATCCCGGTATGCAGATACCCGATCGTCGGCGACACAGACACGACGGTCTCGCCATCGAGCTCCAGCACCAGCCGCAGCACGCCGTGCGTGCTGGGGTGCTGCGGCCCCATGTTGACGGTCATCGTCTCGGTGCGAACGTCAGCCATCGAGATCCTCGTCCATCAACTCGCAGAGCACGTGCAAGACCGTCGTGTGAACTTCCTGCGCCAGCGCCGTCCGCGCTTCCGCGACGTTGACGTGAATCGTCGCGAGCGCTGCCGGCGTCCCCGCCGTCCCGGCCTGTCAGCGCGATCGTCACCAGTCCACGGGCCGCGGCGGTTTCGAGCGCACGCAGCACGTTGGGCGAGCGGCCGCTCGTCGTAATCGCGAGCGCCACGTCGCCTCGGCGGCCGAGCGCCTCCACCTGGCGCGCGAACACCTGCTCGAACAACAGATCGTTCCCCGTCGCCGTCAAAATGCTCGTATCCGTGGTGAGCGCCATCGCCGCCCGCGGTGGGCGGTTGCGCTCGTAGCGCACCATCAACTCCGCCGCAAAGTGCTGCGCATCGGCCGCGCTGCCGCCGTTGCCGAAGACGAGAATCTTGTTCCCCGCCCGCAGCGCTCGCGTCAGCGCGTCAGCCGCCGCGACGATCGCATCAACGCTCTGCCGCCATCCGCTCATGCGCGGCGGCGCTTGTCCTCAACCGATCGGCAACCTGTGCCGTCCTGGTCACGCCGTTTCGCCGGTCGATGTGCTTGGGCCGTCCTGCCGCACCGTCGCCGATCGCGGTGTCGATGTCGCGAGCTTGCCCGGATCCGGCCGAATCTGTCGATCGCGCTCCATGTTCGCGCGGAACTCTTCCGCGGTGACCTGCAGCGGCATATACGTCTGCGCGTCCTTGCGAACCTGCACCGGGTAGTCCTTGCGCAGCGGGTGACCTTCCCAGTCTTCCGGCATCATCAGCCGCCGCAGATCCTCGTGACCCTCGAACACAATCCCGAACAAGTCGTAGAGTTCGCGTTCGGGCCAGCCGGCGCCAGGCCAGATCGTGGAGATCGTCGGGACCGGCCGCCGCGCCACCTGCACCTTCAACCGAATGCGCGCACGCCGATGCGGCGAGACGAAGTGATACACCACGTCGAAACGCGGGTCGCGCAGCGGGAAGAAGTCGGCGACCGTGATATCGCTGAACGCGACAAACTCGAGCCCCGGCGTATCGCGCAGGATCATGCACACCTCTGCGATGTGGTCGGCCGAGACGAGCAACCGTCGGATTGATGTCGTCGTCATGCGCCGACAGCGCCGACAGTGATGCGTTCGGGGCGAGGGGCTGGAGTTGGGCGATGAAGTCGGTGGCAGTCATGGCAACTGTGGTGGATCGCGAACCTGAAGGTCCGCGCTACTTTCGTTCGCGGCTACATGCGTTGCGCTGCGATCTTCTTCTGAAGCTGCACGATGCCGTAGATGACCGATTCCGGACGCGGCGGGCAGCCGGGGATGTAGACGTCGATCGGCACGACCTGATCGGAACCCTGAACGATGGCGTAGTTGTCGAACACGCCGCCGCACGACGCGCACGCGCCCATCGAGATCACCCACTTCGGATCCGGCATCTGGTCGTAGATGCGGCGCAACGCCGGCGCCATTTTCCGCGACAAGCGTCCGGCAATGATCATGAGGTCCGACTGACGCGGCGATCCGCGGAAGACCTCGGCGCCAAAGCGTGCGATGTCGTAGCGGCTGCAGCTCATCGCCATCATTTCGATGGCGCAGCACGCGAGGCCGAACGTCACCGGCCAGATCGCCGAGCGGCGCGCCCACTGCACCACCTTCTCGAGTTGGGTGGTGACGACAGGAATCTCAAAATCGGTTTCGATACCCATTACCGATATCTCTTGACGAGCGCCGGTCCGAGCGCCGGCTTATGCACGTAATCCGGATCGCTCTCCGGGCCCCAATCGAGCACGCCCTTGCGCCACACGTAGATATAGCCGACGGCGAGGATAAGAAAGAAGACCAGGATCTGGACGAAGCCCGTCCAGGCGAGCTCGCGCATCGACATCGCCCATGGACCGAGGAAGGCAATCTCGATGTCGAAGAGCAGAAAAATCATCGCGATCAAGTAGAACTTGACCGATTGCCGTTCGCGCGCGTCGCCAACCGGCGGCATGCCGCACTCGTACGGCGCCATCTTTTCGGGCGTGGGATTTCTCGGCCCGAGCAGGCGGCCAAGCACAATCGACATGGCGCCGAAGCCGACGCCCAACGCCACCATGATTGCGACACCTAGCCAGCCGGTCATCTCTGTGCGCTACCGAAAATAATTGTGCTGGGACGAGCTTGTGAAGAATTTCTCAAGTTCAACTGACGATGCTATCACAGGCAACGTAAACTGATCGCCGTGAGACTTGCATGGTTCTCGCCCATGCCGCCGAGCCATTCCGGCATCGCCGCCTACTCGGCGGAGATTCTCCCGCTGCTGCGCGCCCATTACGAAAGCATCGACGTGTTTGTGGACCGCGTCGCCGATCCGCCGGCAGCCGGCGAATTCAGCGCGCATGATTTCGTGTGGAAGCATCGGCGGAAGCCCTACGATCTCACCGTCTTCCAGCTCGGGAACGCCTCGTGTCACGACTACATGTGGGCCTACCTCTTCCATTACCCAGGATTGGTCGTGCTGCACGATGCGCAGCTGCATCAGGCACGCGCGCTGGCGCTCCTCAAGCGGTGGCAGCCTCGGCGCGATGACTACATTGCCGAGTTCGAGGCGAATCATCCGGAGGCGCCGGCCGACGCCGCCGAGTTCGTGATGGCGGGTCTGGCCGAAGGGCTCTATCAACATTGGCCGTTTGTGCGGCTGGTGCTCGAGTCGGCACGCCTGGTCGTCGTCCACAACGAGCGAGTGGCGAGCGATCTGTCGGAACGGCATCCGCTTGCGACGATCGAGGCGATCGCGATGGGGGTTGATGATGTGCCGCCGAGCGAAACGCGTGACGCGATTCTCGCCCGCCACGACATTCCGCCAGATGCGCTCGTCGTCGGCGCCTTTGGCGGCATCACACCGGAGAAGCGCATTGGCGCGCTCTTCGACGCAGTGGCGGCCTTGACACCGACCCACCGCAATCTCCACGTGCTCCTCGTCGGCGAGGAGGTCCCGCATTTCGATGCCGCGGCGAGCGGCCGAACGCTCCGGCATCGGCGACCGTGTCCACATCACCGGCTACGTCCCGGATGTGCGTTTGCCGTCGTATGTTGCAGCCGCCGATATCTGTTCGTGTTTGCGCTGGCCAACCAACCGCGAGACCTCGGCGTCGTGGCTCCGCTGCCTCGCCGCCGGTCGCCCCACCATTGTCACTGACCTCGCGCATCTTCAGCCTGTGCCAACGCTTCGATACCCGGGGTTTCGGTCGCCAGCCGGCGAGGCGGTCGCGGTCAGCATCGACGTGATGGACGAGCAACGCGCGCTGCCGGCGGCTCTCGCATGGCTGCTTTCAGACGTCCGGCATCGGCAGCAACTGGGACAGTCCGCACGCGCGTGGTGGGCGGCGCACCATACGCTCGATCACATGTCGGATGCGTATCAGGAGGTGATTACGCGTGCGGTGGCGCGTCAACCGGCCGGCGTCCGCCTGCCGCCACATTTGACCGACTACGGCAGTGGTGTTTTGCGCTCGCTCGCCGACGCCTCGGGGGTCGGTCCGCGCGTTGCGGAACTGCTCCGATAGGAACGGTTGAGGGCCGTGCTTAAGGCGCGCGCGCTCACGAGAGCGCGGTCAACCGTTTGTCGATCTCCTGGACCGCCTGGCCAATCTGCGTCCGGCGCGCTGGATGTTGCGTGAGCTCCAGTTGCCGTTGCAACTCCGTGCGGGCCAGCTTCAACGATTCGCGTGCGCGCACTCGTTCCGGATCTTCGAGCGGCTTGCTGTTTTTCGCGGCCTTGCGGCTCTCCTCCAGTTCTTCCATCCGTTCCTGGAGGCGGGAATCTGCATCGATCAATCCTTCGCCGGCATCACCCATGCCTCAATTATAAAAGATCATTTCCATGCGCGGTGACGTACTTGATCTCTTCCATGCTCCAGTGCGCGAGTGGTTCCGGCGATCGTTTGCGGCGCCGACGCGCCCGCAGCGGCTCGGGTGGCCGGCGATTGCGCGCGGCGAGTCGACGCTCATTCTTGCGCCGACAGGATCGGGCAAGACACTCACGGCCTTTCTGTGGTGCCTGAACCGGCTGATGTTCGACGACCTGCCAGAACGGGCTGAGCGCTGCCGTGTGCTCTACGTGTCGCCGCTCAAGGCGCTCGCCGTTGATGTCGAACGCAACCTTCGGGCGCCGCTCACCGGGATCGCCAACATCGCCGCGGCGGCGCGCACGCCCTTCCATGCGCCAGCAATTGGCCTGCGCACTGGCGATACGCCGGCGAGCGAGCGCGCCCGATTTCTCCGCGACCCAGCCGACATTCTGATCACGACCCCTGAGTCGTTGTACCTGATGCTCACCTCGAATGCGCGTGAGCGGCTGCGCTCGGTGGAGACGCTCATCGTCGACGAGATTCACGCGCTGGTGTCGAGCAAGCGCGGCGCGCACATGGCGCTGTCACTCGAGCGTCTCGAGCAACTCGTGCAGCGCCCGCTCCAGCGCATCGGGCTCTCGGCGACACAGCGGCCGCTCGACGAGGTTGCGCGTTTTCTCGGGGGCGCGAGCGCCGCGAAGGTGCCGGAGGTGCCGGAGGTGCGGCTGCCGGAGGTGCCCGAAGACGACGTGCGTGACGAATTTGCCACGTCGGCGGGAGCCGTGGCGTATCGGCCGGTCACCATCATCGATGCCAGCGAGGCCAAGCGGCTCGACATCAGGGTCCACGTCCCGATCGAGGACATGGCGAAGGTCTCCGACATGGGCCACACCGTTGGGTCCACATCGACACCGGCTTTCGGCCCCGCCGACATTCGCAGCGGCCCTGCGGCGCAGTCGCCGGCGGCGCCGTCGATCTGGACGGCGATTCACCCTCGCCTGCTCGACCTGATTCAAGCGCATCGCTCGACGCTGATCTTCGTGAATAGCCGACGGCTGGCGGAGCGGCTGGCGGCCGCTCTCAACGAGCTTGCCGGTGAGCCGCTCGTGCGCGCGCATCACGGCTCGCTTGCACGTGCGCAGCGGATGGAAATCGAGGACCTCCTCAAGGCCGGACGGCTGAAAGCCCTGGTCGCAACGTCTTCGCTGGAACTCGGGATCGACATGGGCGCGATCGATCTCGTCGTCCAGATCGAGGCGCCGCCGTCGGTGGCGAGCGGCCTGCAACGCATTGGACGCGCCGGCCATCGGATCGAGGAAGTCAGCACCGGCATCATCTTCCCGAAGTTTCGCGGCGACCTCGTCGCCTGCGCCGCGGTGACGCACGCGATGATGACCGGTCAGGTCGAACCGTCGCGCTATCCGAGAAATCCGCTCGACGTGCTGGCGCAGCACATCGTCGCGATGACAGCGATCGAGGACTGGCGCGTCGACGATCTGTACGACGTCGTGCGGCAGGCTGCCCCATACGCCGAACTCAGCCGGCGCGTGTTCGAGGGCGTGCTCGACATGTTGTCGGGACGTTATCCGTCCGACGAGTTCGCCGAGCTACGGCCGCGCGTCACCTGGGACCGCGTCAACGGACTCCTCAGCGCGCGCCAAGGCGCCAAGCACGTCGCTATCGCTAACGCCGGGACGATTCCGGATCGCGGTTTGTACGGCGTGTTCCTCGCCGGCGCCGACCGCGAGCGCGCCCGCGTCGGCGAACTCGACGAAGAGATGGTGTTCGAAGCGCGCGCCGGCGAGACGTTCCTCCTCGGCGCCTCGACATGGCGGATCGAGCAGATCACGCACGACCGCGTGCTGGTGTCGCCGGCACCGGGTCAACCCGGCAAGATGCCGTTCTGGAAAGGCGAAGCCGGCGGTCGTCCAATCGAGCTCGGATTTGCGATTGGAAAACTGGTGCGCGAGCTGCGCCATCAGAAGCCGCAACAGGCACAGGCACGGCTCGAGCGTGATCACGGGCTGGATACGTTGGCGGCGACCAACCTCCTCCAGTACCTCGATGATCAGCATCGCGCGGCGGACACGGTGCCGGACGATCGCACGCTCCTCATTGAACGCACGCGCGACGATCTCGGCGACTGGCGCGTGCTCGTGCTCTCGTCGCTCGGCAGTCGCGTTCACGCCCCCTGGGCGATGGCGGTGAGCGCGCGTATCCGCGACCAGCTGGGCATCGAAGCCGAGACGATGTGGGGTGATGATGGATTCGTCGTGCGCTTCCCCGAGACGGATGCGCCACCGGATCCGCAGTTGATGCTCCCCGATCCGGACGAGGTCGAGGCGCTGATTCTCCGCCAGCTTGGATCGACAGCGCTCTTTGCGGCGCGCTTTCGCGAAGCCGCGGCCCGCGCGCTGCTGCTTCCGCGCCGGCGGCCCGGCGCCCGCGCGCCGCTCTGGCAGCAACGCAAGCGCGCCGCCGATCTGCTGTCGGTCGCCTCGCGTTACGGCTCCTTTCCGATCATCCTGGAAACCTACCGCGAATGCCTGCGCGATGTGTTCGACCTGCCGGCGCTGGTCGATGTGCTCCGGCGCATTCGCAGCCGCTCGCTTCGGGTCGCGTCGATTGATTCGCGAACGCCGTCGCCGTTCGGCTCCGCGCTGCTCTTCAACTACGTCGCCAATTACATCTACGACGGCGACGCGCCACTCGCCGAGCGGCGCGCGCAGGCGCTTGCGGTCGATCAGGCGCAACTGCGCGAGCTCATTGGCGAAGCGGAGCTGCGCGATCTGCTCGATACCAGTGCGATTGAATCGACCGAGGCGGAGCTGCAACATGTGGCCGAGCGCTATCACGCGCGATCGGTTGACGCGGTTCATGATCTCCTGCTGCGACTCGGCGATCTCACCGTAGACGAGATCGGCGCGCGCGCGGCGGCGGGGATCGCCGAGCACGCGATGCCCGAGCTCGTCGCGGCGCGGCGAGCCGTGGAGCTCATGATTGCCGGCGAACCTCGACTCGTCGCCGTCGAGGACGCGGCACGCTACCGCGATGCCCTCGGGATTCCACTCCCGGCGGGCTTGCCGCAGTCGCTCCTCGAGGTGGTCGCCGATCCGCTCGCCAGTTTGCTCCGCCGCTTTGCGCGGACACACGGACCGTTTCCCGCGTCGGATCCGGCATCGCGGTATGGCCTCTCAACCGCGGTGGTCGATGCCGCGCTTACTCGTCTGGTCGGATCCGGCCGAATTGTCGAAGGCGCGTTCCGGCCGGGCGGGCGCGCACGCGAATGGTGCGACATCGAAGTGCTGCGCGTCATTCGCCGGCGATCGCTCGCCAAGCTGCGCCAGGAGGTCGAGCCGGTCGAAGCGGCGGTGCTCGGCCGATTCCTCACCTCGTGGCATGGCATCAACAGCACGCGGAATGGTCTCGACGGTCTGCTCGATGCGATCGAACAGTTGCAGGGAGCACCGCTCGTCGCGTCGCTCCTCGAGTTCGACATCCTGCCATCGCGCGTGGCCGATTACACGCCCGCGCACCTCGACACCCTGATGGCAGCCGGCGAGGTGGTGTGGGTCGGAGTCGAGCCGCTGGGCGATCGCGATGGACGCATCGCGCTCTATCTCACCGACCACCTGGCGCAGCTCTTACCACCGGTCGCACAGGACGTCGAGCTGAAAGAACGCGAGGCCGAGGTGCTCGCACAACTCCAGGACATCGGCGCGTCATTTTTCGCGCCGCTGCACGCGTCGCTCGGCGGCGGCTTCCCGCACGAAACCATCGATGCGCTCTGGTCGCTGGTCTGGAAGGGGAAAGTGACCAACGACACGCTGCACGCGTTGCGCGCATACCTTCGTCCGCCGGAGCGCGGGCGTCGGCCGGGGCGGGTCACGCCGTTCCGATCGCGCCGCCTCATCCCTCCCACGGCGGAAGGGCGGTGGACGGCGATTCCGGGGAGAAGCGGCGCAACAGCGATGACGCCGTGGGCCACCGCGTTTGCGCAGCAACTGCTCACGCGGCACGGTGTGATCACGCGCGAGGTCACGGCGATCGAGCAGATCCCCGGGGGCTTCACGACAATTTACACGGTGCTGCGCCGCCTCGAGGAGACCGGGCGCGTACGGCGCGGCTACTTCGTCGCCGGACTCGGCGCGGCACAATTCGCGCAACCAGGCGCGGTCGATCTGCTGCGCGCGGCTCGGGAGGATCCCGAAACACCGCTGGCGGTCACGCTCGCGGCCACCGATCCGGCCAATCCCTACGGCGCGTTGCTGCCTTGGCCCGAGTGGTCGGTGGCGACGCCGGACGACACGCTTGACGGTACCGGCGCGCAGCCACGCGCCTCGCGGTCGGCAGGCGCGCGCGTGATCCTGGTCGATGGCCACCTCGCCGCGTGGATCGCGCGCGGCGATCGTGTGCTGCTGATCTCACTGCCGAGCGATGAACCGGATCGCTCACGCACCGGCCGCACGCTCGCGCGCGAGCTCGTCGCGCTCGCCTCGCGGGCGCCGGAAGGCAGTCGCGGTTGGTTGATCGAACAGATCAACGGCGCCGCGGCGGCGACCGATGCCGCCGCGGTCTATCTGCTCGAAAGCGGGTTTGCTCCTACCGCTCAGGGTTTACAGCTCCGGGTCCCGCGGCGCACGTAGTCGACAGTCGACGGTCGACAGTCGACGGTCGCGGGCCTAAAGGCCCGCGCTACATGTGACGGAATGTAGCGCGGAGCCACAAGGCCGCAACTTACTTCGCCAGCGGATCCGGACGTAACTGGAAGTGCAACACCTTGCTCGGTGTGCCTTTCCCCCCTCCATGTGGAACGGCGCGCGCGTGCTCACCGTCGCCCACACGCCCTTGCCCTTCCATCCCGCCTTCGCATCGTCGATGCGCCCGTCCATCCACTTCGTGTAGAAGCCGAGCGGATACGGCACGCGCAGCACGACCCATTTGCCGTCCTGCAGCGCGAGCAGACCTTCAGACAGCATTGCCCGTGTTGATCGGCACATTGCGTCCGAGGCCGAGCGTGTCGAACTGATCGACCCATGTGTAGTAGCTGGCTTCGGCGCTGCCGCCTTCGGTGACACCTTTCATCTGCGGCAGCGGCTCGGCGTATAAGCGTCCAGCCCTCCGGGCAATGCTGCCCTGTCGCCTTCGGGCCGTTGAGCGGGCCCTTGCACTTGCGGCGATCGAAGCTCGCGAGATGACCGCTCGCCAGCGCCGCCCAGAACACGCCGTTGCGATCGACGTCGCCGCCGCGCGGCGAGAAGCCCTCGACGGGTTCTTCGCGATCGTTGAACGGCGGCTCGTAGACTTCGGCGAGCGCCGTCGACGGCGGATTCGCGCCCGGACTCAGCCGGACGACCGCGCCAGGGAAGCCGAGGACCGATGCCCCACACCGAGCCGTCCGGCGCGGGCGCCACCGAGTAGAATCCACCGCCGAAGCGCTTGTCCTTCGTCGGATCGACCGGCGCGTTGGCTCGACATAAGCTCGTCGCGCTTGCCGTTGCCGTTGGTGTCGAGGATGAGCGCCGTCCAGCCTTGCGATTTCTCCTCGTCGCCGGTCTCATCGAACATCTTCGTGTTCAGCCATCCGACGACCGGTCCGCCTCCGCTTGTCCACAGCGTGTTGTTCGCGTCCTCGGCAAACATCAGGTGATGCGTGCCGAAGCAGGTGCTGATGTGCGTGAGCTTGCTCGTCCTTCGGATCGTAGATGGCGAGGTGCCGGCTCGCGCGTTCGACCGGCGTGAGCTTCGCCGATGGATGCGTCGATCCCTGCTTGCAGAACGCCGGATTGTCGGGCGGCCGCACGGCGGACGTGATCCACACGCGGCCGCGATGGTCGAGCATCGGATTGTGCACGTTGTTGCGGCTGGTCCAGATCGCTTCGCTCACCCCAGTACGGCGACGGTGCGGCATGTTCGGCGAGGTCCGCGGCGTGTTGCTCGTCGCGCACCGTCAACTTCACTTGCGTCGCCGTGTGACGTACCGGATCGAGGACAGGCAGGTAGTCGGCGCTCAACTCGAGCGCGCCATAGATCGGGCCGTTGGCATTCACCGTCGGGTTGCGCCGGTCGGTCGACACCTACGTCGTGCAGGTACGCCTTCGGATCGGCCCAGTCCCACTGCGTGATCACCACGTTGCGCTCGACGCCCTGCGGCCGCGGCGGGCGCCGGCGGCAACTCGCCCGCGGCAATGCGATCGGTCCAGTCCGCGAACATCGCGAGCGCGCGCCACGCCCAGGTTGGTTCAGCCCGCTGAGCATCTGCGCACCGGCCTGACCGGACTGCACACGCCGTTCCCACGCATCCGCCGGCGGACTCGAAGGTGCCCGAGCGCTTTCGGAATCTCGCGCGTCGCTTTGTTCCCGAGCTGATGACAGGCGAGGCAGCCGCCGGACTTAGGCCGCGCGAGCCACTCGGCCTGGTTTCGCATGCTGGGCGAGATGCCGTTGCCCTTGCGGACCGGTCCCCGGGAACTCGCTCTTCGCCGGCACCTGCAGCAGCGAAAACCAATACCCGGCCGGATAGTACTGGGCCGCCGCGCGCGGGTCGGGCGCAGCGACCGCCGTGAGGTTCAGCGACCTTGCCTGGCGCGCGACTGCACCTTCGGCGAGTCGACGAGTCCGTAGCCGCGCACCCACACGTTGTAATTCGCCTTCGGCAGGTCCGGGACGAGGTACCGCCCGCGGTCGTCGGTGACGACGATCTTCGCGAACTTCGTCGGCAGATCCGTTGTCTCCGCGATGACCCATACGCCGGCTTCCGGGCCCTTGGGCCCGGTGACCACGCCGCCGAGGTCATCGGGATCGACACGCACGGCGTCCCCGGAACTCTGGCGGGCGGCCACAGTTGAGAAGGCCAGCGCGACGACGATCGCCAGCGATGCTCCTACGCTCGAGAGAACGCGTTTGCTGCTCACGGGATGCCTCCTTCGATTGACCGGCGAGCGTCGACTGCGGCGACGCATGACGCTGATAATAGCTCTGACAACCGAATCCCTGATACCTGATCCCTGACCTCCGATTCCCTAATCCCTGATCCCTGAATTCCTGATACCTGACACCTGACCCCTGACACCTGACCGCCATGCCCGAAGGAGACACGATATTCAAGGCCGCGCGTACCCTTCACCGCGCGCTGGCCGGCCAGACGATTACACGATTTGAAACCGTCTTGGTGCATCTGGCACGTGTGGACATTGACACACCGGTGGCTGGGAGAGTCGTTGAGCGCGTCGCCGCGGCCGGCAAGCATCTCCTGATGATGCTCTCGGGTGGGCTCGTCCTCCGCACGCACATGCGCATGAACGGGTCGTGGCACATCTACCGGCCCGGCGAGCGCTGGCAGCGACCTCGCGGCGAGATGCGCATCGCAATTGAAACCACCGACTGGGTCGCGGTGGCTTTCCGCGTCCATGTTGCCGAGTTCATCCAGGCGTCCACCCTTGCCCGTCATCGCCCGATCGCAACGCTCGGCCCGGATCTGCTCGCCGATACGTTCGAGGAGGACGAGGCACTTCGACGCATGCGGGCACGGCCGTCGGAGGCGATCGCGGATGTGCTGCTCGACCAACGCGTGGTCGCCGGCGTTGGCAACGTGTACAAGTCGGAGGTGTTGTTTCTCGCCCGCATCCATCCCGCCGCCGAGGTCGCGGCACTCAGCGACGGCGCCTTGCGCGACGTTGTCGCCATCGCGCGTCGGCTGCTGCTCGAGAACGTGGTCGAGAAGCCCGGGCCGAGCATGGTGACGTATCGCGGTGTTCGCCGCACGACCGGACGCATGCGGCCCGCTGACCGTCTATGGGTCTACAGTCGTGGCGGGAAGCCATGCCGCACGTGCGGCACGCCCATCGCATCCCGCAAGACCGGAGACGATGCGCGCGTGACCTACTGGTGTCCGACGTGCCAGCACGCGCCGGTTGCAGCTACGTGATGCGTTCCTCGTGCGCATACACGTTGAAGCGGTCGCCGCGAACAAACCCGCACAACGTGATGCCCGACGATTGCGCAAGCGCAATCGCCAGGCTGGACGGTGCCGAGACCGCCGCGATCAACGGAATCCCGGCGAGTAATGCCTTCTGTACCAGCTCGAACGACGTGCGGCCCGAAACGAGCAGCAGGCTGTCGGACAGCGGAAGCGCGTCCTCCATCAGACGCCGTCCGATGATCTTGTCGACGGCGTTGTGCCGCCCGACATCCTCTGCGATGTGGCGGAGCGTCCCGTCGCGATCGAATAAGCCGGCGGCGTGCAGACCACCAGTTGAATCGAACACCGCCTGCGATTCACGAAGCCGCAGTGGCAGCGTGCCGATGATCTCCGCGGCAATGGTCCACCGGCCGTCAACCGTGGCGACGCGCGATCGCAGCGTCTCGATGGTGCGCCGGCCACACAGACCGCACGATGCGGTCATCGTCACCTGTCGACGCTCGCCGAGCCGCGTCGAAAGACGCTCGATGGCGTCGCCGCCGATTTGGACATTGAGTGTATTGCCGCGGCCTTCTTCAGTCGTGTCTTCGCACTCTTCGATCGTGAGGAGCTCGTCGGAGCTGCGGACGACGTCTTCGGCGAGGAGAAACCCAGCGGCGAGCTCGCGGTCGCGTCCGGGCGTGCGCATGATCACGGCAAACGGCGACCCGTTGACCCGGACCTCCATCGGCTCTTCGGCGGCGACCTGATCGTGATCGGTGTGGCGCGCGCCGGCGGCGAAACGGACAACGGGGACAGAACGGCTGGGCGCTGTCATCGACCGAGGTCGATGCTACACGGTCTGCAACGCTTTGCGTATTTCGGCGACGACGGCGTCGGGCAGGGCTGGCTTGAGCACAAATGACGCGCATCCGGCGGACTTCGCATCGCGCGAGGCGAGTTCGGACGCGTGGCCGGTGATGGCGATCACGGGGATGTGCTTGGTCGAGGGGTCGGCTTTGAGTTGCCGCGTCGCTTCCCAGCCGTCGATCCCGGGCAGCGAAAGATCCATCAGGATGCAGTCGGGCTTGACCTCGCGTGCTTTCGATACCGCTTCGATTCCGGTCCGCGCTTCGGCGACGCGAAAGCCCGAGGCCTTCAAATATTCGGCGTACATCTCCCGCGCGTCCTGGTAGTCGTCAACGACTAGGACGAGCGGCTCCGAGGGGTGCGGCATGAGTCACCGTACTCTAGCTTTCCGCGGGTACGCGGCTCAAGCACATCTGTTGCACAGTTCTCGTCATCCGTTCCCAAGAACGCCCTCGGCAACGCTACCTGGCCGCGATTTCGCCGCGTCACACCTCGCTCCTGAGGCTTCGGCTAGGATAGTTCGGCCATGGCTACGACGAATTCGTTCGACGTGACGTCGGAGGTCGACCTCCAGGAGGTCGACAACGCGATCAATCAGGCGCGCAAGGAAATTACCCAGCGCTACGACTTCAAGGGCTCGCCCGCCGCGATCGAGCTGGACCAGAAAAACAATACGCTTACGCTGACCGCCGAAGATCGCTTCAAGCTCGGCGCGTTGTGGGAAGTGCTGCAGACGCGGATGGTGCGGCGCAACGTGCCGGTCAAAAACCTCAAGCTCGGAGATGTTGAGGACGCCGCGGGTGGGACTGCGCGGCAAGTCGTGACGCTGCAGATGGGCATCCCCAGCGACGTCGCGCGCGAGATTGTCAAGGTCCTCAAGGATGCCAAGATGAAAAAGGTGCAGGCGGCCATTCAGGGCGATCAGCTCCGCATCTCGTCGGCGTCGCGCGATGATCTGCAGGCGGCGATCCAGCTGCTACGCGATCATGACTTCGGCATTGCGCTGCAGTTTGGAAACTATCGACCGTGAAGTCGCGCGCGGTTCCCGCAAGAGCTCGTCGCGGGAGTCGTCGCTAATCGTGGAGCTGGTCGAGGGACGCAATCGCGAGATCCGCCGCGTGATGCAGGTCATCGCACACAAGGGCACGCGGTGGCCGCACGTGCAGTTTGGCCGTCCGTCGATCGATCGCCTGCCACCTGGACGGTGGCGGACTATTTCCCGCGCCGAGCTGCGGCGCGCATTCGCGAACGCCCGATTCGCGTATTTGTGATCAAATCAAACGCGGTAAAGTAGCCGCATGCTTGAACGTCGTTCCATTCGTTTCCCGCTTGCGTTCTTCTTCCTCTCGTGTGCACTCCTCACCTCCGGGCTCCGGCTCGGCGCGGTGCCAACGGCGCCAACCAATCTCTCCGCCACGGTGAATGGGCAGATCGTGACCCTCACCTGGACGGCATCAACCAACAGTCCTGCGACGTACTTGCTGCAGGCGGGCTTTGGACCTGGGCACACGGCGGTCAGCGTTGGCATCAGTGCGGCCGAGACCACGTTCGTCGCCTCGGCCGGGCCAGGCACGTACTACGCCCGCCTCTTCGCCATCGGCACAGACGGCAGCACCAGTCCGGTATCGAATGAGATCACAGTGGTGGTGACCTCGTCGTGTGGAAGTCCCAGCGTGCCGCGCAACCTTCGCGCTATGCAGCGGGGCAACGAGATCTACTTGTTCTGGGTACGGCCGCAATTCGGAGCGCCTAACGGATATACGCTCCAGGCCGGTCTCGCCCCAGGCGACACGATCGTGCAATTTGGTCCGTTCACGAATACGACGATGAATACTTCTGGCCCCAACGGCACATTTTTCGCGCGTGTGATCCCAAACAGCACGTGCGGAACCGGTCCGGCGACGCCCGATATCGCTGTCACCTTCCCGAGTAATTCGGTGCGCGTTCCGGATCCGGATCCTGGAACCGTGCTCGGCATGCCGGACGTCAGAGCGCTGATTGAGCGGCTTGCGAATCAGTTTCCGCCGACGCTGGCCAATTCGTGCCCGACCGAAAGGAAATACGAACCCAATCCGTGGATCAACTTTATGGTCGACGAGCTGCGCAAGTACGACACGCGCTTTGGGTACAACGCGAAGCCGACGCGCACGTCTGTCGATAACGGGGGCTTTCCCGTGATTATCGCCGGCGACGAGATCGCCTATTTCCGCGGCTCCGGAGCGGCTCAAGGATCCGACGAGGTGTATGCGTTTGACATCCTCTTCAATCATTGCGATGTGCAGAGAGGGGGCCAACCCGGTCTTGATTACCGTAATATCGCCCCTGAACCGGCACGATGGACGGGCGCCGGCCGCTTTACTGGCGACGAGCGGTAACGAAAAAGTCGGGCATCAGGTCCGCTTCGCGCGCGCCGCTCTGCAGATACTGCGAGAGATCGGTCACACCGGCCTCTCGCAGCACCTCGTCATCGATCAGAAAGCGTCCCGTGTACTCGCGACTCGGACGCGTGAGGATGATGTAGGCGGCGTCGGCCACGATCTCGACGCGCCGCGTGCGCGTGCGGCGCGTCTCCTCGCCGGTTATCAGGCTGATCGCGTCGGTATCGATCGCCGTGCGTGGCCACAGCGCGTTGACGGCGATCCCGTCGGCGCGGAACTCCTCCGCCATCCCGAGCACGCACAGACTCATCCCGTATTTCGCCATCGTGTAGGCGAGGTGAGGCGCAAACCACCGCGCGTCGAGCGTCGAGTCGAGCGGCGGCGCGAGATTGAGCACGTGTGGATTGATGGAGCGGCGGAGGTGAGGCACCGCCTTTTGCGTGCACAGGAACGTGCCGCGCATGTTGACCTGGTGCATGAGATCGAAGCGCTTGATCGGAGTCGCCAGCGTGCCGGTGAGGGCGATCGCTGACGCATTGTTCACGAGCACGTCAATGCCGCCGAAGCGCGCAACCGCCTGTTCGATCGCGGCGTCTACCTGCGCGTCGTCTCGCACGTCCATCGCGACCGCCAGCGCGCGCCCGCCGGCACGCTCGATGTCCTCGGCCGCCGAGTAGATCGTGCCTGGCAACTTGGGATGCGGCGCGATCGTCTTGCCGGTGACGACGACGTTGGCGCCGTCGCGCGCGGCGCGCATGCCGATGGCCTTCCCGATGCCGCGGGAGGCGCCGGTGATGAAGAGCGTCTTGTTGTGGAGGGAAGGGGGCAAAAGAGTTTCCAGTTGTCAGTTCAAAGTTTTCGTTGTCGTTCGCCCGCCGAACTAATCACTCAACTCCGAACTGGGAACTGACAACTGGGAACTGATGTTTATTCGACGTAGCTGTAGCCGCAGTTCTCACACACCCACATGCGGCCTTCTTTGTACATGTTGTAGCCGCACTGCGGACACATGCGGTATTCCCGGCCCTCTTTGTCGATGAGCTTCTTTTGCTCGCCCGGCTTCTCACCGGTATCGAAGGGATCTTTCGGAGCCGGCTTTTCCTTCTTTTCGGGTTCCGGCGGCGGTTGCTGCTGCCCGAACACGGGGGCAACGGCGAGGCCCAGAGCGGCCGCAAACACCGCAGATCCGCGGAGGAAACTACGACGATCGACGCTCTTGCCCATGACGTTGTCAGACATGCGATTGATCTCCCGAGGCAAACGGGCAACGCGCTGCGGCTCGCGGGGAGCCGGCCCGACCCGGTGCTTGTGCGGTTTTGGTCTCTTTTAAGGATAGGGCACGCCGCCGTGATCCCGTGTAAACCTTTGTATTTCTTTGCCAGAGAGTACGTTCCCCGACAGGAAAAGTAAGTACTGTAAGGTTTACCCGTGAGACGCCTTGCTGTACGAGCGGACCTTACAGAGCTCTCAACCCTGACCGATGGGCTCGAGGCGTTCGGCGCCGATCACGGCCTCAATCCGGCCATTATTTCCGTGGTCCAACTGGCTCTTGCCGAGCTCGTCACAGGGTTGTCGGGAGACGCCGGCGACATTCACGTCGGGCTGAACATTGAAGAGCCCGACCTCATTGTCCACGTCGAAACCGGCCGAGTCGGCCCAACGCTCGTGCCGCTCGACCTTGTGGGGTCGCTCATGGACGAGGTGAGCGACAGCTGCGTTGACGGGCGGCAAATCATCGCCCTGCGCAAGCGGATTCGCTAGAGCCGCGCAAAAAGGGGTCTGACCCCTTTTTCGACTGCAGCTGGAAAAAAGGGGTCAGACCCCTTTTTGGGGCAGGTGCGGCACGTGCGGGTTATTTTGGGGCGCTGCGGCGTTTGGCGATGTACGCGTCTCGCAGGGCATCAACCAAGCGGGTATCGACGAGGCCGGCTGGATTGCCCTGATAGTTCAGCTCTTTGTCCGTGCGGAACTTGTCGACCGCGGCGATGGCTTCCGCGTCGTACTGCCCATACTCCCGCGTGTACTCCTGCGCCACGCGTCGCGAATCGGCAATCAACTTGTCGTACTCAGCCGGACTCGTTTTCTGCAATTCGCGCATCTTCGGAGTATTCGTTGACGGCGGCGCGTCCGGAAACGCGGCCAGCGACGGTCGCCAGTACCCGAGTGTGTGGAGCATCCGCTTGAGTTCGATGACGTCGGGTCCCTCCACATTCGAAAAAGTGCGATACCCGAGGCGGCGGCCGGTCGTGTGATAGATCCGCTTCATCTCCGTGACCGGTTCGGCATGCTCGCCCACCTCGATGGCGAGGGCGATGTAATCGCCGCCCCGGCCCGGATCGTTGGGGTCGGCGATCTTGATCGCCGCTGACTGAAGATTCCCCCACCGCCGGTCGCCGCCCTTTGCCTGTCCGGCTTCCATCGCGAGAATCATCCGCTCGGCGAGCGGCATCGCCGTGCCTTCCGTCGACTCGAAGGTCGTCGCTACGGCGTCCACAACCTCAGGCCCCACCATGATGTTGGCCTGCACGGTGTAGTTCTTGCCCTGCCGGCTGCCCGCCCAGTTGCCGTTGCCCTTGCCGGTATGCGCCGCGCCGACGCCTTTCATGTTGATCACGCCGACTTGTCGCGATTCGCGCGACTGATCGTCGGCAAGCAATTGCTGCAGGACGTTCTGCGGCTCGACACCCTTGGCGAGGAGATCGAGACCGCGCGGTCCGTATTCCACGACCGTTGCCGCCTGCGTGCACACCGCGCCGATGCCGGCGCGCACGTGTGGCACCGCTCGTCCCACGAAGGGCACGCGCGTCGTCACGGTGGCGCCCGATTGTCCGGTCGCTGGATCGATCGCGCAGAGTGAAAACGTCGAGTACTGAGGCAAGCCTTCGTCGTTGAGGGTGACACCATCCGCCGCGCGCTGCTGCGCCCACCCTGCCGACGGCGCAAGCACCATTGCCAACATCACAAGACCCGAGATGCGCGTACGACTCGCCATCATGCCTCCTGCAACGCTCCTGGAAAGAGTCCGCTCATTTTATCCGCAGCGGTCGCGTCGCACGCCTCTAGGTGGGTTCATACGTCGCCATGAATCGTGTCAACCGGTCGAGGGCGTCGGTGACGGTTTTCTCCGTGGCCGCGAAGCATAGACGCACGCACCCTTCACCGGCCGGCCCGAACGCGACGCCGGGCGTGAGCGCGAGCCCGGTTTCGCGCAGAAGCCTCGTCGTAAACGCCGTGCTATCGGTCAAACCCTCTATCCGAAAGAACGCGTAGAAGGCACCATCGGGCTCGTACAAGAAGATGCTCGGAATCGTGTCCAGTGCGTGTCGCACCTCGCTCCGCCGCAGCGCATAGTGATCGCGAAGCTCACGGATGTACGCCTCGCCGTCTCGCAGGGCGACGATTCCCGCCTGCTGCACCATGGCAGCCGCGTTCGATGTGATGAATTCGACGGCCTTGTACATGGAACGGATCGTTCGCTCGCTGCTCTGAGCCCATCCAAGGCGCCAGCCGGTCATGTTGTACGTTTTCGAGAAGCTGTTGACGACGATCACGCGATCGTTGTTGGTCGCGATGCGTGCGAACGACGGAGCGATGTCCCGCTCGAAGATCAGCCGTTCGTAGACTTCATCAGCCAGGATGATGAGGTCGTGCCGCTCGGCCAGCATATACAGCGCTTCTTGTTCGGCCTCGGTGATGATCCAGCCGGTCGGATTCGACGGACTATTGACGATCAGCATGCGTGTGCGGTCGTCGACGGCCCTGCCAATCTGGTCCAGGTCGAGGCAAAAGCGCCTTCCGTCGGTCGCGAGCGGCACCGCACGACACTCACCGCCGCTCATGATCACGGCGTTGGCAAAGATCGCGTAGGCCGGGGAGATCACCACGGCGTTGTCGCCTGGTCCAACCGACGCGCGAATGGCCGCGAAAATCGCCGCCGTCGCGCCAACCGTGCTCATGATTTCCGACGCACGGTAGGCGACGCCGTGCAGCTCCAACACCTTCGCCGCGATCGCCTCGCGCAGTGCCATGTATCCCGCGGTGTGCGTGTAGAACGTGTGACCCGCGGCGAGCGCATCGGACGCCGCCCGGCAGATGAACTCGGGCGTTGGCATATCCGACTCGCCGTAACAGAGCTTGACCGACCCCGCCATGTTTTCGGCGACGGTGGCGATCTGCACCATTGGTGACTCGAGCACGTCGAGGACTTCGCGCCTTAGCCGCATTGTTTCTACTGTAGCGGACGACGTTCCATGAACCGATCCGGCGTCGCCAGCGGCGTGAAGCCGTATCGCGCGTAGAGTGCGTGCGCATCGCGCGTGATCAACGTCCAGCGGCGCAGCCCCTGCAGTTGTGGATGACTCACGATCGCATCCATCAAACGTTTCGACAGCCCACGTCCGCGATACGCCTCGAGGATAAACACGTCAGCGAGATACGCGAATGTGGCCAGGTCGGTGATCACCCGTGCAAAGCCCACCTGCGCGTCGCCGATGTACACGCCGAAACAGAGCGAGTTGTCGATCGCACGTCTGACAATCTCGCGCGGGACGTTTGGCGACCAGTAGGACGCGGACAAGAAGCCATGGATCACGTCGAGGTCGAGACGCGCTTTGTCTGTGTCGATGGTGACGTGTGCCGCCTCAGACATCTGCGGATTGTGTCATACGGTACGATCCTGGATCGGTGCCTGTTCCCCCGCTTGCGTGCACAGTGCGAGACTGTGGGTTGCTCCTCGAGCGGACCGCGCGCGTGTGGGTTTGCGGTCGCGGCCACACCTACGATGTGGCGCGCAGTGGATATGTGAATCTGCTGCAGCCGCAGGATCGACGATCGCTCGCCGCCGGCGACACACCCGCCGCTGTCGACGCGCGGGCCCGATTGCTCGCCTCAGGCGTAGGCCGGCACGTCGTCGACGCCTTTGTCCAGCGTGCGGCAGCGGTTGCGCTGCCCGACGCCGCGTGCGTGGTCGATCTCGGTTCGGGGTCGGGTGACGCACTCGCGTCGCTGGCGGGCATGCGGCCCATCGACGGTGTCGGCATCGATCTGTCCGCGGCGGCCGCGGAGCATGCAGCCCGACGTTTCCCGGCGCTCACCTGGGTGGTGGCGAACGCCGATCGCCGCGTTCCCCTTGTCGACGCGAGCGTTGACCTCGTACTCACACTGCACGGCAGGCGCAACCCCGCGGAATGCGCGCGCGTGCTGACGGCCGGCGGATTCCTGCTCGCCGGCGTGCCCGCTCACGACGATCTCATCGAACTGCGCGCGTCGGTGCTCGGTCGGGCTCTGGAACACGAGCGTGCCGGCGCGCTCATCGCCGAACACGCAGAGTTCTTCACGTTGGTCGACCGCGCGAGCGCACGCGAACGGCACCTTCTCGATCGCGACGCGTTGAAGGACCTGCTGCGCGCGACTTACCGGGGTGAGCGCACTAGCGCCGCCGCACGCATCGACGCGCTCGAGCGGCTCGAGGTGACGCTCGCTTCCGATTTCTTCTTGTTTCGACGGCTGCCTCCTCGCGAACGCCGTCGGCACGGAGGCGCGGAGAACACGGAGAAGAGCGTTGCCACGAAACCGCGAAAGTACGAAAGCACGAAGCCGCCACAAGCTTTTGGATCTTGGCGATGAGAGGGCTACGTCGGACAGCAAGGCGCATCCAAGCACCTATTCGTTTAACGGTTACTCTAATCCCCGTTATCCCTAGATCCGCGCATTCTTTAGAAAAGCGTACGCGGATTAAGAGATTCCTGGGGATTCTTTGTGTTTTTAAGTGCTTCGGTGCTCCGTGCTTCGGTGCTCCGTGCTTGCGTGCTTACTTCGCGTCCCACCAGCGCGACAGGTTCTCGCCGACTTCGCGCGGATCGTGCGCATAGTGAGACGTGTCGTTGAACAGCATGAGCCGCGCGCGGACCGGATCACGAAAATCGAGCACGTTGACGCATGCCGGCGCTTGATCCAGCCGATCGCGATAGCCACGCGGATCGAAGCCGAGCAGGCTGCTGATCAGCAGCCTGATGGCGGCCTTGTGCGATACGACGAGCACGCGCTCACCCTGATGGCGCGTGACGAGTTCGCGAATCACCGGCAGCGCGCGCGCCAGCACCGCGACGCCGCTCTCGCCACCTTCCGGCGCGAAGGTGAACGGGTCTTCCTCCCACGCCGCGTACTCGTCAGGAAAGCGCGCCTCGACCTCGCGGCGGGTGAGGCCCTCCCACCGGCCGTGATGAATCTCGCGCAGTCCATCGCGCGTTTCGATCTGCAGCGCGCAGTGGTGCGCGACGATTTGCGCGGTCGCTACGGTCCGCGAAAGCGGACTCGCGTAGACGGAGCCGATGCCTTCGGTACTGAAGCCGTTCGCCGAGACGCGCCGCCTGCGCGCGCCCCTCGTCCGACAATTCGACGCCGGTCGCGCCGGCGAAGCGGTCCTCCGCCGTGAGTTGCGTCGCGCCGTGGCGCACCAGATACAGACGTGTGGCTGTCATTCTGCTGAATGTATCGTGGTCGGCGTGCTCGAGTCGCCGGACGCGTCGTTGTCGATTGATCCCATCGGCATGGCGGCGCGAGAACCCGTGCGCGCACTATGCGGCGTCGTCGGGCCCGTTTACGTGATAACGACTCACCGCATCGACGCGCGTGAAGCGGCGCGGCCGCGGCATGGCCATGGCTGCGGCGAACGGTGGACCGTCGAATCCGCCGGCGCGGTAGTGTTCATCGGCTTTGGCGTTGAGGCGTCGCGCGCGAGACCGATGACCGCAAGCGCGGTGATGGTCCGCCAGCCGATGATAGCGGTCGTAAAAGAAGTGGTGTGTCTCGGGCGTGAGCTCCACATCGCGCCCGAAGGTGAGCGTCCAGGCCAGCGCCTTCGCCGACAGCAAGTCCCACCGAAGCCACCAGATGTACGTGACGCGCGTCACCATCCCGTTCAAGGCTCCCTGCCTATAAGCTAGCCGGGATGGCTCGTAAGACCAAGAGCGGTGTTGCCGCGGCAAAAGCCGCCGCGCACGATATCAAAGGGTCGTTTCCGGTTGCGCCTCCGGTCGAGCCGATGTTGGCGAAGCTTGCCGACGAGCTCCCTGTCGCTGAGACGTTTCTCTACGAGCCTAAGTGGGACGGCTTTCGCGCCATTATCTTTCGTGGCGGGCGTGACGACGTGTTCATCCAGAGCCGCGATCTCAGGCCGCTGGATCGCTACTTTCCGGAGCTGCATGAGGTGTTCCGCAACAAGCTGCCGGAGGGGTGCGTTGTCGATGGCGAAATCGTGATGCCGACACCGCGCGGGCTCGACTTCGACGGCCTGCAGATGCGCTTGCATCCGGCCGCTTCGCGGGTCGAGAAGCTCTCGAAGGAAACGCCCGCGTCGTTTGTCGCCTTCGATCTGCTCGCCGCCGAGGGCCGCAGCCTGATGACGGCGCCGCAACGTGCACGGCGTGACCATCTCGAAACGCTGCTCTCGGAGAGTCAGCCGCCAATCTATTTGACGCCGATGACGCGCGATCCGGAACTGGCGGCCGAATGGCTGCAGCGCTTCGAGGGAGCGGGCCTCGACGGCGTGATCGTCAAGCCAGAGGACGCCATTTATCAACCGGGGAAGCGCGCGATGATCAAAGTGAAGCACGCGCGCACGGCGGACTGTGTGGTCGCAGGTTTCCGCTGGCACAAAGAAGGCAAAGGCATCGTCGGATCGCTCTTGCTCGGTCTCTATGACGCACGCGGCACGCTGCATCACGTTGGTGTCACCTCGTCCTTCACCATGGCGATGCGGAAAGAACTGGCCACAGAGCTCGAGCCGTTGAGACAGAACGCGTTGGCGCAGCACCCGTGGCGCGAGTGGGCCGAAGCCGATGGGAGCGAATCGCAGCGCATGCCCGGCGGCCACAGCCGCTGGAGCGCGGGCAAAGATCTCTCCTGGGAGCCGCTCCGCATCGAGCGCGTCTGCGAAGTCAAGTACGACCACCTGCAGGGCGATCGCTTTCGCCATGCCGCGGTGTTTCTTCGCTGGCGGCCCGACAAGCAGCCGAACGACTGCCGCTACGATCAGCTCGAAGTCACGACGGCTTACGAGCTCGAGAAGGTGTTCGGCGCGGCGCATCGTCGCTGACCGGCCAATCGGTCCCGGGGTCGAAGTCCGGATCGAGCGCTCCTTGCGTGGGCCGAAGCCTCACCGGCACGTGCTGAAGATTCACACGCACGCGTGTCCACGTCGACGAACGGCCGCGCATCGAATCCACGAGCACGTCGGCCGGTTCGAGGTGCGCGGCGGCTTTCTCGTGCTCCGCTTTCCACCGCTCGAATCCCGCAAGGGCATCCTCTTTTCGACGAGCGCGACCGATTTCGATCAAGGGAAACTTCGACGCACGGCGTCCGGAGGTCGTGTTGCGCGTGGTCGCGGTGGGCGTCGCGGGAGGTTCCGCCTTAGAGGGCTTCGTTATCCGGCGACGCGACGGCTGCACGCGCGGTGGCTCACCCGCCTGCTTCTTGGTACTGCGGCGGCCAGGGCGCGTCACCGAGCCCGTCTTTCTGCTGGCGGGCGGCAAGCTCCAGCAATAAATCGAGCGAGCCTCGCAGTCGATCGATGTCGTGATGCCGATCGCCGACCTGCGCAAAGCGTCGGGGCATCGTCTCGATCGTGAAGTCTGCCGGATCGCACGATTCGATCTCTTCCCAGGTGAGCGGCGCCGACACCCGAGCGTCGGGCTTTGGGCGCACCGAGTAGGCGGCCGCGACCGTGCGATCCTTTGCGTTCTGGTTGTAATCGATGAAGACGCCGTGACGTTCTTCCTTCCACCACTTGCTGGTGGCAATGGCCGGAGCGCGCCGCTCCACTTCGCGCGCGAGCGCGACAGCAGCGCGGCGCACTTCGTCGAAGGTCCACTGTGTGTTGATGCGGACGTTGACATGTATGCCGCGCGAACCCGAAGTCTTTGGCCAGCCACTGAGACCGAAGTCGCTGAGCGTGGCACGGACAACGGCGGCAACCTCTCGCACCTGCGGCCACTCCACGCCAGGCACGGGGTCAAGATCCACACGCAACTCGTCGGGATGATCCAGGTTTTCCGCGCGAACCGGGTGGGGATGCAGTTCAAGACAGGCGAGATTGGCCATCCACGCGAGCGCCGCCGCGTCGCGGGGCACGATCTCCTCGGCCGTACGTCCTGAGGGGAAACGCAACGTGACGACTTCCAGCCAGTCGGGCCGCGACTCAGGCGCCCGCTTTTGGTAGAAGAACTCGTTGGCGATGCCGTTGGGATAGCGCACGAGCACGTTGGGGCGTCCTCCGGCGCCGCGCAGAGCACCCTCGGCGATCGCGAGGTAGTAGTTGACGAGATCGAGTTTGGTGTAGCCCGCGGCGGGGAAGAGAACTTTGTGTGGATTGGAGATCGAAACGTCCCGGCTGTCGATCGTGAGGACCTCAGCTTCAGCTTTCTTCGCGGCCACGCTTTTATTCTAGCCGCGCGCCAGCATCACGCGGCAGGTGCGCGCGTGCGCCCGAACCTGCACGCACGCGCACACTTGCAGACGCGCTCGTCAGTGAGGAAGCGTGCGCTGGCGCGGACGCCCTCAGAAATTCAACTTCGCTCCGATCCGCGCCAGGCGCGGCGGGACGATGCTGAGCGGCCGATTGAACGCCGTGCCCGAGCTCCACTGCAGGTTCTGCTCCGGGTTGGAGTTGAACATGTTGTAGAGGTCGAAGAACACCGAGAAATCGCGACTCCCGAACCGATGTTCTTCTCCACGCGCACGTCGGTGATCACGATGTGGTCCTGCCGACGCGTGCCGAACGGCTCGGCGAGGAAGCGGACGCTGCCGGCGCTCAGTCAACGTCGACGCGAACGTCCGCCCGAACGGGAAGCCTTGCTGGTATCGCAGCATCGGCGAAACGCGATGCCCCACCACGGCGCGTTCCAGCGTGCCGGCGAGTTTGGCCGTCTGCCGGCTATACACGTGGCGGCCGTCGTCGGTGTTGATTTCGTCGTTCGGCGTCGCCGGCAGGCAGTTGCTGGCGAACGGTTTGCCGAGATACGCCGTGTTGCCGTTGTCGAAGCTCTTCGTGTAGCCGTACGAGGCCAGCAGGCTCCATCGGTTGCTCATGCGCTTGGTCCCCGTGATTTCGAACGTGTGGTAGTCGCCGTCGCCATCGGGCACGTTCGTCGTCATGTTGACCGGCGTCCAGCCCGCGGAACTCCGGCGCGAGATCGAACGCGGCTAATCGACGGACCGTCATCGCCGGTCGTCGCGACGCCCCGTCCGGGCCCGGGATCGACGACCGTCACCGGCACCGTGAACGCGGAGTAAGGGTCGGTTCGTGTTGACGCGCTGGTACTGGTTGCGGACGCCACGCCACACGTAGCCGGCACGCATCGCCGAAGTTGGCCATCAGCTCGCGCTCGAGGAAGGCGGCGATTTCGTCGGTGCGCGTGTCCTCGAGGTTCGGATCGAGCGATTCGAGCGCGACACCACCGCGGCCGTGGTCGACGTCGCACCTTCCTCGCCCGGCTTCCAGCGGCCGTTGCTGTTGATGATCGGTCCAGCGATACCGCCGCCACCAGGCGTTCGAGTTCTCGTTGACGTTGAACAGGAAGTCGGCGCCCGGATTGAACCAGTACTTGCCGTAGTTGAACTTGAGCGACCGTCTTGCCGTTGCCCGTGAGGTCGTAGGTGAGGCCGAGCCGCGGCGCGAACAGGTTGAAGTCGACGACGTTGTTCTTGGCGGCGAACGCAATCGGCGTCGGATTGTATCTGGCCGGCCGCGTGCTCCTGCTCCGGCAGGAACGCGCGATAGCGGTCGAACCGCACGCCGATGTTCAAGGTCAGCCGGTTGCTGACGCGCCACGTGTCGTTGATGTACGACCCATAGGTCCACAGGCCGTTCCGATCGACAGGTTCGGCGCCTGGAAGAAGATGATGTCGAGCGGCGCGCCGTTCTGCATCACGTGCACGATGTCCTCTTCGTAGCCGTCGATGTAGATGTCGTTCACGGTTTCGTCGAAGACCTCGCCGCCGACTTGAGGTTGTGCTCGCCGACCCCGGTGTTCTTGAACAGGCTGCCGATCCCAGCACCTGGTTGCGCCGGCGCTCGCGCGCCCAGTTGCGGTTGCGTCCGAAAATCAGATTGTTGCCGATGTCCTCGTAGCGCAAGCCCGTGCCGTTGACGCCGTTGGTCCAGTCGTAGCCGTACTGGCCGCCGCGGATTTCCGCGAACGCGTTATCGCTGAGCACGCTGTTCCACTCGGCCTTGTGCACCCACGCCCAGAAGTTCTGGTTCCAGGTCGTCGCTTCCGACGTGTTGATGCCGGTGTCGACGCCGAGGAGGAACGAGTCGAAGCGCTGCGGCTGCTTTTTCTGCGACGGCTGTGTATAGCCAATCAGCTTGTTGTTCGGCGACAGGTTGTAGGTGACTTTGACGCTGTAGTTGTTGAGGATCGTGGTCTGCGGCTTGACGGGGAAATTCACAAACCGGGCCTTGATGTCTTGATGGCGGTACGACCCGTACCACCACAGGCGGTCCTTTGCGATGTAACCGCCGAACCCGATGTTTTCGTCCTGATACGAGGAGAGGCGGTTGACGTCTTCGGGAGCGATCCCGCCGCCGCCCTGCAGGCCACGCGCGATCTGGTCCTCGTCAATGTTGAACGACTGCCAGCTCTCGTGCGAGTAGCCGCCATAGAAGGTGCCGCGGAACTGGTTGCCGCCCGACTTGCTGATGAACTGCGACTGGACGCCTGGTGTCGAGGCTTCGGCGGAATGCGCGGCCGTGTTGATCTGACGACTTCCTCCATCGCACCCACGTCCGGGTAATTGCCGAATGCGCCCGTCGCCTCAGTCGCATTGAGGCCCTCGATGCTGGCGCGCACCTGACCGCTTGTGCCGTAGACGACAAATCCCTGCTGGGTGCCGTTGGTGCCCCCGCCGACATCGATGCGGTTCATCTGCACCGCCGGCGAGCCGGCCAGCAGCGAGAAATAGTCGCGCGAGGTGGGCAGCGCGGAGAGCTGTTTGGCGTCGAAGGTGTTGCCGATCTGGGTCGCCGACGTGTCGACAACGGGCGATTGGCCGGTTACGGTGACCGCCTCCTCGAGCGAGGCGAGCTTCATCTCCGCGTTGATCGTGGCGGTAAAGCCGGTGCTGACGCGGATGCCTTCGTTGCGCACGGTTCGAAATCCAGCGAGCTCGAAGGTCACCAAGTAGTCGCCTGGGGGGACCGCCGTAAATCGATATTGGCCTTCGCCGTCGGTCACAGCCGTGCGCGCACCCATGAGCGACGGGCTCGTGATCGTGACCGTGACGCCGGGAATGAGCGCCTGGGAGTCGTCCATGGCACGGCCGTTGATCGCCCCGGTGCCGGAGGTCACGGCCTGCGCAAATAAGGGGGAAACAGCGCCGAAGAGAAACAGCATTACAAACACGATTCGTCGGGACATACAGGACTCCCTCCGTTCGGTTAACGCCGGCGAGGTTGGTGGTTTGGCGCATCTTGCACGGTGAGCGGATCCGTGTCAATGACTCGGGCGCGCGGACCCGAAGGCCGGAATGAGCTTGTCTGCAGCGACCTACGGGTGTAGCGTATGGCCCAATCGAGCCAACTCTACGGACGACATTTCGGACGCATTCGAGCTCTCGTCGGGTTCCACGTGATTCGTTCCCTCGCAACGACTTGAATCGGTCCTCTAAGGGAGGAGCCATGAGGCGCGTGTGGATTGTTTTGTTCGGCGTAATGCTCTCCGTCGTGACCGCGACGGGAGGGTGGGCCCAGACCGTCAGCTCGACGACTGGGCGCGATTAACGGCAAGGTCACCGACGAGTCGGACTCGGCCTTGCCCGGCGTCACGATTACGATTGCGAGCCCAGCGATGCAGGGCACTCGCACGACCGTGACGGGTGGGGACGGCACCTTCCGCTTTCCGGCGATTCCGCCGGGCGAGTATCGAGTCACCTACGAGCTCGGCGGATTTGGCACCGTGGTGCGCGACGGGCGTCATCGTCGGCCTGGGGTTCACCGCGACGCTCAACTCCGAAATGAAAGTGGCGGCGCTTCAGGAGACGGTCACCGTTACCGGGGCGTCTCCGGTCGTTGATGTCACGTCAACGACGTCGGCAACGAGTTTCGGCCAGGAGCGGTTGGCCGCCCTGCCGAACGCGCGCGATTTCTGGACCGTGCTGGCCGCTGCGCCGGCTATCCAGTTGACGCGCATCGACGTCGCCGGCAGCGCCGCTGGCACGCAGACGGCCTACTCGGCCTACGACACCAAGGCCGATCAGCATCGTCCCATGGTGGAAGGCATCGTCAATACCGAAGGCACCAACGCTGCCGGCTTCTACTACGACTACGGCGCGATCGACGAAGTCGCGGTCAACGCTGGCGGCAACACCGCTGAGATGCCGTGGCCCGGCGTGTGGTCGAACTTCATCGCCAAGTCGGGCGGCAACAGCTATCACGGCAAGATCTACGCGGACTACCAGACCAAAGGCATCCAGGCCGGAACATTCCCGACACGCTGACGGCGATCTGTCCCGCTGGCCGCTGCGGCCAACTGCAGCCGTCCGACCTCAATCGGATGGAGAGCTACCACGACGTGAACGCCGACATCGGCGGCTACATCAAGAAGGACAAACTGTGGTGGTATTTCTTCGACCCGCGATCAGAACATCAAGTCGCTGCTGCCGAACTTCCCGGTGAAGGCCTTTGAGACGGGTCTTCGTAACCTGACCGGCAAGGTGCACCTACGCCCTGAGCCAGAACAACAAGCTGACCGGGTACGCGCAGGGCGGGCGCAAGCTTCAGCCGAACCGCATGGACACCTTCGTCGTGGCCCCCTCCTGGCGCGCCACGAATCGGCGGATTCGACATGGCGGCAGCAGTACTGGGGCCATACCTACAAGGCCGGCTGGGACAGCGTCGTCAGCGACCAGTTGTTCTTCGAGGTCCGCGGCGGGCAGTTCAAGTACGAATGGCCGAACTTCCGCTACACTGAAGACGCCGGCGTTCCAGGACATCGGCAACAGCCTGGTCAGCGGGGGCAATCGTGACGGCTGGTTCAATATCCCGTCGCGCAACCAGGTGCTGGGCTCGGCGAGCTACTTCAAGGAAGGCTGGGGCGGCAGCCACAACTTCAAGGTTGGTGGCGAGTTCTTCCGCGAGACGTTCACCTACATTCGTGGCGCCGAAAACAGGGGCACGGTGCCGGGGGATGTGCTCCACATCCTCAACAACGGCGTTCCCGCGCAGGTCTACCTGTTCCAGACGCCGTCCAAATCGGAGAACGGGCTGCGGACAAATGGGATATTCCTGCAGGACACCTTCCAGGCCGGACACCGCTTCACGCTCAATATCGGCCTTCGCTACGACAGGTACAGGACCTTCAAGCCCGAGCAGGAGGGCCCGCCGGCCGGGCAAGTTCAACCCGGGCCGCAGCTGCAAATTCGCCGGCGGTCGACAATCTGGTCACGTTCAACGCCTTCGCGCCGCGCATCGGCATCGTCTACGACTTGACGCGGCGCGGGCAAGACCGTCGTGAAGTTCAACTACGGGACGTTCTGGTGGAACCCGGGCACGGCGATTTCCGAGAACGTCAACGAGAATCGCCGTTGACTGGTATCGACAGCACGCGTGGGCCGACACCAACGGCAACGGTGTGTGGGACGCTGGTGAGAAACGACCCTCATCGCGCAGCGCGGCGGCCTCGGCAGCGCGTACTCGATCCGAACCTCGAACAGCAGCGCACCCGCGAGGTCGCGACGTTCTTCGAGCACGAGCTGATGCCGAACTTGCGGTCCACTTGGGCTACGTCTATCGCCGCATCGGCAACCTCAACGTGCTCGTCAACACCAACCGGCCGATGTCCGCGTATAACGTGCCGACGACGATTCGCGATCCCGGAGTCGACGGCGTGCTCGGCAATTCCGACGACGGTCCGAACATTGCCAGGCTTCAACCTGAGCGCGGCGGCGTTGGCATTGCCGGTGGTCAATGCTCGCACCAACCTGCCAGGCTTGAGCGAGTTCCACACGATGGAGTACAGCGCGACCAAGCGCAGCTCCGGATCGTGGTCGCTCTCGGCGTCGGGTTCGATTCGCTTGAACCGCGATAACGACAGCGCCTACTTCGGCAACAACCTGCGCCTCGTGCAGGCGCCGAGCACGCCGAACGACCTGATCAACACGGACGAGGGCCGGTATAACTTCTCGACGTGGACGTTCAAAGTGAACGGCTCTACCAGAGCGAAGTGGAACATCATCCTGACCCCGGCGCTTCGCGTGCAGTCGGGACAGCCGTTCGGCCGCACCTTCAACGCAGGCGCCGCCAACGGGATCAACTACGGCAGCCAGCGCATCCTGGCCGAGCCCATCACCACACGGAAGCAGGACGACATTGTCATCTTCGACTTGAGGACCGAGAAGGGCTTCAAAGTGTTCAAGGGCACGACCCTGTCGGTGTTGTTCGACCTCTACAACATCGCGCAACTCGGACGCAGCCTCGAACATCACGTGGGGCGGCGGTTCGTCGTTCATGCTGCCGTCGACGATCATCGGACCTCGCATTGCGCGGTTCGGACTGAAGTACGACTGGTAAATTTGGGATCTGGAGATTTGGGATTCGGAAGGGATTTAAGCGCGTTCTTAAATCGCCGATCTCAAATCTCCAGCGGCAAGATCTCCGATCTCCAGATCTTCAGAGCTCCAGATCTCCAGATCTGATGCTCCTGGATGACTCGTCGCCGCCGCCCTGCCGCCGTCCCACCCCTAACGTCCGCCGCGTCGCCGCCAAGTGGCTTGTGACAATCGCCTGCGTCGCGCTCGCAGCGGCCGTCGCGTGGTGGGGCCTGCGCGAGCGCGGCCCTGACCCGCCGCGACTGGCTGATTTGGGTGCGATGGACCCGGATGTCGCGGCGTTGATCGGTGAGCGAATCGACCGCGTGTCGGCGACCAGGTCAGACGCGACGGCGTGGGGGCACTCGGCAGCGCGTGCGAGGCCAACGGCTTTGTCCGGCGTCGCCGCAAACGCCTACGAGACGGCACGACGCTCGACGATCAAACGCGCAGTGGTGGTATCGGCTGGCGCTGATCAGATCACGCTTGGGAGGACAGCCGAAGCGCCCTCGCGGCACTCGACCGTGTCTTGGAGCTCGACGCCACTTATGCCCCGGCACATTGGAGGCGCGGGCTGTGGCTGCTCGATCAGGGCGAATCTGACGGGGCCGAGCCTCCTTCCGTGGGCCACGGAAGTCGACGCCGCCGATGTCGGTGGATGGATGGGCCTGGCCCGCGTCTACCTGACCCGCGGGAGAATCAGCGTGCGGTGGAGACGCTCGAACGTTTCCTGGCGACCATCCCGGCGACCGCTACGCGTGCAGTTGCTCGGCGTCGCCTACCGAAGAATCGGACGCGACGACGACGCCCGGTTCACGCTGGCGGTGGGCGCGGGCGGCGAGCCGATGTGGCGCGACCCGTGGTCCGACCAGGTCGCAGTTCCGATCGCCGAGGCTTCGCGGCGCTCCTCAAGGAGGCGACGCGCTCGCGCTGGCTGGGAATACTGCGCCAGGCGATCCCGCTGCTCGAGCGGCTGAGCGCGACAGCCCGACGACCTCGCGCTGCATGAATCATCTGGGCGCCATCTACGCCGCCGCGGGCGACCCTCGCGACGCGTCGCGCTGCTCGAATGCGGCGCTCGCGCGCGATCCGGACAACTTCGACGCGCCATCTCAACTGGCGACGGCGTACGGCTTTGCCCGCGTGTTTCCACAAGCGGACCGTCATGCGACGCGCGCGCTGGCGATCCGGCCTTCCAGTGCCCAAGGCGCTGGAACCCGAAGGATGATCCTGTGGCGAGTCGCACAGGCCGGCTCGAGGCGCGCGCGCGTTCGAGCCGCGGTACGCGCGCGATCCCCGTAACGCTCAGACCGCGAGTGTGGATCGGACGTTGCTGATCGAGCGCGGCAGTCCCGCGAAGCGCTGACGTATTTCGAGGCCGCGCTCGGAACCGATGCCGATGCGTTCGTCGATCGCCCTCGTGGGCCGCGGCGATGGCGCAACTCCGAGCTCGGCGCTAGCGAGACGACAGCGGCGCGGTAGCCGCGCGTCCGCGCCGAACAGATCGATCCGCCGCGGCAACGCGCGGCTGCAGAGCTGCACATGCGACCAGTTGCGGAGGCGAGGCTCCTTTCTCGATGACCGTGTCGCGTGTCTCCGGATCCGTGCTTCTGTATGCTTCGCCCTTGGCCACCGCGGTGCTGCTCGGCGTGGCGCCGGCGCCACCGCCCGCGGCAGCCGTCCTTCGCGGCCAGCCGTGGTTCGAAGACAGGCGGCGGCCGCGCGGCATCATGTTCGTCGCATCGCTCGGGCATCGCGACACAGTTTCTCGCTGCCGGAGATCATGGGCGGCGGCGCCGCGCTCTTCGACATGGACGGCGATGGCGATCTCGACGCTCTATCTCGTGCAGAGCGGCGGCCTCGACGGCCCGCCGACAAGGGCGCCGGCAACCGCCTCTACCGCAATCGACGGCACCGGCCGTTCGAGGACGTCACCGCCGGCAGCGGGGCCGACGTCGCCCGGCTACGGCATGGGCGTCGCCGCCGGCGACTACGACAACGACGGCGACCCCGACCTCTATCGTGACCAACCTCGGGCGGAATGTCCTGCTCCGCAACGACGGCGGCGGCCGCTTCACCGACGTCACGGCCGCGGCGGGCGTGGCCGGCGCCGGGCTGGAGCACCAGCGCGGCGTTTCGTCGACTACGACGCGCGACGGCGAGCTCGACCTCTTCGTCACGCGCTACATCGACTGGGTCGCTCCGCCGAGCGCGAGTGCTTCAGCCTGACGGGCGTCCCCGACTACTGCAGCCCGCGAAACTACGACGCGCCCACCGTCCGACCTGCTGTTCCGCAACAACGGCGACGGCACGTTCACCGACGTCTCGGCAGCGCGCGGGCCTGCAGGCGGCGGTCGGCAACGGCCTGGGCGTTGTGGCGGCGGACTTCGATCGGCGACGGCCGCGCCGACATCTTCGTCGCCAACGACGCGACGCCGAATCACCTGTGGATGAACCAGCGGCGGCGGCCGCTTCGAGAACGCGGCGCTGCTGCGGGCGTCGCGATCGACCAGGACGGCGCCGCCAAGGCCGGCATGGGCGTGCACGCCGCCGACGTGGACGGCGACGGCGACGACGACCTGCTGGTCGTGAATCTCGACACGCGAGTCCGACTCGTTCTTCCGCAACGAAGGCACGCTTCTTCGTCGACGCGACCGAGCAGCCGGCCTGCGCACGGTCAGCCGCCGCTTTACCCGCTTCGGCATGGCGCTCGCTCGACTTCGACAACGACGGCCGGCTCGACCTCTATGAAGCGAACGGCCGCGTCGGCCTGCAGGCCGAGACGCTTCGTCGACGACCCGTACGCCGAGCCGAGCCTGCTGTTGCGCGGCGTCGACGGCGGCCGATTCGAAGAGGTGCCGCCCCGCGGCGGCACGACGGCGCCGCTCGATCGCCACCAGCCGCGCCGCCGCGTTTGGCGACATCGACAACGACGGCGGCATCGACGTGCTGGTGGCCAACCGTGACGCGGCGCCGCACCTGCTGCACAATGTCGTGCCGCAGCGCGGCCACTGGATCGCTGTTTCGCGTGCTGCGACGAGCACGGGCGCGACGCGCTCGGCGCCGAGTTGACGATGACGCGTTGGCGGCCGCGCGGTGCGCCGCGACGTGCGCGCCGCCTACAGCTACCTCGCGCAGCAACGATCCGCGCGTGCATGTCGGGCTCGGCGCCGAGACCCGCGTGGGATCGGTCATCGTGCGTTGGCCTGATGGCGGGCGCACGACGTTCGGTCCCTTCGACGCGGATCGAGTGGTGTCGCTCCGTCGCGAGGGCGCGCCGTCGAACAGGCGGCGCTGAACTGTCGCGCCGCCCGCACCCAGCGCGCCTGCAGGTGCGCGCGAAAGCCCGCGCCGTTCCGTGAGGCAGATGGCGCGGCGCACTACTGCCCCGGGTGGTACTGGCGCTCGGTGTGGCCTTGCAGTTGATCTTGGTAGAAGTACACGTCGCGCAGATCGCCCGTCGCGTAACGCGTCGCCTGATCGTTGAAATGCTTCGACTTCGGATCGCCGCTCTGCCCGCCGGCAGTGACCGCTTTCGCGCGCACCTGTCGCCGAACTCGACGACCGCGACGAAGCTGTTGCCGCTCGTGCCGTACATCTTCTTCGTGCCGGGGTACGTGCGCGCGCCGAACGACGCGAGCGAGCCCCAGCGCGCCGACGTGAAGCCGACCGGGATGCTCGGCTCCGCGTCGTTGAACGGCTGCACGATGTCGCCGGTGAGCCGCTGGAAGCGGTTGATCTCGCCCCACGGCGTCTTCCAGGTGCCGAAATCGGCGCGTCAGCTTGTCGGACGGCGGCCGCGAGCGCCTCGAGCCGTTGATCTGCGCGTCGCGTTCGTTGACGATGAACTCGTCGACCGGCATGCCCGCTTCGCGCGCAGCTCGGCAACGCGGCGCCGACCTCTTCGCCCCAGATACACGGCCAGCGACGTCGGCACCGACGCCGCCGACCAGCGGAAGTCCCAGCTGCGCAGCAGCGCGATCTGCTCGGCGAGCTTCGCCTTGAGTGGATTGCTGACGCCGGCGTGCTTGTCCCACGCCTTGACCAGCGCCGGGATCGTGCGTCTCGAACGCGGGCAGGTAGCTGTCGTACGCCGCGGCGAGCAGCGTCTCCATCGTGAAATCCTTCTTCTCCTCGAGCACCCTGATGGCGTGAATGCCGCGCGCGATTCTCGGCGCCGCGCTCGACGTAGGCCGGATAGTCCGCCTTTTTCGGACTGTTCGGGCCCGCCGCCGACCACGGCCAGTTGTTCGTGTTGTAGAGCCAGCCGGTCTGCGGGATTGCAGCACATTCGGGCTCTCGTCGATCGAGTGCACCCCGTTCCACTCGGTGGCCGGGTCGCTGCCGTCCACCGGCTTGCGTCCAGTCGAACTTCGGATCGCGCTTCGGGATGAAGTTGGCGTGGAAGTAGCGCGATGTTGCCGTCGGCGTCGGCGAAGATCGTGTTGTTCGACGAGTTCGTGTGCAGCTCCATCGATCTCGCGGAACGCCTGGTAGTTCTTCGCCTTGGTGCGCGTGTACGACTGCGTCAGCGCCTTGACCGGCTCCTGCATCAGCCGCACGCTCACCCACTTGCCGTCGGCCTCGCGCACGATCGGGCCGTGGTGCGTGCGATAGACCGTGAACTCCTTCTGCGCCATGCCCGCTGCCGGTCTTGTACGGCACGGTGATCTCGTCGTGCGTGACCGGCCGCTCTTCGTTGCCGTACTTGTAGAAAAGCCGTCGCCCTTCTTCGACGATCGGTCTCGAGGTACTCGTCGATGTTGTCCACGCCGCTCGACGTGTGCATCCAGCCGGCGCGTTCGTTGAAGCCCTGGTAGATGAAGAACTGCCCCCAGGTGACCGCGCCGTACGCGTTCAGCCCTTCGTCGCTCGACCATCTGCAGCTTCGGAGCGGAAGAAGAACGACGTGTGCGGATTGATCAGCAGCAGCGCGTGCTTGCGGCGGTGTTCGACGGCGCGATCGCGATGCCGTTCGAGCCCGTCGGCTCGACGGTATTGCGGACGCCGGTCGCCTGACGCAGTCGCTGTCTCGACCGGCGCGCTTGCCGTAGAACGCCTCGAGCTGCGTCAGGTTCACGCGCTCGATGTCGCCGCCGATGCTGCCTTCGCTGAAGCGTGAGCGCCATCCAGGGCTCGAAGCGCGTGATGACGCGCGGCTTCACCTTCGGGTGCTTGTGCAGGTAGTAGTTCAGGCCGTCCGCCCAGGCGTTCATCAGCGTCTTCAGCCATGTCGGGGCTCGCCTGCGTACTTGCGCCTTCATGTCGTCGGGATCGATGAACAGCTTCATGCGCAGATCGCGCTAGATCTCGCCTTCGCCTTCGGCCTCGGCGAGCCGGCCCATCGAGTTGAGGTAGTTGGTCTCGACGCGGTTGAAGTCGTCCTCGGCCTGGGCGTAGATCACGCCGAAGACGGCGTCGGCGTCGGTCTTTCCGTAGACGTGCGGGATGCCCCAGTCGTCGCGGATGATCGTGACGTTTGCGCCCGCTGCTCCCACCGCGCCTGTTCGCTGTTTTGACTCTGATCCGACGTCGCCGTCGCAGGGGCTGTGCACGAAGCGCAGAACAATGCCAGGACAAGAACGAGGTGCTTCATGGCGCTGGATTGTGCCACATCCGGTGCCAGGTCTCAGGCTATCAGGTATCAGGTATCAGCTGGGCGGTGACTCGCTGAGCGACAGCAGGTTCCCGTCCGGATCTTTGAACCATGCGACATGGGTGCCGCCCGGAGCAGTCCAGATGCCGCGGTCGTCCTGAGGCAGAAACGAGTAGCGCTCGAATTCGACACCCTTCGCGGCCAGGGCCGCGGCTAAATCGCGGATGCCGGTCACCTTCCAGCCAAGCGCCGTATACGGATGCGGCTGCAGCGTCTGGACCTTTTGGATGCGCAGTTCGGTGCCGCTGCATTCGAAGGCCACAGCAAACTGATCGTCGGACACCAGGCGCAATCCCAGCGTCCCTTCGTAAAACTGTCTGCAACGATCGGGATTCGACGTCGCGACAAACGCGGTGAGCGTCGCGTTGCTCAGCATGGTTATTCTCCCTGCAAGACGATGAACACGCCGAGCGCGATGAGCGCCAGGATCACCAGGAGCACAGATCTTCCACACGCTGATCGGATACTTGCCGGCGATCCGCCCGGTGTAGCCGTTGACGATCACCTGGAACGACCTTCGCGCCGTAGTTGTAGGTCAGCAGCCACACCGGCACCAGCACGTGCTTGAACGTCCGCCCGGAATAGGCCGGGAAGATCCGCAGGTTGCGGTAGGTGTCGCCGGGGACCTGCTGGCCGCACAGCGCCTCCAGCGCGCGCGTGCATCTGCTCCTGCGACTGCTTCGCGGCGTCCACCAGCACGACCTTGTAGTGCTCGACGACGTGGCCCGAGAGAAAGGCGGTGTCGTACGGCAGCGACCTCCTGCGTCGGGAACGGCTCCACCTGCCGCAGCAAGACGAGCGGCAGTCCCTGCGTCCCCGGCACCGGCTCATCGTCGAAGACGTGATCGACGACTCCCGACGCCGGCTCCCATCGCGTGCGCCGCTCCTGCCGCGTCACCGGCTGCCCTTTGCTGTCGCGACCCTCGACGTTGACGTAGTAGTAGTGCCCGGCCTCGGCCTCCCACGGGCAGTGCACGCGCGCGTCGAAGGTCCAGTAGGGGATGTAGAGGCTGTGGACCGTGTCGACGAGCGCCGCGCGTCGCCAGCCGTCCGGCGCGAGCCACTTGCTCGCCACCAGCGCGCGGATGTCTGTCGCGCACGCGGTTGCTGTCGATCTTGAACGGCAGCATGCCCTGCGGGCGGATCGGCGCCTTGATCTCCTCGTAGGCGACGAGCGCCGGCGAGCCGCAGAACTCGCAGTTCTGCCCCACGCGCGCGGGCTCGAACACCATCACCGCGTGGCAGCTCTGGCACTGCACGCTGCGGCGCTCGGTCTGCCAGCCGCGCTCGTCGTCGGGCAGCTCGCGCAGCGCCGCGACGAGGTCGAGCTTCCGCCGACCTTGCCGGTCGTCGCGATCGAACCGGTACGGCGACTCGGTGCCGCAGAACGGGCACACGAGCTTCTGCTTGGCGGGTTCCACTCGGCCTGCGCGCCGCAGGCGGGGCACGCGTGCTTCTCGAGCGCGGCGATCTCAGACGCCAGACACTACTGCCGTCATGTAGCTGGTCAGAGGCCGCGCGCGGGATGCGCCAGGTCGTGCCGATCTTCTTGCCCTTCAGTCGCCCGCTCGAGCACCGCCATCACGTCGGCTTCGGACACGCCGAGCGCCTGCGCCGCCTCGGCCGGGCTCAGCAGGTCCGGGAGGGCTCGGCGCCTGACGGCGGGTGGCGACGGTCGGCGTCGCCTGACCGCCCGCAAAGCCCTGCTGCATCATCTGCTGCGCGATGCCGAAGCCCGACGGCCAGTTCGGCCGCCGTGCCTGCCGCACCGCGCCGCCGCCTCCGCTCTCGAACCCCTTGCCCATCTGGTACTTCACGAAGTCGTTGAGGTTGCCGATGGCGGCCATGCTCGAGCGCTTGTCGATCGCCTGCTCGACTTCGGGCGGCACCGACACGTTCTCGACGATGAAGCTGCGTGATCTCGATGCCGTACTTCGTCGACGACGGCCGGGTTGATCAGCGGCAGCAGCGCTTCGCCCGAGCTCGCGTGTAGCGCGACGCCACGTCGAGCACCGGGATCTTCGCCGACGCGACGGCGTCGCTGAAGATGCTGACGATGCGCGAGCGCATCGTGTCGGCGAACTCGTCGAGGCGGAAGTTGTGGTCGGAGCCGGCCACCTCGCGCAGGAACGTCTTCGGCTCGACGATCTTGAAGTCGTAGGTGCCGAAGGCGCGGACGCGCGACGATGCCGAAGTCCTTGTCGCGCAGCATCACCGGGTTCGACGTGCCCCACTTGTTGCCGGTGAAGAGCCGCGTGATGACGAAGTAGACGTCGGCCTTGAACGGCGAGTTGAAGCCGAACTTCCACGACTTGAGCTTGGTCAGGACGGGGATGTTGTCGGTGGTCAGCGTGTGCTTGCCGGGCCTGAACGTGTCGCCGAACTCGCCGAGGTAGACGAACTGCGCGACCTGCGATTCGCGGACGATGAGCTGCGCGCCGTTCTTGATCGCCTTGTCGTCGTCCGGGAACCGCCACGACAGCGTGTCGCGCGAGTCGTCGGTCCACTCGATGATGTCGATGCAACTCGCCCTTGATGAAGTCGATAATCCCCATATGTGGATTGTATTGCACGCTTTGCCGGCTACGCTGCTGCGGTTCATGCCGTCGACGGTAGAAAACATGTAGCGCGGGCCTTCCGGGGTGGCTTGGGCCCGCGTTCGGATCACTCCTCAGTCTTCAGCCAGCGTGCCAGAGCACTCAGACCGTCGGCGACGAGATCAGAAGACGACGCGTCGCCGAACCAGTTCTCGGTATCGGGCACACCGCGAAAGGCTTCGTCCACTTCACGACGCGCGCGTGCCAAGTGGAGTGGCAGCGCAGGATCGACGGTTTTGCCCGGTCGATCGGCATCGCGTAACTGCTCGACGAGGGCCGCGGCCTGTTTCATGTCGAGCATCGACAGCGCTGATCCGCAGTGGGTGCAGGCGGTTTCCTTTGCCAGATCGATCGGCGCGCCGCAGTTGGAGCAGTTGACCGCCTGCACGTTGCGCCGCAGCTCGGCGATCTGCTGAGGCGTGAGCGGGCGGATGAAGTCTTTTTCTTTCAGGAAGTCGAAGAACGTGGTGAGCCGGCCGTGGCCGTTCGGGCACTTGAAGTATATCGAATCGCGTGGCGCGCTGCATGTCATGCGTCTTGCGCAGCCGCCCACGACAATGCGGGCACTTGCCGCCATCGGCCTCGGAGACGTGGGGCTTCGACGTGCGCTCACCGATGATGCGAAAGAGCGACAGCGTCGCGCCCGGGGTCAGCGCCAGACTTTCTCGCCCGTCGAGCCAGAGAGACTGACACGGCTGGCAGAGATCGATGGGCACCGCCCGGCCGAGATGGCCGTCGAGCCTGTGCTCCTGCATCGCCGCGCCGCATCGGGGGCAATCCACGGTTGGTCAGTGTGCCAGAGGTTTCGCATTGCCGTCGACGGTCGGCTGTCGACCAGTGGCTGGAGACTACTTCGGCTCGAGCGTGAAGAAGTGCTCGAGCGTGATACGCATGGCGACGGCCGTTCCAGCCTTCTTCGCCGGACGGAACTTCCACTGCCTCGATGCCTTGACCGCTTCTTCGTCCAAGCCGAACGCGGTATCAAGTGACTGCACGACCTTGACGTCGTCGCCGACGGTGCCGTCCGTTTGCACGATGACGTCCACAAACACGGTGCCCTCGATCCTCGCGGCGTGCGCTTCAGCGTCGTACACCGCCTTGACCGCCTTGACAACTCTCGGCATGTTGTCGCCTTTCGGGGAAACTTCCTGGCCTGTGGCTGCGATCGAACTGAGTACCGCGATGCCGATGGCGACCGCTAGTGAACGCATGTTTGCCATTGTGCCACTAGCCGAGAGCCAGCGGGCAATTACGATCGCGCGGACGCATGCGGCTGCACACAGAGAACGCAATCGTGTGCACGAGCCGGGGTCGCGCGCGCGTCTTCAGGTGCGCTGCCCGCTTCGCGCGCAGCTGCAGGTTCGCGCGTGCGTCCGAACCTCTCGCACGCGCTGTGTGGTGCGGGCGGCGCGACGAACCTGCAGCCGCGCCGTTCAGGAGTGCAGACGGCGCGGCGCGGAACTAGCGCGAAGACACCGTCGGCGTCACGCCCAGGTTGTGCATGATGAACGCGTAGATGTCGGCCGTCGATTCGATCTGCTTCGTGACGTTGCTCGCGCCGTGGCCGCGACTTGGTCTCGATGCGAATCAGCACGGGCTTCTCCTTGCTCGCCTTCTCCTGCAGCGTCGCGGCGTACTTGAACGAATGCGCCGGGACGACGCGATCGTCGTGATCGGCGGTCGTGATCGAGCGTCGCGGGATACTTCTGCCCCGGCTTGACGTTGTGCAGCGGCGAGTAGGCGTAGAGCGCCTTGAACTCCTCCGGCGTTGTCGCTCCAGCCGTAGTCCGCGATCCAGTTCCAGCCGATCGTGAACTTGTGGAAGCGCAGCATGTCCATGACGCCGACCTGCGGGATCGCGACGCGGAACAGCTCGGGACGCTGGTTGATCACCGCGCCGACCAGCAGGCCGCCGTTCGATCCGCCTTGCGACCGCGAGCTTCGCCGGTGACGTGTACTTGTTGGCGATCAGCCATTCCGCCGCGGCGATGAAATCGTCGAAGACGTTCTGTTTCTTCGTCTTCGTGCCCGCGTCGTGCCACGCCTCGCCGTACTCGCTGCCGCCGCGCATGTTGACGCTGGCGTAGACGAATCCCTGCTCGAGCAGCGCGATGCGCAGCGAGTTGAACCCTGGCGTCGTGGCAATGTTGAACCCACCGTAGCCGTACATCAGCGTCGGGTTGTTGCCGTCGAGCACCAGCCCCTTGCGGTGCGTCAGGAACATCGGCACTTTCGCGCCGTCCTTGCTCGCGTACGAAGACCTGCTTGGTCTCGTACTGGTTCGTGTCGAGCCCCGGAATCTCCGGCGCGCGGAACACCGAGCTGCGCCGCGACGAGATGTCGTAGCGGAAAATCGTCGAGGGATAGGTGAACGAGGTGTAGTTGTAGAACACGAACTTGTCGTCCATGTTGCCGCCGAAGCCGCTGACGGCGCCGAGGCCCGGCAGCGCGATCTCGTTCTCGAGCGAGCCTTCGAGATTGTGGACGTAGGCTTTGGACGCGACATCCTTCATGTAGGTCACGAACAGCTTGCCGCCGGCGACGCCGACGCCGTCGATCGGCTCGGTCTTCGGTGCAATGATCGCTCTTCCAGTTCGCCGGCGCGGGATTCGCCGGATCGATCGCGTACGACCCGCCCGTTCGGCGCGTTGTTGTCGGTGAAGACCAGCAGCTCGCCGCGGACGTTCTCGAGCACGTTGTAGCGTGTCGTCGGTGATGTCCGGAATGAGCGGCGCGAACTTCGCGCCCGGCTTGCTCAAGTCCATCACCATGACCGCGTTGCCCTGCTTGCCGGTGCCGCGATCGGAGATGTCGAGGATCGCGAAGCGCTCGTCTTCCGTCGTCGGACAGCGTGTGAAAGCGCTGCGGGTTCTTCGGATCCTCGTAGACGAGCTCGTCCTGCGACTGCGGCGTGCCGATGCGATGGTAATAGACCTGGTGGTTCTCGTTCGCTGACGAGAGCTCCTTGCCCTTCTCGGGCTGCGGGTAGCGGCTGTAGTAGAAGCCGTTGCCACGCCAGGCGACGCTCGACACCTTGACCCATTCGATCTTGTCGGCGAGCGGCTTGCGCGTCGTCAGATCGAGAACGTTGTACTCCTGCCAGTCGGAGCCGCTGCGCGAGACGCCGTAGACCGCGAGCTTCGCGTCCTTCGACGGCGCGAACGCGTTAGCAACGCACCGTGCCGTCCTCCGACCAGGTGTTCGGATCGATGAGCACCTCGGGCTTGCCGTCGATCCCCTTCTGGATGTACAGCACGCTCTGGTTCTGCAGACCGTCGTTCTTGCGGAAGAAAAAATAGTCGCCCTTGCGTGATGGCGCCGAATACTTGGCATAGTTGTACAGCTCCTTGAGGCGCGTCCGGAGTTGCGCGCGGAACGGGATCTTGTCGAGATACGCGAACGTCACTTTGTTCTGCGCGTCAACCCACGCCGCGGTGTCGGGTGACGTGTCGTCCTCGAGCCAGCGGTACGGATCCGCCACCTTCGTGCCGTGATAGGTGTCGACATGGTCGATCTTGCGGGTCTGCGGATACTCGTACTGCATGCCGGACTGGGCGGCGAGCGTGCCGGATATGGTCATAGTCACCAGGGCGATGAGGGGCGCGGTCTTCATGTCGCGATTATCCCGTACACACGGAAACACGGAAAACATGGAAGCACGGAAGCACGGAGGAAGCACGGAAGGAGGGGGTGGAAGCACTGAAGCGCGGAGCCCGAGCCTCGACACGCTATTCCGGCGGCAACTCCACCGAGAAGATTGTGTCGCCGGTGAGATTGTGGAGTGAGGCCACCAGGGCGCGGGTGCGGGCGTTGACGTGCAGCTTGCCGAAGAACTGATAGCCGTCCATCGGGGAGCGGTTTGGTTTCATCCCTGGCGGGATACCCACAAATCTCACCTCGGGACCGAACGTCGCATCGAGCGTCCCGGGCCCGAACGTGCCGGCGTTGAGCGGACCGGCGACAAATTCCCAGAACGGATCGAACTCGGTAAAACGCGCGCGCGCGGGATCGTAGCGATGCGCCGCGCAGTAATGGACATCTCCCGTGATCCAGACGACGCCGTGCACGCGGCGTTGCTTCAGGAACCGCAGGAACTCTGCGATCTCGAGCTCGCGCCCGAGCGGCGCGCCCGGCTCGGCGTTGGCCACCGCGTCATAGCGATCGGGGGCATCGGGGACGACGAGCCCCAGCGGGATGCTGCACACGATCACTTTCCACGCCGCGGCGCTGCCGGCGATGCCCGCCTTGAGCCATTCCAACTGCGCAGCGCCGAAGAGCCTCGTCGCGCCACCTTGCCCAGGTTGTCGTCCGCTGCTGTTTGGGCCGCGGTAACTGCGCATGTCGAGCACGAACACGTCGACCAGCGGTCCCAGCGATACCTTGCGGTACATCGGGCCACGATCGAGAGGTCTGACGTGGAGCGGGTTGTATTCGAGAAACGCACGCTTGGCTCGACCCGACATGACCGCCATCGATTTCTCGCGGTAGCGATCGTCTGACTCGAGCTCTCTCGTGCCCCACCAGTTATCACGCACCTCGTGGTCGTCCCAAATCATGGCTTGGACGACACCGGCATTGAAGCGTTTGAGATTGGCGTCGAGCAAGTTGTACTGGTAATTGCCGCGGAAGTCGTCGAGTGTCTGCGCCACTTTGCTCTTCGCCTCGGTGACCACATTGCGCCACACGCGGCCGTCATCCAGTGTGACCTCCGCTGGAATGATTCCGTCCGCGTAGATCGTGTCGCCGGCGTGAATGAACAGATCCGGTTCGGCGCGGCGCATCATCTCGTACAGCCGCATCCCGCCCCACTCTTGGTTGATGCCCCAGCCCTGGCCGGCGGTGTCGGCCGACCAGACGATGGTCACGTCGCGAGACTGGGTGGCTGCGGGTGCGGTCGTGAAATGGCCGGTGACGGGAACGCTCGAGGCGCGAAGGTCTGCGAGATCCTGGAAGCCGACGCGGTAAAAGATCCGTTGCCCGGGCGGCAATTGCGTGAGCACCAATCGCGCGGTGTAGTCAGAAGCCGGTAGCGCGGTGCTGCCCTGGACGCGCCGGACATCGCTGAATTGCTCGGTGGTTGCGTACTCCACCCACATGCGCGCCGCGCGATCGGTGCGGCTCCAGATGACCGCGGACGAAGGGCTGAGGGCACCGGCGGCGATGCCGTATGGCAGTTCCGGTCGCGTGCCTTGCGCCCTCACGATGGCTGGGGCGCAGCCGATAAGGGCCGCGGCACTCGACGTGCGCAGAAAATCGCGGCGAGTCAGTGTCATCGAGCGGTGGCGTTCGGTGTCATCGTCGGTAAAAACTGCGGCGGTCGACGATGTTTGGTCGCCTGCTCGTAGGCATACGCAAACTTGATCAATTGCGCCTCGCTCCAGGCTCGGCCGATGAACGTGATCCCGACCGGCAACCCGAACGTGTAGCCGGCGGGGACCGTGATTGCGGGATACCCGGCGACCGCCGGGGCGTGCGTGCTCGACCCGATGAAGTGGTCGCCGTTGATCAGGTCGGTCGTCCAAGGCGGGTTGCCGGTTGGCGCGACCAACGCGTCGAGCTTGAGCCGATCCATCACCGCATCAATGCCCTCCTTGCGCGAGAGCCGCTCGTTTCTGGCGAGCGCGTCCAGATACACTTTGTCGGTCAGCGGTCCTCGTTTTTGCGCTTCGAGCATCAGCTCCTGGCCGAAGAACGGCATCTCGCGATCGCGGTTTGCCTCATTGAATTTGATGACGTCCGCCAGCGAGTGAACCTTGGCGCTGCGGCCGAGTGCGCCGAGATACTTGTTCAGGTCGGCTTTGAACTCGTACAGCAGCACTTCGAGCTCGGTCTCGTCATACGCGCCGGCATTCGGAATGTCCGCGGGATCGACGATGACCGCGCCCATCTCCTTCATGCGCCCGATGGCGCTCTCGACGAGCGCATCGGTGACGGCGCTGTAACCAAAGAACCGCGCGCGCGCGATACCGATGCGGGCGCCCCGCAAACCGTTGGCATCAAATGAGGCGCGGTAATCCTGCGGTTGCGGTGTGCGCGCCGTGGTCGTCACGCGGTCACGCGGATCGGGCGCGGCAAGCACCGACAGCAGGATCGCCGCGTCCTCGACCGTTCGCGTCATTGGTCCGGCCGTGTCCTGACTGTGCGCAATCGGAATGATTCCGGAACGGCTCACCATCCCGAGCGTCGGTTTGATTCCGACGAGCGAGTTGGCTGCGGCCGGGCAGACGATCGATCCGTCGGTCTCCGTTCCCACACCAACGGCTGCGAAATTTGCGGCGATGGCCACGCCGCTGCCCGCACTCGACCCACACGCATTGCGATCGAGCACATATGGATTGAGCACGAGACCACCACGTCCGCTCCAGCCGCTCGTCGAGTGGGTCGACCGGAAGTTGGCCCACTCACTGAGGTTCGTCTTTCCGAGAATGACGGCGCCCGCCGCCCGTAGTCGCTCGACGATGAAGGCGTCGCGTGCGGCGATCGAGCCTTCGAGTGCCAGCGAGCCGGCTGTGGTCGCCATGCGATCGGCCGTATCGATATTGTCTTTGATGAGGACCGGAATGCCGTGCAGCGCTTTGCGAATGCCCGTCGCGCGTCGCTCCGCGTCGAGGGTGTCGGCGATGGCGAGGGCGTCGGGGTTGAGTTCGATCACCGATCGCAGCGTAGGACCGCTTCGATCGAGTTGTTGGATGCGGGCAAGATACGCCTCGGCAATCTCCCGGGCACTTCGGCGGCCCTCCCGTTGATCCTGCAAAAGACCGGCGACACTCGCCTCTTCGAGCGGAAAGGCCGGCGCCGTCGCCTGATCGGCGCGCCCGCTGAGACGCGGCGTGGCGATAGCGAGCACGGTCGCAAGAACGGCGACCGCGAGGATATTGCGGCGTGAAATGGGCACGGCTTATTAGACACGATGTCGACAGTCGGCAGTCGACGGTCGACATCGCGGTCGCTTCACGTTCAGGAGCTTATTGCTGCGACGTCGTCGTGGTGGTCGTTGTTGGCGGCGCCAGCGGGCCCTTCAACACGCGATTAAACAGCTTGACGCGCCTGCGCATCACGTCCAATCGATCGTATTCGGTGAGTTGCAGGCCGTGATTCTCGATCGGGTATGGGACGAACTCCCAGTTGTCCTTTTTCAACTCCAGCAGACGCTGTGCGAGCCGGACGGAATCCTGAAAGTGGACGTTGTCATCCAGCACGCCGTGCTGAATGAGCAGATGATCCTTGCAGGCCCTCGGCAAGATAGATCGGCGAGCTCCGTCGATAGGCTTCGTCATCGTTGTATGGTGCGTTGAGGATACGCGTCGTGTAGCCATGGTTATAGTGCGCCCAGTCGGTCACCGGCGCGCGGACGGCTCCGCCGCGAACATGCCCGGGTACTTGAAGAGCGCCATCAACGTAAAGAATCCGCCGTAGCTGCCGCCGAACAGACCGATGCGGCGCCGATCGACTTTGTAGTTCTTGACGAGAAAATCGGTCGCGGCGACGGCGCTCTTGATCTCGGTTTCGCCCATGTGCCGGTAGATGGCGGTGCGGAAATCGCGACCGTACCCACGGCTGCCGCGGTAATCCAGATTCAACACCACGTAACCTTCCTGCGCGAGGTAGTTGAAGAATGGTGTGTTGTTGGACCAGCGGCGATACACCCCTTGCGCCCACCCGCTCCCATGCACCTGAATGATCGCGGGCCGGGTGGGGTGCGGGTTCGCCGGCTTCCACACGTCCGCGTAAATCGTGTGACCCTCACCGTCGTCGAAGGTGACAATCTCGCCTGCCTGCCACGGGTAGCGGCGGAACTGCTCCTTCGTCGAGCTGGTGAGTTTCTTCTCCGGTGCCTTGGAGGCATTCGCCATCACGTAGAGCTCGGTCGGTTCAACGGGTGCGCTGAAGGTGAGGGCGAAGTGCTGCTCGTCCGGCGATAGCGTGAACCCGTACCACCCGGTTCTGGTCGTCAATCGGGTGCGCGCTCCGCCATCGAGGGGCATCGAGTAGAGGTGCGATTCGCCAGGATGCACTTCGTTCGACGTGAAGTACCAGGTCTTCTTGTCGTTGGACATCTGCAGCGCCGACAACTCGAACTTGCCGCTGGTGAGCTGACGCGGCTGGCCGCCGTCGAGGCCGACAGCATACAGGTGGTGGAACCCGTCGCGCTCGGAGAGGAAATAGACGCCGTTCTGATCCGGCATCCACCCGTACTCCATCACGTCCCCGTCGGCGATTCGGCCCGTCCGGAACCCGCGAACCCACGCTTCGTCCCGCTCGTGTGTAATCACCCGCGACGTCACGTTTGGCAAATCGAGCAGCAACAACCAGGCGTCTTTATGATCGACCGACGCGGCCCATGCCATGGCGCGCCGTCCATCCTCGGACCAAACGGGCGGGTTGAGGTTCACGGCGCGTGCGCCTTGACCATGGTCCACCCAGGACACACGTCCGTCGGCGAGCGTCACGACCCCCAGCCGATAGCTGAGAACAGGCTCTCCTGCCTTGACCCTGCCGGTATCACCACCACCCGAGAGCTTGCGCATCTCCGTGAACCCACTCTTGGTGACGTAGTTCGGCATTTCGACGACCTTGGCGTCGGCTGCAGCCGAACGGTCGCTCAGCAGGAACGTCACGAACTTGCCATCCGGCGACAGCCGCAGGTCTGACACGCGTTCGGTCTCCTTCAGGTAATGTGGCGCGGGGCGCGGTCCTCGCTCCGCCTTCTCGAACTCCTTCCGCTCACGCTCGAGGCGTTCGGTCTCGCGCAAGTATTCGAACAAATCCTGTTGCTGCTTTTCCAGATACTTGTGAGCCTCCGTCTGCTTCGGCTTCTGTTCGGGATTGGGCCCGGTCTTGAAATTCGTGAGTTGCTGTTCGTCGCTCGTGTCCAGGCTGACTTGAAAGAGGTTCATGTCGCGCTCGAAGGTCACCATCTTTCCGTCGAACGAGAAGTGCGGCGTGCGCTCGACCGGCTCGGTGTTGGTGAGCCGCCGAACCTGCTGGCCCGGCGTCGTGACGACGAAGATGTCTCCATAGGCGGCGTACACTTTCATCGTCGCGTCCCGATTTTTCTCGGCATCGGGCGGCGGGATGGCGCGATACTGCTCGCGGGCGACGCGCTGCGGCGTACCGCCTTCTCGTGGAATCACGTAGAGCTCGGGATCGTCTTTTGCCTCTGGGTTCCACAGGAAGTAAATCGACGCGCTGTCCTCGGACCACCGCACTTGCGAGGGCGATGTGCCGATCCATTTCGCGTTGTCCTCAGCCAGCAGCTCGAGCGTGAGCGCGGCGCCTTGCGCACCACTTGGCCGCGAGTTGCTTGCCGCAGCGCCGGCCTGTACTCCTCGAGCGGCTTCGGCCCCGTCCATGGTGCTGACGCTGGCGGTCGCCGCGATGAGCAGCAATCCGAAATGAGTCCTGATGCGCATGGAAATGCCTCCTGGTGGTGACTGGCGACGCCGTTCCGTCCTTGCGTGAGGCGGACTATACATCACTTGCCGTGACTGTTCTTCCCGCGGCTGTGAATTGTCGTCACTGTCCCTTGTCGCTCCAACACAACTGTGCTAGGTTCGGTCCCTGATTCGCACGAATGACAAGTCGCAGCCCCGAAGCTGCGAGGAGGTAGCATGAACGGCAGCCTCGGCGTCCTCGCTCTGACTCTTTTGCTCTCAGCTCTGTCCCCCACATTCGCGCTGGCCCAGATCGGCCAGGCGGAACTCCGCGGTGCCATCGTCGACGAAAGCGGCCTCGCGGTACCAGGAGTCACGATTACCGCGACGCACGTCGCGACCGGCACCTCCCGCTCGATTCAAACGTCCGAAACCGGCACGTATGTGATGCCCGCGCTTCCCATCGGCGTGTACAACGTCAAGGCCGATCTCGTGGGCTTCGCGAGCGTGCAGAAGGAAGGCATCACCCTGAACGTCGGCACGGCGGCGATCGTGAATTTTTCCCTGCAACTCGCCACCGTGCAGGAAACCATCACCGTGGTCAACGAGGCGCCGCTTGGTCGATACCAAGCGGTCGGAGCTTGCCGGGAACGTGTCGCAGAAGCAGGTAGAAGCCTCCCGCTCAACGGCCGCAACTGGCTCGATCTTGTCGCACTCGTTCCGGGCGCGCGCGGCAACCCGGGCGCAATCCAGGCGGGTGCCTCCGGCAGCGACATGGCGAAATACCAGGTCGACGGCGTCGACATCACGAACCAGTGCTGCGGCGGCTCGAATACGGCCTACAGCCAGGAAAACATCGCCGAGTTCCAGGTGCTCACCAACCGCTTCGACGCCGAACACGGCCGCGTGAACGGCGCCGTGATCAACGCCGTCACCAAATCCGGCACCAACAGTTTCGCGGCGCCGGCTTCGGGTACTTCCGCAACGACAACTTTCGGCGACGCGGAGAACTTCTTCACCAGACAGGTCTCGCCGTTCGAGCAGACGCAGACGGGTCTCAACAGCGGCGGCCCCATTCTCAGGAACAAAGCCTTCTACTTCGCGAGCTTCGAGTACCAGAACCTCTCGGCAACGGCCCGCCCCAACACGGGTATTCCGCAGTTCGACGGTCGGTGCCGGCCGATACGACATGGTATTACACGACGGCGCGCGCGGACATGCAGATCAACGGCGCACATCGGCTGTTCGACGCGCTTCTCGGTTTACAACTGGGAGCAGTTGAACACTGGCGTCGATGGCACGCACCACCGTGCCGGCGGGAACAGCCGGCCATCGAAGAACAACGACCTCTCGCTCGGCCATACGTGGGTGATCGGCTCGCGGTTGGTGAACGAAGTCCGCGCCGGGTTCTCGGCTATCGACAACCGCCTCCAGCCCAACTCCCCAACCGTCCGCTGGACTTTCCGTCAGCCGCTCCTCGGCTCGCCGACCAACTCGCCGCAGTGGTGGGAGGAGATGAACATCCAGGTGAACGAACTTGCTGTCCTACACCGCGCCCGACTGGCACGGCGAGCACAGCATGAAGAGTGGGCTTCCAGTTCTTCCGGCCGAATTTCTGGGGCGCGTTCCCCGACCCGGCGTACGGCGAGTTCACGTTCACCCAGGATCCGACCGATTTCAACAATCCGGCGACCTATCCGAGCCCACACGCTACGCAATCCCGCTCGGCGACACGTCGTACAACATCATGAACCCGACCTATGGGCTGTTCTTTCAGGACAACTGGGCGTTGAGTCAGCAATTCACGTTGAACCTCGGCCTTCGTTACGACCTCGAGACCGGCACGACGAACACGGATCTGCAGAGCCCGATCCAACCGGGCGAGCGTCCGCATGGACACCGACAACATCTCGCCGCGCGTCGGTTTTGCCTACGACCTTCGCGGCGACGGCCGAACCGTGGTCCGCGCCGGGGTGGGCCGCTACTACGACAAGGTGATGCTGAACCTGACCAGCAATGAGCGCCGGCAGATTCTCGGTCAGCTCATCAGCGTGACGATCCTCAATCCCGACTTCAACGACCCGCTTGGCGGTCGCACGTATGAGGATTTCAAGGCAACGGCGGCGCCGGGCGACCTGACCTTGCTCGATACCGGGTATGAAACACCTGTAAACGATCAGGTGTCGGTCGGCCTCGCGCAACAGATCGGGACGCGCTACGCGCTGCAGATCGACTACATCCACACCAAGGGCTACAACGAGCCGATGACGCCGAGATCAACTACTTCGAGGATCCGGCGACGCATCTGCCGCGGATCCCGACGCATCTTTGGCCGTCCCTATCCGGCGTACAAGCAACATCACGCTGACGACCTCGACGGCCGATCGGCATACGACGGGCTGCAGGTCGGCTTCAACGGCCGCAGCGCGAGGCTGACGTTCAGCGCCAGCTATACGTTGTCGAAAACCTTCGACAACCACGGCGAGCAACCGCGGCGGCACGCCGACCAACTATTTCAACATCGACGACGATTACACCTATCGCGGCGTCCGATCAGCGTCATCGGTTCATCGGGAATGTCGTGCTTACTGCTCCCTTGGGACGTGCAGGTCGCTGCGATTTACTTCGCCGGTTCGCCGCGGCCGATCAATGTCGGCACCAATCGCGATCCGTTCCGCCTGGGATATAACGGCCGATGGCTCGAGCTCCCGGCCAACTGCCCGTGCACAGGAGCGGTGATCCCACGCAACAGCGAACGCACGACGAGTGACTACAAGCTCGACCTGCGAGCGTCAAAAACCTTCAGGGTCAAGAACATGTCGTTCCAAGGCGTGGTCGACGCTTCAACGTGCTGAACACACGCAACCTCACCAACCACGTAACCAACCTGTTTTCGCAGACATATCTGCAGCCGTCGACGTCGACGAACTTGTTCTATCAGCCGCGGCAGTGCAGCTCGGATTCAGGATCACCTACTGAGCCTGGGACGGCCCCCGCGAGAGGGGCGACATCGACATCGGTCGAACATCGACATGAAATGGAAAGGCCGGCGCAAAACGCCGGCCTTTCTTTTGTTCCCTGCACGACGCCACGCGCCGCGCGCGTCATACCTTACTGCGGTGGCCGCGTTCGCCCGTCTGCTCCCGCTCGCGATTGAGCTCGACGATGTCAACGCTGCTGGAGGCTTGCCCGAGCAGGTGCCGCGCGAAGTAGTCGCCGCGCAACCAATCGACGTAACCCGCGACCGGCCGGAACGAGTGCCGCACGCCTGGGAGCACGAACATGTCGAAGCGCTTGTTGGCCTTGATGAGCGCGTCAGCCAGCCGGTAAGTGTTGGCCGGATGCACGTTGTTATCGATATCGCCCGTGATGAGCATCAGGTTGCCCTTCAGGTTCTTCGCCAGCTCGGAGTTCTTCGCGATGTCGAACTCGAAGGTCACCTGGCCGTCCTTCTCAATTTCCTTGAGACCGTGGTTTTTCTCGCTCCACGTGTTGTTGTAGATGTTGTTCTCGTGGTTGCCGGATTCCGACCACGCGACTTTGAAGAAGTCCGGATACACGAGGATGGCGGCGGCCGACATGAATCCCCCGCCCGAGTGTCCCCAGATGCCGACGCGATTGATGTCGACGAAGGAGTGGCGCTTGGCGAGCTGCTCGATGGTCGCCTTCTTGTCGGCGAGTCCGTAGTCGCGCAGGTTGCCGTACCCGTAATTGTGATACCACTTCGACCGCTGCGGATGGCCACCGCGGTTTCCTACTTCAATTACGATGAATCCGAACTGCGCCAGGTTGACGCTCGAGCTCCGCGGATTGAAGACCTTGGTCACGCTTTCGGTCTGCGGACCCGGGTAGACGTAGGCGATGATTGGATACTTCCGCGACGGATCGAAGTCGAACGGCTTGTACATGACGCCGTAGAGATCCGTAATGCCGTCGTCGGCCTTGACGTGGAACGGCTCCGGGAACTTGAAGCCGATTTCGGTGAGCGGCGTGAGATCGGGCGTTTCGATCTTCAGGAGGCTGTTTCCCAACGTGTCGTAGAGCACCGACTCCGGTGAGCCGTTGACACGAGACGCGTTGTCGACGAAGTACTTGGCCGATTCGGTGACCGACACCGCGTGCGTCGCGTCGCCGGGATTGAGCAGCTTGAGACCGAGGCCGTCCAGGCCGACCCGGTAGAGATGCGTGTAATAGGGGTCCTCACCCTTTTCGCGCCCGCCGGCTGAGAGATACACCACTCGGGCCGTGTCGTCGATCCCTTCGATCGCGGTGGCGACGAATTCACCTTCGGTGATGCGATTCTTCAGCGCCCCGCTCTCGGCGTCATAAAGATAGTAGTGGCCCCATCCGTCGCGTTCGGACCAGAAAATCAGCTCCGTCCCTTTACCAGCCAGTCGCAGGGGCCTCGACTCCACGTAGGTATTGAGGCGCTCCTCGATCAGCGTCCGGCTCGCTCCCGTCGCTGTATCCGCCACGCCCACATCCAGTCGGCGCTGGTCGCGGCTCACACGATAGAAATACAGCTTCCCTGGAGAATCGCTGAGCCACTCGACGGCAACGGGCCGCCGTGGATCGCGCTGAATATTGTTGGGCTGCGGCCTCGCCGCAATCGAGAGGGTCTGGTCCTTGAAGAGATCGGCTTTCACAGTCACGCGTTGCCGGTTCGTGCGGTCGAACACGTGAAGTTCCGACTGCGGGGCGTTTTCCTCGCCGGGCATGGCATAGCGATAGCTCTCGAGCGTCGGCCGCGGCGTGGCGAGCGCATTGATCACCCAGAGGTCCTTCAACTTACGCGTGTCGCGCCGCACGAGCGCGAACTTGTTGGAGTCGGGTGACCAGACCAGGTTGATGGCCGGCATGCGTCCGCTCGCGTCGGTGAAGTCGTCGCGATCCGTCTCCTGCTGCTGATCATTTTCAGTGTTATCCAGCCGCTGCTGTTGCTCCTGTTCGCGCTGGTTTAGAATCTCGCGTTCCGTACGGCCGTAACTGTAGTTTTCCTCGCCGTCGGTGGTCAGCTGCGTTTCGACGATGGTGGTGTCGTCCGCCTTCTTGATCGCCTTGGCGTAGTTGTCGGCATCCATCATGAAGAGGTTGTTCTTGCGCGCGAACACGATGGTCTTGCCGTCGGGCGACATCGCCACCCAGCGCGGCGCGCGGGGATCCTCCTTGTTGTCGTCAAGGAGCGTGAGGCGGGCCGTGGCGAGGTCGTACTCGAAATGCAGCGTTCGATTGCGCCGCTTCGGCGGTTCGGCGGCGGCGCCGGCGCGTTGCTGTTGCTGCTGTTGCTGCTCCAGCAGCTCTTCCATGGCCGGTTGATCGCCCTGCTGGCCGCGACTCGCCTGCTCGGTGGTGATCGGTCTTGCGGGGCGCGTAACCGTGGCGTCGGCCGGAACCTGCACGTCGAACTCGAAGGCCGTATCGTTCTTGACGAAGCGCACCGACGAAAATGGCAGGTGCTGCGCGTCGTACGGAATCCGCGTCATGGTGGTCAGGTTCGCGGCCATCTTCGCGTGGTCGAACAGCGGCGCCTTGGACTTCTTCAACGGATCCACGAGGTAGAAGCGCCGCCCTTCACGGGTCCGGAAGGCGTACCAGAAGCGGTCGCTTTTTTCGAGCCACCGGGGCGTAACGGTGGTATCGAACACGAGCTTGCCGATTTTTTGGGAAGTCCACTGCGCCGCGAGGTCGTAGTTGGGGGCGGGTACCTGATCTGGTTTCTGGGCCTTGAGCGAAGGCGCGGCGGTCAGTGCGATGACCGTGACCGCGCATAGCGCGAGGCGGCGCGGGGCTTGGGTGGCGAAATGCAGCATTGAGATCTCCTCGAGATTGCAGACCCGGCGCGGGTCGCCTCAGATGCTACATCTTAGAACGCGATCTGCACCCGCGTGATTCACAAATGGATCGTCGACGGTCGACAGTTTAACGCTGGGACAGCCGAAAGCCGAGAGCCGGCGCTATGTGGCATTGCGGGGAACACTGCTGCGCGATAGCTGCCATAATGCGACTCCTATTACCGGCTCATTCCCCACCGGTGTGGAGCTGGTGCGACCCTCGCGCGGGAAGATCAGCGGATTGCCTGGTCACATGTGAGGTGTGGTGCGAGTTTCCGAAGTGACGGTGAATTCGTACGGCGACGGGGTCCGATTGGCGGCGCGCGTCGAGCGCGACCTCAGCCGAGAGTCGCTCGATGTCTATTTCGACTACGAAGTCAGTGATCGTGAATACGTGCACCCGTCGGCGGAGTCGCTGGCGGCGGCGCTGCTGTTGCCCGCGATGCGAACGGGTGAGCCGCTGACGGTCATGCCGGGGATGTCGCGGCGGTTCTGCTTCAACCTGCCTCGCATCCGCGACATCTTCCACGCATGGTGGCCCGAGTGCGCTCCTATCCCGATCGAGACCACCGCGACCTCGTTCGCATCCGAATCGCTCGCGCCGCGCGCGGCGACCTTCTTTTCGGCCGGCGTTGATTCCTTCTACACGCTGCTCAAGCATCGGGCGGGTTTCGGCTCCTCTGCGATCTCACTCACGCACCTCCTCTACATCCGAGGGGTGGAAAGAAGGTTGGAGTGGACCAAAGGGGTGAACGAGACGGAGCGTTTGATCAGGGACGTCGCGGCGGCCGCCGGTGTCGAGACCATCGTCGGAGAAACCAACGTGCGAACGGACCTGCAAGGTCCGCACCTTGCCTGGGGCCGCCACTACAACGGCAGTGCTCTCGCGGCGATTGCCTTGGGACTGTCGAATGGCTTTGAATACATCTGCATTCCCTCGTCGTTTGCCTACAATCATCTGCTCCCTTACGGCAGCACGCCGCTTGTGGACGAGATGTTCTCGACCGAACGCCTGCAGATTGTCCACGACGGATCCGAGGTGTCACGGCCAACGAAAATTGCACGCATCGTTGCGTGGAATCGCGACTTGGTCCTCCGCTACTTGCGTGTCTGCGTCAAGAACTCTGGGGGAGCATTTAACTGCGGCAAGTGCTACAAGTGCATTCGAACGGCGGTGCCCCTTCGCGTGCTCGGGCTTTGGGACCTGGCACACACCTTCCCCGACAAAGCGATGGATCATTGGGAAGCAGCTATTGCCGCAGACGATCGCCTGCTCGCCGAGGAAAATCTGCTGTTCGCACAGGAGCATTCGGCCGACCGCGCGCTGATTGCGATGCTGCGCAGGGGTCTGCGGCAGCGCCGCCGCAAAGACAGGTTGGCCGCGATCCTCAACAAGCCGTCGATGCAGCGGTTCCAGCCGCTGGCCAAGCGGATCTTCGGCGATCTCAAGAGTCGGTGCTGAGAGCCGCGGCTGAACGGTCGACGGTCGACGGTCGACAGTCGACAGTCGACAGCTAACGGAACATGCGCAGCAACCGGGTCACCGGGTCATAGAAGCGATCGACGACACGCTCCTTGAGCGGGATGATCGCGTTATCCGTGATCTTGATGTGCTCAGGGCAGACGTTCGTGCAGCACTTGGTGATGTTGCAGTAGCCGATGTTGTGTGTGTCCTTGAGGTCGGCGATTCGGTCGCCGGTGTCGAGCGGGTTCATCTCGAGCTGCGCTACGTACACGAAGAAGCGCGGGCCGATGAAGTCCTCGTGCTTCGAGTGATCGCGGAGCACGTGGCAGACGTCCTGACAGAGGAAACACTCGATGCACTTGCGATGTTCCTGGATGCGATCGACGTCCTTCTGGAACATCCGCCAGGTACCGTCGGCGGAGTCGGCCGGCCGCGGCTTGAACTTCTGAATCGTCTTCTTGACCCGAAAGTTCCACGACACGTCGGTGACCAGATCCTTGACCAGCGGGAACGTGCGCATCGGTTCGACCGTGACCGGCTCGTCCAAATCGAGGGTGCTCAACCGCGTCATGCACATCAACTTCGGCATGCCGTTGATTTCCGCGGAGCACGACCCGCACTTGCCCGCCTTGCAGTTCCACCGGACCGCGAGATCCGGCGCCTGGTCCGCTTGGATCCGGTGCACGGCGTCGAGGACCACCATGCCCTCTTCGACCGGTGTCCGGTAGTCGCGGAACTCGCCGCCCCCGAACGGTTCGCTGCGCCATATCCGAAAGCTCGCGTCCATATATATGAATCCGTCCTGTCGACAGTCGACGGTCGACTGTCGACGGTAACTATTACTGCTTCTGCTCCTCGATCACTTGCTTCAGCTCAGGCGGAATTTCCGGAATCGGCACGCGTGAGATCTGGATGCCAGCGGCGCCGCGTTTAACCATGACGTTGACGCTGCCGAACTCCGGCGTCTTGTCAGGGTAGTCGTCGCGGAAGTGGCCGCCCCGGCTTTCCCTGCGCTCAATCGCCGAGAGCGTAATCGCTTCGGACACGTCGAGCAGGTTCCGCAGATCCACCGCCGTGTGCCACCCGCTGTTGTACTCGCGGTGACCCGAGACACCCACCCGCGCCGCACGTTCGTTGTATTTCTGAAGCCGCGCGAGCGCTTCCTTCATCTCGCTCTCCTGCCGGACGATGCCCACGAGACTCTGCATCGTTTCCTGCAGGTCCTCCTGCACCTTGTACGGATTTTCGCCGCCGGTCCCCCGCTCGAACGGCGCCAGCGATTCCTTGGTTGCGCGCTCGACGGCAGCATCGTCCACCTTGACGGCGCCCTGCTTCTTCGCAAACTCCGCGGCGTATTCACCGGCGAGTTTGCCGAACACGATGAGGTCGGAGAGTGAGTTGCCGCCGAGCCGATTGGCGCCGTTGATGCCCGACGCACACTCGCCCGCGGCGAAAAGCCCGGGGATGGTCGACATCTGTGAATCCGCATCGACTCGAATGCCACCCATGATGTAGTGAGTCGTCGGCCCGATCTCCATGGGTGTGGTCGTGATGTCGAGGTCGGCCAGTTCTTTGAACTGGTGGTACATGCTCGGGAGCTTTCGCTGAATATGCTCAGCGGCTTTCGGCATCTTCTCCTTGATCCACGCGATGTCGAGAAAGACCCCGCCGTGCGGACTCCCGCGACCCGCCTTGACCTCGCGGACGATGGCGCGGGCGACGTGATCGCGCGTCAGGAGCTCCGGCGGACGCCGCGCGCTCTTGTCCCCCTGCGTGTAGCGCCAGCCCTCCTCGGCGTCGGCTGCGGTTTGCGGTTTGTAGTTGTCCGGGATGTCGTCGAACATGAAGCGGCGGCCCTGGCTGTTTTTGAGCACGCCACCCTCACCGCGGACGCCCTCAGTGACGAGGATGCCCTTGACGCTCGGCGGCCACACCATCCCGGTCGGATGGAACTGGATGAATTCCATGTCGATCAGTTCCGCCCCGGCGCGATACGCCAGGGCGTGACCGTCCCCGGTACCTTCCCAACTGTTGCTCGTGATTTTGTAGGCGCGACCGACCCCTCCGGTCGCCATGATCACCGCCTTGGCAGTGAAGACGTGGAAGCGACCGCGTTCGCGATCGTAGGCAAGCACACCGGACGCGCGGCCGCTGTCCATCAGCAGGGTGATGACGGTGTGCTCCATGTGCACCGTCACACCGAGATACACCGTGTGATCCTGCAACGTTCGAATCAGTTCGAGCCCGGTACGATCGCCGACATGGGCCAGCCGCGGATAGCGGTGACCGCCGAAGTTGCGCTGGTTGATGCGGCCATCCGGCGTGCGATCGAACACTGCTCCCCAGGCTTCCAGCTCGCGGACGCGATCCGGCGCTTCTTTCGCGTGAATTTCCGCCATGCGCCAGTTATTGACGTACTGGCCGCCACGCATGGTGTCGGCGAAGTGCACCTTCCAGTTGTCGCGATCGTCGTTGTGCCCCATGGCCGCGGCCATGCCGCCTTCGGCCATCACCGTGTGGGCCTTGCCGAGGAGCGACTTGCAGATCAGACCAACGCTGACGCCGGCGTTGGCGGCTTCGATCGCGGCCCGCAGTCCAGCGCCACCCGCCCCGATGACGAGCACGTCGTAGGTGTAGGACGCGTGCGCCGCCATCAGAGAATCCTCCAGTCGGACCAGATCCCCATCGAGCAGAGCCGCACGTAAATATCGGCAAACGCGACCGCAAACAGGCTCGTCCAGGCAAACTGCATGTGCCGCTTGTTGAGGCCGCTGGCGCAGTCGTAGCACGCGTTCAGGATCGGCTTCTTCGACATCTCGTCCACGCGTCCGCCGAAGATGTGCCGTCCAGAGTGACACCCGAACGTATAGCTCGCGAGCAGGATGACGTTGATCAACAGGACGATGGTACCGACGCCAACGCCGAACTCAGGTTGGCCCGTCGCCGGATTCGGGAACCAGAGGGCCAGCCACACGTCGTAGGAGAGCAGGAAGATGAAGATCACCGCGACATAGAAAAAATAGCGGTGGACGTTTTGAAGAATCAGCGGGAACGAGTTCTCGCCGAGATAGCCTTTGCGCGGCTCACCGACGGAGCAGTTCGGCGGGTCGGCCCAGAAGGCCTTGTAGTACGCGCCGCGATAGTAATAACAGGTGAACCGGAACAGTCCAGGGAACGGAAGAATCAAGAGGGCTGGTGAAAACGGCAGCAGCGCCGGCCACCACGCGGGCTGTGGACCAAACCACGCGTGAGCGGAGTCGCCCCACAGCACGGGTGCATAGAAGGGCGAGAGATAGGGACCGTATTCGTAGTGCGCGTTTTGAAATGCCGCCCACGTGGCGTAGACGATGAAGGACGCGAAGACGATGAAGACGACCAGCGGCGTCTTCCACCACGTGTCCTTGCGAAGCGTCTCTCCGAAGCCGCGATGGACGGCCGTAACGGGTATAACCTGCATGAAAGGCCGCCTCCAGATAAACACTTAACTATAGCGTGGAGCGTGCGGCGTGCGCTCGGAGGATGGGTGCAATGCGCGTCGGTCATGCGGTTGCAACGGGAGAGGCGGCGACGCGATCGCGGATTATCGGCGGGGTTCGAGAAACATCCGCGCATCGTCCCAGATAGCGCGGAGCAGATCGCCCGCAGGCATCGCCTTGGCCATCGCCGCTGATTGACCGGCCCACACCTGCATCCGGTGGTAGTCACCCGCCGCGGCGCCAGCCTCACGCATCTTCGCCGTCAAACCGCGCTGCACCGGATATGGCGCTGGAGCGGGCGCGTCCGACGAGGTTGCGGCCGTGACAAAGTCGGTGGCGATGGCGCGCGCCAAACGTCCCGTCAACGCTCGCGTCGGGATCGTGTCTTGTGGTTCCAGCATGTCGAGCGCGCCGGCCCAGGCAGGGTGGGTTTGCGCTTCGTGCGATCGCAGAAACGCCGTTCCCATCATGGCCGCGCTCGCCCCGAGCGTCAGCGCTGCGGCGACTCCGCGACCATCTGCGATACCACCAGCGGCGATGATCGGGATCGGGAGGTGGTCTGCGAGACGCGGCAGCAGCGCGAAAAGGCCGATCGCCTGGCGTTCGGCATCAGCCTGATTGAAGGATCCGCGGTGGCCGCCGGCCTCGAACCCCTGCGCGATCACCGCGTCGGCGCCCGCGGCGTGCGCTTGCTTCGCCTCTGCGAGCGTGGTCACGGTAGCGAACCAGGCAATACCTCGCTGCTTGAAACGGTCAACGAATGCTGCCTCGTAGAGGCCCATGATCGACGACACCGCTGTGGGCGCGCATTCCAGGAACGCTTCGCACTGCCTGGTGAAGTCCGGGAGTGCCAGGTCGCCTGCTGATGCAGGCACGTCGGGGCCCCACTTTGCGAGAAATGCCCTCATCCGTGCTTCGGCGTCGGCATCTCGTCGCGGCGCCGGATCCCTGATCCAGGTGTTGAGCTGAAACGCGCCGTTAGACCTCGCGCGGAACTCGCTTACCCATTCGCGGATTCCCGCCGCCGGCGTGGGAAGCGCGCCCATCGCACCCATGCCGCCGGCGTTGGCGACGGCAATTGAAAGTTCGACGGGACAGGCGCCAGCCATCGGGCCAAGCAGAATGGGAAGCTCGAGGCCATACCGTGCGCAGAACGCGTCCGCCCGGTGGCGAGGCGATAGGCTCACTGCTCGGTACGCGTTGAGATCGGCTCGGGCTGCAACGCCTCGGTGAGAACACGACCTGAAGACCCGCCGGGTATTTCAACCTTCAGCAACGTGGCGAGCGTGGGCGCGAGATCGTTCAACGCGACGCGTTGATTGTAGGCGCCGGCTTTGATACCTGGACCCATCAACACGAGAGGAATGTGCGCGTCGTAGTTGTACGGCGACCCATGCGTTGCGCGGTTGGTGCCACGGATCCAGTAGGGCTCCAGCACAATCTCCAGATCCCCCGAGCGGCTCGCGTTGAAGCCGCGCAGCACGCGTTGGTCGATTCGATCGGTGCCAACTTCGCCCCGGAGGAGTTGATCGCGTGTGTACACGCGGGCCACGTGTGGCACCGTGCGCGCCGCTTCGGCGGCGGTGAGCCGCACATCCGCAGCATTCATGTTTCGCATCAACTCGTGATTCAGGTACGGTGACGAGCCGGCGGTCGCCATCAGCCATTTGCCCTGTCCGTAGCGACGTTCGAGCCCCTGTTGGATCGCATCGAACAGAACCGGGTTCTGCATCCGGCCGGCGGGCATGCGGCGCTCGACCAGCGCTTCCGGAACAGGCGCGACGCCGTGATCGGTTGTGAACGCGACAATCGTCTGCTGAAGGCCAACCAGTTTGTCGACGCGGCTGAGAAGTCTCCCTATCACCGCATCGGTCTTCACCGAGATGTCGCGCACTTCCGCTGACTCCGGACCAAACGTATGTCCGACGCCATCATTTGACGAGAAGCTGATGGACAGCAGGTCGGTCGCTCCACGTTGACCGAGTTGTTCCCGAGTGAGGACGAGGTCGCTCAGGGCCAGAAGCAGCTCGTTGCCCAAGGGGTTGCCCATCAACGCGTTGTAAAGCGGTGGACCAGGTTCTGCAGGCAGAATGGTTCCCGGCCCCGGTGCCTGCAACAGCTTCCATGGCTGACCGGCGTACGAATCGGCGAGGTGCCGGTTGTTGAACTCCTCCAGCCAGGCGGGGGCGGCGGGACCGTAATACGTGCTCGACACAAAGGCGCCGGACCTGGTGTCGAACCAATAGGCGCCGTCTGCACCGCGGCCCGGCGGGAGGATCGCGCTGCGATCTTTCAGCGAGATACCGAAAACGCGCGGCGCCTCACGCGATCCCTTTGCGGCCTGCGACGCCAGTTTGATCTCGTCGCCGATGGTCGTGACGAGCAACCGGTGCGGCGATGCCGGCTCGCCCGTCGCGGCACCCAGCGGCTTGACGCGTTCGTCCGAGACGCTGGTGACCGTTCGCCCGCTTTCGCGATCGAACCAGTCGTTGCCGATGATGCCGCTGACGGCTGGCGTCGCGCCCGAAAGCATCGTCGCGTGGCCGATTGCGGTGACCGTAGGGTAATGCTCGAGATTGGCGTCGGAAAAGACCGCGCCTTGCGTGAGCAGGCGGGCGAACCCCTCTTTGTACTCCGCACGGAATCGCGTCAGGTAGTCGTAGCGGAATTGATCGACGGCAATCAGGAGCACGAGCCTGCTGCCTGGCGGCGGCGCCGCGGTCGCGGGCGCAAGCATCAACCCGGCGCCGAGGGCAACCAACACCGCAAAACGCTTCACTACTCGCCTCCTGGCCGCATGCACCGGTAACGAGCGCGGGCGCGCGGGAGGCCGGATCGTACCACGAAGGCGCGTGATCGCGTGCTAAAGCCACGCCAACGCGCAGAGTTCGCACATCGGCAGCCGCGCGCGAGGTGGCGCGATGACGTCCGCGATCACACTTGTTTTCTGCTTGGTTGCCCCGGGACCCGCGGATCATCGATGCGCGGCTCGACGTCATCAGGTCCAGTAGGTGGCTCCTTCGTCGGGACGTCGCTATCAATGATGGGGTCGTGCACCGGCGTCTCGGGCTTGGGCGGTTCCTCCACCGGAGCGTCGGGCAGAATCGATGGCGAGTCCGTCGGTGACGGCGGCGTTGGTTCCTGAAGTTGTAATTCCATGATTATTGTTGCGACGGACGTCGGGCACCGGGCGCCGCAGGGAGCGCCCGATCAATTGTGGATCCGGGCACGACGCCATCGGACGTCGGCGCTGGCAGCGGTGCGTTCGTAGGAGGCGCGCCCGGGATGATCGGTCGTTGTGACAGTTGTGGCTCCGGATTCGTGACGCCGGCCACGGCTGGCCTCGGCGCCAAGGAGCGGTCGAGTGTTTGAATCGTTGTGAACGTTCGCTCGGAACGCTCGGTCATGAACGCAGGCGGCGTGGCCACCGGCGGACGCGAGGCACTGATCGGCATCGATTGCGCCGCATGGACGACTTCCGGTACTTCAAATTGCGTCCCTGCTGCCTGCCGGAACGTCGGCCCGGTGTGCGGTGAATCGTAGTACGGCGCCGGCAGCGTATCGTTCGCCGGCGCGCCATGCAGCAGCGAGCATGGCAGGGGCACGCGATCGGCCGGCATCACGTCATCGTAAACGCTACCGGCACGCATCGTCCCGCCCATCGCCATGAGTTCTGGATGGTCGGGGTCGTAGGCCGCGGTTTCGAATACCGGCAGGCGACACACATCGGTGGCGATCATGCCGCTGATGCGACAGATCTTCACCTTCACGAGCGATCCCGGCATGTCGAGCCATTGGTCGCGCTCGCCGTGCATGGCTGCGGTCATGAAGCGCGCCCACGCAGGCAAGGCGACGACGCTCGCAAATCCCCGGCGCATGATCGGACGGGGTTGATCGAAGCCGAACCAGACGCCGGTCACGATCTTGGGTGTGAACCCCACAAACCACGCGTCACTGTAGTCCTGCGATGTCCCTGTTTTGCCCGCGGCCTGCAGCTTGAATCCGGCGGAGCGAGCCGAGGCCCCGGTGCCGTACCTCAGCACGTCGGACATCATGCTGGACATCATGTAAGCGGTGGCTTCCGAGATCACCGGTCGCTCGCTATTGGGAGCGGCATAGATCTCCCGCCCATTGCGATCGACGACGCGCCGAATCATCGTCGGTGCGCGCCAGCGTCCGCGGTTGGCGAAGACGCCGTAGGCGGAGGTGAGTTCGAGCAGCGACACCTCGCCGGTCCCCAACGCAAGCGCGGGAACAGCCGGCATGGGCGAGTGGATTCCAAAGCGCTGCACCATGTCGAGTGTCCGGTGAATGCCGACTTGCTGGAGCAGATGTGCCGCGGCACGATTGCTCGACAGCGCGAGGCCGGTGCGAAGCGTCGTCGACTCGACCTCATGGTCGCCGTTTGGCAGCCATGGTCCCTGGCGCGTCGCAATCGGTTGATCCAAACCAGTCAGCGCGGAGCCGGGCGAGAAGCCGGATTCGAGCGCGACGGCATAGATGAAGGGCTTGAACGCCGAGCCGGGTTGCCGGCGCGCGTCGATGGCGCGGTTATAGGAGCTCTCCTGGAAATTGCGTCCACCCGACCACGGCCTTGACGAATCCCGTCTGCGGATCGATGGCGACGAGCGCGCCCTGCAGCGGCTCGCCGCCGCTACGTGCGAGTCCACGAAGGCGGGTCGCTATCACCTCTTCGGCAACGGTCTGCAGATCGCGATCGAGCGTCGTGTAGACGCGAAGTCCGCCGGTGTAGACCGCCTCGAAGCCAAATTTCTGCACCAGCTCGCGGGAAACCGCTTCCCGGAAATATTCGGCGCCCTGCGCGTGACGTGGGTCGGCCACGCCGGTGGGCTCGTGCTGCGAAAGCAAGGCGTTGACCGGCACCGTGCTGGCGGCCTGGTACTCCGCGGCGCTCAGCATGCCGTCGTGCGTGCATGAGCGCGAGCACGATGTTGCGGCGTTTCTTACTCGCGTTGGGGTCCTTCGTGGGTGCGTAAACTGACGGCCCTTTGATGAGTCCCGCAAGCGTCGCCGCCTCGGCCACGTCCAACTTGCCGACCGGCTTGCCAAAGTAGCCAATCGACGCGGCCTCAACGCCGTAGTAGCCGTCTCCGAAGTACACGCGGTTCAAATAGGCTTCGAGGATGGCACGCTTGGCGTACTTCTCTTCGAGCCGTCGGGCGAGAACCGCTTCCTTGAACTTGCGTGTGTAGTTTCGATCGTTGTCGAGCAGAATCGACCGCACCAGTTGCTGCGTGATCGTGCTGCCGCCCTCGACGATTTGGCCGGCCCGCTGATTGACGATGAAGGCGGCAACGATCCGGCGCAGGTCGACTCCGTCGTGATCGAAGAAGCGCCGGTCTTCTGTGACGAGCACAGCGCGAATCAGGTGCGGCGACATCTCTTCGAGCCGCACGGCAATGCGGTGTTGTTCGAACAGCGCCGAGATCAGATTGTTGTTGCTGTCGTATAACAGCGTCGATTCCGGTCCGACGTTGAGGGAGAGCCGATTGGCGAGCGTTTCGATCTCAGCGCGGAACGTCCACAGCCGATGGATGGCCAGGCCGGTGGCGAGACAGAGTGTGATTAGCAGTCCCCACGCCACGGTGATCAGCGCCTGCCGTCGTCGATTGGACATTTCCGTCTCCGCCTTTGATAAGAGCAAGGGCGGTGCCGTCAATTCGCTGCGACGTCAGGGGTCTTTCCGGCCGCGACGCGGCCACGCTGCCCATTTCTGGAAAGGCCCTACTCCGCGTCGGTCAACCAGCGCAGCCGTGGAGCGACAGGGGCGACCACATCACTGCCGATTGATCATGAAGGTCGCCGTCTCATGCAGGAACTCGCGCAACTCGGCCGTCGCATCGGGGGCGAGGGCCGCCTCGGTCAAGGCCCGATCCATTAACGCAACCCATCGATCGCGGGCCGATTTGTCGATGAAAAAAGGCATGTGTCGCATGCGCAGCCGCGGATGTCCGCGTTGCTCGATGTAGCGCTGGGGACCGCCAAAGCGACCGATGAGAAAATCGCGGAGGCGCGCCTCCGCCCCGCCGAGGTCGTCCTTGGGATACATGGCGCCGAGGATGTCGTCCGCGGGTACCTGCGCATAGAACGCACGAACCAGGCGGGTGAAGCCGTCTTCACCGATGCGCGCGTAGAGGCTGTCTTCTGCCACAATTCAGTATGCGGCAAGCCTAAAGGTCGGGATGCCGCGGACTAAGCGTGCAGGGAGTAAACATGTCGGATGAAGCCCCGAAGAGCGCGTTGGAGTTGGCGATGGAACGGCTTCGGCACAAAGACGTTGAAGAGGGCGTCGTCGCAAAAACGCTGACCGCCGATCAAAAGGCCGAAATTGCGGAGGTTCGACAGGTCTACGCGGCAAAAGTCGCGCAGGAAGACATTCTCTTCAAGTCCAAGCTGGCGACCACGCGGGACCCGGAAGAGCGAATGAAACTGGAAGATGGCCACCGCCGCGATTTGCAACGCCTGACGGAGGAGCGCGAGCGAAAAATCGACAAACTCAGAGGCGCAGCTTCCTAGCGCGCGCCTGCTCCCAGCGCTTGCGCGCCTGCTGCACGTCCGGTTGCTCCGACACGGCCGCAACCGGCACGTCCCACCAGCCGTCGTATCCAGGGACGCCTTTTTCTGCGTCGACCCGCAGATAAATGACCGTCGTTCGCTCGCCGGTGCGGGCGGCATCGATCGCCGCGACGACCGCGCTCCGGGTCGTCGGCCGGTGCACGATAGCCCCGAGTGATGCCGCGCTCGCGGCGAGATCAACGGGCAGCGCCGGGTATTCGGTGCCGAAGCCGCCCGATCCTATCGACCGCGAGAGCCCGCCGATGCTCGCGTAGCCGCCGACTGTCGAGCAGCAACACGATCAGCTTGTAGCCCTCCTGCACGGACGTGACAATCTCCTGAGCCATCATCAGATACGACCCATCGCCAACCATCACGAACACGTCGCGCGACGGATCGGCCATCTTCACGCCGAGGCCGCCGGCGATCTCATATCCCATGCAGGAGTAGCCATATTCGAGGTGATAGCGTGTTTGGCTCCCGCGCGCGCCACAGCTTGTGCAGATCGCCGGGAAGACTTCCGGCGGCGCCGACGACGACGTCCGTCGGCGCGCGCAGCGGCGTTGACGATGCCGATGACCTCGCTCTGCGCAAACGGCGACCGTGCGCACGCTCGGAGACAGCCGATCCACCTCCTCGTGCCATGCAGCGGCACGCGCCTGCAGCGTCTCGCGATAGCCTACGCGTCGTCGATACCCGCGCAGCATCGCAGTCGAGCTCCACGAGCGCGGCCCGCGCGTCGGCGACAACGGGCATGGCGCGCGTGCTTGAAGGCATCCAGCTCGGCACACGTTGATGGCGACGAAGTGCACGTCCGGATTCTGAAACGCCGTCTTCGACATCGTGGTGAAGTCGCTCAGCCGCGTGCCGATGGCGATGACGAGATCCGCGTCGCGCGCGCAGCTGGTTGGCGGCGAGACTGCCGGTCACGCCGATGGCGCCGAGCGCGAGCGGGTGATCCCACGCCAAGCGCGCCTTTCCCCGCCTGCGTTTCCGCGACACCGATGCCCGTGGCCTCGGCAAACTGCCGCAGCGCTTCGGAGGCTTCGCTGTACAGCACGCCGCCGCCGGCGATGATGAGCGGGCGCGCGACTGCCGCGAATGGCCTGCGGCCGCGCGAGCCATCGCCTCGGCATCCCCGCGCGGCGCGCGGAACGTGCCACGTGCGCTCCTCGAAGAACGCCGCGGGGTAGTCGAACGCTTCGGTCTGGGTATCCTGCGGCAGGCACAGCGTGACCGCGCCAGTCTCCGCGGGTGAGGTCAGGACGCGCATGGCCTCGGGCAGCGCGGTCGAGTAGCTGTTCGGGGCGGTAAATGCGATCCCAGTAACGCGACACAGGCCGAAAGCAGTCGTTCACCGAGATGTCCTGCGTCTGACTCGATTCGAGCTGCTGGAGGACCGGCGCCGGGCTACGGTTGGCGAAGATATCGCCCGGCAGGAGCAACACCGGCAGTCGGTTGATCGTCGCGCCAGCCGCGCCGGTGACCATATTCGTGGCGCCTGGCCCGATAGACGAGGTGCAGGCGAAGTGTGCGGAGCCGATTGGACATTTTGGCGAAGGCCGCCGCCGTATGCACCATCGCCTGCTCGTTGCGGCACTGGTAGTAGCGCATGCGGTCGCGCATCTGATCGAGCGCCTGGCCGACACCGGCGACGTTGCCGTGACCGAAGATGCCGAAGACGCCGGCAAAGAACGGCTGGCGTCGGCCGTCGCGCTCGGTGCTCTGCGCACACAAGAAACGGATGAGCGCCTGCGCCATCGTGAGTCGAATCATCGGGCGTCTCGGATTTGGCAGCAGGATGTCGCGAACGAGCTGCCCCAGATCGGCACAGGCGGCGAGAAACTGGCGCAGGGTCCGGCGTGTAGGCGCGAACTCGTCGAACTCGGCGATAGCGAGCGCGCCCTCGTCGTAGGCGCGCCGGAAATCATGGAAGCGGCGATGGAGGTCGTCGACCATTGGCGCGCCGACGGGTGTGTCGATGCGCGGCGCCGACCTCGATCTCACTGGCGGCCAAACGTTTCTGCCATGCCGACGGTGGCGAGATCACCACGTCCCCGCCGATCAACTCGCTCCAGTGCATGTGATTGCGGAATGCCGCCGACAGCAGCCGCAGACGATAGCCGCGTTCGCGGAAGAGCCTGTAGGTCTTCTTGAACACCGCGACGCCCGCCCATTCGAGGTGACCTGGGTCGGTGCAGATACCGTCGCGCTCCATCACGAATTTGAGCCAGTCGTCGAGGCGTCCGACCATGATCGTGCACACCGGTCCCATGCTCGCGATGCTCGTGACCGTCAGTCTCGCGGCGGCTCAGGCCGCGCTCCACGGCTTCTGCCACCGCTACGCACTGCGGCAGCGTAAAGCAAACGGTCGCGTTGATGCTGATGCCTCGAAGCCGTCGCTTCTTCGATCGCCGCGATGCCGGCTGTGGTCGCCGGGATCTTCACGATCATGTTTGGCGCGAGTCGATCGAACCGCTGCGCCTGGCGCGACAATAGCGTCAGCGTTGCGATAGAGCCGCGGGTCGGTCTGGATCGAGAGTCGCCCATTTCTGCCGTTGTGCGCGCGCGAAGGCGGGCATCAACAGCGCCGCCGCGTCGACAGACAGCTGCTCGACCGCTGCCCACGCGATCTCGTCTTCGGTTGCCGAGGGCATCGCGTGCGCGAGTGCCGCGATGCGCGGACGCCATTCCGCGAGGCGCGACTTCAAGACCGTGTGGCGCGATCACCGGGTTGCACGTCGCGCCGACCGCGCCGTGCTCCATCGCCCAGCGAAGCTCGTCGACGTCCGCCGAATCGTTCCACAGACACGTGCTCGTCGTCTGCGTCATCTGGTGCAGCGGGCTCTTCCAGGTGGTGCCAGTCGCCATCGGGCGCATCATACCGCCCCACCAAAAAGATCGCCACGAAGGCACGAAGGACACGAAGAAGACACGGAGAAGATATGGTCAAGTGTGAGGCATTTGCTCTCGCTGCGTGTTGATACACATAGCGAGTGCATTTTCTCGTGAACTCCAATTCGTCTCGGTTAGCCGCCATACGCTTTTCACAGGGCGGCCAACCGTCGTGTGAAGACCCGCGCATGTCGACATGCCGCCTGAAATGGCGCGGTATGTTGGCGCGCGCCGGTCTTACTCAAGCGCGGCTTCGCCGCGCGAGACTATTCTGCCTTCGTGCCCTTCGTGCCTTCGTGGCGATCTTGTTGCAGTCCCGATGCTCGCGTAATTACAGTCCCAGGTGCCGCAAATACTCGCGGCTCCGGCGGGCGCTCTCGGCTGGCGTCCCGTAGCCGGGAAAGACGTCCTGTTCGACGACGATCCACCCGTTGTAATCGGTCTCCCGCAGTTTCTTGACCACGGCCGCGAAGTCCACCTCGCCGGCGCCCAATTCACAAAAGAGCTGCGCGCGAACCGCCGCCAAATATCCGAGGCCTTCTCGCCGGGCGCGAGCGGCCACGGCTTGATCGCAATCCTTGAAATGGACATGCCACACCCGCGAGCGGTGTTTGTCCAGCACTGCGAGGGGATCGCCACCGCCGTACATGATGTGGCCGGTGTCGAGGACGAGCCCGACGAGCGATGCGTGCGTGCGCGCCATCAACTGATCGATTTCCTCGGCGGTTTCAACATACCCGCCGCAATGGGGATGAAACACGGTGCGTAGTCCGGTGTCTTCACGTACCGCGCGCGCAATACGCTCCGTGCCATCGGCAAACGTTGTCCATCGCACGAGGTCGAGACCATGCTCCGGGCGAATACGGCCGGCATGCTGTTCGCGCGTCGGAACGCTGGCGTTGTCGTCGGCGAGCACGATGAAGGCGTCGTCGGCGCCGGCGTCGCGCATCAACCGCGCGGTGCGCACCGCCGTTTCGATACCAGCGGCATGCGACGCGGCGTCGGCCAAAGCCACCGGCACAAACGCTCCCAGAAGACGGAGTTCACGACGCGAGAGCTCGTCGCGCAAACGGGCGGGCTCCGTGGGCATGAAGCCCCAGTCCCCGAGCTCACTTCCGACATAACCGGTGTCACGCATCTCGTCGAGGTACTTGCGAGTACGGAGCACCGGCCGGGGCGGTCTCGAATTCGAGCACGCCCCATGAACACGGCGCATTGGCCACACGAATCATCAATGGAATGATATTCTTCCCGCGGTTTGGGTTCTCGGGTGCTGTTTCGATCGTCGCCGCCGTCACTGGGACGGACGGGGATTGCGGTAGAGATCACGCGGCGGCGCGCCGGTTGGCGTTATGTGCACTTCGCGGTACGGCATCTCGCGCCGCGAACCGCGTGGACAGACCGGACCGGACGAGACGAATGCTGCCTGGTGCTGCTGCGCGGATCGTGCCGCATTGAGTTCGCGGCGGAAGTCGTCACCCTCGGGCCCCGCGCGGATGTCTTCTCCGCCTATCCGCACGCAATGTATCTGCCGTCGCATACACGTTTCCGCGTGACCGTCGACCAACCGACAGAGCTCGCCGACGGGCGCGCGCCGGCCAGGAAACAGTTTGACGCCCGCGTCATCCGGCCGGAGGACTGCGGATTCGAAATTCGCGGCGGCGGCAATGCGACGCGACAGATCGTCGACATCATGCCGCCGGATTTTCCCGCCGATCGCCTGCTCGTCTGCGAAGTGTTTACGCCGGCGGGCAACTGGTCCAGCTATCCGCCGCACAAGCACGACGTCGATCGGCCACCAGGCGAGGTGAAACTCGAGGAGATCTATTACTACCGCTTCGCTGATCCCGAGGCATACGGGCTGCAACCCTGTACGACAAGCGGCACGATGAGACGCTCAAGGTAGCGCACGGCGACGTCGTGCTGATTCGACGCGGCTATCACCCGTTTGTGACAGCGTACGGGTACAACGCGTATTACTTGAACGTGCTCGCGGGGACGAGGCGATCGATGGCCGCAAGCGACGACCCCCGTTATGCCGCGTTCCGGGCATGGCCGCAGCCCGATCCGCGAGTGCCCATCGTGGCGCCGCCGGCGACCGTGAGACGTCGCGCGGGCCTTTAGACCCCAGACGCTCCGGGCGCCGTGACCACCCGGCCGTGCGCCACGATCCAAAAGGCATCTGCGTCATCTGCGGCTCAATACTCTGCGTCCATCTGCGGCTCTAATCTGCGTCCATCTGCGGCGAATCTGCGTTGATCGCCCGGGCGCGCTGACGCAACCGGCCGTGCGCCACGACCCAAAAAGCATCTGCGTCATCTGCGTCCATCTGCGGCTCTCTAAATCTGCGTAAATCGGCGGCGAATCCGCGTTGATCGCCCGGGCGCGGTGACCACCCGGCCGTGCGCCACGACCCAAAAGGCATCTGCGTCATCTGCGTCCATCTGCGGCTCATCTAAATCTGCGTCCATCTGCGGCGAATCCGCGTTGATCGCCCGGGCGCCCTGACCACCCGGCTGTGCGCCACGACCCAAAAGCATCTGCGTCATCTGCGTCCATCTGCGGCTCATAATCTGCGTCCATCTGCGGCGAATCTGCGTTGATCGCCCGGGCGCGGTGACCACCCGGCCTGTGCGCCACGATCCAAAAGGCATCTGCGTCATCTGCGTCCATCTGCGGCTCTCTATCTGCGTCAATCGGCGGCGAATCCGCGTTGATCGCCCGGGCGCCGTGACCACCCGGCCTGTGCGCCACGATCCAAAGGCATCTGCGTCATCTGCGTCCATCTGCGGCTCTCTAAATCTGCGTAAATCGGCGGCGAATCTGCGTTGATCGCCCGGGCGCCGTGACCACCCGGCCTGTGCGCCACGATCCAAAAGGCATCTGCGTCATCTGCGTCCATCTGCGGCTCACTATCTAATCTGCGTCCATCTGCGGCGAATCTGCGTTGATCGCCCGGGCGTCGTGACCACCCGCCTGTGCGCCACGATCCAAAAGGCATCTGCGTCATCTGCGGCTCAAATACTCTGCGTCCATCTGCGGCTCTCTAAATCTGCGTAAATCGGCGGCGGTCGCCGGCGGCGTCGAATTCGATCAGGCGCTGTGGTGGCAGGTGAACCCAGACAATGTCATTGGGCTTGACCGGTAAATCTGCGGCCGCGCGCGTGACCAGCCGTTGGCCGTTGCGATCGAGCGTGACGAGCATCTCGCTTCCCATCGGCTCCACCACCAGGGCGCGTGCCTCGTCCCAGCCGTCGCGCTGCGAGGTCGAGATCTGCACGTCCTCGGGTCTGATGCCGATTTTGACGATGTTTCCGTTGACACGCTCATCGAGGAGGTTCATCGGCGGGCTGCCGAGGAAGGTGGCGACAAACGTGTTCGCCGGTCGCCGATAGAGTTCGAGCGGCGCGCCAACCTGCACGACCGCGCCGTGTTGCAGGACAGCGATCCTCCCGCCCAGCGTCATCGCCTCACCTTGATCGTGCGTGACATAGACCATCGTCGTGCCCAGCTCCTGATGCAGGCGCTTGAGTTCGGTGCGTGTTTGCAGCCGCAACTGCGCATCCAGGTTCGAGAGCGGCTCGTCCATCAGATACACCGCGGGATTTCTCACGACCGCCCGCGCCAGCGCCACCCGCTGTTGCTGACCGCCGGACAACTGCGCCGGCTTCCGATCGAGAAGCGGTCCGAGCCCGACCCGCTCGGCGGCGCCGCGCACCCGCCGGTCGATGTCGCCGGCAGGCACGTTGCGCGCGCGAAGCGGAAACGCGATGTTCTCGAACACTGTGAAGTGCGGATACAGCGCGTAATTCTGAAAGACCATTGCGACGTCGCGCTGGCCGGCTCGATGTCGTCGACGACACGATCGCCGATCCAGATGCGACCCGCATCGGCGCGCTCGAGCCCGGCAAGCAGTCGCAGCAGCGTCGTCTTGCCGCAGCCCGATGGACCGAGCAGCACGAGACACTCGCCCGATTCGATCTCCGAGATCGATGCCGGCCGAGCGCTGCGTGCGCACCAAACCGCTTCGACACACCATCGAATCGCACCCGCATGCGGGTGTTATACTCCGTCGCCATGACGGGCGCTACGAGCGCATGGGATGTCGTCGGCATCGGCGCCAATTCTGTCGACTTCGTCCACCTGCTGCCCGGTTACCCGCAGCCGTTCGGATCATTCGCGAAGATGAAGATCCAGCGGCAGGAAATCCTCTGCGGCGGGCAGATGGCGACCGCGATGAGCGCGTGCGCGCGCCTTGGCCTTCGCGCCAAATACGTGGGCGTGACCGGCACCGATGAAAACGGGCGACGCGTGCGACGCGGAACTCGATCGGCGCGGCATCGATCTCACCGACCTCATCATCCGCGACGCGCAAAACCAGTTTGCCGTCATTCTGGTCGACGAGACCAACGGCGATCGCATCGTGCTCTGGGACCGCGACGAGCGCCTGACGATGCGCGACCGCGACATTCCTGCGGAAGCGATCGCGGGCGCCCGCATCATCCATGTCGACGATGTGGATCAGGCGGCGGCGATTCGCGCGGCCGAGATTGCCCGTGAGCACGGTGTGCCGGTCACGAGCGACATCGATCGCATCACCGCGCGCACCGAAGAGCTCATCGACGTTGTGAGCATCCCGATCTTCGCGGAACACGTGCCGACGCGCGTCACCGGCCTGCACGAACAGGAAGAAGCGCTGAGCGCCCTGCGACAACCACATCATCAAGTGTTGTGCGTCACCCTCGGCGAGCGCGGCGCAATGGCGCTCGATCGCGATGGCTTGCACTACGCGCCGGCGTTCGAAGTGGAGGCCGTGGATACGACCGGCGCCGGCGACGTGTTTCGCGCCGGTTTTCTGTTTGCGCTTCTCCGCGGCTGGCCGACAGAGGACACGCTCCGCTTCGCCAACGCGGCTGCCGCCGTCAGCTGCACGAGGCTGGGCGCGCTCGGCGGCATCCCGTCGCTCGACGAAGTCGAAGGGCTTGTCGCGTCCGGGAATGTCAGAACCTAAGGTGCCGGGGGTGCCGGAGGTCGAGTGCTGGTGCCGCTGGTGCCGCAGGTGCCGAGGGTGCTGGTGCCGCAGGTGCCGCGGGTGCCGAAGGTGCGACGGCTGCTGGTCCCGGCGGTGCTCGGGTGTGCGCAACTGATAGCGTCGGTGGCTTCGGCCCAGGACACCACGATCCGTGTGGAGAAACGTGCCGTACTGCTTGCCACGGTGGACGCGCGGTGTGATGCCTGCGCCTGGGATGTGCCAGGGCGTGAGGCGGCCACGCTGCTGGTGACGTTGAACGGGCGCTACGCGCAGCACTTGCCAATCGTCCGCAGCGGTCGGTCCAACTATCACGTCCTGCTGGGCACTGTGGCGCCAGGCACTCACACGGCGGCTGTGCGTGTCGACCGCCAACAGAGCGCTCGGGACTTGCGGACGCCGGGCGCGGCCACTGCAACCGTGTCGGAGATTGAAGCCGTTGTCGAGGGAGATCGCCGATATGCGCCCCTCTCCCATGCGCCTTTCGTCTACCAACGGCCGAATACATCCGGGCGGTTCTCGGACGTGCCGGTGTTCATGTGGTACGAGACGGAAGCGACACCGCGCGGCACGCGCTATCGCTATTCGGTGATCTTCACGAATGAAGATGGAGGCACGCCGGCCGATCGATTGATGGCGACCTGGGGCCGCACGACAGATATCGAGTATGTCTACAGCGTCGAGGTCGACGCCGCCGGCAAGGTTCTCGAACACGACTATCAGGGTCCCAAGCACGACGTGCTGCCGTATCGCGGCACGCTCGAAGCGGGCCATGCGCGCTTGTGGGTTGTGACCGACAACAACATGGTGGTCGATCGGGGCGCGGCGAAGGTCCGCTATGCGCCGGCACCCGTCGCGTTCTCGCTGAACGGCGTCTCGCGCGAAGCGGTGATGGACGCGCATCCGTGGCTCTACGCGGTCGCCTCCATGGAGCTCGCGCGCGAGGGCAAGATCGTGGACAACGCGCCGCCCGGCGGCGGAACGATCCCGGATCCGCGTCGCTTCGTGTACCTCGAGGGCTGCGGCGAGGTCGGCACCGCGGCGCTCGCCTTTGCGGTCCGCGTCGGCGACAACTGGATCACGTCGGACCGCGGCATCAGTGAGTACCGCATCGTGCGCGACGACTGTTTCCGCGCGGCGATTCCGTTGCCGGCGCCCGCGACCGGCGAGGACGTCCGTGGCGTTCGCGTGCAGGCCTTCGAGCGCGAAGGCAAACCGCCGGCGTCGCTAGGTACGGTTTCCGGCGGCTGAACACGTTGTTCACGCTCGACGAGCACTACATCCCCGGCCCGCGCCTGGCGTCGTGGCAAGGCGACGCGGCGCTGACCCCCGGTGGACCGTCGCTCGAGATTTCGATTCCCCTGAGATGACGGCTCCTGTCGGTCCAACCCCAGAGGGCCGCGCCGAAGAACCCAGGGCCGCTGTCCTCGAGATGCGCGGCATCCGGAAAGCGTTTCCTGGTGTCGTGGCCCTCGCGGACGTGGAACTGACCCTCTACCCGGGCGAAGTCCACGTGCTGCTCGGCGAAAACGGCGCCGGCAAATCGACGCTGATGAAGATCCTCAGCGGCGCGTACCGCAAGGACGCCGGCGAAATCCGTCTCAATGGCGCGCTCATCGAGATTCAGAATCCACGCGATGCGCTGGCGGCAGGGGTTCGTGTCATTTACCAGGAGCTGAACCTCGTTCCGCATCTCTCGGTTGCCGAAAACATCTATCTCGGCGCCGCGCCGACGCGCGCTCCCGGCGTGATCGACTGGCACGCACTGCGCACACGAGCCGGTGAACTGCTCGCCGATCTCGGGATGTCGATCGACCCGACGCTGCCGCTCGTTCGACTCAGCCTCGCGCAGCGGCAAATGGTAGAGATTGCGAAAGCGCTGAAGGACCAGGCATCCATCCTGGTCATGGACGAACCGACGTCGGCGCTCACGTCGCGCGAAGTCGATCAGTTATTTACGCTGATTGAGCGGCTCGTCGCGCGCGGCGTGGCCATCGTCTACATCACCCACCGGCTGGACGAGGTCTATCGCATCGGACAACGCGTGACGGTGCTCCGAGACGGGCGGCACGTGAAGACGATGCCACTCGCAGACGCGACCGTTGGCGAGCTGGTACGGCTGATGGCCAACCGCGACGTCGGCGAGCATTTCCCCAAACAGCGGACAGCGCCGGGGATCGAGCTGCTCCGCGTCGAGCACCTGGGCCGCGACGGCGTCTTGCACGACATCACGTTCGCGCTGCGCGCGGGAGAGGTGATCGGCATCGGTGGACTGCTCGGCGCGGGGCGAAGCGAACTGGCACGAGTGCTGGCGGGCGCGGATCGGTTTGACGAAGGGCGCATCTTCGTCGACGGCAAGCCGATCACGTTTCGTTCACCAGCGCACGCGATCGGCGCAGGCATCGGGCTGCTGCCGGAGGATCGCAAAGCCCAGGGCTTCGTCGCTGGCCTCACTGTGGCGCGCAACATCGCCTTGCCGCATGGCCGCCGTCTGGCGTCGTTCGGCGTGATTGAGTCGCGCGCAGAAGCGGCACTCGCGGAGCCGGCGATCAAAGATCTCCGCATCAAAGCGACACCGACACAGGCGGTTCGCCTGCTCAGCGGCGGCAATCAACAGAAAGTCGTCCTCGCGAAGTGGCTCGCGGGAGACGCCCGCATCTTCATCTTCGACGAGCCGACTCGCGGCGTCGACGTCGGCGCGAAGATCGAGATCTATCACCTGATGAACCGTCTCACCGCGTCCGGGGCGGGCATCGTCATGATTTCGTCGGAGTTGCCGGAGCTCCTCGGGATGAGCGATCGCATCCTGGTGATGCACCGCGGCCGGATAGCCGCGCAGCTCGACGCATCTGACGCCACCCAGGAACGCGTGCTCACCGCGGCGCTAGGACTAGGATGAGAGCGCGCCGGTTCGGAACCCTCCTCGGCTTGATCCTCCTCGGCGCCGTGCTGTCGGTGCTCACGCCCTATTTCCTCACGGTCTCCAATCTGCTCAATATCGCCGAGCAAACCAGCATCAACGCCATCGTCGCCGTCGGCATGACCTTCGTCATCCTCTCCGGCGGCATCGATCTCTCGGTCGGATCGATCGTCGCGATTTCCGGCGTGGTGCTGGGTATGGCACTCCACGATCAACAGCCGTTGCCGCTGGCCATCTCAATCGCGCTCGCCACCGGCGGCATCTGCGGGCTCATCAACGGGCTCCTCATCGATCGCGGCGGACTGCCGCCGTTCATTGTGACCCTCGGGATGATGAGCATCGCGCGCGGCGCCGCGCTGGTGATGACCGAAGGGCGGCCGATCTCCGGCTTCGAGCCGGCGTTTCGCGCGCTCGCCACAGCCCGAATCGGCTTCGTTCCCGCGCCCGTTCTGCTGATGGCCGCCGTCTATTTGCTCGCGCATTTCGTGCTGACGCGCACGCTTTTCGGTCGCTACGTGTATGCGATTGGCGGCAACGAAGAAGCCACGCGCTTGTCGGGCGTGCGCATCCACCTGCACAAACCCGCGATTTACGCGGTCTCGGGCCTCATGAGCGCAGTGGCGGCCACCGTCCTGACGGCACGGCTCAACTCGGCACAGCCGATCGCCGGGATGATGTACGAACTGGATGCGATTGCCGCCACGGTCATCGGCGGGACGAGCCTGATGGGTGGCGAAGGATCGCTTGGCGGAACGCTCGTCGGCGCGCTTATCATGGGCGTGTTGCGAAACGGCCTCAACTTGCTTGGCGTCTCGTCGTTTCTCCAGCAAATCGTGATCGGCGGCGTGATTGTCGGCGCCGTCCTGGTTGACACCGTCCTCAAACGGCATCGGACCTGACCCCATGAACCGCACAATTTCGCTTGCGCTCACCGTCGTGCTCGCGCTCTCCGCGCTGGTTTCCTGCAACCGCAGCGGCAGCGGACCCAGCAGCGACAAGCCCACAGTGGCGTTGGTGCTCAAGACGTTGAATCATCCGTTTTTCGTCGATATGCGTCGCGGGGCGCAGGAAGCAGCCGACCGCCTCGGCGTCCAGTTGCAGGTGCAAGCGGCCGAGCGCGAGATCGACGTCGAGAAGCAGATGCAGATTGTCGAGAATCTCATTCAAACCGGCATCAAGGTCCTGTGCATTACGCCGAGCGGCTCGCGCGAGATCGTCTCCGCGCTGGTCAAAGCCAGAGACGCCAACGTCCCGATCGTGATCGTCGATACGCGCGTGGACGCAAAGGCTGCGTCCGATGCCGGCGTGCACCCGCAGACGTTCATCGGGTCGGACAACTATGAGGGCGGAAAGCTGGCGGGAGATTACGCCGTCAAGGCCACCGGCGGCAAGGCGCGCGTCGGCATTCTGGAGGGCATCCCCGGTCACGAAACGGGTGATTCGCGCCTTCGCGGATTCCGCGACGCTGTTGCCGGCCATCCGGGAATCACGATCGTCGCATCACAGCCCGCCAACTGGGAGCGCGACCAGGGCTTCAACGTCTTTCAGAACATGCTGCAGGCGCATCCCGACATCGATACCGTCTTTGCCGCCAGCGATCTGATGGCACTTGGCGCAGTCGAAGCCATCGCAGCGGCAAGCAAGACCGGCAAGATCCGCGTCATCGGCTTCGACGCCTTGGACGATGCCAAGAAAGCGATTGAGGCGGGCACCATGGAGGCGTCGGTGGCGCAGTTTCCCTACGAAATGGGCAAGGCCGCGGTCGAGAGCGCGGTCAAAGTGATGAACGGCGAAAAACTGCCGCCAGACATCATGATCAAACTCGAGATGGTGACTAAACAATGAAGCGTCTCAACGTCGGATTGATTGGCGCAGGGCGACTCGGCCGCGTCTACGCGCGCGATCTCTCCGGGCGCATTCCGGAAACGAAGCTGGTTGCGGTGGCCGATCCGGCGGGCACGACGGCAAAGGACGTGGCCGAGGAGTTCGATGTCGCGAAGCATTACCCGGATCCGCTGGCGCTCATCGACGACAAAGCGGTCGACGCCATCGTCATCGTCACCCCGACGCACGTCCACCGCGAGCAGGTGATCGCAGCGGCGGCGCGGAAGAAGCCGACGTTCTGCGAAAAGCCCCCGGCGCTGTCTCTGGCGGAGGTTGCCGAGATGAAAACGGCGATCGAACGCTCCGGGATGTTCTTCCAAATGGGGTTCATGCGCCGCTTCGACGCAGGCTATGCGGCGGCGAAGAAGCACATCGATGAGGGCCGCATCGGGATGCCGCTCGTCTTCAAGGCCACCTCACGCGATCCGTTTCGGCCGAGTCTGGAGTACGCGAACCCGAAAAGCAGCGGCGGCATGCTGATCGACATGGGCATCCATGACTTCGACCTCGCCCGCTGGTTCATGGGCGACGTACGCGCCGTGTCGGCAATCGGCGCCACGATCGCCTACCCCGAGCTCGAAACAGTCGGCGATATCGACAACGCGATCGCCAGTCTCACCTTTACCAACGGCAAGCTCGGCGTGGTCGATCTGACGCGCAGCGGCATCTACGGCTACGACATCTCGACGGAGATCCTCGGGCTCGAAGGCACGATCCGCATCGGCTACCTGCGCGAAACGCCGATCATGATCATGACCAAGGCCAACGGTGTGTCGCACGACACTGTGCCGTACTTCATGGAACGGTTCCGCGACGCGTACACCAATCAGCTGCAGAACTTCGCGCAAAACGTGCTGCACGGTCGCACGCCGCCGATCACGATCGACGACGGCATGGAGGCCCTGCGGGTCGGGGTGGCGGCGACACGTGCGCGCGAAAGCGGCATGCACAGTCGATGTTGCTTCGGTGAGATAGGTCTAGGTGGTCTGGTGGGTCTGGCTTCGGTCGGGTAGCGGGCGGGTCAGGTCAGGCGAAAAACGAATGTTGGGATTTTTTGCCAATGCCGCGCAACCTGTTGCTCGGATTGGTTTAGCGGGCGCCTGTCGCGCCTGCGACTCCGCGACGCGCACTACGGGCGGTGCATGACGCAAATGTCGCAAACCTGGTGAACCGGACAGCGCAGAATTCGTTTTTCGTGACCTGGCCCCAACCCTCCGACACCCCACAGCCCCGACCGCGCTCAGCACTCAGCAGCTGACGCCGTAGAATGAGCGGCGATGGCCAAGATGCTTCGCCGCTCCGCCTTCCTCGTCCTCACACTCATGGTCGTCGCGGCCGCGTGCAACGGCGCAGGTGAACCTCCGCGATACGCGGCTCCTGCACCAGCCCGCCACCAACGGCACCCACGTGGCCTTTGTCTATGCCGACGACTTGTGGGTGGCGCGCGCCGACGGCAGCGACGTGCGGCGTCTGACCACCGACGACGGGCTCGAATCGAATCCGGCGTTTTCGCCCGATGGGACCCAGATCGCGTTCACGGCACAGTACGAGGGAAATCGCGACGTCTATGTCGTTGCGGCGGCGGGCGGCGTGCCGAAGCGGCTCACGTGGCATCCGGGCGCGGACGTGGTTCAGGGATTTGCGCCCGACGGCCGCAAGGTGCTGTTCACCTCTGGACGATCGGTCTTCACCAACCGCTACACGCAGTTGTTTACCGTCGCCCTCGACGGCGGCATGCCCGACGCCCTGCCGATCCCGAACGCGTCGTCCGGCCGCTTCTCCGCCGATGGCCGTCGCATTGCCTACAACCCGCTGGCGCCGGCCTTCGACCAGTGGAAGCAGTATCGTGGCGGCCAGGCGTCGCGGATTTGGCTTTACGACACCGCGACGCATGCGATCGAAAAAGTTCCTCAGCCGACAACGCGCGCCAACGACGTGGATGGCGCATGGCTCGGCAACACGCTTTACTTCCGATCGGATCGCAACGGCGAGTTCAACCTGTTTGCCTACGACGGCAAGACGGTGAAGCAGCTGACGCACCACACCGACTTTCCCGTCGTCAATGCCGCGGCCGGCGGCGGAAAAGTCGTCTACGAACAGGCCGGCTATCTGCATCTGTTCGATCCGGGCACGGCTACCGCGACGAGGCTGACGTTTGCGGTGCCGTCGGATCTGCGAGAAACCCGCGAGCGTTTCGTGCGCGGCGCCAATTGGATTCGCAACGCCGCGTTTTCGCCGACCGGCGCCCGCGCCGTGTTCGAATATCGTGGCGAGATCCTGACCCTTCCCGCCGAAAAAGGCGATGCCCGCAACCTGACCAACAGCGCCGGAACGCACGAGCGGTCACCTGCGTGGGCTCCCGACGGCACTCGCGTCGCGTACCTCTCCGATGCGTCCGGCGAGTACGAGCTGCACGTCGCGTCGCACGACGGCAAAGGCGACGTCACGAAGCACCGCCTCGGCGGCGCTGGCTTCTACAACACGCTCCGATGGTCGCCGGACAGCCGCAAAGTCGCGTATATGGACAACTCGCAGTCGCTGTTCGTGCTCGACTTGACCAGCGGCGCCGCAAAGAAGATCGCATCGCCGCGGGTGTATTCGCCGGCGCCGACGATCAGCTACGGCTGGGCTCCCGACTCGCGTTGGGTCGCCTATACCATCAGCACCCAGCCGCTGGCGATGAAGCTGGCGGCATATTCGCTCGAGCAGGACAAGTCGTTCGAAATCAGCGACGGCCTTTCTGAAGTCAGCGAGCCAGTGTTCGATCGCAGCGGAAAGTATCTGTATCTGTTCGCCTCCACGGATGCGGGCCCGGTGCTCGACTGGTTTGCGCAATCGACCAATGACAACTCGCGCACACGGAACGTATATGTCATCGTTCTGCGCAACGATTTACCGTCGCCCGTCGCACGAGAGAGTGACGAGGAGAAGGCGGCAGCCGCGCCCCCGGCGCCTCCGGCACCTCCGGCACCTCGCGGCACCTCCGGCACCTGCGGCACCTGCGGCACCCGCCTGGCACCTTCGGCGCCAGTGCGGATCGACTTCGACGGCATCGAATATCGCATCCTTGATTTGCCGATCCCGGCGGGTGAGCTATCGAACCTGCAAGCGGGCGACGCCAATCACCTCTACTATCTGCGCGCCAATCCTGAACCACCACCGGTGACCGCCGGTGCTCCGGCCGGCGCCCCACGCGCGCGGCTGCACCGTTTCGATCTCGCCAAGCGGCAGGACGAGCAGATTCTCGACAACGTCACCGATTACTACATCTCGGCCGACGCCAAGAAGCTCCTCTACGCAAATCGTGACGTCTGGTCGATCGCGCCGATACCGGCGCGCATCAATCCTGCCGAAGGCCGGCTCGCCGTCGCGAGTCTGGAAGTCAAGATCGATCCGCGTGCCGAATGGGCGCAGATTTTCGACGAGGCGTGGCGGGTCAACCGCGACTACTTCTACGCGCCCAACATGCACGGTGTCGACTGGCCGGCGATGAAGAAGAAGTACGGCGCGCTGCTGCAGGACGTGGCGGTGCGCAGCGATCTCAACCTGGTGATTCAGTGGATGTCGAGCGAGTTGTCGGTCGGACACCATCGCGGTGGCGGCGGCGATCGTCTCGTGACACCGCGGACTGTACCTGGCGGCCTGCTCGGCGCCGACTTCGCCATCGAGAACGGCCGCTATCGCTTCAAGAAGGTGTACGGCGGCCTCAACTGGAATCCGCAGCTGCGTGCGCCGCTGACCGAGCCCGGCGTCAACGTCCGTGCCGGCGAATATCTGCTGGCCGTGCGCGGACGCGACGTGCTCGCGCCCACGAACATCTTCAGCTTCTTCGAGAACACCGCGAACAAGATCATCGAGATCACGGTTGGCCCGAACGCCGATGGGCGCGGATCGCGCACCGTGCAGGTGGTACCGGTCGAAAGCGAAGCGGCGCTTCGCAATCGCGACTGGGTCGAGGGCAACCTGCGCAAAGTCAACGCCGCGACTGCCGGCAAGGTCGCCTATGTCTATGTCCCGAACACGGCGGAGCCGGGGTACACCTACTTCAAGCGCTACTTCTATCCGCAGGCGCACAAGGACGCCGTGATTATCGACGAGCGCTTCAACGGCGGCGGCCAGATCGCGGACTACTACATCGATTTGCTGCGCCGGCCGCTCATCAGCTACTGGGCGATGCGCTACGGCGACGATCTGCGCACACCCGCCGCGTCGATTCAGGGGCCGAAGGTGATGATCATCGACGAAACCGCTGGCTCGGGCGGCGACCTCCTGCCGTGGATGTTCCGCAAGTTCCAGGTCGGCACCATCGTCGGGCAGCAGACCTGGGGTGGACTCGTCGGCACGCTCGGCTTCCCGACCCTGATGGACGGCGGCACGATTACCGCGCCGAACCTCGCGATCTGGACACCCGAAGAAGGATGGATCGTAGAAAACGAAGGTGTGCCGCCCGACATCGCCGTTGAGCAGACGCCGAAAGATGTGATCGCCGGCCGCGATCCTCAACTCGAACGCGCCATCGCTGTCGCGATGGAGCAATTGAAAAAGAGCCCGCCGCCGCAGCCGAAGCGCCCAACATTCCCGGTCCGTGGTAAGACCCTCCGTGGCACCGTGCCGCCCCCGCCACCTTCCAATTAAACTTCCCTTTGACGATCGTTTCTCCACCGAACTGAGCTATCGTCTGACGCCGAGACTCTGCCAACACGTCTCGTCATTGCGATCCCACAACAGTTCAGGGTCGGGTGCCATATGAGTGATCAGTCCATCTCGAACGAACAGAAGAAGCTCCTGGAAAACCAAGCGAAGAAAATCCTCGATCTGCTCGTCAAGATCGCACCGATCCCGCAGGGCGTTAAGCAGGGGTATCAGGCCTCACGTGAGACGATAAAGTCGTTGGAGATGGCCGACGCCACAGCTGACATGGGGATGCTGTCTGCCTCGGATCCAAACATGAATTGGCTCGCCCTCATCGCCCGGCGTCTCTCGAACGAACTGTCGACGCTGAACCGACGGGACGTGAACTGGTGGCTCGAGACGTCCGGCGCCAACTTGTTCAGCCGAAAAGATTCAACGGAGGCACTGAAGCGGTTGCAATCACAGCGTCAGCATTTACTCAACTTGCGCGAGGCCTGCGACGGCCTCAAGACGTTGGCCGGCGCGGTCTTCGCGCAGAGTGTCGCCAACGTGAAGGGGCTGGCCAAGCTCTATGTGCCCAGCATTCCGGCCATCGACGGTTACGTGACGAAAGACACCCGTGACACCTTCGACGTCTGCGTGAGGCTGGCCGACTCGATCGTGAAGAAGCAGGAGACCGCCATCCAGGTGACCGCGGACATGACGAAAGCGATCGACCGTTTCACGACCCTCACGAACGCAAACGACCAACGTACGGCGCTACAGGCGATCAAAGGGAGCACAAACTAAGACGTGACGCCAGGTGATACGCCGCCGCGCCTTCACGCACAATCACGTACCCATAGGATGTTTCAGATGGTGCTTCACTGGCGTAGACTTGAGCGGCATGGTCTGGTTCTTCGAACGCGAACAGGAAGTCACGCGGCTGGAGACAACATTCGACAACGACACGCAGGAATACGTGTTGGTATTTGACCTCACCAACGGTGCGCGTCCCACGGAACGATTCGCCAGCCTGGTGGCGTTTAAATCGCGGTTGGTCGAACTCGAAGATCAACTCCGAGCACAGAACTGGGTGCAGCGCGGCGACGTGCAAATCCTCGACGACGGTTGGCAGGGCCCCTCGACGCAACGTCATTGACCCGCAGGTGCCGGCGGATTACGCGGACTTCACCCTCGAACAATGTTGTGGCGTCCAGACGAGCGTTCGCGCGGGTCGAGCTCGAGCCGTCCCGCCGCCGCGTCGGCGATCGTCACTAACGCATTCACGACATCGGTCGCATTCAACAGGACCATCTGCGTTTCGCCCAGCGACAGGTGCAAGGTATCGAAGCAGTACGACACGACGCTCCGCAGCGGCGAGCCGATAGGCAAGGTCTCGATCAGGTCGGCCGGAGTCACGGAGTCGATCGCGATGGACATGACGAGCATCATATCGGTCGTGTCTGAACGGTGCGGGATTGCATGGCGCTGCACGCCGACGTTGTTGCGACGCTCGCGAGCAGCTCACGTGACACGTCCACGTCGCAGCAACCGGTTCTTGTCGCGCGTGCATGCGAGCGCGAAGAATTCACGTCCTCGACTGCGGACGTGATCCACGGGCGTCCGCGCAAGTCGTGACGCTCGAGCGCGAGCACTGTCACACGCAAAGAACACCTCGCGTCACGCTCACGTCCTGGCTGTCACCAGCCGCCTATCGCCAGCGCTCACATCGGCCGATATTGATTGCGAGGAATTTGCCCAAGTTGGCGACTGACGCTCGCGCTCACCGATGTCATCGTCGCCACTCCGGTTAAACGCGATGCGATCGCACCGAGGGTTCAGGCCGAACACGCATGCCCACGTTCCACGACGCCGTCGAGAGCGGGCGGACGCCGTCGGTGTGGGCGACGGCACATGATGAACCCGGCCCGCGCTGATCGTCCGGCCCGCATTCTCATCGTGGACGATGAGCCGCACAACAGACAGGTTCTGCAAGTGATGCTCACGCCCGAAGGGTGTGTGCTCGCTGACGGCCGCAACGGGCGAGGACGCGCTCGCGATGGTGGCCGAACAACCACCCGACCTGATCGTTCTCGACATCATGATGCCTGGGATGGACGGCTACGAGGTCGCGGTGAAGCTCAAGGAGAACCCTGCCACCAAACACATTCCCATCATCATGGTCACGGCGCTCGACGATCGCGAAGCCAGGCTGCGCGGCCTCAACGCCGGCGCCGAGGATTTTCTCAGCAAGCCCGTGGATCGCGCGGAGCTGTGTGTGCGTGTGAGAAACCTGCTCCGTCTCAAGGCGTATGCCGACCACCTCGAGGCGTACGGCCACTTGCTCGAAGCCGAGGTCGTCTCCCGCACCGCCGAACGAACCAAGACGCTCGAGCAGCATGCAGCGACTCTGCGCACCAACGAGGAACGCACCAACTACGCACTCGGTGCGGCGCGTATGGGCGTGTGGGAGCTCGATATGGTGACGCAGCAACTCACGTGGTCAGAGACGATGGCACCGCTGTTCGGTTTGACCCCGGAGCAGGTGCCGATCACCGGCGCGGCCCACCTTGCATTGATTCATCCCGACGATCGCCGTCTCGTCGAGACCTCGGTCGCGCAAGCCGCCACCGACGGCGTCGGCTACGAAGTGGAGTACCGAGTGCTCTGGCCGGATGGCAGCACCCACTGGCTGGCTGGGCGTGGACGCATGGAGCGCGATGCACAGAATCAGCCGGTGCGGTTGCTCGGGATCGGAACCGATATCAGCGAGCGAAAATCGCTCGAGGCGCAGTTCCGGCAGGCGCAGAAGATGGACGCCGTCGGTCAACTCGCCGGCGGTGTGGCCCACGACTTCAACAACCTGTTGACCGCGATCCTCGTCTACGCCAGTTTTGTGATTGACACCTTCGGACCTGGGGACAAGCGTCACGCCGACATGGAAGAGGTCGTGAAAGCGGGCCAAAGGGCAGCGGCGCTCACCAGGCAACTGCTCGCGTTCAGCCGCAAGCAGGTCTTGAAACCAACGACTGTCGATCTCAATGCGCTCGTGAACGGGATGCGCCTCATGCTCGGCCCGCTGATCGGCGCGCAGGTTGATCTGGTTCCGATTCTGGCTGCAGACCTCGCCTCCGTGCGAGCCGATCCGGGACACCTTGAACAGGTCCTCATGAACCTGGTCGTCAATGCGAGAGACGCGATGCCCTCGGGTGGCCGATTGACCGTCGAAACCGCGAATGTCGAGCTCGATGAATCGTCCATCCGCGGTGCCATCGTGCATCCAGGGTCTGTACGTGATGTTGGCGGTCAGCGACAGTGGCATCGGGATGACCGAGGAGACCAAGCAGCGGTTGTTCGAGCCGTTTTTTACGACCAAGGAAGTGGGCAAGGGCACCGGGCTTGGCCTCGCCACCGTCTACGGGATCGTGAAGCAAAGCGGCGGCTATATCTGGGTGTACAGCGAGCCCGGCAAAGGCGCGACGTTCAAAGTGTACTTGCCGCGCGCCGACGGAAACGCGGACGCCGAGAAGCCCGCTGGTGAGTGCCGCATCAAGGGCCGTCCCAACGGAAACCGTGCTTGTCGTCGAGGACGACGCAGTGGTGCGCTTGCTGACATGTCGGATTCTGCAGAAGGCCGGCTATCGCGTGTTCGATGCGCCGAATCCGCAGCAGGCCGAAGCACTGATCGACGAGCACACCAACGCCTTCCAACTGCTGGTGACGGATGTGATTATGCCGGGATCGACCGGGCCAGAGTTGTTCGAGCGATTGGCGCGGCACAGCCCACAGCTGAAGGTGCTGTACATGTCGGGCTATACCGACGACACGATCTTTCATCAGCGCCAGCTGGATCCTGGCGCCGAATTCTTAGAGAAGCCGTTCACAGCCAATGCCCTCAATCGCCGCGTGCGAGAGGTACTAGATGGGGGCACCCTCTCGGCAACACGGCCACACGTGCCTTAGACTGCCTCACGTAGCCGCGCATCGCTGCGCGCGGAAGTGGTGGCAGAACTGAGCACGAAACCCTTCGAAAAGGATTACCTGCGACGCTCGGGCGGGGGTGCATGGGAGGCATCGAAACCATTTCCTCCTCCTGGCCAACTCGCGTCCGAGGACCACGCCCAGCACCTGCTCGACTTCGCCCTGTTGTTGCGCGTCCTCCGTCCTGACGCATCCGACCTGGTTCTCGATCTCGGAGCTGGGTCCTGTTGGGTGTCGGACTGGCTTCGACGCTGCGGTGTGCAAACGGTTGCCGTCGACATCGCGTTCGACATGCTGCGCCTGGGAGCGGTTCGTCTTGGCGGTGCTAAAGGCCTTACCGTCGCCGATATGGAGGACTTGCCATTCGCCGACGGCGTCTTCTCAAAGGCGTGCTGTCTCAACGCGTTTCATCACATTCCCAATGCGGCGCGTGCGCTTCGCGAGATTCGACGCGTCCTCGCGCCGGATGGTGTGGTCTTTTTTTCCGAGCCAGGCGCCGGGCATGCCATTCACCCGACGTCTGTGGCTGCCGCCCGTAACTATGGAGTACCGAAAACGAGATTCTGATCGACAGCTTCATGGAATCGTGTTTGGCCGCCGGCTTTGCTGATGTCCGACTCCACCCGATCTCACATGTCATGCCGCTCTTTACGGTGCAGAGAGAGCACTGGGCCGATTGGCGCAGGTTCAGCGCCAGCACCCGGCCGATCCGAGCGCTCGAAAAGCTCTGGAGAGCAGCGCTCGAGATCGTGGGACTCGGCAAAGAAAACGGTCCTCTTCGAAGAAGCGTTCGCCATTCGACTCGCGCGGGAGCTTCAGCCGGTCATCGAGCAACATCCGGTGTTGACGGCGTATTGCGGCCAATTCGTCAAACCGACGCGCCAGTTCGATGGGGCGACACTGACGCTCATGGAAGCGCCCACGAGATCTGCCGCCGGCGCAAGCCTGATCGTCACACTAGCGATCGGCAATGTTGGTACGACATCCTGGCCAACCGCACCCGGCGCCGGCCAGGTTCGACTCGGCGTTCAGTTGCTCACAGGTGACGGAAGCGTCATCGATCGCGATTACGCGCGTCACGCACTGTCCGCACCAGTCGACCCCGGGGGCCGATGCAAATTAACCGTGCCGGTGGTGCTGCCGACCGAAGCAGGGCCGTACAAGTTGAAATTCGATCTCGTCCGAGAAGGTGTCGCGTGGTTCGAGCTCGCCGGATCTGCACCTGTCGTGCATGACATCGACGTGACGTAATCGACATTCGGCGACACCGGTGGGCTGGCAATTGCGTCGCATCGGCCGACGGTGCCGTGGCGCCCGTCACTGCCGAAGGAGAAATGCCGGCCGCCGTCACCCACACAAGATGGATAACGGCGGCCGATTTGGTTAAGGAATCACGACGGTCTGCGTCGCGGTGGGTGCGCTCGATCCGCAGGCGTTGGTAGCCATCACACTCAGGATGTACGTGCCTGCCGGGACCGTGCCACTGATTGCGCGTTGAGCCGTCGGCAGCGACAGCGTGAAGCCGCCGTCGACCAGCAGCACATACCCGGTCGACGCAGCTCCGGTCGCCGCCGGTTCCCACACGACATAGGCCGTGTTGCCGATTTTATACGCCAGGAAATTCTCCGGCGGGAGCGGCGCGCCGGTGCAGGCCGACGGCACGCTGAGCGAAATCGCGTTCGACGAGCCGCTGGTGCCCCAGGCGTTGGCCGCGCGCAGCGCGAACGTGTAATTGCCCGCCGGCACGACCGGGAAGCTTACCGTCTCGCGCAAGCCCAGCGAGACCGACGCAGAGAGCGACCCACTCACGTCGAGGAACACGTTGGAGGGCGCGCCGCCGCCAAACGTGTTGCGCCACGCGAACTCCAGCGAGGAGCCGTTGACGACACCCACCAACCCCGCCGGCGCTGTCGGCGCCACGGGCACGTTGACGTAGACGATGATTTCGTTCGAGGGGGCACTTTGCGCCGCACCGGCGAGGGTACGGACGCGCACGTAGAACGTACCTGTCGGCGCCGCGACGGTGAAGATCGGCGAGGCGCTCCCGGTTGGCAGGCTGGCTAACACCTGACCCGCGGTAATGCCGCCTTCGACGACGTATTCGGTCGGCGCCGGGCCGAGGGTCGGCGGGATCCAGCGGAACGTCACCACGTTGCCGACGACCGAGGAGACGCGAAGGCCACTCGGTGGCTGTGGGTCCGTAGGTCCGTTGACGGCAATCGTCACCGACGCAACATTGCCGGCGCCGATGGGGTTCGTCGCGCGATAGGTGAAGCTATCGGTACCGACGAAATTGACGCCAGGGGTGTATACGAAACTCCCGTCGGCGTTGAACACCAGAGCCCCGCTTGACGTCGTGGCCACGAGCGCCGCCGTGATGGCGCCGCCACCGTTGGCGTTGTCATTTGCCAGGACACCAGGTGCCGCGATCGCTAACGGTGCATTGAAACCCGTCGCGTACGCGTCGTTCGCTGTGATCGGCGACGAGATGATCGTGTTGGTGCCCGGACCGCCAAGCGCGGTAACCGTCGCCGGACCCGAAAATTGCGGGAATGTGAAGGTGTCATTACCGTCGAACCCATTCATGCGCACCGTCGTCAAATCCGCGACACCCGCCAGGTTGCCCACAGTCATGGTGTCGTCGCCGCCGATGCCGTTGACGATTAAGGTCTCCACGGTGCCGATATCGAGACTGAACAGGCCGAGGTTAGTACGGTCGAATCGGACGCGTGTTCCATTCGCGGCAACCGTGAACACATCACCGGCGCCGGTCCTGCCGTTGACCTGAACGGTGTCGCCGTCCGCGCCGCCTTCATCGACATCCGTGCCGTCTCCGTTACTCCACACGAGCACATCCGCGCCCGCGTCGCCATTCAGGATGTCGTTGCCCGGTCCCCCGACGATCCACTCCGCCCCAGCGCCGCCGCTGAGAGTGTTCACGGCGAAGCTGCCCACGAGGCTGTCGTCGCCCGATCCTCCGGTCACGTTCTCAATGGCTCTGACAACCGCCGCGCCAGTGGCCGTGCCACTCGTGAGGTTGAGATTGCCGCCCGAAAAAAGCTGACCGCGAATGGCCCCGCCAGTGAACGTTGCGGTATGGACGTTGACGTAGGTGCCGCCTCCCAGAAATGCGGCTTCGCTGGTGGCCGGAAGCGTCAAGCCGGTCGCCGTGAAGGTGAACCCGGTCCCCGCAGGAACCAGCGGAGCCACGCCGGTGAAGTCGACAATGATCGGCCCGTTGATGCCCACCGGCGCCTGATGAATATGAAAGCCGGTCACATCACTTGGTGGCAGGTTCGACACCGTCACAGTGATGTCGAAGGTGTGTGTGGCGATGTTGTAGTTGGTGACGGCCGCCGTGCCGGTGCCCGCGTGCGTGGTCGGCGGCGCTTCCTGATCGGCACTGATCGTCGCGCTCAACCCGGTGCTGCCGAGTCCGAGGTTCGCGCTGATCGCCGTCGTGAACGTCGAATAGTTCAGCGTGTCGGCGCCCGGGCCACCAAGCGCGTTGACCGCAACCGCACCCGCAACCGCAGGTAATGTGAAACTGTCATTGCCGTCGAACCCATTCAGGTTCAGGGTCGCCAACGCCGCAATGCCGGTCAGGTTGCTGACGGTGAAACTGTCGTCCCCGCCGATCCCGTTGACGGTCAACGCTTCAGAGGTGCCGATGTCGAGACTGAACAGGCCGACATTGGTGCGGTCGAAGTCGATCCGTGCTCCGTTCGCGGCAATCGTGAACACATCGATTCCCGCCGTGCCGCCGTTGACCTGCACCGTATCGATGTCGGCGCCACCTTCATCGACATCCGAACCGTCACCATTGCTCCACACGAGCACGTCCGCACCTGCGTCGCCATTGAGGACGTCGGCTCCAGGACCCCCCACGATCCAGTCCGCGCCCGCGCCACCAGCGATCGTATTGACAGCAAAGCTACCCACGAGGCTGTCGTTACCCACCCCACCGTTCACATTCTCGATGTTTGAGATACCGGTCGTGCCAGTGGCTGCGCCTGCCGCCAGGTTGACATTGCCGCCGGTAAAGAGCTGACCGCGGATGGCCCCATCCGGGAACACCGCCGTATGGACGTTGACGTAGATGCCGCCTCCCAGGAGGGCAGCCTCGCTGACGGCCGGCAGCAGCACGCCGGCAGCCGAGTAGGTGAAGCCGGTCCCGGAAGCGACGAGTGGCGGGCCGAGAGCGGTGAAATCGATAACGATCGGCCCGTTCCCGCCAACGGGTGCCTGATGGATATGGAAGCCCGTAACCTCAGCAGGCGTAATGCCCGAGACCGTCACCGTGATGTCGAAGGTGTGAGTATTGATGTTGTAGTTGCTGACGGTCGCCGTGCCGGTAGCCGCGGAGGTGGTCGGTGGATTCTCCTGGTCGGCGCCGAGCGTCGCAGCCAACCCGGTGGTGCCGAGCCCGAGGTTGGCGAAGACGTCGGCCCCCCCGAAAAACGCGTAGCTGATCGTGTCGTTTCCGGGACCGCCGTCGATCGTCCCCCGCAGGTCGACGTTGTTGAGCACGATCTGGTCGTTTCCGTCGCCGGCGTTGATGTTGATGGTGCCAGTCGTCGCGGAGACTGTCTGGTCGCCGGGCACAGTCGTATCGAAATCGAAATCGCTGTTGAATCCCGGATCACCGCCAAGCGAAAATCGGAGGTGACGGAAAAGCCCGCCTGACTGCGTGATCGTCAAGGCGTCGCTGCCGGCGTCTCCGGTCATCGTCGCGATTGAACCCACGACGGTCGATGTATACGCCGCGTAAACGGCGGAAGGATTGGCGAGGAATAGCAGAACAGCCGAGACAGCGATCGTGCGCCATGGAAACCGCATAGTCATTGCTCCCCCCAGGAGTGAGCGTGTGCGAACGGTGATTTGCGACCCGCAGCTTACTCCAACACGCGGGCGAAATGGAGTGGCAACCGGATGCGCGGACGCTGTCGCCGAAACGACGAGCGAAGGGTTTACAGATCCTGGATGAGGGTGACTTGGCGCGTTTGTTTGGTCGTGCCATCCCATACGTGCGACACACGCACGACTTGCACCTTTGACAGCCGTAAAACCGCGCCCGAGCCCACCACGGGTCGAACCTCGAGGAACGGCAGCACCTCACGTTTGTTCATGGCCGCCTCCAGCCGCGACAGCAGCGGTCCAGGCGGGATGGCGATGTCCAATGGCATCCCGCTCGCCAGCGGCATGGCTGTCTTCGCGACAAGGGTCACCGCGTCCGGGATGCAGGAAAAGGAACTCTCGTACACCGCTCCCCCGACACTGACGCGAGCTGCAGTCGTTTCGAAGAACCCGATCGTAACCCAGACCATATGGCAACTCGAGAACTGAACGCTATCATGCATCGCGGCGGCGCAATTGTCGTCAGCGCGGCGTCACAACCGAATCGGCAATGTGTGCAACAGCGTCGGCGTGCTGTCCGACGGCGGGTTCTTACCTCTGCCAAAGCTGAGGATCTCGAGGTCGGCCGAACGGTCGTCCAACAACTGGATGCGCGTCACGCAATAGTTCTCATCGTCGAAGAAGCGATCGGGGCTCGTACCCCAGACGCCAAGATCATGCCCCCTCCCGCCGGCGCCGTTGACGACGACATGAATGCCCTTCTCGAATGCGACGGAGCCGCTCTTCGGGTTGGTGCGCGGTCGTGGACCGTAAATCGCGACGTTGTGATCATGGCCCGCCACTGTCAACGCAATCTGCGGCTCCCCACTGGGGTTGAACAGCGTGCGCCACAGAGCATCCACCTTCTCGACGTCGCCGTGCTTTCCGCGACTCAGTCGGCTGTGGTGCGCAAACACGATCTTCGCGCGGCCGCCGCCGCCGATCGCGTCCTTCAGCCAGTCGACGCGATGCGAATCACCCATCGGCCAGGGATTGTCTTTGCACGGGCCCGTGTCCAGGAAGAGGAGGCGCCAGCCGTCGACGTCGATGAAGTGCTCGTATCGCGCGCCACCTCGCTTGGTTGCATCAATCGGCTGACGCGAGAGCGGCGGTGCGAATTGCCTCCAGAACGCTTCATATCCGGACGGGATTTCGCCCGTGGCAGCGGACGTCGAGCGCGTATTCCAATCGTGATTCCCGGGGGTCTCACAGAGCTCGCTGACATCGCCGTCCAACTGGTCCAGAAACTGCGCGAACTCCTCAGGTGTGCCGTCGTCGTAGACATCGCCGCCGATCACGATGAGTGACGGCGAGCCGTTGGCGCGAATCCAGCGAACGACAACGTTGTGGACCGAGCCGACGCCGCTGCCGGCGCCATCGGCGATCCAGTAAACGAAAGACATCACGCGTCCGCCCTTCGCGGCGCAGGACGCTCGTCACGCGCTGCCGCACTCGCCGTTTCCGCCACGCCACGGCGTCGCCCATCGACAACGACAACGGCGTCGCCGAATTCGCCGCTTTCGGCCATCTCGACGGCGTCCTCGATCAACTGCTTCGGCGTGTCGAACTGATGCGAGACCAGTGTCAGCGCACCGTGCTCGTCCTCATAGGTGAGCTGAAAGTACCCGGTCTCGTCTTGCGAGACGTGAAATCGCGCTGGCGCAGGATCGCCTGTCGCCGCAGCACGCTGCCGCTCGTGTTCGGCGACCGCGGCTGCGCCCATTGGACTAGGAGCAGCCGCCGCGCCTGCAATGATACGTGTCGTGACGTGCGGGATCAGCGCCCGCGGCTCGAACTCGCAGCCGATCGGGACGTCGGGAAATCGCGCCCGGAGCGCCTCGTGCACATCCAATGGGTGTGTCCCGCCAGTAAACACGTGCCTGACGAGATCGAATGTGTGCAGGAGCAAGTTTCCGTTTTCATCGATGTCCGCGTCGAGGAGACACACTGGCCGTCCGTCACGCTCCGCGCGAGTGACCGTGAACTGCAGGTTTCCTTTTGCCTCGTTTGACTTGACACTCGCGAGCTCGGTCAGACCGGTCACGCCGGGAATGGCCTGAAAGTTCGGGATATGCAGACGGTGTTTTGCTTTGACATAGCCACTCTGCGGATGCGCCGCGAGCAGATGCACTGCGGTCAAACACGTCTCGTCGATTTCGGCGACGAAGCGTTCGCGGGTGGCAAGCAGCAACTCCTGGACATGATTGAACCAGGGCACTCCCGTTGTCGGCGCAATCTCGCGACCCACTCGCGAGTAGAGATTCAGCAGCGCGAGTTTCGCCAGGGCGCTGGACTCGTCACCAGGCTCCACCGCATCGTAGGTGTCTCCGACCACGAGCTCCGGGTTCGACGCTCGCCCCAACCGAAACACCGGCGAATTCTGGAGGACGCGCTTGAGAGAATCGAAGGGCGCCGGGAGCGCACCCCAGCGGGCGAACAGCGGCAACCATTCCGACGGCCGCCTCGGTATCGTCAGCGCTTCGTCGGACGCCGGCAACACCTGACCACTTTGCACGCGGCAGATAATCTGTATATCGCGGTAACGGCTTGGCGTGACGCGCAGCACGAGCGCATCTCCAGGCGGCGCACCCTCCAACGTCAAGGTTTCGCGTTCGCCCTGAAACGCCACACGCCAAGCCGCGGCGCTGGACCCATTGGGCGAGGCGAGCCGAATCACAACGGCAGGGTCGACGATGAGTCGCCCGTCGACGTCGAAAACCTCCAGATCGAGTGTTAAGTCGGCCATGTTCCGCCTCAGCGAACGAACGTGGGATCGCGGCGCATCATAACTGATGACGAGTCGCGAGATTCAGTCCATGATCAAGAGTCGATGGCGCTCGATTTCGATGTGAACTGGATACATGGCGCGCAGGATTGCCGCCACTCGGCCGACCCAGTGCTGCAGGTCCACCGGGCCGACATCGGAACGTTCATCATTCGCCAGAGCAAGTGCTCGAACTTCGAAGCACCCTTCATGTATCTCCTGATCGGATCGGAGCGTTCATTGCTCGTGGATACGGGTGCGCCGGTGTCCCAGGGAGTACTCCCGATGCGCAGGACGGTGGAGGCATTGTTGGCGCCGCACGTCGCGCCCGGTGCGCCGCATCACCTGATCGTCGGACACTCACACGCCCATGGCGATCACGCCGCGGGAGATTCACAGTTCGCCCGCCGGCCGGCCACGACCGTTGTGCCACACCGACGCGATGCGCTTCAGAGAACATTCGCGATCGAGGAGTGGCCAGACGGCAGCGGGTCGTTGGATCTTGGGGATCGGGTCCTGACCGTCATCCCGATCCCTGGTCACGACGATCAGCACGTCGCTATCCACGACAGCAAGACCGGTCTGATGTTGACCGGCGATACCTTCTACCCAGGGCTGCTCGTCGTCAACGATTGGCCGGCGTATCGCGCCAGCGCGCGTCGGCTCGCGAGGTTCGTCGACGCCCACGACGTCAGGGTGCTGCTCGGCGCGCACATCGAGATGCAGCGTTCACCGGGACAGCTCTACCCGTTAGGCACGACGTTTCAGCCGGATGAGCATCCGCTGCAACTGTTGCCCAGCGATGTCGCCGAATGGGCTGCTCGGTGCGAGCAACTTGGAGACGATGCCGTGGGGCTGCACAGCTTTGCCAGCTTCGTCATCGACATTCGTTGAGTGCCGCGGCCAGCCGCACTAATCCCGTCGCGGCAGGCGCCAGCGCGTATCATGAGGCACGCTGATGACGGTTAAAAAGAAACGCAAACCCTCTCCACCCGTGATCGAACCACCGGCCGGATCGGTCACCGTGTGTCGACGATGCGGCGGGAAGGATCAACGCACCGGTCGCAGTCGCGCCCAGGAAGAGCCGAGCGCTGGCGGCGCGCCGGAAAATCATTCAGTGCAACCCGTCCGCGAGGTTGAGTTCCGCTGCGCATCGTGCGGCGCATCCCGCTGGAACCCGCCAGTGATCGATCCCTGACGTCGGATGGGCGATTGCGGGCGCTGCGACCCTCCTTCGGTGTTACACCTTCTTATAGAAGATCACCGTGTCGCACGGTCTACCGTCGGGATCGAGCGCGTAGTCGGGAATGACGCCCACCCGCTGCCAGCCGCTGGCCGTATACAAGTGCTCGGCCGCTTCCCCTCGCACCGTGTCGAGCGTGAGCAGCGTGAAGTTCGCCGCTCGCGCGCGTGCCTCAATCTCGGCGACTAACGCTCGTCCCACTCCCCGCCTTCGCGCTCGGCGATGGACGATGAGCTTGGCGACATCCGCACGGTGAGGTTGATTCGGCGCCCACGCCGGATGCAGTTGCACGGTCCCGGCAATACCCTCGTCGTCGCGCGCGACCAGGACAATCGATCGTGGGTCCGCGCGCTCGAGCGAACTCCGCCACCAGGCCCGCGCAGCCTCGACGGAAAGCCCGCGCATGAAGCTGACACCAGCACCGCTGTCGACGGCGTCGGTCAGCAGTTGTGCGAGCTGATCGAGATCAGATGCTGCCGGGGGCCGCGTGAGAACGTCGATCATGGGCTGGTAGGTCGCGTGGGTCACATCGCCGAAACGCGACTCACTCCCCGACGACGCGCGCGCCGGTGAAGAACCGTTGATATTTCGTGTAATCGGTCATGGTGCGCAACCGCGGGGTGCCCGAGCCGCGGGTCATGCGCAGCGAGGACACCGTCGCCGGGAGCACCAGGGTTTCGTCGGGATCGGAGAATGCCACCGGCTTGAATCGAATCGAGGTGTCCATGCGCTCGATCGTCCAGCGGGTTGGGGCGTTGCCTCGCGTCGCGCGCTTGGGCAGCGGAATCTCCACCATCCTGACCAGGCCTTCGATCCATGCGCAGCACGTCGTAGGTCTCAGCGTCGATCCAGATGCCGTCCGCGCTTGCCGCCCTCGACATTGAAGCTGACGCAGTCGTCGCGGCCCTCCACCATTGCGCGTCCACCGTCACGTCTTGTCAGCAGTTTGTAATCGAGCAGGATCGCCTCGCGGCTGATCGATGCGGCCGCGTCCGGCGAGCTTGAATTCATAGTCGCCGCGGCGCTCCAACAGGAGCAACGACAGCGGCTGTGGCTCCGTGTCTGCTGTTCGGGTGTCGTGCAGTTGCTCCCATCCTTTGCGCGCGGCTTGTGGCCGTTGACGCGCAGCACCTGCCGCACGGTTTGCGCCACGGTCGACGACCGCGCCTTCGGGCTCAGGCGCCCACGACAGACGCAGCTCCGACTCCACCGTTCTCCCGAACCCTCGCTTCCCCAGCCGCGCTGAGCGGCAGCAGTCGCACCACTTCGAGACAGACGATGCTCTGTGCGCGCGTGAAATAGCGTTCGACGCGCTCACCGGCGCGCTGCAGCACTGTCGCCAGACGGCCGGAGGCTTCTTGATGCGCGCCCAGCGCGACGGCTGCGCCCACACTCATCGCCACTGCCAGCGCTCGCATCGGGGGGATTATCGCACCAGGAGCAGGTCGTGCGAGACGCGGTCCGGGGCTTCCGACCGATGTGCCTCTGCGCATCAAAAATAGACGGTAATTGCGTGTTGTGTAGTGATTTTGCCTGACGATTCACAGTCCGGCAGGCCTGAAATAATTGCCGTTTTTGACGGTGTGTGTTCGGCACAGCTTTTGTGTAAGGAAAAAGAACGACAAGAATTCAGGGTAAGTGTAATGCGCGTTCGTATGACTCGGACTCGCGAAGGTGAGATTGACGGAATCGACTTGGAAACGTTCAAGAAGGGCGTCGCCTACGACGTGTCGCCGTCACTGGCCACCTATCTCGTAACCACCGCCTCGGCCGACTGGTCGAGGGGCCCGAACTCCCCGCCACCGCCGGGACGTCACTGTCCGAGGTTCGCTTCACCGCCGCAGTGGAAACGTTCCATGAAGTCGCTGCAGAGATGGGCCGGGCACGACGCAAACTGCTCCGGTAGTCAACCCTACGAGGCACGCGGCAGGTGGTCTGGAACGGAGGGCTCGTCTCGGTCGGGAACACGGCGTAGCTGTCGTCAACGGGTTCGGCCCAGCGCTTCAGCCACGATCAGTCGAGCTTCACAATCAGGCAGGTCGATGACCTCGCCGACATGACGGCACGACAGGTCGATCCCGTCGAGCATTTCGGCGAATTTTTTTGTCAGCCTGACCTTCATCCCAATCGTAAAAGCAACGACAATGCCGTTGCGGCCGCATGGCCGCGAGCGTTCGCTCCAGCACGACGCCCAACATCACCGCTCCCGCGAGACCGATGGGCAAGCCGATGGCCGACTGGACGAGCCCACCCTCGAGGATCAGCCACGAGACCTGCCGTCGCTCCGCGCCATGCGCACGCCAATTTCCTGGGTCCTCTGGGTCACTGCATGTGCCATCAATGCGTAAAGGCCAAGCGATGAAAGCGCAAGGCGGAATCACGGCGAGCACCGCAAACAAACTCCCATAGACGCGGTAGGGCCAGCGCTGAGACGCCAGCAACTCGTCCACTGTCTGAATGTCGAAGTCGCGGCCGACGACCGGCTGCAGCTGGAGCACGCGGAAAACATCGGCGGAAAGCCACGCGCCGGCCGCCTGTTCCGGCAGCGCGCGCTCGTCGCTGATGTTGAACGACGCCTCTGCAAACGCGGCGAGTTCGAAATTGCGCGTGTGCCCGCGGAAGTCGCGCTGCTCCGGCGGCGAGACGTCGGCGCTTCGCGTGCCGCCGGCCGTCTGCCACGACGTCACGACGTAGAGTCGCTCCGAATCCGGATAGGGCCGCCCGCGCAAGAACGCGGCGCTGACAATGCTGAACCCGGTCGCGTGCGCGCCGATACCCGGGGTGCGCCCGCCACAACCGCGGCGGCCGAACGCCGCCGGTCTCTCGCGATCAGTCGACACGCGAGCCGCAGATCTTGAAGGATTGCATCGGCGAGAGGGAGCCCTCGAACCTCCCGATGCTGTTGTGCGATGGACGCGACGCTACCAAGGCGAATCAACGCGGCACGGCGCGCCGCGTCCAGCGACATGCCGCCTGCGACGGTCTCATCAGTGAGCATGCGCAGGTGCGATTCGAGTTCCTGCTCCAGGTCACGATCGAGGCGGCGACTGGCAAAAGCGCGGAGTTGCTGTCGGCCATCGCCGTGCTCCTGTGGGTTGCTTAGAGGAGCAGCCTACGCCGTTCCTGTGGGATGGAGAAAGAGGAGAAGGGGAAGCGACCGTTTTCAGTCGATCTGCCGGTACGGGATGTCGTGAAACATCGGCAGGCCCGCCCTGGTTGACGACCTCGACGAGGTGGTGCCGATCGTGAAACTCACGCTGGTCGCGATTGGACGACGACGGTGTTCGGGTAATGGGGCGCCAGCCGCCGGAACTCGGCGTCAATCAGCCGGAAGCGCCGCACCATGTTCTCGACGTCTTCGTGGGCGCGGTTCCGCAGCCGGATATGTTTCTCAATCGTGTCGCTGCTCGAGGTCAAGACGATCACCCGGTCCGGGTTCCAGCATCACCAATCGTCAGGACCCCGCCTGAGTCCGTCGTGATCGGCCGCCGGGTATTCCGCGATGTGCGCTTCGAGTGTGATGCGCGCGCCTTCGAAGAAGATCACCTTGTCCGGCGCGTCGTGACCGGCGGCATCGCGGTAGTTGGCATCGTAGATCCGGGCGAAGTCATCCGTGACGCCGATCGGGATTTTCTCCCTTCGGCGATGTCTTTGAGGACGCGCGGATGCCAGACGCCTTTCTCGCCTTCGCCGTCAGGAACCGTTGTGATAGAGATCGGCGAGCTGCCGCACGAGCGTGCTCTTGCCAACGCCAGGTCCGCCCGACGATCGCCACGCGCATCGTTGTTCCATTAAAACAGAATTGACGCTACATTCTGCGCATGATCAAGAGCCTTGTCGCCACCCTCGCGATCCTGATCACGCTCCACGGCCAGCCCACTACGTTCACCGTCGGTACGGCGACGGCGCACGCGGCCAAAGAACCTATGGCGTCTTGAAAGTCCCGGCCGGATCGACGCCGGGTACGACATCCCTTCGTCGTGATTCACGGCGCGAGGCGCGGGTCCGCGCTCGCGGTTCTTGCTGGTCGCACGGCACGAGTACGCCTCGATCATCGCGGTCGAGCAGTTGATCGACGCGGTGAACCCGGCCGAACTCTCTGGAACCTGCTTCTGATGCCGATCGTCAATATGCCATCGTTCGAACAGATCGTGCCGCATCTGAACCCGGCCGACAACAAGAACATGAATCGTTTCTATCCCGGCAACCCTGAGGGCACCCAGACCGAGCGCGCGTCCGCGCTGATCACGAAAGAAATTATCGACCGCTCCGACCACCTGATCGACTTCCACGGCGGCGATCTCGACGAAAATCTTTCGGCCATACAGCTACTGGACCGTCACGGGCAATAAGAAGCAGGACGAATCTCGCGCGCCATGGTCCTTGCCTTCGGTCTCAATCACATCGTCATCTCCACCGATCGGCCGAAGATCCGAACGCCTCACGCTTTCTGGAGAATACGGCGAGGACGCGCGGCAAGCCGTCGTTTACGGCGGAGGCCGGCCGCTCGGGACCGGTGGACAAGGCGACGCCGCGCTGCTCGTGAATGGCGTACTCAACGTGATGGGTCACCTGAAGATGTCGCAAGCGCGCGGTGCACGCCGATGAAGAATCCGGTCTGGATAGACAAGCTCGTCAACATCGTCGCCGAGCAGGACGGCATCTTTCACCCCGCCGTCGATCGCGACGCGCATGTGACGAAGGGCGCGAAGATCGGCACGGTGACCGACTATCTGAACCGTCCGGTGCGGGACATGCTCGCGCCCGAGAGCGGGATCGTCCTCTTCATTCGCGCGCTCCCGTCGCTCAAGAAGGGCGATACCATCGTCAGCATCGGCATGGTCAAGAAAGGCGGCTCATAGTGCGCAGCCTGTTCCGTCTCGGCGTCCTCGTCATTCTCGCCGGCGTCGCCGCACTGCTGCCGCTTCGACTCGCGGACCTCGCTCCCTTCGACTCGCGCGCGTTCGCTCAGGGCGGGCAGGGCAGGCAGCAGGACGGCGCGACTAACACACGCGCAGCGCGATCGCCGTTCGACGCGCTCCATTTCCGCGACATCGGCCCAGCCGTGACCAGCGGCCGCCTTCACGACATCCAGATCGATCCCAAGGATCCCGCCGTTCTCTATGTCGCTGCCGCGAGTGGCGGCGTCTGGAAGTCGATCAACAAAGGCGTGACGTGGACCGACGTGTTCGCCGGACAACCCGACAACGCCTTCGGCGCACTCGCGATTTTCCCCGGCAACTCGAACATCATCTGGGCGGGCAGCGGCGAGCAGAACAACCGCCAAAGCTCATCGTGGGGCGGAGGCGTGTATCGCTCCACCGACGCCGGCGAGACCTGGACGCATGTCGGTCTTGCACGACACGCGATCGATTGCGCGCATCGTGCTCGACCCGAGCGACGCCAACATCGCGTACGTCGCCGCCGCCGGCAACCTCTGGCTCGAGAACGCCGAACGCGGCGTGTTCAAAACCACCGACGCCGGGCGCACATGGAACAAATTGCTCTACGTCGATCCGTTCACGGGTGCAACCGACCTCGTCATGGATCCGCGGGATCCCAAGGTGCTGTACGCGGCGACATATCAGCGGTTGCGAAAAACGTTCGGGTTCAACGGCGGCGGGCCGGGGAGTGCGATTTACAAAACCACGGACGCCGGCGCCACATGGAAGAAGCTCGAGAGCGGCATTCCCGCGGGCGACAAGGGACGCATCGGCCTGGCGATTGCGCTGTCGAGGCCCGATGTCCTCATCGCCACGATCGAGCACGCCGCCGAGGGCGGCACCTATCGCAGCGAGGACGCCGGCGCGACCTGGAAGCGCATGAGCGCGACCAACCCGCGGCCGATGTATTACAGCAAGCCCACCATCGATCCGAATAACGACCGGCGCGTCTGGATTCCCGGCGACCTCGATCATCAAGAGCGAGGACGGCGGCGCGACGTTCGAGGAGGAGCCCACTTCGCCGACTTACGATGTCGGACTCAAGACCGATCACCACGTCCTGCGTGTCGACCCCGCCAACTCGAGCCACATCTACGTCGCCGGCGACGGCGGTCTGCACGAAAGCTTCGATATGGGCAAGACCTACATCCGCCTGACCAACATTCCGGTCGCGCAGATCTACCGTATCGCCGTCGATAATCGCGACCCTTACTGGGTGTACGCAGGACTCGCAGGACAACCACTCGTGGATGGGACCGAGCGCCACGCGCCACTGGCTCGGCATTCTCAACCAGGACTGGATCGAAATCGGCTTCAGTGATGGCACGGGCAAAGCCGTCGACAAAGCCGACCGGCGCAAGGTGTACTCGTCTTCGAGCAACGGTAACCTCTCGCTGGTCGATCCGCTGACCGGCGACACGCTCGGGATTACGCCTCGTCCACCCGCGGGCGAGCCGGCGCTATCGGTTCGATTGGGATGCACCGGTGATGGCGTCGCGTCACACCTCCGGCACGGTGTACCTTGGCGGCAATCGCCTCTTCATCTCGAAGGACTTCGGCTCGACGTGGACGCGCACCAAGGACCTGACGCGCGCCAGATCAATCGCGACACGATCCTGATGATGGGCGTGGCCAATCGCGACATCAAGCATCTCGCGCAATGACGGCGACACATCAGCGAGATCTCGAACTTCGCCGAGTCGCCGCTCGATCCGAACATCCTCTGGGTCGGCACGGATGATGGCAACGTTCAGCTCACGACCGACGGCGGAACGACCTGGACCGAGCTGAGCGGTGCATCACGGGCGTGAAGGACGGCACGTTCGTCGGCGACATCGTGGCGTCCGCAGCGTCGCGCGGCACCGCCTACGTGAGCATTCGATGCCCATCGCGATGGCGACTTCGCACCCTACATTTTCCGGACGACGGACTTCGGAAAAACCTGGACCGCGGTGACCAACGGATTGCCAAAAGACGACGCCTCGGTGCGCGGCGCTCGCCGAGTTCCCCGGCAAGCCCAACGTGCTGTTTGCCGGCACCGAACGCGCGCTGTTCGTCACTCACGACAGCGGCGCGCACTGGACGCGCCTCACGGGCAACCTTCCGACCACGCGCTACGACGACATCGTCGTGCATCCGCGCACCAAGGATCTCGTCCTCGGCACGCACGGCCGCGAGCGTGTGGATTCTCGATGACGCTTCGCCGATTGCGGAATGGACGCCGGCGATCGCGGCCAAGCGCGCGCACCTGTTCGACGTCCCGCGCACCACGCTGATGCTCTACTGGGAAGACGTCTCGAACATGAGCGCAGCTTCTTTCACACCGCGGAGAATCCCGCCGAAGGCGCGACCTTTACGTATCACCTGGCGCAGCCCGCCAGGAAGGTGCGGCTGATCGTCAGTGCCCCACGGGCAAGTGCTCCGCGAGCTCACGGACCGGGCGACGCGAGTGTCGTTCACCGCATCAATTGGGATCTGCGGTATCCGGTCCCTGCCGGGGTGGCGCGTGGCGGCGGTGGTGGTGGTGGCGGCGAAGAAGGCGGCGGGCCGTCGTTGGTCGAGCCGGGAGCGTTCAACTACCGATCCCATCGCACGATATCGGTCCGCGCGGCCCTCACGTCGCGCCCGGCACGTTCAAGGTCGCGCTCGAAGTCGACGGCATGCTGGCGAGTCCCGCACGTTCGAAGTTCGTGGCGATCCGGCATCGGCGATCACGCTGGCGCAGCACAAGGCGCGAGAGACATTCGTCGTGGAGGTGATGGAGTTGCAGGCCACGGTCGAGACGCTTGCCGACACGCTCGCGACGCGGCGGAAAGCGGCGACTGGTGACGCCGCCGCACGCCTTCAGGCGCTCGAGGCGCGCCTCGTCGGCGTAACCGGGGGGCGCGGCGGTGGTGGGGGTGGACGCGGCGGCGCACAAGCACTTCGACAACGACTCGGCGGCCTCATCACGGCGTTTGTCGGATCGGGTGCGCGGACGGGGAGTCTGTCAGCGCCGACGAACACCATGCGCGAGACGCTCGCCGGCGCGAAGGCTGACCTTGCAGCGATCGACAAGGAGCTCAAGACACCGTAGCAATCAGGAGTCAGGGGTCAGGAGTCAGGAGTCAGGAGTCAGGGGTCAGGAGTCAGGGGTCAGGGGTCAGGGGTCAGGGGTCAGGGGTCAGGGGTCAGGTAAGTCATGTAGCGCGGGCGCGGACCTCGCCGGCAGGTCCGCGCTGCATGTGTTCACTTCAGCGGCTCCGCCAGATAGAGTGCGCGCGTATTGCGGACCGCGGATATGACGAACACGATCAGCATGCCCACGGTTCCAATCAGTCCGCCCACATCGAACAACCGGAACTCGCCGAGGCCAAACGGGTTGACGACCGGCCTGTAGATCGCAACCAACGCGCCAATGCTCAGCAAAATCCGCAACTCCGTCGGCCCGAACCCCGAGAACGAGATGCGAAACACGCCGAGCGCATGGGTGGCGAGAAACGATTCCGCGCACAGCAGCAGATAGGCGACGAGCAGCCCCGCCGCAATCCATGGACTTGCGATGCCCGACACTGCCAGGCCCGCGAAGAGCACCGTCGCGTTGGCGATGTCGACGACATGATCGATGTAGAAGCCGTAGCGTGGCCGTTGCGCGTTGCGCACGCGCGCGACCGTGCCGTCGAGGCTGTCGCCAAACCAGTTGATGGCCAGGAAGACCGGCACGAATGCCAGGGCCCAACGCGTCAACGGCACCGCGGCAAACGCCGCGCCCGCGCCGACCATGGCGGCAGCGCCGAGCGCGGTCAAGTGATCCGAATTGATCGAGGCCGGTAGTCGATGCGCCATGCAAATCAGCACGCGTTTCTCGACCTCCGCGAGGAGGCTTGTGTGCTCACGCGTGTGGGTGGCACCCGCTCAGAGAATGCTCCATAACTGCTTGTGCCTGCATTGTTGTATCCAGTGAGGCGGCGGGCCCGGAGTGGCCATCCCTGACCGCCCTCACTCAGCAATGTGCAAGGCGCCGGCAAAGTGGCTCGTCTGCTACACTGCGCCATCCAATTTCGCTACGAGGTACGCAAGATGAAAAAAATCGCCCTCGCTGTGTTGTTCTTGTTGGCGGGCCACACGGCGGCCTACGCCACATGGTCGGTCATTGCCGTTGACGCAAAAACCGGGCAGGTCATCATCGCCTCGGCGACATGTGTCCGCCAGGCAGGCTTCCCGCAACGGCAACCGAATCCGGCGCGCGATCTGATGGATGTGCAGGCCGTGCTCGTTCCTGGCGTCGGCGTGGCTGCGTGTCAGGCCGGGGTGGATAACACCCGCGAGAATCAGATGCTCGTCTACAACGAGATCAAGAAGGGCACGCCGCCGGAACAGATCATCGAGATGCTCAAGAAGGATCCGAACGTCGAGCGGCGTCAGTTCGGCATTGTTTCCATTCCCAACGGCGGCACGATCACCACCAGAAATAACCGCGCCGGATTCAACGGCAGCGGCAACTCACGGTCGTCGCTCTATTTCGGGGGGCAGGTCGGCGAGGTCTACTATCAGGTGCAGGGCAATACGCTGCTCGGCGATCAGGTGGTGCATCAGGCCGCGCTCGCCTTTACGCGCGTAACGGGAACGATGGCCGATCGTGTGATCGCGGCGATGGAAGCCGCCGACGTCAACGGCGGCGATCATCGCTGCAACTGCGGGAATAACCCGCTCGAGTTCGTGCCCTGCGACAACAAGACCGCACACGTCGCCTACATCGCAATCGCCGACAAGGGCGATGCGCCAGGCGTGACGCACAACGACGGCAAGTACTTCGCCTACATCAGCGTGACCGACGACAACACGCAAAAGGGAGAAAGCGGCAACCCCGTGAAAACGCTGCGTCTGCGCTACGACGCGTGGAAGAAGGCCGGCTCTTCACGAACGGCGCCGCCTGGAGCGTCCCCATACAAGCCGTCCACCACCACGCCCTAGGTATCAGCTCAGGGGTCAGGGGTCAGGGATCAGGGGTCAGGGCCTGCAACCCTACCCGACCTACCCGCCCTACCAGACCTACCCGCCCTACCGATGCATCTTGGCCTCGTGGTTCATCACCACTTCGGCTGGGTCGGACAGCTCGTCGGGACCGAGTTGTCCCTCCTCGTCGTCAAATTCCCGCGGCGGTGACGCCTCCATCACCTCGCCGCTTGGACCGCTGCCCGTCCCCGCTCCCCAATCTACACGGCTGGTGTTCTCGTCCTGGTCACCTGGTAAGGCGCTTCGGCTCCAGTAGATCGCTCCGCACGCCTTTCGCAGCAAGGACCATTCCTATCTGCTCCGCAATCACCCGAGTTGGCCAGATTGCGCGCAGCGCATTCGGCTTTCGTCGAGTGAGCCGATCGCCGGTAGGCGGTAGCCCACAGCGAATGGCCAGCGCGGATCGAGGCGGTCGCTGGGCAACAGCGCAAGGCCACGATAAGATCTGCGCAGTTTCGGAGGTCTGACGTGAAGCGAATGCTGATGACGGCGATCGTGATCGCCTGCACCGTGGCCGGCGCGCAGTCGCCGCGCCTGCTCGTCCTCAATAAAGAAGACGCAACGCTCGCGCTGGTCGATCCCGCGTCAGCCACTGTCGTCACTCACGTCGCCACAGGCGCGGGACCGCACGAGGTCGTCGTGTCGGATGATGGCAAATGGGCATTCGCGAGCAACTACGGAACGGGACCCGCACCGGGTCGCACAATCTCGATGATCGATCTGGCCGCGCGCAAAGAGCTCCGCCGCATCGATATCTCGCCGCTCTCACGTCCGCACGGTCTATGGTGGGCCAATGGCCGCTTGTACTTCACAGCTGAGGCCGATCAGAAGATCGCGCGCTACGATCCGGCGACCAACAACATCGATTGGATCTTCGCGACCAACCAGAACGGCACGCACATGCTGCTCGTGGCGAAGGATGGCCGCACCATCGCCACCTCGAACATCGGCTCCGACAGCGTGTCGATTATTCAGCAGGACGGCGGTGAGTGGACGCACACCGTCGTGGCGGTCGGGAAGGGACCGGAAGGTCTCGACTTGTCGTCGGATGGCCGCTATCTCTGGTCGGCGCATTCCCGCGACGGCGGCGTGTCGATCATCGACGTCGCGAGCAAGAAAGTCGTGCACACGATTCCGCTCGGCACGAAACGTTCAAACCGCATCAAGCTGACACCGGACGGCAAGTTCGCGCTCGTCTCCGATCTCGACGCCGGGGAAGTCGTGGTGGTCGACGCGGTCGCGCGCAAGGAACTGCGACGGCTGCCGATCGGAAAGATGGTCGAAGGCATTCTGATCCCAGACAACAATCGCGCGTTTATCGCGGTCAACGGCGAGAACGACGTCGCCGTCCTTGATCTGAAAACGTGGCAGGTGACGCGCAAGATTCGCACCGGCATGGGACCCGATGGGATGGCGTGGGTGAGGTGAACCTGATCAGGGGTCAGGGGTCAGGGATCAGGGATGTCAGGAAGACACGTAGCGCGGACGTTTAGGTCCGCGATCAAGGGATCAGTGATCAGGTCTTCGACGTGAACGGCGCAGAAATCCTGCGTCAGATCAACGGCGAGCGCGTGGTCGTGCTGGGTTGGCCTCGCGCCATCCTCATGCAGCTGGCGCACCCGCTGATCGCCGCCGGCGTGGCGCAACACAGCGCGTTTCGTGGCGGCGCGGCGGAAGCGGCGGTGCGTCTGCGCCACACGGTGTGGGCGATGCTGTCGCTGACCTTCGGCGCCGAAGACCGGCGACGCCAGGCTCTTTCGCGCATCCGATCGATCCACGAGACAGTGCATGGCACGCTCGATCGGAGTGCGGGTCCATTCCCGTCCGGCAGCCGTTACTCCGCCGACGATCCAGGCCTGTTGCTCTGGGTCCACGCGACGGTGCTCGACTCAAACGTCGAGATGTATCAGCGCCTCGTCCGACCTCTGACTCCCGACGAACTGGACGCCCTTTGCGACGGGTCAGCGCCACTGTTGCTCGACCTCGGCGGTGATCCCTCAACCGCGCCGCGCACGTGGAAGGCGGTGCGCGCGTATATGGATTCAATCGAGGGGAGCGGGGTCCTCACCGTTACTCCCGAAGCCAGGGACGTTGCCGACAGAGTGCTGCGGCCCACCGCTGGACGACGGCCTCTGCCGTTCACGGGACTCCAACGGCTGCTCACGATTGGACTACTCCCCGACCTGGTACGGACCGCCTACGGCTTCGCGTGGGATGAAGCGCTGCAGGCGCGGTTCACGCGCGCGCTCCGGCTGCTGCGGTTCGGTCGACGCGTCATGCCCGACCGGCTCGCGCTGTGGAAAGACGCGCGGTCGTCAGGGGCCAGGGGTCAGGTTTCAGGGGTCAGGTTTCAGGGATCAGGGATCAGGGCACCGTCACGACGAGCTCGGTTGACGCCGCGCCGCCACCGCACACGTTGACCGCACGAAGACGCACGAAATACACGCCAGGGGGAACGGCTTGGGCGGTCAACGATGTTGCCGCAGTTCGAAGGTCAAGATTGACGAGATTCGCTGAGCCACTGGTCGTTCCCGCTTCGACGACATACGTCTGCGGATTGCCATTGGGCGGATCCCAGGCGAGAACAACCGTTCCACCATTCACCGAGAGGATTCGTGCGTTGCCTGGTGCACCCGGCACGACACAGCCGGTTGTGCCGACGACGACCATCACTTCGTTGGAGGGGTCGCTGGCAATCCCGCCCGCAGCATTGCGCACGCGCACGTAATATGTCGCCGCTGGCACGCCCGCAGTGAAGAACGTCGTCGCCGTGTCCCCGGTGGAATGAGTCACCACGTTGGCCAAACCCGGCGCCGACCCGGCCTCGATCACGTATTGCTCGGGCACGGGGCCCGTTGTGGGTGCCTGCCACGTCAGCGTGACCGTCGCGCCAGCTACCACGCTGCTCAGGCCGGTCGGCGCTGCGACCGCGAATGCTCCGGCCGTCACTGACGACGATGGACCTGCTAACGCGTCGTCGTAGGGCGTCACGATGCAGGTGAGGTCGTCGTCGGTTTGCATCGTGCCGGCAGCAAGTGCGTCGGATAGGGCTGCGCTGGTGACATCACGAACGAGCGCGCCGCGAACCATCCAGCGGTATCGGTAACGCACCAGATCGTAGTCCGGGTCGCGGCGGTAGAGAGACGTCGGGGTCACGCGGCAGAACGGCACGTCCGCCGTTGTCGGCAGCGGAGGATCGAGGCGAACGCTCGCCACTGCCAGCGGCGCCTGATTGACGATCTCCGCCGCAGTCGCGACAACGCTAAACGGCGCGCTTACGATCTTGGTGCCATTGCGTACAGGTCCATCCTCCACGCGCCCGTAACCGTGAACGGCACGTTGCGGCCAAACCAGTACCAGCCGTCGCGCAGGAATGCAGCATTGTTCGCCCAACTGCCGCCCGCATCCGACGCGCTGGTTCCGTCGGGTCTTACCACCACGATGCGATACCCACTCGCGGCGGGCAGGTTTTGCAGGCTCACGCGGAAGAAGAGCGTCGACGCGCCGCGCACGTAGGTGCCGCTGCGCGCCACTTGATCGTGCGGGAGACCGGCGGCACCGGAAAACGGTGCGCTGCCGAAGGTGAAACTTCTCACGTAGACGTCGCGCCGGATCGCCGTCTGACTGCTCCACCCGCTCGCGCCTGGACGACACGCGCCTGCGCTCGGCTCGAACGCCGTAACATTCCGGACCGATGTGAAATGGAGGTGCGGCCACGTACTGTTGCCGCTGCTACCGGTGAGACCGAGTTGCGTTCCAGCTTTGACGATCTGCCCGTGCGCCACTGCGACGCTATTCATCTTGAGATGAAGGTACTCGGTGCGATAGCCGTCGGTGTGTGACAGGCCGACAAAATTCATCGGCCGTCCTGTGAGCGGCGTCGTTTCTTGATCCAACTCGCCATCGTGAACGGCGAACACGGTGCCATCGAGTGCCGCAAACACCGGGACACCGATCGCCTGCTCACGGAATCCGACGAGCGTCGAATCGTGTCCCAGATGTCCAGGATAGGTGTAGCCGCTGCATTCGTAATCGCGCGGAGGCCCGCCGCCGCCGAGATCGACGAAGTTATTGATCCAGAGGTCCTGCCACAACGTGCCGGCTTGAGGAAAAAACGTCTACGGTGGCGCGGATGCCGCGGCAACGGTGCGGTCGAGCACGCGCCGTCGCACCGGCGCATCGGCCGGCGCCTCGAGGATGCCGATCGTGCCCCCGCCCATCTCTCCATCAGCCGTGCGGCTGTAGAACGTCCCGTCAGCCATCCGCGTGACGTGCGGTTGCTGCTGCGCGCCAAGTGTCATCGTCGCCGCCATGCACGTCCCTGCAAAGCCGGCGAGCAGCCATCGCGGCGTCATCTCTAGGGGCACTGTTGTTGGGTCATTTCTGGGGGAACTCTTGCTGTGATACTAGTGGAGCCGTGATGGACGTGCTCACCGATCTCCGCTCAGGAGTGCGCATGCTGGCGAAGTATCCGATGCTCTCGTCAGTGGCGGTGCTGACGCTTGGCTTGGGTATTGGTCTGAGTACAAACGGTGTTCTGTGTCGTCAACGGCGGCCTCTTCAAGGGCCTACCGTTCCCAAACGCCGATCGGATCGTGGCGCTCGTCTCAGCGACGCCGGGCCAGAATCAACCCCGTCAACCTGTCAGCGTGCACGATCTCGCCGTCTGGCAGCAGCGACAGACGTCGTTCGAAAAGATGGGCGCCTATGGTTTCGCGCCAACGAATCTCGCCACCAGCGATGGACGGCCCGAACGCTTCAGCGGTGGTCAGTTGACGGTCGCCGCCTTTGACGTGCTCGACGTTCAGCCCCTGATGGGCCGCGGCTTCCGCGAAGGCGATGACCGGCCCGGAGCCGATCCCGTCGTCCTCCTCGGGCACGACCTCTGGCGCGATCGTTACGCCAGTGCGCCCGACATCATCGGCAAACCGATTCGTGCCAACGGCACTTACCGCACCGTGATCGGTGTGATGCCGCAAACCTTCGCCTTCCCGATTCGTGAAGCGCTCTGGATCCCACTGACGATCGATCCGCTCGCCACGCCGAGAGGTCAAGGACCCAGGTATCCAGTCATCGCACGGATCAAGCCCGGCGTCACGGTGTCGGAGGCGAAAACACAAGCGGCGACCATTGCCGGGCAACTCGAACGCGAATTCGAGGCAACCAACCGCGGCGTCGGCGCCGACGTGCTGCCCTACGCGATGTTCGTGTTCGGCCCTGAGATCTACGCGCTGCTCTACACCATGCTCGGCGCCGGCATCGGCGTGCTCCTGATTGCGTGCGTCAACGTGTCCAATCTGCTTGCCGCGCGGGCGTCGCTCAGACAGCGCGAAGTCGCCGTCCGCATGGCGCTCGGCGCCGGCCGCTTCCGCGTTGTGCGGCAACATCTCACCGAAGTCGTCGCCCTGGCCGCGGTTGGCGGCGTCTTCGGCATCGTGCTGAGTGTGTTCGGCATGCGGCTGTTCACGCAGGCGTTATCAGGGAATCCTCCGCCGTTCTGGATCACATTCGATCTCGATTACCGCGTGATGATGTTCGTGCTCGGTCTCATCGTCCTGGCGACCGTGTCGGCCGGTACACTACCCGCGTTACACGCAGCCGGCGTGAGTGCAGGAACGGCGCTCAAGGAGGAGAGCCGCGGGACCACCAGCGCGCGGCTCGGGCGATTCAGCAATGGGCTGGTCGTCATCGAACTCGCGGTCTCGTGTGGGTTGCTGATTGCGGCCGGCCTGATGATCAAAAGCGTGGTGCAACTCAAGAATCTGCCGATGCCGTTTGCAATCGAACAGGTCCTCACCGCGCGTGTCGATTTGCCACTCGGTTCGTATCCCGATTCGCCGGCGAGCATCCGCTTCTTCGAGCAGCTACTGCCGCGGCTGCAGGCGGTTCCCGGCGTCGAGGCCGCCACGCTCTCGGATGGTTTGCCCGCGGCGGGCAACGGCACGATTCCCGTCCAGATCGAAGGCAAGGCGTACCGCTCGACAGCGACTCCCCGCTTGCGCGCGAAGGGATCGTGACGCCAGGGTATTTCGATACGTTCAGGACGCCAGTGGTGCGTGGTCGCGAATTCACCACTGGTGATGTCGCGACAAGCCAGCCCGTGGCGATCGTCAACGAGTCGTTCGCTCGTCTGCACTTCCCCGGTATCGACGCCATTGGACGGCAGTTCAAGCGCGTGCGTCCGGGCGCGAAGGAACCGTGGCTCACGATCGTTGGCGTCGTCCCCGATCTGCTGATGGAGGGAATCGGCAACAACAACGCGAGTCCGGTTGGCTACTACATTCCGATTTCGCAAAGCGACGTCGCCAACGGCGTGCGCATCGCGCTTCGCACGCGCGGCGAGCCCGGGACCGTGACATCCCTCGTGCGCGAGGCGGTCACGTCGCTCGACGACGACCTTGCGATTTACGAAGTCGACACGATGCGCACCGTGATCGATCGGCAGACGTGGTTCTACACGATCTTCGGTACGTTTTTCATGGCCTTCGGTGTGGCGGCGCTGTTTCTTGCGGCGGCGGGACTCTATGGGGTGATGTCGTTCGCGGTGACGCAGCGGACGCGGGAAATCGGCGTTCGTTCGGCGCTGGGCGCGCAGGGTGGTCAACTGATTGTGCTGGTGATGCGTAAGAGCGTGATTCAGCTGGCGATCGGACTCGCGCTCGGTCTCGCGCTTGCGCTGCTCGCATCCGGCGCGTTGCAGCCGGTGCTCTACCACGTGAACCCGCGCGACACGGCGGTGTTTGCCGGGGTGGTTGTGACGCTCGCGCTGGCGAGCCTCGCGGCAAGCTTCCTGCCGGCGCGACGCGTGACGAAGATCGATCCTGTCCTTGCCCTGGCAGCCGAATAGTGCCCCTGCGGCCACGGAGTGTGGCGGATTCGCTTCTAGACGCAGGTCGGTCGCGGGGAGCGACGACGCTCCCCGCTACGCTGCCTCGAGCGACCGGCCACGGGTCTCCGGCCCGAGCCACAACAACGCGATGACGAAGAGGCAGCCCACGACGATGCACCACAACATCGCGGTGCCGAGCGGCATGCCGTTGTCGCGCAGTGATCCGACGAGGTAGGGCGCATACGATCCGACGCCCACACCCGCGTGATATGCGAAGCCGGTCCCGACCCCGCGCGCTACCGTTGGAAAACGCTCCGACAGATAGCCCGGCACGATCCCCCACGCGCCCGCCGCGAAAAATCCCATCATCCAGGCGCCAAGCAGCAGCCCTGCGTAACTCGCCGACCACACGAAGAGCGGCGCACCGAGCAGGCTGATTGCCATACCCAGCGACGCCGCGCCGCGGCGGCCTCCCCACTTTTCCGAAAGGCTGCCGAAGGCAATCGATCCAATCACCGCGCCGCCGTTCATCGCGAGCAGGAACACCAATGGCTTTTGATTGAGCGTCGTCAGGAGCGTCGCATACCAGAACGTTGTTGCCTGGTACATGAAGACGAACGCGCCCATCAGCAACGAGGTGTGAATGGTGACGGCGCGCAGATCGCGATCGAAGAGCCGCGCCAGCGAAAGGCGCGCTTTTTGTCCAGTGGCACGCAACCGACGCTGCTGCTCGAGCCACACCGGGCTCTCGGGCACCGTCCACATGACACCGAACACCATCGCGGCCGGGAGCACGCCCGCCCACAGCATCACGCGCCACGCCCAGTCGCGGTCGGCGCTCACGAGCGGATAGCCAAATTGATAGACGACGGACGACAGGAGAAATCCCGTCGAATACCCGGCCTGCAGCAGTCCGGACCCGAGACCACGCAAGGGCGCCGGCCAGTGTTCGAGCGCCAGCGGCATGCCCGCGGCCCACATGCCGCCCATGCCAACGCCGAACAGGCCACGAAAGGCGAAAAGCATCACGTAGCTCGTCGAGAGCCCGCTGAGGAACGCAAAGAGCGTGTACCACGCGATCGAAAACAGGATGGGCCCCTTGCGGCCAACGCGATCGGCGGCAGTACCCGCGCCGATGCCGCCGACGACGCGGAACAAGAGCGTGACCGTGCCGAGAAGCCCCGCGAGCGCGTTATTGATCGAGAAGCTTTGCTGAATGTCGATGAGCACGAACGTGAGGATGGTGAAATCGAAGGCGTCGAGTACCCATGCAAAGAACGTCGTGAGAAACGCCTTCCACTGCACAGCAGTCACCTGCCGCAGCTCCTGAATCATTCGCGGAGCCTAGCACGGTCGATCGGGTATCATGCGCCCCACGACCGATACCAGGAGCAACCCATGCGCACAGCGTTCTTCGCGTGTCTTCTTTCGTTGACCTCTGCCGCCGCCCTGGCGCAGTCGCACACGATCGTGGCGTTGAGCCACACCGATCACACCGCCTACGAGGTGGATCCCGCGTCGGGCCGGATTCTCAACAAATTTACCGCCGCCGATCAGCCGCACGAAGGCGTCGCCTCCGCGGATGGCAAGACGTTCTATGCCGCCATTCCAAATGGTCCGCACGTCGTCATTCTGGATGCCGCGAGCTTCAAGGAAAAAGGCCGGATCGATTCGGAGTTCTTTCGGTCGTCACGGCCGAACGGCTCCGCGTCGCCGCACGGCATCGCGCTGACCAATGATGGCAGCAAGCTTTACGTCGGTCTCGAGAACGCCGACATTCCAGGCATCGTGGTCTACGACACCAAAGCGAACAAAGTGGTGAAGAAGATCGACGTCGTGCTTCGCGGTGGTCACTTTCTCGCCATTCAACCGGGCACCGACAAGTTGTATTACCCGATGCGCGAAGACAACCGCGTGCTGGTGATCGACACGAAGACGGATCGCATCATCAAGGTCATCGCCATCGCAGGGGGGCCGGTCGGCGTCGGCTTTGCGCCAAACGGCGAGGTGTGGATCCACAATGACGGCGACGGCACCGTGCACGTGATCGACGGCACGAAGGACGAAGTGGTCACCGTGTTGAAGGATCTCGGAAAGGGCGCGGGGCGCATGGCCGTGTCGGCCGACGGCAAGTGGGCAGCGTCCACGCACGGAGGTTCCCAGGATGTCGCGATCATCAACGCCGCAACGAAACAGGTGGCAGCCACCATCGCCATCGGCCGCGGTCCGGGGTTCCCGGTGTTCTCGCCCGATGGCGCAAAGCTATATGTGATGAATTCCGGCGCCGGCGACATCGCCGTGATCGATCTCAACGACATGAAAGTGGCGGCGCGGCACAAAGTTGGCGTCAATCCATTTGGCGGCGGATTGCGGCGGCTCCCGTGAACGATCCGTCGGTCGTGTGGCGGAATCGTCGGGAGGGGCCGGCCTTTAGATCGGCCGACTCGCGTCTCGCGCGGACTCGCTCCGCTCGCTCGGGGTGGTCCTCCCCGAGGGCCCCGCGATCGCTTTTTCGCAGTTTTGTGCAGGAGTATGAGGAAATAGCCAATCGTGTGCGAGCTGAAATGAGACACGTGTGCCGTTTTGGAACACGCGCAGATTTACCCACAAAAGACAGCGTTTTGCAGGGAATTTCGGCGATTTTGCAGGAGGGGCGTGAAAACGCTGCGCCGAAACGGAACACCCATGCACAATTCTGGTATCCGAGGTGAAATAACAGAATCGGTACATGTCCTGATCGGTCAGCTATTTGCAGTGTCAGGCTTGAGGGTGGTCGGTTTATTGCTATGCTGCTTCAGCGTGTTCTTCAAAGTGCGTCACCCCCTCGCTCTCCTCCTGGTGTTGGCCGTCCCCGTCGCGGCGGCCGCGGCGCCCAGTAAGCTCGACCGTGTGCTGCAAAATGCTGTCGCCACTCGCTCATCGTCTTCACAGCGCGTGATCATCAGCGGCAGCGCCGCGTGTCTCACGGCGGTCCGAACGTCGCTGCGTGCGCATGGCGACGCGGTGCGCGCCGACTGGCGAGGGAGCGGCGCCGTGGCGGCTACTGTTCACGCAGCCGATTTGCTATCCCTCGACAGGTCGTGTGCCGCCGCCGTTTCCAGCGACGCACTGGTGCGGGCCGCGGCAACGAGCCCTTCAGGCGGAACGACCACCTACTCGCTGCGCGGCACCCTCGGTCTCAGCGCGATGTCTGGCCAAGGCACATGGTTGGGCGTGGCCGTGATCGACTCGGGCATTGCGCCGCTCGCCGACTTTGGTTCGCGCATCAGCGCGTTCTACGACTTCACCGCCGGCGACATCGCAACGACGCCTCGCGATCTGTACGGGCACGGCACCCACGTCGCCGGGCTCATCGCGGGAAGCGGCGCGTCGGGGGGTCAGTATCAGGGTGTCGCGCCGGGGGTGCGCTTGATCGGGCTCAAGGTGCTCAATGCCGCGGGTCAGGGCCGTACGAGCGATGTGATTCGCGCGGTGGATTTCGCGAGGATCAACAAGGCGGCGCTCGGCGTCGACGTGATCAATCTGTCGCTCGGTCATCCGATTTACGAAGCGGCGGCAACCGATCCGCTGGTGCAGGCGGTCGAGCGCGCCGTCCGTGCCGGCATCGTGGTGGTCGCCTCGGCCGGCAACGCCGGTCGTCACCCGACAACCGGCGAAACCGGCTACGCCGGCATTTCGTCACCCGGGAATGCGCCGTCAGCGCTCACGGTCGGCGCGCTCGACACGCAGGAGACGCTGGTGCGTCTCGACGATCGCATAGGCGACTACAGTTCCCGCGGACCGACGTGGTACGACGGGTTTGCCAAGCCCGATCTCGTCGCGCCGGGCACGCAGCTGGTCTCGCTCACCAAGAGCACCACAACGCTGTACCAAAACTATCCCGCGCTGCGCGTCGACGCCAGCCACCTCGCCCTGAGCGGCACCAGCATGGCGGCGGCGGTTGCGAGCGGAGTGGTCGCACTCATGCTGGAAGCGAGTAAGAACACGCTCTTCGGTTCGTGCGTCAACTGCGCGCCACGTCCGGCGTTGACGCCCAATGGCATCAAGGCGCTGCTGCAATACAGCGCGGTTCGTCTCCGCAACGACGGCGGTGTCACCTATGATGCGCTCACGCAGGGCGCGGGCGGCATCAACGCCGCGGGCGCGGTGGCGCTCGCCTCGCGCGTCGACACGACGGTGGCCAAAGGTCACTACTGGCTCACGTTCGGTCTGCAGCCCGTCACCGTGATCGGCGGTCAGACGCTCGCCTGGTCACAGAACATCGTCTGGGGCGACAACATTGTCTGGGGCGACGGGCTCATCCAGATGCATCAGGGCGCGTGGGCCACCAATATCGTGTGGGGCGACACCGCCGGCGACAACATCGTCTGGGGCAACGACGCCGGCGACAATGTCGTGTGGGGCAATAACGTGGTCTGGGGTAACAACGTCGTCTGGGGCAACAACGTCGTCTGGGGCAACAACATCGTGTGGGGCGATGGCCTTGTTGGCATGGACCTCGGCGATAACGTGGTCTGGGGTAACAGCGACAACGTCGTCTGGGGCAATCTCACCGACGACAACGTTGTGTGGGGCAACATCGTTGCGAACAACGTCGTCTGGGGCAACACCGTGTGGGTGTCGGTCTTGGAAGGTCAATGACGAAGGCGTGGAGGCAGCTCTTGCGAAAAACGATTTGGGGCCCATAAGACACGGTTGACGTTGACGCCTCCGACGTCAACTCGGACAATTAAGTTCAACACGACATGCCGCGTGCGGTTACTGCCCGCGGCATTTTTATTCTCAGGAGCAACCGATGCACTCCCCCTGCCGCATTGCTCTGGCGGTTATCTGTATCTCGACGTTTGCCGCCTGCGAGCAGGCACCGCACTCCATCGTCGGTTCGACCCCGTCGGTGGTAGCCGCCCCGGCATTGAACCTCGAACTCTCGCCCAGCGACTATTGGGGCGCGCTGCCTCCGCCACTCCTCGCGGCGAAGACCGCGCAGGAGTCGGACTTCCAGTGCCGTATTGGTCCGTTTGGTATTGCCTTTCAGAGTCACGCCACGCGGTCGGCGAGCGGTAACCAAACGCTGGTGTGCCACGGCCAAGCCGACGCGACGTTTGCGCTGCCCAAAAAAGCGCAAGTCCTCGAGGGGTTCGCGTGCGCGCTGCATTTCGATGGCACGATCACGACGCTCTCGAAGCTCGTCTTCACGCCGTCGGGCCACCTCACGCTCACCTGTCACGGGAAGAAGTAGGGCTCGCGCGTGCGGTGGAGGCGGCGCGGCGCCCCTGCAGACGCGCCGGGTGCGGGCGCGGCGTAGCTACCGTTTCACGCCGGAGTACTCCAGCATCTGCGCCGTGAGATCCTGTGGATACGAGATCGTGACATCGGTAATCGTGCCGTCGCTTCCGGAGACCGGCGTCAGCTTCGGCATCACAAACCCTGTGTAGGACGGCAAGTTCAGCTTCTCCACGCGCGCCACGACCTGATCACGCAGCTTCGCATCGAAGTGCACGCCGTGGGTCGCAAACAGCTTCTTCGCGGCGTTGTAGTCGCCCTCACTCTTGATTCGTTGCACTTCGGCGAGAAGCTTCGCAACACCATCGCGAAACGCTTTCGCGTCGACCATCACCAGATAGGCCTTGCCGTCCCTGGTCCGCTCCTCGATCGCCTTGGTGTTGGCCATGAGCCACCGAACAACCATCTGGCGGTTGCGCATGTGGTCTTCTTCGATTTGAGTGCCTTCCCTGATCCGCCGCAGTTGTACCAGCGCGTTGCGCGTGTACACTTCGTACTCGGCCCGCACCATCGCGTCGTGATCCGCGGCCGGGATGATGCCAAGTTCGACGAGCCTGGGATCGGCAATGAAGTAGAGCCCGACGAGATCTGCACGACCCTCCTCGAGCGCGGAGAACTCCTCTTTGAGTAACGCCTGCGGACTGCCTTTGACGCCGTCGGCCTGGCGGCCGGACGCGTGGCCGATGACCTCGTGCATGTCGGTGGTGAGCTCACCCGCGAAGTCGCCGAATTTATTGGCGCGTTCAACTTCGTCCGCGGCCCACGAGAACTCCCCGCGCATCGTCGCCGGCGTGGATCGGCTGTAGGCCTCGTTCACATTCGAGAGCGCGACCGATTTGCTGCCGTACTGCTCACGGATGGATTGGTCGTTGGGCAGGTTGATACCGACCGGAGTGACCGGACCCGAGTCGCCTGTCTCAACGACGACGTCAATCGCGTTGGCGACGATGCCCTGGACCGACGGCTTACGATACTTCGGATCCCAGGGCATGTGGTCTTCGAACCACTGCGCATGTTCGGCGAGCTTCTTGATGCGTTGCGTTTTCTCCTGGTTGACGTAGAACACGAGCGCTTCCCACGACCCCTTGACCCCGCGCGGGTCGAGGTAGACCTCGATGAACCCATTGATGGTATCGACCGGTGATGTCTTGTCTTGAACCCAGGCGATATCGAACTTCGCGCGGTCGGCGTCGCTCCCCGTGCGATACCACTGAACGAGCGCGCGCAGGGCGTTGGCCATCGGGTCGGTGGCAAACGGGATGGCAGCCTCGAGATGCTTCACGATCTCGGTGATCTCGCGGCTGTAGCGACCATCGATCTTGTAGACCTCCTCGCGGAGCGAACCGTTTGGGTCTTTGACCAGACGCGCATTGAGACCGTTCTTTTCCTTGAAGCCTTTCAGGTCGGCGATGCTCACGCCGCCGGCGTATAGATTGTTCGCGCTGGCCTGCAGAATGTCTTGGCCCGGGCCGGGGGTCTTGTTCGTCACGATCGGGTCGACATTGGGATCGAAGAACATTGGCCGTAGTCGCGCCAGTGTCGCGTCGAGCGTCTCGGCCGATCGCCCCGTAAACGTCGCTCCGTTCTGTGCCGCGGCTTTCGCTGCGGCCGTCAACGCCTCGGGCGTGCACTTCAACACGAACTTGCGCGCGGTCAGGTTGTTGTACGGCCCGTTGTTGATCCAGAACAGCTTGGTATATCGCTGAATCTCGGCCAGAGTCGTTGCCTCGACACCCTGAGGATGCGCGACGATCTGCTCCAGAATGCCGCGCATGTCGAGGGCGTCCCGATGCTTTTGGTCGTAGAAGATGTCGCGGCCGGCCAGCGCGGCTTGATAGAGGTGCCAGATCAGCGTCTTCTCCTTGAGAGGAAGCGCAGAAAATCCATCAGCGTACAGTTGCGCGACCGCGGCGTCGTCGACACGCTCGAGCAGGTACTTGCGGTCGCCTGGCGAATCGGCGGTCGGTCTCGACGCCGACCCGGCCGGTGCAGCAGCAGACGCGGTTTGCTGATTGTTGGCGGGCGTCTCGCGAGCGCATGCGATCGGGAGCGCCACGGTCAGTGCCAACGCCACGATGCGGCTGGAATTCATCATGATCCTCACGTCCTCTAGCTTACAATCCCGCGCAACGTCAGCCCGCCCACACACAACGCGCGTGCGCCAACCGTGAGCCGAACGCCACACGCCATTTGGCGGCGACGCCCGAATTCCCGGATCAGGTTCGCGATCTGAGCGTCCGGAACGTGATCGAATATCGGAGCTGTTTGGCGGGCGGGATGCTGTGTTGCCACTCGGACCGCGCGGCGCCGTCAAAGACGTAGACCGAACGCGGTTCCAGGTCGATCGTGCGCGTCTCGCCGCGAGCGGCATCCATCGGCTTGAGGCGCATCTTGCAGCTCGAGAGCAGCGACACGCCAATCACGATGCCGAACGGCGGCGCGTCGCGGTGCCACCCTATTGCTGCGCCCGGTTGATACTCGGTGACGAGGATCTCCTCCAGCCGCTCGGCATCCAGACCGACGAGCGCACCCGCCCGCTGTTGCAGCGGGATGAGAAACGGCGGGATCGGCTCGGAGGGCGTCGCCTTCCTCGTTTCGAAGCGATAGTCCCAGCCGAATTGGACGACGCGTCGTTTGGCCTCGACGCCGCGAAACGTGACGGTGCCGAATGTCAGGTTCTGAATGGCGCCGACTAGTGCGAGCTCTTCCTCATGCGAGATGAAGTCGGCTTCGTAACGGAACCCTTCAATCGCAGGGATGCCAACGTCAAACAGCGTTCGCATGCACGGCTCTGCCAACGGCGCGTGCAAGCGAAAGGCCAGATTCGGCTACTTCGGGTACGCGGCGTGCGCCTTGATTTCGCGTATCTGAAGAATATGCCGCTGTGAGTGACTCGAGATCATCAGGAACCACTGATACACATCCATGTTGCCATCGACGAGCTTGCGCCCGCGAAAATCCTCTTGCGAGCTCGTGGCCGCTTGCAGCATCGACGTCCGCAGCTGACGAAACAGTGCCAGCGAAGCCTTCGCGGTCGACTTCTGGTGCGGCACGCGCGCCTCGCCAGTTTGCGTGCGATTGGTGCGGTCGATGCCGTACCAAAGGATCGCCGCGTCCATAGCCTCCGGCTTGTACCCTGTGGCGGGTTGCTTCAAGGAGTCCTGTAACTGTGTCCAGTACTGCGGTTCGGCGATCGACAGATGTTCGAGCACGTCCGCGATACTCCAGCTGTCTGGCGTCATGCGGAATTTCAGCTGCGACTCGGACACGCCATCGACCTCGCTGACAAGCCAGCTCTCCGTCATTTGCAAATGCGCGACGAGACGTTGACGGTCGCCATCGGTCAGCGGTGCAGCGAGCGCTGTCGATCCGAACAGCAGGAGCGCGAGGATGTGTCGCATGGCCGATACGGTCGGCTGCTCGGCGGCTGGCTGTCAACCATTGTGGGTTCGACTCCGTGCTGACGTTACGGACAGTTGCGGGACAGGGACGAAATGCCCGCGCAGCGTTGGCGTCGCCGCGCGATAGGAGGGCCATCGCATCCGGCTTCAAGCCGCGATGCGCTCGAGGCGTACCCGAATGGCGCCGACTCCGATCATCAGGATGGTCAGGAACCCGCCTCGCGCGATCTTGTTATGGCAGCGCAACTTGATGTGCTCCCCCGGTGTCGCGTCGAACTCATACGTATCGCGAGTGAGCGTGTTGCTGACTTTGAGCGTATGGTGGCCGGGCGCGATCTCCCGCGTCAAGGTCATGCCGTAACGCAGCACGTCTTGCGCTTCACCATCGAGCCACACACGTATCCAGCGATCCTGCACATCATCCGGTGTGTCACGCGTGATGGAGATAATGGCGTTCGGCGGCGGCGCTTCAGACGCCATGAACCTCCCGCTCGAGCCACACGCGGAGATAGGTGACGTGCAGCAACACCATCATCAGCCACCCTGCCGTCGGCATCCCGGTTCCGCATTTGACGCGGACCTCTTCGCCGGGTGCCGCTTCGACCACGATCTCCCGGGTGAAGAGCGTATTGAAGGCGCGAACGGTGTGCCGTCCGGGCTCGATGGCTCGGCTGATGGCCTCGCCGTAGCGAATCTTGCCCAGCGGTTCATCGTCGATCCAGAGGTAGATCTGGCGGTCCTGGAAATCGTACGGCGAGCTGCGCGACACGATGATAGTCGTATCGCGGATGACATTGGCGCGGTGCGGGGCCGACGCATCGAGCTGCCACGCGCGTTCGAATTCGTCGCGGTCCAGAAGACCGACAGCAGGATCGTCGATGACCACTGACACGATCCGGAACTCCTTGCTGAGTTAGCGCTCTACGCTACGAAATATTACTGCCGAGGAGAGCAGCTTTGCCGCAAAAGGTTACCTCGGCTGCGCGATGACGCTCGTCCGCGCGTGCGCGATCACGTCCGCTGGCGACCACCCCATCGCACGCAAGTCGCGCACACCGGTGTCGTGATCAGACTTGCTGACCTTTTGCGTGGGCGATTTCATGATCAGCGGATGATGCGCGAAGGCCGGCGGGACGTCGCGCCCGAGCAGTCGCGCGAGATGGATCTGCCGGCCCGTCGAGTCGAGGAGATCGACACCGCGAATCACATGGGTAACCTGTTGCCGAGTGTCGTCGGTCGTCGTCGCCCACTGGTACGTCCAGTTGCCAAGGCGATCGCGGATCAGCACGTCCCCGAATTCCGCGGCCGGATCCTGTGTCTGGGGCCCAACGAGCAGGTCAGTAAAGTGTTCCACGCCGGCGTCGAGGCGAACGCGCCAGCCGATGGCGGCCGTGAGCGGCAGGCCGCGCGCGCGGCACGTGCCTGGATAACGCGCTCCCCCGACTTCCTTTCGCGTGCAGTCGCAGCCGTAGACGAGACCCGCTGCGACCAGCGGCGCGACCGCGGCCTGGTACACCTCCTCCCGTTCGCTCTGGCGGGGTACGATGTGATCGGGAACGAACCCGAGCCACTCGAGATCTTCGAGCAGAGCGTGCTCGAACTCCGGCCGGCATCGTTGGCGGTCGTGATCCTCGATGCGAAGAAACACCCGCCCGCCGGCCGCGCGCGCCATGCCCCACACATAGACGGCGTTGAGGACATGCCCGATGTGCAAGTAGCCAGTCGGGGCCGGCGCAAACCGGGTGAGGAAGTCGGTCATCCGTTGCGCCTAAAATACCGCTCGATCCTCCAATAGGACCGCTCGCCGCCAAAAACCGGTCGTGACGACGGTTCGGCACGTATTCTCAAAGAGACCATGGTGGCCCTGAGCCTTCTTTCGCTGTGCGTGTTCATCTTCGGCGCCTATGCGTATGGCGTCACGACGGTGCTCGCCTTGCGACAGACGCCGGTTTGGGGCCGGGGTGACGGAGCGGACACGCCGCATCGCGCGGTCCTCGATCCGGTGGTGCTCACTCTGTGCATCGTCTGCACGGTGTGGTTCGTGCTGCATGGGCTGGCCGAGTTCCAGGTGTTGACGGGTCGGGGGCGGTGGCAAGGGGTCCCACTGATCATTGCGTTGGTCTTGAGCTACGCCTTTCCGCCTCTCATCATGCACAACGTGCTGCACGAGACCCCCGCCGACTGCATGACCGACGATCGGCGCCGCCGTTGGGCGTGGCCGATGTGGGTGATGTACGCGATATCACTGGTCATCGGCGCGTACGTTTTGGGCGTGGTGGTGCTCGGTCTGCCGCGTCCCCAACCATTCGGCGCGTACGCCGGCGTCTCGCTGGGCGTGCTCTTCACGATTTGCAGTGTGTACTGCATCGGTCTGATGACCCGCCGCCGTGCGGCGTCGGGCCCTGCGCAACACCAGCCGAATCCATCCGGGCTTCGCCGCACGATGATCGGCCTCTTCGTGATGATGATCCCGTTGTTCTTCGCGATGACCTTCCTGCAGGAACAGCGCTTGATTGCGGAAGCGCTCGATCGATTCGCCCGGGCGCTGCCGATTTTCTTTCTCATCACCTCGATTTACTACGAGAACCGCTTCGAGTTCTACGACCTGATCGTGAAGCGCGCCACCATGCTGCTTGCCAGCTTGTTGACGATCGGCATCTTCTTTGTCGCGACACTCAATACGCTCGAACGACTGCCCATGGGCATGGTTCGGCCGTGGCTGTTTGCCGTGGCGCTGCTGCCGATGGCGATGGTGCTGCCCTCGCTGCACCGAAACCTCGGGCGTTGGTTGGATCGGATGTGGTTCGGGCGTGAGTTCACGCCTGTTGAAGCGGTCAAGCACGTGTTATCGGCCATGCAGCCCGCCACCGACGAACGCGCGCTGGTTGAGGCGACCGAGACGCGTCTGAGCGAGATGTTCCATACACGCGTGCACATCCTTCTGGACAACGCCCCGGCGCCCCCCGGCGCCGTGGTTGAAACGCTCGATACCGGAACGTCGACGCCGGACCGCGCGCGTCTGCGCGTTGCGGTCGTTCGACGGCCCGAGTCTCGGCCGCTCCTGAGTGAAGACGTCTCGCTGCTGCGATCGTTGGCCGGCGTCTTCGGCTACATGCTCGAGAATGTGCGGCTGCAACGGCGGCGGCAGGAGCAGGATCTCATTGCGCAGGAGCTGCGGCTGCAAACCAGCCGGTCGGAGCTCAAGGCGCTCCGCGCCCAGATCAACCCTCACTTTCTTTTCAACGCACTGAACGCGATTGCCTCGCTGATTCACACCGATCCGACGCGGGCCGATGCCGCCGTGGAGCAACTCGCCGAAGTGTTCCGCTATACGCTGCGCCGATCGGAACAGGAATGGGCGCCGCTCGATCAGGAGCTGGCTTTTGCCCGCGCGTATCTCGACGTCGAACAAGCACGCTTCGGGAAGCGGCTCTCCTTCTCGATCGAGGCAGCGCCGCAAACGGCAGGCGCGCAGGTGCCATCCATGCTCCTCCACACGATGGTCGAGAACGCGGTGAAGCACGGCATCTCACAGATGCGCGGCGCCGGCCGCATCGCGATCCGCGCCGACGCGCAGGGTGACATGTTGTCGCTCGAGGTCACCGACAGTGGCCCCGGCCTGGATCAACCGGGCGTCGCGTCGCACCGGTGAAAGTTTCGGACTGCGCAGCGTTCGTGATCGACTGCAGGGGTACTTCGCCGAACGCGCATCGCTCGATCTCGTGCGCGACGACCTGCGCGGCCTCACCATTGCGCTCGTGCGAATGCCGCTCGTCCGCGAGATCACCCGCGAGGGTTCCCTCGTCCGAGAACCCGCGTGATCCGGGCGTTCCTTGTCGATGACGAGCCGCCCGCCAGGGCGAGGCTCCGGCAACTGCTTGGCGAAGCAGACGACGTGCTCGTCGTCGGCGAAGCGGGCAATGCCGAAGAGGCACGCGAGCTGATTGCCGAGGTGCGGCCCGACGTGATCTTTCTCGATATCGAGATGCCGCAAATCCGCGGCACCGCGCTTGCGGCGTCGCTTCCCGAGCCGCGGCCATTCATCGTGTTTGCGACCGCATTCGACCAGCACGCCGTCGACGCGTTTGCACTCGCGGCAACCGACTACCTGCTCAAGCCGATTACCCGAGCGCGACTCGCCGGTACACTCGCGCGCCTGCGCACGCGACTCTCTAGCCAAACCGATCTCGACCGCGAGATGTCGGCGGCCTCGGCCGCACAAGCGCACCTGTTTCCACGGATGCTTCCCGCGATTGCGGGGTTTGATTGCGCCGCAGTCACGGTGCCGGCTGGTGCCGTCGGAGGAGATTTCTATCTGGCGCAGCCGTTGTCCGGCGGTCGATTGGCCCTGGCTCTCGGAGACGTCGCCGGCAAGGGGGTGCCTGCCGGCCTGGTCGCGTCAAGCGTTCAAGCGAGGCTCGAAACCATCGCACGACAGGACGGGTCGTGCGCCACAGACGTCATCAACGATCTCAATCGTGCGCTTGCCGGGACCATCGAACGCGCGCGATTCGCGACGCTCGCATATCTCGAAATCGATCCTGGCTTCCGGTGCGATCACGGTGGTCAACGCCGGCCATCCGGCGCTCGTGGCCGTGGCACCTGACGGCAGTCGCCGCTTATTCACGTCGACTGGTCCTGCTCTTGGCGTACTGCCAAACGCACCATTTGCCGAGCACGTGCTCACCCTGGCCCCGAACGAAGTGCTTGTCGCCTACAGTGATGGCGTGAGTGAGTGCCTCGACGACGCCGGTGAGGAGTTTGGCGAAGTGCGCGTTGCGCAGGCGATCGGAGGGCACCTGATGATGAACGCAGCCGACTTGTGCCGGACGCTCGTCACCCTCGTCCGCGAGTACCGCGGCGGCGCACCGCCGGCAGATGACGTGACGGTGCTGGTGATTAAACGAGTGGCGGCGTGATCAAGGTTCTGTTGGCAGACGATGAGCAGCCGGCACGAGATCGGCTGCGGCAGCTGCTTGCGGGCGAGACCGAGCTCGAAGTCGTTGGCGAGGCGGAAGACGGGGTGCAGGCGGTCGAGCGTGTCGCCGAATTGAGCCCCGACCTGATCCTGCTCGACATTCAGATGCCGGGGTTCAGCGGGCTCGAGGTGGCGGCGTCACTCCCGCGTCCGCGCCCTGCGATCATCTTCTGCACGGCATATGAACAGTATGCGGTGGACGCGTTCGAGCTCAATGCGGTCGATTATCTGCTCAAGCCGGTGAATCGCGCGCGCCTCCACGCCGCCATCGACCGGGCGCGCGCAGCGCGGAGCATCGACCGCGAACATCAGATCGATCGGCTCACGCGGACGACGGCGTTGGCGCCGGTCCGCTTCCTCGCGCGCAAGGGTGCGCGGTTCCGCGTCGTGTCGCGCCAGGAGGTGGTGGCGTTTACCTTCCACGAAGGACTGACCCGGCTGCACACCGCCACGGAGCAGTTATGGATGCAACCGACGCTGGCGGCGCTCGCCCGGCGGCTGGATGCCGAGACGTTTTTCCAGATTTCGCGCACCGCCGTGGTGAGTCTCGATGCGATCCGCGAAGCCAAGCCATTTCCGGACGGGACGGGCGAAATCATCCTCAGTAACGGCCTCACGATGCCGGTCGCGCGTCGACGATGGCGCGCGCTGATCGAACGCCTCGAGCAATAATCCGGGCACTCGGCGGTCGGCGTCCGAGAGTCTCTAGTAGAATCGCCGCATGCGTTTGACGCGTCGTGTTCTTCTTGCCACCGTTGCCGAACTCGGCGCCTACGCGGCCGCGGCGCGCATGGTCGGTGGCATCAGCCTGCTCGCACAAGCCCCGCGCGCGACCGTTGCTCCGGGAAAAGAAAAACTGCTCGTGCGCTCGCTGCGGCCACCCGACTATGAAACGCCGGTCGCCCTGCTCGACTCGTGGATCACGCCGGTCGAACATTTCTACGTGCGCTCGCATCTGCCAGTGCCGGCGGCGCTCGACGCCACCGCGTGGACCCTGCAGATCGAAGGCGAGGTGCAAACGCCCGTTGCGTTGACCATGGACGACATTCGCCGGATGCCCTCGACTGTCGTTGACGGCGACCCTCGAGTGTGCCGGCAACGGACGCGCGTTCTACGACCCGCCAGTTGCCGGGGTGCAGTGGACCAAAGGCGCCGTGGGCACGGCGCGCTGGACCGGCGTGCGCATGGCCGACGTCCTCAAACGCGCAGGTGTACGCAACACGGGCCAGTTCGTCGTCATGAACGGGGCCGATCGCGCGCTCGGCACGATGCCCGACTTCGTGCGCCAGGTCCCCATCGATAAGGCCATGCACCCGGACACGATCATTGCCTACGAGATGAACGGCGCGCCGTTGCCACCCGTGCATGGCTTTCCACTCCGCGTTATCGTTCCGGGATGGGAGGGGGCCTACGCCGTCAAGTGGCTGGCGAGCCTGCGTGTCGTCGAGCGCGAGTTCGACGGGTTCTGGGTCGCCTCCGGCTATCGCTATCCGACCAAACGTGTCGCGCCCGGCGCGGCGGTCGATGCGAAGGATATGGCGCCGCTCACGGGCCTGGTGGTCAAGTCGCTGATCACGAAGCCGCTCGACGGCGCGACGATCGCGCCTGGCAAGATCGACGTCGCCGGGTTTGCGTGGGCAGGCGAGGTGGGCATCGCACGCGTCGACGTCTCGGTTGATCACGGCTCGAGTTGGCAGCCGGCCAAGCTGACCGGAGAAAATGCCCGCTACACGTGGCGCCGTTTTGAAACGCAGGTCGACGCCGCCAAGCCGGAGTCGTTCTTGATCCTGGCCCGTGCCACGGATGCGAACGGCCTGACACAGCCGATGACACCGCCATGGAATCCATCCGGGTATCTCTGGAACGCTCCCGACGCTGTGCGGGTTGAGGTGAAGTGATGCGCGCGGCCGGTGCGCTGTTCCTCGCGTTTGCCACCTGCACGCTCGGCGCGCAGGAACTTCCCGCGGGAAGCGGAAAAGAAACCGTGACGGCGCGATGTCTCACCTGCCATGAGGCGGATCTGATCACACAGCAGCGGCTTTCACGCGCAGGGTGGGGTCGCGAACTCGACAAGATGATCCGCTGGGGCGCCGTCGTCGAAGCGGACGAACGAGAGCCGATGCTCGATTACCTGTCCGCCCACTTTACGCCGAAGCCCTTTCCGTCTCATATCGTCGCGACCGCCGGCACCGAAGCGATCTACAAACGCGCGTGCTACACGTGCCACGAGGACGACCTGATTCAATCGCAGCGGCTCACACGAGTGGGCTGGACCCGCGAGGTTGACAAGATGATCCGATGGGGCGCCGTGGTCACCGACGCCGAGAGAGACGCGCTGATCGAATACCTGACCGCCCGTTACCCACCGCGCTGACAGCCGCAGATAGGCGCAGATATTTGGCCGCAGATGACACAGATGGACGCAAATGGTTTTTGGATCTTGATTGCGCAACGCCGTGACAAAACGGACGCACGCCTGACGTTGGCCCGCCTGCCCGCCACGATCCAAACCAACATCTGCGTCTGCTTATCTGCGTCATCAGCGGCTTTCCATCTGCGGCTCTTGCCGAACGCCTGCGGGTGTCATGCACGATCTTCAATGTCGCAACGCCGCGACAAAACGGACGGACGCTGACGTTCGCCCGCCCGCGCGCCACGATCAAGCACAACATCTGCGTCTATCTGCGTCATCTGCGGCTATATCCATCTGCGTCATCTGCGGCTATTTTTTATCTGCGTCATCTGCGGCTTTCCATCTGCGTCATCTGCGGCTCTTGGCATCCGCGTCCATCTAGACGGAGGTGCCGAACGCCTGCGGCGTGTCATGCACGATGCTCGCGAGCGTGTCGAGGGCGCGGGTGAGCGAGGGACGTTCGGCCGGTGGACCGAGGCAAATGCGAATGGCGTTCGGCGGATCGTGGCGGGCCACGGCAAACTCTCGCCCGGCCGTCACGATGACCCCGCGCTGTCGTGCCTCTCGAACGAAGTCTTCGGCCGGCCAATGTGGCGGCAGCGGCAACCACAAATGCTGACTGTCGAGCGAGCCTGAAAGCTGATCGCCCAGCACGGCGCGCGCCAACTGCTGGCGAGCGCGAATCTCCTGGCGCTTCCAATCGATCACCCGGGCGAGCGTGCCGTCGTGCATCCACAACGGCGGCGGCCGCGGCACTCAGCGGTGTGACGGTCACGGTTGTGGCGAACACCGCGCCCACCAGGCGGTCAATCCAGGCGGATGGCGCGCGCAGAAAGCCGATGCGAAGTCCGGGCGCGAGACTCTTCGACAGGCTCGCCACGTAAAACGTGCGGTCGGGCAGCCATGACACCAGCGGCGGTCCGCGCGGCCGTGAGAAACCCGTAAGTGTCGTCTTCGACGACAGCGAGATTCAGCTTCTCGGCGACCGCAGCCACGTCCTTGCGGCGCTTCTTCGACATGACCCGGCCGGTCGGATTCTGAATCGACGGCATGCAGTAGAGCACGCGACTGCCCGACTCCATGGCGGCGTCCTCGAGTGCGTCCGGGATAAGGCCTTCAGCATCCATCGCCACGTCCTGAAGACGGACGTGCAGGTGATGTGCAAGCGAGCGCATCCCGGTGTAGGTGACCGATTCGCAGAGTACCGTGTCGCCGGGCGAGGTGATCGTCGCGAGCGCCACGGTCATGGCGTGTTGTGCGCCCGAGGTCAAAATCGTGTTGGTGGGGTCCGCGGGCACCCCGCTCGTCTTCAAGAAGGCCGCGGCCGCCGCGCGGTGTTCGGGAAGACCCGCATGCGGCTGGTAGTTGAAGAGACGCTGCGGGTCGGTGCGCGCGACCAGTGCCGCCAGACCGTTGGCCAGCTCGCCGGCATGCGCCTGCGGCAGCAGCGCGTTGGTCCCCAGATCGATCAATGCGGAGTCGCTCGCCTGCAGAGGCGCGAAGGCAGGGGGACGCACGAACGTGCCGCGTCCGACTTCCCCGTTCACCAGCCCCAGCCGCGCCGCCTCCGCGTACCCGCGTGTAACGGTCGTGACCGTGACGCCGAGGACCTCCGCCAAGTCGCGTTGTGGTGGCAACTGGTCCCCGACCTTCAAGCGTCCGGCTTGGACGTCGGCAGCGATGGCTTGGGCCAATGCCAGATAAATAGGCCCCTTTTTCTCCGATCGGCGCTCCAGCCGCGGCCGCCACATTGTATGCATACAATATCATGATTGACAGCATCCAATCAGCCGATCCACACTCGGCCATGGTCGTCACATTGTTTCGTTCGCGGCTCACCAGCCTGGCCGGCGACGACTACACGGCGATGGCAGGCGAGATGATCGTTCGCGCGCGCACCTATCCCGGGTTCGTTGCCATGAAAAGCTTCAAAGCCGATGACGGCGAGCGGCTGACCGTCGTGTGGTGGGAAAGCGACGAGCTGCAGTCGGCATGGCGACGCGACGAGCGGCACCGTGAGGCCCAGAAACTCGGCCGCGAGCGCTGGTACCACTACTATCACGTCGAAACCGCCGAAGTGATGCGCGAGCAGCAGTTCACCCGCTGACCTGGTGCGGGCCGGTTTAAAGACCGGCCCCTACGAACAGGACCTGTTGGCGAAGCCAACACGCGCGGGCGAAAATCGTAGCGCCTGATTTTCACAGCAGCGCCGACTACAATTCTGGAATGCCCACCGTCGCCGTCCCCCAGCAGTCCGCCATTGCTCATGCCCGCACCGAGCTCGATGCCTGGGTGCGCGAGCTGATGCAGTGGCACTTCAATCCGGAAACCGGCTGCCAGTTCTGGATTGATTGGTCGGCCCGCGCCGGCTGGGATCCGCGTCGCGAGGTGCAGTCGTACGACGACCTCGACAAGTTCGGATCGTTCCAGGACGACTGGCTCCGCGGCGGACCAGTGCGCCGCTGGGTGCCGCGCGCGTATCAGGATCGCGCCATCACAACCTTCGAAACCGGCGGCAGCACCGGCGTGCCGAAGTCGCGCATCAACATCGACGACTTCCGCATCGACTACGAGATGTTCAGCCGCACGCTGCCCGACGAGTTCTTTCCCAAGGGCGCCGACTGGCTGCAGGTCGGCCCGAGCGGCCCACGCCGTCTCCGTCTGGCCATCGAGCACCTCGCGCAGCATCGCGGCGGCATCTGCTTCGGCCTCGATCTCGATCCGCGCTGGGTCATCAAGTTGATCAAGTCCGGGGACATCGAGACCGTCGAACGCTACAAGCGGCACGTCATCGATCAGGCGCTGACGCTGATCAAGGCGCACGACACCATCCGGTGCCTGTTCATCACACCGAAGCTCCTCGAAGCGCTGTGCGAGCGGATCTCGCTCAAGAAGGCCGGCATCACCGGCGTGTTCTGCGGCGGAACGGAGATGACGCCGCAGTTTTATCGCTTCGCCGTCGAGGAGTTGATGGAAGGCGCCTACTTCGCGCCGACCTATGGCAACACGCTGATGGGCCTGGCCACGCACAAGCCGCGTGTGCCGGAAGACAACTGGGGGGTGATTTACTTCCCGCCGATGCCGCGCGCGATGATCGAGGTCGTCGACCCGGACAAGCCGTCCCGGGTCGTCGAGTACGGCCAGACCGGGCGCGTGCGCCTCACGACGCTCACCCGCGAGTTCTTCATGCCGCGGTTTCTCGAGCGCGACGAGGCGGAACGTGAACCGCCGTGCGCGCCGTATCCCTGGGATGGTGTTCGCAACGTGCGGCCGTTCTCGCGCTTCGGCGCAGCTGTGGTCGAGGGAGTCTACTGATGCTGCACCTGCCGATCCTGCGCTGGGGACGCCCCTACGAAAGCGTCGACAAGACCGTCGTCTCGCATTTCCGCACGCGCGAGCCGTTCGTGACGGTCAGTCAAGCCAATGTCGGACTGATTCGCCGCGACCTTCTGCGACAGGCCGATGCCCGCGCCACGCTGTCGACGCTACGCAGTACCGATCTCGTCGGCATGGCCAAAGCCGCCGCCGAGCATTTCATGCACGACACCCTTCCCCTCGATCTCGCGCGCGGGATCACACAGTCGCCGCAGGAGTATGTCGAACAGGTCACGGCGACAACCGGAATGCCGTGGGCCAACGTCCGCCGCAACATGCGCAAAGTGCACGGCGTGCTCAGCAAGGTGGACGATGTCATCGGCGGCCTCACACGCGGACTCGACCTCAGCGTGCTCGACGAGGGCCTCACCGATCGCGGCGGGCAGATGGTGAGCTTCTTCCCGCGCGCCGACGCGCTTGGCGTCGTCCTGCCGAGCAACTCGCCTGGCGTGCACTCGCTCTGGGCCCCGGCGACGGTCCTGAAGATGCCGCTCGTGCTCAAACCAGGAAGCGCGGAGCCCTGGACACCGCTTCGCATCATCAACGCCTACGTCAAGGCTGGTGTGCCGGCCGACGCGTTCGGGTATTACCCGACCGATCACGCCGGTGGCAACGAGATCCTGCGATCGTGCGGGCGCGGGATGGTGTTCGGCGACGTCTCGTCAACGCGCCGCTGGAAAGGCGACCCGCGCGTCGAAGTGCACGGACCTGGCTACAGCAAGGTCGTCATCGGTCCCGATGTGGCGGATCGATGGGAGCAGTACCTCGATCTGATCGTCGAATCCATCGCCAATAACGGTGGCCGCTCTTGCGTCAACGCCTCGAGTGTATGGGTCACCAAACACGCCGATGCCATTGCCGAGGCGCTGGCCGAACGGCTCGCACGTGTAGAGCCGCGGCCGGCCGAAGACGACAACGCGGTGCTGGCGCCGTTTGCCGATCCCGCCATTGCGCGCCGCATGTCGGCCGTGATCGATCAGGAGCTCGCGACCACTGACACGGACGCCTCAGCGCGCGACGTGAGCGCCAGCGTGCGTGGTTCCGAGCGGGTGACGACGGTGCACGGTGGCACATACCTGCTGCCGACAGTCGTGCGCGCCGATCCCGCGCACCCTCTCGCCAACCGCGAGTTCCTCTTCCCGTTCGCGACGGTTGTCGAAGTGCCCGCGGAAGATCTACCAGCCTGCCTCGGCCCTTCCCTGGTGGTCACCTGTCTGTCGGACGACCCCCGGTTCCGCAACCGCTTCGTCGCCTCGCCACACGTCGATCGCCTGAATCTCGGTGCGATTGCGACAACGCAGATCGGGTGGGATCAGCCACACGAAGGGAACCTGTTTGATCACTTGTACGCTCGGCGTGCAATACAGCGCCTCGCGTGAGGGCTGTCGACAGTCGACGGTCGACTGTCGACGGTAGAATTCAGCAACGTGAACATCCTCTCCATTACCGCCGGCGCCGCTGAAATGTATTGCGGCAGTTGCCTGCGCGACAACGCGCTGGCCGCCGCGCTAGTGGCGCGGGGGCACGATGTGACGCTGCTTCCGATCTACACGCCGACGGTAACCGACGAAGCGAACGTCAGCACGCCGGACCGTGTATTCCTCGGTGGGATCAGCGTCTATCTCGAGCAGCACTTCGCGTTTTTTCGCCACACGCCGTGGCTCCTCGACCGGCTCTGGGACTCGCCGGCTGTCATCAAGCGGTTCGCCGCGCGCTCGATCGATGTCAACCCGAAGTTGCTTGGCGCGCTGACGGTGTCGACGCTCAAAGGCGAGAGCGGCTTCCAGCGCAAGGAGATCGAAAAACTTCTCGACTGGCTGAAAGACGAGCCGTGTCCGGATGTGGTCAACCTGCCGAATTCCCTGCTGATCGCGTTGGCCGCGCCAATACGGCGCCTGCTCGATCGTCCGGTGGTAGTGACGCTACAGGGCGAGGATCTCTTTCTCGAGGGGTTGCCGTCGCCGTATCGGGAGCAAGCGATCGATCTGATCCGCGAGCAGGTTCAGCAGGTCGACTGCTTCGTATCGATTAGCGAGTACTACTCGACGTTCATGGCCACCTACCTGGGCATCCCGCCGAAGAAGATTCGCACGGTGCCGCTTGGCGTCAACGTCAACGACTTGCGGCCCGGCCCGGAGAAGGCCGCGGCACCCTTTACGATCGGGTATCTGGCGCGGGTCGCGCCCGAGAAGGGTCTGCATAACCTCGCCGAGGCCTATCGCATCCTTCGCCGCGAGCGAGGACTTCCGCCATCGCGGCTGGTCGCGGCGGGATATCTTGCGCCGGCCGACCGGCGGTATTTCTCCGAGATCGAGACGCGACTCACCGAATGGGGACTGCGCGACGAGTTCACTTACTCAGGCACGGTCGATCGCACGACGAAGATCGCATTTCTGCAAAGCCTCGACCTGCTCTCGGTTCCGTCGGGTTATCACGAGCCCAAAGGGTTGTATCTGCTCGAAGCCATGGCCTGCGGCGTCCCCGTGGTCGAACCCAATCACGGTGCGTTTCCAGAGCTCGTCTCACGCACGGGCGGGGGTGTGCTCGCGGCGTCGGAGCGGCCGACCGATATCGCGGACGCGATCGAATCGCTGTGGCGTGACCCCGATCGCGCTCGCGCGCTCGGGCAACAAGCGGTTCGCGGAGTACGCGCGCATTACTCGATCGAACGCATGGCTGATGCCATGCTCGCCGTCTATCGCGAGACCGTCGACGACCGTGCTCGAAGCCACACATCTGACCAAACGTTATCCGTCGCCGGCCGGTGACCTGACGGTCCTCGCCGACGTCTCGCTCACGCTTCCCGCAGGAGCCGCCGCAGCGATCACCGGGCCGTCGGGATCGGGAAAGAGCACGTTGCTCTACGTGTTGGGCGCGCTCGAACCGCCGACAAGCGGGGTGGTGCGTCTCGACGGTCGCAATCCGTACGAGCTCGAGGCGACGGCGCTTGCGGCGTTTCGGAACCGCGCTGTCGGGTTCGTCTTTCAGGATCACTCCCTGCTGCCGCAGTGTTCGGTGCTCGAGAACGTACTGGTGCCGACCCTCGTCGGCGAACGCGACGCCACTGCGCTCGAGCGTGCGCGCGTGCTTCTCGATCAGGTCGGGCTCAACAGCCGCGTCGATCATCGCCCCGGCGCGTTATCGGGCGGCGAAAAGCAGCGAGCGGCGATCGCGCGTGCGTTGATCCGCCAACCGCGCCTGCTGCTCTGCGATGAGCCGACAGGCAATCTGGATGCAGACACGGCCGCCCGGGTCGCCGACCTGCTGCTCGCTTTGCACGAGCGGCAGGAGACGATGCTCGTGGTGGTCACGCACAACGAACAACTGGCGGCCCGCTTTGCCACGCGCTGGTCCATCGACCGCGGACAGTTGAATGCACGGTAACGCGTCATGCGAGGGCTGATATTCGCGGGATTGCGTCACTATCGCGGGATCCACGCGATGGTGATTGCCGGTGTCGCGATCGCGGTCGCCGTGCTTGCTGGCGCCCTGACGGTCGGCGCATCGGTGAAGGAGAGTCTGCGCGAGCTCGCGCTCGGTAGGCTTGGCAACACGCATGTGGTCGTCGCGTCACCAACGTTTTTCCGTCAACAACTCGCCGCAGACGTTGGCGCAACGCCAGTCGTCGCGGCGACCGGTTCGTTGGTGCACGACGCAAGCGGCCGTATGGCCGCGCGCGTGCAAGTCTTCGGCATTGATGATGAGTTTTTGCGCTTTCACGGCATCCCTGGCACCGCACCGCGCGGGCGCGACGCGTGGATTAGTGAGCCCCTTGCCGGCGAGCTGCGCGGAACCACGGGCGATGGGCTTGTCCTCCGACTGGCGAAGCCCACCGACATTCCGCTTGGCACGCTGCAGGGACGCCGAGAGGATGCGGCGGGGCGGATCCGGTTGACGCTGTCACGAATCGTGGACCGAAGAGCACTTGGCGACTTCTCGCTCAACTCGGCTCAAGGGCCCGCACTCACCGTCTTCGTGCCGCTCGCGCTCGTACAGCGGGATCTCGAGGTCGAGGGACGGGTGAACGCGTTGCTGGTCAGCGGCGACATGATGGACGTCAACCGCGTACTCGACGCGGTGGCACGCGCCGCGCAACTCGACGACTACGGTCTGCGCCTGAGAACTCGCGCCGCGCCCGACACGATCATCATCGAAAGCCGCGCTGGCGTGATGAGTCAAGCGGTTGTCGACGCCGTGACCCGCAGCGCAGCGGCCGTCGGCGCCCCTGCCGAACTCGTGCTCGTGCATCTTGCCAATGCGATCCGGATCGGCACACGCGAGATTCCCTATTCGATCGTCGCCGGCCGCTCCATGACAGGCGAGATCGCCCTCAACGACTGGGCGGCACATGACCTCGCCGCGAAGACTGGCGACCGCGTCGATCTCGAGTACTACCTGTGGTCGGACGACACGGGGTTGGAGACGCGGCAGGCACAGTTGACGCTTGCCGCGATCGTGGCGATGAGCGGCGATGGTGGGGATCGCACATTCACGCCGGACTACCCCGGTCTGACGGATGCCGACGATGTGTCCGCATGGGATCCGCCCTTTCCGGTGGACCTCAAACGCGTGCGAAAACAAGATGAGGACTATTGGGACCAATGGCGCGGCGCTCCGAAAGCGTTCGTGCCATTGGACGTGGCGCAGCGGTTGTGGGCGACTCCGTACGGGCGCGTCTCCTCCGTGCGCATGCCGGTACCGCCGGGTCAAGACCTGTCGGCGTTTGCGGCACGCATCGAGTCGACGGTGCGGCAGCAACTCGACCCGACCGCGGCGGGGATCCAGATCCGTGACGCGCGCGCGGAAGCGCTCGCCGCGGCGGAAGGCACGACGGATTTCGGCGAGTACTTTTTTTACTTCAGCTTTTTCCTCGTCGTTGCCGGCCTGCTGCTGGCGGCGCTCTTTTTCACGCTTGGTGTCGAGCAGCGATCGCACGAAATCGGTTTGCTCACCGCGGCCGGCTTCGCGCGGCGCGACATCGTGCGCGTGTTCGCGTCGCAAGCCGGCGTGCTCGCCCTCTTCGGCAGCGCGCTCGGCATCGCCGGCGCGATCGGATATGCCGCGCTCATCATGTATGGGTTACGCACCTGGTGGAGTGGTGCGGTCGGCACCACCGCACTGACGCTGCATGTGAATTTGCCGCTGCTCCTCGCCGGCGCCGGCGCCGCGCTCGCCGCCGCGACGGCCGCACTCGTGATCGCCCTTCGCAGTGCGCTTCGTCGCACGCCTCGAGCACTCTTGAGCGGCGCGCCGGATCTCCGCACGTCCCGCGCGCCCGCGGCATCGCGACGCGCGCTTCTTGTGGCGCTCGCGATCGTCGCAGGCGCCCTGGCGCTTCTGATCGCCACACGCGCCGGCCGTATCCCGCAGGTCGCGGGGTTCTTTGTCGCTGGTGCGGCGCTCATGATCGCGGGACTCCTCGCGTTCAGCTGGTCGCTGCGGCGACCACCGGCGCGCGTGGCTGCAACCAGCGTGGCACGGTTTGGCGCCGACTACGCGCGCTGGCGTCCCACGCGCAGCGTGCTGTCGGCCGCGCTCATCACCTTCGCGTGCTTCGTCATCGTCTCAGTCGGAGCCTTCCGACGAGATCCTTCGGGGATGTCGCTCGATCGGAGACTGGGCACCGGTGGGTTTGTGTTGATGGCGGAATCGGTGGCGCCCCTCATGCACAATCCGAACACGGCGACAGGACGCCAGGAACTCGGTCTCGACACGAACCCTGTTTGGGACGCGACACACATCGCGCGGTTCCGACTCAAGCCCGGCGATGAAGCGAGCTGTCTGTCGCTGTATCAGCCTCGCAACCCACGCATCGTCGCGCCAGAGGACGCGTTCGTTGCCGACGGGCGCTTCACCTTCGCGCACTCGCTCGCGTCGACGCCTGCCGAGCAGGCCAACCCCTGGCTTCTCCTGGCCAGGCGCTTCGACGACGGCGCCATCCCTGCGATTGCGGATCAAACGTCGCTCACCTACGTGTTTCATTTGAAGGTCGGCGACGACTACGTGTTCCAGCCAGAGGGCGGGCCGAGCACGCGCGTCAGGATCGTTGGTGCGCTGGCCGACAGCGTGCTGCAGTCGGAGCTCGTCATCGGCGAAGACGCGTTCGTGACGTTGTTTCCGCGACGTGAGGGGTACGGCGTCTGGATGATCGACACCGCCCCAGACAACGCCGCGACGCTTGCGACGGTCCTCGAAGATCGTCTCGCGGATTACGGCGTCGATGTCACCGAAACACGCGCGCGGCTCGCCGCGTACCACGCGGTGGAGAACACCTATCTCTCGACATTCCAAGCACTCGGCGCGCTGGGGCTTCTCGTCGGCACGCTGGGTATCGCGGCGGTCCTTGCCCGGAACGTCCTCGAGCGTCGTCGCGAGCTCGCCCTTCTGCGTGCCGTGGGCTTCACCCCACGCAATCTGCGAACACTGGTGGTGGCGGAAAGCCTGTTGCTGGTAGGCGTGGGGCTTGTCCTCGGGTCGAGCACGGCCGTGTTCGCAGTGTTGCCCGCGGTGCTGGAACGCAGCGGGGCGGTACCGTTTCGATCGGTTGCTCTGTTGTTGGTCGCGGTGACGATCACCGGCCTGATCTCCTCGATACTGGCCGCGCGGATGGCGACGGCGTCGAGCCTCGTCGCGGCACTTAAGAGCGAATGAGGGCGGTCGACGGTCGACGGTCGACGGTCAAGGACGGGTAGCGGGTAGTGAGTTTCGAAGCTGCGGGGTAGCTTCTACCCGCTTGCAAGGCGCTTCCAAGCCCTTGACTAGTTCGTTGAACCGCACCTCGAGCGCATGACTTTCATCGCGCGATAGATATCCGAGCCGGCGTGCGACGGTAATGAGGTAGCGGGCTTCTGTCGCTGAACCGCACGCGATACGCAAAAAGCGACAGTAATCCGGATTCGACGCTCGTGCCGACCCTTCGACAATGTTGCACGGTACCGATAGACTGGCGCGCCGAAGCTGGCTCTGGAGGCCATATCGTTCTTCGACGGGTAATGAACCGGTGGCTTGGTAAACCTTGAGCACCAGTTGATCGGCCAGGTGGAAGACTCGTAACTTTCTAAAGTCTCGGCTCATACGCGGGCAATTTGCAACGGCGATGCCTGCGACGGTCGACGGAGGTCGCGAAAATGTCGTGGGTGGTATACGTGGCGGGCGCGGTGTTGTCGTGGGGTGTTTACGGAGCGATGCTGCATAAAGGCCAGGTAGCGCTTGGCAATCCTTTGCGCGCCTTCCTATGCGTCGGCATCGCCTATTTCCTTATTGCGGTGCTCGTGCCCGTAGCGTCGCTCATGGCGCAGGGAGAATTGCGGAATTTCACCGTGTCCGGGTCATTGATCGCGACCGCCGCAGGGGCGCTCGGCGCGATCGGCGCCGTCTGCATCATCTTTTCGTTTCGCGCTGGTGCGTCGCCGCTCTACGTGATGCCGCTCGTGTTTGGCGGCGCGCCGCTGGTCAACGTGTTGACTGCTCTCGTGCTCGAGCCGCCGAAAACAGCAATCAATCCCCTGTTATACGTTGGGTTCCTGATTGCCGCCATGGGTGCCGCGATGGTGTTGTACTTCCGACCTTCTTAGCGCTCACCACAGCGAACTGTGACCGTCGACCGTCGACCATTGACCGTCGACCGTCGACCGTTGACCGTCGACTTCTCTAATGGCACTGCCCCACGCCTCGATCCGCCACAGCGTTGGTCGTGGCGTTGACGAACTCCCATTCGTACGCGGTCGGGTGCAGCGTCAGCTTCAGCCCACCGAAGCTTTCGACGATCAGTTCCGAGTTTGGAAAGCGAGAGACCGGCCGGTACAGCGGGGCACCGCCTGTTCCCGCGATGAACTGGCGGATGCCGCGCGCGCTGTCCGGTTCGTAGGCGGCGTTTTGCGGTGCGAAGCGTTCGTAGAAATGATCGTGTGCGCTGACCACGACCTCGGCGTTGGTGTCGACCAGCAGCTGCCACATGTCACGCATGTACGGCGTCGGACCATTCGGCCCAGACGAGGCGAACGGGTGGTGCCACACGGCCATGGTGCAGCGCGTCGGGTTGGCGCGAATCTCGTCACGTGCCCACTGCAACTGCTCCGACTGGCTCTGAACAGGCGCCGCGGAGTTCAGCATCAACACGAGCCATGTCGCGGCTTTGAAGGAGTAAAATCCGCGGCGGTCGGGACCCGCGCTGTCGCCGAAGTAGGCGAAGTACCCTTGCCCCGACGTGCCGTTGTCCCACTCGTGGTTGCCCGGGACCGGGCGAAAGCGCGAGCGGAAGCGACCGAAATCGGGATCGAAGCATCTCATGAATTCGTCGAGACGGCCGTTCATGTAGGCCAGATCGCCGGCGAGAATCAACTGGCCGTTCATGCCCGCGGACTGCAGCAAGCGCGAGGTCAGGGGCAGACCCGCCGATCCACACCAGCCAACATCGCCCACTGCAACGACGGAGGCGATGCCGGAACCGATCGGAATTTCCGGAGGTGCGGTCCCGGGCGGGGGCGCGCCGGGAGGGCCGCCTGGCCCTCCGCCGGTCGGTACGCCGCTGACGGGCGTCGCCGCC
>CAVXMP010000022.1:0-293742 GCA_963762925.1 uncultured Acidobacteriota bacterium | reverse complement strand
ACGCGCCGTCGGCTATCACCGTCGGCGCGTTCGATCACAAGGACACCGTCTCGCGGCATGACGACCGCGTGACGGCCTATAGCTCGCGCGGCCCGACCTGGCTGGACGGGTTTGCGAAACCCGATGTCGTCGCGCCGGGGCATTACCTCGTGTCTGACACATCACACGCGAGCGCGCTTTACACCACATACTCGACACTCCGTCGAAGCGGTGGTTCGGGGAAACAGTTTGCGCTCAGCGGAACGAGCATGTCGGCCGGCGTGACAACTGGTGTAGTGGCGGTCCTTCATCAGGTCGCAGCGACCGCGGGTTATCAGCTGACGCCCAACCTCGCAAAGGCGCTCCTGCAATTCACGGCTATCCCGCTCAGCGACGATGCCGGAAACGCCTACGACGTGTTGACGCAGGGCACCGGCGGGGTGAACGCCGCGGGCGCCGTCAAACTCGCGAGCTCGTTTCACGTCACCATGACCGATCCCACGCAGGTGTGGTCGAGCAATCCGCGCTGCTCGGTCGCAGGCGCGTGCACCACGACGATCGTTGGACAGCCGTACGCGTGGGCGGGCAACATCGTCTGGGGCGACACTCGTCTGGGGCGATTCGCTCTATTACAACTTGCCGAGTTGGTCGTTGAATATCGTCTGGGGCGAGAACGTCGTCTGGGGCGAGAACATCGTCTGGGGTGATGCCCTGACGCCGGGCGCCAACATCGTCTGGGGCGACAACATCGTCTGGGGCGAAACATCGTGTGGGCGACAGCGTCCTACCGGCACCAACATCGTCTGGGGTGAGAACGTCGTCTGGGGTGAAAACATCGTCTGGGGCGAGAACGTCGTCTGGGGGGAATCGCTCCTCGACAACATCGTCTGGGGCAACTCCACAATGGACGTGTCGAGCAACGACGACGACAACATTGTGTGGGGCAACCTATGATCGGTACCACCGTGACGGGCAACGGGGTCAGCGGTAATGGAGAAGCTGCCGTACCCCGACGAGCTTGACGTGACAGCCGTCGCCGCGTTGCAGGTCGCCACGCCTGTTGTGTCGACCGACTGGCGCCAGAACGTGCCCGTGTTGACTGGTGGCATGGTGACGTTGCGTGAGCTCGAACTGGACGACGCCGCCACTCTGCTCGCGATGCTCTTGCAGAGGAAGTGTCACGGTTGATCTCGCCCCCACCCACGACGGTCGCCGGGTTTGAGCGGTTCATCACGTGGGCACGAGCGCAGCGGCAGCAAGGCGAATACGTTTGCTTTGCGGTTGTGCCACATGGCACGTCCATCGCGATTGGGCTCTTCCAGGTTCGCCGGCTGGAGGCGGATTTCAGCAGCGCTGAGTGGGGCTTTGCGATTGGCTCCGCCTACTGGGGCACCGGGGTTTTTGTCGATGCCGGACGTTTACTGATCGATTTCGCAGTGACGACGCTTGGGACGCACCGCTTGGAAGCGCGCGCGGCCGTGGCGAACGGTCGCGGGAATGGCGCCCTGCGCAAAATCGGGCGGTGCAGGAAGGCGTGCTACGCCGCTCATTCCTGCGCAACGGCGAATACCTGGACCAGGTGCTCTGGTCGGTCCTGGCGAGTGACTGGCGCGAAGCAAAACTGACTGACGGACCGCGCACTCGGTACACTTAGGGACCGGAATCCACCGCCGCTTCAGATCTTGCTCTTGGCCTGAGACCTCAACAGTGAGATACTCGGTGACCGCGTCAATTCGGCGCGTTCGACCGTGAATAACTCTGTGCGCATGGCTTATTTGGCGATAACTGGGTAGTCGTGTCGATGTGTCCCAGCCCCCTGCGATGGCTGGCCCGAGCGCTCTTCCTGCTCGCATGCCTGCTGCCCTCGAGCGTTCATGCACAGACACGCTCACTCCCGCACCAGAAGCTCGATGCGGCGGTAGCGGACGCCTTTCATGCCGGACAAAATGTGCGCGCGATCGTGCGGTTCGCGAGCGACAGCGATCGACAGCGCGCGCGACTCTGGTCGGGGAAACGCGGCGGGCGCGTGGCCGCTCGCATGAAGACGTCAAGGCGCTCACCGTTGACGTCGACGCCGGCACGATCAACTCGCTTGCCTATGCGCTGGCGTCTTGGGCATTTCGATCGATGCGCGTGTACGTTCGACCGCACGGCAGGTCAAACCGGTCAAGTCGAGTGGCGCGAAGACAGCGCGCCAATTTCGCACTCGCGCTCGGACGTGGCCATCGCCGTCATTGATTCAGGCGTCCAGCCGCATGCCGATCCGCCGGCAAGCCGGATTCGAGCCTTCGTCGATTTCGTCAACGGACAAACGCAGCCCTACGACGATTTCGGCCACGGCACCACGTGGCGGGCATCGCCGCTGGAACCGGTGCCGTGTCGGCCGAACAGGCCGAGCCGTACGCCGGCGTTGCACCAAGCGCCGATATCGTCGCGCTCAAAGTGCTCGACTCGCACGGCGCCGGCAATACGAGCGACGTCATCGCCGCGTTGGAATGGGTGAGCGCCAACTACCGTACCTTCAACATCAGGGTCGTGAACCTCTCGCTCGGGCATCCGGTTACCAGCCAGCCCCACCGACCCTCTCGTCCAAGCGGCCGAAGCGCTGGTCCGAAAGGGCATTGTCGTCGTGGCTTCTGCCGGCAATACGGGAGTTGACGCGCGCGACGGTCGGGTGGGGTTTGGCGGCGTGACCTCGCCGGCAAACGGAGCCGGCATCATCGCCGTCGGCGCAGTCGACGACCTTGGCACTGAGGCACGAAGCGACGACCGTGTCACCGGCTACAGCTCGCGCGGTCCGACGCGGTTCGATTTGTTCCTCAAGCCCGACATCGTCGCCGCGGGACACCACGTTGTTTCACTCTCCGCGCCCGGCAGTTTTCTGTTCGAAACCTATCCCACGTTGCGCGTCACGGGCGGAGGCGAACCCGTGCCCGTTTACATGATCTTGAGCGGGACCAGCATGTCTGCGCCGGTTGTAGCAGGCGCGGCAGCGCTCGTGCTCGAAACCAATCCCCGGTTGTCGGCGCACGCCGTGCACGCGTTGCTCGAGTTCACTGCGCAGCGTCTCCCCACGACCACGTCCTCAGCCAGGGCGCCGGGTATCTGACGCGTTCCGCGCAGTCCGGCTGGCGAGCGTTCTCAACGCGTCGGCTCCGCTCGGGTCACGGTGGCTGTCAGGGCGTCGCGGCTTGCCATCAACGACCGATGTCCTGTTCGGCGAGCAGGTGGAGTGGGGCAAGCAAGTTGTTTGGGGACAACGCGTTTGCTCGGTAACTCGCTGTATGTCAACTCAATTGCCTGGCAGGATTGCGTTCGGTGGGTAAGACATCAACACCAAGGCGGGGGCACCTGCGCAGGCGACGCCTGCGACAACGTGGTCTGGGGTAATTGCGAAGGCGAGACGTGCGACATCGTGTCGGGGCAATTGCGACGCGGCCACCTGCGACAACGTCGTCTGGGGCAATTGTGAGGCCGACGCGTGCGGCGACAACGTCGTGTGGGGCAATTGTGAAGGCGACGCGTGCGGCGACAACGTTGTCTGGGGCAACTGCCAAGGTGACACGGGCGACAACGTAGTCTGGGGCAACATGCTGTGGCGTCACGACGGGTCGGCGCGCGCATATTGGGCGTCGAATACCGTCTTGGGCTTTTGGGATGGCTCCTGGTCGACTGGCGCACGGTGATGGCAAACGACCAGGACCCCGTCGTGTGGGGGAAACGATCATCTCGACAACGTCGGTGTGGGGCAATTCCGACGATTCCGACAACGTTGTTTGGGGCAATGCGTTTGCCATTCTCGCGGAAGGGTCCCGGTAATGGAGAAATTCCCTTTTCGGCGACGCCGAGAAGCGCAGCGACGGTCGCCACCCCGACGAGGACGGAGACATTGCATGCGTCGTTGAGCGACGCCATCACCACCACAGATTGGCGGCAGGGGCTCCCGGCGCTGGCGGGTGATCGAGTAACGCTCCGCGAACTCTGCGCCACCGACGCGCCTGCACTCTGCGCGTTGCTCACGACCGAAGAAGTGTCTCGATTCATCACGCCGCCGCCGACCACCGTTGCTGGCTTCGAGCAGTTCATCGCCTGGACGCAAGCGGAACGAAAGAGCGGGAGCTTTCACCGCTACGGCGTTGTGCCCGCTGGTCTGACAAAACGCCACCCCGGATCATCCAGGTGTGCGTGCCTCAGAACCCGCTTCAGCACTGCGGAATGGGGTTTTGTCATCGGACAGCCGTTTTGGGGCACGGGTGTGTTCCCGCAAAAGCAGCGAGACTGGTCGTTGATTTTGCGGTCGGCACCGTCGGGGTGCATCGTCTCGAAGCCCGCGCCGCCATCGCGAATGGTCGCGGCAACGGCGCCCTGAGGACCCTCGGGGCCGTGCAAGAAGGCGTCCTGCGTCAGGCGTTTCTGCGCAACGGCCAATACCACGACCAAGTGCTCTGGTCGATTCTCGCGGGAGACTGGCGTTTCGAACGGATGCATCGCGTTCCCCGGGTCCATTAATTCGCTGAACGTCTCCGACTTCGACTTCGATCTCCCGCGCGACCTGATTGCGCAGGACGCGCCCTCCGATCGCGGGTCGTCTGGCTCCTGGTGCTCGAGCGCGCAACCGGCGCTCTCCACGATCACCACTTCACCGATCTTCCTGAGCTCCTGTTCCCCGGCGATCTGCTTCCCGTTAACGACACGCGCGTGTTTCCCGCACGCCTTCTCGGTACTACGGTTGCCCCGGGGCGGCACCGTGGAGTGTCTCCTGGTGCGTCGAGTGGGACGCGAAGGTGCGGCGGAGATCGGGCAGGTGCTTGTTCATCCGGGCCAGCGGTTGAAGACCGGCACGCGCATGGAGTTCAGCGCTGGAGGCGCGGTCATCCACGGCGAAGTGCTCGATCAACATTTTCACGGCCGGCGGACGGTGAAGCTGTGGACCGAACATGAATCGTTCGAGCACGCGGTTGATACGATCGGCCATGTTCCACTGCCGCCGTATATCAAGCGCGAAGATCACGCGGGCGATCACGAACGGGATCAAACCGTGTTCGCCCAACGCCGCGGCTCGATTGCAGCACCAACGGCGGGCTTACATTTCACCACAAGCCTGCTCGAGGCGATCCTGGACACGCGGCATCGAGGTCACGTCAATCACGTTGCATGTCGGCTACGGAACGTTCCAGCCGATCCGGGTGACATCGATCGACGAGACTGCATGCAAGCTGAGGAATACGAAGTGTCGGCCGCCGCCGCAGCCGTGTTGTCGCAAGCGCTGGCTGACAAGCGCCGGATCATTGCTGTTGGCACCACCACGGGACGAACACTGGAATCGCTTACCGTCGGCGACCACGGGCAGGTGCAACCCGGCCGCGGGTCGACGGACCTCTTCATCTATCCCGGTCACACATTCCGCCTCGTGTCCGGCCTCGTCACGAACTTTGATCTGCCGAAATTGTCGCTGCTGGTGCTCGTCGCCGCTTTTTCAGGGCGCGCAAAGGTTCTGAATGCCTACAGGCACGCAATCGCACATCGGTATCGGTTCTATAGTTATGGCGACGCGATGCTGATCCTATGCTTAACGTCCCCGCGATCGTGAGCGCGCTTTTTCCCGGCGCGCTGATGTTCTCGTGGATAGCGGGCGCCGGCATTCTTGATCCACGGGAAATCGGGTGGGTCTTCCACGGCGATTGGCAGTGGCACTTTTTGGGCTGGCATGTGTTTCGACACGAGCCGTGGCATCTGCCGCCCGGCACCTTGACGACTTACCTCGAGCCAATCGGGACGGCTATCGGTTACACGGAAACGCATCCCGCTCGTGGCGCTGGCGCTCAAACCATTCGCGCCGCTGCTTCCCAATCCTTTTCAGCATCTCGGGCTCTGGCTCCTGTTGTGCTTTGCTTTGCAGGGGTTCTTCGGCAGCTTGCTGGTGGAAACGTGGACCGAGAGGCGCGCTGGGCCCAACCGCCGGCGGCTGTCTCGTCGTGCTCGTGCCCACGCTTCTCGCTCGGCTTGGCCACCCGGCTCTCTGCGCGCACTGGTTGCTGCTCTGGCCGCTGTGGCTCGCTCTTCGCGCGCCGCCGCTCTCCGGCGGGGCCGGGCTGCGCCAGCACGTCGCCGTGTCGGCGGTGAGCGGTCTGGTACACCCATACCTCGCGGTCATGGTGCTGGCGATTCTGCTCGCGTTGTGGGCCAAGCGAACGATCGCCGCCGGCTGGAGTGCCGCAGCGGATGGGCGGATGGCACTTCGTCCTAGCGACCGGAGCAGTGCTGGCCGGGTGGTGGACATCTGGTCTCCTCACGGTTGCCAGTAGCGCAAACGATCTCTCCACGATTGGGTTAGGCAGGTTCTCGTCAAATCTCCTCGGCGTCGTCAACCCTGGTGCGCGGTCGCGGTTTTTGCCCGCGCTGCCGTGGTCCAGCGTTGAACAGGAATGGGAGGTTTTCCATAACCTCGGCGTGGGGCTGTTGCTGATATGCGGCCTCGCCGCGATTCACGCCGTGAGAGGCGCTCGGCGCGTCGAGCTCTCATCGATCCCGCTCGCGATCGTGTTGCTGCGGGACTCACCGCGTTTTCGTTGAGCCCGCGGGTGACGTTTCTGGCGATCGCGTCGTGCTCGACCTCCTCCCTTACGTTGGCGACGCGAGTGTATTCAGGGCGACGGCGCGCTTCTTCTGGCCGATCACCTACGCGATCGTCGCGGCGGCGATCGGTTCGCTGGCCGCAATCCTGACGCCTCGTGCGGCTGCGACAGTGCTCATGGGCGCGCTCGTGCTGCAGGTGAGCGACCTTTCCAACCGGTACGTGAGCCTGCATCGTGGACTTCACGATGCCGAGTTTCTGCATGCGGCGGCCCCTCGCGTTTCCGCGACGTGGGTGACGTCCTGCCGCATTTTCAACACATGCGCCTTTACCTCCCGAATTTCTGCGAGGGTCCAGCGCCGCTTCCGGTACCCGACGCGGCATACCTTGCCGGCCGTCATGGCGTCAGTGTCAACGATGGTTTCGCGGCGCGAATTCCAGTCGCGAAACTGGTGGTCGAGTGCGCACGTCTGCGGCTGGAGTTTGCGCAAGGCGCGACCGACGAAATAACCGTATACATCGTGGCGCCTGCCCTTCTTCGCGAATTTCAAACGCACGCGCACGCGACGTGTCGCGCGATCGACGACGTGCGCGGTCTGTGTCGACAGCGCGTCGGCCCATCGTCTGCCTGTTGAGCGGCGACGACCGGCTTGCGAAGACGCATGATCTTATAGTTATGGCACGCACATGAGATCCTGTACGAGGAGTTTGATGCGAGCGACATCCAGACCTATCCGCTTGCGTCACGGAAGAGCAAGGCACACGTCAGCGATTTCGCGCGGCCCTATGTGCCCGGTTCCGGCCTGGGGGTTGGATCGCATCGCTGCCGGTGGTGCTCGCGGCCGCGGACTTCCGCGCCGTCGAGCAGGCGATCCTCCACGCCAAACGTGGAGGCCGTGCGATTGTCTGGGATCTCGGCGCACATGTGCTCAAGACGGGTTTGTCACCGGTGATCATCGATCTGATGGAGCGGGGATTTGTGTCGGCGGTGGCGACCAACGGCGCGGGCATCATCCATGATTTCGAGATTGCGCTCGCCGGTGCGACGTCCGAAGACGTGGAGCAGGCCTTGGGTCCAGGGCAATTCGGTATGGCCGAGGAGCCGCAATCGTCCTGAACGCGGCGATTGCGGATGGTGCGCGTCAGGGACTCGGGCTCGGCCAGTCGGTGGGCCGGTATCTCGCCGGGCTCGGCCGCCTTTGAGCGTCACAGCATTGCGGCGACGGCCTCGCGGCTCGCCATCCCGTTGACCGTGCACGTCGCGATCGGCACCGACATCGTGCACATGCATCCGCTTGCATCTGGTGCGGCGATGGGCGAGGCCAGCTTGCGCGACTTTCGCTACTTCACCTCGCGTTGTCGCACGACTCGAGCACGGCGTCGAACTGAACTGCGGATCTGCGGTCATTCTCCCCGAAGTGTTCCTCAAGGCTGTCGCGCTGGTGCGAAACCAGGGTTGCTCGCTCGAGGGGCTTACAACCGTCAATCTCGACTTTCTCCGTCACTACCGGCCGCTCACCAACGTCGTGGCACGGCCAACCGCCGGCGTTGGACGTGGATACGCCATTACTGGCCATCACGAGATCATGATCCCACTCCTCGCAGCGGCGCTGATTGAAGGCGACCAGTAGTCGTGCGCGCCCCCAGGCCGTCGCGGGCGAACGTGTGGGCGCTTGCCGGCGTGAGCCTCGTCGCACTCGCATTTGCGTCGTGGATTGGAGGCCGCCGGATCATCGATCCAACCGAGATTGACTGGGTCATGAAGCTCGACTGGCATGGACCATTTTCTCGGCTGGCATTTCTTCCGTAGCGAGCCGTGGCACTTCCCGCCTGGATTGATCAAGAGCTATTACGCACCCGTCGGGACAACGATCGGCTTTACCGACTCGGTCCCGTTGGTTGCGTTCGTGTTGAAGCCGTTCTCGGCATGGCTGCCGATGCCGCTGCAGACCCTGGGAGCTGGCTGCTCATCTGCTATGTGCTGCAAGGTGTGTTCGGAGTGCTGCTCACGAGCCTGTGGACGCGCGACGCGCGCATCCAGCGGCGGGGCGGTCTGTTGTTCGTGCTCGTCCCGACGCTGCTGGCACGAGTAGGACATGCGGCACTCGCGTCTCACTGGCTGCTGTTGTGGGCACTGTGGGTTGCAAGCGCGAAAGTATCGCGCCGGTGAGTTGGCGTCAGCACGCCGCCCTGGTGCGCTCGCCGCACTGATTCACCCGTACCTTGTCGCGATGGTCATGCTCGTGGTTGGCGCCCTCGCCGTGCGACGGATGCTGGAACGCTCGTCGCCGATCGGCCGGCGAGTAATTGACGCGGCGAGTCAGGTGCTCGCGGCGGCAGTCGCGGTCGCCGCCGGATGGTGGTGTTCGGGTCTCTTCTCGGTGTCCGGCCGAGACGAGTTCCTCTCGACCGGTTTGGACCAATTCTCGATGAATCTGCTCGGCCCGATCACGCCAGCCGGATGGTCGAGTCTGATGCCCGAGTGCCGCTGGCCAGCGACTTTCAGGCATTCGAGGGCTTCCAGTATCTCGGCGCCGGAATTCTGGGATTGATGCTGGTGGCGTGCGGGACTGCTCTGAAGAGACCGGCGATTTCGTGGCGTGCGGCGTTACCACTCTTTGTCGCCGTGCTGCTTGGCGCGGTGTATGCGCTCAGCCCGCGCGTGACGTTTGCCAGTCACGTCGTGATCGACTACATGCATCCGGCGTTGTCACCCCTCGCCGCCTTTCGCGCGACCGGACGCTTCTTCTGGCCGCGGCATACGCGCTTCTTGCGGTAAGTATTGCCGTCGTGGTCGGACGGCTGAAGCCTCGGATCGCGCTGGCGATTCTGCTCGCCGCGATCGCCGTGCAGGTTGCTGATCTGACGGTCACTACAGCGCTCTCCGGGCCGGAACACACTCCGATGCGTTCCACACCTGGACACAGCCGCTCCAGTCTCCCGTTTGGCATACGCTGATGCCGCACTATAAACACCTGCTGCTCTACGGCCCGTGGCAATGCGGGCCGGCGCCGGTGGACTTTCAACAGCCGGCATTGCTGGCGGGCATCTACGGATTGAGCATCAATACCGGGCACGCGGCGCGCGACAGTCGCACCGCGCGCATCAACTACTGTGCTCAATTGAAAGGCGACTTCGATGCCGGCGTGATCAGCGACGACACCGTCTATCTGGTGCACAAAGCTCTGCTCGACGAGTTTCTGCGCCAACGCCAAAACCTCGATCGCGTGCACCGATCTCGACGGTATTCCGGTGTGCGTGTCGGCAGGCATGTACGAGGCATGGAAGGGAGCGGCGGAGCGGCAATGACCAGGGGGTCGCGGCTTTCTGTCGTCGTCCCGGCCTATGAGGAAGCCGAGGGCATTCGTCAGAGTCTCGTCGCGATCGCCAATGCTGTGCGGGCGACCGAGCTGCCCTTCGAATTGATTGTCGTCGATGATGGATCGCGGGACGGCACCTGGAGTGCGATTCAGTCGAGTCGTCAAGACACGCCCGAGATTGTGGCGCTGCGGCTGTCGCGAAACTTCGGCAAGGAAGGCGCGATTGCCGCCGGCCTCGACCAGGCGACCGGCGATGCCTGCATCGTGCTCGACGCCGATCTGCAGCATCCGCCGTCGTTGATTCCCGAGATGGTGCGGCTGTGGCGCGCGGAAGATTGGGACGTTGTTGAAGCGGTGAAATCTCATCGCGGAGACGAGTCCCGGTCGCAGCGTCTTGTGACGCGCGCGTTCTATCGCGTAGCGGGGTCGCTCACCGGCTACAACCTGCAGGACGCATCCGACTTCAAGCTGCTGGACCGCCGGGTGGTCGACGCGTGGCGGCGATTCGGCGAACGCGCGACATTTTTTCGCGGTCTCGTCGCGTGGCTCGGTTCAGACGCACGCGATTCTCTTTCGAGGTGCCGCGCCGGCAGGCGGGCCGATTCGCGGTGGTCGCTCGGCGTCTCACGCGCCTGGCGATCCATGCTGTCACGTCGTTTTCGGCGATGCCGCTGCAGACTCGTGACAGTGCTCGGCCTCATCACTGCTGATGGTGGCGGCGCCATCGCGTCCAGGCGCTGCGCCTTTGGTATCAGGGACAGGCGCTGCCGGGCTTCACGACGGTGATCCTGCTGCAATTGATCATCGGCGGCTTCCTGATGGTGAGCCTGGGCATCATCGGCACCTACTCGCGAGGATCTACGACGAGGTGAAGGGCCGGCCGCGCTATGTCGTGCAGGAGGCGCTGCGCCGTGACTGACACAGGGCCGAGCGCTGCGCCCATGACGGGCCGACGTCGCGAGGGCGATGCGATTGCCATCGCCGGCGACTACCAGGCGCGGGCCCTGGAATCCCCACGCGCAGCCCAACGGTTCTGGCATGCGGCACAGTCCGCCTGATCGATCGCCTGGCGGCGCCGGAACCGTGAGCCCGCATTGCCGATGCGGGCTGCGGATCTGGCGTGATCGCGGATCACCTCGCGTCGAGCGGCGCCGAGGTCATGGGCTTCGACTCGAATCCCTGCGGCGATCGCCTTCGCCTCGACGCACCTACGTGTCGCCGCACCTGCGGTTCCATCTTGGCCGTTCGAGCGACTTCGTCGACCAAGGCGCCGTTCGACCACTTCTATCGCCTGGAAGTGCTCGAGCATCTCTACGAGGAACAGGCGGATCGAAACGCTGCGCCTGTTCGCGCGCGCGTCCGCCCGGCGCCCAGCTGTTCCTGACCACGCCGAACGAGAGCAGCGCGTGGCCGCTTATCGAATGGACGCTCGACCAGTTCAGACTCGTGCCGACGCTTGCGGAGGCGCAGCACCTTACGTTGTTCACACGCGCACGTCTGGCCCGAGCGCTCGGCGCCGGTGGATGGGACGTGGAAGAGATGGGCACGTTCAATGGCGTCGCGCCTTTTCTGGCGCCGGTCTCCGAACGCCTGGCGCGCGCCGTTGAAGCGGGCGAGTTTCGAACGCGCCGCATCATGCCGTACAACTTGCTGTTCTGCCGCGCGCGCAGAGGGCCTGATCACGGATCCACCGGATCGCGCCGTGAAGAGCCGCATAGTGACAATCACAGATTCTCGCGGTCGCGCGATAGGTCGCAGGCTGCGACGCATCACCTTGAGCCGGAGTAGCTCAGCTGGTTAGAGCGGGCGTCTCATAAGCGCCAGGTCGGCGGTTCGAGTCCGCGCTCCGGCAATACCGAACTTCATTCCTCGGTTTCATGATCGACCAGCTGATCCTTCGCGCGCGCCACGCTTTTGGCGTCCCGATACGCGGGTCATCGCTGCGCTTTCGGGCGGAGCCGATTCGGTGGCGCTGCTGGTGCTGCTGCGCGAGCTGCATGAAGCCGGAGACTGGTTCTCGACGCCGCGCTCCACCTGCATCACGGCATCAGGGGCGCCGACGCCGACGCCGACCAGGCGTTCTGTCGCACTCTGCGACCGCTTGGCGTGACGTTCGTCACTTCGCGCGTTGATGTCCCGCGGCCGCGCGTGCTGCGGGCGCCTCTCGAGGTGGCGGCCCGTCGGGCGCGGAGCTGTTTTCGACCAGGTTCGAGAGGCACGCGGCGCTCACGTTGTGGCCACAGCCCACACCCAGAACGATCAGGCCGAAACCGTGCTGCTGCGGATCGTCCGCGGCACTGGTGGCCGTGGACTCAGCGGCATCGCGCCGCGCCGTGCCCCGTGATTCGACCGCTGCTCTCGCTCGCGTGCGGAGATGTGGCGGAGCTCGCTGCCCGGGGCCAGCACTGGCGTGAGGACGTGACCAATGCCGACCTTGCCAACCCGCGAAACCGCGTGCGCCACGAGTTGGTGCCCTACCTGAGAGCCCATTTCAACCCGTCGGTGTCCGGCGCACTGTCACGGCTAGCGGATATCACGCGGTCGGACGAAACATGGAGGAGAGCTGCGGACGCTGGTGCGCGAGCGCATGCACGTGGAGGACGGCCCGGTCTCTGGATGTCTCCGGGTTTGGTAAATTGCCCGAAGCACTTGTGCGTCGTGTGGCCCGGCGCGCGCTGGAGACCGCAAAACCGGGGCGGACGTTCGATTTGAGCGAAGTCGATGCCCTCTTGGGGGTGATCGCGGGAGGCCCGCCGGCGGCGGAGTTCTCCGGCCTCCGGGTGGAACGTTTTGGCGATTCGGTAGTCTTAATAAAGAGGGGTCGCCATACGCGCCCTCGACGCCGCGGTGCCACTGTCGGGGTTTAGGTCCTCATCGACCCAAATGCCGTGGTAGGCTTGAACTTACGGCGTTTTGACGCCTGGAGGCAAGTTGAATTCGACGCTGAAGAGCCTCGTATTTTGGATGGTGCTCATCGCCGTGGCGGTGCTGGTCTGGAACTTCTCGTCCAAATTCCAGCGGAACGAAACATCGACGACGCTTCAGCGAGTTCATCTCGATGGTCGACGCCGGACAGGTCGACCCGCGTCAGATCACCGGCAACGAGATCACCGGGGTCAGCAAGTCCAACGAGAACTTCAGAACCTACGCGCCGCCGCAGTACCGAAGGGCTCTGGCAACCGCCTGATCGAGCGCAACGTCATCGTCGACGGCCAAAGAGCCCGCCGCCTCCCCGTGGGCGGCCCTGCTGTATTCCTGGGCGCCGATCCTGCTGATGATCGGCTTCTGGATCTTCTTCATGCGGCAGGTCCAGAGCGGCGGCAACAAGGCCCTGTCGTTCGGAAAAAGCAAGGCCAAGCTGTCCTCGTCCGCGCAGAAGAAAGTGACCTTCCGGGATGTCGCCGGAGTCGACGAAGCCAAAGAGGAACTTCAGGAAATCATCGATTTCCTGAAGGAGCCACAGAAATTCCAGAAGCTCGGCGGACGCATTCCCAAGGGCGTGCTGCTCATGGGACCTCCGGGAACCGGTAAGACGCTGCTCGCGCGCGCCGTCGCAGGCGAAGCCAACGTGCCGTTCTTCTCGATCAGCGGTTCGGACTTCGTCGAGATGTTCGTCGGCGTCGGCGCCTCGCGCGTCCGCGATCTGTTCGAACAGGGCAAGAAGAACGCGCCCTGCATCATCTTCATCGACGAAATCGACGCCGTCGGCCGCCATCGCGGCGCCGGGCTCGGCGGCGGTCACGACGAGCGCGAGCAAACGCTGAATCAACTGCTGGTCGAGATGGACGGCTTCGAGTCGAACGAAGGCGTCATCCTCATGGCCGCGACCAACCGGCCCGACGTGCTCGATCCCGGCGCTGCTGCGGCCGGGCCGCTTCGATCGCCGCGTCATCGTCAATCGGCCCGACGTCAAAGGTCGCGAGGGCATCCTCTCGGTCCACACGCGCAAGATTCCGCTCGTCCGACGACGTCGATATCCGGGTGCTGGCGCGGGGCACGGCCGGGTTCTCCGGCGCCGACCTCGCGAATCTGGTCAACGAGGCGGCACTCAATGCCGCGCGCGTCAACCAGAAAGTCGTGCGCATGCAGGACTTCGAGTACGCGAAGGACAAGGTCCTCATGGGCGTCGAACGCAAGTCCATGATCGTCACCGAAGAAGGAAAAACGGTGACGGCGATGCACGAGGCCGGCCACGCGCTGCTCGCGGTGCTGCTGCCGCACGCCGATCCGATTCACAAGGTCACGATCATTCCGCGCGGCATGGCGCTCGGCCTGACGCAGCAGTTGCCCGAGTCGACGAGAAGCACAACTACTCGCGCGACGTATCTCAACGACACGATCGCCATCCTGATGGGCGGGCGGATCGCGGAGGAGCTGACGACCGGCAACATTACGACCGGTGCGGGAAACGACCTCGAACGGGCCACCGAGTTGGCGCGCCGGATGGTGTGCGAGTGGGGCATGAGCGACGCGATGGGTCCGCTCACCTTCGGCAAGAAGGAAGAGCAGATCTTCCTCGGCCGCGAGATCGCGCAGCACCAGGACTACAGCGAAGACACGGCGCTCAAGATCGACGCCGAGGTCAAGCGATTCGTCATGGACGCCTACAGCCGCGCCACCGAGATCCTCAAGAACAACAAGAAAGCGCTGCTCGATGTTGCCGACGCGCTCCTGGCGCGCGAAGTGCTCGACGCCGAGCAGGTCAAAAAGCTGTCAACGGCGAAGCGTTAACCGATCCGGTGCCGGTGCCCACGGTCCCGCCGATGGCGAAGCGCCACGCGACCGCGCGCGAGACAAGGACCGGCCGGCGATCGTGCCGCAGATGCAGAAGCCGCTCACGCAGGAATAGTCGTCAGTCTCCAGTCGTCGGTCTCCAGTTCGACAACGGGCGACCGCAGACTGTCGACTGTAGACCGATGACAGCCTCCCCGCGCGCCCGGTTCACGCTCCCGCTTCCCGATCGCGCTCCTCTCGAACTCGGCACACGCACGCTCGTCATGGGCGTGCTCAATCTCACTCCCGATTCGTTTTCCGATGGAGGCACGGCCCGTGATCCGGCGCACGCCGTCGATCTGGCGCTCGCCGCTCGAAGCCGACGGCGCCGACATCATCGACATCGGCGCTGAATCGACGCGCCCAGGCGCGACCATCGTCGATGCGCACGAGGAATGGGCGAGACTGCGCCCGGTGCTCGAGGCGTTGGCGGCGCGCCTGCGCCTACCGGTGTCCGTCGACACGTACAAGGCGGAGGTCGCCCGGCGCGCCCTCGACACCGGCGTGGCCATCATCAACGACATCAGTGGCCTGGGGTATGATCCCGCTCTGGGCGCGCTCGTGGGCTCGCGTGGCGCGGCGCTCGTGCTGATGCATACCCGCGGACGCTCGGGTGACATGTACAAACACGCGACCTACGATGACGTGACGGGTGATGTGGCGCGGGAGCTTCAGCGCAGCATCGAGTGCGCCGTCGGTCAGGGCGTGGCCTGGGACCGTTTGCTCATCGATCCGGGCCTCGGCTTCGCGAAACGTGCAGAACATAGCTTCACCGTTTTGGCCGAGCTCGACCGGTTTGCCTCGCTCGGCCGTCCGTTGCTCGTCGGACCATCACGCAAATCGTTTTTGTCTTCGGCCGCCGGTCCCGCGGCGGCCGACGAGCGCGACTGGGCAACAGCAGCGGCGGTGACTGCCGCAATCCTCGCGGGCGCGCACATTGTTCGCGTTCATCGCGTGCGCGAGATGGTGCAGGTCGCGCGAGTCGCCGATGCCGTGCGAAACGCGACATGACCTGGATCACCGAGCTCCTGCAACGCCCGCCGGTCACGTGGTGGGACATTGTGGACATCACGATCGTCTCGATTGTGGTGTACGAGGTGCTCAAGCTGATCCGTGGCACACACGCGGTGCAGATGGCGATGGGGATCGCCTTGCTGGTCGGGATGTTCTACCTGTCGCGTGGTCTGCAGCTCGAGACGCTCAATTGGCTGATTCGCAACGTCGTCGGCTACCTCGTCTTTGCCGCCATCGTGCTGATGCAGGCGGACATCCGGCGCGCGCTCGGCATGATCGGCCGCGCCCCGTTCTTCCGCCTGTTTCGTCGCTTCGATCGATCAGACACCGACGACGACACCATCGAGGAGCTGGTGGTCGCGCTGCGGACGCTGGCAGCGAAACGGACCGGCGCGATTGTGGTGCTCGAGCGATCGATCGGGCTTCGCAACTACATCGAGAGCGGCATTCCGCTGGATGCCAAGGTGACCTACGACCTGATCGTGAGTATTTTCCAGGACGGATCGCCGCTGCACGACGGCGCGGTGATCGTGCAGGGCGACCGCGTCGCCGCAGCCGCATGCTTTCTGCCGTTGACGATCAATCCGCGTCTCAGCCGCGAACTGGGAACGCGACATCGCGCAGCCCTCGGTGTGACCGAAGAGAACGATGCGATTGCGATGGTGGTTTCGGAGGAGACCGGCGTCATCTCGCTCGTCATGGACGGAAATATCGAGCGCAGTGTCGAACCGGATGTGCTCCGCGCCAGGCTCGCCGCCCTCGTTCCCAGACGGCGGCCGGTGGAGTCCCGTGAATCCGGCTACTCGCTGAACTGATGGCTTACTTCCCGTTTCGCAATGTCGGGTTGAAGTTTCTGTCCATCTGTATCGCCACGCTCTTATGGCTGATCATTGCCGGGGATAGGGTTGTGGAACGAGGGATGCGCGTGCCGGTCGAGTACCAGAATCTCCCGGCGGGCCTGGAAATGGTGGGAGACCCAGTCGACTTTGTCGAGGTCCGCGTGCGCGGCTCGTCGGGCACGATTGCGCGATTGGCACCCGCCGATACGTCGGCCGTGGTCGATCTGCGAAGCGCGCGTCCGGGTCGGCGTTTGTTCCATCTCACCGCGACGCAGGTGACGCTCCCGTACGGCGTCGAGGTGGTGCAAGTGGCGCCCGCGACCTTGCCGATCGAGTTCGAGAACTCGGCTGTGCGGATCGTGCAGGTACGGCCGTCGCTCGAAGGGCAACCGGCTTCCGGGTACGAGGTGCTGAACGTGACGACGACGCCGGCCACCGTCGAAGTCATCGGGCCGGAGAGTTCCCTGCGGGGACTTGATGAAGCGATGACAGAACCGGTGACGATTACGCGATCAACGGCGCCCTGTGCGCGAGGTTGTCACCGTGGGCGTGGCCGATCCCACCGTGCGGCTCCGCACGCCACAAACCGCGACGGTGATCGTGCAAATCGGTCCGGGCACTGCGACGCGGACGCTCACTGGCGTTCCGGTGGCGGTGGCGAATCCCGAGCAAGGGTTCCAAGTGCGAGCGCTCCCCAACACCGTCGCACTCGGCCTCAAAGGGACGCGTGAGGATATCGAGACGTCAACGGCCGAAGCGGTCAAGGCACAGGTGGACGTCGGCGGCCTTCCGCCAGGCGAGCACACTGTGGAAGTCAAAGTACAGGCGCGCTTAGGGTTGACGATTGAGTCGATCTCCCCGCCTACCGTTCGAGTGAGGATATCCAAACCGTGAAGCTGTTCGGCACTGATGGCATTAGAGGATGTGCGGGCGCTCCGCCACTCGATCCGCGCACGATCAATCGAGTGGGCGCCGCGCTCGTCCGGGCCCTGCCAAGGAGCGGCGCGGACTCGCGCCGGGTGCTCGTGGGGCGCGACACCCGCGAGTCGGGCGAGTGGATCGAGCGCGAGTTGGCGCGCGGGCTCGCCACAGGCGGCGCGCTCATGGTCAGCGCCGGCGTCATTCCCACACCTGCCATCGCGTATCTCACGCGCAGCGAATCGTTCGACGCCGGCATCGTGATTTCGGCATCGCATAATCCGTACGAAGACAACGGCATCAAGATCTTTTCGGGTCGAGGAGAAAAGCTCGCCGAGGCGCTCGAAGCGCAGATTGAAGCGATGGTCGCCGATGAATCGTGGACGGTCATACCCGGGTCGTCGGCGCCGCAGCCGAGCGACTTGTCCGAACGGTACGTCACACATCTGCGCAAGATTCTCCCCTCCGCCGGTCCACTTGCCGGCAGCACCATCGTCGTGGACTGCGCGAACGGGGCCACTGGCACCGTCGCACCAGCGCTCTTTTCGGATCTTGGATTCAACGTGATCGTCATCGCGAATGAGCCCAATGGCCGCAACATCAATCTGAATTGCGGTTCGACGCACCTCGACGTGGTGCAAGCGAAGGTCAAGCAGGCGGGAGCGCGATTGGGGATCGCGTTTGACGGAGACGGCGATCGCGTCCTCTTCGTGAATGCGCAAGGCGCCATCGTCGATGGCGACGCCGTGATGCTGCTTGCGGCAGACCAGCTGAAAAGGGAAGGCCGCCTGACCGGCAATACCGTCGTCGCGACCGTGATGAGCAACATCGGGCTGGAGCTCGGACTGCGAGACCGCCGCATCCAGCTGATACGGGCGCCCGTAGGCGACAAGTATGTGATGGAGGAGATGGTGAAGCGCGGCAGCGCGCTCGGTGGCGAGCAGTCCGGGCACATCATCTTTGCCGATCACTTGTTCACTGGAGACGGAATCGCCACCGCGCTCAACGTGCTGCGGATCATGATCGCAACCGGCAAGGAGCTCGACGAGCTTGCCTCGCAGCTCGTTTCGTATCCGCAGGTGCTCGTGAACGTGCCGGTCCGTGAGCGGACGGACTACAACGCCATCCCGGCGATTGCGAGCGCGATGGGCAAAGTGGAGGACCGTCTCGCCGGCCAGGGAAGATTGTTGGTCCGCTACTCTGGCACCGAGCCCCTTCTCCGCATCATGCTCGAAGGCAAAGACGACGGAGAGATCCGCCGCTGGGCAAACGAGATCGCGGACGTCGTTCGAACTCACTTGGGGTGAGAAGGCGACGATGAAGCTCCTGGTCCTCGGCGCAACTGGCGGCACAGGCCACGAGGTCGCGTCACAGGCGCTGCAGAAGGGCCACCAGGTCACGGTGCTGGTGCGCGACCCCACGCGGCTGAAAGTGACATCCGACCGCATCAAGGTTCTCATCGGGAGCGTCACGGGAGATGCTGCGGCGCTCGCAGCGGCGGTGCGCGGGCACGAGGTGGTGATCAGCGCACTCGGCCGGGGCATGTCCCTCAAGGCGCAAGGACTGATGGAGCAGAGCATACCGGCCATCGTTCAGGCGATGGAGGCTGAAGGCGTTCGCCGTCTGATTTTTACGTCAGCCTATGGCGTGGGAGTCACTTGGCGCGACGTTCCGTTGCTCGGCAAGGTCGTGATCACCGTGTTCTTGCGCAACCTCTATGCTGACAAGGCGAAGGGCGAGGCGGCCCTCCAGCGCAGTGCGCTCGACTGGACGCTTGTCTATCCCGTCCAGCTCACGAATGGACCGCGCACGGGCAGTTACCGCTTCGGCGAACGACTCGAATTGCATGGGCTACCGCGCGTATCGCGCGCGGATGTTGCTGATTTCATCCTGACCCAGGTCGAGGACCGGTCCTATGTCCGGAAGGGCGTGATCGTCAGCAACTGACGCGTGCAGGCTTGAATCAAGGACAACTCGAACATGTTCATGGTTCGCACTTTCGCGATCACGTTGGTGTGTGTCATCGTCTGTTCCATCGCTCACGCACATGGACAAGGCACCAGCGATGCCGAAACGATCGCGGCGATCGAGCAGCAGTTGGCGAAGGCCTGGCTCAGTCGCGACCGCGCCGCCATCGACGCGATCCTCGCGCCAGAATGGTCGGTGACCGACGCCGGAGGACAGGTCCTCTCGAAGGATCAGGTGATGCACGAGGCTTTTGGCTCGACTGAGCGGCGCATCGAGGCGATGACGATCGACGACGTCAGTGTTCGAGTGTTTGGGGATGCCGCGGTTGCGACAGGCCGCACGCGAGCGACGGGGAGCTATCGCGGCACGTCCGCGTCGGTTGTGCTCCGCTTCACGGACGTGTTTGTGCGCCGTGACAAACGCTGGCAGATTGTCGCGTCACACGCCAGCGCGGTGGCGCCAAAGTAATCGTTTGAGGGGACGTAGGGTGCCGTGCAGTTAACGCAACGCACGCAGACGTGGTCACTGGACGGAGGCCGCGTGCTCACGATTCGTGTTGAAGAGCGCGCGAGCACGTTGCGGTCAGGAGACACCCGTCGATATCAGCGGCGATAGCTCACGCCAGATGCCGAATCGCATCGCACGCGTCGTGGCGCTTGGAGCGAGCAACCTGACGCGCGGCTTCCAAACCGTGGTGTGCACCGCGAGGAGCACATGGGGTCCGAAGGTCGAGGTCCTGGGTGCCCTTGGCCATGGCCGCTCGTATGGCGCGTCGAGCCGTTTCATCGTGAGGTCGCTGCCCGGCATCCTCGAATCGGAACTCTGGAGCGACCTTTCCCGCCTGCCCCCCGCCACCACGCGGGGACTGGTTACCGACGTTGGCAATGACCTCCTCTACGGGTTCTCAGCGGCGCAAACCCTCGCGTGGACGACGGAAGCCGTCGATCGTTTGCAGGCACTCACGCCCGACATCGTCGTGACCGGTTTGCCCCTCGCGCCGATCCGCGAGTTGTCACAGGCGAAGTTCCTCTTGTTCCGATCCCTTTTGTTCCCGCAGTGCAGGTTGTCTCTTGCCCAACCGTCGACGCCGCCGAACGTCTGCACGAGGGTCTCGTGTCCTTAACAGCTGCGCGCGGGCTGCGGTTTTGCGACCTCAAGCCCGAGTGGTACGGCACCGACCCGATCCACATCCGTCCGTCGCTGTGGCAGTCGGCATGGCAGGAGATACTTCGAGGTGACGCGCGCGCCGCGCAACAATCGATGTCCTGGGCCGAAGGCGTGTCGCTGTATCTCGTCCGCCCCAAGCGGCAATGGATATGCGGTGTGGAGCAGATCTCAGCACAGAACGGCAAGACCCTGGGGGCAGGCGGCAAGATCTGGCTGTACTGACGAGACGCGACGAACATCGCGGAGATCAGTAAACCAACCCACCAGACCCACCCGACCTACCAGACCTACCCGCCCCACCCGACCTACCAGCCCCGCGCGACCTTCGTGGTAGCCTGCCAATCATCGGCATGGCCAAGCTCTCCGTCAACGTCAACAAAGTGGCCACCGTCCGCAACTCGCGCGGCGGACGTGTGCCGTCGGTGATCGACGCCGTTCGCGTCTGCCTCGACGCCGGTGCGCCGGGCATCACGGTGCATCCCCGTGCCGACGAGCGGCACATCACCGCAGCCGACGTGCGCGAGATCACCGAGGAGCTCGCGCCTCTCAAAGGACGTGTCGAGTACAACATCGAAGGCGATCCGCGCGCCGAGCTCGTCGCCTCGTCCTCGACGTCAAGCCCGATCAGTGCACGCTGGTCCCAGTCTCGCCGGGTGAGATCACGAGCCAGGCCGGTTGGCCGGCGGATACGCCGCGACAAGCGCTCGCCGGGATCATCACCGCGATGAAAGCCGCAGGCGTGCGCGTCAGTCTGTTTGTGGATGCGCAACCCGACATGATCCGCTGGGCGCGGGATCTCGACGCCGACCGCATCGAGCTCTACACCGAACCGTTTGCGCGCGCGTTCGAGCGCGGTCCCGCCGCCGCCGCCGGCAGCCTCAAGACCTACAGCGACGCCGCGCGACTGGCCCACGAGCTCGGTCTCGGCGTCAATGCCGGACACGATCTGGATCTTCGCAACCTCACGCTGTTTCACTCGCTGCCCCACCTCGCGGAGGTTTCTATCGGGCATGCGCTCATCAGCCATGCGCTGTTTGTCGGACTGCGTACGGCGGTGCGAGACTTCCTCGCGGCAGTCGCGGGCGCACGACATGACGCGCCGTAGCGGGACGGCATTGGTCCACCGCGCCGGTGGCATCCTCACTGCCGTTGCCATACTTGGCGGACCGTCGACGACATTCGCCGCGGGCCGCGCAGTCACCTTCGCGGGGTCGGACGGCACGCCAGCTATCCGCGACGCTGTACGACAATTCCAATCGCCCGACCCCTGCCGTCGTTTTGGTGCACATGCTGGGCCGTTCGAAGGAAGACTGGGAGAATGTCGCCAATCAGCTCGCCGACGCGGGGTTGGTTGTCCTCGCCGTCGATCTGCGTGGCCATGGCCGGTCGAGCGGTGCGACGGCGATGCTGCCGCCAATGGTGGGGGACCTGCGCGCAGCGGTGACGTGGATTGCCGCCCGACCGAATGTCGTGCCTGGCGGAATCGCGCTTGTGGGCGCGTCACTCGGCGCCAATCTCGCTGCGCTGGCAGCCGCCGACTCGTCACAGGTCCGCGCGGTCGCCTTGCTCTCGCCGTCACTGGACTATCGCGGCATTCGCATCGATGGGGCCGTCATCAAAAAAATCGGCACTCGACCGATGTGGCTGGCGGCGAGCATGCATGATCCCTACGCGCTGCGCACGCTAAAGAGCTTGTCACCGATGCCGGACCGCGCGAGCAGCATGTCAGTAGCGCGACGGCGCACGGCACCAACCTCCTCGCCGCCGACGCCGCGCTCACCCGGGCGCTTGTGGACTGGCTCAAGCGGACGCTGATATTCTGATCATTCGACCTCATGAAAGCGGAATCGTTCGTGTTCGCGATCGCCGGGACGCTCTTCGGCATCATCGTCGGCTGGGTGCTCGGCAGCCAGGCCGCCAGTGGTGGTCGGGTCGCCCTCACTGCGCCTTCACAACAGCAGCAGGCGCCCGTTGCGGCAGCGAACGCTGGCAGCAGCCGGTACCGCTCGACCAGGCGCGCGTGCAGGCGCTCGAGAGCGTGGCCGCGCAGAATCCGAAGGATGCCGAGCCGCGGACGCAGCTCGGGAACCTGTACTTTGACGCCGAGCGTTACACCGACGCCATCAAGTGGTACGAGGCAGCGGTTGCGCTCGAGCCCACCGACGCAAACGTATCGACCGACCTTGGCGTCGCCTACTACTACACCAATCAGCCGGATCGCGCGGTCGCGCAGCTCGAGCGATCGCTGTCCGTCGACCCGAAGCATACGAAGACACTGCTCAACCTGGGCATCGTCAAGGCATTCGGCAAGCAGGATCTCGAGGGCGCCGCCGAAGCCTGGCAACAAGTGGTGGTGCTTTCGCCGAATAGTCCCGAGGGGCAGGCGGCAAGCAAAGCGCTCGAAGGGCTGCGCAACGCGCATCCCACGACGAAACCGGGCGGAACCGGGAGCCGGTAGCCCGTGATTCGGGCGCTGCTGCTCTTTCTCCTCTTCCTCTTCGTCCTCCGGGCGGTGTGGCGGCTGCTCGGCGGCATCGTGTCGGGCGCGATTTCGGCGGGACCGGTCACGACCGGCCATCGGCCGACGACGCCTGCCCCCGTCAAGATGGAACGCGATCCGACCTGCGGCACCTACGTGGTCCCGAGCAAGGCCATCGCCCTGGCGAAAGGGCGCGAGACGCTGTATTTCTGCTCAGAACGCTGCCGAGACGGTGGGTCCATGCCCACTGACGACAAGCTTCGCACCGACATCGTCGAGATCGGCCGCCGGTTGTGGGCGCGCGGCTATGTCGCGTCGAACGACGGCAACATCAGCGTCCGCCTCGATCATAGCCGGCTGATGACGACGCCGCAAGAACGTCTCCAAGGGGTTCATGACCGCCGACATGATGGTGGTTACCGACTTCGAGGGTCGAAAACTCTCCGGCGATCGTAAAGCGTCGTCCGAGCTGAAGATGCACTTGCAGGTGTATCGCGATCGTCCGGATGCGAATGCCGTGGTGCACGCACATCCGCCCACGGCCACCGGATTCGCCGTCGCCGGCATTGCGCTCGACCGCGCGGTCCTGGCGGAAGTCGTGACCACGCTCGGCAGCATTCCGATCGCGGAGTATGCGACGCCTTCGACTGACGAGTTGCCCGCCGCCTGCAGCAAATACCTGAAAGCGCACGATGGGTTGCTGCTCGCCAATCACGGTGCGCTGGCCATCGGCCCCGATTTGTTCACGGCGTACCACCGCATGGAAACGATCGAGCACTTCGCGAAGATCACGCTGGTGACTCGCACCCTCGGGCGCGAAAACCTGCTCTCGCGGGAGGAAGTGCAGCGGCTTCAGGGGCTCCGCGGCATGTACGGCATCTCGTCGCCGGCGCCGGTCTGCTCTGAGGAATCGCCGACGGTTGGAGCCACGGGTCAGGTCGAATGCCAGGTTGTACAGGCACCGTCGTCGCCGTCGGGGGCGCGGCTCGTCGTCGACGTGCCGACTGGCCGATTATTCAGCGGGCAGGGTCCTCTCGCGTGCCGCCGAGGAGAACTGAGCGGGCATGACGAAATTCGGCTAACATACCGCGAATTGACGGCGCTTATCGAAGATGCCGTACGGAATTTGAAGTGAGACCGGTGACGCAGTCGAGCCGTCGATGGTGGAGGAGACAGGAATGGGTGAAGCGCTCGGGATGGTCGAGACCAAAGGCCTGGTCGCGATGATTGAAGCGGCCGACGCGATGGTCAAGGCCGCCAAGGTGTCGCTCGTCGGTTGGGAAAAAATCGGCGCCGGGTATGTCACCGCGATCGTGCGCGGCGACGTCGCGGCGGTGAAGGCGGCGACCGATGCCGGCGCGGCGGCCGCGCGGCGCGTAGGCGAGCTCGTCTCGGTGCATGTGATCCCGCGGCCGCACGCGAACCTCGAAGACGTCCTGCCGATCGGCAAGGCCAACGCCAAGGTCTAGGACAACAAGGACCCCATGATTCTCGCCAGAATCGTGGGCACGGTTGTCGCGACCCGCAAAGATGCACGGCTCGTCAGCAACAAACTCTTGCTGGCGAGAGCCCTCGATCCGCGCGATCGGTCCCGCCTCGACGGCGGGTATGTGGTGGCCGTGGATACGGTTGATGCAGGCGTCGGCGAAACCGTGCTCATCGTCAGCGGCAGCTCCGCACGAATGGCATCGGGGATGAAGGACTGCCCTGTCGATGCCGTGGTCGTCGGCATTGTCGACACTGTCGATCTTTCAGAGTAGCCATGCAAATTGCTCGGGTGATTGGGGACATCGTGGCGACGCGCAAGGAGCCGGCGCTCGAGGGCGTGACGCTGCTGGTGATTCAGCCGCTCTCCGCCGACGGACAGGATAGTGGCCGCCCACTCGTCGCCGTCGATTCGGTCGGCGCAGGCGTTGGGGAGACGGTGTTTTTTGTGCGTGGGAAAGAAGCGAGCTTCCCGTTCTATCCGAAAGAAGTTCCTGCCGATGCCGGCATCGTCGGCATCATCGATCACTGGAATGCCGACGGGAAGGTGCCCGCTCGGCGCAGCCCGGCAGGTCTCACGTGATTCTCGCGCGAGTGGTCGGTGAAGTGGTCTCATCGCACAAGCGCCCGCAGTTCGAAGGCGCGAAGCTGCTGATTCTGCAGCCCGAAACACCTCACGGCGGCAAAGTGGGCGCATCCCTGCTCGCGATTGATTCGGTTGGCGCGGGTCGAGGCGAGCTGGTGATTGCGGTGCTCGAGGGGCGTGCGGCCGGAGAAGCGCTAGGCAAAAAGCTCGCGCCCGTCGACGCCGCCATTGTCGGGATCGTCGATCAAGTGGATCTTCACGAATGACAGACGACGAGCTCAGGGCGCTGGTACGAGACGCGGTGGCGCGTCATCTCGGGAGCAGCGCGCCCGCGGCGACGTCTCCCGCGGCCGTGCCGGTGCCGTTGTGGCGCGCGCACCCGAGCTTTGGAAAATTCCTGGTGCCGCGCGGCAGCGACGAGGATGGACCGTGTCTGATTGAGCCGACGGTCCACTGCAACCACTGTGGCTTCTGCCAGTCGTACGGACACTGAGCAGCTGCAGCGCACGTCGGGCAGGTGCGGAGTCCGAACTCAGACGGCGACCGGGCTGGGGGGGGGGGGGGGGGGGGGGGAAAGGAGTGTTTTTACAGTTTCGAGCGCAGCCCCTCCGCGGCGAAAGCGCCAAACAGTAGATAAATTAAGGAGGCTTAGATTGCGACGCCACTTTCGTCACGCGTGAAACCTTCCATCTTGCTCACGCGCCGCGTTCCTTCTGCGTCCTCTCGCGTCTCGAAGCCGTCTGCGACGTTGACCTGTACACCGGCGGCGCCGCGATTCCGCGCGCCGATCTGATCGAGCGGATCGCCGGCAAACGGGCGCTCGTGTGCCTGCTGACCGATCGCATCGATGGCGAAGTGCTCGCCGCCGGGAGCGACTTGGCCATCGTCGCCAACATTGCGGTCGGCTACAACAACATCGATCTTGCGCTCTGCCGCGAGCGCGGGATCACGGTGACCAACACGCCCGATGTCCTGACCAACGCCTGCGCGGATTTTACGTGGGCGCTCATCCTCGGCATTACGCGGCGGCTGGGCGAAGGCGAGCGCGAGCTTCGGCGCGGCGATTGGAAAGGCTGGGCGCTCGATCACCTGCTCGGCATGGAGCTTCGCGGCAGGCAGCTGGGCATCGTCGGGGTGGGCCGCATTGGACGCGCGGTGGCGGAGAAGGCGCAGGCCTTCGGCATGTCGCTGGCGTACACCGCCCGGCATCCGGTTGATCTGCCCGACGCGGAGTTCATGACATTCGATCGGCTGCTGGCGACGTCGGACATCGTCTCGCTACACTGCCCGTTGACTCCGGAAACGCGTCATCTCATCGACCGCAAGGCGCTGGCAAAGATGAAGCGCTCCGCGTATCTCATCAACACCGCACGTGGTCCGGTCGTGGACGAAGCCGCGCTCGCGTGGGCGCTGCGCGAACGCCTCATTGGCGGCGCGGCCCTTGACGTGTACGAGGAGGAGCCAAAAGTTCACCCGGACCTGTTAGGGCTCGAAAACGTGATGCTCATCCCGCACCTTGCGAGTGCCACGACGGAGACGCGGACGGCGATGGCCGATCTGGCGGCATCCAACGTCATCCACGTGCTCAGCGGCCGTCCACCGCTTACGCCAGTATGACGCGCCGGCGCCCTGCTGCGACCACGGTGGAACGCACGATGCGCACGCTCGCGCGCGCGATCGATGGCATGGAGCTGCCGGCGATTGAGAAGCTCTCCGCAGAGCACAAAGAGGATCCGTTTCAAATTCTGATTGGCACCATTCTCTCGGCGCGCACGCAGGATGCGACCACGCATGCCGCGTCAACGCGCCTCTTTCGCGCCGCACGGACGCCGAAAACCCTGGCGAAGCTCACCGCAACGACGGATAGAGAAGCTGATTTATCCGGTGAGTTTTTACCGCAACAAAGCGCGCTTCGTGAAGGCCACCTGCCAGGCTCTGGTCGACCGCTTCGACGGGAAAGTGACCGGCCACACTCGAGGAGCTGATCACGCTGCCTGGCGTGGGGCGCAAGACGGCAAACCTCGTCATGATCGTCGGCTTTCAGAGCGCCAAGAACATCTGCGTGGATACGCACGTCCACCGTATCTCGAATCGGATGGGATGGGTTCAGACGCACGAGCCGAATGAAACCGAGCTCGCCCTCTACCGTGCGACCGAGCAACGGTGGTGGCCCTATATCAACCTGTATCTTGTGACCTGGGGCCAGAATGTGTGCCGGCCGATCTCTCCGCGGTGCGGTGAGTGTGCGCTCGCGCGGTCGTGTCCTAAAATCGACGTGGTCGTGAGCCGTCGGTCGGCACGGATCGCGGGCCCTGTTTTCTAATCTGCGTAATCTGTGTAATCTGTGGTTACCCCCTATCTGTGTAATCTCTTCTTTAATTTCGTGCAATTGGAGGACTCGATGATCCGATTTGCGGGTGCATTAGCCATTGTCACGTCACTTTGTGCCGGGGCGTTCGCGCAAGGGGGCACGGCGAAGCCGACGCCTGCCAAGCCTGCGGTGTCCCAGCCAGCGGCCAAACCGGGTGCCCCGACAAAATCCAGTGCCGCCGGGCCCATCATCGTTGTCGAAACCGAGAAGGGCACGTTCGAGTTCGAGACCTATCCGAACGAGGCGCCGAAAACCGTCAAGCACATCGTCGGCCTCGTGCAAAAACGGTTCTACAACGGGCAGCGCGTTCACCGCGTCGAGCCCGGCTTCGTCATCCAGATGGGCGATCCGACCTCGCGTGATATGACAAAAAAGGAGCAGTGGGGCACGAACGGCAGCGGCACGCCCATCGGCGCCGCGGAATTCTCGAAGCTGCGCACCCACCAGATGGGTGTGGTCGCGATGGCGCATGCGGGCGATGCCGCGAAAGCCGACAGTCAGTTTTACGTCACGCTGAGAGCCACGCCGCAACTCGATGGCCAGTACACCGTGTTCGGGAAAATCACCTCCGGCATGGACGTGGTGCAGAAGATTGCGGTGGGCGACCGCATCATCAGAGCAACCGTGAAGGAGGCAAAGTAGCGACTTTGCCTTCGAGCATCGGGTAGCGTTCGACGAGCTCGGCGGGCATGGGGGCGGTGACCGGCTCGTCGAGCAAGTGGCGGAGAACAGTTGCATCGGCAACGGCCTGCGCCGCGAAATGATTGTTCAGGTAGGCGTAGAGTTTCTTGACGTGGGCGCGAGCATTTTTCACCACGTCTGCAAATGGCCTCAGTTCGTCCTCCGAATACAAATAGTTGTAGCGATCTTCAGATTTTTCGTGGGCCCACCACTGCCCGGCGTTCCGGCCGTGAAGGCGCAGGTAATAAAACGTCTTCACGTTCGGCATGAGGTCCTGGCGGATCGATGAGCGAAATTTCGGTTCGTCGATCTGCGTCCACGCCGCACCGTACTCGTTGAGCACTTCCACGATCTCGTGAGGATCGTCGCTCCAGCTCCGGTGTCGCAGTTCGAGCGTCACAGGGTAGTCGCGGAACGTCTGCAGCAACCAGCGAATGTAGTCACGCGCCTGCGGCGTGTCCTTGAAGCTGGCGGGGAATTGCGCCAGGAGCGCACCAAGTTTCCCCGCACGGGCGAGGGGGTCGACGCCCGTCTTGAACGCATCGACATCCGCGACGCTCACGGCTGGGTCTGCCGGTGGCGCGCCCTCCCGTCCGCGCCTCCCGCGGGTTGCATCAGCCAGAGCGGGATGGGTGAACTTCTGGTACAGCTTGACGGAAAACTCGAAGCCTGGCGGTGTCCGTTCGGCCCAACCCGCGGTGACCTGCTGGCGCGGCTGGCCGTAAAAGGTGGTGTTCACCTCCACCGTGTTGAAGCGCTCGGCATAGAAACCCAGTTCGTCGAAGTCGCGCGCGCGGCGATCGGGCGGCGGATAGAAGATCCCGTTCCACGTCCCGCGGCCGGTGGGGTAGTTCCAGCCTGAAGTCCCAATGAAGACGGCCATCCTTTACAATTGAAGATTCTCGCAGCAATGCTGACCATTAACGAGATCTTCCACTCCATTCAGGGGGAATCGACGTTCGCGGGCGAGCCGTGCGTGTTCGTGCGCCTCACTGCGTGCGATCTGCGGTGCAGCTGGTGCGATACGCCGTACGCCTTTCATGAGGGTCGGAAGATGTCACTCGACGAGATCATGGCGGCCGTCGAGGGCTACAACTGTCGCACCGTTGAAGTCACCGGCGGCGAGCCGCTGCTGCAGCGCGATGTGTACCCGCTCATGACTCGTCTGCTCGCATCAGGCAGAACGGTGCTGCTCGAGACCGGCGGCCACCGCAGCATCGCCGAGGTGCCGCCCGGCGTCGTGCGAATCGTCGACGTCAAGTGTCCCGGGTCCGGCGAATCGGAGAAGATGGATTGGGCCAATCTGCAGCGCGTCGGCGCGACGGACCAAATCAAGTTCGTGGTCAAGGATCGGACGGATTACGAGTTCGCGCGCGACGTCATTGCACGAGAGCGGCTCGTCGGACGCGTGGCGGCCATTCTCCTGTCGCCGGTCCACGGGGTATTGGACAGTAAGGAGCTCGCCGCCTGGATTCTCGCCGATGCCCTGCCGGTGCGGCTTCAGCTGCAAGCCCACAAGTTCATCTGGGGCGTCGACGTCCGCGGGGTGTAGCGTGAGCGCTCGAGCGGCCGTGGTCTTGTTGAGCGGCGGCCTCGACTCCTACACAGCTGCGGCCATCGCCCGGCGCGACGGCTTTTCCCTCTATACGCTGAGCATCCGCTACGGGCAGCGGCACGTGCGCGAGCTTGCCGCCGCCAGAGCGTTGGCCGAACTGCTCGACGCCGTTCGCCATCTCGAGCTTGACCTCGATCTCTCCCAGATCGGGGGTTCCGCTCTCACGTCGGATATTCCGGTCCCGAAAGATCGCGCGATCGATTCGACGCAGATCCCGGTCACCTACGTGCCGGCGCGCAACACGATTTTTCTGTCCCTCGCATTGGCGTGGGCCGAGGTGATTGGGGCGGACGACATCTTCATCGGGGTCAACGCGCTCGACTATTCGGGCTATCCCGATTGCCGTCCGGAATTCATCGACGCCTTCGAACGGCTCGCGCGTGTGGCCACGCGCGCCGGCGTCGATGGTCGCCGGCTGCAGATCCATACGCCGCTCATCACCATGTCCAAGGCCGACATCATCACGACGGGCCTGGCCATGGGCCTCGATTACGGCCAAACGCAGAGTTGTTACGATCCTGCGCCAGACGGACGGCCCTGCCGCCGCTGCGACAGTTGTCAGTTGCGTGCAGCCGGCTTTGCGGCAGCCGGGGTGGCCGACCCGTTGATCGCAGCATCCTGCTAACATCGCCCCGTGGCCCAGCCGCTGCGCCGCCAGATCGTCATTCTCAACGCGGCAGTCCTCCTGCCGGCCTTCGCCGTTATTGCCTGGTCGACGCGGCAAACGTATCTCGAGCAGCTCGAGCAGCTCGAGATTGAAAGCCGCTCGCTGGCGGCGGTCATCGTCGTGTATCTGGAGCGCGGGCTCGACGTCGCATCGGCGCAGACGGTGATCGAGAAGATCCCGCTGCCGCAGGAGTCGGTCATTACCATCACGGACGACCAGGGGAATGTGCTCGCCCGAAGCCGTGATCGTGAGCGTTATGTCGGACGGCCTCTCGATGGCGCCACGGCTGCGCGGGCGGTTCCGGAGTCGCAGATCCGACAGGGGATGGACGGCATTCAGCGCGTCTTTGCCAACGCGCTCTACGCCGGGGGGCCATGGTTGGTGAGTGTCGGGATTCCGACCTCTGTCGCCCGTGATCGCGTCGAGCCGATTCTTCGGCGGACTGTTGCGCTTACGGTCGGTGCAACACTCTTCACCCTGCTGCTCGAGTTCATGGTCATCCGCCGGTACGTGCGTGCGTTCGATAAAGCCGTGGAGCGCTCCGAACAGGTAGCCGCCGGCGATCTCAGCCCGCACCCTGCTGTCCGCATGCCGTCCCTCGAAATGGACCGGCTTCAGAACACCTTCGTCGAGATGGTCCGCAAGCTCCGGGAAGCACGAGAAGCACTCTCGGCCCAAGTGGCGGAGGAACGACGTGTGCGCGAGGAACTCGAGTTGCTGCAGCGTCAGGTGATTCGTCAGGAGCGGCTGGCCGCAATCGGCGTACTCGTCTCCGGTGTCGCGCACGAGCTGAACAACCCGCTCCAGGCAATTCTTGGTTTCGCCGAACTGTTACAGATGCGCAAAGATCTGCCGCCGCAGATGCAGGGCGAGCTCGAGTTGATCCAGAGAGAGAGTGCTCGTGCCAGCGCAATCATCCGCAATCTGTCCCGCTTCAGCCGTCAGCAGAATTCCGAGCCGTCGCTGGTGCGCCTGCGAGACGTCGTTGCCTCGGTGGTCGAGTTACGCCAGCGGAAGATCGACGAGAGCGGCATTCACTTCGACGTCGAGGATCGTGGAGAGCAGCCGGTGCTTGCGGTGTTCACCGAGCTCCAGCAAGTCCTGCTGAATTTTCTCATCAATGCCGAACAGGCGGTGACGCAGGGGCAACAGCCACCGCGCATCGCGATCCGGACCATGGATGTCGATGATCGGGCGCGCCTCGAAGTGGAGGACAGCGGCCCCGGTGTGCCGCGCGATCACGAAGCGAAATTGTTTCAGCCCTTCTTTACCACGAAGGCCGTGGGCGAAGGAACGGGACTCGGGCTCTCAATCAGCTACGGCATTATTCAATCGCACGCCGGCACGATTGGCTATCGTCCTGCCCCCGGCGGAGGCGCCATCTTTTTCTTCGAGCTGCCGGTGGCGCGCGTAACCGCCGCCTCGGCACATGCGTCATGACCGCACGCCTGTACTATCAAGAGCCGTACCGGACGACGTTCGATGCGTCCGTAACGTCGTCCGTCGCTGTGGGCGACCGGCTGCACGTCGTCCTCGATCAGACCGCGTTTTATCCCACGTCGGGCGGACAACCGTTTGACACCGGCAGCCTTGGGCTCGCACGCGTGCTCGAGGTCATCGATCACGACGATCACATCACACACGTCATCGATCGCGCGGTCGACGCCGGCGCGCGCGTCACAGGCGTAATCGATTGGACCCGCCGATTCGATCATATGCAGCAGCATACGGGCCAGCATGTGTTATCGGCTGCCTTCGACCGACTAATGCAGGCACGGACCGAGAGCTTCCATCTTGGAACGCTGTCGGCGACGATCGATCTCGCAAAAGAAGTGTCCGCGAAAGACATCCTGACTGCCGAGGACGAAGCCAATCGCATCGTGTGGGAAGACCGTCCCGTGTCGATCAGGGTCGCGGCGGAAGACGAAGTGGCGTCGCTGCCACTCCGTAAGCCGCCGACGCGCAGTGGACCGCTGCGGCTCATCGACATCGAAAACTTCGACTTGTCCGCGTGCGGCGGCACCCACGTGGCCCGGACGGGCGGGATCGGAATCATCGCCGTAGTCGGCGCGGAAAAGTTCCGCAGCGGCACCCGCATCGAGTTCGTGTGTGGAACCCGCGCGCTCACACGCTTCAGGGACTGGCGCGACGCCTTTGCCGCGACACAGCGCCACCTCTCCGTCGCTCCCGCGGAACTGGCCGCTGGTGTGGAGCGGCTGCAGACGGAGAGCAAGACGCTTCAGCGCGCCGCTCGCGCGCTTCAGGAGCGGCTCGCTGTGCACGAAGCCGGCGCACTCCTGCACCGCGGCGAGCGTCTCGATGATCGGTTGGTCGTCGTCGAAGCGCTCGACGGGTGGGATGCCACAGGACTGAAGGCGTTGGCGACCGCAGCCGCGGCCGCCGAACCGAAGAGCGCTATTGCGCTTTTTGCCACCACCGCACCGGCCCTCGTTGTGATTGCGCGAGGCAAGGAGGGCGGCATCGATGCCTCAGCCGTGCTCAAATCGCTGATCGGGCGATTCGGCGGAAAAGGTGGAGGTAAGGTCGATTTGGCGCAGGCCGGGGGATTGATTGGAGACCGCGCTGAACTGATTGCGTGCGTCCGAGAGCTTTTCGGCGCCTGAGATGACAGGTCTGCTTCTTGAACATTTGGGGCTACGCACAGTACGGGTGGGAGTTCACTCGACGACCAGGACACGGTCGCATGGTCGGCTCCCCCGATCCTGGAACCACGTGATGAATTCGTCGACGAGGTCGAAGCGCAGGACATAGCGGCCAGGACCGTCCGGCGCCCGCAGAGGAACGTTCCAGGCAATCCGTTCGCGGGGTCTTACGTCGGCAGGAAGATGCACTGCGGCGAAATCCGGCGTGAGCATGGCGCCATCGGCGCTGAGCAACTGGATGCCGAGCCGGATATATCCGCCGTAGCGCATCGAACGATGCAGCCACACGGTGTCGCCGGTGTTCTCGGCGGCGACCTCGACATTGAGTTGTGCGTTGGGGGAAGCACTCGAGGGTAGACCAGCCACCGACAGATCCGCGGCCAGGATGCCCGGCCAACGACTGTCCAGGGCGCCGTCGCCGGGCTTTGCGGCCAGCATCATGTGATACGTCGGCGTTGCCGCCAGCACGCTGCTGACATACGCGGGGGCCAATGTCCTTCGTCGACCATCATGTCGACTTGTCGCAAAATCGAGGGTGGAAGGAAGCCGACCTCGGTCAGTCCGCTGACGAGCGTCTCGCGCGAGAAGCCGCGCTCGAGCACCTTGAACTGCGCAACTTCCATCTGCGTTTCCGGCGCGTCGGGATGGTGTTCCAATGGTTCTTTGAGGAACAGGCGTCCGCCGGGCTTCAAATGGGCGAACACGTTGCGCAGCACAGCGCGTTCGTCGGCGAAGTGGTGCAGGGCATCGTAGATGACGGCCGCATCGAACTGCTGGCCAAGATCGAACGCCTCGGAATCCATGACCACAAACGACGCTTCCACGCCCAGTCCGCCACGCGGGAAGGCGAGCTGACGGATGCGCCGGCGGGCGATGTCGATCATGTCCGGGCTGATGTCGACGCCCGTTGCACGGTAGCCCATTCGCGCGAAGTACTCCGTGAGCCACCCCGGACCACAGCCGACGTCCAACACCGTCGCGCCGGGCGGCAGCTGGAAGATCTCGATCAAGTGGGCGAAGTCATGGAACTTGCCGCACAGATCATCGCCCCACGGATTTGCGCCGAACGGCTTGGTGTACAGATACTCGCGACGGTCGCCGGGCAGGTTCTTCGGGTAGTCGACGGCCGCTTGCTTATATTGGTCGTCGAGCCGTCCACGGAACCATTTCACTCATCCACCTCCTGACAGCGATTGATCGTGCGGCTGGTGCGTAACCCGGTTTAGCGAGGCGCCATGCGCAAGGCCCCGTCGAGTCGAATCACTTCACCGTTCAACATCTCGTTTTCGATGATGTGCCGCGCCAGCGCGCCGTATTCGTCGGGGCGACCCAGACGTGACGGAAACGGCACTTGCTGTCCGAGCGACACGCGTGCCGGTTCCGGCAAGCCGGCGAGGAGCGGTGTGTCGAAGATGCCAGGGGCGATAGTGACCACGCGAATGCCACTGGCGGCGAACTCGCGCGCGATGGGAAGGGTCATTCCCACGATGCCCCCTTTTGATGCCGCGTAGGCGGGTTGGCCGATCTGACCGTCAAACGCGGCGATCGACGCGGTATTCACGATGACGCCGCGCTCGCCGCTCGCCTCTGGTGTGTTCTGCGTCAACACGACAGCGCCCAGCCGGATCACATTGAACGTGCCAACCAGGTTTACGCGAATCGTCTTCTCGAAAAGATCGAGCGCGTGCGGACCGTTTCGTCCGAGCACCTTGGCCGCGGGAGCGATACCGGCGGCGTTCACGATGCCGTTGAGACCGCCGAACGTCGACACGGCGAGCCTAATGGCGCCGTTGACCTGATCCTCGTTCGACACGTCCGCTTGCGCAAAGCGCGCGTTCCCGCCAAGCGCCTGTTCGGCCGCGCGACCTGTTTCCGCATTCACGTCGAGCAGGACGACACGCCCACCAGCCTGAAGAATTGCCTCCGCTGCGGCACGTCCTAATCCAGATGCGCCGCCGGTAACGATGAAGGTCTTGTTCGTGATCTGCATAGCCAGCGCAAAGCATACCCCCTTCGCTCCCGCATGCTGCGCCGTCGGGAGGTTCGGCGGGCCCGCCTTCGCTCCCGCACGCTGCGCAGCGGGAGCTTCGGCGGGCAAGCTGTAGAATGAAAGGCTGCATGATCGTCTACGAGCACCACTATTACGACGGTAACTGGCAGACGCCGCGTGGCGCCGACGTGATCGAGATTGTCTCGTCCGCCACAGAGGAAATCATCGGCCGCGTCCCACGTGGCACGGCCGAGGATGTCGACCGCGCGGTCAAGGCGGCGCGCCACGCGTTTGATGGGGGCTGGTCGGCGACATCTCCGGAAGAGCGCGCTGTGTGGCTCGAGAAGCTCGCGGCGGCGATGAAGGCACGCGTCCCGAAAATCGCCGAGGCGATCGCGCACGAGGTTGGCACGGCGATCGGATACGCGACGCGTGTGCAGGCGGAGTTTCCGATCTCGATGCTCGGCCTCAACGCGAAGTTTCTCCGCGAGTATCCGCTTCGAAGAAGAACTTGGGAACTCGCTCGTCGTCAAGGAAGCAATCGGCGTCGTGGGCTGCGTGACTCCGTGGAACTACCCCCTTCATCAAGTCGTCGCGAAGGTCGCGCCGGCGCTCGCCGCCGGCTGCACGATCGTGTTGAAGCCGGCGGAGCTCGCGCCGTTATCTGCGCTGATGCTCGCCGATGCGGCACACGAGATCGGGCTGCCCGCAGGCGTCCTCAACGTCGTGTGCGGCGCGGGCCGGGTGGTCGGCGAAGCCATCGTCGCGCATCCCGATGTCGACATGATTAGCTTCACCGGCTCCCTTCAAGCGGGCCGGCGTGTCGCGTCTCTCGCGGGAGAGAGCATCAAGAAAGTGTGCCTCGAGCTCGGCGGGAAATCGGCGTTTGTCATTCTTGACGACGCCCCGTTCGACAAGGCCGTGCCCGCGGGTGTGAACAACTGCATGCAGAACTCGGGGCAGACGTGTTCAGCGTGGACGCGAATGCTCGTGCCGCGGTCGAAGCAGGCTGACGCCGTCGAGATCGCGCGCGCGCAACTGGCCAAGCTCACGCTCGGCGATCCGTTTGATCCCAAAACCAAGCTCGGACCGCTCGCGTCCGCAACGCAGCGCGACGCCGTGCTGGGTTATCTGGACAAGGGCAAGAAAGAAGGCGCCCAGGTCGTAGCTGGCGGCGGCCCTCCGGCGGGTTTTGAAAAAGGCTATTACGTCGAGCCGACGATCTTCGCCAATGTCGACAATCGCATGACCATCGCCCAGGAAGAGATCTTCGGTCCCGTGCTCGCCATCGTTCCATACGACACGGAAGCCGACGCTGTTCGCATTGCCAACGACTCCATTTACGGCCTCGCGGGAGGTGTGTGGGCCGGCACACCGGAAAAGGCGCTGCAGGTGGCACGCAGGCTGCGCACAGGGCAAATCGATATCAACGGCGGGCGCTTCAACGTGCTGGCGCCGTTCGGCGGGTTCAAGAAGTCTGGCATTGGCCGCGAAATCGGACCTCTCGCGCTGGATGAGTTCTTCCAGCTCAAGTCGATCCAACGCTGACGATGATGTTTGCAGCCGCGGCCGGTGTGTTCGCCGGTCTCTTCCATGTCATCTCAGGCCCTGATCATCTTGCGGCGGTTGCGCCGCTCGCCGTCGATCGCGCTCGTCCCCATTGGCGCGCGGGATTGCAATGGGGCCTCGGCCACACCTCCGGCGTGCTCCTCATCGGCATGCTGCTACTGGGGTTCCGGGAGTTCATCCCGATCGCGCTCATCTCGGCATACAGCGAGCGCATCGTCGGCATCATCCTGCTGTGCATCGGCGTGTGGGCGGCGCTTCGTGCCCGCGACCTGCGGAGCGACGCCCATGCACACGGGCATGCCGCCGGCTCCGGAGCGTCGTTCGTGATGGGGACGGTGCACGGCGTCGCGGGCAGCTCACATCTGTTTGGCATCCTCCCCGCGCTCGCACTCCCGACGCAGTGGGCCGCGGTGTCTGTACCTGGCGGGGTTCGGCGTTGGCGCTATTGCCGGAATGACGGCGTTTTCCGCCGTGGTCGGCGCCGTGTCGGTTCGCGCCGGGCGCCGCGGCGCGGGCGCGTACCGGACGATGCTGTACGCGTGTTCGCTCTCCGCCTTCGTCGTTGGTGGCTTCTGGTTGATTAGATAGAGAGCTGCGCCGTGCGTTCGCGTCTGTCACTTCTGCCCGGGGTTGCCGCTGCGGTTGCCGTCATGTTCGCGAGCTTCTGGCTTGCCGACGTGCTCGGACAGGCGCTCCTCACCGCACAGGGTCTCAATAGTAGTACGCCCATTTCCGGTGTGCCCGTCGCGATCGTCCTCGGGCTGTCGCTGCGCAATCTCCTTCCGCTTCCCGCGATCCTGATGCCCGGCCTCAACTTCTGTGTCTCGACAGTGTTGCGGCTGGGAATCGTGCTCGTCGGCATCAGGCTCAGCGCCTTTGATGTCGTCCGCTTGGGTGCGGCCGGCCTCCCGGTCGTGGTGGCCGCGATCGCCACGGGGTTGATCTTCGTCACCTGGTTCAACAACAAGCTGGGGTTGCCTCCGCGGCTCGGAACTCTGATTGCAGCGGGTACCAGCATCTGCGGCGTCACCGCGATCGTCTCCACCGCTCCGGCGATTAAGGCTGACGAGCGGCGAGGTGGCGTACGCGATCGCGAACATCGTCGCCTTTGGGCTCTTTGGGATGCTCGCCTATCCCTACTTGGCGCACGAATGGCTTGGACGTTCGGAGACGGTCGGCCTTTTTCTCGGGACTGCGGTGCACGATACGTCGCAAGTGGTGGGTGCCGCGCTTACCTACAGGCAAATGTATGCAGACGATGTGGTGCTGCGCGTCGCGACCGTGACCAAGCTGACGCGCAATCTGTTTCTTGCCGCGGTGATCCCGCTTCTCACCTGGATGCACGTGCGCTCGTCACACCTTGCGGCGGGAACACGGCCAACGGCGAAGTGGACATCGTACGTGCCTGCCTTTGTGATTGGGTTCCTCGCGATGGCGGTGATTCGCACGATCGGCGACGTTGGCGTGCGGACGAGCGGTCAGGCGTTTGGCCTCATTTACGCGGGCGATTGGGCGCGTGTGACGAGCCAGCTCGGAGACTACTGGGCCTCGCGCATTCTTCTCGGAACCGCCATGGCGGCGGTGGGGCTGAACACAAGTTTTGGTGTGTTCAAAGGTGTCGGGGCGAAACCGTTTGCGGTGGGTTTTGCGGGTGCGATCGTCGTCGGCTTGGTTGGAATGGTGATGGCGATCCTGCTCGGCCCGTTCGTGTCCCTGTAGTTGTTAGTGTACGAATCGGACCAGCCGTACCAGCGCGTTGTCCATGGCCTCGTCGATCTCATTCGTTGAGACCCGGAAATTGTTGACCATCATCGAAAACGCGATGGGTTCGCCTGCGCGCGTCAACGCGTAACCTGACAGCGTGCGCACGTTGGATAACGTTCCAGTCTTGGCCCACACCCGGTTCTCAGCTGGTGTTCCCTTCATGCGACCGGCCAGTGTTCCGCTGGTGCCGGACAAGGGCAGTGCCGACCGAAACACGTCGGTGTGCTTCGGATCCCGCCACAGATATGTGAGCAGCAGCGTCACCGCCTTGGCCGTGAGATAGTCCTGCCTCGACAGCCCTGATCCATCGCGCGCGAGATAGCCCGAAGGTGCGATGCCCCAGCTGTTCAACTGTGCGCCGAGAACCTCGAGCCCTGCCGCGGCAGTCGCCGGCTTGTCGGCGGGTGCCAGCGCGCGCAGCAGCGTCTCGGCATATTCGTTGCGGCTCCATTTGAGACAGACGTCGATCATGTCGAACAGTGGCGGCGACCGATCCACCAGCAACTCGGTTGCCTGGCCGACATCGAGCGCCGCCGTCACGTCGTCGATATCCACGCTGCCCTTGCTCGAGATGCCGTGCCGGCCCAACGCATCGGCGAGTGCGTTCAGGTAAAGCTGCGTGGGATTGCCCACGGACGCGGTGATCGTGACCGGCCGTGCATCAACGGCAATTTCGCCTCGCACGTGCAGCAATGTGGAACCGGGCACTCGTGCGATGTCGACCGTGGTTTCCGCGCCCGCGACCGCCGTCGTGACCTGCGCGTTGATCGCGAGACCGTGGCCCACGGGCTCCATCGTAATGACGGCGGGTGATCCGCTCTCGAGTGCCGGTCCGATGGTGACAGCGATCTGATTTTCGTTGTACTGCAGTGCGCCAACTGCCGTGCCGTAGCCGTAAGGCAGATTGTCCCAGGACCAGCCCTGTCCCCACCCCGGCTCCTCGAAGGCGTCATCGTCGCCGATAAGCCGACCTTCGATCGATCGTAGACCGCGAGCCTGTAGCGCTGCCGCCCACTGGTCGAATACACGCCAGCGCTCGGGATGGCGCGGGTTGATCGACGGATCGCCGTTTCCGACCACGACCAGATCTCCCCACAGCGTGCCATTGGTATCGATCGGTCCTGTGGCGAGAAGACGTGTCGCAAACCGGTAATCCCATCCGAGGCGCTCGGCGGCGACGGCGGTGGTCAGGAGCTTCTGGTTGGATGCGGGGAGGAGAAAACGTTCGGGGCCGTAGCTGAAAAGCGTTTCCCCGGTGCGGAGAGACGTGACGTCGATGCCCCAGCTCGCGTGCACGAGAGAATCCGCGGTGAACAGCCGGCGGAGATCACGCTGCAAATCGTCGAGCGGAGCCGTCACGGTGGGCGGCGCGGAAGGCATCGCCACCGGCGCCGCCCGTGCCGCGCACGCCGACAGCGTGAGGGCAAGGATGGCGGCGGTGCGCGTTCGCGTCATTTCACAACAGCGTCGAGCGCTTTGATGGTCTCGTCGTAATTGGCCGTGTCCAGACGACCGGCACCGGGTTCGGATTCCCGCGTCGCGAACACGTCGGTGCCAGCCTTGCCGAAACGGACGCGCTCGAACTTGCCCTCATCATGACTGGCCGCGACGATCAGCTCGGGCTTGGCTGTGCTGTTGGAGACGAAGGACACGATACGCAGGTTCGTCACCTTGGACAGGAAGTCGTCCATCTTCGTCGAATCGACGTCGGCAGCCGCGCCACCGTTGGTCGTCCGCTGCCACTTGTCACCCTGACCGGCGCCAGAGCCCACCTTCTGGAACTCGTACGTGTCAGCCCCGCGCGTGATGCGGAGCCGCGCAAGATTGAATGGGCGGAATTCGAACACGTTCTTGTTGCGGTATTCGTCCGCCGGCTTTTTGAAATCGGCCGCGAGCGTCGGATCAATAGCAAACACCATGGGGCGGGAGAGGTCGCGGGCGTAGAGGTGCCGCCTTCCTCCTTACCGATGGCCAACGCTGCTTTTGTGCCGCCCGCACCGACCGTGACGGTGAGCGGTGGTTTATCCAAGCCGTACTTCGTCAGAACGTCAGGCGCAATCGAGCCACCTGCCGGCGCCTGTTCCACAATCTTGGTCATCGTGGCCGACCCGATGCGGGTCAGCAGGCCTTCGATCGCGCTATAGTCGCCGCGCGCGTCCACCGGGCGTCGCACGTTCCACTCGGTGCCCGTTCGCGCGAGCTGCAGATTCGCGTCGCCGCTGATGTCGAGCGAATCGATATCCTCGCGTTTGACGGTGAGCACGCGTTTGTCGCGCAAATCGAAGGGCTTCTTGTTGAACGAGCTCTCCTGGAAGGACGACACCAGGAAGACGCGCTTGTCGCCAGCCTTGACCGCGTAGAGATCGTTCTGGGTGGCCGTCTTCTCACCGACGTGCAATTCGCCCGCAACGCCGTCGGCGGCTTTGAACGCCACTTTGAAGCGTGGGTCGGCCAAACCGTACGTCGCGAGGTCGGTGGCGTTCTCCTCGACGACGCGGTTGAGTTCGACGCCGGCGATGCTGCTGGCGAGACCTGAGGCTTCGGTTTGGTCCGCGTCTCCCTGCGCCGGTTCCACCATCTGCCAGGTCCCGTTTACTTTCTTGACGAGACTGGTTTCCTTCTCCGCGGTCACGCGGATTTCCTCGATCTTGTCGGCCTCGACCGTGAAGACCTTGGTTTTGACTTCGGTCATCGTGCCTGCGGGCCCCAGGCTGCCAGCCGGCTGTTTGGAGTCGACGAAGTAGATGTAAGCGCCCAGTCCCGCCAGCACCACGATGAGCAGAATCGTCGAGGTCAATCCACGCATCGTCGTTATCGCCTCCGCCACCAGGTGAAGACGCCCGCGGCGAATACCAGACCGGGAACGACCAGCAGCGACATCAGGAGGATGCGCTGATGCTGATCCGCGGTGAGCGTGATGCGCCGGTCTTCGGGCTCTCGGGGACGAATCGCGATGAGGTTCTCCTGCTGAGCGATCCAGTTGAGCGCGTTGAGAAACATGTCGCGATTGCCCTGGATGCCGAGTCCGTAATTCGCGGCGAAATCCGAATCGCCGAGCGCGACGATGCGCGACTCGGGCTTCGGCGGGTCGGCCGGGCTACCCGGCGAGGAGTTGACGGGAAGCGGCGTCGGCACGTCCGTCGCGGGGGCGGAGACAGCGGCGCCGAGTGGAATGGGTCCTTGCTTGTCGCCCTTATCGGCGTTGAATTCCACCTGGCCACCACCGGCCAAGCCCTTCAGATCCGCCTCTGCCCAGCTCTGCGCGCTGGTTTGCACAAACGGCTGCGCCGTGTGTCCATTGGTGCCGCCCTCCACCGGACGCACCGAGCGCGCGAGCGGATACGCCGTCATCACGCTGAAGCGGTCGGTGATGGGGTGAGACGGATACGGCGGGGCCGCCACTGGAACTGATGCGTCGGTCCCGAGCAACTGCCCGATGCCGCTCGCATCCAGGACGATGTCGTTGCCCACGTCGATGCCCCACTCGCGAACCAGGCCGAGCAGGCTCGGCATCGGGCTACTGTCGGCCCCCTCCGGCGGATCGAGAAGGAACATCACCTTGCCGCCCTTGGCGATGTATTTCCTGAGCGCGTCGATCTCGGGCTGGAGGAAGTCGGTTCGCGGCCCAGCGATGATCACCGCGGTGGCGTCGGCCGGCACCTCGCGCTGCTGGGCCAGGACAAGTTGCTCGACCCCGTAGTTGTCGTTGGTGAGTGCGTTGACGAGACCGGCATATCCAAGACGATCCTGCCCGCCGGTGTCTTTCTCGCCGTGGCCCTGCGTGAAATACACCTTCCGCTGCTGACCGGTCATCGCCTTGATGATGCCGTTGGTGAGGGCCTGCTCGTCGTTGCTCGTGACGCGCTCGGTCTTGTCCTTGTATTCGATGACGATGGTGCCGTAGGTCTGGACTTGTGCGGCGCGCGCACGCGCAGGCTGCCGGTCGGCGTCGATGTACTCCACGGTGAGCTTGTCGGTTTGATACGAGTACTCGTCGAGACGGTCGCGGATTTGATCGAAATCGCTTTCTCGCGAGAACACCGTCATCTTGACTGGCGCGTCCAGGTTCTTGAGGATCTTCACGCTTTGGTCGGACAGGCTGTACACCTGATTCGCGGTCAGGTCCCAGCGCTTGTTCCGCCGGATACCCAGATAGTTGATCGCCACGAGAATCGCCGACGACCACGACGATGCTGACGATCGAGATGGTGCCGTAGCGCGCTTGCCGGCCGCCGTAGAACGACCGCACGTCTCGCCATTGGCCAGCCATGTAAATGAGCACGCAGACAAGACCGGCCCAGGCTGCCCACTGTGCGTATTGCGTCCATTCCGGCCTGAGAAAACGGACAGCGACCGCGCCGAACACGAGCACCGTGCCGATCCAGCCGATTACCCCAATGATGCGATTGACCATCAGCCTCGCCACCGTTCGCTGTCCACGGATTTCGCCGTGAGAAACAGCCCGAATCCAATAAAGCTCAAGTAATAGACCAGGTGTTTGGTGTCGATGATTCCCTTCGCGAAGTCGTCGAAGTGATCCGTGATCGACAGATGCGCCAACACCGCCTGCGCGGTCGGGCCGACAAAACTACCAAGCCAGTTGACGACCCAGAGCAGAAGAAAGACGGCAAAGGTGATCATCCCGGCGACGATCTGGTTCTTGGTGACGCTCGAGATGAACAAACCGAGGGAAATGAAGCAGCCGCCCATCAGGAGGAGACCCAGATACGCGGTCAGGATCGGTTTCCATTCCGGCGTGCCGTAGATGAAGAGGATGCCGATGTGAATCAGCGTGACCGCGAGGAGCGCCACGTACAGGGTCATTGCACCCAGGAATTTCCCGAGAATGATCTGTGTGTCCGTCAACGGCGAGGTCAGAAGCAGCTCAATCGTGCCCGAGCGTTTCTCTTCCGAATAGGTGCGCATCGTGACCATCGGCAGCACGAAGAGCACCAGCACGCTGGCATTCATCAGCAGAGGCCCGATGAGCATCTGGTTGATGTTCATCCCCCCGCCACCCATCTGCATGGTGACCTGCATGCTTTGCCGCTCGAAGAACGAGAGCAGCGCGTAAAAGAAGTAGCCGAAAAGCAGGGAGAAAAATCCGATCACGATGTACGCGATCGGCGAGGTGAAATACCCGCGGATCTCCTTGCCGGCAATGGCCATGATGTTACGCATGGGCGGCCTCCGAATCGTTCGCCGCGGAGGATGACGGCATCAGGCCCCGGGATGTCTGCAGCCGGCGTGCTCGCGGCTGTTTCCTCAGTGGTGAGGCTCAAGAAAATGTCTTCCAGGCTCATGCGCATCGGGCGGAGCTCCAACAGGCCGAGGCCGCGGCTGACGATGACCGAGGCCAGCTCCCGGCGGATATCCCGGCCCTTTTCGGAGTCGACTTCGACTTCGACGATGCCCTCGCGGCTGGTCGTCGCCGCCACCCGCGACACCCCCGGAATGGCGGTCAGCGCCGAGCTCACCTCATCCTGCATTCCGGCAATTTGCAGATACATCGTTTCCGAGCCGCGCAGCCGGGCGGTCAAGTTCGACGGGGTGTCGACCGCGACGACCTTGCCCTTGCTGATGATGACCACCCGTTGGCAAGTCTGTGAAACTTCGGGAAGGATGTGCGTGCTCAGAATGATCGTGTGGCTGCCGCCGAGCTCCCGAATCAGCTGTCGGCTTTCGATGATTTGCTTGGGGTCGAGGCCCGCCGTGGGCTCGTCGAGCACCAAAACGTCGGGATTGTGAATGATGGCCTGTGCCAGCCCGACGCGCTGCCGATAACCCTTTGAGAGCTTTGCGCAATGACGGTTGGCCATGTCCGCGACCCAGGTCCGCTTCATCGCCTCGTCCACGCGGCCCGACACTTCGCGGCGCGGGATACCTTTGATACGCGCAACAAAGAGCAAATATTCACGCACCGTCATGTCCGGGTAGAGCGGCGGGGTCTCGGGCAGATAGCCGGTGCGCCGCTTCGCCTCGATTGGCTGCTCGAAGACGTCGTAGCCGGCCACGGTCACTTTGCCTTCGCTCGCAGGCATGTAGCCCGTGATGACGCGCATCGTCGTCGTTTTGCCGGCGCCGTTTGGCCCGAGGAAGCCGAGAATTTCGCCGGCTTCGGCCCGGAAGGTGACGTCGTCGACTGCGGTGACCGTGCCGTATCGCTTGGTGAGGTTTTGAACCTCGATCATGTTTGTGAACCTTAGGAGTACAAGACGCGGCGTCGTCTGGAAACGCCAGCCCCCCATCCTAATAGATGCGCCCATGGGCGGCAAGCCGTGGGAGTGCGGCCATTCGTGAGACGGATCCCCTTCATTCTCATCGTGTTACTCATGGCCGCCGCAGGCGGTGCTTGGTGGTGGACGCGGCAATCCTTACCTCTTTTGGACGGCCAGGAGCGGCTGAATGGTTTGGTCGCGCCCGTCGAAGTCCTGTTCGACGAGTACGGCGTGCCGCATGTGTATGCGTCCGGCCAGGAGGATGCGTGGACGACGGCCGGCGCCCTGCACGCCCGCGAGCGTCTGTGGCAAATGGAGCTTTATCGGCGCGCGGCGTACGGCCGTTTGTCGGAAGTGCTCGGAGAGCAGACGCTGCCGCTCGACAAGCGAATGTTGACGCTCGATCTCAAGGCGGCGGCCGAAGCCGAGTGGAAAACCGCTGGGCAATCCGAGCGCTCCGCGCTCATGCATTACTCCGACGGCGTCAACGATCAGATGCTGCGTATGATCGACCGGGCAGCGCCGCTCGAATTCCAAATCCTGCGCTTCGACCCGGCGCCATGGACCCCTGTCGATTCGCTCGCCGTGGGACGGCTGCTGGCGTGGCGTCTTGCGGAAAATCATCAGTCAGAGCTCGTCAGGCATGCGCTGGCCACTCGCTTTGGAAAGCCGGATGCGCAAAGCCTCGCGGGCGCCTATCCGACAACAGCGCCAACGGTCCTGATGGACGTGCCGCCGGTCGCGCCGCGCCCGATTTTGACCGCGAACGCCCGTGGTCCCTCACCATCGCCCGCGCGTCCGGTCGGTGGGGTTGCCCCCGAGCGGATGAGCGCCAGTGGCATCGAGTGGCCGCGCGGCCTCGAATGGCTCGACCCCGGAGCGCGACGAGGCTTGTCGAACAACTTCGTGGTGGCGGGTGCCCGAACGACGAGTGGACGGCCGCTCCTCGCCAACGATCCCCATCTGCAGATTGAGTTTCCGGCGGTGTGGTACGAGATGCACCTGGTGGCCGAAGGCCTCGACGTCATCGGGGTGACGATTCCCGGCGCCCCCTTTGTCGTCATCGGGCACAACGAACAGGTGGCGTGGGGCGTCACGAACACGGGCGCCGATGTGCAGGATCTCTACGTCGAGCGTCTCGATCTGAACGAGCGCCGCTATTTTTATCGTGGCCAATGGCTGCCCCTTGCGATCACCGCGGCGGATATCCCGGTGCGCGGTCGTGCGAGCGAGCCGTTCGAGATCTGGCGGACGCCTCACGGGACGGTCTTCGCCGAGGTCGGCCTCGACTGGCGAGAGCCTCCCGACTGGCTGACACGTGGCGGCGAGCGCGCCGGCGAGCGACAGGTCTACACCTTGCGATGGGACCTCACGGGCGAGACCGCGGGCGCCTTCGAGGCGCTCAATCGCGCCGGAGACTGGACCCAATTCATCGCCGCGGTCGAGCGGTTCAGCGCGCCGTCGCAAAATTTCGTGTATGCGGATGTCGAGGGCAACATCGGTTACGCGATGTCCGGCCAGCTGCCGATTCGCAGCAACGCGAATGGGACGATGCCGCTCGACGGATCGACCGGAGAAGGCGAGTGGGGCGGTCACGTAAATCCGGCCACTCTTCCCCGGCGCTTCAACCCCACCGCCGGCTTCATCACGTCTTCGAACAACGAAATCGATCGGCGTTTCACCGGCGTGATCACGCGCGACTGGGCGGCGCCATTTCGTGCCACCCGACTGCAGCAGGCGCTCACGGCGGGCACCAAGCTCGGCGTCAGCAACGCCACACGCCTGCAGAATGACGTGTTGAGCGTCGCCGCGGAGCGTGTGCTCGCAGGCATGGACGGCGCGATCCGGGTGGCGCGCGGAGCCGGCGCCGCCAGCGGGGCCATCCGCGCGCTCGAGCAACTCAAAGAATGGGACCGCCAAGTGGATGCACGCCCGGTGGTGGTCCTGTATGAGGCGTTTGAAGATGCGTTATGGCGTCGCGCCTTCGCCGACGAAATGGGCAAGGAGTTGTTCGGCAAGTTCTACGAATGGGCGGGAGCGGAACGGCCCGCCGGTCTGTACGCGATCCTCGACGATCCCTCGTCGAAATGGTTTGACGACATTGGCACGACCGATCGACGCGAAACGCGCGACGACGTCTATGTGCTGGCGGCGGGCGACGCGGTGGACCGCCTCGAGGGCGAGTTTGGCGACCAGGCCAAGTGGAACTGGGCGGAGATGCACGCGGTACGCTTCACGCATCCGGTGTCCAGCGCCGCCTTTCCGCTGCGCTGGCTCTTCGATCGCGGCCCCTCGCACGTGGCCGGGGATGGAACGACCGTCATGCGCGTCAGCTACAACCGGCTGAAGCCGTTTGGAGCCTGGGAGCTGCCATCGTGGCGGCAGGTCCTCGACGTCGGCAGTTGGGACGACTCGCAGGTTGTTCTGCCGACGGGGCAATCGGGACACCCGCTGAGCCCGCACTACTTCGATCAAAACGAGTTGTGGAAGCACGGCGACTATCGCCGGCAGCCCTTTACGCGGGTGGCCGTGGACGCGGCGCGGGCCCACCGCCTGTTCCTGTTGCCGTGAGGTAACAGCCCGTGGTGGCTTTCACCCCGGGCTGGTAATCTCTGGGGATGTCTATCGACGTTGGATCGCGAGCCCCAGACTTTACACTCATGAACCAGGACCGCCAGCCGGTCACGCTGAGCGCCGTTCTTCGAAACGGACCGGTCGTCCTCGCGTTTTTACCGGCCGCCTTCAGCTCGGTGTGCACCACCGAGATGTGCACGTTCCGCGACTCGATCGCCACGCTCGACGCCTCGAACGCGCAGGTGCTTGGCGTGACCACCGACACTTTTTTTACGCTCAAGGCCTGGGCGGATCAACAGCGCTTCACCTTTCCGCTGCTCAGCGATTACAACAAAGACGTCATTCAGCAGTACGACGTGGTCAATCCGGACATGATCGGGTTGAAAAACATCGCGAAGCGGGCGGTGTTCGTCATCGGCCGCGACGGTGCGATCAAGCACAAACAGGTTTTGGACGACGCGCGCAACGAACCGGACTACGACAAGGTCCGGGCGGCGCTGGCAGGGGCGTAGTCGCCGCGCAGAAAGTTTCCAGTTACCAGTTTCCAGTTCAAAGTTTCGTTGCGAGTTTGATAACTGGACGGTCGGTCCTCAAGAACTGAAAACTCAACTTTGAACTTGGTAGAAACTGGACACTTCTCAATGGCCGGAGTCCGCGGGCGTCTATAGACACGCCGGCCTGACTTCGTGTAGTCTGAACATATGAGCACACGCTCAGATGTCAGGCCCGACACCTGCGACGTCATTCACATCCACCCGGCGCAGCTTGCTGCGTTGCGCAGCCGCCTCGTTGGCGCCGACGAAGCCGGCGAACTGGCGGAGACCTTCCGCACCCTCGGCGACCCCACGCGGGTGCGCATGCTCGATGCGCTCTCACAGAGCGAGCTGTGCGTCTGCGATCTTGCCGCGCTCATCGGCCTATCCGAGTCGGCTGTGTCGCACCAGCTGCGGCTGCTGCGAAATTTGCGTCTCGTAAAGGCGCGGCGGGAAGGGCGCATGGTTTTTTACGCGCTCGACGACCGCCACATCATCACGTTGTTTCGGCAAGGTCTGCGCCACGTGCAGGAGGCAGTCGGACGGGGCGCGCGCGGCGCGAAGCCGTCGAGCGGCCGTAGCGCGCAGGGCCGCGGGCAATGAGCGCCACCGCTGCCGCGGCCGTCCCTTTGTGCACGCGCTGCGAGGTGCACGCCGAGTCGGTCTTTCGCATCGAGGGGCTGTGCTGCGGCGAGGAAGCGACGATCCTCGAGCGTCGCCTGCGGCCGTTGCGCGGCATCGAGGACCTGTCGGCCGACGTCATCCAGCAGAGGCTCCACGTCAAATACGATGCTGCCCTCCTTTCCACGAACGCGATTGTCGATGCCGTGGGAGAGACGGGCATGCGCGCGTGGCTCGAGCATGAAGAGCCGTTAATCGCGCCGAGCTCGACGTGGAGGGGACGGCTGGTCGCCGTATCGGCCCTGGCGCTCGCAAGCGGGCTGATTCTGCAGTTCCTCGGAACCGATGCCAGATGGTTTGTCGGCAGCTTTGTCGTCGCCATCGTCGCCGGCGGCGTGTTCACCAGCCGCCGTGCGCTCCAGGCGCTCCGCACGAAGACGTTCGACATCAACGTGCTCATGTTGATCGCGGTTGCCGGCGCCGCGGTGTTGGGCGAGTGGTCCGAAGCGGCAACCGTGGTGTTTCTGTTCGCGGATCGCGCAGTGGCTCGAGTCGCGCAGCATGGAACGCGCCCGCGAGGCGATTCGCGCGTTGATGGATCTCACGCCGGACGAGGCGCGCATTCGGCAGGGCAACGACGAAGTGCCGGTCGCTGTCGACCTGGTGGCCATTGGCGCCGTCATGATCGTCCGGCCCGGTGAAAAGATCGCGCTCGACGGCAAGGTCGTGTCCGGCCGTTCCGACGTCAATCAAGCTCCCATTACGGGAGAGTCGCTGCCGGTTGACAAGGGCCCTGGCGACGAGGTCTATGCCGGCACCATCAACGGGCACGGCGCACTCGACGTGGCGGTGACGCGGCCGCGACGCGACACGACGCTCGCGCGCATCATTCACCTCGTTGAAACGGCACAGGCGCAACGCGCACCATCGCAACAATTCATCGATCGCTTTGCGCGGTGGTACACGCCGGCGGTGATCGCCCTCGCGGTTCTCGTCGCGCTGGTCCCCATTGCGTTCGGTGCGTCTTCGACGGTGTGGTTCTATCGTGCACTCGTCGTGCTGGTGATTGCCTGTCCCTGCGCGCTCGTGATTTCCACTCCCATCTCAATCGTGTCTGCCCTCGCGGGTGCGGCGCGCCGCGGTGTTCTGGTGAAGGGTGGCGCACATCTGGAGCGGCTTGCGAGCGTGCGTGCCATCGCGTTTGACAAGACCGGCACATTGACGCGCGGCGCGATCCGCGTGACGGCGCTCCATCCGCTCGCGGCGCGCACCGACGACGAGTTGTTGACCGCCGCCGCCAGCGTCGAGGTCCGATCGGAACACCCCATCGCATTGGCGATCGTCAACGAGGCTCGCGCGCGCAATCTCGCGTTCGCGAGTGGCGCTGCCGTCCGTGCGCTCCCCGGCCTCGGCGCGGAGGGGACAGTCGACGGCGTCTTCGTCGTATGCGGCAATGCGCGGCTGTTTCAGGAGCGCGGCTGGCTGGACGACGCGGCGCGTCGCAGCGCCGACGCCGTTGCGGCCACCGGCGCGTCCCCTGTGCTTGTCGCCTGTAATGGGCGAGTGGCAGGGGTGATCGCCGTGGCGGATCAAGAGCGTGAAATCGCTGCCGACGCCATCGATTTGTTGCGGCGCCAGGGGATCGCACGCATCGTGATGCTCACAGGCGATCAGGAAGCATCGGCGCGTGTCGTCGCCGCGCGCGTGGGCGTCGACGAATTTCAGGCAGGCTTGCTGCCGCACGAAAAGGTCAACGCTGTCGCGGAGTTGCGTGCGCGGTACGGCTCGGTCGCGATGGTCGGGGATGGTGTCAACGATGCGCCGGCCCTCGCCGCGGCAGACGTCGGCATTGCGATGGGAGTGATCGGCAGCGATGCCGCGCTCGAAACCGCCGACGTGGCGCTGATGACCGACGAATTGCCGAAGATTGCCTACGCGATTCGGCTCAGCAAAGCGACCGTGCGCAACATTCATGTGAATATTGCGATTTCGCTGGCCCTCAAAGCCGCGTTTCTCGGTCTTGCCGTCGCCGGCCTCGCCACGCTCTGGATGGCCGTCGTCGCCGACACCGGCACGTCGCTTGATCGTCGTCGCAAATGCGATGCGGCTTTCCTGAGGCAGCCGTAGACCCCCTCATTTTGCGCGGCTGAAAAAAATGCGCGTCGACAAAGGTGTCGATGTCGCGTTGGTCGGCTTCGTCGACCCGATCGAACTGCAGTCCCATGCCGACGCGGTTGTTGCTCCACCGCACGTGGGCGTCGGCGTCGATATTCTCCCTGGCGCCAGGCAATCGAAAGCGCACCCGCAGCTTGGCTGCGGGTTCGAGCGGGCTGGTGGTGCGAATCGCGATGCCGCCGCGACTGATGTTGAGTGTCAGCGCCGCCGAGATGGTCTTGCCCACATGACAGGCGATGGGGATGCCAAGGACGACGCGCGGACTATCGCGTCGGTTGAAATTGTCGGGAAAGAGGTGCGGCGCAATCGATGGCAGGATGTGCTGGACGGCGCTGTACTCGTTGACATATCCCGCCACCCCAAGTGCGGCGAGATCGCGTACTTCGTCCGCGCTCGAAACGGTGCCGCTAAACACGAGGATCGGCAACCGTCCCTCATCCATCTTGCGGATGTTGCGCACGACTTCGATGCCTGATGCGTGCGGCAAACGAAGATCGAGCACGATCAGGTCGACGATCTCGAGTTCGATGCGGACGCGGGCAAGAAGCTCCGCCGCGCTCTTCACGGTGAGCGCGCGATGGCCTGCGCTCTCGATCGCGGCCTTGAACCGATCGCGCACAAACGCCGAGTCGTCGGCGACCAGAACGGTCTTTGGCGTAGCCGAATCAGCCATATTTCGGCCTGAATTGTTCGGCCGTGTCGTTGCAGACTGTAACAGGTTCTCGTTATAATTCGAAACTTCACCTTAGATCCGCCAATCAGGAGCATGTACATGGCCGCGAACTGCCCCGAGTGCGACTCACTGATCGACATCGACGAGCTCGATGTCGAGATCGATGATGAGCTCTCCTGTTCCGAGTGTGGGGCGCTCATCCGCGTCGCGAGCGACTCGCCCCTCGAGCTCGAACTCGCTGACGATGAAGACGAAGACGATGTGGATGACGACGACGAGGACGACGACATCGAGGAAGAAGAACTCGACGAAACGGAAGACGAGGAGTAGCCTGCCCGACGCTCTACGCGCCAAGGAGCTCTCGCTCCATCGCATCCTCACCGACCTCGGCTCGGTGATCGTCGCCTTCAGCGGGGGCGTCGACAGTGCGTATCTTGCTTACGCGGCACGAACAGGTCCTCGGTGATCGCGCGCTGGCGATCACGGCCGACAGCGCGAGCTACCCCGAAACCCACCGTGCTCTGGCACGGCGCGTGGCCTCTGAGTTTGCGCTTGCCCACGAAATCATCCGCACGGCCGAACTCGATCGGCCGGAGTACCGATCCAATCCCGCAAATCGCTGTTACTACTGCAAACAGGAGCTCTATGGCCATCTGACTGCCGTGGCACGCGAGCGCGGATTCGCCGGCGTCGTCGACGGCAACAACGCCGACGATCGCGGCGACTATCGTCCTGGCCGGCAAGCGGCGCGCGAATATGGCGTGCGCAGCCCGCTCGACGAGGCAGATCTGTCGAAGGAGGAAATTCGGATGCTGTCGCGACAGGCCGGCCTTCCCACTTGGGACGTACCCGCATCAGCGTGCCTGTCCTCCCGAATTCCCTATGGGGATGAAGTCACGGAACCCAAGCTGCGGATGATCGAGCAGGCGGAAGACGTGGTGCGAGTGCCGGGTTCCGCGTGTTCCGCGTCCGTCATCACGACACGGTCGCGCGTCTCGAGATCGCGCGCGACGAAATGGCACGGGCGCTCGAGCCTGACGTCCGCGATCAACTCGTGCGCGCACTCAAGGCACTCGGGTACCACTACGTCGCGATTGATCTTCAGGGATATCGGCTCGGCAGCCTGAACGACGCGCTGCGTCTCACGCCTGTCCCGTGAGTCGCCGTGCCCTGGCGGCGCTGACGCTCACGTTCCTTCTGGCGCATGCGCCGTCACTTCCCGAGAGCCTCGAAGATATCGATTCGGTCAATTTCGCTCTCGGCATTCGCGATTTCGACATCGCACGCCATCGACCGCATCCGCCTGGATATCCGCTGTATATCGGGAGCGCGAAGACAGCCGTCGCTGCGGCGCGGTTGTTCAGCGGCGGGGGCAACGGCCCGCAACCCGAGGCCGACAGCAGCCGCCTCGAGGCTCGCGCGATGGCGCTGCTTTCACTGGCCGGTGCGGTGCTGGCGATCGTCTGCATGTATCGGCTGTTTTGCTGTTTTCGCCAGCGGGCCAGGAGCGACTCGGACGCCCATGGCGCGTCTTTGATCCACTTGCGTTGGCGGCCACGGCGCTCGCCGCCGCCTGCCCGCTCTTTTGGTACATGTCCGTCCGTCCGATGAGCGACGTGCCCGGCCTCGCCGCAGCACTCGCGGCGCTGGTCTGCCTTGCGCTCGCGTGGTGGCGGCAGCAACCGATCAGCGCGGGCGATCGCCGTCTGGACGCGGCTCACCTCGGAGCGTCGGGCCGCATGATCGTGCTCGGCGCCCTTCTGGCCGCCTTCTCCGTGGGATTTCGATCGCAGAACGCGATGATCACCGTCCCGTTCTTGCTGCTGGTGCTGATCGATCGCATCGGGCGGGGTGTGGCCGGCGCGCTTATTGGCGCGACCGTCGCATTTGCCGTCGGCACTCTGATCTGGGCCGTGCCCCTTGTTGCCGCCAGCGGCGGTCTCGAGTCGTATCTCGCAGCACTAGGTGCGCAGGCGGGCGAGGATTTCGCCGGCGTCGAGATGTTGTACTTGAACCCATCGCCCCGGGTCGCCGCGAACGCACTTCTCCGGACCATGGTCTACCCGTGGGACTCGCTTGCGCTCGGGACGATCGTGCTTGCGCTTGCAGCCGCCGGGGCAGGTGTGCTGGCGGTCCGCGATCGCCGGACACTTGCCGCACTCATCGCCATCAGCGTTCCCTATTTGACCTTTCACTTGTTGTTTCATGACATGGACTTCGTGCGCTACGCCCTGCCGATCGTTCCGGGCGTGGCATTTCTGGCTGTCTGCGGACTCGAGCGCATCGCGCGTCGCGGCGCCTTGCCCGTGAGCGGCGCGCTGGCTCTTTGGAGCGTCGCGGTGGCATCGCCGACGCTGTTTGCATACAGCGCGGAGCCCAGCCCGATCACCCGCGCGCTTGGTGCCATGACGGTCGAAAACACAACGACACGAGCCCGTGGTGCTTGGACTGCATCAAACATTTCAGCGCCCTCTCGAAGCCGAGGTGGTCCCGATTCACCAGCAACTGCCCTCGCCCCCCCGGCGGGAGTGGCTCGAACTGGTTCGTTATTGGCGCGAGGGGAACACCGCGCCGGTCTGGTTTCTCGCCGATCCGCGTCGAACCGACCTTGCACTCGTCGATCCGAGAAGTCGCGGAGATCGGCGGGATTTCGCGTGGCATTTTTCGTCCCTCTCTGAGATGGGGGGCATGCGACCCGCCGGTGTGGAGTGGTATCGAATGGCTCCGCCTGGGTGGTTTGCGGGGGAAGGGTGGGCGCTGACGCCGGAAACCGCGGGCATCGCGCGTGCGAGCAATCGCGGCCCGCATCTGGGGCCGATCACCGCATGGGTGCGTCGCAGAGTGGAGCCGACGCGCATGATGATTGGCGGCCGTCACCTCGGTGGGCCGCAGGATCCTCCCGTGACGTTTACGGTAATGCTCGACGGCAAGCTGCTGGCCGAGCGGGAGGCTCGGCCCGGATTCTTCCTGCACGTCATCGACGTCCCGGGGGGCGCACTGGCGGGACCAGGGGCACTCGCGCAACTGGACGTGACATCCGCAGCCGCTGGAGGGGGTGCGATAGCGACGGCCATCGAGCAGTTCGACTTGCAGACCGCGGGATCGTTGATGTGGGGCTTCGACGACGGGTGGCATGAGGCGGAATACAACCCGCGCGTCGGCTTGTGGCGCTGGACCAGCGAGCGGGCGGCGTTCCGCATCGTCGATGCGACGGGTCCTGTCCGAGTGCGTATACAGATCGAATCGCCGAGCCGATACTTCAGTCGCGCGCCCACCGTCAAGATAATGGCTGCCGGGCAGGTCCTCGCCGAACTGAGGCCGACCGGCGACACGGTTCTTGACGCGCTGGTGCCAGCGGCGGTCCTCCGTGAGGCGAATGGGCGCGTCACGGTCGAGACGGATCAGGTGTTCGTGCCGGCCGAACGAGGTGGAGCGTCCGACCTGCGGCACTTGGGGTTACGCGTTTTTGGTGTCAGCGTCGCTGTTCCAAATTGACACGATCGATCGGCTTTTTGTAGGCTGCTGCTCGGCTGCCGGGGTGTATTTCGTGGAAACAGGAGATTGTGAATGAGCGTGTCGAATTGGATGGTCCGACCAGCTGCACTTCTGCTCGTGATGGGCGTGGGCATCGCGGCTTGCGCGAAGAAGGAACCCGCGATTGCGCCACCACCACCGGAAATTACGCTACCGGCGGCACCGGCGGCTCCACCACCTCCCCCCCCGGCACCTGCGCCCGCGCCGACACCTGCGCCCGCGCCGCTGACCGAGGAGCAAATCTTCGCGCAGAAGTCGCTCGATCAACTGAACTCGGAACGGCCCTTGGGCGATGTCTTTTTCGCTCTTGACCAGGCGAGCATCGGCGATGAGGGTCGCGGCAACCTGCAGAAAAACGCCGATTGGATGAAGCGCTGGACCGGGACACGCATCACCGTCGAAGGACATTGCGATGAACGCGGGACGCCCGAATACAACCTGGCGCTCGGCGAACGGCGCGCAACCGCGGTGCGGGAGTATCTGCAGAGCCTCGGCATCGCGCGCGACCGCGTGTCCGTCGTGAGCAAAGGGAAAGAAGCGCCGTTCTGCAACGAGTCGAACGAGAATTGCTGGCAGCAGAATCGGAGAGGCCACTTCGTGATTACGGCGAAGTAAGCACGTTTCGAACGAAGGACTAGGCGGGTAGGTCAGGTAGGGGCGGGTGAGTCTGGTAGGTCTGGTGGGGGATTACACAGATTCCCAATCGCCCGACCTACCAGACCTACCCGACCTACCTGACCTCCGACCTACCAGACCCACCAGACCGACCAGCCCTACGTCGCCGTTCCCAGCGCGTCGCAGAGTCGCCGCTCGTCGATCTTTCCTCGCGCGATTTCCCTACCACCGACCAACACCACCGGAATCGCGTGCCGGTACTCGGCAAAGAGCTTCGCGTCGAGTTCGATATTGATCTCTTCGATGTCGAAGCCCTGTTCGATCGCCAGGTCGCCGAGAAGTTCGCGGACGTCTTCGCAGAGATGACAGCCAGGCTTGGACAAGAGGGTGACCGTCACCGCGGGACGCTGTTGTGCTCGACGTCGCGTGCGATCTGCGCGGCCGCCGCCCGCGGATCCGGGGCGGACGTGATCGGGCGACCCACCACCAGGTAGTGCGCCCCTGCGTCAATCGCTTGGCGCGCGCTGAGGGTGCGCGCCTGATCGTCTTTACCGCTCTCGGTCGCGGCGCGAATGCCCGGGGTGACGATCGCGAAGCTATCGCCGCACGCCGCCCGGATGTCCGCGATTTCCAGCGGCGAAGCCACGACGCCGTCGAGCCCGGACGCCTGCGCCAGTGTTGCCAGCCGCACCACTTGATCGCGAACCGGCCCGGCCACCCCGGTTTCGGCGAGGGCCGCCTGGTCCAGGCTCGTGAGCACCGTCACCGCGATGACCAGCGGTCGCTCACGCCCCAACTGCTCCGCGGTGCGCCGCGCCGCAGCGGCCGCGGCCTGCATCATGGCGCGCCCCCCGGAGGCGTGCACATTGATCATCCACGCACCGGTCTCCACTGCCGACGTGACGGCGCCGGCAACGGTGTTCGGGATGTCGTGGAATTTCAAGTCGAGAAAGACACGTTCGCCGCGCGCGGCGAGTGTCCGCACAATGTTCGGGCCCTCCGCGGTGAAAAGTTGCTTGCCAATCTTGAACGCCGCAACCGTTCCGCGCAGTTGGTCGGCCAGGGCCAACGCTTCACCAGCCGACGAAACGTCCAGCGCGACGATCAACGGATTCATGCGTGCACTTCCTTGCGCGGTGTCGTATCGACCGCGCCAATCAAATCAGCGATGCGGCTGACGTGGTGCCGCTGCATGTAATCGTGGAGGTCGCGAAGGATCTTGTCCCAGAGAAATGGATCGCTGAAGTTCGCGGTCCCGATTTGCACCGCCGAAGCCCCCGCCAACAAGAATTCGACCACGTCGTCGGCGTTCACGATACCGCCCATACCGACGACCGGAATCTTGATCGCCTGAAAGCATTCCCACACCATGCGTACGGCGATCGGCCGTATCGCGGGGCCGCTCAAGCCGCCGAGGATGTTTGAGAGCTTTGGCCGCCGCGTCTCCACGTCGATGGCCATGGCCAGGAACGTATTCACGAGCGAGACCGCATCGGCGCCGGCCTCTTCGGCGGCGCGCGCGAACGACGCCACGTCGGTCACGTTCGGCGTGAGCTTGGGAATCAGCGGCAGTGAGGTCACTTTGCGCACGGCGCTGGTGACGTCGTGCGTGCCATGCAAGCTGCAGCCGAACTGAATCCCGCCTTCTTTGATGTTGGGGCAGGAAATGTTCAGCTCGATCGCCGCAACCCCCTCGTGATCAGAGAGGATTCTCGAGACCTCCGCATACTCGTCGAGCGTGGTCCCGCAGACGTTGACGATCACACGAGCGCCGACCTCCCGCAGCCGCGGCAGTTTTTCGCGCACGAATCGGTGCACGCCGATGCCTTGTAGACCGATGGCGTTGAGCATGCCCGACGGCGTCTCGGCGATACGCGGCGGCACGTGGCCCTCGCGCTCCTTCAGAAACAGCCCCTTGACCGCGACACCGCCGAGCGTCGACAGGTCGACGACCTGTTCGTATTCGACGCCGTAGCCGAAACAGCCACTCGCGGCAATCAGCGGGTTGGGAAGTTCGAGCGATCCCAGGCGAACGCGCAAATCCATATCAATCCCAGACGAGATCGGCGCCCGCAAAGACAGGTCCGCCGATGCACGAGCGCACCAGATGCGAAGCAGCGCCGTCCCTCAGCGGGATGACGCAGCTGTAACATCCTCCAAGGCCGCATCCCATGACACGTTCGACCGAGACCTGCGACGGTTGGCGATGCTTGATGGCGAGTTTGGCCACCGCCGAGAGCATCGCTTCCGGCCCGCACGCATACACCGTGACACGATCGGGCCGGTCGAGTGTCGCGAGGGCCTCCTCGAGCGGTAAGGTCACGCGCCCGCGAACGCCCTGCGTGCCATCTTCGGTAGCGACCACAACACGCACGCCCAGCCGTTCGAAGAAGTCCAGATAGAAGAGCTCGGTTCGGCTACGTGCGCCGTAAAAGAGTGTGCTCTGCCTGCCGCTCCGCGCCAGCGATTCGGCGAGCGTGGCAAACGGCGCGAGACCAACACCGCCCGCGACCATCCACGCATCGCCGGTCGGTTTGCTCGTGAACGCCCGCCCCAGCGGCCCGAGACAAGCGACCTGTTGACCCGGCTCGAGCCGATAGAGCGCGCGCGTGTTCGGTCCTGCGCGCTTGTTGAGAACGCTGATGCCGCTTGCCCGCGACTCGTGACGAATCACTTCGAAAACGGAGAAGGGCCGGCGCAGCAGCGACTCGCCGCATCCCTCCGGCTTGAGCATGACGAACTGTCCGGGCTCGGTGCGTTCGCCAATCTCAGGCGCGCTGAGCGACAACACGTTGTAGTCGTCGGACAGTCGCACGTTGCTGATCACGCGCGCGAAAGTATCGACCGGCGCCATTCAGGGAAGTATAGAACGTCAGGGATCAGGTATCAGGTATCAGGTGTCAGGTATGAGGTGTCAGGTGTCAGGTGTCAGATATCAGGTGTCAGGAAAGACGTAGAGCGGACCTTTTGACGCGATATACTGCGTACGTTCTCTTTAACTGCGGACCTGTGAGTCCGCAAAGAGGTGGCCATGTACGACTGTCCCCCGATTCCGCCATGCCGGTAGTCATGGACGCGGATCGCGTCTCGCGCGCCCTCACTCGCATCGCGCACGAAATCGTCGAACGCAACCGCGGCGTAGCCGATCTCGCGCTGGTCGGCGTTCGCTCCCGCGGAGTGCCACTGGCGCGGCGTCTCGCGCAAGCCCTCAAACAGATCAGCGGCGAGGACGTCCCGACCGGGGCGCTCGACATCACACTGTACCGCGATGATCTGATGCGCCACCAGGTCGGGCCACAGCCCGTCGTCCGCAAAACCGAGATCCCGTTTTCCATCGATAACCGCACGATTGTGCTGGTTGACGATGTGCTCTATACGGGTCGGACGACGCGAGCGGCCCTGGATGCGTTGATTGACTTCGGCCGTCCCAGGGCAATTCAACTGGTCGTGCTGGTTGACCGCGGCCACCGCGAGTTGCCGATCAAGGCCGACTACGTCGGCAAAAACGTGCCCACCGCGTCGCAGGAAAGCGTGCAGGTACGGCTGCGCGAGGTCGACGCCGTAGAACACGACGAAGTCACCATCGATCGAGGGGAGGGCTGATCCATGGAAGCCGTTCACACGTCCGCCCAGCCACTCACCGCCCTTCGGCGCAAGGACCTGCTTGGCATCGCCGATCTGAGCGCCGACGAAATCCGCTTGATTCTCGATACCGCCGACGCGATGAAGGAAGTCGGCCAGCGCGAGATCAAGAAAGTGCCGACACTTCGCGGGCGAACCGTCGTGAACTTGTTTTTCGAGCCGAGCACGCGGACGCGCACCTCGTTCGAGATCGCCGAGAAGCGTCTCAGCGCCGATACCCTCAACGTCGCGATTGGCACGTCCAGCGTTGTCAAAGGCGAAACGCTGCTCGACACCGCGATGAACATCGAAGCGATGGCGCCAAGCATGATCGTGCTGCGGCACAGCTCCTCTGGCGCGTGTCACATGCTGTCGCGTCTCTGCCGTGCCGCAATTATCAACGCGGGAGACGGCATGCACGAGCATCCCACGCAGGCGCTGCTCGACGCCTACACCATCCGCGAGCGAAAGGGCCGCATCTCCGGTCTCAAAGTCGCGATCGTGGGCGATTTACTGCACAGTCGTGTGCTTCGCTCCAACCTTTTGCTCCTGCGGAAGCTTGGCGCGGATGTGTGGGTGTGTGCGCCTCCGACGCTCATCCCACCAGGTCTGGATCGGCTGGGCGTTCATGTCACCACCTCCGTGGACAAGGCTGCGGAAGGTGCCGATGTCATCATGATGCTGCGCATTCAGCTCGAGCGCATGCAGGGCGGGTACTTCCCGTCGCTGCGCGAGTACTTCACGATGTTCGGGATGACGGAGGCGCGCGTCGCCCTGGCGAAGGCGGACGTCATCATCATGCATCCGGGGCCGATGAATCGCGGTGTCGAGATCGCATCCGAGGTCGCCGACGGCCCGTTCTCCGTCATTCTCGATCAGGTCGCCAACGGGGTCGCGGTGCGCATGGCCGTCTTGTATCTGCTGGCGGGCGGAGTGGAACATGAAGCGGCTGCTTAAGGGCGCCAGAGTCGTCGACCCGGTCAATGGACTTGACGGCATGTTCGACGTGCTCATCGATGGCACGCTGATCATGCAGACCGGCGCGAATCTCCCCGCATCGCTGGCGAATGGTGGAGAGATCGTTGATCTGCCGGCGGGCTACGTGGTTTGTCCTGGTTTCATCGACATGCACGTGCACCTCCGGGAGCCCGGCCAGGAGCACAAGGAGACCGTGGCGAGCGGCACCGCCTCGGCGGTTGCCGGTGGATTTACGGCGGTCGCGTGTATGCCCAACACCGATCCGGTCAATGACAACGCCGGCGTGACCCGCTTCATTTTGCAGAAAGCGGCCGAGGCCAATCTCGCGCGCGTCTATCCGATCGGGGCCGTCTCCCGCGGGCAGCGAGGCGAGCAGCTGGCGGACATTGCCGAGCTGCGCGCAGCCGGCTGCGTCGCCGTGACCGACGACGGGCATCCGATCGCGACCGCACTTCTGGCCCGCCGCGCCTTGGAGTACACCAGCATGTTTGGGATGCCGGTGATCGAGCACTGCGAAGATCCGACGCTCAAAGCCGAAGGGTGCGCGCACGAAGGTCCGCGCGCGGCGGAGCTCGGGCTCAAGGGTATTCCAGGTGCCGCGGAGTCGATTATGGCCGCCCGCGACGTGCTCCTGGCCGAAATGACCGGCGGCCACGTGCATGTGGCGCACATGAGTGCGTGGACGACCCTCGAGGCGGTCCGCCAGGGCAAAAGCCGCGGCGTCAAGGTCACGTGTGAAGTGACGCCGCATCATTTCACGCTGACCGACGATCAGCTGGCGTCGCCCATCGCCTACGACACCAACACCAAGATGAACCCTCCGCTGCGGGAGGCGCGCGACCGCGACGCCATGCTCGAGGGACTCAGAGACGGCAGCATCGACGTGATCGCGACCGATCACGCGCCGCATCACTACGACGAGAAAAACGTCGAGTACGACAGGGCGCCCTTCGGGATCGTGGGACTGGAAACGGCCGTACCCATTGTGCTCGACCGATTGGTCCACGCCGGGGTCGTAGGATACAGGCGAGTTGTCGAGCTCATGTCGGTAAACCCTGCGCGCATTCTCCGGATACCGGGCGGCACGCTTGCACCAGGTGCGCCGGCGGATATCACGATTCTCGCGCCCGACCTCGAGGTCACGATCGACCGCGCAACGTTCCGCAGCAAATCGAAGAACACGCCCTTTCATGGCTGGGCGTTTCGCGGCGGCGTTGCGGCGACGCTGGTTGGCGGGCGCGTGGTCTACTCGAACGCGGCGGCGCGGTTGCGGTTTGCTTCGGACCATTCCTGACGGCGACGCGTCAAAGGAAGATGCGCGTTCGCCCCGATGTAATGCCGGCTTTGTTCACAGCGCTCTGACCTATGGACGACGTTCTCTGGCGCTGGAGCGCCGCGCTCCAGGTCAGCTCGATCGTGATGATCGCGGCGTTTTTTGCGGCGCTCAGCCGCTCGACGCCGCGTGCCGAGCTGCAGTGGTGGGTGCGTGCGTGGGCCGCAAATCTCGTGGCGCTGCTAGTGACGATCGTGTTCTGGTCCTTCAACGGCCCGACATGGACCGAACCCGTCGTGCGGTTTGCCTACCTCTGGGCGAAGACCGCCTTCTTATGGCTCTTTCTCCAAGGCGCCTGGTCGCTTGTCCACCCGGGCTCGAGCGCATTGCAGCCGCGCTACGCGGTGCTGGCGATCAGCGCATTTGCGCTCGTCGGCGCGGGGCTGCCGTGGAGCGTGGACCTGGTCGGTGTGTGGCAGCACACAGCCATCGCGGTCCTGCTTGGCTGGGCGGCGCTCTTCCTGATTCGCGCCGGCGACGTGAGCGCCACCTGGCTGGCGGTGGGGCTTACGGTTCGCGCAATCCTTGCCGTTGTCGAAGCATCCGCCTATGCGCTGTGGGCGACGTCACCCACGTGGGCGGCGGGCCTCTCCACGACGATCGGAACGTTTCTCTCGGCGCACGCGTCGCTCGATACCGCAGCCGAATGGCTCCTGGCGCTTGGCGCCATCCTCGCCGTGTCGCAGCGCGCCCAACGCGAGCTGACCAGCTACAACCAGCAATTGCTCGACGCGCAGGAGGAGCTGCGCCGGCTGGTCGATCGCGATCCGCTCACGGCGCTTGCCAATCGGCGAGCGTTGCCCCAGATCTTTCGGAGCGTCCAGCCGTACGGCGCCACGCTGTTGTTTTTCGATCTCGATCACTTCAAACAAATCAACGACTTGCACGGCCACCCCACGGGAGACGAATGCCTTCAACGGTTTGCGGCAGCACTGCTCGAATCGTTTCGGCCCGGCGACGCCGTGGTCCGAGTGGGCGGCGACGAATTCCTCGTGGTCGCCACCGGCCTCACCGCTGCGGGATGCGCCGAGCGGGTCAACCTTCTCAGCGAGAGACTCGAGCGGCCGTCGCGAAAAGACCGGCCGCGGGTTCTTTTTTCTGTCGGCATCGCGGAGCTCGTGCCCGGAGGCCAACCCGATTTGGCGCTCGACGCCGCTGATAGGGCGATGTACCGGGCCAAGGCTGCCCGACGCGATGGCGTGTCGGATCTGATTGCGCCGGCTACCGTGCAGTCGGCTTCGTCGCGACCACCATAAACCAGCGATCCGCCCCGGGCTCTGTCCGCACGATGTCCAGCCCCGCTTCTCGCAGCTCGCGCGCCACGCTTGTCGGCGTCACGCCGTGGCTCTCATCGCGAGCGCGGTCGGCGGCGCGGCCTGCCTCGGGCCTGCCGCGATTGGGCTCGAAATCGACCACCGCGACACGTCCGCCAGGCTTCAGCGATTGCACGATGCTCGCGTTCATCGCCGCCGGATCCGCAAAGTGATGGTAGACATTGCGCATGAATATGGCGTCGCAGCACCCCACCGGAAAGTTTGTCTTATTGGGTTCGCCCGCGACGACGGAAATTTGTGACAAACCGCTGCTCTGCACGACGTCTTGAAGCTGTTTGAGGCGGTCCTCGCCGAGCTCGCTCGTGAGCACCTTGCCGTTGCCGCCGACGGCGCGAGCGGCCTCGAGCGTGAGCTCGCCCTTTCCCGCCCCGATCTCGCCAACGGTTTGTCCCGGCATCAGCTCCAGCGACGCAAATAGTCGCGGCGTGGCGATGCTGTCGGTTCGTGACTGCGCGTTGAGGGCGAACCCGAGGACGGCCAAAAGCGTCGCGGTGACCGCCATGCGGCTCAGTCGATACCAGAGGTGGGTGTTCATTGGTGTCCTTGGGCGTTTTAGACGATGGTGGCTGGCTGTTGGATGGATTCCTTTTACAATCGGCCAATGCGTTTGCGCAAGCGGGCGATCCGGCGGACGGTGCTCCTGTCGCTCGTGGCCATCGCGTTTCTCTATATGGGCGCTGCCACATGGGTCGAAGACCGGCACCTCGACCAACAGCGCTCGGCACGTTCACCGGACACCAACAGCGCGCCGTCAACGCTGGACGCCGAGGCGATCCTCGCCACGATCCGGACGCTCGCCTCGTCCGCCTACGAAGGCCGGCGGACAGGCACGCCGGGCGGCCTGATGGCACGCGACTGGATTGCACGACGATTCAAAGAAATCGGGCTCGCACCGATAGGCGCTACGTATGGAATGCCCTTTTCGTTTCGGCACACTTCGATCAAGGGTCTCGTCGACCCCAACCGCGCCTTTCAAACCGAATATCCAGATGCCGCGAACGTCGTTGGTCTGTGCAAGGCGACATCGAGCGGCGCGGCTGTGGTGGTCGTCTCCGCGCATTACGATCATCTCGGCATGCGCGACGGCACTCCGTATCCCGGGGCCGATGACAACGCATCCGGCGTCGCGGTAATGCTGGCAGTGGCGGAACAATGCCGCCGCCAGCCGCTTACTCACGACGCGATCTTTGTCGCCTTCGACGCCGAGGAGCTCGGGCTGCAGGGGGCCAAGCACTTTGTCGCCAACCTGCCGGTGTCGCGGGAGCGTCTGGCGCTCGATATCAACCTCGACATGGTGAGTCGCAGCGACAGGGGTGAGCTGTTTGCCGCCGGAACCTATCACCGGCCTGCACTCAGAGCGCCGCTCGAAGAGGTGGCCAAGCGATCGCAACTCACGTTGCTCTTCGGCCACGACAAGCCGCCGACGCTCGCCGGTGGCGTCGAGGACTGGACGAACCAGTCCGATCACGGTCCTTTTCATGCGGCTGGCATTCCGTTCGTGTACTTCGGCGTGGAGGATCATGAGGATTACCACCAGCCGACGGACACACCGGAGAAGATCGATCTGACGTTTCTGCGGCACGCGGCTGAAACAATCCTGGACGCCGTGATCACGCTCGACCGATCGCTGCCGGTTGGACGCTGAGCGTGCGTCGCGCCCCTGGCGTTGATCTGAAAGCGACGCTCGACGAACTGTACGGCGCTTACAACGCGGAGCACGTCGTCTCCGACCCGATCTGGATGGTTCGTCGCTTCAGTGCACGCGACGACCAAGAGATCGTCGGCTTTTGCGCCGCTGCGCTCGCCTTCGGCCGTGTGCAAAGCGTCCTCAATTCGATCGCTGGATTGCTCGAGGTGATGGGTCCCCACCCGGCCGCTTACGTGCGCGGCTTCGACCCGTCGCGCGATCGTCGCGCGCTCGATCATCTGGTGCACCGCTGGACGCGCGGCGTGGACCTGGCCGCGCTGGTGTGGATCCTGCGGCAGATGCTGGACACCAGCGGGTCGATCGAAGCGTTTTTCGCCGAGCGCATCGATGCCAGTCACGAAACGGTTGAACGCGCCCTCGACGAATTTTCCGCGAGAGCCTGTTCGCTCGACGTCACGGCCGTCTATGGGCGAACGGCGCCGAAGCCCGGGGTGCGCTACTTTTTCTCGCGGCCCTCGACCGGCGGTGCATGCAAGCGCCTCAACCTCTTCCTGCGGTGGATGGTCCGTCACGACGCTGTTGATCTGGGTGTCTGGCACCGCGTGAGCCCGTCACAGCTCGTCGTACCACTCGATACCCACGTCATCCGGGTCGGAAAGTGCTTGCGGTTGACACGCTACACCAGCCCCGGCTGGCGCATGGCCATGGACATCACCAGCGCCTTGCGTCGCTTCGATCCGGTGGATCCGGTCAAGTACGACTTCTCTGTCTGTCACGTCGGCATGATGAACGCGTGCGGCTACGGCCGGAGCACCGGGGATGCGCACTGTCCGCTTCGCGGCGCCTGCCACCCGAGGAAGGCGCGCGCACGATCTGGGGCCTAAAGCCACTCCACGACGGAACCTCTAGAGGGTTCGATACATCACAAGCGCGTCGACCAACCCGAGCGTCTGGTGATTGAATGCCTTGGGCAGCGTCCCCACGATCTCGAATCCCAGCGAGCGCCAGAGCGCGACGCCGCGCGTATTGGTGCTGACGACGAAGTTGAACTGAATGGCGACGAACCCTGCCTCACGGGCTTGCGTCAGGCAGTGTTCGCCCATCGCGCGGCCAACGCCGCGGCCCTGCGCACCAGGGTGAACCATGAACGAGGCATTGGCCACGTGCGAGCCACGATCGGGCTGGTTTGGAACCAACTTGTACATTCCGACGACGGCGTCGCCATCTTCGACAACCCACGATCGCACGCCGGCGCCGAGAAAATACTCGTGTGCGACCTCCTTCGGCGTGTCCGGCGCAAAGACGTAGGTGTCTCCGGCTCGCACGACTTCCCTGAAGATCTCCCACACCGCGTCAAAATCCGATGAACGTGCAGGTCTAATGACCATGGGTCCGAGCGTACCGATATGCCTCGAGCGTGCTGCTTAACATACGACCGACGCCAAAATTCTGCTGCACGCGTCGCAAGCCCGCTTCACCCATGCGTTGACGCAACTTTGGATCCTTGAGCAATCGCACCATTGCGCCTGCAAGTGCGCGCGCATCCCCGGTTGGGACGAGCAGGCCGGTTTCGCCGTGCTCGACCGCTTCCGGGATGCCGCCGGCGTGCGTGCCCACCACCGCGAGCGTCATCGCCATGGCATCGAGCACAGTCGAGCCGAGTCCTTCGGTGATCGAGCTCATCACGAACACGTCAGCAGATTTCACCAGCTGCAGGACGTCCTGGCGGAATCCGACCAGCATCGCGTGCTTTTCCAGGTGCAGGTCCTTGATCTGCCGTTCGAGCTGTGGCCGAAGCTCGCCCTCGCCAAAAATGACGAGTCGAGCGTCAGGTATTTCGCGCACCACGTGCGCCATCGCGTCGATCAGGTGTTTGTGTCCCTTGTGATCGACCAGGGCGCCCACGTTTGCAAGAATGGGCGCGCCGTGCGGCAGCCAATACTCGGCGTGAATGTCGACGGCGGGGAGGCGTTGGATTTTGGCGACGTCAATCCCGTCGTAGACCACCTGGATCCGCGCTGCCGGGATGCCGTCGTGCTCGAGCACGCGACCAATGGCATCGGACGCGGCGATGAACAAGCCGACCTGCCGGTACTTCCACCGCGAAAAGGAATTCGCTTGCAGGTGAAAGTCCACGCGCCGTGAGGCGACGATGACGGGACACGGGTCGGGCGCGCCGAACGACAGCGCCAGCGCAGCCATGGCGACGCCGTGCGGATCGTGCGCGTGCACAACCTCCGGCTTTGCCTGCCGGATGACGCGCGACAGCTTCCACGCGGTGGAGAGATCGACTTCACTGCGCGGCGCGAGCGGGATGAGATCGGGCCCTTCGAGCGCGCGCCGATACAGCTCGCCCTCCGGGTGCGCCACGAGCACCGCCCGGTGGTTGAGGGCGCGGAAGCCGAGCACCGTCAGGAGGACTTGGTTCTGTCCACCGCGCCATGTCCGGGCGGTGTCGATGTGGAGGGCGAACACAGCTCCCAGAGCTTTGCGAATTTGAGACTCACGTAATACGAGTTCATCACCGACACAATCAAGCCGGGCATGCCGTCACGAAAACCACCGCGCAGGACGTAATTGCGAAAAAACGCCAGACGCGGATGAATGAGGACGTCGAACCATCCGGCGCGCCGGCCGCTTTCGTACATCTGCCGCGCCGCCATCGTCGTGTAGCGATCCATCGTCAGAAGATGATGGGAGAGATCGCGATAGGCGTAATGCTGAAGGTCGTTCTGCAAATCCGCGACCGGCCCCTCGGCTTTGACCGATTCATGCACGTATTGACCGGTCCACCGCGCGCGCCGACGATCATACAAGCGAAGCTGATAATCGGGATACCAATCGGTCGATCGCATCCACCGACCGAGATGAAACGTCACGCGCGGGACGCGGTATCCGGCGGCGCCGGATCCTTTCTCGAGCGTCTGACGAACCTCGCCTGCCAGTGCCGGCGTGGCCCGCTCGTCGGCGTCGAGCGAGAAGATCCAATCGTGGGCGGCCTGCTCCGCGGCGAAATTTTTTTGCGCGATGTAGCCAGGCCAGGCGCGAACGATGACGTGGTCGGTATACCGGCGCGCGATCTCGACGGTGTCGTCCGTGCTCTGCGAATCGACGACCACGATCTCGTCGGCCCAAGAGACGGATTCGAGCGCTGCGGCGATATTGGCGGCTTCGTTGTAGGTGATGACGGTGACCGAAACGGCCGGCACGCGGACAGTTTACTCAGGTATCGGGCGTCAGGGGTCAGCTATCAGGGGTCAGGAATCAGGTATCAGGGGTCAGGGGTCAGGTAGGTTCAGTCCGGAGACATAGGTAACAAAACAGTCCGACGACATGGGTAACACTTTTCGCCACTGTTTCGCTGGAGGATGCGATGCCGTGGCAGGAGTTCTCGCCCGTGAATCTTCGAATGCACTTCGTGACCGATTGGCAGGCCGGCGCCTGGACCATGACTGAGCTCTGCGCCGATTACCGGATCAGTCGCAAGACCGGTTACAAATGGATCGACCGTTTCGAGGCGAGCGGTCCGCGCGGGTTGCATGATCAGTCGCGGCGTCCGGATGTCAGTTCGCACGCGACGGACCCCGCGCTGATCGACATCCTGGTCGCCCTGCGGCGACGGCATCCGCGATGGGGGGCAAAGAAGCTGCTCGCCCTTGCCCGCCCACAGAAGCCCCACGCGGACTGGCCCAGTCGGTCGACGGTGTGCGACTTGCTGAAAGCGCGCGGCTTGGTGACACGGCGGCGTCGCCGATCGCCGTCTCCCGCGAGTCGGTCGCCGCTGGCGCCGATCACCGCAGTGAATGAGGTCTGGACCACCGATTTCAAAGGCGAGTTTCGCACCGGCGATGGCTGCTACTGCTACCCCTTGACGCTGCGCGATGGCTTTAGCCGATTTGTGTTGCGGTGCGACGCGTTGCTGGGGCCGACGTGCGCGGCCACGCGGCGCCAGTTCGCCCGCGCCTTTGCCGAGTTCGGACTGCCCGCACGCATCCGCAGTGACAACGGTGGACCGTTTGCGAGTCCGGGATTGGGCGGCCTGTCGCAACTCGCGATCTGGTGGATGCGTCTGGGGATCGGCCTGGAGCGGATCGCGCCCGGCCATCCGGAGCAAAATGGCTCGCACGAGCAGTTTCATTCGGTGCTCAAAGCTGAAACCACCCGCCCACCCGCCGCGCATGCGGCCGCCCAACAACGCCGCTTTGCTCGCTTCGTCCAGGAATATAACCACGTGCGACCGCATGAAGCGCTGCGCGACCGACCGCCGGCTAGTTGCTACGACCGGTCGCCGCGCCCGCTGCCCGCGCGCCTCCCCGCGTTGGACTATCCCGGTCACTGGGACGTCCGCCGCGTCTCGAGCAACGGCTGCGTCTCGTGGCGCAGCGACGCCCTCTTCCTCAGCACCCCGCTCGCCGGCGAGAACGTCGCGTTTGAAGAACACGCCGACGGGCTCTGGACGATCCGATTTGCTGGTGTCGCGCTGGGACGCTTCGATGAACGGTCTCGCCGCATTCATCCGATCGCTTCGATCTCTGCAGGGCGCTCGCCGGCTACGCCGGCTCGCGCCTCACGAAAAAAACTATGACCAAAATTCTCGATCAACTGTTACCCATGTCCCCGGACTAATGTGTTACCTATGTCTCCGGCCGTTCAGTGTCGAGTATCAGGTGTCAGGTGTCAGGTCGCGGATCTTAAGACCCGCGCTATTGACACCTGACAACTGACCCTTGGTACCTGACCGTTACTGCTGCTGTTGCTGCAGTTGGCCCGTGTTCACCGGCGAGGCGCCGCCGCCACCGGAGAGCGGGACTTCCTGCACCGTCTGATAGTCGACGACCGACTTCATGTAGTCGAGGATCGCCTGCAGTTCGTTGTTGCGCGCCTGACTGAGATCGCGCTGCGCCTGGAACACGAGGAAGCTGCTCGTCATCCCCGCCTGGAACTTCTTCTCCTCGGCCTTGAGCCGCTCTTCGGAGAGCGCGCGCGCCGAGCGGGTTGCTTCGACACGTTTGGTGTTGGTCTGCACCGTGCGTGCGAAATCGCGAATCTGCGTCGCCACCGTGAGCTTCTGGCTTTCGAGCTGCTTTTCGGACTGCTGATTCTGCAGGCGTGCGCGCGCGAGGTTCGCTTCGGCGTTTGAGCGGCCAATCGGGTAGCTCAGTTGCAGATTGAAGTTCCAGGTCGGGTAGGCGCCCCCGAACGCATCCCCCAGGACGCTCCCGAACGAGCGCTGGTTGGTGCCGAGGATGACGGGCGGGAGGCCGGGCGTGACCTGCAGTTGCCGTTGCGTGCCGCCAAGGCCAAGCGCGCTGTAATTCAGGTTGGCCGTCACGTCGGGCAGCGATTGGTTGCGGAGATATCGAATCGAGATGTCGTTGGCCTCGATCACCTTCTGCGATGCCGCGAGATCCGTGCGCCGGTCGAGGGCATTGCGGACCGCCGCCTCGACATCGAGGTTGACGGGTGTGAAGCTGGCCGTGTCGGACGGCTCGATGCGCATGGTCCAGAAGTCGGGCTGCGACGGGTTGGAGATGAGCGCACGCAGGCGATCTTCGGCGCGCGAAATCGACGCGTCCGCGAGAATCACCGCCTCTTCGCGCCGTGCGACTTCGGCCTGCGCCTCGATGATGTCGATGGGCGCCATCGTGCCGATCTCGACGCGAGAGCGATTGTCGCGCAGCGATTGGCTCGCGAGCGCGAGCGACTGCTGCTGTACTTCGAGGTTGGCGCGCGTGTAGACCAGATCCCAATACGCGTTGCGCACGTTGCGGCCGGTTTGCGCCACCGCTTCGACCAGTTGAACGTCCGAGATCTCTCGATTCTTCCGGCTCACGAGGTACTGCTGGCGCGGCGCGTCAATCTTGAAATTGCGGAGCAGGGGCTGGGAATAGCCGGCGGCGAAGGTCGAGTTGAGCTGCGGGCTGAACGGGCTGTAGTCGTTGTTCGTCGTGATGCGGCCCGTAACCCAGTTCGCGCTGTAGCTGCCGCCCCATCGCAACAGCTGATTGATGCCCGTCGACCGTCGTGCTCCGCCCTTCATTGATGGCGGCGCCACTGCCGCTGAAGATGTCCTGCGGCAGATTTTCCTGGGTTCGCCCGGTAAAGGAGGACTGGAAGTTCGGCACCCAATTGCTGCGCGCAACCGAGATGGCGTAGTCCTGCACCTGGGGGTTGATGCGTTCGACCTGCAGATCCAGGTTCTGCTCGAGTGCCAGCGCCACGGCCTCGTCAACCGACAGCCGGCGAATCGGCCCTTCGCTCGTGACGCTCTGCGCCGCCGCGGCTCCCACTTGGGCGGAGGTCATTGTTGTCTGGCCGCGAACAGGCGCTGCTCCGAAAACGGACAGGGTAAGGACCCCAGAAAGGGCGATCGCGAGCGTACGCGAGCGCAAAAACTCCTGATCACGCATTGTTGTGGTGCTCCAAAGGCGGAATGTTCGAGAAAAAGGGGTCAGACCCCACGTTGTACGAGCAAAAACAGTACCCTGGGCCGTTCCGGTCCCCAGACATAGACGACAAGGCGCCGCCGGGGGTTCAGGAGGCCGCGTCGATATACTACGTTCGATGGCCGAAGACGACCTTTTAGCGCTATTTCGTCGCTCCGGGGCGTTGCACGAAGGCCATTTCCGGCTGTCCTCAGGGTTGCACAGTCCCGGGTATTTGCAGTGCGCGTTGGTGCTGCAATACCCCCGCGAAGCGGAAGCGCTCGGAGCGGCGTTGGCCGACAAGGTTCGGGCCTCTGACATCGCGGCGGTGTTGTCGCCGGCCCTCGGCGGCATCGTGATCGGACAGGAAGTGGCGCGCGCGCTGGGCGTGCGCGCGATCTTCGCCGAACGACAGGACACGACACTGATGCTTCGCCGCGGCTTCTCGCTCGCGCGCGGCGAACGCGTCGTCGTCGTCGAGGACGTCGTGACCACGGGGGGATCGACACGCGAAACCATCGCGGTGGCGAAAGCCGCGGGCGCCGAGGTCGTCGCCGCGTGCGCGATCGTCAATCGGAGCAGCGGTCGGCATGGTCTCGACGTGCCCTTTCACGCACTCGTGCCGATGCGGCTGCCAACGTACCAGCCGGAATCGTGTCCGCTCTGCGCACAGGGCCTTCCTGTTACGAAACCGGGATCACGCAAGTAGCAAGTCGCTGGTGCCGCGAACACTGAAACTCACGATCGCGTACGATGGGTCCGACTTTGCCGGCTGGCAGAGGCAGGCAAACGCGCGCAGTGTGCAGGCCGACGTCGAGGATGCGATTGCTCGCATCGAGAAGACGCCGATCACGGTGCTGGCCGCCGGTCGCACCGATGCCGGCGTCCACGCGGCAGCGCAGGTCGCCAGCGTCAGGATCTCGTGCGACATGACACCACGCGCGCTGCAACGCGCGCTCAACGCCATCCTGCCGAAGGATGTGCGCCTCGTCGCGATCGAAGAGCAGCCATCCTCGTTCAACGCTCGGCACGACGCGCGCAGCAAGACGTATCACTACTGGATCTGGAACGGTGTCGCGCTCCCGCCGTCGCTGCGCCGCCACTCGTGGCACGTGCCGCAGGCCCTCGACCTCGAGGCCATGTGCACCGGAGCCGCCGCGCTCGTCGGTGAGCACGACTTCGCGGCCTTTCAGGGCACCGGCAGCGACATCAAGACCACGGTCCGCCGGATTCTGGCGTCTCGTTGGGGTCAACTCGACGTGTCGCACCTGGTCGCGACCTCGTCGGGCGATCGCCTGCTACGGTATGAGGTCACTGGCACCGGGTTTCTCCGTCATATGGTCCGGAACATCGTTGGGACCCTGGTCGATGTCGGCCGGCGCCGGCTCTCGCCGCAGGATGTGACGGCGATCCTCGCGTCGCGTCAGCGCCAGAACGCCAGTGCGACGGCGCCGCCGCAGGGGCTGGTTCTCTGGAAGGTTGAATACTGACCCTAAGTCCTACTAATATCGAATGTTGCGGTTATTAGACGTGCCGAAAACTCTCACCCGACTCCTCGAGTGGTTGCCAGGCGACAGCGCCGACGCGGAGCTTGCGCGCGAGCTCAACGCCGCGCGGTTACCGCGTCATGTCGCAATCATCATGGACGGGAATGGACGCTGGGCCGGGAAGCGTCACCTGCCGAGGGTGGAGGGACACCGCGCCGGAATCGACGCCGTGCGCTCGGTCGTCGAGACGTCGGCGCGTGTCGGCCTCGACGTGCTCACCTTGTACGCGTTTTCGGTCGAGAACTGGAAACGGCCCGCGACCGAGGTCGGCACGCTGATGATGCTGCTGAAGCGATATTTGCGCTCTGAGTTGTCGACGCTGCTCGAAAACAACATCCGGTTCAATGTGATCGGCCGGTCGGAGGAGCTCTCACCTGATGTGCTCCACGAACTGCGCGCGGCGGAGCACAAGACGTCGAAAAATACCGGGATGATCTTCAACATCGCGTTGAATTACGGCGGCCGCACAGAAATCGTCGATGCGGCGCGGCGTGCGATCGAAGCGGGCATTTCGCCCGACGCGCTCGACGAGCGTCGCTTCGGCGAATTGCTGTATACCGGCACCCAGCCCGATCCCGATCTGCTGATCCGCACGAGCGGCGAAATGCGTGTCAGCAATTTTCTGCTGTGGCAGATCGCATACGCGGAGATCTGGGTGACCGACACGCTGTGGCCGGATTTCCGCTGCCGCGATCTGCTGGAAGCGATCCTCGCGTATCAAAAGCGCGACCGCCGCTACGGGGCCATTGCCTCGCCGCCGGTCGCCGCTGGCGTGAAGTAGTTCACGCATGGTCCGGCTCGTGAGCGGCGTCCTGCTCGCCGCGGCGTTCGTCGCGTTGATCTGGTTTGCCAGTGCCACGGTCCTCCTCGTCGTCGCCCTCATCGTCGCGACTCTGGCCGTGCACGAGTACGTGCAGCTCGTTCGTGCGATCGGCGGGCACATTCATGCCGCTCCGACACTACTGGCGACGTGGGCGGCAACCATCGGCGTCCCCTTTCCCTACGTCGCGCTCGACACCGTGCTCGCCGCCGGTGTGTTGGGCATCGCCATCTGGTCGATGGCGGCACTGAAGTCTGAGACGAGTTTTCGCGAGGCTGCAATGGGAATCGCGGCAGCGTCTCTCGCGCCGGTCTATATCGGCATCGGACTCGGCACGCTCGTCGGCGCCCATGTTTACGGCGGCCGTGGTGCGGTGTTGCTGCTGATGGCCACGATTGTGGTCAGCGACTCGGCGCAGTACTACGCGGGACGCACCTTCGGACGTCACGCGCTCGCCCCAAAGCTGAGCCCAAAAAAGACGATTGAGGGCGCGGTCGGTGGGTTCCTGTTGGCGCCGGTGTTTCTTGTGTGGGCCGCGTACTACCTGATTCCGGCGGCGACGAACCAGCTGATGCTGGCCGTTCTGGCCGTTGGGCTCGTGGGCGCCGGGATTGCCGGAGATCTTTTTGAGTCGATGCTGAAGCGGGCCGCTGCGATCAAGGACAGCTCCGCGCTGATTCCCGGACATGGGGGCGTCCTCGACCGCATCGATGCCATGCTGTTTGCGGGGCCGGTTTTCCTTTGCTACCTGCGCGGGCTCTTCACGTGAAGAAGCGCATCGCCATTCTCGGCTCGACCGGATCCATCGGGACGAGCGCGCTCGACGTGGTTGACACGCACAGCGACCGCGTCGAGGTTGTTGCACTGGCTGCCGGCGGCAACGCGGCCGCCTTCGCGGCGCAAGTGCTCCGCTATAAACCGCGAGCGCTGGCGATGGCAACCGGCGAGGCGATCGACGAGCTTCGCGCCCTCGTGGGTGAGGCTGTGCCGCACGCGCACGGCGCGGGCAGCGATGCATTGTTCGCGGTGGCGACGCATCCGGACGTCGATATTGTCTTGTGTGCTTCGTCCGGCACCGCGGCGCTCGAGGCCATCCTCGGCGCGATCGAGGCTGGCAAAACCATCGCGCTCGCCAACAAGGAAGTGCTGGTGATGGCCGGCGGCCTCGTGATGGATGCGGCGCTGCGTCGCGGCGTGGCGATCCTGCCGGTCGACAGCGAGCACAACGCGATTCACCAGTGTCTTCACGGACGCGTGCCGGGCGAATGGCGGCGCCTGGTCCTCACGGCATCGGGCGGGCCGTTTCGTGGACGCGCGCCGTCCACACTCGACGCCGTCACGGCTGCTGATGCGTTGAAGCACCCGACGTGGCAAATGGGCCCCAAGATCACGATCGACTCAGCGACCTTGATGAACAAAGGTCTCGAGGTGATCGAGGCTCATTGGCTGTTTGGCGCGCCCGCGTCCAAGATTGACGTCGTGGTTCATCCGCAGTCGATCGTGCACTCGATCGTGGAGTTGCGGGACGGGTCGATGATTGCGCAGATGGGCATCACCGACATGCGGCTGCCGATTCAGTACGCCTTCTCGTATCCGGACCGCTGGGACGCACCGGTGCCATTCCTCGATCTGACGCGCTGTGGCGCACTGGAGTTTCACGAACCTGCGTGGGACGACTTCCCATGTCTCGGCCTCGCATATCGCGCGCTGGAGGCCGAGCGGAGCTTGCCGATCGTGCTCAACGCCGCCAACGAGGTCGCGGTCGCGGCCTTTCTCGACGGCCGTCTCACCTTCACGGCGATTCCGCGTCTGATCCGCGATGTCATGGACGCGCACACGCCCGCGACGGTCGACACGGTTGCGGCTATTCGCAAAGTTGACGCATCAGCCCGCGACGCGGCGTGCGCCCGCATCGCGGACCTCAAGCCACCGCAACGCGCCGAGAACGCGCGTCGGGGGCCGCGGGAGGACCGCGCGACATGAGTCATGCGCAGGGCATGTAAAGGCGACTTTGGTCCCGGGACGAGCGAGCGGCCGCATGGCGCGGGACCGTAGTCTCGCGACCGCCTGAACGGTAGAATGAAAGCGAAGGGGTAAGGCTGCAGTGACCACGCTTCTGGCTTTTGCGTTTGTTCTCGGCGTGCTCGTGTTTGTCCACGAGCTCGGACACTTCCTCATGGCGCGCTGGCACGGCGTGCGCGTGTTGACGTTCTCGCTTGGGTTCGGTCCCAAGTTGCTCAAAGTCACACGTGGCGGCACCGAATACGCGTTGAGTGCGGTGCCGCTTGGCGGCTACGTGAAGATGGCGGGCGAGAACCCCGAGGAGCAGCGCACCGGCAGTCCCGACGAGTTTCTGTCGAAAACAAAGTGGCAGCGGTTCCAGATCCTCATCATGGGACCGGCGATGAACATCGCGCTCGCCATCATTCTGCTCTGGGTCGTGCTGATGCAGGGCGCGCACGTGCCCGTGTTCGAGGATCAACCGGTCGTGATTGGCGTCGTCAACGCCGACTCGCCGGCCGCGCGCGCCGGTCTTCGCAGCGGCGATTTGATCTTGCGCGTCAACGGCAGAGAAACGCCGACGTGGGACGCGTTCTTTCTTGCGATCGGAACCAAGCCGGATCGCGAGGTCCAGCTCACCGTGCAACGCGACGGCCGTGAAGAGCAGATTGCGGTTCGTCCCGAAGCGCAGTCGAAATACCAGGTTGGCGACATCGGCGTACTGCCCGACGCTTACCCGTCGATCGAATCGGTGGTGTCGGGCGACCCTGCGGAGAAGGCCGGCCTCAAGGGCGGCGATCAGATTCGCGCGATTAATGGCGAACGCGTGGTGTTTTCAGGAGACGTGCAAAAGATCATCGCCCGAAATGCTGAGAAGCCGATGGAGGTGCGCGTCAAACGAAGCGGAGAGGAACAAACCATCACGGTCGTTCCGGCCAAGCGTGGCGACATCGGCATGATCGGCATCAGCATCGCCAACGAGACACGCTCGTTCAAACCCGGCCCGATCGAAGCGATCAACTTGAGCGTCCGCCGGAACATCGAATACTCCGGCCTCATTCTCCAGACGCTCTGGGGCCTCTTGACCGGCGAGACGTCCCCACGCCAGCTCATGGGTCCGGTCGGGATCGCGCAGATTTCGGGCGAGTCGGCGCAGGCAGGATGGATCGCGCTGTTCGCGGTCATGGCATCGATCAGCTTGAACCTGGGGCTGCTCAATCTGATGCCGATCCCCGTGCTCGATGGTGGCCACATTCTCATCATGGCTCTCGAAACGGTGGCGCGGCGCGACTTCAGTATGCAGGTGAAGGAAAAGATGTTCCTCGCGGGGTTCGTGCTGCTGATGGCGCTCATGGTGACGGTGGTCTACAACGATCTGACGCGGATCAGCTGGATCGAACGGCTCATGCCCTGGCGGAACTAGTCTTGCAGTTGCTCCTTTGAATCGCGGATTGCGTCCTGTGTGGGGGACGCGAGCCTTCGAAGGAGATAAAACATGCCTCGCAGTGTTCGTCATTTGCTCGTAGCCATGGCGGCGGTCGCGGCGCTGGCTGGCCCAGCCGCGGCGCAGGACATGACGGCGAACGACCTCACCCGTCTACAGCAGACCTCGGATCAGATCAGCACGGATCTCCAGCAACTCAGACAACGCGATCGGACGGGCGCCCGCGCCCTGCAGGCCGAGCTCGCGGATCTCGACGACGAAATCATCTATCTCAAGGTCAAGCTCCGGAAAGAGAACAACGTCGGGCGTTACGAGTTCACGGATCTGCGTGACCGCCTCGAAAACCTTCGCAGCCGCGTTCGCGGCGATGCGAACGGATCCTATTCGAGCGGCGGGGCGGATTCTGGGACGAGATATCCGGACGGTCGCGACGTCAGCCCGAACGATCGCCCAGCGAACACAGCGGCGACGCCGGGAACCCTCCCCAGCGGGACGGAGCTTGACGTGCGACTGTCATCACGCTTGAGCTCGGAAACCGCGGCGATCGAAGACCGCTTCGAAGCGACCACCCTCGTCGATGTGCGGGAAAACGGCCGCATCCTGGTGCCCGCAGGTTCGGTGGTCCGCGGCGTCGTCACCGACGTCAAGAAAGCCGGGCGCGTCGATCGCAAGGGCAGCCTCACACTGACGTTCGATCAAATCCGCATCAACGGCCGTGCCTACCCGATCCGAGGCACGATGACCCAAGCACTCGAAGCCGGCGGCTACAAAGAAGACGCGGAGAAGATCGGTGCCGGAGCAGCCGTAGGCGCCGTGATTGGCGGCCTTCTTGGCGGCGTCAAGGGCGCGATCACGGGCATCCTCATCGGGGGTGGCGGTGTCGTCGCCGCGACTGAGGGTGAAAACGTGGATCTTCCCGAGGGCACCGTGCTTCGGATGCGGCTCGACTCGCCACTCGCGGTGCGGACCAATCTGACGCGACAGTAGCCTCTCGCGAGTAGCCGGGTAGCGAAAAAGGGGTCTGACCCCTTTTCCAGTGGGATCGGATGGAAAAGGGGTCAGACCCCTTTTCCTACTTCCGTTTCCCCACAGCTTTCATCGCACGCCGCGCCGCTTCCAGCGTTTTCTCGATATCCCGCGACGTGTGCGCTCCCGATACGAACCACGCCTCGAACTGCGACGGCGGCAGATAGATGCCGCGCTGCAGCATGGCATTGAAGAACACCGCGAACGCTGCGGTGTCGGACGTAATGGCGCTGCCGAAGTCGCGCACACGTTCGCTCGTGAAGAACGGCGTGATCATCGATCCGATCGCATTCACTTGCAGCGCAACGCCGGCGTCGCGAGCGGCTTCGGCCAGCCCCGCGGCGAGTGTCTCGCCCATCGCGCTCAACTTGCGGTATAGCCCGCGCGACAGGCGCTCGAGCGACCAGATTCCCGCAACCATCGCCAGAGGATTGCCCGAAAGAGTACCGGCCTGATACACAGGACCGGCGGGCGACACCATATCCATGATGCTGGCCCTTCCGCCGTACGCGGCGACCGGCAGGCCGCCTCCGACGATTTTGCCGAGGCAGGTCAGATCTGGGGTCACGTTGAGGAGTGCCTGCGCACCGCCAGGCGCCACCCTGAAACCTGTCATCACCTCGTCGAAGATCAGCAACATGCCTTCGCGATCGCAGAGTGTGCGCAGCCCCTCGAGGAAACCAGGTTGCGGCAGGACCACGCCCATGTTGCCTGCGATGGGTTCGACGATGACGGCGGCAACCTCGCCGGCATTCGCGCTTGTGAGCGTTTCGACCGACGACAGATCGTTGAAGGTGGCGAGCAGCGTGGGCGCGACGGCGCCCGCCGGCACGCCGGGACTCGTGGGTGTTCCAAAGGTCAACGCACCCGACCCCGCCTGCACGAGAAAACCGTCGGCGTGGCCGTGGTAGCAGCCTTCGAACTTGATGATCTTCTCGCGCCGTGTGGCCGCGCGCGCGACGCGCGCCACGCTCATGGTGGCTTCAGTTCCCGAGCTGACAAACCGCACACGCTCCATCGACGGCACCAGCGTGCGGACACGTTCCGCCAGCTCCACTTCCAGTGGGCTGGGTGCGCCGAAGCTCGTGCCGAGCCGCGCCTGCTTCGCGAGTGCGCGCGCAAGGCCAGATGGCGCGTGTCCGTGGATCATCGGACCCCACGACATCACGTAGTCGATGTAGCTGTTGCCATCGACGTCGGTGATGCGCGAGCCGGACGCTTTAGCGATAAAACGCGGTGAGCCGCCGACTGCCTTGAATGCGCGTACCGGGCTGCTGACACCGCCCGGCATGACCTCGACGGCACGGGCGAAGAACTTCGACGACTTGCGCGGCGTTTTCATGGAGTGTTTTCACTTTGATCGTCGCAGCACTCGCGCGGCCTCGCGCGCAAAATAGGTGATGATCATGTCGGCGCCGGCACGGCGGATCGAGATGAGGGATTCCATCATGGCGCGTTCCTCGTCAATCCATCCACGCTGGGCTGCGGCCTTGATCATCGAATACTCGCCGCTCACCTGATACGCAGCCGTCGGATACGCAAACTGCTGCTTCACCCGCCAGAGAATATCGAGGTACGGACCGGCAGGTTTGACCATGACGATGTCGGCGCCTTCGTCCACATCGAGCTGCACTTCGCGCAGTGCTTCTTCGGCATTCGCGGGATCGAGCTGATGGCTGCGGCGATCGCCAAACTGCGGCGTCGAATCGGCGGCTTCGCGAAATGGACCGTAAAACCCGGAGCAGTACTTCGCCGCGTACGCCATGATCGCGACCTGGTCGAAGCCGCGTTCGTCGAGCGCCGCGCGAATGGCACCCACGCGACCGTCCATCATGTCCGAAGGCGCCACGATGTGCGCACCGGCCGCGGCGTGTGAGAGGGCGGCACGTACCAACTGCTCGACCGTCTCGTCGTTGGAGATGTCGCCGTCTATGACGATGCCGCAGTGCCCATGCGCGGTGTACTCGCACAGGCACACGTCGGTGATGACGATCGTGTCCGGCGCCTCATGGCGAATGGCACGCACCGCTTCCTGCACCGGCCCGTTGGCGTCGAACGCCCCTGAGCCGTTTTCGTCTTTCGCTGCTGGCACGCCAAACAGCAGCACGGCAGGGACGCCTTCGCTGAAGGCCTCACGCGCCTCTTGCACCGCCTCGTCGACCGAGAGCTGATGCACGCCGGGCATCGAGCTGACCTCGCGACGCACGCGGGAACCGCCGGTGATAAAGAGCGGCAGAATTAATTGGTCGGGCGAGAGCCGTGCTTCACGCACGAGCGAGCGCAATGCCGGCGTGCGTCGCAAGCGCCGCAATCGGCGACGCAGGTGAAGGTGCGCCGCCCGGGTGGTCGTAGCCATCTACCTATTCAGCCACAGATCGCGCTGCGGAGCCACTGATGACGCCGAGAGCCGCAGATAACGCCGATAGAGAGCCGCAGATAGCACAGATAAACGCAGACAAAAACGGGTAAAGATCCTCTGTTTGGATCGTGGCGCCGTCTTGATAATGACCGTCCCGCCTGGGTGTATTGTGCCGGTGCGCGTCTCCGACCATTACGCCTGGGTGTGTAGAGACAGTGATATTGACCCCTCTCGACACTAATTCTGAATCCTCCAGGAGGAGCCGAATGGAGCAGGAGCGAGAGGGTTTGTATCCTCCGAGCACGGAGGGTACTCTGTGATCGAAGGGAGTTGGTGACCGCGATTCGCAAGCTGGCGGATCGCGGGTGGGGATCGAAGGGAATACGCGCAGGATGCAGGTCGCGCGCAATACGGTCCGTCGCTATGTGCGGGGTGCCGCTGCGGGCGTGCATGTTCGTGCAGCGGCCCGGCGTTTGACCGGCGACGACATCACCCAAGCACACACGTGGTTTCAGGGCGCGGCCGCCCGTGTCCTGGAGCCGGCGCATGTCGCCGGCTTGTGGCGCGTGTCGTCAGCGGTCGACCCCGCGTCGGCGTCCACCCTTGCGCTTGGGCAGATCGCTCGCGCGGAGCACGAGGATCGCTCCGCGCACCTGGAGATCCGCCGCTTCAACCCATTGCCCCGATCACGGCGGTTCAAGCTAACGCCGATAGATCAGTCGCAGATAGCATAGGAACGCCGATAGAAACGGACCGACCTTCTGTTTGGACCGTGGCGCCGTATTGACAACGACCGTTACGCCTGGGCGTATTGAGCGAATGCCCGTCTATCACGATCCAAGAAACCATCTGCGTCATCTGCGGCGTTGTTATCTGCGGCCATCTGCGGCGACAGCGGTCTGTTGGAAGTGCGCGGAGATGGCGTCGACGAGAGCGGGGATCGTCGAGCTCGACGGCATGATTTGCGGATTGATGCCGTAGCGGTGCGCGGCATCGGCGGTCACTGGACCGATCGTCGCCACCAGTGTATGACTCAGCAGATCGACAGCCTGCTCCGCGCCGTGGATGGCGATGAACGCGCGCACGGCGGAGGCGCTCGAAAAGGTCACGACGTCGATTTTGCCGTCCAGCAGTTGGCGATAAATCCCGAGATGGGCGTCGCTGTCGGCGGTGACGGTTCGATAGGCGACGACCTCGGTCACGTCCGCGCCAGCCGCGCGCAACTGTTCCGGCAGTGACCTCGCGGGCGATGTCTGCCTTGGGGAAGAGCACCTTCACACCATTGAGCGAACCGGTGCGTTTGAGCGCCGCGACGACTCCTTCGGCACGATGGTCATCTGGGACGAGATCGACCTTCAAACCGAACCGGGTGAGCCGCGCGGCCGTACCTGGCCCGACGGCGCACAACTTGGTGTCGGCGAGCGCTCGCATGTCGCGCGGGCCCGCCAACAGTCGATCCATGAAGGCGTTCGCACCGTTCGCGCTGGTGAACACAATCCAGTCGTACCCGGCGGTCCGCGCGCACACGTCGTCCAGCAGGCTGTAATCCTCGGGCGGCACCACCTTGATGAGCGGCGCTTCAACGGCTTCGGCGCCTTCCGCTTCGAGAAGCTCCACGAGCTCGCCCGCCTGATCGCTCGATCGGGTCACGAGCACGCGGCGGCCGAAGAGCGGCCGGGCGTCAAACCAGCGGAGATGCTCGCGCAGCGCCACGACCGTGCCGATGACCAGCAATGCGGGGCCGGACGGCGGCTGCTCATGGATTCGAGCGGCGAGTTCCTGCAGCGTACCAGTAACGGTCTGCTGGGTCAGCAGCGTTCCGTTGGCGATGATGGCCGCGGGCTCGGCCGCAGAACGGCCGTGTGACAGGAGCGCGGCGATCATCGAAGCCAATTGACGAGGGCCCGCGTAACACGCAATCGTCCCTTCGAGCTTGGCAAGTGACGCCCAATCGACATGCGCGCGCTGCCGTCCCTCGTCTTCGTGCCCGCGCACCAAGGTCACCGTGTCGCCGCCGCCGGAATAGGTAATCGGAATGCCGGCATACGTGGGCGCAGCGAGGGCAGCCGGGATCCCTGGAACCACCTCGAAGGGGATGCCCTGTTCGTGAAGAAACAGCGCTTCAACGCCGCCCTGATCGAAGAGGAACGGGTCGCCCCATTTGAGTCGCGCGATCAGTTTGTTTTCTGTCGCCTTCTCCGCGATCAGATAGCAAATGGCTTCCTGATCCGGCCGCTCGGGTGCCGCGCTGCCGACGTCGATCCGTTCGGCGTGTGGCGGCGCCAGCGTCAGTAGGCGCGGATGCACCCTGTGATCGTAGATGACCACGTCGGCGGCCTGCAGGACACGAAGTCCACGCGCGGTGACCAGATCCGGCGCGCCGGGTCCGGCGCCAATGAGATAGACGATTGGCCGAAGCACGGCGGGATTGTACTTCGGGCCTGACACGCCGAAGCGCGCGTTGTGCGAAAAACGAGGCTGGTGGGTCGGTAGGTCAGTGCGTCAAGCGGCTCAGGTCCGCGAGGCCCGCAAAATTTCTTCGGCTCCACGCTCGAGCAGGAATCGCGCCACCGACTTGCCGATGCGTTCGGCGTCGGTCCTGCGCCCCCGGGCCTCCTGCCGGACCGCCGCCGCTCCGTCGGCGCCCATGACGACAGCAGCCACGAAAAGATCGTCACCCTCGATGCGAGCGTACGCGCCAAGCGGCATCTGGCAGCCACCTCCCAGCGCCCGAACGATCGCGCGCTCCGCAGTGAGGGCGTCCATAGCCGCGGCGTCGTTGATGGTGTCGAAGACAGGACGCAGGCCGCGTCGGCCTTCGCGTACCTGAACCGCAACAATGCCTTGGCCGGGAGCCGGAATGCAGGTATCGGGTGGAAGCGCGAACGAAATGCGGTGGTCAAGACCAAGCCGCTTCAATCCGGCGCAGGCAAGGACCAGGGCGTCGCAGTCGCCGGCCTCCAGTTTCCGCAACCGCGTATCGACGTTGCCGCGGATGGCTACGAACGATGCCGTGGGGAAGAGGGTCCGAAGCTGCGCGGCGCGGCGAACACTGCTGGTGCCGATGCGTGATGCCGCTGCGAGGCGCGCCTGCAGCTCGTGCAGCGTCTCGATGTGTTCACCATGCGGAAGAAGCACCGCGTCGCGCGGGTCATCGCGCGCGAGGGTTGCGCCCACGATCAGGTCGCTGGGGAAAACGGCGGAAAGATCCTTGCTGCTGTGAACGCCGAGATCGACATGGCCATCGAGTAGCGCGTCCTCGATCTCCTTGACAAAGGTCGCCTTCGCCGAGGTGCCGGGGGTCCGGAGGTGCCGGGCGTGCTCGACGGATCGGTTGGTCGTTCGTCGCCGGCCGTGCGAATGACGACGATCTCGCAACGCGGACCGCCGCGTTCGGCAATCAACCGCGCCACCGTGTTTGCTTGCCAGAGTGCCAGCGCACTGCCTCGCGTCCCGATGCGCAGCGTCGTCACGCGTCAGGGTCCTTGTCTTTGTCGCCAAGTGCAAACAGTCTGGTCAAGGCATCGGTGTATTGGCCGACCAGCTCGGTGTCGCCGAGCGTCTTCAGCTGTTCGGTCGGCGTCAACAACAGCTTCTCGAACATGAGCCGCGTGATTTCGTCGATCCGTAAACGCACCTCCGGAGGCAGGCCCGACAGCTTCGACTCGAGTCGTTCCAGCTCCGCTCGGCGGATCATTTCGAATCGCTGGCGCAAGGCCACAACCGTCGGGATCGCCTGGCGTGACAACTGCCACGTCGCGAACTTTTGCACTTCATCAGTGACGATTTGCTCGGCGCGCCCAATCTCGCTGCCGCGCTTTTCGATGTTCTCCTTCACGATCGCTTGCAGGTCGTCGATGTTGTAGAGGAACACCTGCTCGATCTCCGCGGCGTTGGGCTCGACGTCGCGTGGCACCGCGATGTCGATGAGAAAAGCGGACGAGTGCGGCTCGCCGGCATGCTCGCCCCCACTTGCGCCTTCGTGAGGATCGGTACCGGCGATCCGGTGGCGGTAATCACGATGTCGGACTCGCGCAACGAGTGTTCAAGCCGTTCCCACGCAACGGCAGTGCCTCCGACCTCGGCGGCGAGCTCCTGCGCGTGACTCAGCGTCCGGCTGGTGATCACGAGCGCGCCAATGCCCTGCGCCTTGAGGTGGGTCGCCGTGAGCTTTCCCATTTCGCCGGTGCCGACGACAAGCACCTGCCGCGCCTGCGAGATTGCCGAAGATTTTTTTCGCGAGGCTGACCGCTGCGAAGCTGACCGAGACGGCGCCTTCCGCGAGAGCCGTTTCGGAGCGAACACGCTTGCCGACCGCGAACGCCCAATGAAACAACTTGTTCAGTAGAGGGCCGGTCGCCTGAACCGTGGAGGCGACGCCGTAGGCCTCCTTCACCTGTCCCAGGATCTGCGGCTCACCGACGACCAGCGAATCGAGACCGGAGGCGACACGGAACAAGTGGCGAGCCGCATCCCGATTGACATGCGAATACAGGTGCGGGCGGATCCGCGCGGCGGGCACCTGCTGGAATTCGCTGAAGAACGTGACCAGATCATCGAACGTCGCCGATGGGTCGCCGCAGGCGACGTAGAGCTCGGCACGATTGCACGTCGACACGACGACCGCTTCGCTGGTCGACTCGCGGCCCGCGAGCGCAATGACGGCGCGATCGAGGCCGCGGCTGCAGAAGTCCAGCCGCTCACGAAGTTCAACAGGCGCCGTGCGATGACTTGCGCCGACCAGCAGAACGTGCACGTCAGCGGAAGTTGTGACTGTCGGTCAGGAAGTAGCTGACCGGCACGAAGTTGAGAAGGATGATCGCGAAGCCGACGGCGGAGAGGTATGCCGACCGTTTCCCGCGCCATCCGATCGCGCGCCGCGCAATCATGCCGAAGGTGTAGACAGACCAGGTAATGAGGGCGACGAAGATCTTGGGATCGGCAAGCGACATGGCCTGGACGCGAGGGTCTTCCGGCGCCAGCTGTTGCGCTTCGACAATCCAGACCGCGCCCGCGGCGAGGCCGACGGTCATCAGGAGCCACCCGATCAAGACCGCACGTGAGTTCATGACATCGAGGACTTGTAACGATGGCAGGCGCGTGAAGAAGAAGTGCAGGTGCTTGGCCTTGATCTCTTTGAATTGCAACACGTAGGTGATGCCGATCACCGCCGCCAGGCCAAAGCTCGCGTACGCGCCGAGCATCGCCGACACATGAATCCAGAACAGCGGCGACTCGAGCACTGGCGATCGCGGCTCCGCACTCGGAGCCTGCACCGTCGGCAATACTTGCAGAATCACGATGACCGGCAGAATGAAGATGCCGAGCCCGCGCTCGTCTGTCGTCACCTCGGTATAGAGGTACGCAAGCGCGAGCAGCCACACGAACGTCGAGATCGCCTGGGTCGCGCCCGCAAACGGCACATGCCCTGCCTCCATCGTCTGCATCCCGATAACGAACGTGTGCAGCAGAGTCCCGGCAACCAGCAATGCTGTTGCGGCGCGTCCGGCCGCTGGTTCGCGGCGCGCAAAATGAATCGTGTAGGCGGCGAAAGCGAGGAGGTACGTAACTAGGAGAGCGAATTGCATCTGCGGAGTTTCCAGTTCCCCCGGTGTCAGTTCAAAGTGTAGTTCGAGAGTGCTTCATTCAACGGGTCACTCGACTTTGAACCCTTCGACGAAGCTTAGGGTTCATCCCGAGCGGCGTCGAGGGATGAACTGGGAACCGGCAACTTGGAACTCTAGTGGGAGCCGGGCGCATAGTACCCGCGTTTGGTCCTCGCTACTGCTCCGGCGCGTGCGATTTGCACCGCCACGCGCCGCCAAGCACCGTCGCGGCGCCCATTTTTCGGGGCGTAGCCGATCGTGTATGGCTCGAGAGCTCCGCGGAGATCTGGCCGTAGACGTCCTTGAGGTCCTCGATGCGGGTGATGAAAAACGCGCGGCCGCCCGTTTCCTGCGCGAGCTGCCGCAGCACGAACTCGGCTTCGCGGAAGCCCTTCGACGTCGGCGCTTCGCGGGGCTGCAGGCCGATCGTGTAGAGCGCCGTCTCGGAACGTTTGGCCTGGTCGAGCACTTCTTCGTACGTGACCAGGCTCGACGTGTCTTCGCCGTCGGACAAGACGATGATGGCGCGGCGCCGTACGTCGTCGTTCGTTTTCGCCTTGAGCTTGGCCAGCTCTTTGAGCGAGATGTAGATGGCGTTATGCAGCGCTGTGGAACCGCCCGCGGTGGTGGAGCGAATCGCCCGCTCGAGTTCGGGCACGCTGTTGGTGAAATCTTGTGTGATGTCCACGCGGCTGTCGAAGTCGACGACCTGAGCAAAGTCCTGTGGCCGGAGCTTTCTCGCGAACCCGATCGCCGCTTCTTGCGCAATCTGTAGCCGGTTCTCCATGCTCGCGCTCGTGTCGATGAGGAGCGACAGCGCAATGGGCAGGCTGGTGCGATTGAAGTAGATCAGTTCCTGCTTGGCGCCGTCTTCGAACACCGAGAAGTCGGATTCCGAAAGATCGGTGACGTAATGGTTCTCACCGTCGACCACCGTGATGTTGAGGGACACGACGTCGATGTTCGCGCGAAACACCTGCGGCTCCTGTTTCCCTGGCGTCTGGGCATGGACGAGGGGCAGGACGACGACAGCAATGAGGGCGGCGTGCAGGAGTTTCATTTACTTCGTCGCTTGACCACGTGCGGGGGTTGCGCGCGCTTCCACGCCGGGTTTTGCGGAGGACAGCTCGACGCGCTCCGGCGGTATCAGCGATTCGGGCCGCGCGTAGACGACGCGATATTGCGACTTCAGCAGGACCGCAAGATCCCGCAATTGTGTCTCGAACGCGCTCGCGGCCAGGACATCGACGCGGACGCCGCCGCTCTCGTTCGGTCCCCGATCGAGCACGGTCGCCCGGTTGCGCGCCTCGTCGTTGATCATCGACGCGCCCTGCGTGACCAGCACCACCGCGTGCAGCGACGCACCGGAGGCTCGTAGCGCGTCGAGCACCTGTGTGTAGTGCAGCGTGCTGAATTCCCTGCCTTCGGTCGTGAGCACCACAATCGCCGTCCGATCGGCTTCGCGCTTGGCCAGGCCCTGGGAGGCGTCCTTGATGGCGTCAAGCAGCGTGGCGCCGCTTCCAGGCGTCGCAAACACCCGTCCAATGCCGGCCTGCAGCTCCTTGATCGACGACGTGTAGTCGACGAGGATTGTCGGTCGATCCGCAACCGTGATGAGGGCAATCGGTCCCAGATCGGCGGCCGTCGTGACGAAGGCCGAGAGGGCGCCGCGGATGTCCGCGATCATATTCGTCGCCGCCTGAGTATTGTCGATGAGGACCGCGACCGGCATCGGCGTCGTCGCCGGCGCGACGCGGAGTACTTCGCGCGCGACGCCGTCCTCACGGACGACGAAGTCACGCGTTCCCAGGTCGAGGACGGGCTTGTGAGTGCTGGGCTCGAACGCGGTGGCGTAGAGGACGCGTTCGCGCGCCTGCTCGGCGTCGACGGCAGATTGGCTGACGGCCAAACACGCGACCGCGACGCCTGCGGTCAGCGCACGTAAGACGAAGGTACCGGACATAGAACCACGGGTGCCGAGGCGCGACGGCAACTCTCAGTATACCCGGCAAGGTTGGCAGGATGCCGGGCAGGGTGCGCAGGGTGTGCAGGGGTGCACCCCGTGAACCTGACGCACCCTGTTATCCTTCCCGACGTGCCTATCTCACGCGACGATATCAGGCTCATCGGTCAATTGAGCACCGTCGGCTTCGCGTTCGTGTTGGCGCTCGTGATCGGCTTCGGCGGCGGTTACGTTTTGGACGGTTGGCTCGGGACCCGGCCATGGCTGTCGTTCCTCGGGTTCTTCCTCGGCCTGGCCGCGGGGATTCTCAACGTCTATCGGATCATGCAGGTCGCGCAGAAGAAGTGAACGATTCCGACCTGCTGCGGCGTCTCGAACGCGAGACGCTCGTCGTGATGTTGGTGGTCACGGCGATTGCGTTTGTGCTCAAGCCGACCGCTCCGCGTGTGGCGCTCGGGGTGTTGGGTGGCGGTGTCCTCGCCGGGCTGGCCTACTGGGGTATTCGCGGGCTCGCCGATGTGCTGGTCCGCGAGGCCATTCGGGGCGAAATGCGGAGCAATTCGCGCGGTTGGGCGCTAGTGAAGTTTTTCACAAGGCATGCTATACTCGCCATCGTCGGCTACGGTATGATGACGCGCTTGAAACTCGACCCGGTGGGGTTGTTGATCGGCGTGTCCAGCCCAATTGTTGTCATTGCCTTTGAAGCGGTGAGGGCACCGGGACGCCGGAGTTGAAGTTCCCAGTTGTCAGTTTCCAGTTCAACGTTCGATGCGGCGAACGTGTGCACGACCGCCCAACGCTGAACCGTCGGGCGTGAAGTGAACGTTGAACTGGCAACTGGAAAATGGAACTGATTTTTTCCCCTGGAGGCTTTCTGTGAGCACTCGACGGTCCGTGTTCTCCCTGATGTTCATGTTCGTCGTCCTGGCGTGTGCCGCGCCCCTTTACGCTCAGGAAGCCGCGGCAGCCGCGAATAGCGGTCTCGTGCAGTGGTCGATCATCACCGCGGGCTTCGCTCTGGCGATTGCCGCCGTCGGTGGCGCGATCGGCCAGGGCCGCGCGATCGGATCAGCAGCGGAGGCCATCGCGCGTAATCCCGGTGCGACCGGCGAAATCCGCGGCGTGCTCATTCTCGGTCTCGTCTTGATCGAGTCGCTCGTCATCTACGTGCTGCTCGTGACCCTGATTCTGTTCTTCATCAAGCCGTTCGGAGGCTAGTACAGCCCTGGATTTGGAGAGCTGGCGATCTGGCGATCTCCAGTTCTCCATATCTTCCTCAACGCCATATCTCCAGCTTTCCAACGCTCCCTCGCTTTTCCCGGCTTGACCTCGCATTGCTCCTGATGGTGGTCATCTGGGGCTCGAACTTTTCCGCCATCAAGTACGTGCTGCGCGAGTTTCCGCAGGTTTCCTTCAATGCATTGCGGATGGCCCTGGCGGCTGTCGTGTTTCTGCTCGCGATAGCTGTGCGCAACGCGCGCCAACGAGGCAACGGCCGTTCGGTTCCTGAGGCGGCACTGACCCGCGTCGACTGGCAACGCATCGCCTTGCTCGGATTCGTCGGGCACTTCTGCTACCAGCTGGCGTTTGTCGCAGGCGTCGCGCGCACGAGCGCGAGCAACGCAGCCCTCATCTTCGGTGCCACGCCCGTCGCCGTCGCGCTGTTGTCTTCACTGGCAGGCCATGAGCGGGTGCCGCCGGTGCGGTGGGCCGGCTTCGCGCTCTCGGTCGTGGGGATTTACGTGCTCGTCGGCCGCTCGGCCACTTGGTCGAGCACGACGTTCGTCGGCGATGTGCTCGTCTTTTGCGGAATGCTCTGCTGGTCTGCCTATTCGGTGGCGGCACAGCCGCTCTTACGGCGGCACTCACCGCTGATCGTTACGGGCTATTCGATGGCGATTGGCGCGACGTGCTATCTCCTGATCGCGATTCCCACGCTCCTCAGAACACAGTGGGCGGTCATCTCCGCGACCAGCTGGACCCTGACGGCGCTCTCCGCGCTTCTAGCGCTCGCCTTCGCCTACATGATTTGGTATACGGCGGTGCAGCGCATCGGCAGTTCTCGGACAGCGGTCTACAGCAATCTGACGCCCATTGTCGCGATGATCGTCGCTGCCTTCTGGCTCGGCGAGCCGATCGGCGCGCCACAGATCATCGGCGCGGTGACAATTCTTGGCGGCGTGTTCATCACGCGTCTCGCCTCGTCACCGGCACCCGCGCCTCCGACCGAGTCGTAAGCCATTGCGCACCTGCCGCACCCTTTTCTTTTGCTATATTGTTCCGCTCGACTTTGCAATTTGTGTTTTGGCGGCAGCGCCCTCACCTTACGGAGGATCACCACCATGAGGCGGACTTTTCTCACAAGCTTGAGTGCGATCGCGATCGCGCTGCTGGTTTCAGCGACGGCCTTTGCACAGGGCGGTGGCGCGAGCGTCACCGGGACGCTTCAGGGCCGCGTCGCTGACGCGAGCGGCGCGGTACAGCCCGGTGTCACCGTAACCGCCACGAGCCCTCGATGATCGGCGCACAGACATAGGTCACCAACGAGAACGGCACGTACCGGCTGCCTGCCGTGCCTCCGGGAACTTACACATTGACCTGCGAGCTGGCCGGGTTCAACTCGGTCAGGCGCGAGGGCATCGAAGCCGCGCTCGGGTTCACCGCAAATGTGAACGCGGAGCGCTGGCAATCGCCTCGCTGCAGGAAACATTGACCGTGACGGGCGAGTCGCCAGTGATCGACACCTCGGCGACGCGTATTCAGCAGAACTTCAAGTTGGACCAGCTGCAGTCGATTCCGAATGGCCGGGACATGTGGGCGCTGCTCGCCGCGACTCCGGGTGTGGTCATGAGTCGCATCGATGTCGGCGGTATCGTGCCGGTACGCAAACCGGGTACACCGCGTACGGTCTCAACGGTCAGGTTCGCACCTCGGTCGAAGGCATCAACACCACCGAGGGGACCGACGGCGCTGGTTTTTATTACGACTACGGCTCGTTTGAAGAGGTCTTCCTCGGCGTCGCTGGACAAGGTGCCGAGGCCGCCACCCCGGGCGTCCAGTCGAACTTTCTCGGCAAGTCCGGTGGCAACCGATTTACCGGCGAGTTCTACGTCGACGGCTACAACAACGCGTTCCAGGGATCGAACCTCACCGAACAGCACATCAAGGATCCCTCAGAGGGTGGTTTCGGCTTTCGTCCCGGCAGCAACGAGGTCCTGAAGTACTACGACGTCAACGTCAACGTCGGCGGTCCGATCAAGAAGGACAAGGCGTGGTTCCACTACGCGCACCGCCGCCAGTTCAATTCGATCGATCAGCCGAACTTCGCGTTCGACGCCGAGTTCGATACGTGGACCACCAATCCATCTGCGAAGGTGACCTATCAGCTGAATCAGAATCACAAGTTGATTGCCTACTACCAGTGAATATGAAGACGCAGCCGACTCGTCTCGCCAGTTGCTGTAACACGTCGTATACCTACACCAGCATCGAGCCGACGGTGCGACAGGCGTCGCCCAGCTGGGTCTGGAAGGGCGAATGGAACGGCACGCTGAGCGATCGCGTTTACGTCGAGGCGCGCTACGGCGACTTCGGTTACTACGATCCGCGCATCGCGAACAGCGATGAAGACTACTTCTTTCGCGACAGCACGTTGCTGACGGTAACTGGCGCTCACGCGCGCAGTCAGACCGACCGCGACCGCAAGCAGGCAACCGGGGCGCTCACCTATTTCCTCGACACCAAGCGAGGCAGTCACACGTTCAAGATGGGGGGCGAGATCTATCTCGAGACCCAGTGGGGCGGCCGCGAAGAAAGTGTCGGCGGCAATATCGAGCACCTCTACGTCAACAAGTCCGAGCCAGGTGATTTTCGGGATTCCCACCGCCTTGCACGTCGGGAGCCTGCGCGACAACGACAATGGCAACCTGCTGGTTGAGAACAAACTCGATCAACAAGATCTCTTCATCAACGACACGTGGGCGATGGGACGCGTCACGCTGAACCTCGGCGCGCGCTGGGATCGGTATCGGGGCTGGATGCCCGAGCAACGGCAGCTCGCGTTTGCGATTGGGCCGGTGAACGTCGCGGAACAAACCTTCGCCGAGCGCTCGTTCTACACCTGGAACTCATTCGGACCGCGTGCCGGCATCACCTATGACATCGCCGGCGACGGCAAGACCGTGGTCAAGGCGAGCTACGGGCTGTTCTGGCACAACCCCGGTCCGGCGACGACGGCAAGCGCCAACCCGAATGCCACCAACAAGAGCGTGACCTACACGTGGAACGATGCCAACCGTGACAAGCACTTCCAGTTGGGCGAAGAAGTCGGCGCGCCAACGTCGTCCACGCTCGCCGGTAACATCGTCTTCGATCCTGAGACGAAGCAGCCGTACTCGCACGATGTGTCGGTGTATCTCGAGCGACAGTTGGCGAGCACACTGGGAGCTCGAGTCGGATTCGTCTATAAGACCGAGGATGATCTGATCGCCACCTCCTACAATCCATTTCGGCCGATTTCCGCCTACACCGTGCCGTTCTCGTTCGTCGACGTCGGTCCCGACGGGCGCGCCGGCGGCACCGACGATCGCACGATCACGCTTTACGGCGTGCCGGCGGCGAATGCGAACACACTGTTTCCCGACCACCAACGTCGTGATGAACACGGATCGCTTCTCGCGTTACAAGACGATCGAGGCATCAGCCAATAAGCGGATGAGCAATCGATGGTCGGTTCAAGTCGGTGGAAGTCATACCTGGAGTCACGATTTCCCCGAAGGGTTCCCCAACGACCCAAACGCGACGGCGGATCACGATCGCACGCGTTGGGACTTCAAGCTGTCCGGGATCTTCCAAGGTCCGTGGGCGTTGAATGTTTCACCGCTCCTCCGCCACCAGGCCGGTGCGAACTTCGCGCGCACACTTACCGTGGGCTCTGGGGTCGCAACCGCGGCAGGTGCCATTTACGCGACGAGCACCAGCAGCGTGATTTACGCCGAACCGGCCGATGCCCGGCGCCACGACAACATCACGGTTGTCGATCTGCGAGTCGATCGCGCGTTCAATCTGGGACACAACATGCGCATTCGCGGCTTCTTCGACCTGTTCAACATCACCAACAGCAACGCCGCCGAAACACGGACGGTCTCGACGGGCACGGCCTTCCTGCGGCCGACCGCCGTTCTCGCGCCGCGGACGGCGAGACTCGGCGCGATTTTCATGGTAAGCCCTAAGTCGACGGTCAACGGTCGACCGTCATCGGAGAGCCTCCTTCCGTCGACCGCCGATGATCGCAATAGCGTTTCGGGGGCGCCAGGGGACTGACTAGGTCCGCGCGTGAACGGACGGGTTGATCCTTAACGAAAGTCCGACATGATCGTTTACACCTATTCGGTGTTATTTGGTTCCGGTGATTTGTAAGCTGCGTTCATCGATCTTTCCGAGCAACGTACTGTAATACACGATGTTCCAAATGCCATCGCCGACCTCTTCGAGGCCAATGTCTTCGCCGCGAAGGACCTGACTCAAGAAGGGCTGCTGGGCGTGCAGGCGAAACGTGCCAGCGCTACTGACACGACGGACTTCGAGATGCGCGGGATACGCGGGCGGGGTGATGTGCTCAGGATAGGGCCGAGGCGACGGCGTCCAGAGTGACGACGGTGTCCGGTCCCCGATGCCTTCATGCGGGCGTTCGTCGTTGTAGCGGGCACGGAAGGCGTTGAACCGCCGCTGTTGCGCGCGCAAGCTACTCGAGGCGGGGCGCGTGGTCTCGCGCTTCAGATCGCGATGCATCCGTTCGTGGGTGCCGTTTTCTTGCGGACTGGACGGCGGAATCCGTTGGTGCACGATGCCGAGTTGCATCCACCACACGTTCAGGGCCGACAACCCATGAATACCGGTCGAGGCAAAGGGCGCCCCATTGTCGCTGCGGATCGCGTCGGGCAACCCGACCGCTCGAAAGAGCGCGCGGAACACCGGCTTCGCGCCCGCGGTCGCGACCGAGCGGAGACCGTGACAGGCCAGCAGACGCCGGCTGAAGTGATCCGTGACGGTCAGGGGATAACAGTAGCGACCGTCACCGGTTCTGAACTGGCCTTTGAAATCCACGGGCCACACCTGGTTCGGGCGCTCGGTGTGGAGCGGGGTCGCTCCGGGGTGCGTCCACTTTCGTCGTCGCCGATTCTTGTGGAGCAAGGCGTGCCGATCGAGGATCTCGTTGAACGTACTCCGCGCCGGCCACGGCTGCGCCGGATATCGGGTGCGGAGCACCTGCCGGAGTTTCTTGGCGCCCCAGCCGTACTCGTGCCGCGCCGCGACGATCAGCGCCTCCAGGTCCGCGCTCGTCCGGTGAGGACACTGATGCGGGGCGTGGCTGCGGTCGGCGAAGCCCCCACCGCCCGCCCGGCGCGCCATCCATTTGTAGCCCGTCGGTCGGCTCACGCCGTATCGCTCGCAGAGCTCGGTCATCGACCAGTGTCCGCTCGCACAGTCGCGTACGAAGCGCGCCCGTTCGTCCGATATATTCGTTTCCATCCAAGGCATCTCCTTGGTGTAAACGATCCTGCCGGACTTGTGTCAACCATCAACCCGGTCTATACCGCACTGTCCTGACCCCTGACACCTGACACCTGACACGGTTCAGTCCGGAGACATAGGTAACAAAACAGTCCGACGACATGGGTAACACTTTTCGCCACTGTTTCGCTGGAGGATGCGATGCCGTGGCAGGAGTTCTCGCCCGTGAATCTTCGAATGCACTTCGTGACCGATTGGCAGGCCGGCGCCTGGACCATGACTGAGCTCTGCGCCGATTACCGGATCAGTCGCAAGACCGGTTACAAATGGATCGACCGTTTCGAGGCGAGCGGTCCGCGCGGGTTGCATGATCAGTCGCGGCGTCCGGATGTCAGTTCGCACGCGACGGACCCCGCGCTGATCGACATCCTGGTCGCCCTGCGGCAACAGCATCCGCGATGGGGGGCAAAGAAGCTGCTCGCCCTTGCCCGCCCACAGAAGCCCCACGCGGACTGGCCCAGTCGGTCGACGGTGTGCCACTTGCTGAAAGCGCGCGGCTTGGTGACACGGCGGCGTCGCCGATCGCCGTCTCCCGCGAGTCGGTCGCCGCTGGCGCCGATCACCGCAGTGAATGAGGTCTGGACCACCGATTTCAAAGGCGAGTTTCGCACCGGCGATGGCTGCTACTGCTACCCCTTGACGCTGCGCGATGGCTTTAGCCGATCCGTGTTGCGGTGCGACGCGTTGCTGGGGCCGACGTGCGCGGCCACGCGGCGCCAGTTCGCCCGCGCCTTTGCCGAGTTCGGACTGCCCGCACGCATCCGCAGTGACAACGGTGGACCGTTTGCGAGTCCGGGATTGGGCGGCCTGTCGCAACTCGCGATCTGGTGGATGCGTCTGGGGATCGGCCTGGAGCGGATCGCGCCCGGCCATCCGGAGCAAAATGGCTCGCACGAGCAGTTTCATTCGGTGCTCAAAGCTGAAACCACCCGCCCACCCGCCGCGCATGCGGCCGCCCAACAACGCCGCTTTGCTCGCTTCGTCCAGGAATATAACCACGTGCGACCGCATGAAGCGCTGCGCGACCGACCGCCGGCTAGTTGCGACGACCGGTCGCCGCGCCCGCTGCCCGCGCGCCTCCCCGCGTTGGACTATCCCGGTCACTGGGACGTCCGCCGCGTCTCGAGCAACGGCTGCGTCTCGTGGCGCAGCGACGCCCTCTTCCTCAGCACCCCGCTCGCCGGCGAGAACGTCGCGTTTGAAGAACACGCCGACGGGCTCTGGACGATCCGATTTGCTGGTGTCGCGCTGGGACGCTTCGATGAACGGTCTCGCCGCATTCATCCGATCGCTTCGATCTCTGCAGGGCGCTCGCCGGCTACGCCGGCTCGCGCCTCACGAAAAAAACTATGACCAAAATTCTCGATCAACTGTTACCCATGTCCCCGGACTAATGTGTTACCTATGTCTCCGGCCGTTCACACCTGACACCTGACACACCACTGGCGTCATCGCACGCGTTCGATTTCCATCCTCTGATCCTCGACGAGCCGCCCCTCCTCGTCCACGAAGCCATCGATCGTGACCGCGCGCGGCCGGCTGACCGCAGACTGGTCGGCGAACAGAAGCACCATCACCAGTCCGGCGGCGGCGAATTCCGCTCGGCGGTGCCAGCGTGGGCCAACGGGTATCCGGTCGAGAACGCGAGTAATCGCCAACGCCTGCAGGATCCACAGCACCGGCAGGTACGCGACGCCCAGGCGCACGTAGCCGAAGAACAGGAGAGAGGATGCGAGGAGCGTGATGACAGGAAGAAGAAGCACTCTCGTCGATCGCCTGGTCGCCGCAATGCCGAGACCGATGACGACGAGCGCCGCGTGCACGAACGTCAGCCAGGAAGTCTCCAGGTCGATCTGATCCACAGGTCTGCGTGTACCGCGAACAGCCACAGGCACGTTATCCAGCAGATAGCCGTAGTCGAAGACCGACAACAGAATGGCCAGCTTTTTTCCGAGCAACCTGATCGCGTCGGCAGGATGGGAGACGAGCCAGGCTGCGCCTATCGAGTAACCATCGACGTACGCGCGGTACGCGGCCGGTCGCGCAAGATCGAGTTGACCTTCCTCGAGAAGACCGGCCGCTTCATCGTCCGGCGGAGCGAGCGAAGGCAGATCCCAGTTGAAGCCTCCATCAGCACGCTCGTGATTCGCGTTGGCGAAGCTGAAGGCGCCGTAACTGGTGATCGGAGCGAATCTGGGCAACGGCCCTGGCATGCTCTCGCTGCGCGTGCGGTTGAACTCGTCGATGCTCCGCCAGTTGAGAATCGTGGTCGGCAACAGCGCGAGAAGCAAGCCGCACGTATAGAGCGCCACGCGTCTGTGGTGTCTGCCTTCTGTGCGATCGAACGCCAGCCAGATCGGGAGAAGGGCTGCACAGAGCAGGAACTCGGCTCTGATGAGTGATGTGAATCCCGCGAGCGCGCCCAATAACCAGCCTTTCGTCTGCGTTCTGAGCGCGCCTAACGACACCACGATCACCAACAGCCCATACAACGGCTCCGAGTTGGGCGCGGCGGCCTGGACCATGTGGCCGAAATGGAAAATTCCAAGGAGTGAGGTGACGATCATCACCCTGCGCCCGCCCAGCACGTAAGCGAGGAGCGCAGCGAGACCGACCGAGACGCCGCTGATCATGGCGGCGACGTGCTTGAGGATCGCGGGGTCCGGTGGCACATCGCTGGACCAGCCGACGGTTCGGAACAACAACGACAGCACGAGCGGCCAGCCGACGGGGTGAAAGGGCACGCCGTTGTCGAACGGCTCACCTGCGGTCAGCGCAGCCGCGTAGGCGAGGAACGCACGCGTATCGCCGAAATAGAACCGGCTGGCGCGTAAGGCTGTTTCATCCCACGCTTGCGGGAACCACCACCGCTCGAGTGTCGCGGCGATGACGGTGCCGGCGATCCAGACGGCGACCGGAAAAGAAAAAGCCGGGGACGTCTGTCCCCGGCTCTTCGTGCGTCTGCGGGTCGAGCTCAGAGTTCGTCGCCTCAGAAGTCGAAGCGCAAGCCGATCATGAACGTCCGCGGATCGAGCGTCGCGTTGATCGAATTGAAGTTCGCGCCGTTCGTCAGATTGAAGTTGGTCACCGCGTTCGAGTTCAGCGCGTTGAACAGATCGGCCATCAGCACGACCTTGTACTTCTCGAGCGAAGCGGAACGACTTCTCCACGCGCAGATCCAGCAGGCGACGCCATCGTCCGACCGGTTGTTCTTGATGTCTTCGAGGAAGAACACCTGCGTGCCCTGCGTTCGGCAGCGTCACGCTCGATCAGACGCGCCGCAGCGCCCAGCCGCTCTGGATGCGCAAGTTGACCGCGACGCCGAAGCCGTTCGACGTTTCAGTACCGGCCCATCAGGCGGCCCTGCCAGTTCGTGCTCTCCTGACGGTTCGACACGTCGGGAAACACGTTCTGGAAGTAATTGATGCCCAGCGGATCCGAATCGAGCGGGCTGTTGCTCGCGGTTCGCCGTCGTCCGCAGCTCGTCGCGCCACTGATAGTCGAAGCTGCTCTGCACGAACAGCCCGCCCGGCAGCCGCTTGATGAACGCGAACTGGATCGTGTCGAAGTTGTTGTCGCCGCCGCCGACGCTGTCGGGGATGCTGGCGATGACGTTGCGCACCTGGCCGCGCAGCGAATCGGGAATGTCGTAGACCAGGAACGTGCGCGTCTCGCCCGCGGTCCCGACCGAAGTCCTGGAACTGCGATCGGCATGTTGCGCGGCACCGTGAACTGGCCTTCGCGCAGCACGTTGTAGGTGGCGAAGTCGTCGCGCGTCATCTTGCGCACGTAGGCGACGCGCAGCGACGATTCGCCCCAGAACTGCTGCTCGTACGACACGCTGATTTCATCCGCGTACGGCGTCTTCAGGTTCGGATCCACCGTCGTCGTCGATCCGCCGGCGGACGCGACGAGCGCGCCGAGCTCCTGCACGCCGTCATAGAGACGGTTGCCGTTCAGGTCGTTGAACTTGTAGTCGCGGCGATTGGTGCCGCCCGGATTCGCGCCCGCGAGGCGATCGGCGAAGTTGTAGTAGTAGCGGCCGAAGAACACCTTGGCGACCGACTTGCCCTTGCGCGCTGACGTCGTAGGCGAAGCCGAGACGCGGCACGATCGTGCTGCGCGTGAAGAAGCTCGACGGCGGGCACGGTCTGATCGCGGGAAGATGGTGCTCGAGGATCGGCTTGCGGATCGACGCTTCGTAATGCGGCCGCTGACGGTCGTAGCGGATGCCCGCCGTGATCGTCATGCGGCTCGCCGGACGCCAGCGATCCTGGAAGAACGCCGACCAGCGCTCGTTGCGATCGTCCGGGCCGGTCCAATCGGTGCCGAACGTCTCGAACGTGTTGAAGTCGGTGACGCGGATCTCGTCGATCAGGCCGTTGCGATCGCGATACTGGATCGGTCCGGAGTTGCCGTTGTTGCCGTTCCGCGACTGATCGTCGGCCCACTCGATGCCGGCCTTGAAGTCGTGATCGCCCATCTTCTCCGGCAGGTAATACGTCGCCGTCATCGTGAACTGCGGCTTGTCGCGCTGGAACGTGAACGGCCCGCCCTGATTGCCCGCCAGCCAGCCCGCGCCGGTCTCGACGCTCGTTCCCGTGTCGATGCGCGGCGGCGACTGCCGCCAGTCGACCGCCGGCACCATCGGCCACGCGAAGCCCCACCAGCCGACTTTCGTGTCGGTGAACAGGCGGTTGTTCCACACGCGCTGATGCTGCGCGTTCCACATCTCCGATCGGCGCGTTCTGCGCGAGGATGCTGTCCGGACCGACCGTCGACGACAGGCCGCGCCGCGGCTTGTCCTTCGCGCCCCACTGGTAGTAGCCGACCAGCGTGTCCTTCTGCGACACGCGATACGTGCCCTTCACCGTGTAGTTCGTCGAACTCGGCGAGGTCGGTGAACTGGCGCGGCACGCCGGAGATCACCTTGTCGATCGTGAAGGCGTTGTAGGCCGCGTAGAACCACGCCTTGTCGCGCTTGATCGGACCGCCGAGATCGAAGTGCGCTTCCCAGAACTTCAGGTTCGGCTGTCCCGTGAACCCGCGCGCGCGCGTGTCGTCGTCGACGTTGTTGTCGACGAAGCGGCTGCCTTCATAGGTGACGTTGTTCAGCGACTTGAACTCGTTGCCGCCGCTCTTGATGCTCGACACCACCGCCGATCCCGGCGTGCTCATCGACACGTCCGCGCCCGACGCGCTGACCGACACTTCCTCGTGCGCGAAGAAGTCCTGATAGATACCGGCGGCGTTGGTGCCTTCCGTCGTGTCGATGCCTTCGGTCACGACGCGGTTCTGCCCGCGCACGCCGAAGCTTTCGTAGCCGGTCTGCTGGCTCTTGTGGCTGCCGCCGACGTCGAACCCGAGCATGCGGATGCCGGGCGCCTGCGCCGAGCGCGGCCCACAAATCGGTGGCGGATGGGATCGCGGCGAGTTTTTCGGCCGAGAACTCGACGCCGACCTTCGTCGACTGGAGATCGACGACCGGCGATTCGGCTGACACCAGTCACGGTTTCCTGGAGCGAAGCGAGCTGGAGTTGCATGATCGACGGTCAGCGTCTGCCCGATCGCGAACTGGATGTTCTCACGCTTGACGGTCGGAAATCCGGTCAACTCGATACGTGAGCGTGTAGGTGCCCGATGGCAGCGACGGGAAACGATATCGTCCGTCGGCTTCGGTGATCGCCGTATTGCGAGCCGATGAAGCGAGGGCGAGGTTGCGGTTACGGTGACGCCCGGGAGCACCGCCCCCTGCGCGTCGGAGACGGTGCCGGTGAGACGCCCCGGCTCCATCTGAGCGGAAGCCGCTGGAGCGAATCCCAGCATCATGGCGAGCACGGTCAAAGCAAATAACACCGGGCGAAAGGCGATCATCCTCACATCCTCCTGTTCGTCTTCATTTCTCTGCCGTCTCCGGACGTACCACCCGTTCATCCCAGGCAAGCGCCGTTTCGACACCCGGGAGAAGGCTCCGGTCCCACATTCCCAACAGTCGAGCAACATGTATACGCGCGACGCCCACTGCTGTCAGCAGAAAACTCATAACCGGTCGACGCTGATAGTGTTTGTGGGTTCGCAGCCTTTCGCAACCGGTGGTTGCGCTCCTGGCCCAATTTCCTGTAGATTCGTCCCGATCTACCCGTGTCGGCCACCGGTGTCGTTCGCGTGAGGCCGGTGGCAGGTACGCTTCTCGCCTTTTGCCTTTGATTTGACCGTTGTTAGCGTGGGACCTCGGCCCCCCGGGTCATCCCCACATGGAGGAGAAGATGAGGCGTTATGTCTTCGGCTTGCTGGTGGCCGCAATGGCGATCGCGGTTGCTGCTCCTGCCTACGCGCAGGGCGGTGGCGCCAGCAGTACCGGTACGATTCAAGGTCGCGTTGCGGATGCGCAGGGTGCGGTTCTGCCCGGTGTGACCGTCACGGCCACGAGCCCGTCGGCGCTCGGTGCGCAGACGACGGTGACATCCGAAACGGGGAATTATCGGTTCCCGGCAATCCCTCCGGGCACCTACACGGTCACCTACGAGCTCGCCGGTTTCAATACCGTCAAGCGCGAGGGGATTCAGATCGCACTGGGATTCACGGCGACCGTGAATGTGGATCTCCAACTCGCGACCTTGCAGGAAACGGTCACGGTCACGGGCGAATCACCGGTCATCGATACGACCGCGACGCGCGTGGTGCAGACCTTCAAGATTGAACAGCTGCAGTCGCTGCCCAACGCACGCGACATGTGGTCGCTGCTCGCGGTGACTCCCGCAGTGCAGATGTCGCGCATCGACGTCGGCGGCAATCGCGCCGGTACGCAGACGGGTTATCGCGCCTACGGTCTGGACGGGCAGGTGCGCGTGTTGATCGAGGGCATCAACTCGACCGAGGGCACAACCGGCGCGGGGTTCTATTTCGATTACTCGTCGCTCGAAGAGGTGTTCCTCGGCACGTCCGGCCAGTCGGCAGAGATGCCGAACCCAGGCGTCCAGTCACAGTTCATCGCCAAGTCAGGTGGCAACCAGTTCAATGGCGAGTTTTACCTCGACTGGTACAACAACTCGCTTCAGGGCGCCAACATTCCCGACTCGTACATCACGCCCACCGCGTTCAACAACAGCCCGATCCGCGAGCACAGCAACGAGATCGATAGGTACTACAACGCCTCGATCAACGTCGGCGGCCCGATCAAGCGCGATAAGGTGTGGTGGTTTGGCACGTATAACAAGCAGTTCAACGCGATTGGGCAGCCAAACTTCGAGTTCGACAAGACGTTCGACACGACCCTGTGGAACGCTCTCGGCAAGGGCACCTATCAGGCAACCAGAACCATAAGTTCATCGGCTACTACCAATGGGGTCAGAAAATTCAGCCGACTCGCTTACCGGGTTGCACCGGCTGCGCCTCGAATACCTATCTCAGTGAGAGCCCGACCAATCGCCAGGACTCCGGCAGCTGGGTCTACAAGGGCGAGTGGAACGGCACGATCAGCGACAAGCTGTATGTCGAAGCGCGCTACGGCGATTTCGGCTATTACTTCCCGCAGATCACCAACGGCACAGACCCGTACTTCTTCCGCGATAATGGCCGGCTCGAAATCTTCGGGTCGCACATGAAGAATCAGAACGACCGTGACCGAAAACAGTTGACCGGTGCCGCGACGTACTTCCTCGATACGGCAAAGGGCAGCCACACGCTCAAGGTTGGTGGCGAACTGCTCAAGGAGCTCCAGTGGTTTGGCGTCCTGCAGGGTGTTGGCGGCGACATCGAGCACGTCTATAACAACGGTGCGTCGAATCAAGTGATCTTCCGCATTCCGACTGCGACCCAGGTTGGCGGATTGAAGGACAACGACCAGGGTCACTTGACGACCGAAAACGCGCTCGATCATTTGTCGATGTTCGTCAACGACACGTGGACGACAGGCCGTCTGACGCTGAACGGCGGCGTCAGGTGGGATCGATACAAGGGCTGGTTGCCCGAACAGGACCAGCTGGGTGCCACGGTCGGCCCGGTCGTCGTCCAGGCCAAGACGTTCGCGAAGACGGACCTGTTCACCTGGAATCAGTTTGCGCCCCGCATCGGTGTGGTGTACGACCTCACCGGCGACGGCCGCACCGTGTTGAAAGGCAACTACGGTCTCTACTGGCACAATCCCGGAGTCACCATACCCAACGATGCGAATCCGAATACCGGGACCAAGTCGGCGACTTACGGTTGGACCGACATCAACGGCGACAAGCGTTGGCAGGCGGGCGAACAGACGGCGTTGCAGACGGCGTCGCTTGAAGGCGCGATTCAGCTCGATCCGAACATCAAGGCGCCGTACTCGCATGAGGCGGCCGGTTGGTTGGAGCGTCAGTTTACCGAGACGATCGGCGTCCGCGCCGGTTTTGTCTACAAGACCGAAAACGATCTGATCGAGCAGTACATCGCGGCCCGCAGTCTCGATGTGTATACCGTGCCGTACACCTTCACGGATATCGGCGTCGACGGCGTGCGCGGCACGGCTGACGATCGCGTTCTCAATTACCTCGGCTTGGCGTCAGCGACCGCGGCGACGCAGTTCCCGACGACGCAAGTGGTGATGAATCTGCCGAGATTTGGGCGCTACAAGACGGCCGAAGTGTCGATGAACAAACGGTATGGCAATAAGTGGTCGGCCTCGATCGGCGGCGCCTACACTTGGATGACGACTTCCCGGAAGGCTTCCCGCAGAACCCGGCCGAGCCGGGGGCGGAAGACCGCACCGTGTGGAGTGTCAAGGCAAGCGGCTCGTACGACGCGCCCTACGGCATTCGCATTTCGCCGATCCTGCGGCACCAGTCAGGCGCAAATTACGGGCGCACCAACACACTCGCGTTCCCGGCCGGGCATCACCGGGTCGGGGACAGTGCTCTTCATGGAGCCGATGAACGCGAACCGGGAAGACAACATCTGGGTGGTCGATACGCGATTCGAGAAGACCGTCGAGTTCACCTCGCGTTTGCGCACGCGGCTGTTCCTCGACCTGTTCAACATCACGAACAGTCACGCGTCGGAGACAATCAGCCGCGCAACTGGGTTGGGATACCAGAAGCCGTCCGCGATTCTCGCGCCGTTTACGGCGCGGGTCGGGTTCAGGTTCCTCTGGTAAGGAAACGGGTGCGCAAGGTGCACGAAGTCGGCAGGTGCGCAAACGTGCGGTTCGGTGATAAGGTGCTCGTGGCACCTGGGCACAACCGAACCCCGTGCACCGCGCACACCTTGTGACCCTAGGCACCTAGAGTTGGACTCCTGTGGGGGAGTCTGTTGACGGGAGGTCGCTGCGCCGGCACCTCCCGTCTTTTTTGTACGCACGAAGGGCACGAAGGGCGCGAAGAAAGCTCTTCGTGTTTTCGCCCGTTTCGTGTTTTTGTGATCCATGGACCCTGCGGTCACCTACGGCAGCTACCTTCACGTTGACGACCTCCTGAATCTGCAGCGACCGCGCTCCGACGGCCCTGAGCACGACGAACTGCTGTTCATCGTCATCCATCAGGTCTACGAGCTCTGGTTCAAGGAGACCCTTCACGAAGTCGATTACGTCCGCCGGCTCTTCGAAGACGCCGATTCCTATCGCGCGCAGCACACACTCAAACGCGTCCTCACGATCTTGAAGGTCATGGTGGCGCAACTCGATATCCTCGAGACGATGACGCCGCTCGAGTTCATGTCGTTCCGGGCGCGGCTCGAGGCGGCGAGCGGATTTCAATCCGATCAGTTCAGGCAACTCGAATTCGTTCTCGGCCGTAAGTCACGGCAGGCGATCGAGCGGTTTCCGGAGCACAGTCGTGCACGCGCGGCGCTCGAGCAACGCTTCGCGGAACCGACGCTTTGGGATGGGTTTCTGCGCTACCTGTCGCGCGAGAACTACCCCGTGCCGCCGGCGCAACTCGCGCGCGACGTGACCGCGCCGATCGAGCCGTCGGGAGAGCTACAGGAGATCCTGATTCAGGTGTACCGCACGGACGTGAAGAATGCCGAGATCTGCGAGCGCCTCGTCGATCTGGACGAGGGCATGCAAGAGTGGCGGTATCGTCATGTGAAGATGGTGGAACGCACCATTGGCGTGAAGCCGGGTACGGGTGGATCGGCAGGGGCCAGTTACCTGCGAACGACGATTGGGTCGCCGCTGTTTCCCGACCTGTGGGAAATCCGGGCGCGGCTGTAGGGCCGTAGGGCTGGGACCGGCGCCGTGTGCGGGGGGACCGACAGCTCCCGGACGGGGTCGAAGCGCTCCGCCGATGCGTCTAACCCGTGGCGCGATCCATCCTTCCGGACTCCGCGCTTTCAAAGCATTGGATTTGCGGATCATTTTCTGTGCAACGGAGTAAGCGCACGCTGTTAACCCATTGCCTAGTCTGGGTTTGCGAAATGCTCGAGCTAGTGCACAGGGCGGCACAGCGCTTGCTGTAAGAGGAAGCACCCACAGGAGTCGATATCAGGGTGCGCGAGGTTCACAAGGTTGCGGGGTGCACAGGGGGCGGTTCAGCGCGCGCCCCGCGCGCCTCACCGCACTTGTGCACTTGACGCACCTGACTTTCGAGCCAGCTGACTAGGCCGGGCTCGTGGCCGGTTCGGGATGGAGGATCCTGAGCCGGATTTAAGGAAAGGGGACCGATGGTCCCCTTTTTTGTTTATTCTGCGCGGTGATGACATTCGGCTCCCGCCTGGTGATGACAGCGGCGACGGTCTTCCTGGCCGTCCTGTACGGGCGCGCCGCGAATCTCGACCAGGCCGCACCTCCACCAGCTTCCGTATTCGCACCACCGGCCCCCCCGGCCCCCCAGGCACTCCCGGCCCCCCCGGCACCTTCGGCACCTTCGGAGTCCTACCTCGGCTCGCAGTCGTGTGCGCGGTGTCACAAGGCCGCGAACGACCAATGGGAACAGTCGCTTCATCTCCACATGACCAAGCCGATCGCCGAAGCGACGCTGCTCGGCGACTTCAGCGCCGGCACGCGGTTTAGCGATCACGGACGGTCGTACGAGTTTGGTCGAAGTGCCGGCAAACCGTTTGTTCGGATCGCATCCGGCGATCGCCCGCCGGAGACCTTTCCGGTTGATTACACCCTCGGATTCAAGCGCTATCAGGGCTTCCTGTCGACGCTGGCGGACGGTCGCATGTACGTCCTGCCGTCCTTTTGGGATGTGGAGACCAAGCGCTGGCTGGACTGGAAAGAGCTGGCGCCGGTTCCCGACGGCGCACACGACTTACGGCAAATTTGGAACGTCAACTGCTTCAACTGCCACGCCACGAATCTGGCGCAAGGCTACAACGTCGCGACAAAAAAATACACCACGACATGGACGGAGATGGGCATCGGGTGCGAGGCGTGCCATGGCCCTGGTCGCGAGCACGTGGCGCTGATGGACGCGTGGAAGAAAGATCCCACGCGGAAACCGCCGTTCGACATCAAGACCTTCTCCCCGCGGCGCGCCGCGCCGCGTGAGGTCTTCGACAGCTGCGCGTATTGCCACGGCAACAAGACCAACCTGTTCACCGGGTTCCGGGCTGGCGATCGCTACGACGATTACGCGCTGCCGTTTCTGATGAGTGCGCCGATTCCCGACAACGACCTCCAGGGCGAGTTCTGGCCCGACGGGAGGCCGAACCGATTCAATCGGCCGCAGGCGGTGATGCAAAGCGGATGCTTCGAGTCCGGCGAGCTCACGTGCACGAGTTGTCATGCCGCGCATGGGTCGCCGAATCCGTTTTCACTCAAGGTCAACATCACCCAGGGTCGGAATGGCGATCAGCTTTGTACGCAGTGTCACTCCGCAGGTGCCGCAGGTGCCGCAGGTCCAGATCCGCAAGTGCCGCAAGTGCCGCGGGTGCCGCGGGTGCGATGCGCGTGTCCGGTTTGGAGGGTGCGGCGTACGCCGGTCCCGCGCTCGCGAAGCATACGTTTCACCAGGCCGATTCGCCTGGCAGCCGCTGCATCAACTGCCATATGAGCGACGTCAATTGGCGGCTGCTCATCCGCCGGCGCGATCACACCTACAAGCCGCCGGTGCCGGAGATGACAGCAACCTTTGGCGTGCCGAATGCGTGCACGACGTGCCACGACGATCGACCGCCCGAGTGGGCGGCGGCGCAGATGGACAGCTGGTGGGGAGACGGTCAGCGCAGGAAGGCGGTGGTCGCCGTTGCCGACACGATGTATCGCGCCGGGTCGGGCGATACGAGCACGGCGCCCGCGCTCGCACGGCTTTCGATCGATCGCGCGCAGAACGCGTTTATCCGCGCCAGCGCCGCGGATTTCCTTGCGGAGTTCATGGTCGCCGCCCGCGACGGTCCACCTGAGACTGGCGCGGTGCAAAGCCAGACTTCGTTTGGCTACGGCGATCCCGCCGCGCCCCGCCGCGCGCGCGCGCCGCTCGAGATTACTCCGGTGTTGCTCAATTCCCTGATCGGCGCCGCATCCGATCCGGAGGCGATCGTCCGTGCCGCTGCGGTGCGAGGTTTGGGCGCGGCCTCCGACCAGCAGCGGACGCTGACTCCCTTGACCGCGCGGTTGATCGACCCCTCACGCGTGGTGCGAGCACGGACCGCGGAGGTGCTCATCGCCGTTGGGATCGCCCAATTGCCGGGGGTCGCCGGCGTCGCGCTCGCCCGAGCGCAGGACGACTACGCAACAAGCCTGCGCACTTTTCCGGACCTCGCCGGAAACCATACGGCGGTCGCCTGGCTCGAAGCGCAGCGCGGGCGGCTGCGCGAAGCCATCGATGCAGCGGATCTGGCGTCACACGTCGACCCGCGGCTGGCACGCCCCTGGGTGATCAAAGGCGTGGTGCACGCGCGCCTAGGCAAGTATGCGGAGGCGATCGAAGCGTGGAAGAAGGCGCAAGCGCTCGAGCCTTCGTATCCGAATATCGAGACGTTGATTGCGGAAGCGGAGAAACTGAGGAAGGGCCGGTAGGTCCGGTGGGTCGGGTGGGGGTCTGGTGAATCGGGTAGGTCGGGTGGGTCGGGTCAAATCCGCGAAATCCCTACCAGCCCCACCAGCCCCACCCGACTTACCAGCCCACAGAGTTACTTCTTCAACTGATCCAGCATCGCCTTCGCCATCGCCTGATCGGCGGCGTCGGTTCCCGTTGTCGTCGCTTTCTCGAGATGCTTGATGGCCGTCGGGATATCGCCCTTCTGAATCGCCACCAGTGCAAGCCCCACGTGCGGCTTCGCCCAGTTCGCGTCCGTGTCCGCTGCGCGCTGATACCATTTAGCCGCCTCGTCTCCCTTGTCGGCGGCGCGCTCGATCTCGCCGAGGCTGTAGAACACCTCCCGTGACGCGCCAGTGTTGCTCGCGACCGCGGTCAATTTCTCGCGCGCGACGTCAAGCTGGCCTTGTTCCATGTACATCATTGCCAGTTCAGTCGCTCCCGAGCTGTCGTTCGGATCGGCGGCGAGCGCCTTCTCGTACCACTCACTCGCGCCCTTGTAGTCCTTCTTTGCCCGGTAGGAGCGCGCGATCGCAACATTGAGGCGGGTCAATTTTGGGGCCTTCGTCAGGATCGCGTTGTACGCGGCGATCGCGCCGTCGTAATCTTTCGCCTGAAATTTGGCTTCCGCGGCTTCAACTTCGGCGACGATTTCTTTGGGAAGACCGCCGGCGGCCGCCGGACTGCCGGGCAGCAATGTGAAATCGACGGGCGGATTCGGCGCGCCGATGGTTCGGATCGGCACTTGGCCACCGAACGATTGGAAGCCCGGTGCCGAGGCCGTGATCTTCCACGTGCCGGAGCGAAGGCCGATGATTGAGTAACGACCCTTGTCGTCGGTCGTCGCCGTGAAAGACGAGGGAGACGCCGCCGGATTTTCCGCCAGGATGGTAGCGCCCTTGACGGGCTGCCCTTTCTCGTCCTTGACCGTGCCGCCCACGCGCCCGGTTTGGGCCGCGGCGGGCAGTGCGCTGAGTGTCAACACACCAAGAAAAGCGATGGCCGTCAGCAGCGTTCGCGCCTCACGCATTGCAGGTCTCTCCTGGAAAACAGCAGTGAAAATCGAGTTAACCGTATGTTAGGTTGAGGTTATCTTCAAGCTTATCAGAATGAAAAAGCTGGTGCTCCTCGCTCTCGCCGTGGCCGTTCTCCGCGTCGAGGCGCAGACATCCATCGCTGGCTTCGCGGCCATCGATCGCCTGATGGAGGAGGCCATCCTAGCCAAGCTGACGCCGGGCGCGGTCGTGCTCATCGGCCGCGGCGACGAGGTGCTCTACGAAAAAGCCTACGGGAGGCGGGCGCTCGTCCCTGCCGTCGAGCCGATGACCATCGACACGATCTTCGACGTCGCGTCGTTGACGAAGGTGGTGGCGACAACGACCGCGGTGATGCGACTGATCGAACAGGGCCGCATCCGGTTGAACGATTCAGTCGCGAGCGTCATCCCCGGTTTCGAACGCTACGGCAAAGGTGACATCACCATCCGGCACCTGCTCACGCACGTGTCGGGCCTTCGTCCGGATGTCGATCTCGACCCCTGGGAAGGCTATGACACCGCGATCGAGCTCGCGCGCGACGAAGTGCCCACCGCAGCCCCTGGCGAGCGATTCGTCTACAGCGACATCAATTTCTTTCTCCTTGGTGACATCGTCTCGCGCGTGAGCGGCAAGCCTCTCGATCGCTACGTGCGCGATGAGATTTTCGCGCCGCTCGGGATGATCGACACGCAATTCAACCCAGGCCCGTCGCAGCTGTCGCGCACTGCGCCGACCGAGCGCTGCGAGAGGATGGGATCCGCGCCGTGCAACGCGCCCGACGCGCCGCTGCTGCGCGGCGTGGTGCACGATCCCACGTCGCGGCGCATGGGCGGTGTCGCTGGGCACGCCGGCCTGTTCAGTACCGCGCGCGATCTGTCGCGGTTTGTCCGCATGATCCTGGCTGGCGGGCGACTCGACACGGTGCGCGTGCTGTCGGCCGCGAGCATCGCCAAGATGTGGTCGCCCGCGACACCGGCGGGGATGGCTGCGGTGCGCGGCCTCGGCTGGGACATCGACTCGCAGTTCTCATCGAATCGCGGTGAGCTGTTTCCCATCGGCTCGTTTGGTCACACCGGTTTCACGGGCACCTCGTTGTGGATGGATCCCCTGTCGAAGGTGTACGTGATTTTTCTGTCGAACCGCGTGCACCCCGACGGCAAGGGTGATGTGACGCCGCTGCGCGGCAAGATTGCGACAGCCGCCGTGGCTGCCGTCACGGCGGGTGGTGGGGGGCAGCCGGCGGGCATGAGGATGACGAGCACGGATTTCGGCGTGTCGAACGAGCCGTTGCGGCCGGTGCCCGCGCCGCCCGTTTTGCCCGTGCTGCCGGGAATCGACGTGCTCGCGCGGGAAGGCTTTGCGCCACTCAAGGGAAAGCGCGTCGGCCTGGTGACCAATCACACAGGCCGCGCGGCCGATGGCAGCAGCACGATCGATCTCATTCATCAGGCCAAGGATGTGCAGCTGGTCGCGCTCTTCAGTCCCGAACACGGCATTCGCGGCATTCTCGATGACGATGTGCCAACCTCTCGCGACGAAAAATCCGGGCTGCCGATTCACTCGCTCTACGGCGCGACCCGCCGTCCCACCGAGGCGATGCTCGCCGGCCTCGACGTCATCGTTGTTGATCTGCAAGACATCGGCACCCGGTTCTACACCTACATGGCGACGCTCGGCTATGTGCTCGAGGAAGCGGCGAAACGGAAAATCGCTGTGGTCGTGCTCGATCGGCCCAATCCCATCAACGGCTGGCAGATCGAGGGCCCCAGCGCCGATGCGCCGTTTGCCGGATTCAACGCTTACTTTCCGGCGATGCCTATCCGACACGGCATGACGATGGGGGAGGTTGCGCGTCTCTTCAATGACGAGAACACGATCGGTGCGCAGCTCACCGTGGTGAACGTGGCCAACTGGCGCCGCGACTACTGGTTCGATCAGACGTCGCTGACCTGGATCAATCCGTCGCCCAACATGCGCAACCTCAATCAGGCGACGCTCTATCCGGGGATCGGGGCGATCGAATATTCCAACATCTCGGTCGGGCGCGGCACCGATCAACCGTTCGAGCAAATCGGCGCGCCGTGGATCGACGGGCGCGCGCTGGCCGCAACCCTGAACGCGCGTAATCTGCCAGGGATCCGCTTTTACCCGGTCGCGTTCACGCCGACGTCGAGCAAGTATGCCAACGAACCGTGCGCGGGCGTGTTCATGGTGATTTCGAATCGAAGTGCGCTGCAGCCCGTGCGCCTCGGGCTGGAGATTGCCGCGGCACTCTGGAAGGCGCACGGCGATCAAGTACCGGATGGAGAATACCGATCGGCTGTTCGGATCGCATGACGCGCTGGAACGAGTGCGGCTCGGCGAGGATCCTGCGCGCGTCGCGGCGACATGGACGACAGCCGAAGCACGGTGGCGACGGCTGCGCGCGAAGTACCTGCTCTACCGCTGAAATCTGGGGTCAGGTCACGAAAAACGAATCTTGATAATTTTTGCCAACAGCGCGCAACCTGTTGCTACGACGGGTTTAGCCGGCCGGACGTCGCGCCGAACGACGATCGGATTGCACTGCGGGAAGTGCGCTGTGCGCAATTTTGGCCAGAATCCTGGGCCGGCCGAGCGCAAATTCGTTTTTCGTGACCTGACCCCCCCACCCGCACGCCTCCGGGTTAGTAGAAGCGATACAGCATCAAATAGATCACGACACCCGTGACCGAGACATACAACCACAGCGGCAGGGTCACGCGTGCGATCGTTCGATGCCGATCGAAACGACGCGTCAGCGCGCGTGAAACGGTCACCAGAACCAACGGAACGATCACCACCGCGAGAATGATATGTGTAATCAGAATGGCGAAGTAGACGCGACGCACAACGCCCTGCCCCGCAAAGGGAACCGATCCCACCTGCCAGTGATAGACGACGTACGACGTCAGAAAGAGCGCCGACGTGGCCAGCGCCGCCAGCATGCACGCGCGGTGACGACCGATGTGCCGCTGGCGGATGAAGACGTAGCCAACGCTGAGAAAGATCGCCGACAGCGCGTTGAGTGAAGCGTTGAGGCCGGGGAGCTGCGTGTAGTCGATCACAGACCGTGGCGAATGTGATCGGCGATGAGAGCAATCCACAGCAGCGGCAGGTAGAGAATCGTCGCGAAGAACAACCGCCGCGCGGCAGCGAAGCCGAGGGTGGCCGAAAATTCAAGGCTCAACACAAGGAGGACCGAACCGAGCACAATCGCGCTCGCCAGATACCACACCGTGGCAAGGCCGACCGCCGTTGGGAGGAAACTCACCGGTATCAGTGCGGCTGCGTAGAGCACCGCCTGGCGTCCCGTGCTTCTGCCATCGGGGTCAATCACCGGCAGCAGCGGAATCCCCGCGCGCGCGTAGTCGTCGCGGTACATCCACGCAATGGCGAGGAAGTGCGGCATTTGCCACAGGAAGACGATGGCGCAGAGCACCCAACCCTCGATCGAGAGCGTGTCGGTCGCCGCCGTCCAACCGATCAGCGCGGGCAGGGCACCGGGAATGGCACCAACGATCGTCGACAGTGAGGTCTTCAACTTGAGCGGTGTGTAGAGGACGACGTAACTCAGGAGCGTCGCGAGGGCGACGAAGGCCGTGCGTTGGTTGACGCCGAGCGCCAGCTCCGCGATCCCGAGAGACGAGAGCAACACGCCAAACCACATCGCGTTCTGCGGATGCATGCGCCCGTCCGGTAGAGGGCGCTGCCGCGTCCGACGCATGAGTCGATCGGTTTCGCGCTCCCACACTTGATTGAGCGCCGACGCGCCGCCCGCGACGAGCGCCGTGCCCACCAGCGTATGCAGCAGCAACAGCAGTGGGTGTTCCGACCGCGCGCCAAGATAGAACGCAGCCATGGTCGTGGCCACCACCAGGAAATTGAGCCGTGGCTTGGTCAGGGTGACGAAGTCGGCGATGCGCCCCGGCGACGCGGTGCGAGCGCCCGCGTGATCGGCCAGGCTCTGATCGGCGATTGCCGCCGCCGGAAGCTCGGTTGCTGCCTGTCCTGAGCGGGCGACCGCGAGTTCCGGAGTTTTCATGTCACGAGACCTGGAACGTGAAGTCGAGCGTCTTCGAGTCTTTAGGAGCGACGGTGACTTGCTGCGTTTGCGTTCCTAACTGCTCGTGCCATGCCTCGAGCGTGTAGGTGCCCGGAGGAAGCTGCGGAATCGAGAAGCGGCCGTCTGCATCGGTGACCGCGAAGAACGGATGTTCGAGCACACCAATGTAGCCGCGCATCCAGGCGTGCACCTGGCACTTCACCGGGATCATCACCTCGCGCGTCGTAAACGTGTGCGTCGTCTTGATGCCCTGCAGCGGCTGGCCAACATCAAATGGCCGGTTGACGCCGCCTTCGGCGCGCACGTTATGCAGCAGCGGATCGCTGTTGCGGATCTCGAGCGGCTGTCCAACCTGAATGCCGATCACGCGCGGCACGTAGCGGCACTTCTGCTGATCCAACACGATCGGCTCGTTAGGGACGGATACAAACGCGGCGCCAGTCCCTCCTTGATGTAGACGAACACGTTGCCGAGCGACTTGCCGTCGTTCGAGACGATGAATTCTGTTTGGCGCTCTTCGCCCTGCGCGGCGGCCACGCACTTGGGGTCGCCGTCGAGACGGATGACTTCGGCTGGGGGCACGGCGCCCGTAAATGTGACGTGTCCGCTGAGCGAGGATGCTGTCGCAGGATCAACCGCGGGTGTGGCAGGTGCCGATTGTTGCGGCGCCGAGTCGTTGCAGCCGCAGAGAACGGCAAGGCAGATGATGAATGAAAGCGGACGAAACATGGACGCTCTATTATGGCATCGCGTCCGATGGCCGCAGATGGCGGCAGATCTCTTCATCTCTCCCATCGGCGTAATCGGCGGCTACTTGGCCCGTTCGGGAGCTTTGCCACCCGCCTCACGAATCTTGCGGAAGACGCGGTCTTCCAGCCAGTGCGGATCCCACCACTCGACAGGGTTCACCGCAACGCCGTCCACCAGCATCGTGAAATGCAGATGATCGCCACCGGCGAGGCCGCTCGTTCCCGTCCGACCGAGCGTTTGCCCCTTCTCGACGTTGTCGCCCTCTTTGACCTCCATCGTCGACATATGTCCGTAGAGTGACTGGACACCGAGCCCGTGATCGAGGATGACGCAATTGCCGTAAATGCCAAGCGGCGCGGCGTAAAGGACCAAGCCGCGGTTCGACGCGGGCACCGGAGCATGCTGCAGCGTCGCGAGGTCGTATCCGAGATGGACTTGCCGGTCGACTTCCTTGCCTTTGTAGAAATAGGTGCGGTAATCGGCGAACCTCGCTTCGACGTTGACGTTGCCCAAGGAGAAGGCCTCCTGCCACGCCATCTGCGGCCGCGACTTGCTGGCCAGCTGCGCAATCATCTCGTTGTTCTTGCGACGCAGCTCACCGTTGATCTTGAGGAACCCCTGCAGGATGTCATCGGTCGAAATGCCGGCGTCTGGTGACGTCGATGCGATGTCGGGGACGACTCGTTGGAGGAAGGCGTCGTCCAGCGGGATGTTCGACTTGCCGAACGGCTTGGGGAAGACGCGGCGTTCGACGGCCGTCGACGCCGCGTTGCCCGCCAAGTCGCGCGCGTAAATGCTGATCGGCGCGTTGCGATCCTGATCGTAATTGAGGACGAAGAACGCGACGCGCAGTGCCGGGTCGGTCATCCCGACGCTCGAGCCGGGATAGCTGCGATACGTGCGCTCGCCGACCTTCACGCCGGCTTCGACGTCCGGTGGTGTCGCGCGGAATACGACGAACTCGGCCCCGCCGTGATTGACGAAATGATGCAGCGAGAGGACACCGACGCGCGGCGGGTCAAGGCGCACGTCAAGGTCGCGCGTGGTGGTGCTGCTGACCTCGCGCAGTCCGTACAACACCGGACGCGCCGCCGTAATCGTCAAGCGCGCGGGTCCCTGCTTCAATGAGGGAATTGACTGGCGGCCGATCCGCCTGATTACCCACAAGCGGTCGGCACTTTCCTGTTTAACCTCGGCATTGCCGGCCTTGGCGGGGTCGAGCGAGAACACGGTGGTGGCCTGGCCGTCCTGTTCGAGCGTCGCCTCGACGCGCGAGAACTCGCTGCGCGGCGCTTCGACGAAAAATTCCATCGGCGAATTCTGGCCGACGTATTTCTCCGGGGAGCGAAGCTCGATTGCCGGCCCAGCGATGAAGCGGCCGGCCGCGAAGTACGCGACGCCTATGACCAAGCCGCCGATCACGACCAGGAACAGCAGAGCTCGGATGAGAAAACGCATGACCCCTAATCATAGGGTGCCGAAGGTGCCGGAGGTGCCAAAGGTGCCGAAGGTGCGGGTGCCTAGAGTGCGGGTGCCGAGAGTGCCAAAAGGGACGAGGGTGCTGGGTGCGGCGGTCGCGTCGTTGCGCGCCGGCCCCCCGGCACCTGCGGCACCTGCGGCACCTGCGGCACCTGCGGCACCTGCGGCACCTGATTTTTTTGCGCTATACTTTTTGTTTCGGCCCGTGCCGGGGCTCAACACACGTGGTTCTCAGCCACGCGACCGGCGCGTAACGGTTCGCGATGGCGGTATCGTCTAACGGTTAGGACGGATGGTTCTCAACCATCAAATCGGGGTTCGATTCCCCGTACCGCTACCAACGCGTCCCAGCCGAGTTCCTCAGCAAAGCCCCCCTCGGTCGGAACTTGAATTAATACGCATCTTCTTGCCTGACTCGAGTCGCAGAACCGCGGCGGGAGGATGAGTTGAGTAGATCGATCCTCCCGGCTGCGTGGAGCTCATTGCTCCGTTCGCGACGTTCAGCATGTATGACACGAGGCCCGTACCGGTCCACGCCTGCAGATCGAATGTGCTGCCGGGCGCGGCGCGGTCCACCCGGACATTCAGATAGGTCAGCGGCGTCTTTGCCGTGACGACCTGCGGGGCGCCGCCGCGGATGAAATACGCGTACGGCGTGGCATGGTCGGCGTTGGCGACGATCGTGGCTTGCCCGGAGTCGTCCACCAGTACCGCGGTCTCGCGATCGATGGCGATGGCCTTGCTCTCCGCCGCCCACGCCGTCAGTGACGATTCGTGCCATGAATGTCAGCGTGCGTCCGATGCGGTCCCGCTCGATGAGATGCTGATCGGTGATGATGCCGTGCAGAAATGGCAGCACCAGGAAGTCGCGATCCAGTGTGATGTTCCGGTTGAACGGATCGGCGAGCGCCTGGCTCGACGTGACCGACTGTCGCTGTGCGGCGTATATGAATTCACTCAGGATGGCGGTTCCCGCGCTGGTCCCGCCGATCGGGACTCCTCTCGTCGCGAGCTCGTGGATGGCACGTTCGACGGGTGTCCCCTTCCAGTCGTTCACGTAGTCCGACTGGTCGCCGCCGGCGATGAACAGCGCCTCGGCGTTGCCGATCCTCTCCAACACGAAGCCGTCGAACGACGCCGCACGATTCTTCAACACCAGAGTCTCCACCGAGTCGAAAGGCGCCAGGTCGTAGACGTACTGGTTGTAGCCGTCAGCGCCGGACGCGCGAATGACGACGAAGTCGCCGCCGCCCGCGCGGGCGCCCATCCACGTGAACAGGGCGTCGACGTCGGTACCGCCGCCCATCAGCCCAAGGCCGAAGCGCGTCGTCGCCGATCGCGTCGTCGCCGTTTCCTGTCAGGTAGTAGTCGAACTGCGGACGCGGCGCCGAGCCGAGGGACGCCACCACTGCCGCGGCAGCAATCGTCGCGAGCGTGAAACGCTTCATCGAACCTCCCAAGATGGTGGACATTCTATGTGTCTTCGAGCGGAGGCAGCGAGAACCCGACGGCTAGCCCATCAGCACTGATTCATCGACGCCGACGAGTAGCCCGACCGCCGGGCGCCTAATGCCAACCTGTGCCGAACCGATACATCGGCCGGATTAGGCGGAACGTGCACTTGTTGAACCATCCGGGGCGCCTCAAGGCGCAAATGCTCAGGGCGGCCGTCCAGGAGAACGCCGACACCATCGCGGGCCGCGTGCCGCCGGCGTTGCGTCCCGCGCGACGGCTCTTGGTCGTCTGGGCGCGCCAAGCCTGGCTATTGGTACTGCCGCTGACCATCATCGGCGGCTTGGCGTTGGTCGCGCAGCGCTCAATGGCGGCGGTGCATCCGGTTCCCCTCGCGCCAGCGCCCGAGGGCTCGGCGCCGGAGTCGATCGCCGAGCGATCGCCCGCCTCGGTCCCCGACATGTCTCTGCTCACACGACCGCTGCCGGCGCGGGCCCTGGCGCTCGGCGTGCGCCGCGTGATTCTCGATGCCGGCCATGGTGGCGACAACCTCGGGACGGCGAGCGCCAGCGGGCTCCTGGAGAAGCATGTGACGTTCGACCTCGCGGAACGTGCGCGGCGCTTGCTGGTCCGACAGGGCTTCGACGTTGTCCTGACGCGAGCCGGCGACGACACACTTTCGCTCAAACAGCGGGCGACGCTCGCCAATCAGACGCGGGGCGACATCTTCGTCTCGATCCATCTCAACTCGTTCGAGCCTGCAACTGCGCGTGGCATCGAGACGTTTTACCTCGGGCCCAGCGAGCACCCGGAACATGACGCGGTCGCGGCCACCGAGAACCAGCACTCTGGCTACTCGCTGGCGGACATGCGGACGTTGCTCGACGGCATCTACGTCGACGCGCGACGCGACGAATCGAAGCGCCTTGCGCAATCGGTTCAACACGCAATCTTGCAGCGCCTCAAGAAGACCGACCCGGAGATGAGCGATCGCGGCGTCAAGAGCGCGCCGTTTGTCGTCCTGGTTGCCACCGACATGCCCGCCATCCTCGCCGAAGTCTCGTGCCTGTCCAACACGGACGAGGCGGAGCGGCTTGGCAAGGACGACTATCGCCAGAGGATCGCTGAGGCGCTGGTCGCGGGGATTCAGAGTTTCGTCGATCAGAAGCCCACTCGGTTGGGCAAAGGAAAGGACACTAATGAGCGTTGAAGAACAGTCGTCGGCCGCACCGCTACGCGTCGGCATCGATCTGGGCACGTCGCGGAGTGCTATTTCGTCCTCGAGTGGCGGCCAGTTCGTGGTCGACAGCTTCGTCGGCTGGCCTGCCGATCTCGTGGCCCGCAAGGTGCTCAAACGCGACCTCGTGATCGGCCGCGAAGCGCTCGACAACCGCACCATGCTCGACCTGCATCGCCCGCTCGAACGCGGGTTGATTAAGGAAGGCTCTGAGAGAGACCTGCAGGCTGCGCGAGAACTGCTGCGCCACCTGTTGTCGCTGGTCGCGCCGAAGAACGGGAAGAACCGCCCCGTGTGCGCCGTCGTTGGTGTGCCCGCGGCGGCGCTCCGCACCAACAAGCAGTATTTGCGCAACGCACTCAAGGGTGTGGTTGACAGCTTGATGATCGTGTCCGAGCCCTTCGCCGTGGCCTACGGACTGAACGCCCTGGTGCACACGCTCATCATCGACATTGGCGCCGGGACGACGGACTTTTGTGTGATGAAGGGGCGCTATCCAACGGACGAGGATCAGCGATCGCTGACCATTGCCGGCGACTCAGTCGACGCGCACTTGCACAAGGCCATCCAGGCGCGTTATCCGAAAGCGAGCATCACCCTGTTCATGGTGCGCGATTGGAAGGAACAACACAGTTTTGTCGGCGAGCCGACGGCGCCGGTCCTCGTGTCGGCACCGGTCGACGGCGTGCCGACAGAGTTGGACATCACCCCTGAAATGCGCGCGGCATGCGAGTCGATCATTCCGCCGATCGTTGAAACGATGCTCGCGCTGCTGTCGCAGGTTGATCCGGAATTCCAGCAGCGCGTTCGCAACAACGTCACGGTCGCCGGAGGGGGAGCGCTCATCCGCAATCTGGGCAAGACGTTGGAAGCGGCCCTCGATCGCGTCGGCGGCGGCAAGGTGACGGTCACCGAAGCACCCATGTTTGTCGGGTCCGACGGCGGACTCGCGATCGCGCAGGATGCACAGGATAGCGACTGGGATCGCCTCGCCAACTGATCTCTCGGCAGCGAGGAAGCGCAATGGAATCGCAGGTATCACCGAGCGGCGTCCCGGTCGACGGCCGAACCACGTGGACCAACGCCGTGTTGGCCAGCTTCACACCGAGTGATCACCACGTGAGCGACGCCGAGATCTTCGAGATGCTCAATGCGGGGGGCGTCGGAGAGGCGGCGGGAGAGTTCTGCGCCGCCAAAGGTGTCACCCTGCCGATGTACTGCGTCTGGAAGACGAAGTACCGTCACCTGAGCTTCGACGACTTGCGCAAGATGCGGCGCCGCGAACGTTGGCGCGGTCGCTGCGTGCTCGGTGTGCTCCTCGCCGCCGCGGCGTTGGGAACTGGAGGGATCGTCTTGGGCGTGGCGCGAGCTGCACAGCCGAACATCACAGTCGCGACAGGCCTCACGCCCGCTGACCGACCTTCGACTCCGAAGAATGTCGAGTCGCTCAAGTTCGGACCGCCGATGCCGATGAATCTCGAATCGGCCAAGTCACAACAGGGCGCCGCAACGCAGTCGGCGGAGATGCCGCAAACCGCATCAGCACCGGGCCCGGGCGATCGAGCCGACGACCATCTGCCAAACACGGCGCTCGCACCGGCGCGAGAGGTGACGCGCGTTGCACCAGAATCGCGTGGCGACACGTCTCCATCAATCACCGAGCCGGGCTACAAGATCCAAGTAGCGGCAGCACAAAGTCTGCAAGAGGGCCGCGTGTTCCTGGAGCGGCTCGCGTCCGCCGGGTATCCCGCCTACCTGTCTCGCGCCATCGTCAGCAACACCGAGGTGTTCCGTGTGCGGGTCGGTCCGTTCGACGCGCTGTCGGTCGCGCGGCAGATTGCGTCACAGCTGCAACGCGACGGCTACAACGGCGCGTGGATCGCCCAATAACACGACCGAGATCACGTCGGCCGCCGCATTCTCATCGACCAATTCCCCAGCGTGACGATCATCACGGCACGGGATGCTCTTCGATTTCCAGGCGATACAGCGAAATGCTCAGACTCCTCGGGTCCTCTGTCCCGGGACGCTCTGCGCCATCGACGCTTTCGAACCGAAGGATGGTCTTTCCGGATCCGATGTCCAGTGGTCCGATCACGTACTCCGACCGCTCCGTGGAAATCAGAACCTCCTGCACCGTTTCCGCAGAAGCGGCGGCCGTCATGACACTCACGTTGAGCCGTCGCGATTGCGCGAACGCGCGAGCGAGGATGGTCATCCGAATTCGCGTCGGGCCGCCTGTCACCACGCCGACCTGCGCCACGTCGGCCATCCATCGCCACTGCTCGCGTACGGCCGTGTCGCGGCTGACATCTTCTTCGCGGTACGACCACCCGGTGTCGAGCCACACGGCGCGAATCGGACTATCGGCTGTATGCGACAGCGGGAGCACGATGAACTCGCCGGCCGGCAACTCCCGCACTGGCGGCATCATCGTCGACAGGTACCATGCGGGCGTGAACGGCGCTGCGGCAAAGCGATATCCATTGCTCGATCGATTCGCGTAACAGAGCGCGCCAACGCCACGGCAGAAGGATGGCACTTCGGCTGTATCACAGCGTGCCGGCCACCTTGCGTCCGAACCGTTTCCGACGAGCAGCACTTTGCTGCATGTGCGCGTGCTCAACGGCGGTGCGGGCGCCGGTTCGACCTGCGCGACCCGCTCCGCGAACACTTCAGCGACTGGATTGTCGAGAGTGGGCCACCGGTCCCAGATGATTGCGGCCAATGACGTCGGACGCAGGTACTGCTCCGGGATCGCCGGCGCGAAACGAACGACAGTCCAGACGACGGACGCAATCGCGAGACCGATCATCGGCCGTGGCGCAGCGTGGCGCAGAACCACGATCGCGAGCGGCAGCAGCCATAAACCGTAACGGCTCGGTCCCGGCGTGCCGCCGCTGTTGACATTGAACGTTTGGGTAAAACTGAAGAAAAACACGGCCGCCGATAGGAGAACGACGATCTCGGCGACCTTCAACCTGTGGGGGCGCCGCAGCCACGCCACAAACCCTGCTGCGACCGCGAGCGCCAGAAACGGGTCGTGAACCAGGATGCCGAGATTGGGATCTATGGCGACGCTCAGCACCTCGCGCGTCGAAGGCCAATGCCGATCAACGCTGAAGGCGAGGCCGGACCACAGGTTCAATCGAGCGTCGTAGTAGAGCGGATGCAGCGATGCCAGCCCCAGTCCCGCCGCGGTAGCCGCCCACGGCCGCCAGTCGTGGAGTCCCTGTCGTGCAAACGCGGCAACGATCGCCCCTCCCATGGCGACACTGATCGGAGGGTTCTGCGTGGCAGCGGCGGAGAAGGCGACGATGGACCACCACGGAGCCGTCACGAGAAACACAATGCCCAGGGTCAGCATGGCGAGCGTGAACGCCTCGACTTGTGCCTTGTCAATCCACCAGAGAATTGGACCCATCAACACCAGGACCGCGATGGCGAGCGACGTTCGAGCAGCCAGAATGGCGCCTGCGGCACAGAGGAGGATGGTGTTCAGCACCGTAAACCCGAGAATCGGGTCCGCGTCCCACTCCTGGGCGATTCGCACGAACGGCGCCGCCAGCAAGGGGTAGAACCAGAAGTGTGGAAGCTCTTGGCGGCTATCGACCGCCCGGTACTTCGAGTCCGTCAGTCGCCCGCTGACGTCGCCCGCGTATCGACGGGCAAACGTCTCGAGTTGAGAAGCGGTCAAACTTGGCGGCTGCAGGTTCGCCAGGTTGGTCGCCATGCTGATGTACTCGCCCGCATCGCCCGTCGGCCGCAGCGTGGATGACGCGCCAAGCCAGAAGGCCACGGATGCGAATACCACGATAAACGTTGTGGCTCTTCGGCGCGCGGTGAACAGCATGGTCACGTGATCGCATTCACGCCGACCGTTTCGGCGCAGTTCGACAGCAGCATAGTGGCGTAAGCCGTCGCAATCTGACAATCACGCCGCCGGTAGGTAACATGTGCTGTCGCGCCCGTCCTGCGTCAGGTTCGAGGAGTATCTCCATCGGTTATCGCCTAGTGGTTCGCAAGCTCCTGATCACGGTCGGTGTGGCGGTTGTCGCCGCGTGCGCGGCGCTTCTGATTGATCGCGCGGCATTCGTTCAAACCATTGAGCTCAAGACCTACGACTGGCGGATGCGTCAGACGGCACGGCCCGCGGCGCCCGCGGACGACATCGTGCTCGTGTCGATTGACGACGACAGTGTTCGCCGCATGGCGCCGCTGGTTGGGCGATGGCCGTGGCCGCGGCTCGTGCACGCATTTGTCATCGACTTCCTCGCGCACGCGCAAGCCAAGCTGATCGTCTACGACGTGCTCTTCACCGAACCCGACGTGCGGCGGTTTACGGTCGGCGAAGAGGAATGGACCGGCGACCAGTCTGATCAGGCACTCGTCGAGTCCGTGAAGAAGGCCGGCAACGTTATCGTGGCCGCCGATGCCGCCGCCGAACCTCTCGTCGATCCCTCCAAGGCGCTGCCAATCACGATGCCCACCGTCACATCGCGCTACGACGATCTCGCAACCTGTGTCGAGGATCGGCCGGTGCTCGTCCCTCCGTTTTCGGCGCTCGCGAATGCGGCACGGGCAATAGGACACACTCTGCTCCAGCGCGATGTCGATGGCCCGCTTCGGCGCTACGTCCCGTTCGTCCGCGTGGAGCAGCACCTTGTTGCAGCCCTGCCTGTCGCAAGCGCGGTGCTCGCACAGGATGTTGGCGCCGCTCTCCGTGCCCAGAGTATCGATTGTCCACCGGCGCTGATTCCGTACCGCGGACCCACGCTCGACGATCAGGGGCGGCCGACGTTCACTGAGACGTCGTTCTACAGCGTGTTTTATGCACAGGAGCAGAGACTGGCCGGCGAGCCGCCGGAAACGGATCCGGCGAGGTTCAAGGACCGCATTGTGGTCGTCAGCGCCACGGCATCCGGCACCTACGAAGTGCAGGCCACGCCGTTTCGGCAGGGCATTACGGGCGGCGAAGTGCACGCCAACGTCATCGATAGCCTGCTGCGCAACCGAGCGATCGCCCGACTGCCGCGGGGTCAGAGCATCGCGATCATCGTCGGTAGTGCGGTGACATTGGGGCTGCTTGCCGCCCTTACAGGCGTCTGGACGCTCGCGTGCGCCGGCGCGCTCGTTAGCGGCGCGCTCGTCTGGTTCGGCGTCCGGTCCTTCGCCGCTGGCGTGTGGATGCCGCTCGTTACACCGCTCGTCGCCGTCGGCCTGACCTTCGTGGGCGAGCTGGCGTGGCAATACTTCGTGGAAGGACGCGAAAAACGGCAGGTCAAGCGACTGTTTTCGCGTTACGTCCCGAAAGATGTCTACGACCAGCTGATGACGGATCCGGCGCGCGCGGCGCTCGGAGGCAAGCGACGGCACATGACGGTGCTCTTTTCCGACGTCCGCGGCTTTACCGCGATGTCGGAGAAAACGTCGCCGGAGGACGTCGTCAGCCAGTTGAACGAGTATTTCTCACGCATGGTGCGTGTGCTGTTCGAGCATCGCGGCACGCTCGACAAATTCGTGGGTGACATGGTGATGGGTCTCTTTGGCGCCCCGCTCGACGACGCCGATCATGCCGAACACGCGGTGCAGGCGGCTCTGGCGATGTCGCGCGCACTCGACGAGCTCAATCAGCACTGGGCGGCTGCCGGGAGGCCTCAGCTCGACATCGGCATCGGTATCTCGACCGGCGATATGGTCGCCGGCAACATCGGATCCGATATGATCATGAGCTATACCGTCATCGGCGATGCGGTGAACCTTGGGGCCCGGCTCGAGTCGCTCACCAAGGAGTACGGCGCGCGTGTCATCATCAGCGAGCCTACGCGCGCGGCGCTAACCGGGCGATATCAGATTCGTCCGCTTGGCGAAGTAACGGTTAAAGGCAAGTCCAGGCCCGTCGCCATTTTTGAGGTCAGACCCATATGAAACGACAGCTGGCAATCGCAGTTGCTCTGGCCGCGGCCGTTGCCGCGCCCGGGTACGCAGAGGATCGACAACTCGGACAAATCGGCGGCGCCGTGAAGCGTGCGAACCAGTTTCGCGAGCTGCAGGTCACTGACGCCGAAGAGCAGCAGCTTGGCGCGGGGGTCAGCGAACGGATGCGCCTGCGCTACGGCGTCGTGCAGGATGCCAAAGTCCATCGCTATGTCGCGCTCGTCGGCGGTGTGCTGGCGCAGGCGAGCTCCAAGCCAAACCTGCCGTGGACGTTCATCATTCTCGATACCGACGCGGTGAACGCGTTTGCGGCCCCGGGGGGCTTCATCCACATCACGCGCGGCGCCCTCGCCTTGATCCAAGACGAAGCCGAGCTCGCCGGCGTCCTCGCACACGAAATCATCCATGTGACCGCGAGGCACACCATCGGCGCGATTCAAAAGAACAAGAGCATCCAGATGGGTGCCGACGAGACGCTGTCGGGTAGCGCGGCGCTGCTCAATAAGCTCACCGAGCGTGTCTATCTCGACATCGTCGAAAAGGGCTTCGGACGCACTGAGGAAAACGAAAGCGACGAAAAGGGCATCGTCATCGCCAACACCGTCGGTTACGCTCCGCAGGGACTGCAGCAGTTCCTCACGCGATTGCAGGAACGCAACAAGGGCGCGACAGAAAAGCGCGGTCTGTTCGCGTCGCACCCCGAGATGACCGCGCGTCTCGAGCGACTCGCGAAACAGATTCAGACGGCGAAGCTTGGCTCCACTGCGACCGTGGCCGAACGCTATCGTTCGAATATTTCCTACAAGCCCGTGCCGCAAACGGCGATTGCCGTCGCTGAAGCTGGTTCGGCGGGATTGACCGGCGGTACGGATAAGCCGGCCGCCAAAACCGAAGAACCAAAAAAAGAAGAGCCCAAAAAAGCAGAACCGAAGAAAGGCGGGTTCGGGCTCGGCAAGTTGCTGCCGACCGGCGGCGGCGAACAGAAGTCTGCGCAGGTCAGCGCGTCGGGAGGGACGAGAGGCGTTGATCCGGAGCGTGATGCAAAGGGCGGTTCAAACCCCAAACTCGTGCCCGTCACGATCGTGGCCGCCGACCTGTCAGCGTTCAAGAAAGCAGGAGCGCTGAAGTAGGCTGGGATGTTCGATCCCTTTCTCATGGCCGGCGTGGCGGCGATGGTCGCCACGCTGGCCTTATTCGTTGCCATTCCGAGCCGCTTCATTCGCGCGCGGCTGCAGTTTTCGTTCTGCCTCCTCCTCGCATTTTTCGGCCTCCAGATCGCAGTCGGCCGCTCCCTCGGCGATGTCAACGTGCTGTCGGCACTCGCGAGGCTGGTGTTCGTGCTCGCGATCATCGGCTTGGTGATCGCCGTTGCCGCCAATCCATGGAAGACCCATCGCTCGTCAGATCGCTTCCCGGCGATTGTCCAGGACGTCGCCACCATCGCGATATTCCTGATCATCTCGACGGTCCTGCTGAAGGAACAATTCTTGACGACGTCCGCCGTTGCCGCGGTCGTGGTGGGCTTTGCGCTCCAGGACACGCTCGGCAATTTGTTCTCCGGCCTTGCCATTCAAATCGAAAAGCCCTTCCGCGTGGGCCACTGGATCGCCGTTGGCGATCGCGAGGGACAGGTTGAGCAGATCACGTGGCGAGCGACCAAGCTGCGCACCAAGGCCGGTCAGTTTCTGATTGTGCCCAATGGCGTGATCGCGAAGGAACCGATCCTCAACTACTCGGAGCCGACGATTCCAACTCGCCTCGAGGTCGAAGTCGGCGCGAGCTACAACACGCCGCCGAACGAGGTGAAAGCGGCGATTCAGGAGGCGCTCGCCAACGCCACACTGATTCTGACGACGCCACCACCATCGATTATCGTGCAGGACTTCGCCGCCTCGGCGGTTGTCTACGTCGTGCAGTTCTGGGTGAGCGATTATTCGGTCGATAACCGCGCGCGCGATCAGGTCCGCAGCAACATCTGGTACACGTTCCGGCGCCACAACATCGAGATCCCTTACCCGGCTCAAGTGCAGTACCAGCGGGAGGAGGCGCCTCTCCGTAGCGATCCGGCGCTCATCGACGCAGCGTCGCGTCTGGGTGCCATCGAGATGTTTTCGCCGTTGTCGGCGGAGCGCCGTCTCGCGCTGGCTCGCGACGCAAACGAACATCTCTTCAGTGCGGGTGAAGCGATCGTGCGGCAGAGCGAATCGGGCAACTCGATGTTCATCGTGCTGAGCGGAAGGGCGCGCGTCGTGCTCGAGCCGATGGGACAAGAAGTCGCGGTCATCGATCCGGGCGGTTTTTTCGGCGAGATGTCGATGCTGACCGGCGACCCGCGCACCGCGACCGTGCGCGCCGTCGAGGATGTTCGAACGCTGGAGATTTCGGCCGAGCGGTTCCGGGAGCTCGCCGTCGAACAGCCGCACCTGCCCGAGCACATCAGCAGGGTGGTGGCGTCTCGTCGCACCGAACTGGACGAAGCACGCGCTGCAGCGGCCTCCTCGGTGCCGGTCGCGTCGGCCCCGCGCACACTGCTCGGCCGCATACAGAAATTCCTACGGCTCCCGTAGGGAAGGGCTGGTCGGTCTGGTGGGTCGGGTAGGTCTGGTGGGGCGGGTCACGCGGTTTCGACCCGACCCACCCGACGGTATTACTCGGCCCACAGGATGACGCGCTCGCCGTGGCGGCCAGTGGTATCCATGATGATGCCGGGGCCATGCTTTTCGATGTCCTGCGGCGTGAGCGACACTCCTCCATCATCGAATCCAGAGGCGTACGAGCTGAACCGAATCGGTCCGGATTTGAGCCGCAAAATCCACCACGGCACACTGACGGTGGCGAGCTTTTCGTCGTTGGCATCCCACGCCAGGATGTGCAATGTCGTCAACTGTCGCGGCTGTGACGACCCCTCGACTCGGGCTCCGACGTAATGGGGCACGCCGTCTTTCATCTCCAGGAGCGGTGACTGCCCCTTGAAACGCTCGCGCACCTTCTGGAACTCGTCGTCAGCCTGCCCGGAGTTGGAGGAGTTGACCACGACATTTTGCGAGACCCAGGCCGTGACGGCGACGATCGCACCGATGCCGAGAAAGACAGCGATGATCGCGACGCCGATCAGAACCTGCGCCCAGCGTGGGATTTTCATGATGTCACCGTCGGAAGAGCGCCTCCGCCTCTTGTTTGCCGACAGGATCGTTGCCGCGCTCGGCCAACTCTATGGCAAGACGGTATTCGCGCTGCGCCAGTTCCCTCTGTCCGGCAGATGCCGCCAGGCGCCCCAGCTCGGCATGAACTCTGCCGTGGACCCACTCGCGGGCCGTCATTGCCAAGGAGGCGGTGAAATCGGCCCGTGCGAGATCGGCATGTCCAAGGCGCGCATGCGCCGTGCCGCGTTTGTACCGCCAAAGCGCGAGCTCGCCGAACATGCGCTCGCGGCTGTCGCGCTCGAGCCGCGTGAGTCCTTCGTCCAGCACGGTTGCTGCCTCCGCGAATCGTCCGGCCCGGATAAACGTGGCGCCGGCCTCGAGCCAGAGCAAACGGTTGCGAGGGAACCGTTGCTGCAGCTCCCGCGCGACACGTGACGCGTCGTCAAAGCGCCGTTCGCGATTGTAGAGCAGCAGCAACGCGAATTTCGCCTCCGCCTCCGTCTCGCCGCGGACGCCTGCCGCTTCCTCAATCATCCGCATCCCGCGCTCGCGCCCACCGCCAAATCCGGCCACGTAGGCCATGAGCCTGAGCGGCAGCGAGAGGGCCGAGACAATGTAGCGATAAGTCCCGACGACGAGACCCGCGTCTTTGCGGTGAGGCGCCAGCGCCAACACACGCTCGTGCTCGTCGTAAGCGCGTTTGGCCAGCCGAAACGACGCAAGCACGCGTCCTTCCACTGTTGCGCCGTACGACGCCTGAATACCGACCACCGAGCCCGCCGCGAAATGCGCGTCCGGATCGTTCGGTTGTGCCCGCAGCATCGCTTCGGCGAGCTCCAAGGCTCGCGCGATGTGGTGTGCGAAGCGGCGCGCCTCGTCTGCCGGAGGCGGCGTCATGTTGATGTTGGGCTTGGTTGCGTGGCCAAGGTAGTCGTCGACCGTGACTGAGCCACGCAGGAAGCCGATCCTCAGCCACGCGGTGACGGCCATGGCTCGGTGTGCAGCGGCGTCGTTGCCGTCGGCCGCAATTGCCTGCTCGAGCAAGGCGACCGCGTCGCTGTAATCCAGGTTGTAAGCGTCTTCGTATGCGCGAGCGGTCAGTTGGCGAGACCGCTCGTTCGCGCGCACGTCATTGTCGGACGCAAGGAGCGCTGCGACCAGAACGGCACATCCGGCTGCCCGGCGTGTCATCTCAAAGCGTGTGTTCGGACCCGGCGCCGATTTCGATGGCCCGTCGAAGAACCAGGTCGGCAGTGACCACATCCTCCACGGCCATGCCAAGCGATTTGAAGACGGTAATCGCGTCGGGGTTGCTGCGGCCGGGCACGCGGCCGAGCACGACCTCACCCAACTCGCCGGCGATGTGGGTCGTGGTGAAGCGCTGCTCTTTGATCCCCAGGACGACGTCGCCCGATTCGACCAGCGCGGCTGCGCGCGAGTCGACGAAGAGGCGGCTCCCGGCGACGAGATCGGGTGGCATCTCGCGCTGGTCGGGTCGGCATGCGCCAACCGAGACGACGTGTGCGCCCTTGTCAACCCACGCCTGCTCGATCACGGGTGTCGGCGCGGAGGTCGCGAGCACGATCAGGTCGGCGCCGCGCACTGCCGCTTCGGCTGTATCGGTGGCCGAGAGGCGGACTGCGACATGGCCGGCCATGTCCGTGACGAAGCGCTCGCGGCTCTTCGCTGTCGGCGACCACACGCGCACATCTTTCAAGGCGCGGACTTCCGCATACGCTTCGAGGTGGCTTCGCGCCTGCACGCCGCTCCCGATAATCGCCAGCGTTGACGCGTCGGGTCGAGCCAGGTGACGCGCCGACACTGCGGAGACCGCCGCGGTGCGCGCCTCGGTGATGTAGCGGCCATCCATCAACGCGATGAGCGACCCAGTGTCGGGATCGAGCAGGACGATGGTGGCGAGATGTGATGGCAACCCGCGCGCGTGATTCCCGTTGAACACCGTCACGAGCTTGGCCCCCAGGGTCGCTGGCTGCGTGAGAAATGCCGGCATCAGGCCAAAGTAGGCGTGCGTTGGTCCAACGGAAAGCACCGTGCGCACCGGCTGCAGCACCTCACCGGCCGAGAATCGCGCGACTGCGGATTCCATCGCGGTCACGAGATCCGCCATGGGCAGCAGCGACTTGACGTGGTCTTCGGTCAGGAGGCGGAAACGTTGCATAAGGGACCACATGCCGCGGGTGCCGCAAGTGCCGAAGGTGCCGCAAGTGCCGCAAGTGCCGCAAGTGCCGCGGGTGCCGAAGGTGCCAAGGGTGCCGAAAGTTCCGAGGGTGCCGAAGGTGCTGGCGGTGCTGGCGGTGCGAACAGCGTTGTGGCGACGCGGATTGTGTTTGCGTGGATCTCCACGATTTTCTCGACATCGGCTGCGTAGCCGCCACTCATGGTGATCGCGACTGGCACGCGATCGTGCCGGCATCGCGTCAGCACCAGTTCATCCCGCTGACGCAATCCATCGATGGTCAGCTTGAGACGTCCCAGCCGATCGCCTTCGAAGGGATCGGCCCCGGCGAGATAGAAGACGATCTCTGGCCGGTGCGTGGTCATGACCAGATCGAGCGCACCGCGCAGTGCGGTCAGATATGGTTCGGCGGTCGTGCCGTCTTCAAACTCGATGTCGCAATCGCTGACTTCCTTGTGAAACGGGAAGTTCTTCGCGCCGTGCAGCGACAAGGTAAAGACGTCGGCATCGGCCGCGAAGATCGCCGCGGTGCCATTGCCCTGATGCACGTCGCAATCGATGATGGCAACGCGACGCGCGAGCCCGTCTCGCTGTAGGACGCGGATCGCAATCGCAACATCGTTGAACACACAGTAGCCCTCGCCGCGATCGGCAAAGGCGTGATGTGTCCCGCCAGCGAGATTAGCAGCGCAGCCAGCCTCCACCGCCGCACGGGCCGCGGCAATGGTCGCACCTACCGATCGCCGTGCACGTTCGACCATCTCGGGCGACCATGGAAAGCCGATGCGACGTTGCATCTCGCGCGAGAGTGTTCCGTTTGCGACGGCATCAACGTACTCAACGGTGTGGGCGAGTCGCACCTGGTCCCAGTCGGCGACTGGCGCTTCCCGAAGGTTGCCGTCGTCGACAATGCCTTCGGCGACCAGCCGCGCGCGCAGCCGCGAGTACTTGGCCATTGGAAAACGATGGCCGTCAGGAAGCGGCAAGACGAAGGTGTCGGAGTAGAAGCACTTCATTCCGAGCCCTAAGTGTAATCTGTGGCTTTCGATCCTCCCACACCATGATTCACCGAATCCGTACAATCGATGCGCATGCCGCAGGCGAACCGCTGCGGCTGATCGTCGACGGTCTGCCCGCCCCGAAGGCGCGACGATGCTGGCCAAGCGCGCGTGGGCGAAGAAACATCTCGACCACCTGCGCCGCGCGCTGATGCTCGAGCCGCGCGGCCATGCCGACATGTACGGCGCGCTGCTCACCGAGCCGGTCACGCCGGGTGCCCACGCCGGCGTGCTCTTCATGCACAACGAGGGCTGGAGCACGATGTGCGGCCACGGCGTCATTGCCGTGTCACGACCATCGCGATCGAGCGCGACCTGATGTGGGATGCGGCCGCCGAGCCCGGACCCGGCGACGTCGAATCGTGCTCGATGCCCCGGCCGGTCCGGTCGCGCGCCGTGCGCCACGGTCAGCGACCAACGAGGGCGAGCGACGCGTCGTGTCGCGGTCGCATTCCGGAACGTGCCCGTCGTTTGTGCTTGCAGCCGCGCCTGCCGGTGCAGATGGCCGGCCGCACCTTCACCGGTCGACGTCGCATTTGGCGGGGCGTTCTACGCCATCGTCGACGCCGAAGCCGCGGGCCTGTCGGTGGACGCGGCCAAGCTGCCCGACCTTCAGCCGCGTCGGGATGGACATCAGCCCGCGAAGTGGAGCGGCTGGGCAAGGTCGTGCACCCGGTCGAGCCGGGCTGACAGGGCATCTACGGCACGATCTTCACGGCGCCGCCGCGCACCGCGGACGCGCACCTGCGCAACGTGACGATCTTTGCCGATGCCGAAGTCGATCGCTCACCGTGCGGTACAGGCACTGCCGCGGTGATGGCCGTGCTGAGCGAGATGGGCGTGCTCGGCGACGACGCACCGTTCGTGCACGAGAGCATCGTCGGCACGCTGTTCACCGGCCGGGTCGCGGGCCGCACGCGGGTCGGCGATCGCACCGCCATCGTCCCCGAAATCGACGGCACCGCCTGGATCACCGGCGAGCACACGTTCCTGATCGACGGCGACGATCCGCTGCAAGGCCGGCTTCAGGCTCTAACGCCGCGCGGGACTGCGCTGGGCATCGCTTTACGCCGCGTGCCAGCGTCTCGCTGACTCCGCTTTCTGCACTTTCGGCACCCACGGCACCCCGGCACCTTCGCACTTACTTGAGCCCGGCGAGCTTGCCGGTATCGAGCTTCGACGCGAAGTCGTGCAGCACGCTTCGCGCCGGCAATGCCATTGCCTTCGATCGTGACCAGGAACCGCTTGGCCACAACCAGGTTGAGCTCGCCATCCTTGTCCTCGCTGTTCCACTTCTCGAAACCGGGATTGCCGCCCACGGTGACGACTTCTCGTAGCCGTCGCTCGTCTGCTTCTCGTAGCCGGACGGCAGGAACATCGCCCACGGCGCGACGAGCAGCTGGCTGAATGCCGAGTCGACGATCTTGACCTGCACCTCGCGCGTCGCCCGTTCGTGTAGCGTGGTCTCGGTCTGCGAGAACGGCACCGGCATGGTCATCCGCTCGCCCGTTGGCTTTCCACGTTCCCAGCCGGCCACGTCGGGAAGCACTGTCTGCAGCTGCTGAAACTCACGGGATCGACGGGCTTGCCGTCGCCACCGGCGGCCGCACCTGCCGCAGCCTGCATCGCTTTCGCGAACGCCTCCATGCCTTGTGCCGCACCGGCGGCACCTTGCGCCGCTGCCGCCGATCCTGCCGCCTCGGCCGCCTTCTGCATCGCTTCGGCGGCTTTCTCCGCCTGCTTGACTGCTCTTCAGCCTGCTTTTCTGCCTCAGATTTACCGCACGCGATCGGCCGCACTGAGCGCGAGCAACAAGGCCAATATGTTTCATGTAACCCATCACCTCATCCTCCGAACGGGCGATTGTAACAGGCCGCGCCGTGTTCCCCTTGGCGTGGAGGGCGACGACAAACCTGTCAGTGCGATCACGCATTCGTGACGGCTCCGTCGTGCAACGATGGCGAGAGAGCGCCATACGGTTGTGTTGCCAGGCGGCGTTTGCCTGCATGAAGCACACGCGCGAGAGCAAGTTGACGACCGTGCCCCTCAGGCGCGAAGATTGCGAGCAAGGACGATTGCCATGCGCTTCCCGACATCGCTCGGTGTCCTGCTCATCGCGCTCACCTTCGCGCTTCAAGCGCAGTCGGCGGCGCGCGATGCCGAACGAAACGGCGCCTTGCCGGGTCCGTTGCCGCTTTTTCCTGCAGACAACTGGTGGAACCAGGACATCAGCCACGGCGCCGGTTGATGCCGAATTCGGCGCAGTTCATCTCCTTCATCAGCGCGACGCGCCGGTCTCCATCCAGATTTCGGCGGATACGAGTCGCCTGGCAGCGTCAACATCTACGGCTTTCCCTACGTCGTCGTGTCTGGTAACCAGCCGAAGACTTGCGCGCCGTGGAGTTCGACTACGCCGACGAGAGCGACGGCGTCAACCCCGCAACGGACACGAGCTTTCCGTTCTATCCGATTCCCGACGAAGCGAAGACGCAGCCGTATTGGATCGAAGGTGGCGAGCCTGGCAATCAGACAGCCGGGCGGCGATCGCCACATGCTGATCGTCGACCGCGACAGCGGCGTCTCTACGAGCTGTTCGACCTGCGTTGGGACGGCACGAACGTGGCGCGCAGGGTCGGGCGCGTTCTTCGACCTGAAGAGCCAACGGCCGCCGGCCGGACGGCTGGACGTCGGCCGATGCGGCGGGCCTTGCGATCCTGCCCGGTCTCGTGCGCTACGACGAGGTGTTCGGCGCCGACGAGATCCGTCACGCGTTTCGGGTCACGGTGCGCGCGACCAACGATTACGTTTGGCCGGCGTCACATCGCGCCGGCGCCACCTCGGCGGCGCTGCCGATGGGCGCGCGCCTGCGGCTCAAGGCCAGCAAGGACCTCTCGGGTTTCCGCGCCGGAGGTGCAGAAGATCTTCCGTGCGATGCAGCGCTACGGATTGATCGTGGCCGACAACGGGTCCGACATGTACATCAGCGGCGCGTTCGATCCGCGCTGGGACAACGGCGTGCTCAATCCGGCGTTCAGCGCTCTCGAGGCGAGCGACTTCGAAGTGGTCCAACTCGGCTGGGGCGGCGATTGCGCAGCCCCCGGACCGCCGCAGACGCTTTCGTCGAGCGTCAGCGGACAACTCGTGCAGCTGACGTGGGGCGCGCCGGCCGGCGGTGGTCAGACCGGGTATGTGCTCGAGGCGGGCAGCGCACCCGACCTGATCGACGTCGCATCGATTCTGTGGCCGACGCCGTCGCTGTCGGTGATGGCACCGATTGGTAATTACTACGTGCGCGCACGTGCGCGCAGTGCGTGCGGCACGAGCACGCCATCAAACGAGATTCTTGTGACGGTAGGAGGCTGCGCGCCGCCGGCAGCCCCTACGGCCTTTGCTTTCTCGAAGGTGGGCAACGTCGTCACGCTGACGTGGAATCCGAGTGCTGGCGCGAGCGGCTACGTCATCCAAGTGGGCTCGGCATCGGGCTTGAGCAACATTCTGGTGACATCGCTTCCCGGCAGCCCGATTTCCGCCACGGCGCCGCCGGGCACGTACTTCGCGCGCCTCCGCGCCCGCAATGCGTGCGCCACCGGTGCGGCGTCGAACGAGATTGTTGTTGTGATGTGAGGGGGTGGGCCGCTACCAACCAATCGCCAGCCCATCCTTCCGCGGATCCGAGCCGCCCATCAAAACGCCGGTGCGCGGATCGATCAGGATGCCCTGAAATCCACCCATCGCACCTCGCCCATCACGCACCACATGGCCACGTGCTTCGAGGGCCTTGCGCACGTCGGCGCCGATGCCGCTCTCGAGCGCCAGCTCCTGACCGCCATGACGCATGCGCGCCGCTTCGCCGGCATCCTGGATGTGCATGCCGAAGTCGACGAGATTCATCACCACTTGCGCGTGCGCCTGCGCCTGATTGTCGCCGCCCATCACGCCAAACGACACCTACGGCTTGCCGTCCTTCAGCATCATCGCGGGCACCAGCGTGTGCAACGGCCGCTTGTGCGGACCAATCTGATTGGGGTGCCCGGCCACGAGGTTGAACCCGCGAGCCGCGATTGTGCAGCGTGATGCCGGTCTCGCCGGCGACGATGCCGGCGCCGAAATTCGCCGAACAGCGACTGGATGAGCGAGATCGACGTTGCCCTGACCGTCGGCAGCGGTCATGTAGATCGTGTCGCCACGGTCCTCGCCGAAGTCATCGAGCGTCACGCCCGGCAGCGATCCCGGCTTGTAGACTGCCGGTCTTCTGCGAAGTCGATCTCCTTACGCCGCGCCGCCGCGTAGTCCTTCGACAGCAGCGTCTTCACGACGTCCTTCGCCATCGCGCTCGCGGTCCGCCAGATAGGCCGCGCGATCGGCAAACGCGATCTTCTTCGCTTCGGTGACGACGTGCAGGTAGTCGGCGCGGTTGTGGCCCATCGCCTTGATGTCGAAGCCCTCGAGGATGTTCAACATCTCGAGCGCCACGAAGCCCTGCGTGCTCGGCGGCATCTCGTGCACGTCGTAGCCGCGGTAATTGGTGGAGATCGGTCTCGACCCAATCAGCGGTGTGGGTCGTGAAGTCGCGTTCGTCGAGCAGGCCATTGCGCGCTCGCATGTCGGCGATGATGGCGCGCGCGATCGGGCCCTTGTAGAACGCATCCCGCCCGTTCTTGCGCGATCAGCTCGAGCGAATTCGGCGAGGTTGGGATTGCTGAAGATCTCTCCTGTCGCCGGCGGCTGGCCGCCGCGGCAGGAACGTCTCTGGCGGCAGCCGGATCTTGCGAGAGCTTCTGCGCCGCCTCCTGCCACTGTCGGCCACGATTTCCTGAACCGGAAAGCCGTCACGCGCGTAACGAATCGCCGGCTGCAGCGCCTTCGACAACGGAATCGTGCCGAAGCGGGAGAGCAGTTGGCTCCAGCCCTCGACCACACCGGGGACATCGACCGCGAGCGGGCCGCTGCCAGGCATCTGCTTGAGCCCGCGCCGGGCGAACTCCTCGGCGGTCGCCGCATACGCCGAACGTCCGCTGGCGTCGATCGCGTGCAGCTTCTTCGTCTTCGCGTCCCAGACGATGGCGAAGAGGTCGCCGCCGATGCCGTTCATCGTCGGTTCGACGACAGCGAGGACGCCGGCAGCGGTGATTGCCGCGTCGATGGCGTTGCCGCCGTCCTGCAGCACCTTGAGCCCGGCACCCGAAGCCAGCGCCTGGCTGGTCGCAATCATCCCGTTCCGCGCCATGGCGACAGAACGAGTGCCGCGGGCGTTGCCTGCCGGACGATCGCCGGGAACTTGCGCGGAGGGAGCTGTCACGATCGAGACTGCAGCGACGACGACTCCGAGCAGCGAACGGCGCATAGAGCCTCCATTGCGGTGACCGATTATAGGCGCACGGGCAGTCGGGTCGTCGGTAGGTCGGGTCGGGCGGGTCGGTCGTCTTCGGTCGGGTAGGTCGGGTAAGTCTGGTGGGGGATCACGGATTCGGGGTTGCGCATTGCTCGACCACACCTACCTGCCTGATCAACCAGACCTACCCGACCCACCAGCCCCACCCGACTCACCAGCCCCGCCAGCCTCACCAGCCACCCGACCCACCAGACCTTCTCTACACGGGGATGCACGGCCCGCGGTGTCGCTCTTTGAACAACCGTTCAAGACACGCTATATTGGGCGCGGATGGCTATCCGCGAGCGCGTTGCCCGTCTGCTGTCTGAGATGCCGCGTGCGCCGCAGTACGCCGCCCAGGGCGAGACGGTCTTCGTGGATCTCGAACGGAGCGAAATCGAACGCGCCTACACGCCTCTGCCTGTCGCGCGCGCCCTGCTCGGGGGGCGCGGCGCCAACATGTATTACCTGTTCCGGCTGCTCGACGAAACCAGGACGCCGCTCGATCCCGAGATTCCACTCATCTTCGGGTCCGGCCCGCTGACAGGTCTCGTGCCGAGCGCTGCGCGCGGCAACTGCACCTCGTGGTCGCCTGATTCCGGCGTGCTGATGGACTGCAATGCCGGTGATTACTTCCCGTCGTTCATCAGAATGAACGGCTTCGATCATATCGTGTTCTACGGCCGCGCGCCGGTGTGGCGACTGCTGGTCATCCGCGAAGGCGTCGTTTGAGTTCCGCGACGCGGCGCCTTATGTCGGCCTCGACAACATCGACATGCGAGAGGCCGTTCAGCGAGATCTCGGCGGCGTGTGGGCGCGCAACATGTCGATGGTGAACATCACGCGTGCCGGAGAAAACCTTGTCCTGACGAGCGGCATCATGGCGGGGCCGAAGGCGATTTACGCGCGCGGCGGCCCGGGTGCGAAGATGGGCGCGCTGCAGCTCAAGGCCATCGTGACGCTCGCCGCAATCCGCGAATTTCCAACCGCGCAGCCCTACAAGCCGTACAACCGCCACATCGCCGGGAAACTCCTCGGCACCTCCGTCGTGAAGAAGCGCTCTCGAAGGTCGGCACGCCGTTTCTCTACAAACCGAGCCGCCTGCTCGGCGCGATGGGCACCAAGAACAATCAGGAGACGACCTGGACCGATAAGCTCGACGCCGGCCACATCGACCCATTCCGACCGGGGATGGAGGGCTGCTTCCGTTGTCCGGTGAACTGCCGGCCGCTGAACGATCTGCACACGGACCCGGCGGATCGATACGGCAAAGGCGACGGACCAGAGTATGTGACGCTCGGCAAGTTCGGTCCGAACCTCGGCATCGAAAGCGTCGAAGCGGTCATTCGTCTCAACAACATCTGCAACGATCTCGGTTTCGACACCGCCTCGATGGGCTCAACGCTCGGTGGGCCTTCGAACTTTTCCAACGCGGCATCATCACAACGGCGCACACCGGCGGCCTCGAGCTGATGTGGGGCGACGCGGCGATGATCGAGCGGCTGCTCTTCATGACGTCGCGGCGCGAAGGCTTCGGCAACGTGCTGGCCGAGAGTGCGCGTGCGGTGGAGACGGGCCACTACCCGGTTGAAGCGCTGAAGTACCGGATGGCGGTGAAAGGGCTGTGGCAAAGCGATCCGCACGACGCGCGTATTCTCAAGGCGTTCGCGCTTGGTCTCGCGGTCGCGACGCGCGGCATGGATCATCTGCGCAACCGGGTCACACTCGAGATCAACGCCAAGATCAACGACGATCCGGCATTCAAGGCGGAGTTGTACGGCGGCCGCGTGAGTGCCGAGCCGAACAGTTACGTCGACAAAGAGCAAGCGGTACGGGCCTGCGAGAACATCTACGCCGTTGGCGACGCGGTTGGCATGTGCCGGTTCACGACCAAGTTGTTCAACAGCCCTCTCTGCCCGGCATGGAGGAATTTCAGCAGCAACTCGCCAACGTGACCGGCCTGCAGTTCAGTGTCGAAGAGCTCGATCGCGTTGGTCTCAACGTCATGGGCGTCGAGCGATTGATCAATTACCGGCTGGGCGTGCGCCGCAAAGACGACACGCTGCCGGATCGATGGTTTGACGAGCCGAGCACCGCAGGACCGTTCAAAGGCGAGCACATCGACCGCGACGAGTTCGATCGCATGCTGTCACGCTTTTACGACGTGTCGCAGCTCACCGAGGAAGGCATCCCGCGCGAGCCGTTTCGCAGCGAGCTCGCCTCCGTTCTGGGGGCATGATCCTCGTTCGCTTCCCGTCCATGCTGCACGCGCTGGCCGGGCGCGAGATCGCGATCGACGAACCCGTTGCTGACGTTGGCGCGCTCCTCGACGTCCTCGGGCGCCGCATTCCAGGATTGTCCCGGACCCTCGCCGATCCCATCTACAACTTCGCCGTCAATGACGAAATGCTGCTCCACGGCGTGCGCTCACACGCGCTGAAGAGCGGCGACGTCGTGGAGATTGTGCCGACCATCGCCGGCGGGTGAGCCGCGATTAGGCAGATTCCGACAGATTACGCAGATGACGCAGATGGGCACCAGCGCCGGTTCCCTGACACCGCGTGTCGCGGCCGAAGGCCGCGCGAGAGCTGGCGAAGGTCCGTGCGCAAGCAAGCCGGGCGCCGTTCGCTTGTTTGCGCGCGGCCCTTCGCCAGCTCTCGCAGCGCCGGCTACGCCGGCGCGACACGCCGATGCCACGCCGGCGCGACACGCCGATGCCACGCTCCGCTTCCGTGCCTCCGTGCCTCCGTGCCTCCGTGTTAGAGTGCCGACGTGGCGCGGGCGGTCGGCAAGAACGTTCGTCGCAAGGACGGCGACGCCAAGGTCACGGGAGCGGCGAAGTACATCGACGACCTCACGTTCCCCGGGCATGCTCCACGGCGCGACCGATCCGCTCGATCGATTCCGCGCGGCACAATCACATCCATCACGCTTCGATTTCGACACCGCCGGGTTCACCGTCGTCGACTATCGCGACATCCCCGGCCGCAACATCGTCGCGCTGATCGACGAGGACCAGCCGTGCCTCGCCGAGCGCGAGATCCGTCACGTCGCCGAGCCGATTCTGCTGCTCGCGCACGCCGATCGCGATCGCCTCGCGGCGGTAGACGTCGCGCATCGAGTACGCGACCGCAGACGCCGCCTCTTCGATCCGGAGCAGTCGCACGCGCTCTTCAAGAACGATCGCGATCGACAAGGGCGACGCTCGAGCGGGGGTTCGCAGCAGGCCGACGTGATCGTCGAAGGCGAGTATCGGACCGGGCATCAGGAGCAGCTCTACATCGAGACCAATGGCGTGATCGCCGTGCCCGACGGTCGAGCGGCATGACGCGTCTACGGCTCGATGCAGTGTCCGTTATTACGTGCACCGCGCGCTCAAAGTGCTCCTGCGGCTGCCCGACGACAAGGTGCGCGTCGATCCAGACCGAGACCGGCGGCGGGTTTGGCGGCAAGGAGGAATACCCGTCACATGATCGCCGGTCACGCGGCGCTGCTGGCGCTCAAGTCGGGCCGGCCGGTCAAGCTCGTCTACGACCGCGTCGAGGACATGGTCGCGACGACGAAGCGGCACCCGTCGATCATCCGGCATCGCACCGGCGTGACGCGCGACGGCCGGCTCGACGGCGATGGAGATCGACGTCGTGCTCGACGGCGGCGCCTACTGCACGCTGAGCCCGGTGGTGCTGTCGCGCGGCGTGCATCCACGCGTCGGGCCCTACCGCTGCGACACGTCCGCATCCGCGGCCGCGCGATGGCACCAACACGCCGCCGAACGGCGCGTTCCGCGGATTCGGCGCGCCGCAGACCCAGTTCGCGGTCGAAGTGCACATGGAGCGGATCGCCGAAGCAGCTCGGCCTCGATCCGGTGCGGCTGCGCGAGATCAACGCGCTCGAGCCCGGCGACACCACCGCGACGGGCCAGACTCTGCGCGACGACGCAGCGCGCTGACGGTGCTGCGAGGAAGCGGTGAGGCGCACCGACTTCCATCAGCAAGCGCAAGCGAGTGGCAGGCACGAATCGCGGCATCGGCCTGTCGCTGTTCTTTCACGGCTCGGGATTCACCGGCGCGGCGAGGTCAAGCTCGCCTCGAAGGCGTCGCTCGAGCTCACCGAGCGCGGCGCGCGCATCCTGGTCGGCAGCACCGAGATCGGCCAGGGCACGCGCACGATGCACGCGCAGATCGTCGCCGACACGCTCGGCATGCCGTACGAGGCCGTCGAGGTGCACGCCGCCGACACGCGACGCGTGCCCGACAGCGGACCGACGGTCGCCTCGCGCACGTGCATGGTCGTCGGCCGGCTGCTGCAGCGTGCCGCGGACGAGATGCGCGAGAAGCTCGGAGCGCTGACGCCGGCCGCGTATCTTCGCGAAGCACGGCGCCGTTGTCGGTGACGACGCAATACGAACAGCCGCCGGACTGATTGCGTGGGACGACGACGCCTATCAGGGCGACGCGTACGGCAGCTACGGCTGGGGCTGCGACGTCGTCGAGCTCGAGGTCGATCCGCGACACGTGGCAGGTCACGCCCGTCACGCTGACGGCCGTTCACGAGATCGGCAAGGCGATCCACCCGCTGCTGGCGCCGCGGCCAGATCGAAGGCGGTACGGCGCAGGGCCTCGGCTACGCGCTGCTCGAGGAGGTGGTGATGCGCGACGGCCGCATGGCGAACGCGCAGCTCACGAACTACATCATCCCGACCACGCTCGACACGCCGCCGATGGACGTCGTGATTCTCGAGAACCCGTATCGCGACGGGCCGTTCGGCGCCAAGGGTGTCGGCGAGATGCCGATCGACGGTCCGGCGCCGGCGGTTGTCAACGCGCTGCGGCACGCCGGCTTCGACGTGCGCGAGATTCCGGCCACGCCCGAGCGATTGATGACGCTGGCTCGTCAGAGTTGGCGGACACGATGATCAGCCTTCCGCATCAACGGCAAGCGCGCCAGACGTCGACGGCGCACCCGCTGACGCGGCTCCTCGACGTGCTTCGCGAGGACTGCGGGCTGACGGGCACCAAGGAAGGCTGCGGCGAAGGCGAGTGCGGCGCCTGCACGGTGCTCGTCGACGGCGCAGCCGGTCAACTCGTGCCTGGTGCCGGTCGCGCAGGTCGATGGCGCCGCGATCATCACGATCGAGGGACTCGCACGGGCGCGGCATCCGCTGCAGGAGCGCGTTCGTGAGTGCAGGGCGGCGCGCAGTGCGGCATCTGCACGCCGGGGATGATCATGGCGGCGCTCGCTCGGGCCGGCGCGGCGCGACGACCAAGCGACATGCAGGCGGCGCTCGCGGGCAATCTGTGCCGCTGCACCGGCTACGTCCGGCATCTACCGGTGCGATGCCGTCAAGCGGTGCGGCATCGGGCACGCGGAATGAGGACACGCCGCTGGTCTCGTCGCTCGATCACTCCATGCGGTCCGCGACCGCGCTCGCTCGATGAGGCGCTCGCGCATGCTGCGCGACGAAGCGCCGCTGACGCCGCTCGCCGGCTGCACCGACGTCTACGTGAACCTGCAGTTCGGCACGCTGGCGACGACGCGCTTTCTCGACCTCTGGCGCGCTCGACGAGCTTCGCGGGCATCGAGCGTCGACGGCGACACGGCTTCCGGATCGGCGCGCTGACCACCTATACGCGAGATCATCGCCTCGCCGCATCGTGCGCAGGCGCGTCTGCCGATGCTGGCCGCGGCGGCGCGCGAGGTCGGCGGACGTCCAGATCCAGAATCGCGGCACGCTCGGCGGCAATATCGCCAACGCTTCGCCCGCCGGCGACTCGCTGCCGGTCCTTGCCGCCGCCGAGGCGGTGGTCGTCCTGCGAGCGCGACCGGTGAGCGGCGGGTGCCGTTCGTCGGTTTCTACACGGGCTATCGTACGACCGTGCGGCGGCCCGACGAGCTGATCGCGGCGTCGAGATCCCACGCGTCGAGGGCAGGCAGTGGTGGCGCAAGGTGGGCACGCGCCGCGCGCAGGCCATCTCGAAAGTGATGATGGCCGGCGGTGCGCGGCCCGCCGGTCGCGTCGCGCTGGGCAGCGTCGGGCCAACCGTCGTGCGTCTCGCCTCACACCGAAGCGGCGTGTCGGCGCTCGCGCCAGCTGGAGGACGCCCGCCGCATTCTCGGCCGCGAGATCGCGCCGATCGACGACCTGCGCTCGACGGCCGAATACCGCCGCCGTGTTTGCGGCAACCTGCTCGCGCGCTTCTGGAAGGACACCGCATAGGGCGACGGACGCGCGCCGTCAGCCCCAGCCTTCGTCACCGCTCGAAGGGTCGGTCACGAGCGGAAATATCACGCGCCGGTTGAACCCTGCGCCCACTTGCTCCGTCAAACTACCTGAAGACGGAGATACGCAAATGTTTAGAATTGACGACTGGAATTTCTCGGGCACCGTGGAATATGTGGTGGGTGCCCTGCTCGCGATAGATCGTCGCGGCTGTGTTCGTGTAATCGGCAGCATCGGCCAGCCCCGGCCAGGTCTAGACGCTACTACCCCAACTGTCATCCGGCCCAGGCCGGCCCTGCGCCGGCCGGTCTACCAGGCCGCCGAGCTTTCGCGGCCGGCGCTGCGGACCGGCCAGCACTGTGAAGTCGTTGCGCGATCGGGAAGCGCAACGTAGCTCTTTCGCGCTCGCGCGCTCAGGCCGGGGCGCTTCAGCCGCACCTCCAACCGATGCGGCTCCCATTAGAAATGCTCGGAGTAAACCCGACAAATACTGGCTGCGCAACTCCTGCGCGACGCGCGTGAAGGTCGGCGAGAGTTCGTCGGTTTTCTTCAACTCGAAGTAACCGCCGCCGGTTTCGTCGGCGATCTTGCGCAGACCGCCGTCGGGCCGGCCGCGAACCACGCGCTGCCGTTGAAGTATTCGGACTCGAGCCCGATCGAGTAGACCATCGCTTCTTCGTCGCGCGAGCGATCGATGCACCGTGCCCATGCGGACGTCGGCTCGACGTGTCCTCGCCGTCGGTGAACACCAGCACGACGCGTCGGCCGTCGATGCCCTTCAGCGCGTCGAGGCTGAGGGCGATCGCATCGTACAGCCGCGTGGGGTTGCCGTACTGCAGATCCTTGACGTCGCTGATCAGGTCGTCGCGGTCGTTCGTGAACGCGCGCTCACTTCGATCTTGTCGTTGAACGCGCCGACCTGCGCCTTGTCCACCGGCAGCAGCCGCAGACGAACTGTTCGGCCGCCGGGTGAGCAGGCTGATATTCGCGGTCATGCTCGCGCTCGTGTCGAGCATCACCACCGCGGTAAACGGCTGGGGCTCGTTGGAAAAGAGCGTGACCTCCACTGGCTTGCCGTCTTCGAGGATGATGAAATCGTCTCGCTGGAGATCGGGGACGAGCCGCCCGTTGGCATCCACGACCGTCGCGTAGATCGAGACGGTGCGGACGCTGGAGCGGAAAATCGGCTGATCCGCGGGGGGCTGCGGCTTTGGCTGTTGCGCCGGACACGACGCTCACCGTCAGCACAGCCAAGGCCGCAACACCGGCTCGAACAACTCGGTACCGCATGCGAACGATTCCTTTGGAAAGGCCGGATCTCGAAGCTAGCCCTTCGTTAAGCATACCTGCCGAATGGCTGTTTTCAATGTCGGGATTCGGCGTCTCGAAGGGGCTTCAAACACCTTTTCCGCAATGATCTTCTGTGCCCCTGCATTGGGATGGGCATCGAAGATGCTGGTGTGCGTACTAAAACTGTTCAATATGCTCTGTGAGGTCGACGACCTTGAACGAGTAATCAACGGGAATCTCGATGGATGCCACCTCGAAGGCCGCGGCGCCACTAGAGGTCAGTCGCAAGCGGACTTGGCGCCCCCTCGCTGTGACCTGCAGCGGCACGGTCACCTCCTGCCATCCTTCGAGCGACCGCAGCGCCGGGATCGCGGTTGTTGACTGCACGGCGTTCGTCAGGTGATCGATGAGCTCCAAGGAGCCAATGGATGTCTGCGCGGGCGCTGGTGAGCCTCCGCTCGAACGCGGCGTGGCGATGGAGACCAAGACGTCGAACGAGCCGGCTGGCATGTAGAACGCGCGCGTCTCGAGCAACGGCCCTTGCGTTGTGGCGGGGACTGCCACCGCCTGATGCCAGCGTGCGTCGGCGCGGGCGACGGGCGTCCCGGCGAAGCGAATCCACGCCGCCGGAGGCAACGCAAATCGATGCGGACCGGTCAACGCGATCATCCGATCGTGAATAGGCTGCAGCGGTGACGTGCCGCGGTAGGGCACCTGCGGGTAAATCACCAGCATTCGCACTCGCGCAAACTCTGTGGCACGCATCGCGAGCGTGTGGAACAACCGCTCGAATTCCGACCACTCGAGACTCCCAGGCGCGAAGTCTTCGAGGATGTACTGCACGTAGGACCGATCCGGCGGCGGCAGATACGTTGAGAGCCGGTTATCGAGAAAGTAGTAGAGGTACGAGCTGCGACGCAGGCGCTCGTGCCCGGACCACTGCTGCCACGAGCGGCGGTTGCGCGGACGCTCGCTGGTGATTTCGATGTCGTTGACATACCACTGATAGACGAAGACGTCGGGATTGATCGTCGACACCCATTGCTCCATCTGCTCCACATGCGTGGAAATGTCGCGGCCCGGAAAGGCGAGCACCGCCATTTCGTGCGGCATGCCGGCGTGCTCGAGCGCGAGGGCGAGCTGCTCCGGCCACACGTCCTGCCAGTCGCGGACGCCCTGCCCCCAGGTGATCGAGTCTCCGAGAATGAGGATGCGCGGCTTCTGCGGATGCTTCGCGCCGATATCGAAACGGCCGCGCTGATTGTGGGGCAACGTGAGATGTTCGAACCCGTACCCGCCGGGTCCGCCAAGCGTGCGCTTTCCGCCATCGCGATAAATCACGCGCAATCCGATTTCGCCCGTTGCGAGGAAGATCGCAAACGAGACAACCATCAACAGTAGGCTTAACGCGATTCGGCGACCGGCCAATGAATCAGCCTACCGCAGGTCGTATAATCGGATGTTTGTCGGGAGCAGGTGAGGCTTTACCAGGGTGACGGCGATTCTCGGCATCTCGGCGTTCTACCACGACTCCGCCGCCGCGCTGGTCGTCGACGGCCAGATCGTCGCCGCGGCGCAGGAGGAGCGCTTCACGCGCAAGAAGCACGACGCCGCGTTTCCCGCGCAGCGCGGTCGACTACTGCCTGCGACGAGGCGGGCCTCGCGCTCGAGGACCTCGACTACGTCGGCTTCTACGACAAGCCGCTGCTGAAGTTCGAGCGGCTGCTCGAGACCTACCTCGCGTTCGCGCCGGCGGGCTTCCGATCGTTCCGCAAGGCGATGCCGCTCTGGCTCAAGCAGAAGCTCTATCTCGCCGCGCGAGATGCGACGCGGCGCTCGACGGCGCGCTACAAGCGGCGGCTATCGTCTTCACCGAGCACCACGAGTCGCACGCGGCCAGCGCCTTCTTCCCGTCGCCGTTCGAGGAGGCCGCGATCCTCACGCTCGACGGCGTCGGCGAGTGGGCGACCGCGAGCATCGGGCACGGGCGCGGCAACCAGATCGAGCTCACGCACGAGCTGCGCTTTCCCGCACTCGCTCGGCCTGCTCTACTCGGCGTTCACCTACTTCACGGCTTCAAGGTCAACTCCGGCGAGTACAAGCTGATGGGCCTCGCGCCCTACGGCGAGCCGGTACGCCGACCTCATCCTCGAGCAACGCTGATCGACCTGAAGGACGACGGCTCGTTCCGGCTGGACATGCGTACTTCAACTACTGCCAGGGCCTGACGATGACGTCGACGAAGTTCGACGAGCTCTTCGGCGGCCCGCCGCGGCAGCCGGAGTCGCCGATCACCGCAGCGCGAGATGGACCTCGCGGCCTCGATCCAGGCGGTCACCGAGGAGATCATGCTGCGCATGCGCGCGCCACGTCCACGCGCGAACGGGCATGCAAGAACCTGTGCCTGGCCGGCGGCGTGGCGCTCAACTGCGTCGCCAACGGCCGCATCCTGCGCGAAGGGCCGTTCGAGAACATCTGGATCCAGCCCGCCGCGGGCGACGCGGGCGGCGCGCTCGGCGCCGCGCTGTTCGTCTGGCACCAGCTCCTCGACAACGCGCGCGACGCCGCAGCCCGTCGACAGCATGCAGGGCTCGCTGCTCGGGCCCGCGAGTATCACGGACGCGAGATCGAAGCGCTTCCTCGACGCTCGGGGCGCGAGCTACCGACGCTACGCCGACGATGACGCAGCCTCGTGCGACGCGCGTCGCCGACCTGCTCGCCGACGGGCAAGGTCGTCGGCTGGTTCCAGGGGCGCATGGAGTTCGGCCCGCGCGCGCTCGGCGCGCGCAGCATCCTCGGCGACGCGCGCAGCCCGACGATGCAGTCGATGATGAACCTGAAGATCAAGTTCCGCGAGTCGTTCCGGCCGTTCGCGCCGGTCGTGCTCGAGGAGCGCGTCGCCGAGTATTTCGAGATGCGCGCCGGGCACGACAGCCCCTACATGCTGCTCGTGGCGCCGGTGCGCGAGCGACAGCGCGCACGACGATCAACGGCGAACAGCGCGCAGCGGCCTCGACAAGCTCAAGGCGTCGCGCTCGGTGATCCCGGCCGTCACGCACGTCGACTACTCGGCGCGCGTGCAGACCGTCGACGCCGAGCGCCACGGCCGCTTCTACGACCTGATCAAGACGCTTCGAACGCAAGACCGGCTGCCCCGTGCTCATCAACACCAGCTTCAACGTGCGCGGCGAGCCGATCGTCTGCACGCCCGAGGACGCCTACCGCTGCTTCATGGCGACCGACATGGACGTGCTCGTGCTCGAGGACTTCGTGCTGCTCAAGACGGAGCAGCCCGCCTCGCGCAGCTTCGACGCCGACGACTACGTCGCGGCCTTCTCACCAGACTGATGCTGCCCATCAATCGCAATCCCGGCGCGCGCGAGCTGCGCACCTTTGCGCGCATCTGGTTTCCGATCTTCGTCGTCGCGGCCGGCACGATGACGTGGTGGCGCGGCGGTTCTCCGACGACCGCGGTCATCGTCTGGGTGGTGGGGGCGCTGCTCGCCGTGCTCATCTTGGCGAGCGCCGAGGCGGCACGCATCCTCTTTGTCGGTCTGATGACGGTCACGTATCCAATCGGGCTGGTGGTGTCGACGGTGACGCTGGGGATCATGTTTTACCTGGTGTTCACCCCGCTCGGTTGGGTCATGCGGTTGAGCGGGCGAGACCCTCTTCGCCTGCGCCAGCGCGGCGCGTCGTCACATTGGACGCCGTACGAACAGACCAACGATCCTGAACGCTCGTTTCAGCAGTATTGAAAAGGGCCTGCCCCATTTACAAAAGGGCCTGCCATGTAAATGGGGCAGGCCCTTTACACGGCGCGTGACGTTGTTAGCAGAAATTGTGGGATCGTGGCAGATAGTTCGCACTATGTTGCCGAACTGTCGCTCATGGGGTAAGTCCGTTAGTGTGAACATGTAGCGCGGACCGTTCAGATCCGCGACGGAGCGAAGTAGGAGCCATGGCCAAGGACCTGCGCGAACTTTCAGAATCCCGCTCGACTGGACTTTTCGGCGAGCTGTGGGGCTTTATGTCCCACAATAAGAAGTGGTGGCTCACGCCGATTGTGTTGATGATGCTGCTGCTGGGCGCGCTGATCCTCGTCGGAGGTACTGGTGCCGCGCCGTTCATCTACACGCTCTTCTAACGGCGAGGGCGCGTCAGAACACGAAGGCGTCGAGAGCCGAGCCGGGTTGTGTGCGACCTGCGTCCACTGCCGGGTCGTCACAACTCCTCGGTCCACGTTTTACCTCTGTGAGCGCTCGTTTTCCGACCCGCACTTTCTCAAATACCCGCCGATTCCGGTACTCGCGTGCCCTGGATACGAACGGTCATCCGAGGGATAGCGCCATGCGAGCGATCATCGCCGCCATTGTCTGCGCTGCGTGGGTGACAGCTCTCCCGGCGCAGGAGCCCGACCTCGATACCGTGTTGGCGCGAGTCAAGGTGTATGCAGCGGAATTCGAACGGCGCCTGTCGCTCGTCGTCGCCGAGGAACATTACGTCCAGGAAGTCCGCCGCGAAGTGGGACACTCGAATTCACCACTCAGCCGCCCTCAGACAGTCCCCAGCAACCGACAAAAGCGTGTACTCCGGTCCGACTATCTCGTGGTGCGCCTCGCGGACGATTCAGGCTGGATGCCATTTCGCGACGTCTTCGAAGTCGACGGCAAAAAGGTGCGCGACCGCGAGGATCGGCTGGCCACGCTCTTCCTGAAGCCGTCGGCAGACGGGTTTGATCAAGCGCGCCGCATTACTGACGACAGTTCTCGCTACAACATCGGCCCTGTCCTGCGCACCATCAACATGCCAACGCTTGCGGTGCAATTTCTGAATCCAAGAGTGGCGACGCGATTCGAGTTTGTGCGTGAGCGCACGGAAACGGTGGCGGGCCGTCGGGCACTGCGCGTTGCGTATAGCGAGGTCCAGCGGCCTACCCTGATTCGAACGGGGCGAGGGATCACGACTGGCGACGTCACAACCACCGACGACGACTTGCCCGTGCATGGCAAGTTCTGGGTTGATCCTGCGACCGGTGTGATTCTGAAGACAATCCTCGCCGCCTCCGACTCCTATCTCGGCACAACGATTACGGTGACCTACCGCGAGGACGCAACTGTCGGGATCTGGGTGCCTGTGCAGATGGAGGAGTCGTACCAGGTCAAGGGCGACGCGCGCTACATTACCGGCGTCGCCAAATACGACAAGTACCGGCGCTTTCAAGTCAGCACTGACGAGGCGATTCGTAAGCCGCCGGGGTGAGCCGGTCACGGCACGAAAAACGAGTCTGCCGCCTTTGAGAAAATGCGTTGACCCGTCGTTTTTTCGTCACCTGCCCCCGCTCGTGATAGCGTCAGAGCATGAGGCGATTGCTATTTGGCGCGTTCCTGTTTGTCGTCACCGCCTGCGGTAACACGCCGTCCGCGGCGCAGAGCCCGTCGAGTGGTCAGACGAGCGGCGAGGTCGTGGCCGAGCTTGGCGGTCGCAAGGTGACACTCAAGGAACTCGATGAGAAATGGCAGGCTCTCGATCCGGGCGAGCAGGCACGCGTCACCCAGCTTCTCTATCAGAACCGGCGCAACGCACTCGATCAGCTGGTCGGCGATCTGTTGATTGAAGACGCGGCGAAAGCCGCGGGTGTGTCGGCACAGGACTACCTGCTACAGGAAACGAAAAAGCGCGCGCAACCGGTCACCGACGCCGAGGTCCAGCAGTTTTTTGACGCGAACAAAGACCGCGCGCAGGGTCGGACGCTCGATCAGCTGCGGGGCACGATCGTCGAATTCCTCGCGAGCCAGCGCACACAGCAGGCACGCGCGCAGGTCGTCGACGAACTCAAAAAGAAGCGGACCGACGTGAAGGTGTTGCTCGATCCACCGCGGATCAATGTGAAACTCGAGCCGCATGATCCGGCCGTCGGGCCCGAGACTGCACCGGTCACCCTCGTCGAGTTTTCGGACTATCAGTGACCGTTCTGCGCGAGGGTCGGTCCGACCCTCACGAAGCTGCGCGCGAGCTACGGCGACAAAGTCCGCTTCGTGTTCAAAGACTTCCCGTTGCCGAACCACGCAATGGCCGTCAAAGCGGCAGAAGCGGCGCACTGCGCCGGTGATCAGGGCAAGTATTGGGAAATGCACGACCGGCTGTTCGCCAACCAGCAGGCGCTCGCTGTGCCGCAATTGAAGGAACACGCGGCCGCGCTCAATTTAGACGCCGGCAAATTCGGCACCTGCCTCGACGCCGGCCAGTACACGGAAGCCGTCAACGTCGATCTGCAGTACGGCACGCAACTCGGTGTGTCGTCGACGCCGACGGTGTACATCAACGGCCGCCCCGTCATCGGCGCGCAGCCCTACGAATACTTCCAAACGGTTATCGACGAGGAGCTGGCGCGAAAGAAGTAAGGCCGGCGGCACAGCGACCGGTGAGCGTCTTGCGGGTGGCACCACAGGATTGGCGCAGATTGTAGACTGCACCTACTCGTGCGCGTGCCTGCGGATTCCCGATCCTTGAGTCACCTGGCTGGGCTGCTTATCGTCGCAGCTCTTTTTTGTGCCCCACTCTTTATCGGTCTGGATGGCTGGGATCTCAGCAACGACGAAGCCATCTACTCCTACTCCGTCGATCGGATCCTCGAGACCGGTGAGTGGCTGACGCCGCGCAGCATTCAGGTCGACGGCCCCTTTCTCGAAAAGCCCCCGCTCAAATTCTGGATGGTCGCGGCGGTGATTCGCGCCGGGCTGGTTCCTCATGACGAGTTCGGGTTCCGTTTCCTCGATGCGGTGATGGGGGCTACCGCGTTCGTTTACATCTACTTCTTTGGCCTGCGCCTCGCCGGCCCGTTGTGTGGCGTTGTCTCGGTGCTGGCGACCTTTTCGATGCAGTCTCTCGTCTACGAGCATGGCCTCCGTAGCAACAACATGGAGGCGCCGCTGTTTCTCGCGTATTGCGGCGGCCTCTACCACTTCATGAATTGGGTGGAGGGTGGTCGGCCAATTCCGCACATGCTGGCGCTTGCCTTGTACTTCGTGCTTGGCGTCATGACGAAATTCGTGGCCGCCCTGTTCCTGCCTGTCATCGTTGTCATCGCGATCGCCGTCATCCCGATCGCCCGCGCACGGGCGAGCATGCGCTGGCGGGACGGCCTTGTCGCGACGCTCATCGCCGTCGCCCTCATCAGCCCGTGGTTTGTCTACGAATCGATCGCGTTTGGGCGCTATTTCTGGAGCGTGATTCTCGGCATGCACGTCTACACGCGGTTCACCGGTGCACTCGACGCCTCGCACCTGCAGCCCTGGCATTTTTACTTCACGCGGACGTGGCAGGAACTCGCCGGCCAACAGGCGATCGCGGTCGTCGGTGGGCTCGGCCTGTTGGTCCAGGCATATCGCGGGCGCCCGTGGCCGATGCGACTGCTGCTGATCTGGTGGCTTGTGCCGTTCGTGCTGATCTCGATTGGCACCTCCAAGCTGTTCCATTACGCATATCCATTTCTCCCGCCGATCGGGATCGCTGTCGGCTGGATTGCGAGCGAGGTTATGCGCGCCGCCTCCAGCGACTGGGCCGTTCGCGTGTCGGATCGGTCCGCGCGCGTGCGCGCGGCCTGGCAGTCGGCGACAAGCTGGAAACGCCACCTGCAGCCGACTCTCATCGCCGTGGCGGTGGCGCTCATCGCGATCGCCGTGGTCACCGCGGTGAGTGGAACCGTGTCGTGGAGGATCGCCGGCGTCACCTTGTTCCGGAATTCGTCGCTGGTGAGGCCGTTGCTGATCGCCGCGTTACTGCTGGTGGTGGCCGGCCGCACAACCGTTGCCTTGAAGGTGCTGGCAGCGGTCATTCTCGTCGTCGCGCTGCCGGTGTCCACATACAGGATCGAAACACTGCGCGCTGCGACCATCGACAATCGTTTGCGCGCGATGCGGGATTGCGCGATCACGATCACTGAGGCCAACCCGGCGGCGCCGCGAGGCGTCTACAACGCGTCCCGAACCAACACGAACCATACGCATTACTACTATTTGTTTCGGCTCGGCACATGGGACGAGCCTGAAACGGCTCCACCCGAGGACGTGCGAAGCCATCTCCTCAATCCCGACCAGCAGACCCTGGCATTGATGACGACTCGCGACTACGAAGCGCTACGCCTGCAACTCCGCAGCGACGCGCCGACGCAGCCGATGCCGCCGGCGTTCGTCATGGACCAGATTGCGATCGTGACGCCCGGCGCCTATCGTCCCTGTGCGACAGTTCCGCGGCCGCCGCCATGAGCCAACGACTGGCGTGACGAATGGTCATTGGGTTGACGGCCTGGCGGAACCGAGAATCCGGAGCTCGGCGACAGTCCACTGGTCACGCGACTGCCCGGTCTGCCTGACCCGCACGTGCCGCGCGGCTTGTGTCGGAAAGCCAAAGGTGAGCGGTACCGCGCGCGGGTTCTCGATCGCCGCTGCCACGCTTTTCTCCGTCGTGGGTCCGCGCCATGCGTCGTTCCAGGTGGCGCCGTCGGTTGAAAGCTCAATAGCGATGCTGCGCGGGAAGCCTACAATCGCGCCTTCCAAGATCACGCCCGTGACATCGAAGACCGCTCCGAGATCAGCGGTGAAGCTTTCGGCGCCATGCTGTGGTACGTCAGTCGACCATCGAGTCCCCAGGGAGCCGTCGACCACGCGAGGCAACTCTTCCGCGTGGATCGGTGACGTCAGGCCTCGGATCGGCAATGGCGTGCCCTCCACGCGCGTCGCCGATTCAACCTCCGGGGCGCGAGGAAGCAACAACACTTCGTGTGAAGGCGTGAGGGCGAATCGATCGCGCGCCGGTGACCTGACTCAGTTGTGACACTAATCCGGACTCGTCGTCGCGTCGAACGAAGATCGCCACGCTGGCGTGCCTCGCGATCGGCGACAACACTTGCACCGACCCTTCTCTCAATCCCGCCCGCACGATTTGATAGTGCGCCGGGTCATATCCGGAGAATCCATTCACGATCGGGCGCATGTGGAGCATCGAGTGGTACATCGCGATGGCATCCTCGAACACTCCCGCTGGCAACTCCGCGATCACGGCATCATCCGGCACCGTGGTTGGAATCGTTAAGGGCGCGGTGCCGGCACCACGGGAAATGGTTCGATCCAGCTCTCGACGACGATGGCGACGGAAAGAATGCATGCGCCCACGACCGTGGTGTGCGTGGCACGGCTTGCGAACAGCCTTTGAAACGCGACGGCGGCGGCGATTGCGAGCGTGAGCACGGCCAGCATGGCGAAACGTGAGGGCACGCGAAATTCGTCGCGGAAGCCTGGAAGAACCATCAGCCACGCATACGGCGCCTTGTAGAGAATACGCTCGCCAAGAAAGCGGGCGGTCGGCCCGAGCGTAAACAGCCACATCGCTATCGTCGCCAGGGTGTAGAAGGCCAGCGGCGTTTGCAACCGCCATGCGTGACGCACCCATGGCGACGTCAACAACCAGCAGATCGCCAGCAGGAGCGCAACGGATAATGGTTTGTACGAACTGCTCGTCGACAGGCGTATTCCGGCGATGTCGAAACCCACCGGACCGATCAGCGGAGGAATCAAGGCGACGACGGCAGCCGTGGCGCTCAGGATGATCAGCACGCGGTGCGCGATGTGAACGCGCAACGACTGGTCTGCGACGTCGCGCTCCCGCCACAGCAAGGCAACGATGACGAGCAGCACGGCCGTGATGCCCGGGAAGATGGCGCCCTCCGGGCGCATCCATCCGGGAGGAGAACTCCACAGCGCCACCAACTCGGGCGCGATCGCCAGTCCGATCACGTCTGCGCTGAAGAACTCGATATCGCCAATCGTGCGCGAGAGACCGAGCGACGTGTGCGCCTGCCGGTAGCGGAGCAGAATCGGGGCGATGACGATCAACGGCGCGGCCAGAGCAAAACCGAGCGCGAGGAATTGTTTGAGCGAGAGTGATCGCGGCACGAACCATACAAGCCACAACAGGAGCAGGACCCCGAAGAAAAAGAAGTAATACCCGCATGTCACTGCTTGCATCAGCAGGCTGACGGACGCCGCGACGAGCCAACGGCCTTTGAGCGTGACCGACCACCGATGCAGCGAAAGAAGTGACACGGCAGCCAGTAGGACGCGAGTAGCTCCAGGTGCGACAAGTGGTCGGCCCGGTAGGGATTGAAGCCGAACACCAAACCTGCGATGAACGCGGCTTCGCGACTGCGCGTGAGGCTGAAGCCGAGCGCGTACGCCGCTGCGGCGGACAGAAAAAATGTCAGGAGGAAGACGGCGTTGTGTGCTGCCAGCGGTGACGCCCCCAGCAGAATCGCAGGCGTCGAAATGATCCCGAGCCCGACACGGTGATCGGAGAACGTCAGCGTCGAAGAAGCGGGAAAGAAGAACGGGCCGTTCCACCACGTTTCGCTGAACGGCAGAACCTGGGCGTTCCACCAGAGCACCCAGGTTGACAGTAGAGGGTCGCCGAGATCGTGCGGCACGAGCGAGGCAGGATGGATGGCAATCGGCCACGTCACCGCGACCGTGAGAACGGCGTAGATCCCAAGCGGCAGCGCATGCGGCGCCACTGTCCGCGCTCGAATCATGGGACCAGCACGATTTTGCCGCGGGCCCCCGCTCGCATCACGAGTTGGTGCGCGCGCGCGGCGTCGGCGAGCGCAAGCTCGGTGCTCACCACTGGCGCGAGGGCACCTGTGGCGAACCCGGCGACTAGTCCTGCATGAATGCGGTCGAGGTCGGGTCGCGGGATATTCCACATGGACATGCCTAAGACCGCGAGGTCCTTGCCCATCGCCTTTCGTGCGTCGATTTCTGTTCGCCCACGGTTGCCAATCACGACAATGCGGGCGCCGAGGCCTGCCGCCGAGAGATCGTGATCGAGGTTGACGTTGGCGAGGCTCTCGAGAATGACGTCCGGCCCGCGGCCGCCGGTGAGCTCCTGGAGTTTCTCGAGATACCCCTCTTCGCGGTGGTTCAGCGATGCGATCGCGCCCTGCTGTTGGATGAGCGCGAGCCCTTCGGGCGTGCTTGCCGTGCCGATCACACGACCGCCCCAGGCATGCGCGATTTGCGTCGCGGCCAGGCCCACGCCCCCACTCGCGCCGTGAATGAAAATGGTTTCGCCGGGCTGCAGTCGCGCGCGGTCGTGCACGGCACGCCACGCCGTCACATACGGCACGTTGATCGCAGCGCCTTGCGCAAAGCTGAGACGATCGGGTAGGGCGTGAAGCTGTTGCGGTTCCGCGAAGTACTTTCTCCGCATACGCGCCGTAGCTGCGGTAACTCGCGGTGCCGCCGATGTACACGCGATCGCCGGGTGTGACGGAGGTCACGCCCTCGCCGACTCGGTCGACGATTCCAGCGGCATCAGCGCCGGGCGTGTACGGCAGCGGCGGCTTCGTGGCGTAATTCCCGCTGAGCATGTACGTGTCGTACGGGTTGACGCCCACTGCGTGCACGCGCAGCAGCACCTGCCCGGCAGCCGGTGAGGGATCCGGGACATCTTCCAGTTTCAGCATCTCCGGGCCGCCGAAGCCACGCACGACGATCGCTTTCATGCGCACGATCCTAACCGAAGCACGGAGGACGGAAGCACGTGAGCATGGAAGCTCGGACGCTCGGAAGCACGGAAGCGGGCCGAACGATGCGGGAATACACTTAGTGAATGGATTGGCTGTCGCGGCTCGAGGCGCCGGCGAATGCACTCGCCGTGCTCACCGCGATGATCACGCCGGCCGTGTTGATCTCCGCCTGCGGCGCACTGATCTTTTCCACCGGCACACGGCTGGGCCGGGTGATCGATCGCGTCAGATTTCTGGCTGCAAAGTTCGAAGAGTTGGCGCGTAATCCAGAGGCTGACGAGATGGCGACCGAGCGGCAAACGTTGCTTTTCGGGCAGCTCGATCGGCAGATGTCGCGAGCGCGCCTGATCCAGCGTGCCATGGTGGCGTTTTACACCGCGCTCGGGACGTTCGTGGCCACGACCGTCGCCATTGCGGTGACCAGCTTCCGTCGCCCGCAACTTCACCTGGCTCGGCGTCGTCCTCGGCCTCACCGGGGCGATGTTCATGCTCTACGGCAGCGTGCTCCTGATCATCGAGTCACGCCTCGCACTTGCAGCTGTCCTCAGTGAAATGGATTTCGTCGCCAAGGTGAGCCGCCACTATGCCGGCGAAGACGTGGGCCGTCCTGAGGGCGGTCCGTTCACGTGGTTGGGGAGGAAAATAGGCTGAGCAGTGGCAGTTCGGACGGCCAAGCGCTTGGCCACGAAAACACGAAAGCACGAAGGCCACGAAGGTAAGCGAGAGGACGCGAAGGACGCGACGGACGCGACGGACGTTCGACATGGACGCTCTTCTCCGTGCTCAGGGCGTTGGGTCGCGCCGGCTCCGCCGGCGCAAATCGGGTCGAACAGCTGGCTGGAACACGCCTCGATTGGGGCATGACGCGTTCCAGCCCGCTGTTCGACCCGATTAGACGGCCGAAGGCCGCGACCTTACGCGCACCTCCGGCCTCCGTGCTTCCGTGCTTCCGTGCTTCCGTGCCTCCGTGGCCTCCGTGCCTCCGTGCCTCCGTGCCTCCGTGCCTCCGTGCCTCCGTGCCTCCGTGCTTCCGTGCTTCCGTGCTTCCGTGGTCGTGCTTCCGTGGTCGTGCTTCCGTGCTCCTGCTTCCGTGCCCTAGCCTTCACGCAGTGCAGCTGTTGGATTCACGCGGACGGCGGTGCGCGCTGGCAGCCAGGTAGCGGTCAGGGCGACGACGACGAGAACACCCGCGACGGCGAGAAAGGTCGACGGATCACGCGGCGCGACCTGGTACAGCATCGAGGCCATCATCCGCGTCGCAAAGTAGCTCGTGACCGCACCGATGCTGACCGCGGCAACCGTCAGCACAATCGCCTGTCGCAGGACGAGCCGCATCAGATCGGCGGGACTCGCCCCAAGCGCCGAGCGCACGCCCAACTCGCGCGTGCGTGTGGACACCGCGTACGCCATCACACCGTAGGTGCCGATCGCGGCCAGAAGGAGTGCCGCAACGGCAAAGATCGCGACGAGCGTGGTATTGAAGCGGCGGGCCGCCAAGGCGCGCGCGAAAATCTCTTCATACGTGCGGACGCGCGTGACCGCCTGGTTGGGATCGGCCCGGCGAATTGCGTCGCGCAGGATCGCTCCTGCGCTCGCCGGGTCACCGTCGGTCCAGACCGTGAACGACATGAACGGCCAGCGTTCGGTGTTCTGCGTGATCGGAATGTAAAAGGTCGGGTCAGCGGGTGTTTCCACATAGCGGTAGCGCATGTTCCCGACGATGCCGACGATCTCGGGCCGTTCTGTGCCGGCAAACTGCAGCCGTTGACCAATGGGATCCTCGCCGGGGAAGTAGCGATCAGCGAAGCTCTGATTGATCACGGCCACCGGGGCCGTATTCGCCTGATCAGCAGCCGTGAGCGCGCGACCGCGAATGAGCGTGGCGCCAACCGCGCGAAAGAACTCGGGCGTGATCACCTGAAAGTCGGAGGTATCCTCCAGGCCGGGTCCTTTCGCGGGGCGTCCAGGAATGCTGATCCCGCGGTTGGGTGCGCCGGTCAGCGGAGAGGTAAAGGCCGCCGCCGCTGCGCGCACGCCAGGCGTCGCCCGCACTTGAACGAGCACGCGCTCCACGAACCGGATCTTGTTCGACGTCTCGATCTGAAACCCACTTGCATCGATTGGTTTGAGATACCGATCCGGTGCGAGACTCAAATCGGCCGCGGCACGCCCCTCGATCTGAAAGCCGAGGTCGACGCGTTGCGAGGCGGCGAAGCTTGCCAGCAGCAGTCCGGCGCCGACGAGCAGCACGTGGGTGACTGCGAGCTCGGTAATCACGATGGCGCGATGCCACCGCTTGACCCCGCGATCGCCGGCGACGCGGAGGTTGGCCTGTGCGGCGGTGGCGCCGCGCGAGGTCTGAAACGCGGGCCCGAGCCCGAACAGGAGCGCAGTTGCGAGCGTGACGCCAATCGTGAACGCGAGGACCACCGGATCGATCGCGATCGCCTGCACACGCGGCAGCGTGTCCGGCGCCAGCACCACGAGCGCATCGAGTCCCCAGCGCGCCAGCACGAGCCCGAGGACGCCGCCGGGGACCGCGATCACCAGCGTTTCTGCCATCATCTGCCGCACCAGTCGGGCGCGTCCCGCTCCCAGCGCAACGCGCATCGCAATCTCACCCTGCCGTTGGGCCGCTTGTCCGAGCAGCAGGTGGGCGACATTCGCGCACGCAATCAGGAGCATCAGGCCGACGGCGAGTTGCAGCAGCACGAGTGTCGGTCGTACGTCGCCGACAACCGCTTCGTGCAACGAGACGACGTTCACGCCGAGGCCCGCGTTGGTATCTGGATGCTGCCGCGCGAGCTGCACCATCAGCGCGCCGAGCTCCTGTTGCGCCGACTGTCGTGACGCGTCAGGACCGAGCCGACCGAGCACGTAGATGATGTGCGAGTCGCGCACCGCAGTGACATCGCCGCCGAACGGGAAGGTGCGCGGCACGCCGCGGTCGCCGCTCAGCCAGATCTCGATGCCGGCGCTTTCCAGCGGTGATTCGAAATCGGGCGGCATGATGCCTACGATCGTGTAGTTGCGACCATCGAGCACGATGTTGCGTCCAAGCACGTCGCGTGATCCGCCGAAGGTTCGAACCCACAGTCCGTCACTCAGCACCGCGGCTCCCGCCGCGCCGGGTTCATCGTCTGCCGGCAGTAACGTCCGCCCGATGTGCGCCGTGACCCCGAGCGTCGTGAAAAACGTTCCTGACGCGCCCACTGCACGGAGGCGTTCGGCTTCGCCATACCCGACCAGGGTCGGCGCGAACTCGTCGAAAGCCGCGAGCGACGCGAAGGAGCGGGTGTCGCGACGCCAGTCGACGAAATTTGCAGGCGCCACCCACCGCTCGGCATTGTCACTGCTGGTTTCCCAGACCATCATCAATCGCTCAGGATCGTCGTAGGGCAGCGCGTTGAGCACGACGGTGTGCAACACGCTGAAGATCGCGGTGTTGGCCCCAATGCCCAAGGCGAGCGACAAGACAGCGGCTGAGGCGAGGCCGGCATGTCGGCGGAAAATACGGGCGCCGAGGCGAAAGTCATTGAGCATGGCAGTGTCCGGTAGAATGCGCGGATGATCCGTTCTCTGTCTTTGACGTGCCTCGCGGTGGTTTGTCTTTCGACCGCAGCGGGTGCCCAGTCCGCGAACCCGCTGGTCGCCGACATCGATCGGGTTGCCCAGGAAACGACCCCACTGGTGGTCGCCTGGCGACGAGATTTTCATCAGCACCCCGAGCTTGGCAATCGCGAATTCCGCACGTCCAAAGTCATCGCCGAGGAACTCAAAAAGCTCGGATACGACGTCACGATCAACGTGGCCAAGACGGGGTCGTGGCCACGCTTCGCGGGGGCAAGCCGGGGCCGGTGGTGGCGTTGCGCGCCGACATGGACGGGCTTCCCGTAACCGAGCAGGTCGACCTGCCGTTCAAGTCGACCGACAAGGCGGAGTGGAACGGCCAGCAGGTGGGGGTCATGCACGCGTGCGGACACGACAACCACATGGCGATCCTGCTGGGCGCCGCGACGGTGTTTGCCAAGCTGCGCAACCAATTGCCCGGCACGGTCAAGTTGATCTTTCAACCTGCGGAAGAGGGCCCACCGGAAGGAGAAGCCGGAGGCGCCGAGCAGATGGTCAAGGAAAACGTGCTTGACAGTCCCAAGGTGGATGCAATTTTCGGGCTGCATGTGTTTCCCGGTCCTGCCGGTTCGATCTCGTACCGCCCCGGACCGCTCATGGCCAGCAACGACTCGTTTACGATCAAGATTCGCGGCAAGCAGACCCACGGAGCGGTGCCCTGGGGCGGTGTTGATCCGATCGTGATCGGCGCGCAGATCGTCAACGCGCTGCAGACGATCATCAGCCGTAACGTCAACATCACTGAGGCCCCAGCGGTGGTCACGGTCGCGATGTTCCACTCCGGCGTACGGTCCAACATCGTCCCCGAGGAAGCCGAGCTCGGAGGTACCATTCGCACGTTTGGCGAAGAGACGCGAAAAGACATTCGCCGCCGTGTGGATCTGATCGCGAGGAACATCGCAGAAGCGGCCGGCGGCAGCGCGCAGGTGATCATCAGCCCTGGGTACCCGGTCACCGTCAATGATCCAAAGCTGACGGAGCGAATGGTACCGACATTGACGCGCGTCGCCGGAGCAGACAACGTACGCATTGCCCCGCTGACCGGCACAGCGGAGGATTTTTCCTACTTCGAACAGCGGGTGCCCGGCATCTTCTTCTTCCTGGGCGTGACGCCTCGCGATCAGGACTGGACCAAGGCGCCGCAGAATCACTCGCCGCTGTTTTTTGCGGATGAATCGGCGTTGCCGGTCGGCGTCCGTGCGCTGTCAAATCTGGCAATAGACTATTTGTTTCAAAACGTGAAGTGAACGGACCGGAGCACCCCATGACTTTCAGTCGACGTGAGTTCTTGAACACCTCGTCTCTTGCACTGACCGGCGCGACGCTTTACCGCGTGCCACTCCTCGGTCAAGCGGCGCAGGCCACGCCGCCCGTCACCAAATTCGAAGACATCCGGCGCAACGTCGGCTTCTTCACCGGTCAAGGCGGAACGATCGGCTGGCTGGCGACGCCTGATGGCGCGCTGGCCGTGGATTCGCAATTTCCCGCGACCGCCTCGGCATGCGTCGAGGGCCTCAAGGCCAAGTCGCCGAAAGGCGTCGACATGCTGATCAACACGCACTATCACGGCGATCACACAGGCGGCAACGCCGCGTTTCGCGCTGCGGTGAAAAGCATCGTCCAGCAGGAGCGCTGCGCCCAGCTGCACAAGGACACAACCGCCAAGGCCGGCACCGCCGCGCAGCAGGCCTACGCCGATGTGACCTTCGGCGAAAGCTGGTCGCGCACGCTCGGTGACGAAAAGGTCTGGGCGAACTACTACGGTCCGGGACACACCGGCGGCGATGCCGTGATCTTCTTCGAGAAGGCCAACGTCGTGCACATGGGCGACCTGATGTTCAACCGACTGCATCCGCGCGTCGATCGGCCGAGCGGCGCATCGGTCAAGAACTGGATCAGCCTGCTCGACAAGGTGGCCAAGAAGCATCGCGACGCGACGTTCATCTTCGGCCATGCCAAACCAGGCATGCCGGTGACCGGACCGTCGAAGGAGCTCCTCTATTTCAAGGATTACCTGTCGGCCGTGCTCGAACACGCGCAAAAAGGTCTGCGCGCGAAGCAGAGCAAGGAGGAAATCATCGGCATCCAGACGCTGCCTGGCTTCCCCGATCACGTCGGCAACGGGCAGGTGCTGACGCTCGCCGGCGTGTTGACCGCGGCGTACGAAGAGCTCGGCGGCAAGGAATAGGCCGCAGATGACGCGATGAATAAGTAGGCCGCAGATGACGCCGATGAATGAATAGGCCGCAGATGACGCCGATGAATGAATAGGCCGCAGATGACGCCGATGAATGAATAGGCCGCAGATGACGCAGATAAACGCAGATGGAATGTTCTTGAGAAACACCGCTCTCGGATTGGTTGTCGCGCTTGCGTGTACCGCGTTGGCATCTGCGCAGAGCCAGGCGCCATCCGGTGCGTTCGATGCGTTGAGGTTCCGCAACATCGGACCGGCCACGCCGTCCGGCCGCGTTGACGACCTCGCCGTGCTCGAAAGCAACCCGGCTGTGTTTTATGTCGGCGCTGCCACGGGCGGGGTTTGGAAGACGGTGAACAACGGCACCACGTTCACGCCAGTGTTCGACAACGAGTCCACCGCGTCGATCGGCGATATCGCCATCGCACCAACCGATCCCAACCTGGTGTGGGTCGGCACCGGCGAGAACAACAACCGCCAAAGCTCGTCGTGGGGCGACGGCGTCTTCAAGTCGACCGACGGCGGCAAGTCGTGGCGCAACATGGGCCTGCGCAACAGCACCGCCATTTCGCGGATCATCGTCGACCCTGTCGATTTTGATGTGGTCTATGTCGCATCGCTGGGCAATCTGTGGGCGTCCGGCGGCGATCGTGGCGTCTACAAAACGACAGACGGCGGCCAGACATGGAAGCAGAGCTTGACGGTGGACGCCGAAACAGGCGCGACGGAGCTCGTGATGGATCCTTCCAACAACAAGGTGCTCTACGCCGCTACCTATCAGCGCCGGCGCGCGCAGTGGGGCATGAACGGCGGCGGTGTCGGCAGCGGCATCTGGAAGTCGACCGACGCGGGTCAGACCTGGACCAGGATCGACAATGGCCTCCCGGCGGGTCCCAAAGGCCGAATTGGCATGGACGTGTGGCGTGCCAACCCGAACGTGCTTTACGCACGCGTCGAGCACGAAACGGAGAGCGGCTTGTATCGCTCCGATGACGGCGGAGCCAATTGGCGCAAGATGAGCACCACGAATCCGCGGCCGATGTATTTCAGCCAGGTGCGCATCGATCCGAAGACGGACTCGCGGATTTATGTGCTCGGTGTCTCGCTGCACGTGTCCGACGACGGCGGCCGAACGTTCCGCGATGACGGCGCGCGCAACATCCATGTCGATCACCACGCGATGTGGATCGATCCGAATAATCCCAACCTGGTGCTCATCGGCAACGACGGCGGCGTGAGCATCTCGCACGACCGCGCGGCGACGTGGGTGTGGATGAACAATCTGCCATTGGCGCAGGCGTACCACGTGAGCTACGACATGCAGACGCCGTATCACGTCTGCGCCGGCCTGCAGGACAACAACACGTGGTGTGGTCCGAGCGCGGTTCGCACCAACAGCGGCATCAACAACGACGATTGGTATGTGATCAGCGGCGGTGACGGGTTCCAGCCGCTGCAGGATCCGACCGACGCTCGCATCGTCTACGGCGAGTCGCAAGACGGCCGCATGAGCCGAGTGGATCGAGTCACCAACGAGCGGAAAACGGTTCGGCCCGAGCCGGCAGAAGGTGAGCCGGCGCTGCGCTGGAACTGGGACACGGCCATGCACATGTCCCCGCACGATCCAGCCACGATCTACGTCGGCGCGAATCGCCTCTTCAAGTCGACCGATCGCGGACACTCGTGGAAAGCGATCAGCGGCGACCTCACGACTGACACCAATCGCAACCGGTTGGCCATCATGGGACTCGGTGACGAAGACATCAAGATCGCCAAGCACGACGGTGTCACGTCGTTCGGCAATCTCGTGACGGTCGCGGAATCGCCGATCAAGGCAGGGCTCCTCTGGACCGGATCTGATGATGGTGTGGTCAGCGTCTCCCGCGACGCCGGGGCCAACTGGACCAACGCCACGGCGAAGGTTCCGGGGGTCCCGAAATGGACGTACGTCTCCGACGTCGCGCCTTCACGCTTTGCCGAGGGAACCGCGTATGTGACATTCGATGGCCACCGCGGAGGCGATTTCAACACCTATGCATTCGTGACGACGGACTTCGGCAATTCGTGGCAGTCGATTGCCAGCAACCTTCCGAAAGGCGAGGTCGTTCGCACCATCGCCGAGGATGTGAAGAACGGCGATGTGCTCTACATCGGGACCGAAACCGCGTTGTGGGTGTCGACCAATCGCGGCAAGCAGTGGACCCGCGTCAAAGCCAACTTGCCGACGGTGCCGATCTACGAGATCACGCTTCACCCACGGGACAACGACATGATCCTGGCGACGCACGGTCGCGGGCTGTGGATTCTTGATGATCTCTCGGCGTTCCAGCAGTGGAGCAAAGCGGAGACGAATGACGCGTTCGTCTTCGAACCGACGCCTGCCGTCGCGTTCAATCAGGCCAACGATCAGATGAAGAACTTCGAAGGCGATCGGGTCTTCCTCGGACCGAATCCGCAACCTGGCGCTGCGTTGTTCTACCGGCTGCGCTCCGGGGCCAAAGACGTCAAAGTCACGATTCGCGACGCGTCGAACACCGTGGTGCGCGAGCTGACGGGGGACGCGACCAAGGATCGCAACAAGGCCGGACTCAACATCGTGCAGTGGGATCTGCGCCATCGCCCGATTGCGCCGCTGCGCAATCAACCGCCGGGGGCGCCGGGCGGAGGTGGCGGCGGCTTCGGTGGCGGCGGCACCAACGGGCCCTTCGTACTGCCTGGCACCTATCGGGCGACCATCAGCGCCGACGGGCGCGAGGCAAATGTCGTCAACGTCATGGTCACGGGCGATCCGGCGATTCAAATCACGGAAACGGATCGCCGCACGTGGCATGACACGACGATCGCGCTTCATCAGCTACAGGAGAAGGCCAACGAGGTCGCCGACCAGGTCAACGAGGCATGGACGCGCTTCCAATCGATCGAGCAGCAGGCGAAGGGTCAAACGCTTCCGCCCGCGCTTAAAACGCAGCTCGAAAGCGTTCGCAAAGAGCTCGAAGCCGTGCGTGTTCGCCTCGGACTCGGCGGCGGGGGCCAGGGTGGTGGAGGCGGCTTCGGTGGCGGCAATCAGAACGTCCGTGGCCGCATCGGTCAGCTCAAAGGCGGCATGATGAGCTCGACGTCTCTGCCGACAGAGGTACAGATGCGGCAGAAGCAGGAACTCGAAGCCCTCTGGCCAAAGGTGGCGGCGGAAGCCAACGCCGCGATGGCGAAGCTGGCGGGACTGGCGAAGGATGTGGTGGCCGCGGTGTTCCGGCCACCAACACAGTAAAGGCTTGAGGCGTGGGGCTTGAGACTTGAGCCTTGGGGCTTGAAGCGTTCCCCCAAGCCCCGAGTCGCACGCCCTAAGCCGTTACGTCGGTCGATACGGTTTCAGCCGCGGCCGAAACGCGCGCACGTGTTTCTGATACTCCATCCAGCGATCACCGAATCGTTCCTGCAGGTGCCGTTCTTCGCGCGGTCGCGAGTAGTAATACACCCACAGTCCAGCTGCGAAGACGTAGGCCATTACTGGATACGACCCCAACGCCAATACGAGGGCCGTGCCTTGTCCGAGCGCGGCGATCGCGAGCGGGTGGCGTACAAAGGCATACGGTCCGGTGACGACCAGACGCCGCGCCTCATCCATGCGCAGCGGCGTCCCGCGGCCGGCGATCGCAAGTGTGAGGGCCGCCCACAACCCCAACAGTGAGAAGACGCCGAGCATAATCGAGGAGACGATCGGGTATCCGGGGAAACGCTGCATGGCGAGCTCGACTTCGATCACCGAGATGCCAATCGGCAGCGCAATCAGAAAGACAAACCAGAACGCGAGAATCTCGAGGATCGTCTTGGTGACGTTCCACCACGCTGGCGCGGGCCGCGCAGGCCTGTAGAGCGCATCCGCCACGGATCAGGTCTATGCAAGATGAGGGACGGGCCTCATAACGGGAAGAGCTTCTCGAAGGTCCCGCCAAGGATCTGCTGCTGTTCCAGCTCAGTCAGACCGGCGCGGCGCATCGCGCTGAGTTGTTCTTCGTAGATCGGCCGCTGCCATCCGCGTGGAAAGAACGACGAGTCGGTGCCAAAAAGAAGTCGTCCTGTACCGACGACGGAGGCTGCCGAACGGAAGACTGCCTCCAACGTCAGGCCCGGCGTAAACCGAATCCACGCATTCGAGCTCGAGGTATCGAGGTACACGTTCGGGCACATATCCGCGAGCATCAGTGCTTCGCGCAGGAGGCCGGCGCCGAAGTGCGGCACGATCAGCGGAAGCGCCGGAAACCGCAAGGCCGAGGCGTGCAAGTCGAGTGGATTGCCAAAGCGAATGTCGAAGGCGCTTGGCAGCCCGAGCTTCTTGCGCGCGCCCACCGACAGCACACCGCAGTGGACGAAGACTGCCGCACCCTGGCGGACCGCCACGCGCTCGAACGCGGCCACCGCACGTGGATCGTGGACCGAATAGCGGTGCATCGCCGGGAAGAGGCACACAGCGCGCAACCCCGCGTCCAGCGCGACCTTCAAGCGATCGAGGGCGTCGTCTTTAGTCGGATCCAGCATGAAAAACCCGACAAACCGCGCCGGATATCGCGCGACCGCCGCGGCGACCGACGCCTCGTCTCCCGGCACGCTGGCGATGAGAGCGGCGCGATTGACGCCGTGACGGTCGAGCTCTCCGACCCATCGGTCGGCAAGCGTCTCGGCGGATGCCGCATCTTCCCAGCCGAGCGTCTGGACGACGTGCGCGGCGCGGCCCTCGGCCGGCAAGCCCTTTTGCTCGCCCAGCGTGTCGAAGAAATGCGGCGAGAAGAAGTGGACGTGGGAATCGTTGATCATCAGGTGTCAGGGTGTCAGGGTGTCAGGGGTCAGGTGTCAGGTGCCAGGTAGGTATAGACCGGGTTGATGGGTGACACAAGTCCGGCAGGATCGTTTACACCAAGGAGATGCCTTGGATGGAAACGAATCTGTTGAATGAACGGGCTCGCTTTGTGCGCGACTGTGAGAGCGGCCACTGGTCGATGACCGAGCTCTGCGAGCGGTACGGCGTGAGCCGACCGACGGGCTATAAATGGCTGGCGCGTCGGAAGGGCGGCGGGGGCTTCGCCGACCGCAGCCACGCCCCGCATCAGTGTCCCCACCGGACAGGCGCTGATGTCGAGGCGCTGATTGTCGCGGCGCGCCAGTAGTACGGCTGGGGCGCCAAGAAGCTCCGGCAGGTGCTCCGCACGCGGTATCCGACACGGCCCTGGCCGGCGCGGAGTACCTTCAATGAGATCCTCGATCGGCACGCGTTGCTCCACAAGAATCGACGCCGACGGAAGTGGACGCACCCCGGCGTGACCCCGCTCCACACCGAGCGCCCGAACCAGGTGTGGCCCGTGGATTTCAAAGGGCAGTTCAGAACCGGTGATGGTTGCTACTGTTATCCCCTGACCGTCACGGATCACTTCAGCCGCAGTCTGCTGGTGTGCCACGGCCTCCGCTCGGTGGCGGTCGCGGGCGCGAAGCCGGTGTTTCGCACGCTGTTCAGAGCGGTTGGTCTGCCGGATGCGATCCGCAGCGACAATGGGGCACCCTTTGCCTCGACCGGGATCATATCAGGTATCAGGAAGACATGTGAGCGTGGGCCGCGATGAGGTATCAGCGATTACACAGATGCGTGTGCAGCGGGTTGCAATTGGGTCGCGTGTGTAGCGGCGAAGGCGCGCATTTTTCGTGTCCAGACGCCGAGTAGGATAACGCCGACGACGATGAGTCCAACCGACAGGCCGATCCAGAGTCCGAGGACGCCGAAACCAAGCACGAAGCACAACGTGTAACCCACGGGCAGGCCGAAAAACCAATGACCCGCGAGGTTGGTGATCATCGGCGTCTGGGTGTCGCCGAGCCCTCGGAGCGCGCCGGTCGTAACGCCCTGCAGGCCGTCGAATAATTGAAAGACGGCGGCGACCAGCAGGAGCGATGAGCCGAGGGCGAGCACGTCCTGCTCTCGCGAGAAAAGTCCGATGAGCGCGTGTGGCATCACCAGGAAAAGAATCGCGGTGAACCCCATGAACCCGACGCCGAGCAGGATCGCCATCCATCCGGCGGCGGCGGCACGGCGTGCGTCGCCTGCGCCGACCGCATGGCCGACACGCACGGCGGCGGCCGACGAGAACCCGAGCGGGATCATGAATGCAACCGCGATGATGTTGAGCGCAATCTGATGTGATGCCACCGCGATCGGTGACAGCTGTCCGGCAAGCGCCGATGCCGCCGCAAAGACGCCAACCTCCAACGTGATCTGCGACGCGGCGGGAAAGCCGAGCGCCAGCAGTCGCCACATCGCCGCTCGATCGAACCATGCTCCCGGCGCTTGCGGCTGGCGCATGACCGTGAGCAGCAGGACCGCCGCCATGTAGAAGCGCGATACCAGCGTCGCCCACGCCGAACCGGCCACGCCAAGCGCCGGGAATCCCGCGTTTCCATAGATCAACGCCCAGTTGGCGACCGCGTTGACGACGTTGGCGCTCACCAGGGCCACCATCACCGGTTTGGGATTGTGCATGCCGAGCAGAAAACGGCGGAAGGCTGCGTAGAAGAGCAGAAACGGCGTGCTCCACAGCATCACGCCGAAGTACAGACGTGAGAAGCGGCGTGACTTGCGGGTGGAAACCGAGAACCGGAATCGCGTATAGCACGGCGAATCCGATCAAGATGAACGGCGCGCTCAGCACCCCCGCCAGGAAGGCCCCGCGTTTGAGCCATCGCGCGCACTCGTCGATCTCTCCCGCGCCGAGCGCCTGCGAAACCAGCATGTCGAGGCCGAGAAACAACCCCATGCCGAAGATCGCCAGGGCGAAATGCATTGAGTTGCCGACTCCAACCGCGCCGATCGCGGCAGGACCGAGCGGCCCCACCATGATCGTGTCGACGACACCCATGCCCATCCATCCGAGCTCGGCGGCAATCACCGGGCCCGCTAACCGGAGCATCGGTTTTAACTCCTCGCGGAACATCGCCTCGATATTAGTTTCCAGTTCCCAGTTCCCAGTTCAAAGTTGACTGCCCGGTGCCGCATGCCGTGTTCAACGATCAACCATGGGCCGACCAACTGGGAACTGAACTTTGAACTGGAAACTGACAACTGGAAACTGCGTTATTGTGTGCTCGTCGCGGGTAACGCCGGCATCTGCTCCTTCGTCAGCCGCGGCAACTTCTCGTCGCGCATCGCGAGGTGATACACCGCGGCGGCAATCGCCATCGCCGATTGCTGCGCGTCGGTTTCGATCACGCGCTCGTAGGTGTCGAGGTTGGTGTGCCAGGTGTAGGTGCCGTATTCGATCGGATCCTGCTGCACGCCGATGCCTGGCAGCCCGGCTTCGTTGAACGACGTGTGATCGGACCCGCCGCGCCGGCGGCTGAGCGTGCTCGTCGCGCCCATCACGCCGTTGTCCGCGAACGGTCGCGTGCCTCGCGCAGGATCGCGGCGGCCGCTTCGGGCGGGCCGAAAACGGTCATGCCGCGCGCGCGGCCGGTGCCGGAGTCGATGTTGAAATAGCCGGCGAAGTTCGCGTGCTCCGGCTTCGGATTCTCGACCATGCCGAAGTGTTCCTTCACGTAGGCCTGCGATCCGAGCAGCCCCTGTTCTTCGCCGCTCCACAGCGCCACGCGGATCGTGCGGCGCGGCTTCACGCCAATCGCCTGCAGAATGCGAATCGGCTTCGAGCATCGTCGCGCAGCCAATCGCGTTGTCGGTCGCACCGGTTGCCGCGTGCCACGAATCGAGGTGGCCGCCGAGCATCACCACTTCCTGCGCCTTGTCGGTGCCCGGAATCTCCGCCACCACGTTGTAGGACGTGCGCCCCTCCGGGTAGGTGCGATTGACGATGTTCAGTTCGAGTTCCACCTCGGAGCCGTCGGCCACGCAGGCGCGAGAGGCGACCGTAGTCTTCGTTGCGCAGCACCACCGTCGGCACCGCCTTCGCGACGTCGAACGTGCGGTTGTTGAACGCTCGAATCTGGCCGTGATCGCGGCCGGCATCGTTGACGCGCGCGACGGCGCCGGCGGAGACGAGGAACTGATCGAGCTGCTCCGCGACCTGGTTGGCCGGTACAAGATTCCGGTCCGGCGGCGGCCGGCGGCGGTTGCCGCGGCCGGCGGTCCACCCTGCGCCGGCGCCGGTCGTGGGATCGAACTGCGTCCGCAACTCGGCATCGTCGCGGCGCATCGACGGCTGGACGATGCGTCACCGGCCACCTTGGTGGGCGCGCCGACCATGACGATCTTGCCTTTCACTTTCGCGCGGTTCGCCGTCGAAGAATGCGGTCAGCTGTTCCTTCGTCACGCGCGCCGGGGACTCGAGCTGGATCACCGGCGCCGTGACCGTCCCGTTGGTGCCGGGCGTCCACGCCAGCGCCTCGACGACGAGCGAGTCCTTGACCGGGTCGTGATGAATGCGGACGGTCCGCTCGTTGAGCCAGCCCGGATGACCGAACTCCCAGGGTTCGAGATGGGCGTTCTTCAGGCCCCATTCGGTGGTGCGCTGGACGACCCATTCCCGCGGCCTTCGGCGTTCGGCGACCCGGTCAGGCGCGGCCCGTAGCACGTCGGTGAGCATGTGCAGCGTGTTGAGGATCTGCGAGTGCTCCGTCGCTTCGCGACGGATCTTCCACTCGATGTCGTTGTCGATCTTCTCCTGCGCGATGGTCGTTGACGCGGCGATGGCCGACACCACGAACACGGCGAGTAGCTTCTTGCCCAGCATGATCCCTCCTGGTCGGCAGACTTTAGCAGGTATCAGCGGTCAGGTGTCAGGTGTCAGGGATCAGGGATCAGGGATCGGGATCAGGGATCAGGCGATCAGCGATCAGGGATCGGGACGGATCAGGGCACTCAGGACTCAGGAGTCAGGGGTCAGGGATCCAGGTCCGGAGTCGCCTGCTATGATCGATCTGATATGCAGATCGCCGCACCCGCAGTCTTGAAGCCTGGCATCAGGGCGGCCGACTTGCCGGGTCCGCGGCCGAGCGATCTTGTCGATCCCACCAGTGGTCGTGTGGTGCGTGGCCGTGCGTTGATTTTCTGGGATCCCCGGCAACCGGACAAGAAGCTGGATGCGATCGACACCGATCAGATTACGCCCGCGACCGATTGTGTCTCCGAGAGCCTCGCCACGTTGGACGAGCGCTGGAAGGCGGGTGCGTTTCGCTATTTGATGCCGGATTTCCGCGCCCGCGTGCACGCCGGCGAGACGTTTGTGATCGCAGGTGATCGGTTTGCGATTGGGTCGTCACGCGAGATGTCTCCTGCCGGCCTCAAGGCGATTGCCGAAGAAGTTGGCTTGGAGATGGTGATCATCTGCGCCAACAACATGGGCGACATCTTCCGCCGCAACGCCCTCAACCTTGGCCTTCACGTGGTGCAGAGTCCAGAAGCCGTCGCCGATGCCCGTGACGGCGACGAATTCACCTTCGAGCCGATTTCGCGCCGCATCACCAATGTGACGCAAGGCAAGACCTACGACCCCGTCCGGCTGACGGACAAGGAAGACGAACTTCGCAAGAGCGGCGGCATCTTTGCCACCGGACGCCGCGAGTTCCGCTCCGCGACCGAACGCACGCCGCAGATCACCTGGGCCGGCGAAGACCTCGCACGGCGCATGTCGACAACCGAACAGATCATCTGGGCCCACCGCGTCGACAAGGATGCGGCACTCAAACCCGGCGCCACGGTGCGCGTGTACGCCGACCTCCTGCCCGGATCCGACGGCACCGCACCGTTCGCCATCCACACGTTCAACCAGATCACCGGCGGTGACGCCATCTATCCGCGACATGCGGCGGTCGCCAACGATCATTTCGTGTTCACCGGCAAGGAAGACGACGACAAGCAGACGCTCATCGGCCACCAGTTCGCGGAGCAGCACGAGATCCGCAAGCCGTATTACGCGACGCCAGGCGACGGCATTTTCCATTTTTATTTTCCTGAGCAGGGCCTGGTCTTTCCCGGTCAGTTCATCCCTGGCGCGGATTCGCACTCGCGCGCCTACGGCGCGTACGGCGCGGTCGGCATGGGCGTCGGATCGACGACACTCGGATTCGGCTGGTCGACCGGCTACATCTACTTCACGATGACGCGGCAACGCCGCGTGCGCTTCACGGGACGGTTGCGGCCCTGGGTGACGGGGAAGGACATCGTCCTCGAGCTCCTGCGCCGCTGGGGCGCGCAGCAGTCTCAAGGCATGTCGGTGGAGCTCGTCGACGGCGACAAGCAATTGCCGATCGCCTACCGCAACACGATTGCCAACATGATGGCCGAGGCGGAGGCGCTCAACGGCATCTTCGCGGCGGATGACGATGACCTACGCACTGGTACCGCTCGAAAGGCATCACCGATTTGCCGTACCCGCGGATTGCATGCGGAGAGGACGCGGTGTTCGAGATCGACGAGGAGCTGGCGCTCGGCGAAGTCACGGCCATGATCGCGAAGCCGTTCAGCCCTGGTAATGCGTTTCCGGCCGACGAAGTCGCGCGCGAGCGGATCACGTTCGACAAAGCGATGATCGGTTCGTGCACCAACGGGAGTTACGACGACCTGTTGTCGGCGGCGCTGGTGCTCGTGGCGGCTCGTAAACAGGGAATCAACAAAGCGGTGAAAGAGCTGGTCGTGTTCCCGGGATCGGGAGGGGTCAAGCTGCAGATTGAGCGGCCCGATCCGCGCCTCGGTGGCGAATCGATCGCTGACGTGTTTCGCGCGGCAGGCGGCGAGATTCGCCGCTCCTGGTGCGGCCCCTGTTTCGGCCAGGGTCCAGACGCACTCGAAAAGGGCGAGCGGGCGATCACCTCGTTCAATCGAAACTGGCAGAACCGGATGGGATACGGCGGCGAGGGTTTTCTCGCCAGTCCCTCGGTCGTGGCGGCCTCAGCGCTGCTCGGCTACATGGCGCCGCCGAGCGAACTCGGCATCGAGTGGGACGCGGAGCGGTACGGGCCTGTAGCCGCCGATGAACGCAGATAAAGAGCCGCAGATGACGCAGATGACGCAGATGACGTTTTAAATCTTGGCTAACATCGTCCTCATCGACACGCCGGGGCGCGTCGGACAGGGCCTTGGTCAGCTCGAACGAAAAACATCTGGCTATGATTTCCGAACGCGGTCAACCCGCATGTGCGATACGCCCGAGCGCATGGAAGAGTAATCGATGCTCACCACGATCCAACGGTCCATCTGTGCCATCTGCGTCATCTGCGTCATCTGCGGCTTGGCGGTCGACGCGCGTCAACCGGCGCCGGCCGAGCGCACGCCTCTCGATATCGCGCGCGTGCTGGCGACGCGTTATCCCGAGAGCCCGATCATGAGTTACATCCCGGCCGTCGCCTGGTCGAGTTCGCTTCGCCTCGCGCGGCTCACCGGCGACGACAAGTGGAAGGACAAGCCGCGGCGCGACATGCAGCCGTTTCTCGCGAGTGCCAAGCCCGCGATCGCCGAACCGTATCAGTTGACGAGCCTGGCAGGGCACTTCGCGTTCTCCGATCTGGGCGAACTCGAAGGCAACGACGACGCGGCGGCGCTCGCCAAGAAGGCCGCCGATTTCATCCTCGCGGATTCCTCGACGGCGCCCGCGACCGGCCGCTCGATCTGCGCAGGGGAATGGAACGACAGCGTCAAATTTCCGCGTCACTGGACCGACGACATGTTCATGGCCACGTCGCTTCTCGCGCGCGTCGGTGCGCGCACCAAAGACGATCGCTACGCGCAGGCGGTCGGCCGCCTCCTCACGACCTACGCGGAGAAGCTCCAGCGCCCTGACGGACTCTTCATTCATGCCCTCGACGGACCGCATGCGTGGGGACGCGGCAACGGCTTCGCGCTGCTGGGACTCACCGAGGCCCTCACCTACCTGCCGGAGAGTTGGTCGGATCGTCCGCGCGTGCTCGACATCTACCGCAAACACATACGCGCGCTCGTCAGGCACCAATCGGATGACGGCTCCTGGCGGCAGGTCGTCGACGAGCCGGCAAGCTATCGCGAGCTCACCGTAACGGCGATGACCGTTGCGGCGATGGCACGCGGCGTGTCGCGCGGGTGGCTCGGCAAACGACATGGTGCCGGTGATCGAGCGCGGATGGAAGGCAGTGGCCGCGCGCGTCAACGACGATGGCACGGTCAAGGACGTGTGCGCCGGCACCGGCGCGGGGCCGACGAAGGAGTACTACCTCAATCGACCCGCGGTGAATGGTGCGGACGACCGCGGCGGGGCGATGGCGCTCCTTGCCGCAGTCGAGATGATCGAGTTGAAAAAGTAGTCGGGTGGGTCTGGTCGGTCGGGTGGGCGGGTCGGTGAGTTTTGTCGCGCCCGGCTTAGCCCCGCGCTCGTGTCCGCGATCAATGCACGTGTTGTGCGCGTCGCGGCGCCGGCACTCCCGCGGTAACGCAGGAACGCGTGCACCGACCACGGCCGTCCATACGCTTCTTGCAGGTTCGCCGGAACACCATACCCGGTGACGTCCGCGCCAAGCCCGAAGGCGCCAATCCTCGGTCGCCACACGTCATGGATATAGCCGACCGTGACAGCGCCCACCTGCGACTGCCGATGCGGATGAAACGTGTTCACCGGGTGAAATCCGACATCGAGAATGTCCTTGGCGACAGATTCCAATCGTGCGTAGAACGAGTCGCGGACGCTCGTTCGCAGCGTGGCCTCGAGCAGATACGCTTCGAGGTTGCCGTGGATCTCGCGATTCTGACCAAAGGCGGCCATCCATGCGATCGCGCGACGCTCGTCGCCGCGCGTATACGCAACCGATGCCGTCAGCCGCGTCGCATCGAACGGCGTCACCGCCTCCGGCTCGTTGAGCCATCCGGCCGACGCTTGCGCGTACCACGGGCCTCGCGTAAACGACAGTCGCGTGGCATAGGAATCGAGCCTGCCCAAATCGAGATCGAGACGGTTTTCGTCCGGTTCGCGCCCCTGAAACACCGACCCCTCGAGTCTGAAGCCCTGCACCTCGACGCCGCCGCGAATCACGCCAGGTGTGATGTGCGTTGAATCGAGATGATGATGCGACAGCGGCGCCTGCGGGTTGTCACGAGCCGACGGCCGATGCATGAAGATCGGCGGCCCCAGCGTCGGCGATCCGACGATGTCCGCGCCGAGGATCGTCGTGACGCGACCCGTCGGTATCCGCAATTCGGCCCCGAGTCCCATCAGGAGATCGTGCGGATGCTGGTAATCGATCAACGCGGTGCCTTGAAACGTCTCGCCAGTCTGAAACACCTGCGGGGATCCGATATCGCGCAGTGTGAACGTCTCGAACGAGAGCATCGACATCAGCCGCAAACGCGCGGTGCCGAGGGGCCGCTCGCCGCTGCCCATGATCCAGTTTTGCGATTCCCACTCATCGAAGTCGGTGAACTTGCGATGCTGATAGTTGAAGCCGACAAACGCCGCACCCTCGGCGCGCCATTGCCACCCGCCCTGTGACGGCGCTGGCATTTGATGTTGCGCGTGATCTTGCGCCGCCGCCGTCGATGCGGCAAGGATCGCCCCCAGCGCCATGGCTGCACCGCTCCAGCGCCTCACTGGACGATGATCCGGCCCTGATAGGCGGGATTTCCGACGTTCGTATGATCGTGGAAGTCGCAGATTCGCGGCTGCGTGAACACGCCTGAGTCGCGGCGTTGGCCGGGCACGAGGAATCCCGCCTCATCCACCTGCGGACAATCGCGGTGCTCGTGATCCGGGCCGCCCCAGAGCTCGTGCGCGCGTGCATCGCCGTTGATGAACGTCACACGACCGCCGACTCGCGACCGTGACCTCTACGGGCGACACGCCGGTCGCCGTGATCGTGATCGTCGGTGGGCCCGTCGGAGGCGCTGACGTCGGCGGGCTAGGTGTAATCGGCGTTGGTGCGGGGCCCGAGTCTGAACTGCACGCCGCCAGCATCAGGCTGGCGACGAGCAGCGCTGTCTTTAGGTACACGAATCATGTCCGTTCTGGCGCAGGACACGAGCGTATCACGGCGGCAGGGGTTGAGCCCCGGGCTCCTATTAAGGCACCACCAGTCGAATATCCGGTGTGACGCTGCCGATGCCTTGCGCGTTGCGGGCTCGAACCCGGACCCAATAGGCACCCGGCGGCACCGAATTGACTTGCATGGACGGCGTCGGGCTGCGGGTGTCGAAGGCCGTAATATTCGAGAGTCCGCGAGCCGTTCCCGCTTCGATGATGTAACTGGTCGGCGCGCCGCCGTCCGCCGGAGGCAGCCAATTGAGCGTCACGGTCGATCCACTCACCACGCGCGACAACGCGAGCGGCACTCCGGGCGCGGCCGGCAAGTTGCCCACGTTCAGCACGAGCTCGCGCGATGGATCACTGGCGCCGGCGACGTTGTAGGCGCGCACGCGAAGGTAGTAGACACCCGCTGGCACGCCCGTATAGCTGAACGTGCGCGTGTTGCCGAGATCGAGCGCTGCGATGTTCGACAGTCCTGGCGCCGTGCCGGCTTCGAGTATGTAGCCCGTTGCCGGAGTCCCGCCCGGACCCGGATCCCACGTCACCGTAAGCACGTTGTTCGCAATCACCGCAGCCAGATTGACCGGTGCGCCTGGCGGCGAGAAGCCCGTCGCCGTGACGAGCAAGGCGGTATTCATCAAGCGGCTCGCCGAGTCCGAACTCGTTGCGAGCACGCACCCGCGCCCAATACTCGCCGGGTGGAATGTTACCGGGATTTCGAACGACGGCGTCGCGTCCGTGGTCTCGAACGCCGCGAGGGTACCTCCAGGGCGTGTACCCACTTCGAGGCGATACGTCGTGGCCTCGCCGCCGGTGAGCCCAGGAGTCCACGTAAACCGTCCGCGGAAGTTTTCCACCGATGCGGCCAGATTCAGCGGAGGTCCTGGCAACCCTAGCCCGCTTCTGCTGATCGTCATCGTGAACGCACGCGCCGTCGAGCAGCCTGGGGTGTCGGATGCCGAAACCGTAAACGTCGAGAATCCCGACGTGGTCGGCGTGCCGGATATCACGCCGGTGTCCGGGTTCAACGAGAGACCGAGAGGTAGCGCGCCGTCAGTCACGACGTAGCGGTAGGGCGCAGCGCCGCCAGTTGCGGTCAGAGCCTGCGAGTAGAACACTCCCGGCGTGCCAACCGGCAGCGACGTCGGCGTGATCGCCATGGACGCTGCTGTTGGGCAGGCTGTCACGCTCATGTTGGCCGCGGTCCTGTCGCTGCCTTCGTTGAGATCAATCGCAAATTCCGGCCCGGTGTCGCACAGACCGCGCGGGCACGCGCCTTCGTCGGAGGGCGAGGGTACCCAGTCGCCCGTCGGAGACGGCCGGCCACCATCGGGCGCGTGCACGCGGTCCAGCGCCGCGGCTGGATTGAAGATCGAAGTGGTGTAGCCCTGAATGCCGCCGGTCTGCACGAAGTAGCGACCGGGGGGCAGACTCACGCGGTACACGCCGCTATTGTCGGTTTTGATTATCGCGACGGTTGCGCCTGTGGCATCGCGGATGATGACCGGCGCGTTGGCAAGCGGTAATTTGGTGGTCGAGTCGAAGACCGTGCCGCTGATGCGGCCGCCACGCTGGAGCGTGAAGTTGATGTTCGGTGTGGTGACGCCGACGGCGACAGTGACGGGATCGCCGAGATTGACGGGACAGTCGACGCAGGTCTTCGCGTTGAATAGCTGGTCGACATATCCTTCCCCGTTCGCCGTTTTCACGAAGTAACTGCCGGCTGGCAGACCCGCCTGCACGGTGTAGACGCCGCTGGCGTTGGTGGTCGCCGTGCCGATGAACAGGCCGTTGGCGCCGTAGATTTCGACGGTCACGTTGGCCAGCGCGATCCCCGGGGCCGGGATCGTGCTGCTGATTCCTCTCACTTCGCCGCTGATCCGCCCTCCCGGCGACAGCTGAAAGTTGGTGTTTCCAATCGGAGTCGTGCCCACGACGATGGGCGTGGTGGCCGTCACATCGCATCTGGCTTGGACGCACATGACGTTGTCGTAGGCCTCGTCGATGTAACCGATCTGATTGTTCGTTGCCGCGTAATACGTTCCAGGCAGCAGCGCCGCGCCGAACACGAACTGCTCCGGAACTGTTTGTTTGTGCCGTGAGACCCAACTGTTGGCCTGCCGCGTCGAACAGCAGGACAGAGACGCCCGCGAGCGGCGCGCTTGTGGACGCGTCACGAACGGTGCCCGAGATCCTGGCACCGCTTGCGAGCGCAAAATCGATCCCGTCAAGCGTTCCGGGACCAGCAATCGTTACCGGCCTGCTCGCGTCGATGAATCCCGCGGAGTTGCGCGTCCGAAGCAGGTAATTGCCGCTCGGGAAGACCGTCGCCGGTGATGTACTGGCCGACGCTCGTTGGTCACCGTGCTGGTAACGAGGGTGCGGCCGTCGGCCGAATACACGTCGATCGCGGTATTCGCGAGAGGCGCGCCGTCGCGTCGCGAACCACCCCCGAGATCCGGCCGCCAGGCGTCAGCGTAAAGTCGGCGTTTGAGGTGCCGCCGGACGAGATGGTGACAAGCGTACCGCGTGTCACCACCTGTTCCTTGAGAAACCCGTCGGCCGACCCAATCACGAAATAGGTCCCCGGGCGCAAAGGGATCGTATAGCTGCCGGCGGCGTTGGTGATTGCGGAAGTGACGAACCGGCCGAGCGTGTCGTAGACGTTGACGCGCGCGTTCGCGATCGGCGCGTTGGAGCCTGCCGCACGCACCGTGCCGGAGAGGGTTCCCCCAGCCGCCGACGAAAGCGCGAAGTTGATGTTGGATCGGTTCTCCTGCGCGCCGACGACGATCGGTGTGCCGCCAGCGGGATAACAAAAAGCGGCGCACGGAATGTCATCCCAGTTCTCGTTCACGTGGCCGAAGACGCTGAAGGTGAACGCGTGATACGTGCCGGGCAAGAGGCCCGACCGCGTCACGTATTGGCCAGCAGCGTTCGTCGTCGCAAACGCCACCAAGTTCCCGCTCGGGTCATACACGTAGATGTAGATAGATTCGATTGGTAATCCAGTGGCGGCGTCGGTAACCACACCGCCGATGCGTGCCCCTGGGACAAGATCAAAATTGACTGGCGTGGTACCTCCGTTGGTGACGGTGACAGCCTGACCGGTCGTCGGGTCACAGCTTCCGCTCGGCCCAAGCAAGATGAAGAAGGGGCACGGAATGTTGCTATGAAGCTCGTCGATCAGATGCTTGTCGCTATATGTGGCATATGTGGCGATGTAGTAGGTGCCAGGAAGAAGGCCGGTTGTTTGATAATGCCCTGTCTCGTCGGTAGAGCCGGAACCGGCGTGCACTGGCCGTCGCTGTCGAAGACGTAAAGGAGTAACCCCGCCGACGCCCGTGCCGCCGCTGCTCACGGTGCCGGCGATGACGCCGCCTTCCTGTGCGGCGGCAGGGGTGGGGATGACGGAAACAAGACAGAGGAATAAAGCGAGCGCGCCGAGACGGACGTTTACCTTCACGGGGGCCTCCGGTTGCCGGGTGGGGCGATCGACTGGAGAAACAAAATGTGCGAGAAGCGATGCTAACGCGGGATAGCCGGGCTAGCAACAGCCGGCGCGCATTTATTTAGTGGAGTTGACGGGCGCTTTGGGATCGAAGTTCTCGACCAGCCATGCGTCGGATTTTGTCTCTCGCACGGCGCAGACGACAGTTTTGGCATCCGGCGAGACATCGCAACCCTCGACTGCGCCTTGCGGGAAAGCTCCAATGGGTTGCGCCTTACGCGACGCCGTGGAAACCCTTACGAGCCGACGCCCCAAATATTCGAAGCCGAAGATCGACTGGCCGTCAGGGGACCATCCCGCTGGATAGTAGTCGCCCGGAACCAGCATGCGGGCGTCCCGCGATGGCCAATCGAGCACCCACAACCCATCTTCGGTGTCGCCCGGACGGTTCCACCAACACCGCGAGCTGCTTGCCGTTGGGCGAGACGCGCAGATCGGTCAGCCACCCTGTCGATTCGCGGCGGTCTTTCGGTTGCGGCAGCAGCAACTCCTCTTTGCCCGACTTCAGGTCGCGAATGGCGTAGTTCTCGGAACCCGGCACGGGCCACAGCAGACGACCATCAGCGAGCCAGTCCATCCCGAGTTCGCCCTGTGTTTCGGCGATGCTGTCCTTGATTTCTGCCGCCGAGCGTACGTCGGGATCAACCACCCAGATCCGTGGCATATCAGCGCGCACCGACAGAAACGCGATCTGGTTGCCGTCGCGGGACCATGAAGGATTGGTGTCCGCCGCATCACCGGAGGTGACCGGTATCGGATCGCCCCCGCTCGTCGGAATTTTGACGATGGCGGATTTCGTCGCCGTGCCGAGCGATGTCGCAATCCACTTGCCGTCGGGCGAGAGGCGAGGCCGACCGTAGCGCGAGGTGCCTTGGGTGATCGGCGTCGGCACGGGTGCGGTCCCCACCGGCAGGCTCCAGAGGTTGGCATACGCGTACCCCCGGACGAACAGCATCCGGCGCCCGTCGGTCGAGAGGCTTCCCTGCCGCTGATACGGATCGGCCGAATCCCAGGGAAGGCCCGTGAGTATCGCCTCCGGCTCGCCGCCATTCTCACGATCGGGAAGACGAATCACCTCCGCGACCTCGTTTCTGGCGCGAATGGCGTAGACGACATTGTCGATGGGTGACCAGCGGATTGAGGCCAGGTTCTTTTCCGTGTGAAGTCGTCGCTTGTCGCTGCCATCCGGGGCGATCGTCCAGACCGTCGTCGTGGCGTCGTCGGCCTGCGTCAGCACCGCGAGCCGATTGCTTCGTGCGCCCCAATCGAGGCCGAGCAGCCAGCGGAATCCGTCCAGCTTGATGTTTCGGTCGGCGCCTCCCGCCAACGGAAAAACCCGGAATCCCTGCGTGTTCTGCATCGCGAGCGCCAGATACTGGCCGTCGGGCGAAACCGCGACGTGCCCGCCGCGCGCGGGCAGGCTCCGCGCAGGGCCCCCGAGCCTCGGCACCACCCAGAGCCCGATGCGATCGTTCTGAATGCCGCTCACCACCACGCTCGATCCATCGGGCATCCACTGAATTTCCACGACGATGTCGCCGCGCCAGATTTCGAGTGCCTGACCGCCGGAAATGTCGCGCACCATGACCCGACCGTCGGCGCCGGTCGTCGCGTACGCGGCGGTGCGGCCATCGGGAGAGAATGCGATGCCGCGGACGTTGCCCACGAACGTGACCTGCGTGTGCTTGACCTCGGCCGGCGGCAGCGTCGGAGTCGTCTCGCGTGTGAACTGCCAGACGCCGAGAGCGGCGACGGCGAGAAGCGCTACCGTCGCGAGCGCACCGAGCAGAGCGGGTACCCATCGCGTACCTGCTGTCGGCAGAACCACATCGCCAGACGGAGTGCCGCCCGAAGTGCGCGATGGCGCCGGCATCTGCCCCAGTGCGGATGACGGCGCCGACACGGTCCCGAAGCTCGACGACTGCAGCCGCGCTGCCAATTTCGCGGACAGAGGAATCGCGGGCAATCCGCCGCTCGGCCGGCGAAGCCGTCGGGGGCTGTGTCGCCAGGTCCGCCTCGCCGAGGCACACGGATAAATCGATCCGCATCTCGGAGATTGTTTGATAGCGCTCCGTAACGTCCTTGGCGATCGCTTTCGACACGACATAGCGAAGGCTGTCGGGAATCAGCAGCGGCGTTGTCGGCCAGGTCGGAGGTGCCGCGTTGAGAATCGCTTCGGCGATTTCAAAGATCGACGGGCGCTGAAACGGATTCCGGCCGGTGAGGAGCTCGAACAGCACGACTCCGAACGCAAAGATGTCGGAGCGCACATCAGCGGCGCGGCCGCGGAGCAGTTCCGGAGCCATGTAGCCCGGCGTGCCGAACACGGTACCGGCGATCGTCAACGAGGTGGCAAACTTCGCCGTTTCCTCGTCGGTGTGTTGCCCTGGCAGCTTCTTGGCGAGCCCAAAATCGAGCACCTTGACGGTGAAGTCCGGACGTAACTTGATGTTGGCGGGTTTGAGGTCGCGGTGGATGACGCCGGCCTCGTGCGCGTATTCGAGCGCCGCCGCCAGCTGCAGCGCGATGTACATCACGTGCTGATACGGCATCGGACCGCGCGCGAGGCCGTCGGCGAGCGTGGGCCCGTCGACGAGCTCCATGATCAAGGCAAGGCCGCCGCTCGCTTCCTCGACCCCGTAAATCTGCGCGATGTTCTGATGATTGAGCGCGGCGAGCGTCTGCGCTTCGCGTTCGAAGCGCGCCAGATACTCGGGGTCCGCGGCGACGCCCGAGAGGAGCATCTTGATGGCGACTTCGCGGTTGAGTCGCACGTCGTGGGCGCGATAGACCTCGCCCATGCCGCCGGCCCCAAGGGCGGCGACTATCTCATACGTGCCGATCCGGGTACCGGGTGCGAGTGGCATGCAGACACAGACGGCCTGGAAGCAGCTAAGCTATCACGGATGATGAGGGACAGAACGCGCACGCTCGCGGCGTTTTTGGGTGTCCTCGTGCTCGCCGTCCTGGCGTCCCCCGCCGCCGCGCAGAACCCGTCGGGCCTGCAGAAGCTGCTCGACGCGGAGCTGGCACGGTTCCCGGCGCGCGCCGGCCTTTGGGTTAAACACCTGACGACGGGCGAGGAAGCGGCGGTTCGTGCGGACGATACATTCAACAGTGCGAGCGTCATCAAGATTCCGGTGCTGGTGCTTGCCTATCAGATGGCCGCAAAAGGCGAGTTGTCGCTCACCGAGCGCGTGACGATTCGTCCCGAGGATGTAAGAGGCGGCTCCGGCATCTTTCGCTATCACGACGCCGGCCTTCAGCCGACCGTGCGCGACGTGCTGCTGCAGATGGTCATCACCAGCGACAACACGGCCACCGACCTCGCGATCGGCAAAGTCGGCGGCGTTGCGCGGGTCAATGCCTGGCTCAATGAGCAGGGCTACGACGGGATGAAGCTGACCCAGACGACGGGCGACCTGTTCGCAAAGTACGGCAAGCTCGCGGCGGGTGCGTCAAACGAGAAGACGAACACCGACCGCACGTATTGGCTCGGCGAGATGACGCCGCGTGCGACCGGGCGGATGCTGGAAGCGATCCACAGCAAGAAGATCGTGTCGTCCGACCACAGCGACGACATCATCCGGATGATGCGGGCGCAGCAGGCCGGCGCGCGTCGTCTTCCGCACTTTCTGAGCGTTCCGGTCGCGCACAAGACCGGCGATTTTCCGCCCGTGCTCGCCAACGATGTCGGGATTGTGTTCGCACGTTCTGGTCCGATGGTCATTTCATTTTTTGCGAACGCGATCGAGGGACCGTATGGCGAAGCCGAGGATCGCATGGGTCAGGTCGCACGGCTGATCGTCGAGTATTTTGATGGGGTGAGATAACCCTTCGACTCGCTGCGCTCGCTCAGGGCAGGCGGCTTACGGAAGAACAATGCATCTTCGAATTCTCTTGGTCTTTTCTCTGTGTCTCCGTGTCTCCGTGGCTTCGCTCGGCGCGCAGACCGACGACCCGCTGTGGCCGGGCGCGAAATACGATCCGACAGTTCCTACGCTCCGTCAGGTCGTCGGGCACGATCCCGGCAGGGAGATCTCATCGCCTGATCAGGTCGGGCAGTATCTCCAGGCCCTCGCGAAGGCGGCTCCCACCCGCACGCGCTTGACCGAATACGCGCGAACCTGGGAGGGCCGCCCGCTCTGGCTGATGGTGATTGGCAGCCCCGAGCGCATCGCCAAGCTCGATCACATCAAAGCTGACGCGAAGCGGCTCGCCGACCCGCGAGGTCTTTCCGACGGTGACGCCGATCGTCTCGTGCGCGAGATGCCGGTGATCGTGTGGTTCGCGCACGGCGTGCACGGCAACGAGATCTCCTCGTCGGACGCCGCGCTGCAGGAGGCCTATCACCTGCTCGCGTCGCAGGGTGACGCGAACATCGAGCTCGTGCTTCGTGACGCTCTCGTGCTGATCGATCCGATGCAGAATCCCGATGGCCGCGCGCGGTTCCTGTTCCAGAACCTGCAGTCGCGTGCCATGTCGCCGGATCCGACGCCCTACAACGCCGAGCACGACGAGCCTTGGCCCGGCGGTCGATCGAACCATTACCTGTTCGATATGAACCGCGACTGGTTTGCGCAGACGCAGCCCGAGGCGCGCGGGCGCGTGCAGATCATGCGCGACTACTTTCCGGAAGTGACCGTCGATCTGCACGAGCAAGGGGGCGAGAACTCGTATTACTTTGCCCCACCCGCCGATCCGCTCAACCCGCACATGACCAAGAACCAGATCGAGGGCTTCGATCTGTTCGGCCGCGCCAACGCCGCCCGTTTCGACGAGCGCGGCTGGTTGTATTACATCCGCGAGGTCTACGACGCGTTCTACCCGGGTACGGCGACTCGTGGCCCACCTTTCACGGATCGATCGGCATGACCTACGAGCAGGCCTCCGCACGTAGCCTGTCGTTCGCGCGAAGCGACGAGTCGACGCTGACATATCGCGACGGCGTGATGCACCACTTCAACGCGGCGATCACGACGGCGATCACCGCGGCGAAAAACCGTGAGCGTCTGGTGCGTAACTTTCTCGAATACCGTCGCAGCGCCGTCACCGAAGGTGAGAAATCGGCGATTCGCGAGTACGTGCTGGTGCCGGGTCACGATCCGTCGCGCGCCGATCGCCTCGCGCGAAATCTTGCGACGCAGGGCATCGAAGTACGGCGTGCCGAGGAGCCCGTCAAAATCGGCAACCGCCAGTTGCCCGCCGGTGCCTACCTTGTCTCGCACGCGCAGCCCACCGGCCGCCTGATTCGCAACCTCCTCGATCCACGGACCGAACAGCCCCAGGAGTTCATCAAGCGACAGGAAGAGCGTCGCGCGCGGCGGCAGCCGGATCAGATCTACGACATCACCGCCTGGAACCTACCGCATGTCTACGACGTGGAACTGCTCACCAGTCCAAACGCGATATCGGTGCGCGCATCGCAGCTGCCGATGACGTACGATGCGCCGCCGACGGCGCGGCCGTTTGCGCAAGGGAAAGTGGGTTACCTGATGCCATGGGGCAACGCCGCGGCAGCATTTACCGCGGATTCGCTTCAGCAGGGCATTCGGATGCGCAGCATCGGTGGCGCATTTACCCTCAACGGCCGTGCGTTTCCGATCGGCACCGCGCTGATCCGCACCGCGGATAATCCCGCGGACCTTCACGCGCGACTCACCGCACTCGCCACCAAATACGGCACAGAGCTTGTGCCGATCGACACGACATATGTCGAATCGGGCACGTCACTCGGGAGCGGCGAGAACGCGTTCCTCAAGAAGCCGCGCGTGCTGATGGCTTGGGATGCGCCAACGGCGTCGACGTCCGCGGGCTGGACGCGCTACACGCTCGAGCGTCGCTTCGGCCAGCCGGTGACGATTGTCCGCACCGCGTCGCTCGGCCGCGTGAACTTTTCAGACTTCGACGTCGTCGTGCTCCCCTCGGGCAATTACACCGGCGTCATCGGCGACGCGGTGGTCAATCGGCTCAAAGACTGGCTGCGCGGCGGCGGCACGCTCGTCACGATTGCGGAAGCGACGAGATGGGCGACGATCGGTAGCGTGGGTTTGCTGGAGACGACGCCGCTCTTGAAGAGCGGGGCGCCAGATGTGCCGGCAGGGTCTGGTGGGTCTGGTGGGTCCGGTGGGGCGGGTGGAGCAGCGGGTGCTGGTGCGTCTGCTGGGCCGGGTGGGTCGGGCGGGGCGGGTGGGGCGAAGCCGTTCGACTATGACAAGGCCATCCAGCCGGATCGCGAGCGGCCCGAACCGCAGCCCGGTGCGATTCTTCGTGTCACCATCGACACCGATCATTGGCTGAGTGCCGGTCAGGATGCCGAAACGCAGATCATGATCGAAGGCTCGCGCGTCTTCGCGCCGATCAAGTTGAACAGCGGGCGTAACGTTGGCATCTATGGCAAAAAGGACGCGCTCATCGCCTCGGGGCTGATTTGGCCGGAGGGGCAGGACCTGCTCGTGCAGAAACCGTTTCTCATGCACCAGCCGTTTGGACAGGGTCACGTGGTCGCGTTTGCGGAAGATCCGAACTATCGGGCGTTCACCGAGGGCAGCATGTTGCTGTTCATGAACGCGGTGCTTCTCGGGCCGGGATACTGAACTTGAAAATTCTTGCTTCGCTCATCGCGTCAACAAGCCTCGTGCTCGCGGCGGAACAAGCGCCGACCAGCCTGCGCCAGCAGGTGGACGCGTGGGTGCGCGCGAATCAGCAAGCGATCGTGCGCGAGCTCGTGCAACTGCTCGCGATCCCGAACATCGCCGCGGATCGCGAAAACATCCGCAAGAACGCCGACCTGCTGCAGCAGATGCTGGCGCGGCGCGGGTTCACCGCGGAGCTGCTCGAAACCGCCGGCAACCCGCTGGTCTGGGGCGAGCTCAAGACGCCGGGTGCCACGCGCACGCTGCTCATCTACGCGCACTACGACGGGCAGCCGGTCAACGCCAAGGAGTGGCGGCAGCCAACGCCCTTTTCGCCGATCCTGCGCGATGGGCGCATGGAGGATAACGCCGCAGACCTCGGCGACCCGCTTCGCCGCCAATCATTCGAGCCCAACGAGCGAATCTACGCGCGCTCGGCGTCGGACGACAAAGCGCCGATCGTCGCGCTCCTGGCGGCACTCGATGCGCTCAAGACGATTGGCGTGGCACCCTCATCGAACATTCGCGTGATCCTCGACGGCGAAGAGGAAGCAGGGTCGACCAGTCTTGTTCCCGCCATCGTGAAATACCGAGACAAGCTCACAGCCGACGCGATGATCATTCTCGATTCGCCTGTTCATCCGAGCGAGCGTCCGACGATCGTCTACGGCGCACGCGGCAACGTCACCGTGCAGCTCACCGTGTTCGGCCCCAAGTTCGCGCTGCATAGCGGTCACTACGGCAACTGGGCGCCAAATCCCGCGATGCGCCTCGTCGAGTTGCTGGCAACGATGAAGGACGACGCGGGCAAGGTGCTTGTCGACGGCTTCTACGATGGGATCGCGCCGCCGACTGCGGCAGAGCGCGCGATTCTCGATGCCGTGCCCGACGATCCCGCCGCGCTTCAGAAACTGTTCGGCATTTCCGCTCCCGAATCACCTGGGCTGAAGCTTCAGGACGCGCTGCAATGGCCGTCGCTCAACGTGCGCGGCCTTTCCAGCGGATTCGTCGGCGCCGACGCGCGCACGATCATTCCCGATAAGGCGACCGCCGACATCGACATCCGCCTCGTCAAAGAGACGCCCGCTCAACGCCAGCTCGACCTCGTCATCGCGCACATCCGGAAACAGGGATGGCACGTGGTCACCGCCGATCCGGATGATGAGACACGGGCCAAACACCCGAAGATCGTCAAGGTCTCGAGTCGCGGCGATGGAACCAATGCGTATCGCACGTCGCCGCTGCTGCCCGTTTCACGCCAACTTGCACGCGCGCTGGCCGACGTGTTCGGTCAGCCCCCGGTCGAGATCCGGACGATGGGCGGGACGGTGCCGATTGCGCCATTTATTGACGCGCTTGGGTTCCCGGCGCTGACGGTGCCGCTCGTCAACTTCGACAACAATCAACACGGCGAAAACGAGAACCTTCGGATTGGACACTTCTTCCGTGGTATTACAACGCTGGCTGCAGTCTTCACGATGTGACGGGAGTGACCACATGTCGAAACGAATCGTTCTGAGCCTCTCATTCCTGTGTGCGCTCTCCCTGGCCATCGGGCAGGCGAACCCGGCGGCGCAGGCCCCGGCGGCGGCACAGGGAAGGCCGGCCGCGCAAGAGACGTATTACCCGCCCGCGGGATCATGGGCGAAAAAGGCGCCCGCCGATCTTGGAATGGACGCGGCCAAGCTCGACGCGGCGATAGCCTTTGCGCAGACCCGCGAGACCAACTGGCCGCGCGATTTTTCAACCCAGGAGAAGATCTTCGGCACGTTGCTCGGGCCCATCCCAAAGAGCCGCGCCGGCACCAACGGCCTGATCATTCGCCACGGGTATGTGGCGGCGGAGTTTGGCGACATCACCAACGTGGCGCCAACCTATTCGGTGGCGAAGAGCATGCTGTCGACGGTCGCCGGCGTCGCGATGCGCGAGCGTCTGATCACCAACCTCGAATCGCCAGTCAGCCTGCAGATCAAAGACGGCGGCTACGACTCGCGCCAGAACACCAAAGTCACCTGGAAGAACCACCTGCAGCAAACGACCGAGTGGGAAGGCGAGATGTGGGGGAAGAAGCACGACTTCGTGGGTACCGTCGCGTTCGGTGACGGCGAGCGCAAGCCGCGCGACCTCGAAGAGCCGGGGACGTTCTACGAATATAACGACGTGCGCATCAACCGCTTTTCGCTGTCGCTGCTCCGCATGTTCAAGAAGCCAATTCCGGAAGTCTTCCGCGACGAGATCATGAACCCGATCGGCGCCTCGAATACCTGGCAATGGATTCCGTACAACAACAGCTACGCCGAGGTTGACGGGAAGAAGATGCCATCGGTGAGCGGCGGGACTCGCTGGGGCGGCGGTGTGTGGATCAATGCCTCAGACATGGCGAGGTTCGGCTATCTCTGGCTACGCGGCGGCAAGTGGGGGGACAAGCAACTGATTCCGCGCGAATACGTCAAGCTCGCGCTCGAACCTGCCAAGGCCAAGAACATCCCCGATTACGGCTTCTTGTGGTGGCTCAACACGCGCGGCGGAGCGAAGACGCTGCCGACCAACTCGTTCCAGGCGCAGGGCGCCGGCAGCAACACGATCTTCGTCTCGCCCGACCACGATCTGGTGATCGTCTGGCGCTGGCATGGAAATGGGAAAGAGGAATTCTTCAGGCAGGTGATCGACGCGATCACGCCTCAGACGTCGCAGCCGTGAAGCATAGCGGAGCTGGGGGCTCGAGGCTTGGGGCTTGCGGCTTGGGCGAGCTCCGGGCCTCGGCGCCTGCCGGCCTGGTGCGTGGCAAGGGTGCACGGCTCACAACATCTTCCTTGCAGAACCGAACAGCACCTATAATCCGCTGACCTAACCCGGCGCGTCGGTGGATTACCAAAAACTCCTTCTCGAACATCTCGATCTCGTCGAGCGTGTCGTGCGGTACATCGCGCGTCGTCATCATCTGACGCCACCCGATGCGGAGGAATTCGCCAGCGTCGTCCGCTTCAAGCTGATCGATCGCGACTTCGCCATCCTGCGGAAATTCCAGGGACGGAGCAATCTCGCGACTTACCTGACGACGGTCATCGAGCGGCTCTATCTCGACTTCTGCATTGCGCGCTGGGGCAAGTGGCGGCCGTCGTCTGCCGCGAAACGCCTCGGTCCACTGGCGGTGTTGCTCGAGCAGCTGCTGTGCCGCGATGGCCGGACCTTTGAGGAAGCGGTCAGCACGCTGCAAATCGATCATCAATGCAAGGCGACACGTGAGGAGCTCCAGGGCCTCTACCGTCAGTTACCGGTGCGCGCGCCGCGTCGGTTCGCGAGTGAACAGGAACTGACGCTCGTTGGAGCGCAAGCCGGCGCCATCGATCACGCGCTCGATCACCACCACGATCTCGAGATTGCCGAACGTGTCGAGCGAGCCCTCGTCGATGCCGTCGGCGACCTCGCAACACTCGACCGACTGGTCCTGAAATTCCGATTCGCGGATGGTCTGTCGATGACCGACATTGGTCGGCTGGTGCACATCCCTCCGAAGCGGCTGTATCGACAGCTGCAACAGATCGTCGACCTGCTGCGCAGAAAGCTGCACGAGCGCGGCGTCGAAGCCAACGATATCGAACGAGTGGTCGGTCACCCGGCCCTGACGCTGGGGCGCGTGTTCTCGAGCGGTCCCGAACCCGCGGGAGAACCGGGAATTGAGTCCGTCTAACCACATAACGATGGAAACGGTCGGACATTCCTGCCCGGATCCAGAGGCCCTGGCGGCGTGGCTCGACCGGGGCTTGAGTGCGACCGAAAGCGCAGCGATCGAGGCCCATGTCGCGGGCTGCGACGACTGCCGCGTGGTGGTCGCGCACGTGCTCGAGACGCAGAGTGCGGTCCACGACCCCGTTGTCGTCTCGGCGAGTGCTCTCGCGAGGGAGCCGCTCGTCGGGGTTGGCACGCCTTCCACAAGAACACTGGTGTGGGGGGTTGCGTGGGTGGTCGCGGCCGCGGCGATGCTGTCGTTCATGTTCGAACTGCCGCCCTCGCGGTGGTTGTTGGGCGGACGAAGCATCGACTCGAAACTCGCGGATCTTGCCGATGCGGTGGGTAACGAGCGGACGATTGAGGCCCGCCTCACCGGCGGGTTTGCCTACGGTCCATTACGTGCGGCTGTGCGCTCCGGGGGGAGCTCCGCCGTGCCGGACAACTGGACGCTCTTTGCCGCTGCCGGCAGGATCCGCGAGGAAGCCGACCGCGATCCCTCGGCTGCAAATCTTCATGCGCTTGGCGTGGCGCACCTGGTGCTCGGCCAGCATGATGAAGCCGTGCGGGCGCTCGAAGATGCGGTGGCCGAGGCGCCGCAGAACGGGCGTTATCACAGCGATCTTGCCGGCGCGTATCTCGCGCGCGCGCGCCAGAACGATCGTCCCGACGACGTCCCGCGCGCACTCGGCGCCGCCGAACGTGCATTGAAGGCGGACGACGCGCTTCTCGAAGCGCGCTTCAATCGCGCCGTGGCCCTCGAGGCGCTCTTTCTGGAGGATCAGGCACGGCAGGCGTGGGAGGACTACCTGGCCCGCGACAGCAGCTCTGGGTGGGCGTCAGAAGGGCGCGCGCGTCTCGAGAAGCTACAGCAGGCCATGCCGCCGCCCGACCTCGCGCGCAACAATTCTCCGCCGCCAATCACCGACACGTCGGTCGAGGCTGGCCTGGATTGGCTCCTCCGCGAAGGCTTGCCCCGATGGGCCGCAGCCGCGCTGTCGGAGGATGCCAACCGTGCAGCCGCAGAACACCTCACGCTCGCCAACTACGCCCAACAGATCAGCGACGCCTCGGGGGACCCGTTTGCGGCGGACCTTGTGGCACTCACCGGTAGCGGAAATGCGACTGGCCTAGCGGTGCGGTTGCAGGCGTTCGGCCGCGGCCTGGTCAAGTGGGATCGCGACGATCTGCCAGGGATGGAAACCGAGCTGCGCGCCGCGTGCACGTCGCCCCCCACGGTGCTGTCGTCGCTTTGCGATGTCGAGCTGGGCAATATCGACGTTGTCCGCCGCGACCACGCGAGGGCGCAACAGCGATTCATTGCCGCCGTTGCCGCTGGCGAACTCGCCGGGCACGCGTACATCCTGGGGCGGGCGGAGCGTCTTGATGGCTATCGAGTCATGTTTCAAGGTGATTATCAAGGCGCAACCACCCGTTACATGGCGGCACTCTCGCGGTTCGAGGCCGCCAAGTATCAGCGCCAGGTTGGCAATCTGTCGTCGCAGCTGGCCGACCTGCACGAGTTGCTGGGCCTTCCAGTGGACGCGTGGCGATGGCGCATGCGCGCGCTGCGAACCAATGCGCGTAGCGCCTCTGTGAGTCAGGCGTATCTCACCTTACTGACCACCTCGGTGTTCCTGTCTCGCAAGGGCGAATGGGAAGTCGCGCGGGCATTTACCGGCGTTGTCGAGCACAGCAGATTCTCCGGCGTCGGATCCCTGCAGCGTCTGTTGGCGCTGGTTGAACAATCCAAGGCAGCGCTGACTGACGGCGACCTCGCCGCCGCACGTGACGCAGTGACCACCGCCCGGACGCTTCTCGCCGAGTCCAGTGACCTTCGGGCCGAGCGCGTCCGACCACTTCTCGGCGCGATCGAGTCCGCGATTCTTCAACAGGAAGGCCATTTCACACAGGCACTCAGCACCATTGACCAGGCGCTGTCCGCTCTCGGGCCGGAGCGCGCCCTCTACAAACCGAGCGCCTTGCTTCAGCGCGCGAGGTTGCTGGCTGAACTTTCCCGAGACACCGCGGCCGAGCGAGACATCAACGACGCGATCACGTTACTCGGCGCACGCAGCCCCGCTTCGCAGCCGATTCAACTCGCCGACGCCAGCGAGGCCTTTGATGCGATCGCCGCACTCGTGGAGGCGCGGCCGGCGCTTCGCACGACGGCGGGGCTTTTTCTTGCTGAACGGCTCCGCGAAATCCTCGACGGCGTTCCAGAACAGGCCCGATTGACGTCGGTAGAAGCGGTCGATCTCGCGCTCGCTGTCGACGACCGTTCCATCGTCATCTACTTTCTCTTCGGCAAGGACACCCTGCTCACGTGGGTGGCGACACGCGATGGGCTGCGATTTGTGCAGCGACCCATCGAGCCGCGTATGGTCGCGGAGCTCGCAGCCTCGTTGCGCGTTCAGGTCGCGCGCGGATCCCGAAACGAAGATACATGGCGTCGTACCCTGTCGGCGCTTTACGATCTCGTGCTGCACGATCTTCCGGGAGTCGACTCTGCCGAGCACATCGTCATCATCCCAAGTGGACCGCTCAGTGCAGTGCCGTTCGGCTCGCTTCTCGATGGCCGCGCGCGCCAGTTCGTGTTTGAACGCGCCACCGTTCGAATGGCCTCGAATCTCGCCTTTGCTGCGGGAGCCATAGACGAGGAGCGCTCGAGGTCTGAGGCTTCCGTCCTGGCAATCGGCGAGCCTGCCATTGTGAATGCGGCGGCCAGCGGCTTCGCCGCACTAATGGGCGCGCGCGAAGAGGCGTACCACGTCGCGGCTCTTTACCCAACCGCCTCGGTGCTGGTTGGCGAAGGTGCGACAAAGAATGCGGTGCTCTCGCGGCTGTCGGGAGCGAACGTCGTACATTTTGCCGGCCATGCCGTCGCAGGCTCTACCGATACGCGCTCGCGCATTCTGCTAGCGGGATCGGCGACTGAACCGCGCGATGGATTGAGCGATATCGATCTGGTTGGACGTGTGACACGCGCGCGGGTGGTGCTTGCGGCGTGCGAAACCGCGGCAGGTGCGACAGAACGCACCGCCGGCGCCAACACCATCACGGCGGCGTTTTTGCGCGCCGGAGCAACATCCGTCATCGGGACGCTCTGGCAGTTGGACGATGTCGCGAGCGAGCCCTTTTTTCTCGAAGTACACCGCGCGCTCGTGCACGGCGTCCCGGCGGCGCTGGCCCTCGCGCGCGCGCAACGCGTCTGTTATGCCTCGATGTCCTGCCGTGCGTCGGCCGCGACCTGGATCGGTACTGCCGCATACGGTCTGGAATGAAGCGTCACCGAAGGAGAGCCCCCAGCCATGACCCCGTCAAAAAAGCACGCGAAGAAAGGCACGCTGCAAGAACTCACGATTGATTTTTCGGGCATCGCGACGCTCGTCTTCGACAAGAAGATGGCCACGGCCACCGTGCAGTTGGTTGACCTTGCCTCGGCGGGATTCCAGCGTCATTTTGCGGCGCTTGGTCTTGTGATCAGCGAGGAGATGGCACGCGGCGTGCGAGGACCGGATGCCGACGCCGCCGTTTCACTTACCGGGAGAAGATCGCGATATCGGCCTCTGGGATTTGCTCGGTACCGACGTTGAGATTCTCGGCGCGAGCGGGCAGCTGACCGCGGACGAGACCAAGGTCGACGTGACGCAAAAACCAGACAAGAACGCCACGAGCATCAATTGGCTTCCCGACATCGGCATGCTTGCGGAGTCTTCGAAGATGGATCCTGCCTGTCCTACGGCTGCGACCATTGAACTGTCGGCTGGTCACATCACTGCGCTGGCGGCGGGACCCATCCGAAAAGTCGAGTTCGTGGACGAGGGCACACCGCTTGGTCCCGCGCGCTATTGTCTTCCGCGGTTTCGGATTGTGATCCCGTTTGAACAGGAGCTGTCAGTCAGGCTCGACCGGCAGCGCGTGTTGCGGTTCACCGCGGCGACGTCAATCATGATTTCCAACACCTGCGTCTGTGGCCTCGGCGTTTCCTCGCCGGCGAATCACTTTTATGGGCACTACGACGTCGTTCGCGCAAAACGCCGCCCCCGCGTGCAGCCCGCAGGCCCACAACCGATGATGCCGGCGTTTCCTGAGTGGTGTTTTGCCGCGGTCGTGAAGCGTTGACACCGCCGCCGCGCGAGGAGTGAGCGCGCGTGGGCGCTCTCCTCGCCTCACGACGTCTCCAAATCCCAAATCCCCAAATCTCCAAATCTCCAAATGCAATCTCGTCCCACTCCCCATCCCTGGATAGTGGGGGAGGGGCGTTCTCTCCTGTTGACACCCGACAAGAGACACGGCATGCTCTTGTCGAGCCTCGACAGGAGACAACATGCTTCGCCTGATCCTCGTTCTCACCGCGATTGCCGGCGTCGCCGCACAGCCCACGCCGCGTGATCTGCGACCTGATCTCCTGGTCGCGACGGCCGATCTTGCCGGCCAGTTGAAGGATCCTGCGCTCGTCGTCCTTCACGTCGCCGATCGCGAATCGGCATTCGCCGACGGGCACATTCCCGGGGCGCGCTTCCTTCGCTACGGCGACTTCGCGGTCGACGGCGATCGCGGCGTCGGATCCGAATTGCCCGAGACCGCGATTCTCGAGCGCGTTTTCGAAGCGGCCGGCGTGTCCGACTCGTCCCGCGTGGTCATCTACGGCTCGAGCACGGTGGCGGCCGCGCGCGCCTTCTTCACCCTCGACGCTGTCGGTCACCGGAGCGTCGCGCTTCTCGACGGCGGTCTGACCGCGTGGAAAGCGGAGAAGCGCGCGCTCGAGACCGGCGCCCCGCGAGTGGTCAAGCGCGGGGCGTTTACGCCGGCGCCGAACGCGGCCCGCCTGGCCGACGCGGCGTTCATTCAACAACAACTCGCGGTCCGCGGCATCTCGTTGCTCGACATACGCCCCGACGCGGAGTACCTGGGCACCGATAACGGCATGGGCGGGATGCACACGCCCGGACACATCGCCGGTGCGCGCCAACTGCCGTGGAATACGCTGGTCCGCGAGGACGGCCGATTCGTGCCGGCCGCAGAACTCGAGGCCAAGCTCCGCGCCGCCGGCGTCGCGGCGGGGAAGCCAGTGGTGATGTACTGCATGGTCGGGATGCGTGCCTCGGTCGTGTACTTCGTCGCCCGCTACCTCGGATACGACGCGCGGTTGTACGACGGATCGATCATCGACTGGACGCAGCGCAAGCTGCCAACCACGACGGGGAGACAGTGACGGAATGGCGCTACCGAAATCCAAGCTCGATTTGCTGCAGGGCACACTCGACCTGCTCATCCTGAAGACGCTGGCGCCCGGCCCGATGCATGGGTGGGGAATCTCGCAGCGTATTCAGCAGACCTCAGATGATGTGCTGCGTGTCAATCAGGGATCGCTCTATCCCGCGTTGCATCGCCTCGAAGCGGCCGGCTGGATCGAAGCGGAGTGGGGCGCGTCGGAAAACAATCGGCAAGCGAAGTTTTATCGGCTCACGAAAACCGGCGCGCGGCAATTGCGCGACGAGACCGCGCAGTGGGAGTTGATGGCGGGCGCGGTGGCGCGAGTGTTGAGCGCCAATTGAAGTCCGGTAGGTCAGGTGGGTCTGGTGGGTCGGGTAGAGCTGGTGGGGCTGGTGGGTCGGGTCAGAAGTAAGAAGTGCCAAAAACTCGACTGTCGACTGCCGACCGTCGACTGATAGCGAAGAAACCATGGAACCACGTCTTCGTCACCAGGTGCGTGCACTGCGCGACGGCTCCGGCATGGACCGCGAGCTCGATGCGGAAGTGCGTTTTCACGTCGAGATGGAAACCGACAAGTACATCCGCCAGGGCATGACCCCCGAGGCGGCGCGTACGCGAGCGATGAGGAATTTTGGACCGATGGAAAAGCACAAGGAAGAAGCACGCGACACGCGCGGCGTGAGCTGGTTCGAGCACCTCGTCCAGGATGTGAAGTACGGCATTCGCACTCTTCGCAAGAGCCCGGGCTTCGCCATTCTTGCGATCGTCACGCTCGGCCTCGGGATCGGCGCCAACACCGCAATCTTCAGCGTGATCAACGGTGTGCTGCTCAAACCGCTCCCCTATGCCAACGGTGATCGCCTCGTGCTGATCCAGCACCAGACGCCGCTTGCGCGTCAGCCGAACTTCGGCGTCTCCATTACCGAACTGTACGACTATCGACAGCAGCTCGCGAGCTTTGCCGGCATCGTCGAGTTCCATCAAATGAACTTCGATCTGCTGCGTCGCGGCGAACCCGATCGCGTCGCCACCGGCGTCGTCTCTCCGAACTTCTTCGATGCGCTCGGCATCAAGCCGATCATGGGCCGCACCTTTATCGACACGGATGATGACGAAGGTGCGGATGCGGTGTTGGTGCTCGGCCACGCCTATTGGCAGAGCAAGTTCGGCGGAGATCCCGCGATTGTCGGTCAGGTTTTCGAGATGAACGACCGGCCGCACACCGTCGTCGGTGTCCTGCCCTCGGTGCCTCACTATCCGAACGAAGTCGACGTGTACATGCCGACGTCGGCCTGCCCGTTCCGCGCGGATGCGGAAACACGGATCACGACCAGTCGCCGTCCCTTCAACGTGCAGGTGTTTGGTCTGCTCAAGGAAGGTGTGTCGCCTGCAACTGCGGCGACCGAGGTGGCCACGGTCGGTGAGCGGTTCAAGCAGGACTACCCCGACGTCTACCGCGCCAACACCGGCTTTCAGGCGAAAACGGCCAACCTGCTCGAACAGCTCACCGTCGGTGCGCGCGAGTTGCTGCTGATCCTGCTCGGCACGACGGGTCTGATTCTGCTGATCGCGTGCGCGAATGTCGCCAACCTGACGCTCGCGCGCATGCTGCGGCGCGACCGCGAGCTGGCGATGCGCACCGCGCTCGGTGCCGGACGCTGGCGTCTCGTCCGACAACTGCTGACGGAAAGCACGGTGTTGTCGATCGCGGGCGGGATCTTCGGCCTCGCGTTCGCCTGGTCGACAATCGACATGCTGACGACGTTTGTCGGCCGGTTCACCGCGCGCACGCATCAGATCGACATCGACCCCGGCGTCCTTGGCTTCACCCTTCTCATCTCCATCGTGACCGGCCTGGTGTTCGGCACGCTTCCCGCCCTGGCGTCGCGCGTCGATCCCGTTCACGCCTTGAAGTCGGGCGGCAAGGGCACCAGTGAGGCTGGCGGATCGCGACGCGTGCAAAGCGCGCTGATCGTCGCGCAAGTCGCGGTATCGGTTGTGCTGCTCATTGGCGCGGGCCTTCTGCTTCTGAGCTTCTATCGGCTGCAAAGCGTGGAAGCCGGCTTCAAGGCCGATCGCGTCATGTCGGCGGAAGTCTTCGGCAATTTCACCAAGTATCCGGATGCGCAGTCGGTGCGCAGGCTGTACACGTCCATCCTCGAGCGGCTCGAGACGGCGCCCGGCGTGGTCAGCGCCGCCGTCACCAATTCGGTGCCGCTCTCAGGTGTGCAGCCGGGCAACACTCGGTTCCGGATCAATGGACGCACCTACAACACGCCTGACGAGCGGCCGACGGCGGATATCCGTGTGGCAAGCCCGAAGTACTTCGACACTTTGGGCATTCCGATCAGAGCCGGTCGCGGCTTCGAGGAGCTCGATCACGAAAACGCGCAGGGTGTTGCCCTCATCAACGAAGCGATGGTGCGTCAGTGGGACGGGCGAAATCCGATCGGCTCCGAGGTCTCGTTCGCGACGGTCGACAACGAACCGGTGTGGCTGACGATCGTTGGCGTGGCAGGCGATGTGAAGACGTTCGGCCTCGACCGCGACGCGGTAGCGCAGATCTACGTGCCGCTTCGGCAGTCGGGGCAGTTTCCCGGGCGTGTCCTGGTGAGGGTCAATGGCGATCCTTCGCAGGCGACTGCGATCATTCAGAACGCCGTACGTGCCGTCGATGCGGATGTGCCAATCGAAAACGTGCGGACCCTCGATGAGATTCGTGATCGCTACCTCGCTACACCTCGATTGACCGCGCTCCTGCTGACCGTGTTCGCGACACTCGCGCTGCTCGTGACGGTGACGGGGATCACTGGCGTGATCGCCCAATCGGTGTCGCAGCGGACGTCGGAGTTCGGACTGCGCATGGCGCTCGGTGCAACGCAGCGCACCGTGCTGGCCATGGTGCTGCGCCAGGGATTGATGCTCGTGGGCGTGGGGCTCGTGATCGGAATCGGCGGTGCGATTGCGTTTGCCCGCGTGCTGAAAACTTACTTGTACAGCACGACGCCGACCGACCCCGTGGCGTTTGTGGTGGTGGCGACGGCTTTCCTCGTGGCAGGTGTGCTCGCGTGCCTCGGCCCGGCATGGCGCGCGACGACGGTGGATCCGATGACGGCGCTGCGGGCTGAGTAGTTTGGTCTGGTAGGGCGGGTAGGTGCGGGTCAGGGTCGGGTAGGGGATCACACAGATTCAGCGTAATTCCCCACCAGACCCACCAGACCCTACCAGCCCTACCAGACCTACCCGCCCCACCAGCCCTTACTGAGTGCCGATCCGATCCAGCCCCTCGATCGTGGCCGTCGACGGCCCGCGCTTCTTCCTCAAGTCCGCCGACACGCGTTCCGCCTGCCGCATCACGCGCAGGATGTTCTGGCCGAGGATCTTCTTGACGTCCTGATCCGTATAGCCGCGCTTGAGTAGTTCCGCTGTGAGCGCCGGATACTTCGAGACATCCTCGAGGCCTTCGACGACGGTCGTGATGCCATCGAAGTCGCCACCCAGTCCGATGTGATCGATGCCTGCGACCTTCCGGATGTGGTCGATGTGATCCGCGACTTGCTGCAGTGTGGCGCGCGGTTCCGGATTCTCCTGCCGCCAGCGATCCATGCCGGCGGTTGCGTAGGCTTCGTTGTTCGGGAACTGGGCGCGCAGCGACTGCTGCTGCGCGGTGACCTTTTGCCCATGGGCGACGACGTCCTGCGAGATGAAGCCCGGCACGAACGTCACCATCACGACGCCGCCGTTCTTCGGCAGCATCTGCAGCACGTTGTCGGGCACATTTCGCGGCACGTTGCACACGGCCTTGGCAGATGAGTGCGAGAAGATCACGGGTGCCTCACTCACACGGATCGCGTCTTCCATCGTCTCCGGCGACACGTGGCTGATGTCGACCAGCATGCCGAGCCAGTTCATCTCGCGGACGACTTCCTCACCGAATTTCGACAAACCGGACAGCACGGGCTTGTCGGTTGCCGAGTCGGCCCAGGGAACGTTGGAGCCGTGGGTCAGCGTCATGTAGCCGGCGCCGAGGGCGTGCATCATGCGCAGGGTGGCGAGGGAGTTGTCGATCGAGTGGCCGCCTTCGATGCCGATCATCGATGCGATCCGCCCGTTCTTGAAGGCGCGCTCGACGTCCGCAGCCGTGCGCGTCAGTTCGAACGTCTCGGGCCAGCGACGGGCCATGCGATGGACGATGTCGATTTGTTCGAGCGTTGCGCGGACAGCCTCCTTACCCTGCATCGTCGAGGGTATGTATACCGACCAGAACTGGCCGCCCAAGCCGCCCTGACGGAGGCGGGGGATATCGGTCATCAGCTTCGGCACGCTGCTGGTGATGTCGGCTTTGGCGAAGTCGCGTGCCGGATCGGTCTCGCGCAGCGCCCAGGGATAGTCGTTGTGGCCGTCAATCAGCGGCACTTGCTTGTGCAGCGCGCGCGCGCGGGCCAACGGATCGGTCTGGGCGATGCCGGTCGTGGCAATCATCGTTGCGATAACGGTTGCGGCGGCAAGCGCGGTGAGTGTTCGCATGTGCGCATTGTATAATCCGGCCGACGGCCGAGGGCCGACATCCGAAGGGGGATTTACTGTACCGCGCTCGCATCTGGTGTGGCCTCGCCGCTGTTCTCGTTCTCGCCGTTGCAGCGCCGCAGGCGCAGCGCGGCGGCGGGCAAACGCCCGCGCCTCCACCGACACCGCTCTCAACTCCCGTCGCCAAGGTTGACGCGCGCATTCAAAAGCTGAAGGAGGCCGCTAGCGCCGATGTGCTGTCGATGTACGACCTCGGTCAGCAGATGATCGACATGGTCTTCAGCTTCGGCGAGCTAGGCTTTCAGGAGTTCGAGACCCAGCGGTATCTCACCGGCATCCTCAAGCAAAACGGGTTCGCGATCGAGACCGGCGTGGCCGGCATTCCTTCGGCGTGGGTGGCCAAATGGGGATCGGGAAAGCCCGTGATTGCGCTCGGCTCCGACGTGGATTGCATCCCGCAAGCCTCGCAGAAGCCCGGCGTCGCGTACCGTGACCCGATCATCGACGGCGCGCCAGGACATGGCGAGGGCCACAACTCAGGGACGCCGCTCAACATCCTGGCGGCCATTGCGGTGAAGCGCGTGATGGAGCGCGAAAAACTGCCCGGCACGATCATGATCTGGCCCGGCATCGCGGAAGAGCAGCTTGGTACCAAGGCGTATTACGTTCGCGCCGGACTGTTCAAGGACGTCGATGCGGTGCTCTATAACCATGTCGGTTCGAACCTGAGCACGTCGTGGGGTGACGGCGGCGGCAACGGCCTGATTTCCGTCGAGTACACGTTCGAAGGCGAATCGGCGCACAGCGCGGGCGCACCGTGGCGCGGCCGCTCGGCGCTCGACGCCGTCGAGTTGATGAACGCCGGCTGGAACTATCGCCGGGAGCATCTCCGCCTGCAGCAGCGATCTCACTACGTGATCACCAATGGTGGCGATCAGCCGAACGTCGTCCCGCGCAACGCCGGCGTGTGGTACTACTTCCGCGAAACCAGTTACGAGGGCATCAAGGGGCTCTGGGACATCGGCGACAAGATGGCCGAAGGCGCCTCGCTGATGACCAACACGAAGTGGTCGTCGCGTGTGCTCGGCTCGGCATGGCCGTCGCACATGAACCGCACGCTGGCGGAAACCGCCCAGGCCAACATCGTCGCGGTCGGCTTGCCGCAGTGGACCGACGCGGATGTGCAGCTGGCAAAGGCGACGCAGAAGGAGCTCGGCGTGCCCGAGGTTGGCCTGGCGACCAAGGTCACCACCGACCTGCGCGGCCGCGAATCGCAGCCCGACGAGGACAAACGGGGCGGCGGGTCCGATGACATCGGCGACATCTCGTGGACGCTGCCGACGGTGTCGCTGAGCTTCCCGGCAAATTTCCAGGCCGGCCCCGGTCACAACTGGGCGAACGCGATTCCGATGGCCACGCCGATCGCGCACAAGGGCACGATCGCCGGCGCCCGCGTGCAGGCGATGACGCTGCTCGATGCGATCACGCGGCCGGACGTCATCGCGCAGGCGCGTGAGTATTTCGACAAGGTGCAGAACAAGACGCAGAAGTACACGCCGCTGATCCGCCCGCAGGATCAGCCGGCGACGCATCTCAACAAGGCGATCATGGATAAGTATCGCCCCGAGATGAAGAAGTACTACTACGACCCGACGAAGTACAAGACGTACCTCGAACAGCTCGGGATCAAGTACCCGACTGTGCGAACGGCACAGAGCACGGCCGCGAAGTAGGAGCGCCCGCCTCCGCCGAAAAAGGAGTCTTCCGAAAAGGGGTCTGACCCCTTTTCCCTTGACGCGTTGGAAAAGGGGTCAGACCCCTTTTCGGAAGACCCCCTTTCCGAGACCCGGTTCGGCCACGGCAGGCTCACTGCTGGAACACAGTCTTTCCTCCCGCGACCGTCCTCACCACCCGCGCCGTCCTAATCTCCTCTGGCGCGATCGACCGCAGGTCGCGGTCGATGACGACGAGATCGGCCAGCATCCCCGGCGCGAGCATGCCCTTCTGTGATTCCTCGAACGACGCGTAGGCGCCGCCGCGCGTGTACGCGGTCAACGCCTCGTCCACGCTGATCTTCTGTTGCGGCACCCACCCAGCGGGAGTGGCACCATCCAGCGTCCGCCGTGTAACCGCCGCGTAAATGCCTTCGAGCGGCGTGGGCGGCGCGACGAACCAGTCGCTGCCGAAGGCGAGCGTGGCGCCCGCGTCGAGTAACGATCGAAACGCATATGTCGTCTTGATTCGCTCCGGCCCAATCACCTTTTCCGCCCAGCGGCCGTCGTCGATCGCGTGATACGGCTGCATGCTGGCAATGACGCCCAGACTTTTGAATCGCGGGATGTCTGCCGCGGCCAGGTGCTGCGCGTGCTCGATGCGGAACCGTCGGTCGCGCGGGCCATTTTCACGCGCCACGCGGTCGAAGATGTCGAGGAGTGTGGCATTGGCGCGATCGCCGATCGCGTGGACGATGACGTGGAGCTGCGCCTTATCGGCATTCGCGATCCAGGTGTAGAGGTTCTCCGGCGTGTTGACGAAGAGGCCGCGATCCTTGGGCGCATCGGTGAACGGCTCGTGAAACGCAGCTGTATGCGACCCGAGCGATCCGTCGACGAAGCCTTTGAGTCCGCCGACACGCAACCACTCGTCGCCACGCCCGTCGGCTCCATATGTCTTGGCGGCAACCGTCTGACGCAGCCGATCCCACGTGTCAAGCGGGACGACGGCGTACATCCGAGTCGTCATACGGCCGGCGCTGCGGGCTCGCGCCATCACCTCGAGCTCATTCCACGTGCCCATGTTGTGAATCGTGGTCACCCCCTGGGCGTTGACGTGCCTCATCGCCGCATCGAGCGCGCGATCGTTGAGCACATCCGACCGTGGCGGCACCTTGGCGTCGACCAGCGTCTTGGCGTTGTCTTTGAGGAGCCCGGTGAGCTCGCCCCGACTGTCACGAACGATCTCGCCGCCCTCAATGTCGCGCACGGTGCTGGTGACGCCTGCGGCCTTGAGCGCCGCCGCATTGGCCAGCGACATGTGTCCGTCCAATCGATTCACCCAGACGGGATGGTTGGGGGTGACCGCGTCAATCCACTCGCGCTGTGGCAGCTCACCACCCCACAGCGTGTGATCCCAATCGCCCCCCAGAATCCAGGTACCCGCGGGCACCGAGTCGGCGAACGCTTTGATCCTCGCCGCAAACTCCTGCGGCGTGTTCGCATCGCGCAACTGCACTGATGAGAGGCGGAAGCCGCCGTCGAGAAAGTGCACGTGCGAGTCGATGAATCCCGGCGCGACAAATGCGCCGCCCAGATCGACGACCTCGGCGTTCCCCGCTTGCGCCTTGAGGTCTGCCGTCGATCCGACGGCGATGATGCGCTCACCACTGATGGCAACCGCTTCGGCGCCAGGACGTCGCGGATCCCCCGTCCATACGCGACCGTTGACCAGGACGAGCGAGGCCGCGGCAGCAGCTGTGGCGGGTGCCGCGCCTTGTCGTTCTGTTCCGAACCCGAACGAGCATCCCCGGCCGCACGCGGCCAAGAGGGTGACAGATGCGATGACGAGCAGTCCTCTGCACAAGATGCGCGTGGTCATTTGGGTACAATCTATCGCTGATGGCTCGTTCTGCGGATCTCTCCGCGCTCACCGGTCTCTCGACGCGTTTTGGCACGTTCGTCGCCGAGCGGTTTCCCCTTGCACTTGCTCCGGCACGGGTCGCGCTCGAAACGGTGACGCAAACGATCGCCCGCGGGACGGATCCGGCATCAATCGAAGCGCTGCGCCCGGCCTTTCGACGTGAGCTCGCGCGTCGGCTCTACGACGCTGTGACCTCGCCCGACCGGCTGGACGAGACCACGCCGGGCACGTCGGCGGTCAAACGGTTGGAGCAGGCGCGCGCGGAGATCGTCGACGCGTGTGACGGGTTCTTGCGGCGCGAGGCGATACGCGCATCGCTCACGGTGGAGGAGCGCCGCGAGATCCTGCGCGGGATGGTGCTGACGCGCGCCGTCGACAACCGACTCAAGCAGTTTTTCATGGGCGGCGACGTGCGCTGGGGCGAGATGGCGTTTCAGGGCAAGGGCTTCCGCTCTCTCGGTCAAGAGGCGATTTACGCCGCCGGCATCCGCCTGCGGCGAGGCGCGGCGTTCCGCAAGGACGGCGTCTGGACCGGCGACGTCGTGGCACCGGTCATTCGCGATCTCGGTGTCGCGCTTGCCATGCGGCATGACGAAGAAGCTGTGCGCATGGTTCTGAGCGCGCAGATGGCCAAAGCCGGTCCACCGATGAACGGCAAAGATCTGCACGTGGGCGACTGGAATGCCGGCGTCCTTCCAGCGTCCGCGCCGTTGTCCATCGGCACGATGTCGATTGCCGGGCTGGCGATGGCGTTCTGGCGTGAAGGGTCCGGGCGAGTGGCGCTGTCGTTTATTGGTGAGGGCGGGTCGTCACTCGGCGAATGGCACGAAGCGATCAACCTGTGCGCCGCACGGCGCCTTCCGGCCATCTTCTGTATCGAGAATAATCAAACGGCGCTCTCGACACCGGTCTGCGAAACGTCGGCGGTGCGCGTCTTTGCGGATAAGGCGGTTGGATACGGCGTGCCTGGGATCACGCTCGACGGAACGGACCCGGATTCCATCGCCGCGGCGTTTGCCTGGGCAATCGAACGCGCCCGCGCCGGTCTTGGGCCCGCATTGATCGAGCTGGTCTCGATGCGCATGTGCGGTCACGCACACCACGACGACATGCTGTATCTCGGGAAAGACAGCCCGCCGTCGTGGGATTACGCGCCGCTTCAGTCGTCGGGCTACGCCAACCGGGAGCTGTTCGACTTCTGGGCCAAGCGCGATCCGATTCCGCGCTACGCCGCGCGCCTCGAAGCAGAGCGAGTCATCACGCGCCGCGAGCTCGAGAAGTTCAAGGCCGAGGCCGACGCCATCGTCGCGAAAGAGGCGCGCGTCGTGATCGACGCGCCGTGGCCCGACGCGGCGCAGGCTGGCATCGGCGTCTTCAAGAACGAACCACCACGCGTGCGGATCGAGGTCCTCGATCCCGAGTGGCGCCAGGATGCGGCGCGGACCTTTCCTGGCCTGAGCGGCTCGCGATTTGCCGAAGTCGAAGGCACGTCCGCGAAAACGCGTGTGCCGGACCTCGAGCCCGGCTTGCCCTTCGACAAGAAAGGCAGCACGTTTCTCGAGGCCGTCATGCTCGGTGTCGGCGACGCGCTTCGCGCCGATCCTCGGGTGTTTATCTATGGCCAGGACGTCGGCGGTCAGTACGGCAATGCGTTTCTGTTGCTGCGCCCGTTACTGAAGGAGTTCGGCGATCGAATCCTCAACTCGCCACTCGCCGAAGGCGCCGTCCTCGGCGTGTGCGTCGGCGCGGCCCTTGGTGGCCAACGCCCAATCGGCGAGATGCAGTTCAACGACTTTGTCGCTACCGGATTCAATCAGCTGGTCAACAACGCCGCCAAAATTCGCTATCGCTGGGGCGGAGACGTGCCGATGGTAGTACGCATGCCGTGGGGCGGTCTCCGCTACGCCGGCCCCTACCACAGTCAGAACACGGAGCCGTGGTTCTACCGGACGCCGGGGCTCAAGATCGTGGCACCGTCGACGCCGCAGGACGCGCGCGCGTTGATGGCCGCAGCCGTCGCCGATCCCGATCCCGTGCTCTACTACGAGCACATCGCACTCTATCGGGAACCCGCGATTAAGCAGGTGCTGCCGCCCGATGCTCCCGATCCGCTGCCGCTCGGCAAAGCCGCGCTGCGTCGGGCGGGTACTGACCTGGTGATGATTTCCTACGGCGCCTACGTGCACGACTGCATGCGGGTCGCGGAGAAACTCTCGGCAGACGGAATCGAAGCCGCTGTCCTCGACCTCCGCACGCTTGTGCCGCTCGACAAGGCCGCCGTCCTCGCGCTGGTTCATCACTGCAACAAAGTGCTCATCGTCCAGGAGGACTCGCGGACCGGCGGGATCGGCGAAAGCCTCGCCGCCATTATTCAGGAAGAAGCATTCGAGGCGCTCGACGCCCCGATCCGCATCCTCGGTGCGCTCGATACGCCGGTGCCGTACTCGCCGCCGCTCGAGGAATACTTTCTCGTCAGCGATGCAGAGATCGAACGCGCGGCGCGGCTTCTCAGCGCCTACTGAAAAAGACCATAATCATGTGTTCAAGACGCCGACTACGGAGGAGTTGCGATGACCAATATGCGTTTGCTGGTTGTGACCGGTCTGACAGTTCTCATGGCTGCGACCGGCGCCATCGTCGTGGAATCCTGGGCCGAAGCGCAGCCGCCCGCAGCGCAGCAGCCGGCAGCGCAACCGCCTGCAGCGCAGCAGCCGGCCCAGCCGATGAGTTTCTTTGTCACCAGCGCGGGTCCCGGCGATGGCGGCAATCTGGGCGGCCTTGCTGGCGCGGACAAGCATTGCCAGACTCTGGCGGCAGCAGCGGGCGGCGGGAGCAAGACCTGGCACGCGTACCTGAGTACGCAGGGCGCGGACGCCGTCAACGCGCGCGACCGCATCGGTAAAGGCCCCTGGTTCAACGCCAAGGGCGCGCGCGTCGCGCAGGATGTCGCCGATCTGCATGGCGACACCCTCGAACAAGCCCGCCGCGGCAACAACCTCACGAAGGTGACGGCTCTCACGGAAAAGGGACAGCCCGTCAACGGGGTTGGCGACTCCCCAAATCAGCACGACATTCTCACCGGCTCACAACTCGACGGCACGGCGTTTCCCGCGGGCGGCGATCGGACCTGCCGCAACTGGACGAGCAACACCGGGGACAGCGGCCAAGTAGGTCATTCCGACCGGACGGGCGGGGGCAATATTTCGTGGAATTCGACACACCCAAGCAAGGGCTGCAGCCAACCGAATCTGGTGGCGACGGGAGGAGCGGGGCTGTTGTACTGCTTCGCGATTAACTAGGAAGCGCGGCGCGGGACGATCCTACGCCGCGCCAGTTTCCCAGTTTCCAGTTTCCAGTTCAAAGTTGAGTCGGCAGTTTGGGGCTGGCGGGCTAGTTGTCAGTTTTTGCGAGCTTCGCGGGCGTTCGGGATCGAGAAATCTGCGACTTTTGAACAAGCGTTCTCGCAGATCACACGCAAAGTGTGATGGAGAGGCGCTTGCTCTAAGCCGCGCATGACAACAACCCGAACGAAGTCAGCCGAACGCGAGAGAACGGAGAAGCTCCAAGAAAGGACATTTCTATTCGCCAAGGGCATCCTGGATTTGTGCCCCCGCCGCTACAGCGACGATCCAAGTCGCGTGATGTGGCGGCAGCTGATTCGTTCGGCGCCGTCTGCATCGGGCAATTTGGACGAGGCAGACGAAGCATCCAGCGATGATGACTTCGTGGTACAAGATGAAGGTGGTGCTGCGCGAAACGAAGGAATCAAGGCGCTGGCTACGATTCATCGCGCGCTGCAAACTCCAGCACCACGATCGGCTCGGCAATCTGGTCGATGAAGCGCGCCAACTTGGCTCGATCTTCGCGACAATCGTGCGTAACGTGGAGCGACGCCTTGAAGGCGAACGCGCACAGAGAAAACGCCAATCGAAACACTGACAACTGACGACGCACGAAAACTGAGAACTGAACTTTGAACTGGCAACTGGAAACTGGAAACTTACGGCAGCCGGGTCTCAGTTCTTCCGCTTCCCCGTAAACTCCCCCGTTCCCTGCCCAAAATCCATCGTCCCCCTCATCGCGTCGCCATCAACTTCGCCGTTGATCGCGATCACGAAGGTGCCGCTGGACGTTTGGACGTCCAGGGTGAAGGCGAACGTGTTGCCTTTCACCGTCCCCTTGAAGGCCATCTCGCCGGCCTCTGTCGACGTCAATGATCCGATGAGCGTGTCGCCATCGACGTTGGCGTGCATGGCCGCTTCGCGCGTGCCATTCGGTGTGTTGAACGACAGATTCCAATCGCCCGCCACACCGCCCTGCGCCATTGTCAACGCGGTGCCGAACGTCACCGCAAGAACGACAAGCCAAACCCGCATACTCATCCCCTCTCAAAAACTCACAGCTCTGAGAACTGACAACTCAACTTTGAACTGGCAACTGGAAACTGACCGCCGACCGTCGACCCTGCCGCCCTATTTCCTCGCCGCCGGTGTGAGCGTCGTTTCCCGTCGCTCATTGCCGCGCAGGTACGCGACCTTGACCGGCTGGCCGATCTTGAACGTTTCAAGCGCGTAGGTGTAGTCGTAGATGTTCGCGATGGTCTGCCCGTTGATCTCGACGATGACGTCGCCTTTTTGCAGTCCGGCTTGCTCGGCCGGGCCCCCGCCGATAACGCCACCGAGGAGGAGCCCCTTGACGTTCGTGGCGTAGTCGGGAATCGTGCCCGTAAACACGCGCAGGCCCGCGCGGCCGGCGCCTGTGTCGGTGGATTGGTCGACTTTGGTAAATTGCGGCGCGTCGGGTGTGTCGCCGATGCGCTTGATGATGGCGGCGGCAAACCGCACGACGCGATCGAGATCGTCGTAGTTGATCTTATCCGCGGTATCACTCGGGCGGTGATAGTCGGTGTGCGTGCTCGTAAAGAAGGTGAGACACGGCACGCCCGCCTGGTTGAAGCTGGCGACGTCGGTGGGCTGGTAAGGATCCGGCTGCAGCACGAGATCGAATCCCGCCGCGACGTTGGCCTGTTCGAGAATGCGTGGCCACACCGAGCTGGTCCCGGTCGCCTGCACCGTGAGCTTGTTATCCACCATGCGGCCGACCATATCGAAGTTGAGATAGGCCGCGAGATCGCTCACCGCCACCGGCGGCGCGTTGACGAATGCCGCCGACCCCAGGAGGCCGACCTCTTCGCCCGACCAGAAGGCGAGCAGCACGTGTCGCCGTCGCGGTTGTGTCGAAAGAGTCTCCGCCACACCTAACACCGTTGCCGATCCGGACGCATTGTCATCGGCGCCGTGGTGAATCTGCCCGACCTCTTGCTTTTCCGCCAGAGAGTTGCCGTGCGCGCCACGGCCAAGATGGTCGTAGTGCGCGCCCAACGCCACCCAGGGTTTGTCAACGCCGGTGACGGCGCTCGTTGCCGGCAGATACGCCACCACGTTACGCGCCGTTTGCGTTTCGCGCGCCACCGCGGCGGCCACGGTGACGGTGATGCTCGGTACGGCAAACCCTGCGACGTGTGGGTTGCCGGAATCAAGCTCCTTCTGCACCGCCTCGAGCTGTTTGCCCACAGCGGCGAGAATATCCGCTCCCGCTGCGCCATTGATGCTCACAGCCACAATGCCGGAATCAGCGAGCGCGGTGTCGAAACTCATCGGAATCGTTTCGCCGGCATTGGGCGATCGCGGACCCGTAACCACGAGCATGGCTTTTGCGCCGCGCTGGCGGGCAGCCATGGCCTTGTAGCGCAGCCCGGAGTATCGCGCCAGGATCGACCGCGACGGCTGCTCGGCGTCTTCGGGAAAGTAATGCAGAACGAGCACGACCTTGTCCTTGACGTCCAGTCCGGCGTAACTGTCGTAGCCAAAATTGGCGGCTTCCGGCACGACGAGTCCGTAGCCCGCAAACACGACCGAACCCGACACCTCGGCGGTGTCGGAAAAGGAGAGCGCCTGCACCTGCGCGGGGCTGGTGAAGGCGCGGGCGGCGCCGCTCGTGGTCACCGTGACGCGGGACCCAGCGTCTTTGGTGCCCGCCGTGAATTGAAAGGGCTGCAGAAAGTCGGCGCGCCCAGGAAGCGGTTTGGCGCCAATGCGCGTGAGCTCGCGCGTGATGTAGTCCGCCGCGAGTCGTTCACCTTCCGATCCCGACAAGCGGCCTTCGAGCTTGTCGCTGGCGAGTGCCTCGACGTGCGTCTTGGTCCGCGTGGCGGTGCTCTGCGCCTGGACCGTCCCATACGCCACGACAACGACTGCGAAGATGAGAAATCGCTTCAGCATGATCTTGACTTTGGAACTCTGAACTTGGTTTTCTTAACTTTGAACTTTGAACTTTGAACTTTGAACTTTGAACTTTGAACTTTGAACTTAAACTTTGAACTGGCAACTGGTAACTGGAAACTAACGACGAGTGGGCGAAGCCGTGAGTGCTTTCAACGCGGCTTCATGGTTCCAGTCCGCCAGGAAGATCTGCCCGCCCCGATCCCCGCTCCGATTCGAGGTCCACGCCAGCTGCTTGCCGTCGGGCGACGGCACCGGCAGCCCGTCGAACCCGTCTGTAAACGTGACCCGCACCGGCTCTTTCTTTCCGTCGATATCGACCATGAACACTTCGAAGTTCTCAAACCCGAGCTTGTTCGACGCAAACAGAATGTACTGACCCGCCGCGTGAATATAGGGCGCCCAGCTCATCGACTTGAAATCGGTGATCTGACGTTGATTCGTGCCGTCGAGATTCATCATCCACACATCCGCAATGAGTCCGCGCTCGTCAAATCGCCGCCAGATGATCTGCTTGCTGTCGGGTGAAAAAAACGGACCGCCGTCGTAGCCATTGACGCTCGTGAGGCGCCTCTGGCCCGAGCCATCAGGCTTCATGACGTAAATCTCGGCGAAGAAGCTCGGATCCGTCTCGAGCTGCTTCTTCTCCTGCTCGTTGAGCGCGCGATCGTACGCGTGACGCATCGACGTGAACACGATCCACTGTCCGTCGGGCGAGTAGCTCGCTTCCGCGTCGTAACCACGCGCGTTGGTAAGTCGGGTGAGCGCACCCGCCTTTTCGCCATACGCGTAAATCTCCATCTCCGCGTCGTAATCCCAGGAGTAGCGCCGCTCCTTGCCCGAGGCGCGGAAGGCGAGCTCTTCATCCTGGAGTTTCTTTGAGTTCGGGTCGTGGTGTGTCGACGCAAACAAAATCTGATCGGTCCCGGCACGGAAAAACGCGCAAGTCGTCTTGCCTGTACCCGGCGATATGCGCTTGGTTTCCCCTGTGTCGAAGTCGAGCACGTAGATCTGGTAGAACGGATTTTCCGGCTCGCGCTCGCTTTGGAAGACCAGCCGCTTGCCATCAGGCGACCAATACCCCTCGCCCGCTCGTTTGCCCTCCACTGTGAGGCGGCGCACGCGCGATAAAAACTCGCGTTCACTGCCTGGAGCCGGCGATTGCGCCGACAGGGCGGCCACAGATAACGCCGATAAGAACAACGCCACAGATGCACGCAGATAAAGGCCGATGGCGGTTGGCATCTTGCGATCGATGATACATCGCGTAAAATCGCCGTGAACGCCATGCGCCGCCTTGCACTTGCTGCCGCCCTGTTCGTCGCGTTTGCCGCAACGCCGCGGCTTGCCGAGGAGGCCGACGATGCGCGCATGGTCGAAGTGGCGGGGGAAGGGGCGCGCTTCTGGCCGCGATGGCGGGGACCGTCGGGCCAGGGCCTGGTCGCGCCCGGAAAGTACACCAATTGGTGGAACCCCACCAGCAATGTGAAATGGCGCGTGTCGGTCCCCGGCGAGGGCAACTCGTCGCCGATTGTGTGGGGCGACCGCATCTTCCTCACCACCGCGCACGACCGTGGTGCACGGCAGTCTCTGATCGCGTTCCAACGCGGCGATGGCCGCAAGTTGTGGGAGACATTCCTGCCCCAAGCGAGTGCCGAGAGGGTGCACCAGAAGAACGGGCATGCGTCAGCGACGCCCGTAACTGATGGCCAGTTGGTCTACGCGTCGTTCGGGAGCAACGGTCTTGCCGCCTTCGATGTCAACGGCAAACTCGTGTGGCACCACAAACTCGGCGCCATCAACAACTATCACGGCCCGGCGGGTTCGCCCATTCTCTACAAGGACCGAATCTTTCTTTACCAGGATGGCGAAGGATCGGGAGGTCAGCGATCGTTTGTTGCCGCGTTCGAGGCGAAGACGGGACGCACCTTGTGGGAAACGCCGCGGCGCGAAACGGTCGGCTGGGGTACCCCGGTCGTGATCAACCTCGGCGACCACGACGAGCTGATCGTCTCGAGTCAGGGCCGCGTGACGGCCTACGATCCGCAGGGCGGTCGCGAGTTGTGGAGCGTGCGCGGAAACACCTACGAGGTGATTCCCACGCCGGTCGTCGCCCACGGCCTGGTCTTCTGCTCATCGGGGCGTGCCGGTCCGACGATTGCGATTCGTCCTGGAGGAACAGGCGATGTCACGAGCACGCACGTTGCATGGAGCGCGCCGCGCGGATCACCATTCGTCCCGTCCGGCATCGTCTTCGAGGGATTGCTCTATCTGATCAACGACATGCAGAGCATCCTCACCGTCTACGATGCGCAAAGCGGCGCGCTCGCGTATCAGAGCCGTCTCGGCGTCGCGCAACGCGAAGGCTTTTCGGCATCACCTGTCGTGGTCAACGGCGAGCTGTTCTTCACCAATGACGATGGTGAGACGTTCGTGGTGAAGGCGGGAAAGCAGTTCGCGCTGCTGCACACGAACACGTTGGGCGAACGCACGCTTGCCTCACCCGCGCTCGTCGACGGCGTGTGGTACTGGCGCACGGCCAGTTCGTTGATCGCGATTCAGTAACCCGCAGACTGTGGCGCCTTTGCTGCGCCGCCAAACGTGAGAATCAGTATCCCGACGCCGCCTGTTGTACGCGCGCCCGCACGCATACAAAGTGTTTACACAGTCGTGGCGGCGTTGACATAGCGCTTCGTCAGACTCCTTCGCGTCAGGTGCTCACTCCGGGCACGAGAAGGAGATGCAATGGATCGACGCTCGTTTCTCAAGAACACTGCGGCTGTTGCCGCCGCGGTGCCATTCACAGCACTCATTGCGCGTACCAGCGCACATCAGGACCCGCAACAGGGCGTTCGACGAGGCCACACAGCCGGTTATGGACCTTTGTTCGCCACACCAGACGAGTCGACGGGACTGCCGCTGTTGATGCTGCCGCAAGGATTCAAGTACATCAGCTTCGGCTGGGCCGGTGATGTGCTCGACAATTCAATGGCTACACCCGGTGCGCACGACGGCATGGCCGCATTTGCGGCAGGTCGTGGTCGCGTGCGCCTCGTGCGCAATCACGAGCTGGGATCCGGGCTTCCCTTTAGCGCCGCCGCATATGACCCCGGCGCGGCCGGTGGAACGACGACGCTCGAGTTTGATACCCACAAAGGTGAGCTGGTCTCCGGGCGCGACAGCTTGAGCGGCACTATACGCAACTGCGCCGGTGGTCCGACGCCATGGGGCACCTGGTTGACATGCGAAGAAACCAACGAGTTCACGGCGATGCCGCACGGCTACATCTTCGAAGTGCCAGTTGATGGCATGGGAGACCCGACGCCGTTGCGCGACATGGGCCGGTTCTCACACGAGGCAATTGCCGTCGATCCGGCGACGGGGTACGTCTATGAAACCGAGGACGCCGGCGGCAGCTCGGGCTTCTATCGATTCATCCCTGACATCAGCGGAGATCTCGCCGCCGGCGGCGCGCTGTCCATGCTCAAGGTCAAGGGCGTCAACCTGGCGAACCTCGGCGCGAGTTATCGCAACGGCACGACCTTCGACGTCGAGTGGGTTCCGATCGAGAGACCGGATAACCCAGCCCCCACATCGCCCGGCAACTTCGTATGGGCGCAGGGGCGCGTTCGTGAGGCCGCGACGTTTGCGCGCCTCGAAGGCTGCTGGTTCGGCAACGACCGCAAGATCTACATCGTGTCGACCAGCGGCGGGATCGGTCAGGGCCAGATTTGGGAGTACGAGCCCTCGGAGGAGCGCATCACGCTGCTCTACGAATCACCCAGCGCGGATGTGCTGAACGCGCCCGACAACATCACCGTGAGCCCACGCGGCGGTCTCGTGCTCTGCGAAGACGGCGGCGGGCGGGAGTTCATGCACGGGCTCACCATCGAGGGCGAGGTCTTTCCCTTTGCGCAGAACAACGTCGTGTTGAGCGGCGAGCGCAACGGATTGGTCGGCGACTTTCGTGGATCGGAGTGGGCAGGTGCGTGCTACAGCCCGGATGGGAAGTGGCTGTTCGCAAACATTCAAAGTCCAGGGATCACGTTTGCGATCACGGGCCCCTGGATGTCGGGCGCGCTCTAACCAGCTGACGTGCAGCGTCGTCGCGCGAACGGATGTGAATCATTCGTCGCGCGGCGGCGTCTGAACCGACGACTCAGTCCACGCATCATCGGCGTCCGCCCGCCGCGGTTCGCTGACAAGGCCGACGGGACGGGCGGCGCGCCTGTTCTTGACCAAACTGGTCCATCTCGATAGCCTGAGAGAACGGTGACATCGAGACGGACGTCGATCTGGCGTTTCGCGGTCTCACAGGCGCTTTTGCTCCTCACGGCCTGGTTGTCGCTCGCGCCTGTTCTTCACGGCGCCGGCCATGATGCCGACTGCGATCCGCAAGTCTTCGTTCACGATTCGTCGCAGCATCGCGTCGGCCGCGGCGTTGCCGGCGACGCGTCGTTCCCCACCGGCGATCACTGCCTGGCCTGTCATCTGTTTCGCAGCTCCCGAACGACCGCCTCGTCGAAGTTCGTTCCGCAGGGGCTCGATCTCAGGGCCTCCGTCCTTGCGTGGGCGGTCGACCTGCTCGCCACGACCGCCGCTGTCCGGGTCCCGGCCCGCGCCCCTCCCCTCACGTCCTGAGCGTTCGTAGCAGGTTGCCGCGGAGGCGTGAGCCCCGCGTCGTGGATCGTTCTGATCCATTGCCATGGCTATTCATCTCAGGACGGGAGCTTATGCGCACCACACGATTGTCAGCACATCTGTTCACCGCCGCCGTCGCGCTGAGCACACTCGCGCTGCCTCGGTTGGCCGGGGCGCAAGCGCCGCCGCAGACCGATGCTGCGACGTTGCGCCAGGATATCGAGCAGCTTCGCAAGGAGTTCGACACGCTGAAGGAGCAGTACGGGAGCCGGCTGGCGGACCTCGAGGCGAAGCTCGCCGCAATTCCCGCGACGCAAGCCACAGCCACGCTCGTGCCTCAGGCTGCGGCTCCCACGCCGCCGACGCCGTTGCCGGATCCGGGCACGCCGGTAACGCTGCAGACGACGCCAACTGCCGCGTCGAACGTGTTCAATCCTTCGACGGCCGTCATCGGCAACTTTCTTGGTGCTGCCGGACACAACACGATCAATCCGCGGCCGGCGCTCGAAATGAGCGAGTCCGAAGTGTCCTTCCAGGCCGTCGTCGATCCCTATGCGCGTGCCGATTTCTTTCTGGGATTCGGCGAGGAAGGTGTCGAGCTCGAAGAAGGATTCATCACCTTTCCCACACTGCCCGCAGGCCTCCTGATGAAGGTGGGGAAGACGAAGACGCAGTTTGGGAAGGTCAACACGCTGCATGCGCACGTGCTGCCATGGGCGGACCGGCCGCTGGTGCTGGAGAACCTCGTCGGCGGCGAGGAAGGACTCGCGGATGCGGGTATCTCGGTCGCTCGTTTGGTCCCGAATCCATGGCTGTTTTTGGAAGCCACCGGTCAGATCAACCGCGGCGACTCGAGTGATGTCTTCGAATCAAGCAAGCGTGGCGATCTGAGCTACGCAGGCCATCTGCGTGGATACAGGGACGTGACCGAATCGAGCAACATCGACGTCGGTGTGTCGTACGCACGCGGGCATAACGCCTCCGGGTTCAGCTTTCTCGCCGACGCCGACGTCGGCCGCTTCACGACCGACCTCTACGGGATCGATGCAACCTTCCGCTGGAAGCCGCTGCGCCGATCGATCTACAACTCGTTCCTCGGCCGGAGTGAAATCGTCTGGAGCCGGCGCGAACAACCTGATGGTCTCCAGAAGGCGTTCGGCTTCTACGTCTCCGGCGATTATCAGCTTGCGCGTCGCTGGTTCGCCGGCGCGCGCTACGACCGCTCGAATCGCGCGGCAGAGGCGTCACTGCTCGATTCCGGCCAGTCGCTCATCCTGACCTACAAGCCCACGGAATTCAGCCTCGTGCGCGGGCAGTACCGCCGCACGCGCTTTGCGGCTGGCGAGGACGCGAACGAGTTCCTTTTCCAATTCCTTTTTGCCATCGGCGCGCACGGCGCCCACCCGTTCTAGTGGTGCTCGTGCCACGTGTTGCGCGGACCATTCGATACCACATGTCGCGCGGACCCTTAGATCCGCGAGAAGAAGGCTGTCATGAAGATCACACTCATTGCTGTTGTCCTCGGCGCGGCGCTCGTCAGCGCGAATAGCGCGAGCGCCCAAGCCAAGCTCAACGTCATCACCACGACGGAAGATCTGGCGTCGATCGCGCGCGAGGTCGGGGGCGATCGCGTCACCGTCGAAGCGCTGGCGAGGGGTTACCAGGATCCGCATTTCGTCGAAGCCAAGCCGAGTTTCATCCTCAAGCTTCAGAAAGCCGACCTTCTGATCGTCGTCGGTCGTGAGCTCGAAATCGGCTGGTTGCCGCCGCTGATGCAGCAGAGTCGCAACGCGAAGATTCAGGCGGGCGGCGACGGATATCTCGACGCGTCGGCCAGGCGAGAATTCTCGACATTCCGCAAGGGCAGATTACCCGCGCCATGGGTGACGTTCACCCGAGCGGCAATCCCCATTACTGGCTCGATCCCGAGAACGGCAAGATCATCGCGAAAAGCATCGCCGACAAGCTCTCGCAGTTCAGACCAGACGACAAGGCGTACTTCGATCAACGTCCGACCGATTTCAACAACCGAGTCAACGAGGGATTGAAGCGCTGGCTGGCCGCGATGGCGCCATTCAAAGGCGTCAAGGTCGTGACCTACCACCGCTCCTATCCCAACTTTGTCGACCGTTTCGGCCTCAACGTGGTCGGCTACGTCGAGCCGCGGCCGGGCATTCCACCTTCGCCGGGCCACACGCTCCAGTTGATCAAGGAGATGAAGCGCGATCAGATCAAAGTGATCCTGATGGAGCCGTATTTCGATCAGAAGACGCCGAACTCGATCGCCAGCCAGACCGGCTCCAAGGTCGTGGTGTTGCCGCCGTCGGTTGGCGGTGAGAAGTCGATCACTGACTACATCAAGTTGTTCGATTACGACATCAACCTGCTGGTCAATGCGTTGCGTGAAGCGGGCGTCAAGCCAGGCGGCACGATTGAGGATCACATGCAAATCGACGCCGCTGTTCTGAGCTTTCTCGCGCTGCCGTTTGCCGCCAGTCTCGTGATTGCCGGCATCCACGCCTATCTGGGCGTGCATGTCGTCGAGCGGGGTGTGATTTTCGTCGACCTCTCGCTGGCGCAGATTGCGGCGTTTGGCGCGACCATCGCGCTGTTGCTGCCGTTTTCGGAGGCGATCCCCACGGACCCGCGGTGTATTGGGTCAGTCTTGCGTTCACTTTTCTCGGCGCGGTCTTGTTCTCGACCATCCGCAGCCGCCGCGCCCGCATCCCGCAGGAAGCGATCATCGGCATCGCGTATGCGGTGGCGTCGGCGGCGACCATCCTTGCCATGAGCAAGGCCACCTCGGAAGGAGAGCACCTCAAGGACATGCTGGTCGGCAATATCCTCGCCGTCTCACAGCAGGAAGTTGCGATCACGGCGGTGCTCTATGTGCTGATCGGCATCTTTCATTACGTCTTCCGGCACCGATTCCTGCTCATCTCGATGGATCCGGATCGGGCCGAAGCCGAAGGTATCTCGATCCGGTGGTGGGACTTCCTGTTCTACATGTCGTTCGGCATTCGTCGTGACGCGCTCAGTGGCGATCGCCGGTGTCCTGCTCGTGTTCTGCTATTTGATCGTGCCTTCCGTCGCCGCGATGCTCTATGCGGATCGCATCGGGCCTCGACTCGCCATCGGGTGGACGATGGGGTCGTTCGTGTCGGCGCTTGGCGTGTACTTCTCGCTGTGGTTTGATTTGCCGACGGGCGCAACCATCGTCTGCACGTTCGGGCTCGTCCTCGCGGTGATGGCGGTGCTGCGACCGCTGATTGCTCCAACCAGTTCTGCTGCGGTGCGCGTCTAACCGGCAATGGGCCGCCGGCACCGTCCAGGTGTCCTGATGTGCGTGGCGTTTATCGCCGTCGCACTACCCGTATCGCTAGGCGCGCAGCAGTTTGCCCGACCAGACCTGCGCGCGACCGCCGCGCCGAGCGCGCCCGTCATCGACGGGATCCTCAACGACGAAACCTGGCAAGTCGCGCCGCTCGAGACCGGCGAGTGGCTCTCGTACAACCCGCTCAACGGCGACCGCGTGCCGCAACTCACCACTGTGTGGCTGACCTACGACGACGACTATTTGTACATCGCCTTCAAGTGCGAGGATCCCGAGCCGTCGGGGATCAAGACGTCGGTGACGCGCCGCGACAACATCTGGCAGGACGACTGGGTGGGTGTCAGCCTCGACACGTTAGGGACCGGACAGACCTCGTATCACATGATGGTCAACCCGAGCGGCGTCCAGCTCGATCTGCTCAATAGCGCCGCGGGTGGCGAGGACAGCGCGCCGGATTGGATCTGGGACAGCGCGGGCCGGCTCACCGACACGGGCTATGCGGTTGAAGTGCGACTCCCGCTGCAGAGCGTCCGCTTCAAGGGCGGTCGCGATCTGCGCATGGGGCTCCTGTTCTTCCGGCGCATCAGCCGTCTTGGCGTGTCGGTCTCGTGGCCCGCAATGCCTTCAGGCATGTGGGTGTTCGATCGTCATGCGTCCCTGTTCTTCGATCAACTGCAGCCCCGCCCTGTGCGCGAGTTGCTACCGAGCGCGACGTTCGCGCGTGACGAAACCCGCGCATCACCGACGGCGTGGGAACGCGCTATCAGCAATACGGAGGTCGGCCTGAGCGGCAAGGTCGGCCTGACCTCGACGATCACGCTCGACGCGACCGTCAACCCTGATTTCAGCCAGGTCGAGAGCGACGCCTTCCAAGTGGAGGTCAACCAGCGCTTCCCGGTTTTCTTCGCCGAGAAGCGGCCGTTCTTCATGGAAGGCACGGGGATTTTTCGCGCTTGCGGGCGCCGGCGGCGACGGCAGTCTGCGGACGGCGGTGCACACCCGCCGCATTGTCGATCCGAGCGTTGGCGCCAAGCTCACAGGCAGCGCGGGCCGCGTCAGTTTTGCCGTGCTGTCCGCACGAGACGAGGCGGGCGATCCCGATCGGCTGTTCAACATCGCCCGCGCGCGGTCCAGCCTTGGCCCCAGCAACTACGTGGGCGCGCTCTTTACCGATACGTCGTCGAGCGCCGAAGGCAATCGCGTGATTGGCGCCGACCTCACGTGGCGCCTCTCGCCCACGCAACGGATCGAGGGCTTTGCGCTGCTGTCGGGCACACACACGGTCAAGGGTGATGAGTCGCGCTCAGGCGCGGGCGGGCAGGTCGGTACTCCTTTGAAACCGACAAGTGGCAGGTGTTCGGAGCCGGGGAGCACTACGACCGCGAGTTTGAAATGGCCACCGCGTTTATCAATCGCGTCGGCATTACGAACGGATGGACGTTTCTCAACCGGAGTTTTTACCCCGACAAGAAGAGGTATCCGTGGGTACGACGAATTGCCGTGGTGTCGCTTACCAAGGGCGGCGAGGATCGCAACGCGGGCGGGGGCGAGTTGTTCTCCTTTCTCGGCTTGCAATTCCACTTCACCCGCCAGGGGTTCCTGCGGGTGCGAGCAGTCGAGAGGCTTCGAGCACTGGCAAGGTCAGCGCTTCAAGAATGGTGGCACCACCGCCTTCGGCGAAGTGCAGCTGTTCCGCTGGCTGGGGCTTGATGGAGGACTGTTTGCCGGCCGTTCCGTCTTTTACGATGTCGTCGATCCCTTTCAGGGGCGCGCGCATACCGTGAATCTCAACATCAGATTTCAGCCGACCGGTCGCTTTTCCCAGAATGTGGGTACTCAGCACGTGGTGTTCGATCGCGAGTCGACGGGCGAGCGCGTATACACCGTCACGATTGTCAATACGAAGAGCACATATCAGTTCACCCGCGCGCTGGCGGTGCGCGCCATTGCGCAGTACGACAGCTCGCGACGGCGTGTGCTGACCGACTTCCTCTCGTCGTTCGAGCCGCGGCCCGGGACCGTCGTCTACGCTCGGCTACGGATCGTTGCTCGAGCAGCGGGACTTCGTCGAAGGCCGATGGATCTCTTGGCGAGGGCGTCTATCGCACGACGCAGCGCGGGTTGTTCCTGAAGGCCTCGTACCTCTATCGCTTTTGAAGGTCTGGTAGGTCTAGTGGGTCTGGTAGGTCTGGTAGGTCTGGTAGGTCTGGTAGGTCGGGTGGGTCTGGTCGGTCTGGTGGGTCGGGTGGGGAATTACGCGGATTGCACCACACCTACCAGACCCATGCAATTGGACTTACCAGACCCACCAGACCCACCAGACCCACCGGACACGCCCGCATCCGCAGCGTGTGTGTAGGCGTGCGTCACGCGCGAACCTGCACACTCCGACAGCACCGTATAATTCTTCTCTTATGCTTCGAGCGCTTTTCCCCGTGGGCCTCCTCGCGTCTCTTGTCGCTATGCTCGCCCTGTCTGGCGCCGATGCGCAGCCTCAATCATGGGTGGACACATACCGTGCGGATGCGAACCGGCTGATTCAGGAATCGACGAGCAATCATTTTGCGTGGAATCGCCTCGCCGAGCTCACCGATACCTACGGCAATCGCCTTGCCGGCGGGGACAACCTGAAACGCGCGATCGCGTGGGCGGTCGAGACGATGAAGAAGGACGGCCTCGACAACGTTCACACCGAGAAAACGATGGTGCCGCGATGGGTTCGCGGTGCGGAGAGTGCCGTCATCGTTGATCCGCCCGAGCATACCCTCGCCGTCCTCGGACTCGGGGGCAGCGTCGGCACGTTGCCAGCGGGGATCGAAGCCGACGTGCTCGTGGTGCGAACGTTCGAGGAGCTGAATCAGAAAGCCGCCGACGCGAAGGGAAAGATTGTCCTCTACAACGCGCCGTTCACGAGTTACGGCCAGACCAATCAATATCGCACCGGCGGGCCAAGCACCGCCGCGCGCTACGGTGCGGTCGCCGTCCTCGTGCGTGCCATCGGTCCGATCGGCCTTCGCACGCCGCACACCGGCAGCCTCAATTACGCAGATGCGGTGGCAAAGATCCCGGCGGCGTCGATCAGTGCCGAAGACGCGGACCGCATGCAACGCATCGCGGAGCGCGGGCATCGCTTGCGCGTGCGCCTCAAGATGGACGCCCACTTCGAGCCGGACGTCGAATCGGCGAACGTCGTCGCGGAGCTTCGCGGCCGCGAATTGCCGGACGAAGTCGTCCTCGTCGGCGGCCACTTCGATTCGTGGGACGTCGGCGCTGGTGCGTCCGATGATGGTGTCGGCTGCATTGTCACGTGGGAGAGCGCGCGGTTGATGAAAAAGCTCAACCTCCGCCCGCGGCGCACCGTGCGCGTGGTGTTGTTCACGAACGAGGAGAACGGCCTTCGCGGGGCCAATGCCTATCGCGACAAGCATCATGCCGCCGCGGCTCAGCACACGCTGGCGATCGAATCCGATTCCGGCGTCTTCGCGCCCGCGCGTCTCGGCTTTACTGGTTCCGAGGCGGCGCAGCAGATCATGCGTGAGATTGGTGGGCTGCTCTCGACCCTCGGCCTGCAGGATATCGGCCTGGGCGGTGGCGGCGCCGATATCGGACCGATCGCGCAGGCGGGGAAGGTGCCGATGCTGGCCTATCAGGGCGATTCGACGCGCTACTTCACGATTCATCACACGGCCGCGGACACGGTCGACCGGATCGCGCCGGAAGAAGTGTCCAAGGCCGCCGCTGCGCTCGCCGTGATTACCTACGTTGTGGCGGAGATGCCGCAAGCGCTGCCGAAGTGAACGTGTGGTCAGCGGGTCCTTTTAGACTGGCACGTCCTACTTGACCAGGTAAAACGTTGTCTGGCGCCCATCGATCCAGTCCCAACTCCCGTCGGCCAGAATCGCGGCATCTTCTTCCAGCGCAAAGCGCACCGCCTGTCCGCCCCACTCCGGCACCTTGTGTGTCACGTTCAACTCGATCGAGTGCCACGTGTTCGGTCGAAACACGTAGTCGCCGCGCACCGGCACGCCCTCCTGGTAATCAGTCATGCCGATGGGCGGCCCCGCCGCGTGGCCGTGATAACCGATCGGATGACAGTAGATCGCCGGCACCATGCCTTCCTTCATCGCCTGGGCGCGGGCGTCGGCGAGCGCCTGATTGCCCGTGCGCCCGAGCTTTGCGAATTGCATGGTCAGATCCTGCAATCGATTCCCGGCCTTGAGGCCATCCTTTAGACCTTGCGGCGCGTCGCTCTCGCCCGCCTTGAGGATGTATGCATTGTGCTGCGTGTCGGTGGAGAAGCCGAGATAGACCAGGCCAAAGTCGGTGTGGAGCATGTCGCCGCGTTGAATGACATTGCTTGTCGGTGGTGTGGCGCCCTGACGGTGAATGGTGATCGACGGATGAAACCAGCTGCCGTGCCCCATTTCGGCGACGCGTTGGCGCATCCACCACACCACATCCTCGCTTGTGGTCTTGCCTGGCGTAATCACCTTGTTCGAGAACGCCTCACGGATGACGAGGTGCGCCACTTTCATCGTATGGCGGTAGGCCTCGAGCTCCTCGGGGATCTTCGTTTCGAGCCAGCTCACGGCGAGCATCTCCGCCGACTTCAGGCGCGCGGCGTACTTCGGCGCCGAGTGCGGCACTGAGCCGGCGCTTCTCGTTGGCCGTCAACCCATCCGCGTGGTTCCACGCGTCCGACTCGTTGATGCCGATCACCTTCGGATCGCGCTCCTCCACGAACTTTTTGAGACCTTCGTACTGCGCATCGTTCGGCGTCTGCACCACCGTGAACAGTCCGTCGTAATCGAAGCGGCCGACCGAGACGCGCTCGACAGGCTTCCCGCCGCCCGGATTGAAGAAGGCGAGGATGGTCCGCCGCCGCGACGAGAAGGTCGTCAGCGGGGCCATCGATCGGAAGACGGGATCGTCGTTGTACTCGCGCGACACGATGACCCACATGTCGATGCCTTCGCGTGTCATCAGTTGAGGCAGGACGGTATCAAAGCGCTTGGCGATCCAACTCTTGACGAGCGGCGCCTGTTCGCGATGCGTGAGAACACGTTGCGCCGGATCGGGATACTGCCCCGGCTGTCCGTGCGAGACCAGTACCGACAGGACGACAAACAGTGCGACGGCGAGGCTGCGCATGGCGTGATTGTAAGACACGGAAGCACGGAAGCACGGAAGCACGGAAGAAGCCACGAAAACACGAAGGAACGAAAACACGAAAATACGAAGATAGTTTGATTTTTTGACTCGGGTGCCGCGACACGCAGAGGCCAGCTTGGGCACCCACGGAGCGCCAGGTTGGCCGACTCAGGCGATTCTTTCGTAGGCCGGTCTGAACGGGCGTTGGGTCGCGCCGGCTTCGCCGGCGTCTAATCGGGTCGAACAACGGGCCGGAACGCGCCATGCGCAACGGAGGCGTGTTCCTGCCCGTTGTTCGATCCGATTAGACGGCCGAAGGCCGCGACCCAACGCCCGCGTGTTAATCCGCGTCATCCGCGTAATCCGCGGATAACCCTAATCCGCGTAATCACCGCGGCGCCGTCAGGTCAAATCCCGCTTTGATGAACGGCATGTCACGCACGCGAGTGCCGGTGAGCGCCGCAATCGCGTTGGCGACGGCTGGCGCAATCGGCGGAATGCCAATCTCGCCGATGCCGGTGGGGCGCAGGGTGCTCGGAAGGACGACGACCTCGATCGCGGCTGGCGCTTCGCGGTTGCGGATCAGGCGATAGTCATCGAAGTTCTTCGACATCGCCCGTCCACGCTCAATTGGAACGTCGCCGAAAAAAGCGGCACCAAGGCCGTCGATAATCGCTCCCTCCACTTGCGCTTCAAGCCCCGACAGATTCACGGGCTGCCCAACATCCACCACCGCGGTGACTTTGTGAATCGAGACCTGTTTCTTCTCGTTCAGCGATAGCTCCACCACCTGTGCACAATACGACCCGAACGTATGATGCGCGGCAAACCCGCGGGCGCGACCGTTCGAAGCTGGGGGACGCGAACGCCCCGCGCTCCGCTGCGGCCTGGATCACGCGCGCCATGCGCGTCGGATCGTAGGGTGTTGGCTCCGTGCGGATCGCGCGGCACATCAGCGGCGTCGCCGAGGATTTCCAGCCGCATGTCGATGGCGCTTCGTTTTGCCAGCACCGCGAGCGCGTCGATCGTCGACTCGATCGCAAAGGCGATGGCTACGTGGGACGGGGCGCGCCAGGCGCCGGTCGCGATGCCCGTGCGAAGCGGACCATAGCGCAGCCGCACGTGGGGGATTCGCGTCGGCAACAGGTCCGGATCGAGTTCGGCGACGGTGGTGGCGCGGCCAATGTCACGACCCGTACACCTCGGTGGAATGGGGCGGTCGTGAGTCGCGCCGGTAGGCATTGCGCGAGGCGCTCACGATGACGTGATCCCACGCCGCGATGCGCCCCTGCGCGTCGATCCCGGCACGCAAGTGCTGCACCGCCATCGGGCGGTAGTAATCGTGCTGCAGATCGCCAGTGCGCGTGTCGACGACCTGCACCGGTGCGCCGATGGCGCGAGAGACGACCGCGGCTTCGGCGGCGTAGTCCGACAGCAGGCGCCGGCCGAATCCACCGCCGATGCGCGTGGATTGCACGTGGACACGCTCGCGCGGGATGCCGAGCGCGCGCGCCACGACGTCGCGGCCCGATCCTGGCATCTGCAATGGACCGTTGATCCACACCTCGCCGTTGCGGTAATCGGCCGTGCAGTTGTGCGGCTCGAGGGTCGCATGGGAGACGAAGCCGCAGGTGAACACGTTGTCGACGCGAGCCGCCGCTTGTGTGATGGCGTCGTCAACACCGCCGGAGTCGTACAACGTGGCGCCTGGCTTCTGCATCACGGTGCCAGCCTGCTCGGCGAGCGAGGCGGAGCTCTCGGCGGCAAATTCTCCTTCCGCCCAATCGACGACGAGCGCCTCGCGTCCTTTGAAGGCGGCCCACGTGGAGTCGGCGATCACGGCGACGCCGGACATGAGATGGGTCGGATTGTCCAACCCGTGCACCTCGACGACCTGTCGCACGCCGGGAACTTTGAGGGCATGTGTCGAGTCCACACGCAGCGGTCGTCCCGCGAAGACCGGGCTCTTCGCGATGGCTGCGTACTTCATGCCCGGCAGTTTCACGTCCAGGCCGAACAGCCGCTCACCGCGCACGATCGCGCCGTTATCCACATTCGGCACGCGACTGCCGATCAGGGTGTATCGCGACGCGGCTTTCGTCGTCGGCGGCTCCTTGGGAACCGGCAACGCCGCGGCGGCAGAGGCGACGTCGCCGTAGCGCAACTGTCGGCCGCTGCCAGGATGCCGGACGACGCTGCGCGCCGTCTCGCACTCGCTTTCTGCAACGCGCCACTGTTCAGCCGCCGCGCGCACCAGCAGAAGACGCGCTGTCGCGCCGAGGACACGCAGCCGATCCCAGTCGTAGCGGATGGCATCGCTTCCCCCGACGCCCTGACCGCCGTACTTCTGACCGTCGAGCGGCGCAAGCTCGATACGCACGCGGGTCCAGTCGGCATCGAGCTCCTCCACGAGCAGCATCGGCAGCGAAGTCTTCGTCCCTTCGCCCATGTCGGGTTGCGCCGACCAGATGGTGATGGTGTCGTCCCGATCGATGCGAATGTAGGCGTTGGGCTGAAACGCGCCTGTTGCTTGCGCAGTCGCGCGCGTTGACCAGCCCCACGAGATGAGCAGCGCGCTGCCGGCGGCTAACGACACCTGCATGAACTCGCGGCGCGATGTGCCTTGCGCGCCCGCCTCTTTGCTATCACGAAGCACGTGTTCGCGCGTTCTCATCGCGCACGCCCCGTGGAAGGAGTGGCCGCCAGAGTTGCTGCGCGTCTGACCGCTTGCCGAATACGCATATAGGTGCCACAACGACACAGATTGCCGGACATCGCGGACGCGATTTCTTCGTCCGTCGGACTCGGCGTGCGTGTGAGGAGGGCGGCGGCGGTCATGATCTGTCCGGCCTGGCAATAGCCGCACTGTGGCACGTCGATCTCTTCCCACGCCCGCTGCACGGGATGCGCGCCGGTCGCCGAGAGCCCCTCGATCGTGGTCACGCGCGCGTCGCCCACCTCTTTCACGGAGGTCTGGCACGCGCGGCGCGCGCGTCCATCGACGTGCACCGTGCACGCACCGCAGTACCCGCCGCCGCAGCCGAATTTGGTGCCGACCAGATCGAGTGAGTCCCGCAACACCCACAATAGAGGTGTGTCTGCGTCCACGTCGGCGCGCACCGCCTTGCCGTTGATGTTCAGCGTGAAGGTCATCGCCTTGTAGTGTGACGACAGGACGGGCGCTTGGAAAGGGCGCGCGCAAATCTTTGGGGACAAGAGGAGTGACGTGGGGGCTGTGCGGTTGAAATCCCTGTACATTGAGGAGGCCGTACATGCTGTTTCGTTCTTCAGTGGTCATGCTGTGCCTATGTGCGGGGGCAACAGTGCTCGCGCAACCGGCGTCAGGGCACATCAGCGGCCGCGTCCTCGAGGCACGGACCAGCGCGCCGCTCGCCGCGGTCCTCGTGCAGGTGCTGTCGACACGCCAGCGCGCCCTCTCCGACACGGAGGGGCGTTTCCACATCCCCGACGTCCCTGTCGGCAAGCAGACGCTGGTGATATCGGTGATTGGCTACGGCCTGGTGCGGCGTGAGGTGGAGGTCATTGCCGATCAGGTCACCGAGCTGACCATCCCGGTGGCCGAGGGGGCGAGCACGTACGTGGAGGAAGTGACGGTCGCGGCAAGCGCCTTCCGCGAGGCCGAGCCCGCCGCGCCGAGCCAATCCGTGCTCGGCAGCCGGGAGCTGCTCGCCCTGCGCGGGGTCCTCGCCGACGATCCGTTTCGTGCGGTGCAGACGCTGCCCGGCGTGATGACGGGCGACGATTTCAAAGGCGAGTTCGCGGTTCGCGGACTTGGGCCGCAGCATATCGGCATCTCGGTGGACGGAGTGGACAGCCCGTTCTTGTTTCATACCGTGCGCGCCGTTGAAGACACTGGATCATTGGCGCTCATCAACAGCGACATCCTCGACCAGGCGGTGTTGCTTGCCGGCCCGCACCCGCAAAAGCTCGGATCCCATCTTGGCGCACGGCTCGACTTCATGACCCGCGAGGGCACGCGCAACGGCTTCGCCGCCCGAATGCTGGTGAGCGGATCGGCCGCCACCGGCCTGTTTGAAGGTCCGATCGGAGGCGACAAACGCGGCTCATGGCTCGTCGCGGCGCGGCGCAGCTATATCGACTGGCTGCTGCAGCGTATCGATCCCGAGATCGATGGCAGCTTCGGGTTTACCGATGTGCAGGGGGGCGTCGCCTACGACCTCACCTCGCGACAGCAGTTGAAGATCACGTTCATCGGGGGTCGCTCGGTTCTGCACGATCGCGACGAGTTCCCCTCAATCAATTCGCTCGAACGCGGGAGTAGTCAGCACCGCGATCGCCAACGCGCGGTGGCGTCTGATGCTGTCGCCCCAGGCGGTTGTGAATCAGCAGCTGTATGTCGTGCGCAATACGTACGAAAACAACGTCACTGATGGCCGTGCCCGCGAGGAAGGCTGGGACCGCGACGTGACGTGGCGTGGATCGCTCGACTGGACTCCGGCGAGTGCTCACGCGATTGCGTTCGGCGCCCAGGCGCAAGCGCTCCGCGCGCGCCGCATCGATCGCCGCTTCCCGACGACCGCGACGGCGGTGACGACCATCGACGCCAATCTCGGGGCCACCAACGCGGCGGGGTATCTTGCATATCGATGGACGCCGTCCGCGGACTTTGTACTCGCGCCGGGCGCGCGGCTGGAACGATTTGAGCTGGTGCACGCGACAACAACCTCGCCGTGGCTCCTCGCGGAATGGCAACTGATGCCCGGCTTGCGACTCCGGGGTGGCGCAGGAATCCAGCATCAGTCGCCGAGCTTCGATCAGACACTCTTTGCCCACGCGGGCGACGCACTCGCACCCGAACGGGCGACCAGCGTCGATCTCAGCCTCGAGCAACGCGTGCGCGACACGTGGCGGATGAGCGTGACCGCGTATCACCGTCAGGACCGCGGTCGGCTGCGCGTCAAGAATGCCGAGTTCCGGCTCATCGACATGGCGGTCCTCAGGCCGGGAACACCGTACATCGACAATGTCTTGAGCGGGCGGTCTCGCGGCGTGGAGTTGACGGTCGAGCGCCGCAGCGTAAACGGATGGACCGGATGGTGTCGTACACCTTGGGCAAATCGACGGTGAGCGACGAAAGTCGCACGCTGACCAGCACGGGAAATGTCGCCCTTGCCGGGGAGACCTACCCGGCGGATTTCGATCAGCGTCACACCGTCAATATCTACTCCTCTTATCGCTGGTCGGCCAAAATGAGCCTTTCGGGGCGGTTCCGGTTCGGCTCCAACTTCCCGATCAACGGCTACTTCGAACCGCGCGGCGACCACTGGACGCTCTCGACCGAGAGGAACCAGACGCGCCTGCCGGAATACGCCCGCCTCGATCTCCGTGCCGACCGAGCCTTCACCTACCGCAAGCGGCGCCTGACGCTGTTTGTCGAAGTCATCAACGTGTTCAACCGCGACAATTTCCGCGCGCGGAGCGGAATACTCAACTTCGCGACCCGCGACGTACTCGACATCACCGAGCGGGTGTTTCCGCTATTGCCCTCGGCCGGGGTCCTCATCGAGTTCTGACGCGGCTCAGCTAGCGGTGCGGTTCGACGTTTGCATTCGCAGTCTGACCCATGTTCGCGCGACTCATTCCCGATCGCAGCAAACGGCTCGTCAGTGAGGAGCGCGAGTGGCTAGGCAAGCTGCAACGCGCCCTCGCGCGCTTCGACACCAACGCGGCGGACCAGACCACGCTCGAACGCTCCATCGCGCAGCTCGATCGGCTGTTCCTCCTCGTGGTCATTGGCGAGTTCAACGCGGGAAAGAGCGCTTTCGTCAACGCTCTTGTCGGCGCGCGGGTCCTCGAGGAGGGACCGACGCCCACCACCACACGGCTGCAGATTCTCAGGTACGGCGACACGCCGGGACGGCACATCGAGCAGGAATCAGTAGACGTCATCACCGCTCCAGTGCCGCTCCTTCGCGATATCGACATCGTCGATACGCCTGGCACCAACGCGATTTTCCGCGAGCACGAACGCCTCACCAACGAGTTTGTCCCGCAGGCCGACCTGGTGTTATTCGTGACCTCCGCGGACCGTCCGTTCACCGAGAGCGAGCGATCGTTCCTCGAAAACATTCGCAATTGGGGCAAGAAGATCGTGATCGTGATCAACAAGGTCGACGTGCTCGAGCGCGTCGAGGATCGCGAACAGGTCAGGCGCTTCGTCGCGGAACACGCGGAAGCGCTGATCGGCTCCACACCGGAAGTCTTCTCGGTTTCGGCGCGCCACGCGATGCGAACGAAGCTCGGAGACTCGTCGGCGGCTACCGTCGCCGGCGACCAGTTTGCGGATCTGGAGCGCTACATCGCCTCGACACTCGATCAGCAGGAGCGCTTGCGCCTCAAGCTGATGAACCCGCTCGGCATCGGCCTTCGGCTCACCGACACGACGCGCAGCACGATCAAAGCGCGGCTGGAACTGCTGCGAGAGGATCTGCGGACCATTGAAGATATCGACCGTCAACTCGAGGTCTATCGCACGGATCTCTCACGCGAGTTCGAGTTCCGCCTCTCTGAAGTCGACAACATCCTGCATCAGTTCGAGAGCCGTGGCATGGCGTTCTTCGACGACACGCTGCGCGTGGGAAGGATTCCCGATCTCTTGAACAAAGCCCGCCTGCAACGTGAGTTCGAGCGCACGGTGGTGGCCGATGTGCCGCAGCAAATCGAGAAGCAGGTGCACGACGTCATCGACTGGATGGTGGCCAGCGAGCTGCGCCAGTGGCACGCGGTCAACGACCACGTGACCAAACGTCGCGCGGCGCACGAGGGGCGCGTGGTCGGGGGCACGGATGGAAGCGGATTTCAGTACGATCGCGCACGATTGATCGGGACGGTCGGCCGCGCTGCGCAAACCGCGGTGGAGACCTACGACAAGGAGCGCGAGGCCTCGGCCATGGCCGACGGTGTGCGCACCGCTGTCGCCGGCGCCGCGCTCGCGCAAGCAGGCGCGGTTTCGCTGGGCGCGCTGGTGACCGTCCTCGCGACGACGACGGCTGCTGATGTGACCGGCATCATCGCGGCTGGGGCGATCGCCGTGCTCGGGATGTTCGTCATCCCGTCGAAACGCGCTCAGGCGAAAGCGGATCTGCGGAAGCGCATCGCGGAAATGCGAGACAAGCTGATGACGGATCTGCGCTCACAATTCGAGCGCGAAGTCGACCGCAGCGTTCGCGGCGTGCTCGACGCGGTGGCGCCGTATACCCGGTTCGTGCGGGCCGAGCACGACAAGCTAAGTGGGCTGGAAACCGAGCTGGTGGAGATCGGGGCCGCCTTGGCAAGGATCAGGGCCGAGGTCGAGCGCGCGGTTGCATGAGCGCGGGTTCGCGGATGCGGCGCACGTGCGAGCACTCAAGTTCGGGAGTAGCGCTCGCCCATCCATGCGGCGATCGCCGCCGCGGGCGCGGGGCGCTGAATGAAATACCCCTGGGCGGCGTCGCAGCCCAAGCTGCGGAGTCGCTCGCGCACCGCCTCGGTCTCGACGCCTTCGGCAATCACGCGCAACCGCAGATTGTGCGCGAGGTCGATGATCCCTCTCACCAGCGCATCGTCTTCGCCGTTTGCCATGCCGATCACGAAGGACTTGTCGATCTTGAGCTCGTCGACCGGCAGCCGGCGAAGATAACTCAGCGACGAGTAACCGGTGCCAAAGTCATCGACACTGATACCGACGCCCATATCGTGCAGCTCGTTCAGAACCTTCGTGGAGCGCACCGGGTCGGAGATGATGATGTTCTCGGTGATCTCCAGCACCAGCGACGACGCCGGCGCCTGATGCTTCGCCAGCAGGTGATTGATGCGATCCGGCAGCGCCGGATTGTGCAGGGTTCGCGGTGAGAGGTTGGCGGCGATCCTGAGCCCTTCTTCACCGGGCTCCGGCCGCCATTGTGCCAAGGCTGTGTCGATCGAGAACTCGGTCAACGACGTAATCAGCCCTGTGTGCTCCGCCACGCGGATGAAGTCTTCGGGCATCAGGCGGCCCTGCTCCGGATGCTGCCAGCGCAGAAGCGCTTCGACGGCGAGCACGGTCCCGGTCCGCAGTTCGACGATCGGTTGGTAATCGAGCTCGAATTGATGGTCTTCGATCGCGTGCCGCAGCGCGCCGGTGAGCGCCAGCCGCTCTCCGTTTTCTGATCTGAGCCCGCGGATGACGTCGCATAACCGGAGCGGTTGGTCTTGGCGAGATACATCGCCGCGTCCGCCTTCTTCATCAGCTCGGGCAGATTGCTCGCATGCGCGGGAAACGTGGCGATGCCGATGCTCGCGTGCACGACCAGCGGCCGACCGTCCAGTATGTAGGGCTGGTCGAGGTCCTGCATGACCTTCTTCGCGGTGCGCTCAGCACCGTCGACATCCGTTGTCGGCAGCAGCACGGCGAATTCGTCGCCGCCAAGGCGCGCCACCGTGTCCGACTCCCGCAGCGTTCGTCGCAGTCGTGCCGCGACCTGCTGCAGCACGCGATCGCCGGCATGATGGCCAAGGGCGTCGTTGACTTCCTTGAAGCCGTCGAGGTCGATGACCAGGAACGCCATCGAGTGATTGTCTCGTCGCGCCGTGAGGATGCACTGTTGCAAACGATCGTTGAGCAGCGCGCGATTCGGCAGCTCGGTGAGCGAATCGTGATACGCGAGATACGCCACGCGCTCGTTGGCGCGCGTCCGTTCTCGCCGCGTGGTCGCTTCCCGCAGCTCGCGCTCGACGGCGGGCGCCAGCCGCGCTAGGTTCCCTTTGATGATGTAATCGTGGGCCCCTTGCTTCATCGCCGCGACCGCGACGTCTTCGCCGATGGTGCCCGAAACGAAGATGAACGGGAGGTCGAGACCGCGTTCACGCACGATGGCGAGCGCCATCGTGCCGCTGAAGTTCGGCATCGTGTGATCCGCAATGGCGACATCCCACGTCGACGTGGACAGTGCGTCGCGCAGGGCGTCAGCGGTTTCTACACGTGTCGCCTGAACGTTGTAACCTGACTGCGCCAACGCGCGCGTCACGAGCGCGGCGTCGTCCTCACTGTCTTCAATGACCAGGACCTTCAATGCGACCAATAAGCACGCTCTCAATGGCCGGTTCCGGAGGGTGTCGTGACCAGCCGACCTTTGCTAGTGCGAACAGTATGCCCGATTATTGAACAGCTAGATAGTGGTTCTCTTTAGGATTCCAGAGTACACCATCGACAATATTTGGCTGAAGAGCTGGGCAGTATGCGGCATATCGATCACAAAATCGTTAACCAGCTCAAGAATCTGTAATGGCGCGTGCCTACGATTTGGAGCTCGAACTGCGGCGGCGACGCCCCGCGTGTGGCGACGCGTCCGCGTCCCTGGCGACCTTTCCCTCCTCGATCTGCACCGCGTCATTCAGATCACCATGCAGTGGGACGACGTGCATCCGCACGTGTTCGACATCGGAGGCCGCGAATACGGACCAGAGCCGGACGAAGAGGAAGTTTCGCTGCACTGGGCGGGCGACGACCAAGAGGTCACAATCGAGAAGGCCGTGCGGAGAGAGCGGTCGTTCGAATACACCTACGACTTCGGCCGCGAGCACCGGGTCGACATTACAGTGGTCGCGGAAGAGATCGCCCGGCCGTCCGCAAATCGAGTGTCTCGACGGAGCAGGCGCGGACTTCGCGATCGGCGATGCGAATGGGCGACTTGCCGAAGAATTCCGGCGCGCGCGAGTCGCTGAGGGGCCGCCGGTTTCACCCGAAAGTCAACTCGTCGCCGACCTGACGCTGGTCTTGCTGTTTCTCGGTTCGTGGGAGGAAGGGAAAGGTGCGCGCGCGGCTTACAAGACGATGCGGTTTGAAACACTCGACGCGCTCGCCGACGCCGGTTTAGTTGTCACCAACACACATCGGAAGTCGGTGGATTTGACTGACGAAGGCGTCAAGCGCGCCGAAGCGCTTCTGCAACGGGTCGTCGAAATCCTGCGGCCCTAGTCTCAGATCGCGAAGGGATCCAGTACACCCAGATCGTCACAAGACCCAGAGCGGTCGTGGCAAGAAACACATTGAGCAGCCGGTTCTGACGGAGGTCTGAATCCGTGAGGGTAAGCACTGCGGCGCCACGTGGGGGAGGGGACGTTCTCATAACGCATCAAGTGCTCCGGAAGCCGCAAGTTGGGCCAGTCGGAACACACGCGCATTACGCGCCGTGCAGGACGACTTTTGAAGCTCAGCTCGAAGGGTTCTTGATCCACTATACGCTTTTCCTGACACCCAAGGTCCGCTGTCCCGAAATATAGATCCCGCACATTGTCAACATGCGAAGTATCGTTAAGCGGTGACGCTGGCGGCCTTTATTGTGCTTCGTCTGGAGATCGAGCAAGTCGCAACCCCGCATCTGGCGGGTCTTGCGCGTACCGCACGATTTGCCGCTCGCGAAGCTACACGGCGTTCTGCAGACGGTCCTCGGCTGGACCGATCGGCACGATCACGCATTCGAGCTGCGGGGTCGAGGCGGCGACGCGCTGACCGTCGCAGAGGCACTCCAGTCGGCGCCGTCGGGCTTTACCTACATCTACGACGTGCCGGACGGCTGGCGTGTGCGGATCACGCGCGCGCCGGGTGCATGGCGCGCCATGTCGAAGGCGCGAATCGCGTGCCTCGACGGCTACCTCGCCGGTCCGCGAGACGACTCGGCGGGCCCAGCGGTGTACACGGCCATCCTTGCGGCGATGCTTGGTCGAGGTCCGCGTCTCAGCCCGGCGGAGATGGAACGCCTGGGTCCCAAGTTCGACCCGGAAGCATTCGACCGATCGGCGATCAACCGCGAGTTGGCGCATCTGGTACGTAACGCACCCTCGGCACCCTCAGGCACCCTTGGCACTTTCGGCACCTTTGGGATGATGCACCGAACCGCACCCCTCCCGAAGTTCCCGCCGGGTCCGCGACGCCCGTTTCTCGGCTCGCTCATCACCCCCGGACGCGACACGCTCGCCATGTTTACGCGACTCGCGCGCAGTTACGGCGAGGTCGTGCATTTCAAGCTCGCCGGCGAGCACGCCTATTTCCTCAACAATCCTCAGCTGATTCGAGACGTGCTCGTCACACACCAGCAGAATTTTACGAAGAGCCGTGGTCTCGAGCGCGCGAAGAAGCTTCTGGGCGAGGGCCTCCTCACCAGCGAGGCGCCGGCGCATCGCCGTCAACGGCGTTTGCTGCAACCGGCCTTCCATCGTGACCGGATCGCGGGTTACGCGAGAGTCATGGTGCAGCACGCCAACGCGGCCCGTTCACGATGGGAAGACGGCTCGACGTTTGACGTAGCGAAGGAGATGATGCGCGTCACGTTAGCGATCGTCGGCAAGACGCTCTTCAGTACGGATGTGGAGTCGAAGGCAGACGAGGTGGGCCGTGCACTCACCCAAGTGATGGCGACGTTCTTTCTGAACGTGATCCCGTTCGCGGATGTGATCAACCGCTTGCCCATCCCGGCACTGCGTCGCGCGCGTGCCGCGCGGGAGCGGCTCGATGCGCTGATCTACCAGATGATCATCGACCGACGCGCCACCAAAGTCGACCACGGCGATCTCTGTCCACGCTGCTCACGGCCCGTGACGAGGAAGGCAGCGGTGGGTTATCCGATCAACAGATTCGCGATGAAGCGATGACGCTGCTTCTCGCCGGCCACGAGACGACCGCGAATGCGCTCACGTGGACGTGGTATCTGCTCAGTCAAAGCCGCGAGGCCGAGGCAAAACTACACGATGAGATCGATCACGCGCTTGCCGGTCGACTGCCCTCAATGGACGACCTCCCGCGGCTGCCGTTTGTGGAACGTGTGGTCGCAGAATCCATGCGCTTGTATCCGCCGGCGTGGATCATCGGTCGCCGCGCGATAGCGGACTATCCGATCGCGGACTACCTCGCCCCCGCGCGCGCGCTCGTCTTCATGAGCCCGTACATCATGCAGCGGGACGCGCGCTTCTACCCCGACCCGGAACGCTTCAATCCAGATCGATGGACGCCCGAGTTCAAAGCGGCGCTTCCCCCGTTTGTGTACTTTCCGTTTGGCGGCGGCGCCCGGAAGTGCATTGGCGATCAGTTTGCACTGATGGAAATTGCTCTTGTACTTGCCACAGTCGCGCAGCAGTGGAAGCTGCAGCTCGTTCCCAATCACCCGGCGGTGCCGCAGCCGTTGATCACCTTGCGTGCCAAGCACGGCATGATGATGACGGCTACTCGAAGAACTCGCTCGCTTCAGCCTTGAAATTCGTCGGCACCATAGACTGCACCGGCTCATTGGCCGAAAACGTCCGGCGGTGATCGCCCTCGGCCTGGAGGTCGACGACGCCATCGTCGAGCGCGAAAAGCACTGCCGCAGATTCTGCTATCGTGTCGCGCATGCGCCGACTTCGTATCCTCGCGCCGGTAGCGCTTTTCGTCCTCCTGCGACTGGTTGCCACCAACGCGCAGCAGAGCGATCGGGCGCGTGCGCTCGACGAGCAAATCGGCCGCATCTTTCAGGCGAACGATTACCAAGTGCCGCGCTTTGGGCCGGCACGATGGCTCCCGGATGGCACCGCCTACACCGTCGTGGAGCCATCCTCGAATCGAGCGGACATGTCCGATATCGTCCGCTATGACGCGGCCACGGGTGCACGCACCGTCTTGATCGCCGGTTCTGCATTGATCGCGAGCGGGCAAAACCGACGCGGTTGCCATCGACGACTACACGTGGTCGCCGCGACGGCACGCGTCCTGCTGATCTTCACCAACACGCGCAAGGTGTGGCGCGACAACACGCGCGGCGACTACTGGGTGGTCGACCTCGAGCGTGCAGGCCAGCGCGTCTGCACCAGCTCGGCGGCGGCGCGCAGCCGGCGAGCCGGCGTCGCTGCTGTTTGCCAAGTTCTCGCCCGATTCGACACGGGTCGGCGTACGTGCGCGCGCAACGACATCTACGTCGAGCGGCTCGACGACGGAGGCAAATCACCAGGCTGACCAGCGATGGCAGCGAGACCACGATCAACGGCACGTCCGACTGGGTCTACGAGGAGGAGCTCGGCGTCCGCGACGCCTTCCGCTGGAGTCCTGACAGCCGCGCCATCGCCTACTGGCAGTTCGACAGCACCGGCGTCGAGTTGTTCACGCTGATCAACAACACCGACACGCTGTATCCGGTCATCACGCGCATCCCATATCCGAAGGCCGGCACGCGCAACATGCGGCGCGCATCGGCGTCATCGAGCTGCCGACGGCGGCACGACGACGTGGATGCAGGCGCCGGGCGATCCGCGCGAGCACTACATCGCGCGGCTCGATGGATCGACGCGGACACCGCTGGCCATCCAGCAATTGAACCGCCTGCAGAACCGCCACGATCTGCTGCGCGGCGACGCTCGCACCGGCGCGTCGCGCAGGTCTTTCGCGACGAGTCCACGACCTGGGTCGACGTTCCGGAGACGTCCGCTGGATCGACGGCAACCGCGCGTTTCTCGTGGCTCAGCGAACGCGACGGATGGCGACACGTGTATCGCGTCCGGCGCGACGGCGGCGAACCCACGCTGGTCACGACGTTCGACGCCGACATCCTTCGCGGTGGTTGGTGTGGACGAGGCGCGAGGGCTGGCTCTACGTGCTCGCGTCGCCCGACAACGCGACGCAGGCACTATCTCTATCGTGTCGCGGCTCGACGGCACGGGGTCGCCCGAGCGCGTCACGCCGGCGGAGTTGTCCGGCACGCACGGCTACGTGCTGTCGCCCGATGCAAGCTTGCGTTCCATACGCATTCGCGCGTCGATCAGCCACCGACGACCGACATCGTCGATCTGCCGGCCATCGCTCGCTGCGCACGCTCACCGATACGACGGCGCTGACGCGAAGCTCGCGCCTGTCTGACGCCGCACCGACCGAGTTTCTGACCGTCGACATCGGTGAGGGCGTCGCCGCTCGATGGCTGGATGCTGAAGCCAGCGGACTTCGACGCGACGCAGCCGTATCCCGTGATCGTCTTCGTCTATGGCGAGCCCGCGGGCCAGACCGTCGTCGATCGCTGGGGCGGCCCGCACCTCTTCCACCGTGCGCTGGCCGATGCCGGATATCTCGTCGTCTCGTTCGACAACCGCGGCACGCCGGCGCCGAAGGGCGCCGCGTGGCGCAAGGTGGTCTATGGCACGGTGGGCGAACTGTCGGCGAAGGAACAGGCCGCGGCCGTGCGCGCATTCGCCGCGAAGCACCCGTACGTCGATCTCGACGCGGATCGGCATCTGGGGCTGGAGCGGTGGCGGGTCGAACACGCTGAACGCGATGTTCCGGTATCCGGACATCTTCCATGTCGGCGTCTCGGTGGCGCCGGTGCCCGACCAGCGCCTGTACGACACGATCTACCAGGAGCGCTACATGGGACGCCGGAGGGTAACGCCGAGGGCTACCGGGTCGGTTCGCCGATCAACTTCGCCGAAGGTCTGCAAGGGCAGCTGCTCATGTCCATGGCTCGGGCGACGACAACGTGCACTACCAGGGCACCGAGCGGCTCGTCAATCGGCTCGTCGAGCTCGGCAAGCCGTTCGACCTGATGGTGTATCCCAACCGCACGCACGCCATCAGCGGAAGGCCCGGGCACGACGGTGCACATCTATCGCCTGATCGCCCGCTATTTCCTCGACCATTTACCGCCCACCGCGATGTAAGAGCGCGCGTAGCGGCGCCCGCGTCGCGCCCCCCGAACGCAAGTCGTGTTTCGGATCACGATTGTGGTGAGTGATAAGCGAACGCCCACAGACTAATACACGCCACGACACGAATAGCGCCATTAATTCGTTGTGGTCAGGGGTTTGCTCAGGAGCGCCCGTCCGCGCGACTACCTTCCCGGCCAGGAGCCTGAATGCAATTCCACGTCCGTGCAGTTCTGCAAACCGTTGTTGTCCTCGTCGCTCTCTCAATGTCTACACGCGTCGGCGCCGACCCGCTTCCCGCATCTACTTTGGGCTGGATGATCAACGGCGTTGTGAGCGAAGTTGCTCGTGCCGGCGATGTCGCCTATGTCGGCGGGTCATTCCGCATGGTGTCGCCAAGTGCCAACCTGGTTTTTCGGTCGGCGACGTTCTCGACCACCGCAGCTGTAGCCGTGTTGCCGCGTCTCGATCTGAACGGCACGCTACGCGCCGTCGTGGCACTCCCGGGCGGCGGCTGGATGATCGGTGGCGAGTTCACGCAGGTGAACGGAACGGGAAGAAACCACCTCGCCCGGCTGGCGCCTGACGGCACGCTCGATTCCAGTTTTAACGTCTCGGTCGATGACACCGTGCGCACGCTTGCCGTTTCGAGCACGACGGTGTACCTCGGTGGTGACTTCGGGAACGTCGGCGGTCTCCCGCATCAGCTTGTCGCTGCAATCGATCTGACGAGTGGTGCGGTCAACACCGGATTCGCGCCCCTTGTGGCTGGTGGGTCGATATTTGACCTCTTGCTCGACGGCGCGACGCTTTACGCAGCTGGTGACTTCGCGTCCGTGGATAGCATCAGTCGTTCGAGGGTCGCTGCCGTCAACGCCACCACCGGCGCGCTCCTGGCCTTCGATCCGAATGCCGACGGCCGCGTCGTTCGACTTCTCAAGAGCGGCTCGAGTGTGTTTGCCGCGGGCGAGTTCCAGATGATTGGCGGCGTCTCCCGACGCGGTGTGGCGAAGCTGAATGCGACGACGGGGGCGGCCGACGCATCCTTCAATGCGCAGATGGCGACCGATGTGCGCGCCATGGCTGCCGGGCCTGCCGCACTGTTTGTCGGCGGCAGCTTCTCGCAGGCGGGCGGCACGTCGCGTACGCATCTGGCCGCGCTTGACTTGAGCACCGGGACCGCGACGTCGTGGAATCCGGACGCCGACGGCACGGTCGACGCGATGGGTCTGAGCGGGACGACGTTGTTCGTCACGGGAGACTTCGAGCACATGGGCGACACCGAGCGCCTGTTCGTCGCGGCGCTCGACACGACAGTGACGAGCAATCAGGTGTTGCCGTGGAACCCCGCGCTCAACAGCGACGGCGATTTTCTGACCGTGGATGCCGCCGGGAACGTCTTTGTCGCGGGCAGCTTTACCGGATTCGGGGCCGTGCGTCGCGACAACCTCGCCGCTATCAATCTGCACAACGGCGATCTGTTGTCGTGGAACCCCGGCACCAACGGGTGGGTGCGGGCGCTCGACGTGCACGGCAGCACCGTTCTTCTTGGCGGCGACTTCACGGAGATCGCCGGGGTGAGCCGTGACCACATCGCCGCGATCAACGGCCTGACCGGGGTTGCCACCACCTGGCGCCCCGAGGCCAATGCGGCTGTCAGCGGCATCATGGTCGCTGTCGATATCGTGTACTTTGTCGGCGACTTTTCCTCGGTAGGATCCGGCGCCGGCGCCGTCTCTCGCGCGCGCGGTGCAGCTTTCCACATCGACGGTACCGTTCAGCCATGGAATCCTGCAGCCAACGACTCGATTGAGTCGCTCTTCGTGGACGGCACGACGGTGTACGTCGGTGGTGGCTTCACGATGCTTGGCGCGGCCACGCGAAACCGTCTCGGCGCCGTGGATGCGATTTCGGGCGCGGTTCTCGGGAACTTCGCGCCGAATGTCGACGCTGTGATCTACCGCGTCGATGTGCAATCGGCCATCGTCTATTTCGGCGGCGCGTTTCAGGCGGTGAACGGAACATCGCGCAACCATGCGGCGGCCGTTGCGGGGTTCAGCACGGCCGCGAGCACCGCGCCGGCAGCGAGCGGGACGTTGCTGGCGTGGAGTCCGGACGTGAGCGGGCCGATCTATGACATCGACGCCTTCGGATCTGTCGTCTATCTGGCCGGAGGGTTCGGCGCGGTGGACGGCGAGTCGCGGCCGGGGATTGCGGTGGTCAGCGCCGATCACACGAATGCAGCCCTTGGCAGCTGGAAGCCTGCTGACGTGAGCGGCGGCAACATCTCTGTGATCGACACATCAGGCGACGCGGTTCTGTTTGGCGGCGGTCTGTCGGATCTCGACAACATCAGCATCGGTGCGGTGCTCTATCCGGAAGCGAGCCTTCTCGGTGCGCCGCGTCCGCCAACCACTCCAACCCTTCGAGTGCGTGGCTCTTCGTTGGGCATGTCCTGGACGCGACCGCCGCTGGGTGCGGTGCCGGCGTCGTATGTCATCGAAGGCGGTTCGGCCTCGGGGCGTGTGGATCTCGCGAATTTTTCGACGGGTACGCCAGCGACACACTTCGATGGACCCAGTCTTCCGGCCGGTACGTATTTCGTGCGCATGCGCGCGGCGAATGCCTTTGGGATGAGCGTTGCGGGTGACGAACAGGCCTTCACGATTGGTCTTGGCGGGTGCGTCTCGCCGCCCGAGCCGCCGCTCGATGTCGCGGCCAGCGTCTCCGGCGCGGCGGTTACGCTCTCGTGGCGGGAAGCGCCGCAATCGACCGTGGCCGGTCACCTGATACGCGTCGGATCGGTCAGCGGGTTGAGCAATCTGATCACGCTGCCGGTCGGGAATATCAGCAGCGTGACGGTCAACGCGCCACCGGGCGCGTTCTTTGTGAAAATCGCCGCAACCAACGAGTGCGGTATCGGTCCGAACTCGCCCGAAGCCGTCGTCGTCGTCGGCAACGCGGTCGTGCCGCCGGTCGCACCGTTCGAGCTGCAAAGCACAGTGGTGAGCCGCACGCTGACGCTCGCGTGGGCGGCGCCGCCCGTCGGCAGCGCGCCATTTCAGTACGTGATTGAAGCGGGCAGCGCTCCCGGACAATCGAATGTTGCGGCGGTGGCCGTGGGGACACTCACGTCGCTGGTGACGCCGATTGCGCCGGGGATCTACTACGTGCGCGTGCGCGCGATTGGTCCTGGGGGAATGGGTCCGGGCAGCAACGAGGTCACCGTCGTTGTGCAGTAGCGCCCTGTAGCGCGAATAGCGTTTGGGCGGCGCGTTACGATGCGTTGCCGGTCGCGTGGATCGGCAACGCCACCTCACGGAAACTCTCCACCGCCGCGGTGACCGTCGGGTGCGTCTCGACGAGTGTTGCGATGCCTGTGATCTGCAGCACGTGCCGTGTGCGGCTGCTCGGATTGACGAACTTCATCACGCCGTCTCGCTTCCGCAGCTGCATGTACGCATCCACGATCGCTCCCAGGCCCGCGCTATCGACGTAGGAAACCCGCTCCAGATTCAGGACGACTTTCGACGTCGCGGCGCTGCCAATGGCGGTGATGCGCCGGCTCAATTCGGCGCCGGCGGTGAATGTGAGTCGCCCGTCGCAGTCGAGGATGGTGATGTCGTGAATGTTACTTTCGTCGAAAGACATGTCGTGTGCTCCGGAACCGAGAAGTAGCCGGTCAAAACACACGCGGGCATGTCCATGACGCGGGAGGGTGAGCGAGGGGTGTCCTCCACTATATCGTGTTCGCTGCGGCCGGTCGTTACACCGGCCGACGGCGGCTACGACAGCAGCTGCTCGAGGTCCTCGCGTTGCAGGCCACGCAATCCGCCGGTGCCGGCCTCGAGGATCGCGTCGGCCAGCGCACGTTTACGTGATTGCAACTCCAGAATGCGCTCCTCGACGGTTTCTTTGGCCACGAGGCGATAGGCGAACACGGCATTTTTCTGACCGATGCGATGAGTCCGATCGATCGCCTGCATCTCCACAGCGGGGTTCCACCACGGATCGAGCAGGAACACGTACTCCGCAGCGGTGAGGTTCAGTCCGACCCCGCCGGCCTTGAGGCTGATGAGGAAGAGCGGACACGCGGTGTCTTCCTGAAATCTCGTCACTCGCTCGGCGCGGTCGCGCGTCTGCCCATCGAGATACTCATACGTGACACCATCGGCATCGAGGCGCTCTCGCAGGAGCGCCAGGAGGCTGGTGAACTGCGAGAAGACCAACGCTTTGCGGCCCTCTGCGCCGAGTTCCGCCAATCGCGGAAGCAGCAGATCGAACTTTGCCGAGCTCTCGGCGGTCTGTTCCTGAACGGAGCGGAATCCCGCAGCACCCTTCTCTCCTCGTGTGGCGCGCGGGACGGATTCCGCGCCATCTGCCGACACGTGCCGTTCACCTGCCGCACTGCCGGTGCGGTTGCGCACCGCACCATTTCGACCTGGTAGCAGCCCGGTGTGACACGCTGCCTGCCGTAAACGCAGCAGTGCCTCGAGGATCTGGAACTTCGATTTCGCCAGCCCCTCGCGCTCGATCTTCTTCAGCAGGACATTCTGGTAATGACCGCGCAACTCCTGGTAGATGCGGCGCTGCTCGCCCTCGAGCTCGCAGAAGAGCGTTTCTTCCGTGCGCGGCGGCAGCTCCGGTGCGACTTGCTCCTTGGTTCGACGGAGGAAGAACGGGCGCAGCCCTCGCGCCAGCTTCGACACGTGCTCGCTTGCCTCGAGGCTTCCTGCCTGACGACGAACATCGAGCACGCCGCCGCGACCGAGCAGGCCGGGGTTGAGGAAATCGAAAAGGCTTTGCAGCTCGCCCAGATGATTTTCGACCGGTGTTCCGGTGAGAGCCAGCCGATGATCGGCGCGCAGCAGACGCACAGCTTTGGCAGTGGCTGTGCCTGCGTTTTTGATCGCTTGGGCTTCGTCAAGGGCGACGTAATCGAAGTGATATTTCTGCAGCGCCGGCACGTCGCGACGTAGCGTTCCGTAAGTCGTCAGCACCAAGTCGGCCTCCGCGATCGCGTCCACCGCGACATGCCGTTCCGCATGCGCGAAGTCGAGAAGGCGAAGTCCCGGCGCGAATCGCGTCGCTTCACTTATCCAATTGAAGAGCAGCGACCGCGGCAACACGATGAGTGAAGGGCGATGTGGGCGCGTCGAGTCCAGGCGCCGGCTTTCGAGCATCGCCAGCACCATCACGGTCTTGCCGAGACCCATGTCGTCGGCGAGGCAGCCGCCGAACCCAAACTCGCGTAGAAAACGCATCCATCCAAGAGCTTGGCGCTGATACTCGCGCAGGGTTCCGTGGAACGTCTCGGGCGGGTCTTCTGCCTCGACCCCCGCGAAGCGCTGCATGCGCTCCCGCGCGCGTGCGAAGCCTTCGTCCCAATCGACTTCGGGCTGCTCGGCCAGCATCACGTCGAGCAGCGCCACCTGGGACGGTTTAAACCTGAGACCGCCCTCGCCCGTCTCGCCGAGCGCAAGCACTGGAGCCACCCGGGCGAGCCACGCCTCCGGCAGCATGCCGACGGTGCCGTCGTCGAGCGTGACGGTGCGCCGGCCGGTTGTAAAGGCCTTCACCAAGTCGGACAGATCGACGCTGACGCCGGCTTCGTCCGATGCTTGCATCTCGAACCAATCGATGCCGGAGCGAAGGTGGATACGCGGCGCCGCGATCGCGCGATAGCGCACGCCCTCGGCCTCAACCAACCATCCACGCGCGACTAGCGCATGAACCAAGGTAGAAAGCTTCCGCGCACTGATGAGTGCAGCGCCGCGGCCGTATTGGTCGAGTTCCGATACGCCGTGCTGCTGCAACGTGACGAGGGCGTCTTGCTCAGCGGCTTGATCGCGGCGATACAGAAGCCGTCCGTCCGCGCTGACCAGCCGCGCGCTTCCGTCCAGCGGCACGCGTATGCCGTCGGTACTCGACGGCGAGGTTGACCTCGCAGTCGGCGGTGTACACGTCGGGTGTGCTGATGGTCGCGTGGAAGCGCGGTGTAACCACGCGCTCCTCCCACTGCAGATCCGCGGGCAGTTGCACGTCCTCGACAGCGGAGGTCGCCAGCGATTCGACGAGCGCGCGCCGCGACTCGGCGGGCACGACAATCGGGCCGCGCGCACGCAGTTGGGCCGCCCACGTAAAGCCACCCGCCGGATCAAAAGGCGCGACCACGTTCCCGAGCACGGCGATACTGTCGGTGACGAGCGCGAAGTCATGAATGCTTTCGCGGCGTTCGCCACGCGTGAGCACGGCGTCGACCCGGTATGCTGTCGTCGGCGCCTGCTCGATCTCGCTGTACGTGGTCGTGACTTCCCGCGCTTCGGTCGTGCCGTCGTCACGCGTGATCGACAAGTGCAGGCGCCACGGCTCGCCCGGGTCCCACTCGAGCGTGACATCGTCTTCGTGGGCCTGCGCATGCCGCAGCCGCACGCGTCCGGTGCTGCACAGTCGATGCAACAACAGGTCGATCACCGGTGTCTTCACGTAGGCGATGCCGAGCGGGGCAGCCAGATACCCATATCGGCCGGCGTCCCACGAGTACGGCAAGGTTCCATGAATCAGCGACAAGGCCCAGCGATCGTCGGCGTCGGGCAGGTGCGAAATGGCGCTTCGCATCAGCCGGGACGGCAGCGGCTTTGACCATCCACCATCGCGTTTGAGATCGCGCTTCTCGAGGATCAGCGGCACCTCGGCCAGCGTTGCGCGGGGAGGAACCGTCAGCACGTACAGAAGTTGCGCGCCTAACCAGGAGGAAGCCGGCCGCTCGCGAGATGAGGACGATCTGACCGCGGAGAGCGCGAGGGACCAATCCGGCGGCTTTGGGGGCTTTACAGGCTGGCCAGGTGGTGCCACGCGCGGCACCGGGGAGGGGCGCCCCGCGTCTGCGCGCCGCCGGTCGCGGGCCTCGAACGTGGCAGGATTGGGCACGAGGAGCTCGTGATCTTCGAGATCGTCGAAGTCCATCACGACGCGGAGGTCAGCGGCCAGATCCTTGAGCCACCCGTGCTCGGTTGCGCGCACAGCCGTGGCCCACAGGTGCTTGCAACCGCTGCCGCGGTCCTCGAAGTAGGGACAGGCGCACGAAACGCGCAGCCTGCCGCGGTCAACGCGGAGCGTCACGCGATAGATCTCGGCGCCGTGGACCTCCGCCCTGACGTTCTTGCGCGTCGCCCTCGAGCTTGTGCACGCGCCCGACGTATTCCCAGCCGCGATGTTGTGCATTATGCGCGGTGACCGGACGCAGCAGATCGAGCGCGGTCATCGAATGGTGGGCACTAAGAACAGCGACACTTAACCACTGTACACAACGGGGCACACTCTCGCGCGGAGCCACGTGCTTCGCCTCGCACAATTCGCGGACCTCAAGGTCGGCGCTCGTTTCTCGCTTTGGCGCGGGCCTTGACCCCTCGTGCGGCGATGCGTCTTCTATCGAACGATCAGGTCGGTCACCTTCCGATCGGCGTGGCGCCAAATCGATTGCAATCTCGCTTTGACCTCGGCTTCCTTCCTGTGGTCGCCCGACAGGCCCGCGGCCTTCATCAGCCCGGTGAGCGCCGCCGTCCGTTCGGGCGTGCGCGCCAACGCTCGTTCAAATGCCGCGCGCGCGTCTTTCGGCTGGCCGCTCTCGAGCAGGACCTCGCCGAGCAACTCGTACGCGGGCTTGTCGATGAACGGCGGTCCGAACTCGAACGGCAGTGTGTCTTCGATCTTCGCCGCCGCGCGCAGGAGCTCAATGGCCTGCGCCGATGCGCCTTCCTTGTGACGAATCAGCGCGGCGATTTCGTCGTGCAGGACGGTGAGACGCCCCAGCGATCCCGCGTCCTGCGGAGGCATGGTCATGCCGGGCATGCCGGCGTGCGCAAGGTCAACGGGTTTGCGGGCGGCGGCTTCAATCGTCTGGCGAGCGGTATCCATGCGCGCAAGCGAAGCGCGAGCGGCCGCAACATCACCGCGCCGCAGCGCGCCGAACGCATTGGTGAACTCGTAAGTGAAGATGGCGGCGGGTTGCGTCGGCGAGGCGGGTAGCGTCGCGATATCGCCGGACCAGTCTTCGGTGTCGATCAGGTAGCGCGCGCGCATCGACATTGCGCCGTCCCAGAACGGCTGTTTCGCCGTGCTCACGCCGGCATGGCACCTCTGCACGATGGCCTTTGCCGCGTCGATGCGGCCCTGCTGCAAGTAGCCGTAGGTCAACCAGGACGGGTAGTGGCCGCACGAGGCTGGCGTCGCGTCTGGCGCCGTCAGCACTCCGGTAATCTTCACCGCCGCTTCGTTCGCCTCGACGACGTCGTCCCACATCCCCATCGCGACGAAGATGTGGGAGCACATGTGCTGCGCGTGGGCGGCGGTGGGAGCAATCTTCGAATACGCGCGCGCGGCGCGGAGGCCGAGCGGCGCGTGGATGGGATCGTCGTACGAGTGAATCAGATAGTGCGCGACACCCGGGTGCTGCGCGTGAGCGGGAAATAGCGGCTCGAGAAGGGCGGCCGATCGCATGTAAATAGCGAAGTCTCGTCCGTCGTGCGCGGTGCCGAGGAGCGCCAGTGCGGCGAAGGCGGCAGCGTCGATGTCATCCGCATACTTGCGCTGCAGAGCGACCATCGCATCGGCATAGGCAAAGTCGCGCGCCTTCTTCTCGCCGTCGCCGTAAAGCGTTTCGACCGCGCGCAGGTAATCCTTCTCACGCTCCGTTCTGACTTTCGCCAGACGCGCCTCTGGCGTTGCCGCCAGCCGCTGCAGGATCGCTCGCGCCGCGGCGGCGTCCTGTTCCATCCACACTGCGTGGTTGTGCGTCATCGCTTCGCCCCAGTACGCCATGGCGAAGCCTGGATCGGTTTGTTGTGCCTTGCGGAAGAACTCGGCCGCCGAACCGTATTCGAAGTTATGCAGCTGCGCGAGTCCGCTGAGGAAGTCCTGTTGGGCAGCGGCGGCACCGGAATTCGCGAAGCTGACCTGACCGACACCCGGAATTTGCGCGTGAATGCTGCTGTAAAACGCGAGCAATGGGATGGTGATCAACAGTGCCGAGCGAAGTGTGTAACGCATGGCTTCTCCTGGTCCGAATGCCGCTCCGGTTACTGTTGCGACGACGTGGTCGCCGGGCGCAACGTCATCTTGTGCGCGGCCTCTCCATCGACTCGGCCGCGTGTATACACGAGCGGAAAGTACTCGCCACGGTCCCAGAGGGGCAGCAGGTTTCCGTAAAACTTGCTTTCCGGCTGTCCCGACTGCCCGGGCACGTTGGTGACGACGGATCGATCCCAGTCGGCAACATCCATGATCTCTCGATAGGTCGCGCCGTCGGCGCCGACCGCGCCGTTGCCCCCGCCGCGCTCGACCGTGGGCAGATCGAACGCCGGTACGAACGGATGTGGAAAGTCGCGCGTGTGCATGCGTCCGTACCGCCACTCGTTCCAGTTGGATCCCTGCTCCTTCGTGAGCTGCGCGATCGCCTTGACCAGACCGGCTTCCACCAGCGGCAGCCGATCCTCTTTTGGGCGGCCGTAGTCGACGGCCGTCGCGTCGACGCCCGCGCGCCACGCCAGATAGATCGCCGCGGCCGTACTTTCCTTGGTCAGCATCGCGTCCCACGACGCGACCAGCGCGCGCGCCTTCTCGACATCGGGTGATTGAGCCGTCCATCCCTTGAACAGATCCTGTTCGAGCGCCCCGCGCAAGGTGAGGTAGTCGTGCTGTAGTTGTTTGGAATCCTCGATCGTGGCTTTTTTCTCCGCGAGCAAAGAATTGAGCACGTGCTCGACGCGTTTGACACGCTCGAACATCACGTTGTTGAGCGTCTTGAACATCACCGGCGCGACACCGGGCATGTTGACGTTGTGGTTGGCGGTCGCGATGTATCCCTGCGGCGGGTTGAGCAACCGCGGCAGGTCGGTGCGGAAGCCGTTCCACTCGTACTTGCCGGTTCCCGGAACAGGGAGCCGGCCGGACCAGCCCTTGCGATTGGGCGTCAGCGCCGAGGCCTGGAGCGAGATGTTGCCGTCGACATCGCCGCAGATCAGATTTTCCGTCGGTGTCTTCCAGTAGAGCGCCGCCTCGAGAAACTCCTTGCAGTCGCGCGCCTGTGCCAGTCGCAGGCCGCCAAGATAGGGAGCGGTCCCCGGTTCGTTCATCACCGAACGCAGCGCGTAGGCGCGATGCTGCGTGGCGTCTTCGAAAAAGATCGGCCCGTGCCGGCTGAACTTGAGCTCAATCGCTCGCGGCGTTTCCCCTTTGACCGGGATCTGCTCGCGCACGATGCGCAGTGGTTCCCATGCGCCGTTGTAGCGGACCTCGTTGGCGTTCGCGGGATTCACCTCTTCGATGTAGACATCGTGCTGATCGGTGCCGGTGATCGTGAGGCCCCACGCGAGCCGGTCGTTGTGGCCGATGTGCACACCCACAAACGGCGGTTCGCCGGCGCCGATCACGTTCCAGCCCGGCGCGTTCAAGTGGACGATATAGCGCAGCGACGGGTTGGTGACTTCGCGGTGTGGATCGTTTGCGACGATCGGCTTTCCAGTGACAGTCTTGCTGCCGCTCACCACCCAGTTGTTGCTTCCTGGATCCGGCGCTGCGTCTTCCGGTATCACACCGCCGTTGCCTGTGGCGAAGAGGCGTTGATACGGGGCAACTATCTGTGGGCGAGGCATCCGGGCGCCACCGCCACCTCCCGGTGGGATAGCCGCCTCGGCGATCGTAGTGACGTCGAGCCCTTCGGGAATCACCAGCTCCTCCCACGGATCGGGCATCCGCTGACGGTTCGCTTCCCTCGCGCCAACACGCGCCACCAGTCGCGCGAGTTGCAGCTCGCTCGACGCGTCGCCAAGCGACGTGGTCCGGAGCAACACCGTTTCCGCCGTCCATGGCGTCGGTGCGATACCAGTGAGTTTGAACTCCACGGGCAGCTTGTCGCCGGCTTGCGCGATGTAGGCGTTCAACCCATTTGCAAACGCGGTGAAGATGCGTTTGCCTTCGGGGTGATAGCTGGTCCACTCCTTGTCGTCGAACGGCCCGCGATACATCAGCAGGCGCGCCTGTCGATCGCGCTCGGCCGTTTGCGCGCCAAGGATCTCGGACAGCCTTCCTTCGCGTTGCCGCCGCCACATCTCCATTTGCCACAGGCGGTCCTGGCCCATGACGTAGCCCTGCGCGAAGAAGAGGTCGTCGACGTTCCGCGCGTAAATGTGCGGCACGCCCCAGCGGTCCCGCACAACCTCCACCGGATCGCGCAGGCCGGGCACGTTGAGCGTCGCGTCGAGCGCCGCGAGCGACTGTCGCGCGAGCGTCTTGAGCTCGGCGGCGGCGTCAGCGGGTGACCGGCCTTGCGTCGCGACGTGCGCGGTGAAGAAGGCGGTCAGTGCGCACGCGGCGGTGGCTGATGGCACGTGGCGACGAAGGAAATGGAAGCACGGACGAAGGACCATAGCGTTCTCTCCGCACGGATGTTTTTGTACGTCGCGGCCGTTCTTTAGACCGGCCGCTTTGAGGGCCGACCAACCGATTGCCGCGCAGATTGTCGCACGGGCGCACAAATTGCCATCGCCAGAGTCGAGGACAGTGCTGTCTCCAAGCACGGACGAGGGGGCCGAATGTTCCAGGAATCGACGTTTTTGCACAGGGAACGCTGCCCATGACGCACCCCTCGTCACGGCACGCTCCTTGCCCCTAGGAGTGTAAGGCAGGAGACACGCGGATGAACCTTCATGTTGACGGAAACACGGCACGACTGAGCGCGGAAACCCGGCGCCTTTGGGACGATGCGCGCGTGTGGGTTGTAAACTGCGTTGCCATCGAGTCGGTGTGGCTGCCGCAGACGGAGACGGAGAGGGTTCCCGACGCGCGGCGGACGCGAGATGCGCTGCTCGCGGCATTGGCGGCGAGCTGGTAGCTGCGCCAGGTATCAGGTGTCAGTTATCAGGTGTCAGGTGTCAGGTATCAGGGACGCGAGGCCCATCGTCGTCCGTAGCGCGGTCCGTAGGGGCCGGTCTTTAGACCGGCCCGCCCGTAAGCCGTTAGCCGCACGTCACAAGCGCGAGCACCCGTCCAACCGCGCGCTGTCTAATCTTCCGGCGCTCCCGTCAGCAACGGCTCCAGCTCCAACGTCTGCGCCCCGTTCTCCGTGCACACCGCGTACTTGGTCTCGCCCGCGCGATACATTGCGACCCCGGCGTACTCGCCGCGTTTGTTCAGCACGAAAAACCTGATATTGAAATTGGGATTGCCCTTCGCATTCAGCAGACGCTTCTCGATCGTATTTGCCTTGATGCGCTTCAGTGCTTCCATGCCCGCGTCTTTCGGCGACATCCCGCGGCGCATCGATTCGACGATCAGGAACGACGAGAGGTTATAGAGGTTCGCCTCGCCGCGCCCGGTTGATCCTGCGGCGCCGACTTCGTTGTCGACGTAGAGCCCGGCCCCCAGGATCGGCGAATCACCGGTGCGTCCCGGAATCTTCCACGCGAGCCCGCTCGTCGTCGTCACACCGCAGATGTCCCCGGTCGGACCGATGCCGTCGCAGTTGATGGTGCCCCAGAAACTGCCTTCGCGGATGAGACCGTCGCGCACCATCGAGCGTCCCGCCGCCATCGCCCTCGCTTCCCACCGCGCACCCTCGGCACCCGCGGCACCTCCGGCACCCCCGGCACCTTTGGCACCTCCGGCACCTTTGGGACCCCCGGGCCGGCGTCCCTCGCCCTTCGGGTCGAGGTAATGCTCGGGGTCGATGCGCCGCTTCCACTCGAGCCAGAGCCGCCGCGAATTCTCGGTGTTGAGATCCGGTTCGATCGTGAATCCCATCGCCCGCGCAAACTGCCGCGCGCCGTCGCCGACGAGGAGGTGATGGTCGGTGTTGTCCATCACCGCCTTCGCCACCAGCGACGGTGTTCGCACGCCTTCGATTGCGGCTACTGCACCAGCGCGCTTCGTCGGTCCGTGCATGCACGACGCGTCGAGCTGCACGACGCCGTCCGCGTTGGGCAGTGCACCGTAGCCGATTCCCGTTTCGAGCGGATCGTTCTCCGGGATGTTGACGCCGGCGATGAGCGAGTCGAGCACGTCCTTGCCTTCGGTGATCAACCGAAACGCGCGCGTCACCGCGTTCTCGCTGCCGCCATTCTTGAATTCGAATCCGGAGTGGTCGGAAATGACCACTGGGCGGACCGTGCGCTGGATCAGGATCTCCGCCGACCGCGCGACCTCGGACGCGGCGGCGACCGCGGAGAGAGGAGTTGCCGCGGCGAGGGATGCGGACTTCACGAAATCGCGTCGACTGATCGTTGTCATAGGTTCATCCAATCGCCCGCGGGTGGCGCCGTTGCCGTTCATCAATAGCTCGCGTTGACGCATTACGCCTGGAGTCGACTTGCGAGCGTTGGTCAACCGCGTCGGTCGATGCGCTCCACGCGATGGCTCACGTGCGTTAACCGTGATTCGAGCAGCGCCCGCAATTGATGGCTTTCTCGTCGCAAGTCCGCGAATTGCATTTTGATACGGTCCTCGAAGTCCTTCAGATACTGCGCGAACTCCGCGCGCGTCATGTCTTCGCCCATCGTAACCTGCCTTTGCTCCTGCGACAGCCCTCGCCGGGGGTGGAGACTATCTCCGCGAAGTGGGCCAGGTGCATGCGGCGTTCCGGTCGATGACCGTCCGATTGGCGGGGGATACGTGAGTTGGTGACGTGACGGTGATCAACTTGTGCAACCGATTCGCTGCACGGGCGCGGCACATTCTGCGATCGGCATTTATGGGCCGCGCGCTCAGGGCCGCGCGGGCCGCCGGCGCGATTCGGACGAGCGACTCGGCTGCACAACCGCCAACCCCTGTGCTTCAGCAGCGCGTGCCAGTTTGTCGTCGTAGGTGATGAACGCGAGGTTCGATTGTTCGAGCAGCAGCGCCGTTGCGAGATGGATAGCGTCGAGCGATCGCAGCGAAGAGGGCGTCAGAGTCGCAGCCTTTTCGAGCACAGCCGCGTTGACCTCATGGAGCACGAGGGCCTCGAACACTTCGGCAGTGGTGGTCAACGCACTGCGCGTTGACACCCGTGCAATCGCTCGCGCGCATTCCACAACCGCCAGTCGCGAGCTGAAGGCAGCCTCACAGTGTGCAATGGCGCTTTCGACGGCTGCCGTGTCGGGCTCCTCGATCACCAGCTTGACGATGGCTGACGTGTCGAGGTAAAGGAACACGTCAGTAACGTTCGTCGTCGCGCATGGCGACGACGATTTCGCTGAGCGGCTTCTTGAGTTTGCGGGCGAGCGGCCGCGGCAACTCGTGCAGCGATCGCGTGGGACGCGTGGCGCGCCCCTCGGCAACAAGCCGTCCGACGATGTCCGTGGCGGGTGGAAGCGGTCGAAGCAGCGCGACGTCGAGACCGTGCTCGGTGACCGTGAGGACCTCGCCCAGCTTTACTCGGTCGAGATAGATCGACAAGTTCTGCCGAAGCTCGCGAACACCCACGCGGCGATCGACCTCGGAGGTCTCCCGAACCATGGGCACCGGCCGCTTTCCCCCTCCATGCACCATCCGCGAAGTCATGTAGCACATGGTAGCACAATCGGGTGACGACTGGCTCGCGGCTCACACGTTGCCGAAGAACCTCAACCGGTCGACCAACGCCGTAAGCCGTCGAGGCGAGTCCCCCGAAGTCGAGCTCCATAGCTCAAGCCCAGCAGGCCTCGCGCGAAACGTGCGACTGTCCGTTACGATGGTTGGGTTCGCGAGCATCGCATCATGAGCACAGTCACAACAGATCTCAATCGCGCGGCGCTGACCGATTGGTATCGCCTCAACCGCCAGCGCTCGCAGGCGCTCTTTGATCTTGTCGCGCCCGATTCCTACTACGCGCGCCCGATCTCGCTGCGCCATCCGGTCGTGTTTTACGAGGGGCACTTGCCCGCATTCAGTCTCAACACGCTTGTGAAGAAAGCGCTGGGCCTCCGCGGTATCGACAACCGGCTCGAGCGGCTGTTTGCGCGCGGAATCGATCCCGAAGACGCGGCGTCGGCCGATGGCGCGCAACGCGCGGAGTGGCCCTCGCGCGACGAGGTCCGGCGCTTCGCTGATGCCTGCGATGCGCGCGTGCTCGACGCCATCGCGCACGCGCCGCTCAGTCAACCCGGGCATCCGCTGCTGCACGACGCCCAGGCGGTCTACGCGATTCTCGAGCACGAGGCGATGCACCAGGAAACGATGCTCTACATGTGGCATCAGTTGGCGTATGAGCAAAAGCGCGTCCCCACCGGTTATGTGGCTGATGTGACCGGACGCACGCCCTCGCCGGAGACGACCGCGGTCCCTGGCGGTCGTGCCACGCTTGGCGCGCGCGCCGGGGAGATCCCCTTCGGCTGGGACAACGAGTTCGACGCGCATGTCGTCGATGTGCCTGCGTTTGCGATCGACGTGCACAACGTCACCAACGAGCGCTTCCTCGATTTCGTGGAAGCGGGGGGCTACAAGAATGCCGAGTGGTGGTCGCCCGCGGCCTTCGCGTGGCTCCAGCAGGAGGGCATCGAGCATCCCCGCTTCTGGACACGTCATCAAGGGTCCTGGCAGTGGCGCGGCATGTTCGACGCGTTCGATCTGCCGCCCGCGTGGCCCGTCTACGTGAGTCAGGAGGAAGCCGCCGCATACGCGCGCTGGAAAGGTGGCCGCTTGCCAACCGAGGCCGAGTACCACCGAGCCGCTTTCGGGTCGTCAGAGCGCGAGCGCATGTTCCCCTGGGGCGATGAAGCGCCGGACTCGTCTCGCGGGCACTTCGACTTCGCCGCATGGGACCCGATCGCCGTCGGCCGCCGTCCCGCTGGTCAAAGCGCGTGGGGCGTGCACGATCTGATGGGCAACGGCTGGGAATGGACGTCAACCGTCTTCGCGCCCTTCGCCGGGTTCCGTCCGATGGCGTCGTACCCCGAGTACTCGGCGGATTTCTTCGACGGCCAGCACATCGTGATGAAGGGCGCCTCGCCAGTCACCGCACTGCCGCTCCTTCGCCGCAGTTTTCGCAACTGGTTCCGGCCGCAACTATCCGTACGTGTATGCCACCTTCCGCTGCGTCAGGTAAGCCCTGTGGCCGGACCTACCAGACCCACCAGACCTACCAGACCGACCTGACCTCGAGGACACCATGCGATCGATCCACGACGATGCAGCGGAACAGACGACGCCCTCCAGCGAACAGTTGACGTTCGCCGAGGACGCGCGCTTTTATTTGCAGTTGACGCCGCGTCAGCTGCCATCGCGTTTTCTCTACGACGCCCTCGGCTCGGGTCTCTTCGACGCAATCTGCCATTTGCCTTGGTACCAGATCACACGGGCGGAGCTGCGTTTGCTCGAACGTCACGCCGCGGCCATCGGACGCGTCCTCGGGAGCCGCGCACGCATTGTCGAATTGGGCAGTGGCAATGGCGAGAAACTCGCGACCTTCGTGACGCACGCCGGCACCGCGCGTGTCCACGCCCACGTGATTGACTTGTCCGGCGCTGCGCTCGAGCGCTCGATGCAGGTGCTCGCGGGCGTCGAAGGCGTTGAGCTCGAGGTGACGGCCCATCAGGCGACCTACGAGGATGGACTGCTGGCGCTGCCCGACGCTGCTGGGCAGCCGACGCTCGTCGCCTTCCTCGGGTCCAACATCGGCAACTTCGATCTGCCTGGCGCGGCCGAGTTCCTGCAGAGGATTCGTGGCGCGCTCAGGGCTGGCGACTACCTGCTGCTCGGCGTCGACCTCGTCAAGCCGGAGCGCGAGCTGCTGCTCGCCTATGACGATCCGCTCGGCCTCACGGCGGTGTTCAATAAGAACCTTCTCCTACGCGTGAACACCGAGCTCGATGGAGACTTCGCCCTCGATCGCTTCGCGCACCGCGCGGTGTGGAACAGCACGGATTCGCGCGTCGAGATGCACCTGGTGAGCCTCGCCGCGCAGGAAGTGATCGTGGCCAGGTCCGACCTTCGTTTCACGCTTGAAGAGGGCGAGACGATCTGGACCGAGAGCTGTACAAGTACCGAGCCAGATCAAATCGCGCGACTGGTTCAGCACGCGGGCTTTACCCTCAGGCAGCAATGGATTGAGCCAGAGGCCCGCTTTGCGCTCACGTTGTTTGAATCCGCGTAACCGACGCCGGCGAACGAGAATCGCCCACGGGTGTTTTTACTTCGGCGGTTTCTTGAAGAGCCCGCCGAGCGCCTTCTCGACCGCCTTCTTCGCCTCGTCTTCCACGCGGTTGCGAACGGCGCGTTTCAACACGTCTGCAACATCGATGCGAACCGAGAGCGCGCCGGTTGATCCGGTCACGCTGACGGGCAGCGTCACGCGGCCGTCCTCGCGCGTGTAGCGAACCAGATCGGTGCCGGCCTGTGAGGTCAGCTCCTCCGACAACTGCACGCGTCCGGCGAGATTGACTGCACTGCCATTGAGCGCAATCGATCCACGTGCAGCGAGCGACACGTTCGTGCCTTCCAAGCGGAGATCGTCGGTCGTGGCCTGGTTGCGCGCGATCGCCAGCGTCGCACTCAGGGTCTTGAACGGCTCATCGCGCGACTCCGGTGCGGCCGATGTTGCCGCAGCAGCGTTGCCGAAGGACGCGGCCGTTCCGCCGCGCATCGAGGTGGCGATCACAACTGCGCGGACGAGGCCGAGACCGCGCACGATGCCGTCCGCAATGTTGACCCGCGCACGTCCGCGCATGCTGCGCATAGCGGCCGCGGCATCGGTGCCTGCCCCGGTCAATTCGAGCTGGCCAGACAAGCGGCCGGTGATTGGCTCACTCGCGGCGCCGGCGAACCGAATCACAGCCCCGATGTCAATGCCCGCCACCATCGCCGTGAACGTAAACGCAGGCGCGGCGCTGGATGCGTCTGTTCGGATCGCCACCGAGCCGTCGTACTTCCCGCCCAAGGTGCCGAAGGTCATCGGCTTGAGCAGAACGCCCGTCTCGGTGACGTGGGCACTGGTTCGCAAGGCATCGAGTGTGAGCCCCGCCAGGCGCGCGCGGGTGGCGCTGATCGACACCTTCAGGTCGGGGGCTGTGCTTGCCGCGGCGACGCTCGCGGGCGTGGACGAAGTGGTGGCGGTGCGCGTGAAGTCCGTGAAGAAGGCGAGGAGTCGATCGAGGTTCAGGTCGCCCGCTTCTATCGCCAGTTCGCCTACGGGTCCGCTCAGACTCGTGATCCGGCCCGTCGCCTCGATGGTCGCATCGTCTGCCGTCAGCGACACGCGGCGCAGCGTCACGGCGCCGTCAGCCTCTGGCACGGCCTCGATGTCGCCGCGCAACGTGCGTCCGCCGCTTATGAGCTCGACATCGGAGAGGACGATCTCGTCGATCGAGACGAGCTCCACTGGCGCCGAGGACGGGGACGCCTGATTCGTTGTGTTCGAGCCCAACGGCAGCAACGGCAGTTGAATCCGCGCGCCTTCCACTTTCGCCGACCCATGCTCGATGCGCCGCGACAGCAACGCGCGAAAATCGGTGCCCACGTTGAGCGAGGCGATGTGCACACCGGCGGGCTCGCCGATGACCACATCGCCGAGTTTGACCGTCACGCGTGGATAGATGGCAGCGCTGATGCTGCCGACCGTTACCGGCTGCCCGAGCGCTTCGGACAACTCTGCCGCGAGCGTGGTGCGGACGTTGTCGTGTGTGAACACGGCGCGCGCCCACAGAAACAGGCCGACACTGCAAACGACAACGATCGCGAGGAGTCCGATCGCGATCTTCTTGATCATGATGGCCGGATTATAGCGGCGCCGGAGCATAACATCGCCATCAAAGCCCCAAGCCCCAAGCCCCAAGCCCCAAGCCCCAAGCCCCAAGCCCCAAGCCCCAAGCCCCAAGCCCCAAGCCCGACGCTGAACCTGACGGACGTGGCAGGATGGAGTTTGGATGAAAACCGCCGCCGGCGCCGCGACGATCGTCGCACTGTATGCCTTTCTTACTGTCGCGATGACGTGGCCGCAGGCGCGTCAGCTGTCGACAGGCGTGGGCAATGCTGACGATCCGCTGCTCAGCATCTGGCGCATCTCGTGGATCGCCCACGCTCTCGCCACATCGCCCGCCGACCTGTTCAACGGCAACATCTTTCATCCGGAACGCCGCACGCTTGCGTACACGGACGCCCAGCCCTTGCAAGGCCTCGTCGCGACGCCATTTCTCCTGGCCGGTGTCTCGCAAGTGCTCGTGTACAACGTGCTGCTGCTGGCATCGATCGCGCTGTCGGGCGCGGCGATGTGGCTCCTGGCGTACCGCTGCACGGGCGACGCTCATGCGGCGGTGCTCGCGGGAATCATCTTCGCGTTTGTGCCGTTTCGTTTCGATCATTACGTGCACCTCGAGCTCCAGGCCACAGTGTTCCTGGTGTTGGCGCTCTGGTGGCTGGACCGCGCGGTCGAGAGCGGTGCGTGGGCCGACGTCGCCGGGTTCGCGGCGTCGGTTGTCTTACAAATCTACAGCGGCCTCTACTACGCCATATTTCTCGCGACCGCACTCGCCATCGCCCTGCCCTTGCGCCTCGCAGATGTGCCCCGCGATCGCCTCCGGCCGCTGGTCATGCGCTTAATGGTGGCAGCCAGCGTGGCGGCTCTGCTGGTTGTGCCCTATCTGACCGTCTATCTACACAACCGCAACGTTGTTGGCGAACGCGGGATCGACCAGGCTTACCACTACTCGGCCGTGCCACTCAGTTATCTCGCGACGCCCGCGACCAACGTCATCCACGGATGGTGGAGTGCCGGCCTGGGCTCGGCGGAGCGGCATCTCTTCCCCGGTGTGATTGCGATCGGCCTGGCGGCGATCGGGCTCGCCAGTCGTGATCGCCGAAAGCGTTTTCTCCTGATTGTCGGCGGCGTGGGTCTCGTGCTGTCGTTGGGAGCGCACACACCCATATACGCGTTCCTCCGCGACTGGCTGTTCGTCTATCGCGGCCTGCGTGCGCCGGCGCGGGCATCGATTCTCGTGTTCATGGCGATCGCGGTATTCGCCGCCTACGGTTGGTCGCGAATCGTGCCGCGGCTCCGCGGATCTCGGGCCGTGGCGACGACGGTCGTCGCGCTGCTCTTGCTGATGGATACGCCAATCCCGTTGCCGGGTGGCTCCTGCTGTCGCCCACGCCGTCCGCGGCGACGCAGTGGCTCGCGCGGCAGCCGCGCAGCGTGACCATTGAATTCCCCGTTCCGAGTCCGCACGCGCTGGACGTCATTTACGACGGCTTATACATGTATGCGAGCACGTTCCATTGGCAGCCCATCCTGAACGGATACAGCGGGTTCTATCCGCAGTCGTACCTCGAGTTGCTGGAACGCATGCAGGGCTTTCCTGACGAGCCGTCGATCGACTATCTGAAGCGGCGCGGCGTAGACCTGATCGTCCTCGCACGGCCGATACTTCTCGCCGCAGGACCTGGGCGAGTGGGCATCGGCGCTCGCCGTGAGGCCCGATATCACGCCGATCGCGACGTTTCCGGATTCCTCCTACACCGATCTGATTTTCCGATTGCGCCGCTGAGAAGCGCTCGACGCGGTGAGTCCACCGTTCAATCGGTGGCCGAGCACGAGGGATGGCACCGAATGACCGCATCGACGGCGCGAAAGAAACATGCCGGAAACATCCTGGGGCACGGCAGCCTCGTCTGGTCCAGATAGGGGTCGGCTCCCACTGCTTGGCGGGCGGACCGTTACGGAGGATCAGCACATGGTTGTCCTGGAGACGAACGTCGCCTCGCCGCGCTTGCCCCGCCGCTATGCATCGCACAGGGGCTTCACGCTCATCGAACTGCTGGTCGTCATCGCGATTATCGCGATCCTCATCGGGTTATTGCTGCCCGCCGTCCAGAAAGTTCGCGAGGCGGCGAACCGCGCGGCCTGTACCAACAACCTGAAACAGCTCGCGCTTGCATCGCACGCGTATTACGACACGAACAACATGTTCCCCGAATCGTTCGCCGACCTGCTCGCCCTCGTTCCCCTACCTGCGGACGGGGCCATGAACGGCTTCCAGTTGGTTCCCAAGATCATCGACGCACACGAAGTGCTCCTCCACGCCGAGCCGGTCCCGGGCGTCACGGGCGGGGACAAACTGATCCTGCATCTGTTTCCGCCGGCGCGGGGCGCTCAGCTCACGAGTGCGGCGATGCCTGGAGCGGAAGAGGGACGCAATCGCATGTTCGGGCGCCTGATGGCGATGGCCGCCGAGGATATCGCGGCGCTGGGATATCTGTTGACCTCGGTCGAGCACGCCGCTGCCGACGGGAGTGTCCGACCATTTCTCGCAGAGGCGCCGGATAACCCGGACGTCTTGAGCGGCCTGCAACAGTTCTCACGAGGAGACGAGTTCAGCCTCTCGAGCCTGTTCGCGGCGGGGCAAGGACCCCGGTCTGGACATGGGGCCCTCCAGACACGGCTGTTCAGCCTTGTCGACAGAACAAGGGCAGTGTTGCAAATCGGCGCCTACAACGAAGGCGAACATACGGGCGGCGTGAACCTCACCGATATTCTGCGCCCCGGTAGTCAAGGAGCGGTGCCGATCTACAACTTCGGCGACCTGAGGGCGCTCACTCTCGTCTACTGCCCCTCGGACCCGTCTCGGGCGGAGCTGCTGCGGTGGCTCGATCACGCGGCCCACGCCGAGGCGCGTGCGCACGAAGACCTGAAGCAGAAGTTCCTCGATCGATACATCGCCGTGTTGCAGAAAGTCTCGGGCCGGTTGCTTCCCGCCGTTCAGGCAGATGCGCTCATCGGCATCGCGCGAACGCTCTGAAGCTTCAGAGCGGGCCCGGTCTCGCCGACGTTTTCGTCACGATAGTGGACGAACGAAGGCGGGGCCGGGCCGCGGGCGTCCTACTGCCGCTGACTTGTCGTCGTCGTGCCCGGCCGCGCCACCGGCCCATTCAGCAGCGCGTTGAATACCAGCTTGAAGGTGCCGTGCGTCTGGGCGCGATGCTGCGGACGGAATCCGAACAGCACCACTTTCCCCGCGCCATGCTTCACGGTGATCGCGGCGGCCTTCTTGGCAATCACTTGCTCACCCAGTAACCATCCACTCTGAAGGATGTCGCGATCCACATAAGTCGCGATCACTTCCACGTCCTGGCTGCGATCCGTCGACGTGATTTCGTACACCTGTGAGCCCGCCATGAAGAGCGCCAGTCCTTCTGACGGCATGCCGTAGGCAATCGGATTGGTGTTGTCGAAGCGCGCGCGCAGTGTCGATCCCGGCGACCAGAACTCCTTCGGTGGCAAGCCAGCAACGATGTTGCGCAGCGGCAGACCGAAACGCTGAATCGGCAGGTCGCCTGCCTGGCCGAACGTCACCAGCGTGCCGCCTTTCTCGACAAACGCCTGCAGCGCTTTCACGCCCTCGGCGCCGAAGCCGCTGCGAAATTCCGGCGGCGTGTTGTCCGCCGGCGGACCTCCGCCGGCGCCACCGGGGCCACCGCCTTGTCCGCCCCCACCCGCGGGACGTTCGCCGGTCATCGCCGCAATCGAATCGTTCGGCAGCACGATCACGTCGTACTTCGCCTCGAGCCCACCGGCCTTGATCTCGGCGTCCATGATCGATTTGTGCGGCACGTTGAACTGCTCGAACATCAGCCGCGTCCAGCCCTCGTCCATGTTGCCGCCGCCGTAGTGCTGAAGCATCGCGATTCGCGGCTTGCGAATTTCGTACGCGCCTTGCGGCACTCCGCTTGCGGCCGTGAAGTCCACGCCCGTTTGCTTCGCGACCTCGGCGAGCACCGCCGCCGAACCGCCGCTGACGATGAAGTCGCCGGCCGCGAGTCCGTCGCCAGCGCGCGCGACGCGTCGCACGCCGACGCCTTTCTCGAGCAGAAGATTCACGGCGCGGTAGCTGTCGTTGAGCCGTGCGCTGAGAGCGTGAGCGCCCGCCGCGTTCGCTGCGACTGTACCCGTCATCGGCACATGCGCGGTCAGCTTCACCAAGTCCGCGGTGATCGTCTCGTTTACCGGATCGGATCGCACGCCCATGAATTCGCCGAACGTGTCGGTCGACATGTCGTAGGGGCGAATCGGATTGTCGTCCTTGTCGCGCGTGTAGGTGTTGTCGGGATAGAAGGTGCGCCCCAGCATCCATCGCACCAACGCCTGCTTCGGCTGCGCCATCGTCACCACGAACGATCCCGGTCCATAGACGCGGCCATCGGCAATGAACTGCGCCTTCGCCTGCTGCACCTCGACGCCGGAATTGATCAGCATGTTCGCGAGCTTCTTCACGGTGAGCGGATCGTTTGTGCCGCCGCGATGGCGTAAGCCTTGACGGCACCGTTGGCGCCGCGCTCGGTCTGCCGCGTGCCTTTCAAATACATGTTCCACAGCACGGTCTCGCGATGACGGGCCGCGAGATCGACCGTCGCCCAGGCCGCGATTTTCTGTTGTTCGACGATGTCGCGGACGCGCCACCAGCCGCCTGGCCAGACGCTTGGCATGTTCACTTGCGGTTCGTAGGCGGGAAGGTTGCGCGGGCCGCCGCGCAGCTGATCGGGATGCATGAACATCGGCGTCGCCAGCCGCGCGCTCGCCGACTCGGTGAGCATGCCGGCGATGTTGTGGAACGGCGTGATCCAGTGGAAGCCCATATGCCCCCAGCCGGAATAGATCGCGTTGCCAATCACGCCGGTCTTGCCTGCGGCTTCGAGCTTGGTGCCCATGTGCCCGCCCCACCAGGCGATCTCGCGCCACACGAGCGGATCGCCGTCGGGACGAATCGGCTCGGCGTACGGCGGAATGTACAGCCGCGCATTGCCGCTGCCCATCTGGTGATGATCGACGTAGGCCTGCGGCATCCACTCGCGATACATCAAGCGGCCGAGATGCTGCGACTCGGGGAGGTTCAGTGCGAAGCCGTCGCGGTTGTTATCGTGGCCGGCGTACTTCTGGTACAGCCACGGCAGGTTCGCCGCCTCCTGCGGCGTCCCGACATATTTCATGTACCAGTCGGCAATCATCTGCGAGCCGTCTGGATTGATCGACGGCATCACGATGCTGATCACGTTGTCGAGAATCTGCTGCGCTTCCTGATCGGTGCGCGTCACGCTGTCATAGATGAACTCGGCGGCGGTCTGCGACGCGGCCACTTCGCTCGAATGCAGCCCGAACGACTGGATGACGACCGCCTTGGCATCCGCGATCAGCTTTTTGGCGTCGGCCTCAGTGAGCCCGCGCGGATCGGCCAGCCGCGCGTTGATTTGCTTGTACTGATCGAGCTTCGCGAGATTCGCTGGTGACGAGATGAAGAGCGCGATGTACGGCCGCCCCTCGCTTGTTTTCCCGAGCTCCACCAGCCGCATCTTGTCGGAGCTCTTCGCGAGCCGCTGGTAGGTACTCGTGCAGCTTGTCCCAGTTGGCGAGCTTGCGATCGGCGCCCATCTGGAAGCCGAAGAACTGTTCGGGCGAGGGCAGCGTGGCCGACTGCGGCGGCGACTGTGCCTGGCCCGAGGCAGTGAGCAGGACGACGAGGCAGGCAGGAACCCAGCGAGCTGTGCGGCGGAAGGTCATGGCGAACTCCTTGAAGCGTGGCCATTCTCGCACGCCCCCGCTCGCGACGTCGCTATCTAACGGAACCCTGCGGATGCTGCTCGGATTGTCGTCGTACATGGCGAGAAGGGAATTCTCGACGAGCACCTGGCCGAGCTCTACGGTGTCGACACGAAGCGGCTGAATCAAGCTGTCAAGCGAAACTACAATTGGGCTCGTAGACGACCATGACGGACCGCCTTCACGAGGGGCCCGGTAATCCAGACCAGTCACTGATTGGCCGCCAGCTTGGCGCCTACCAGGTGCTCGCGCTGCTCGGCATCGGTGGCATGGGCGAAGTGTATCGAGCCCGGGACACGAGACTCGAACGCGACGTGGCGATCAAGGTCTTGCCGCACTTCGTCGCTGACGACCCCGATCGACTCCATCGCTTCGAGCGAGAAGCGCAGATGCTCGCGGCGCTCAATCATCCTCACATTGGTTCCATTTACGGGGTCGAAGACGTCGGGGGCATGCGCGCCTTAGTGCTTGAATTGGTCGACGGCGAAACCGTCGCTGAGCGGCTCAACAGCGGCCCCGTCGCGCTCGCTGAGGCGTTGAGAATCGCGCAACAACTTGCCGATGCACTCGATGCGGCGCACGAAAAAGGCATCGTCCACCGCGATCTCAAGCCGGCAAACATCAAGATCACCACGGACGGCGTCGTCAAGGTGCTCGATTTTGGTCTCGCCAAAATTGATGCGGCTGACAGTGCCGCCTCGAATCTGATGCAGTCGCCGACCGTCACGGTCCGCGGGACGCGCGAAGGGGTGATTCTGGGAACGGCGCCGTACATGAGCCCCGAGCAGGCGCGCGGACGGCCGCTCGACAAACGAACCGACATCTGGTCGTTCGGCTGCGTGCTGTACGAAATGCTGTCTGGCCGCGCCGCGTTTTCGGGCGAGACGGTGTCCGACACGATCGCCGCGATTCTGGGACGTGAACCTGAGTGGCGTGCGCTGCCAGAGGCGACGCCGACTGGCGTTCGGCGACTGCTGCAGCGATGCCTCGAGAAGGACCCGAAGCGCCGCCTGCGTGACATTGGTGATGCACGCACGGACATCGAAGCGCTGATCAACGAGACGCCAGAAACCGCTGGTGCAACCAGGGTCGCGACGTCGCGAGAACGGCGGCTCGGCCTCGCGGTCGGTCTGCTCGCTGGGCTGCTGGTGATCAGCCTTGGCGCACTGCTGACGCTGCTGCTCCGCCAAGACGCGGCGCCGGACGCAGAACCCGTCCGCCGGTTTTCGTTGGAGCTTGGGCTCGTGCGTCCTGTCATTTCGCCCAATGGCCGGCACATCGCCTACCGCGCTGACGGCCGATTGTGGATCCGCGACGTCGACAGTGAGACGCCTCGCGAGATTCCCGGTGGCACAGCACCGAGCGGGTTCAATTCGGACGCCGCGTATTACTTGACGTGGTCCCCGGACAGCCAAGATCTGGTGTTCACGACCGAGAACGAGCTGCGACGAGTGTCGATTCTTCAGGGCGGCTCCGCCACGACGATCTGCACGCTGCCCCCGGGACGCATGACCGGTCGTCGGATCGCAGGCATGGCCTGGACGAGCGATGGCGAGACGATTGTGTTCAGCCGCTATGGGGCTGGAATCTACGAGGTTCCGGCCCGCGCGGGATCGCCGAGATTGTTGTGGAAGGAAGACCATGCCGACGATGTGATCGTGTTTGACACGCCGCAGGGACGAGCCGTCGTCTTCGCCGTGTCGGTGCCGGAAGGGCACAGTCTGGTCGTGCGAACCGCTGACGGTGGCCGGCGGGTGATTGCACCCCTCGACACGAACTGGCCCGAACTCGTGTACGTGCCGTCCGGGCACATCCTGTATCGACGGAACCCAGTGGAAAGCCCGTCGATTTGGGCGCTGCCGTTTTCGGCAAAGACGCTCAATACCGACGGTGAGGCATTTCTCGTGGAGCGCGCGGGCCAGGGAATGAGTTTGTCTCAGGACGGCACGCTCGCGTACCTGGACACAGGTCGCATTCAGGGCTACCGACTGGCGTGGCGCGATCGTGAGGGCAAGATTCTCGAGCAATCCGGCCACACGCATCAAACCATCAGAACGGTATCGCTATCACCGGACGGAAAGAGGGCCATCGTCGTCGCGCCGGATGGAGTATGGCTCTACGACGTGCAGCGTTTTGTGAGGACCCGGTTCGACGTCGGAAGCGAATCGCAGGACGGACGACCGGTGTTCGCGTTTTTCTCCAGATCGGGCGAGGAGATCTATTACACGCTGTTAAAGACACCTGCGGAAACTGTTGTCTTCGCCAAACCGGCCGACGGATTTGGTCAGGCGCGTCCTGTCCCAGCGCCGGCGGGTTTCAAGGTGGCTTTGGATCGCACGGCGGATGGCCGCTACCTCGTCTACGACATCATCCCGGGTGGGATCCTCAGCGCACGAGTGATAAATAGCCTCTGGTTGTGGCGACTTGACGGAGCGGGCGGGAACGGTGAGGCGATCAACTTCTCGCAGAACTCCGAGGATGAAGGCGTGGCTACGCTGTCACCGAACGGCCGTTATGCGGCATATACCTCGACGACCAGCGGACGGTTCGAGGTGTACGTTCGTCCATTTCCGGAAGGCCGAGGACGGTGGCAGGTTTCGGTCAATGGCGGCGAAGCTCCTGCGTGGAGCGCCGACGGCAAGGAACTGTTCTTCAAGGAAGCCAATGCCTTGATGCGGGTGACCGTCTCGACGACTGGCCAGTTTTCGGCGGGTTCTCCTGAGCTGCTCTTCGAGCACCCGACGCTCCGTATCCCCGAGGTGCCACTCGCGCGGTACGCTGTCGGCCGCGATGGCCAGCGATTCTTGACGGTGGAGTCCGAGCGCGATCGTGCGGTCCCGGTCGTTCGGTTCGTCGAGAACTGGCTTTCGGAATTCCGCCGTGCGGCCCCCAAGCGCGCGGGTTAGTGCGCTCACCTTGAGGAAACTGGTCCGCTGTCATAGACACCTCGTTGACATCTGATGCGTGATGCGTGATGATCGAATCATGCGCACTACGCTGCTCATCGACGACGACGTGCTGCAGGCGGTCAAGGAGATAGCCGAGGCGAGGGGTGTGACCGCCGGGAAGGCGTTGTCGGATCTCGCGCGCATCGGCCTCGCACCCAGGCGGACAGCCAAAGTGCGGAATGGTGTACCGCTTCTGCCGCGTCGTCCGTCGACCGCCCCCAAGACGACGCTGAAACAGGTAAATGAGCTCAGGGACGAAGGGTGAGCCGCGTCGCGCTGCTCGATGTCAATCTGCTCGTCGCCCTCTTCGATCCCGATCACGTTCACCACGATCTCGCGCACGATTGGTTCGCAGACCTCGGTTCGCGGGGATGGGCGACGTGCCCGTTGACGGAAAACGGTTTCATCCGGGTCACCACCAATTCGGCGTACGCCAGTCCGCCGCTCCGACCACTGGACGCGATCGAACGCCTGCGCGCGTTTCGGAAGAGCGGCAAGCACCATTACTGGCCCGACGCGGTTTCGCTGAGCGACGCACGTCTTTTCAATCCATCGCATATCCGCGGCCATCGCCAGGTCACCGACATCTACCTTCTTGGATTGGCCAAACATGCCGGTGGGGCGCTGGCGACCTTCGACCGTACCATTCCACTCGCCGCCGTTGTCGGTGCGACGCGGGCGACGCTTCAGCTGATTACACCGCTCGCGCATGAGGAATAAGCCAACACCTAACAGGATGATTCGGCGTGACCGTTCCGTGGCGATTCCGGTTTCGGGAACCGCGTTGCTGCTCATCGATGTCATCAACGACCTGGCGTTCGAGGGGTCAGAGGCGTTGATCGCCGAGGCTGAGCTGATGGCGCCGCGGCTCTTCGAGCTGAAACGGCGGGCGACCAAGGCCGGCGTACCCGCTATCTATATCAACGACAACTTCGGGAAGTGGCGCTCCGATTTCCGGCGGACAGTGGCGCACTGCTCCGCGCGCACCTCGCCGGGCTGGCGAGTGTCGCGCCGGCTGAGGCCGACCTCGCGCGACTATTTCGTGTTGAAGCCCAGGCACTCTGGCTTCTATGGCACGACACTCGATACGCTGCTCGGTGCCTTGCGCATCCGACGGGTCATCCTGACCGGGATTGCCGGGAATATCTGCGTCCTCTTCACTGCCAATGACGCGTACATGCGCGAACTGAAGATCTTTGTCCCCGGCGACTGCATCGTGTCCAACACGGCGCAGGACAACGAACACGCGTTGCGGCAAATCAACTCGGTCTTGAAGGGCGACATCACACCGTCGGAGCGGCTGAAGTTCCACGGTCGCACGATGACGGCTGAAACGGCGCGCCGCTGAAGTGCATTGGACGGGCGCGGCGGCCGCGTCCTAGCTCACTTGTCGCCCACCCAGCGCAGGCGAGCGATGCGGCCGTTGTCGCCGACGCCCCAACCCACGCGTCCGGACGGCGCGAAGCTGAAGGCATCGAATCCCTTGCCCTCGACCGACCGCCAGCTGCGGCCATCATCGACGGAGTAGTCCGCGCCGGACGGACCAACCGCGAGCAGCGAGGGCGTGGCAGCGCGGGGCACGTATTTCACCACTGATCGAAAGCCGGTGAGGCCGGCACGCGCCGTCCACGTGCGCCCGCCATCAACGGTGACGGCCGCGTTGTTCTCGGCCTCGGCCTCGCGACGATAGTCTCCCCCGACGACGATGCCGCGCGTCCGATCGGCAAACGCGATCGAGAAAATCCCGGCGCTCGGCCCGGTGGCCACCGGTGTCGTCGCCACGCTCCACGATCGCCCGCCGTCGCTCGATCGCAGGACGCGTCCGGCCGTGGTGCCTATCCACGCAAGTTGCGGCCCCAGCACCGTGACGTTGGTGCCGCTGGCGGCATACGCGCCTTCGCCAGCGAGAGCCGGAGGCAGCGCCTCCGGCGCCACGGGCGTCCACGTGCGGCCACCGGTAGTGGTGAGGAGAATCACGAAGTGGCCGTCGACCGAATCACTGAACGCGACGCCGCGATCGGTGTCCCAGAACGCCATCGCGTCGAAGAACGCCTTCTCGTCGGTGTTGGTGAACTGCAGCGTCCACGTTGAGCCGGCGTCGACCGTCTTGTAGATCCGCGAGGCGTTGCCGTTCCCGATGCTGAGGACGTAGGCGACGCGATCGCTCACGGCGTCGATGTCCCTGAAATCGAGCGTCGCGGCGTCGGGCACGGTCAGCGTCCGCCACGAATCGCCGCCATCGGCCGTGCGCAACACGGTGCCATTCGCACCGCTTGCCCACACTACACGATCGCTGACAGCGCTCACGCCGCGCAAGCGTGAGGTCACGCCACTGGTTTGTGCCGTCCAGGTCGGCGCCGCCGATACGGCAACCGACGTCAACAAGGCGATAAGGACTCCGATGCGGCCCCCCAAGGCCCACATAGTGTGACTCCCTCGAACCTGGGGCACCATGAAAATCCAACCATTCCATGTTCCGCGTAATCGATTTGGGGCAGTTGACACGCCGCCGCCGACGTGGAATAACTGGGGCATCGTGATCCCGGTCAAGACCTGCGCATGTTGTTGCTCGGAGAGAAGGCCTCCGCACGCCGTGCTGTGTCTGAACTGACCAAATAGTCGCGTCCCCAACACGTTCTCGCAGCAGGCCCGGAAGCCGACATCGGTTTCCGGGTTTTTTGTCTTCACGCTACGCACGACGGCGTTGTACCCAACGTGGGCGAGATTGGGAGTAGCCGAGATGGAGAGAAAGGTTGGAGTGATGAAACGCAATCGAGCGGCGCGGTGGATTGCAGTCTCAGCCGTGATCCTTGCCGGTGCGGGCGTCGGTCTGCGGGCATCGGTCGAACATACGCAAGAGGCACCAGCGAACCTGGCTGGCCTCTGGGAAGGCATCGTCGTCGTCAACAACGTGGCGATCCCGTTCCCATTCGAAATCGTGGCAGACGGGTCGTCCTACAAAGCGTCGTTCTTCAACGGCGAGCGGCGGTTTCCCTCGCTGCCCGCGGCCATCGAGAACGACGGCATCGTGTTCAAGTTTGAAAGCTACGCCTCGAAGCTGAACGCGACGATCCAGGACGACACGCTCGTGGGCGAGTATCAACGGGCCCGTGGAGCGCCGTATCCGTTCCGTGCGGTTCGTGCGAAGACGGCGCCGGCCTCGACCGAGAAGGCGCCGTCAATCGACGGCACATGGATTGTCACCGCCAAGAGCACCAAGGGCGAAAGCGCCTGGCGCTTCATCGTCGATCAGACGGGACCAAAGATCTCGGCGACGATCCTCCGCGTCGATGGCGATACCGGCACGCTGACCGGCTCGTTCCGCGACGGCACGTTTGTATTGAGTCATTTTTCCGGCGCGCGTCCGTTGCTGCTCGAGGTGACGCCAAACGCCGACGGCACGCTGACGTTGAGCCTGAACAAGCAGCCAGGGCTCGTCGCCGCGCGCGAGGAGGAAGCCAGCGCGAAGGGGATCGGAGCACCGACCGATCCCGCTTTGCATACGAGCGTCAAGGACCCGGCCGAGCCGCTCCGCTTCAGTTTCCCTGATCTCAACAACAAGATCGTGTCGAACACCGATGCGCAGTTCCGCGGCAAGGTCGTGCTCGTGAACATCAGCGGCAGCTGGTGTCCGAATTGCCACGACGAGGCCCCATTTCTGGCGTCGCTGTACAAGAAGTATCGCGCCAAGGGCTTCGAGATGGTGACGCTGTCGTTCGAGGAAGGCGATCAACTGGCAAATCCCACGCGGCTGCGGGCGTTCATCAAAAACTACGGCATCACGTGGACCGTGTTGATCCCGGGCGACCCCGACCAGTTGAACGACAAGATGCCGCAGGGTGTCAACCTCAACGCATTTCCGACCTCGTTCATCCTCGGTCGTGATGGGCGTGTGCGGGCGGTGCATGCCGGGTTCCCGAGCCCGGGCAGCGGTGACTTCTACTCGCACGCCGAGAAAGAAGTCACCTCGCTCGTCGAGAAACTGCTCGCCGAGCCCGCACCGAAGGCGACTCGATGACGACGTTCGGAACGGCCACACGTTGCTGATGCCGACGCTGCTGATGCCGGCCGCGATCGTCATGATGATTGCGGCCCCACTCGGCGCGCAGTCGCAGCGTCCGCGGGCGGAGGTGGCGCCAGTGGTCGTGACCTCGCCGGTCCGTGCCGGATCGCCCGCGACGATCGCGCTGCACGTGCGCCTCCCGAAGGACATACACGTGCAGTCGAACAAGCCGCGCGACCCGCTGCTCATTCCCACCGTGCTCACCCTCGAGCCGCCGGCCGGCATTGCCGTCGAATCGATCGAGTATCCGGCCGCGAGCGATCTGTCGCAGCCTGAAAGAAAAGAGCCGCTCGCTGTTTACGGCAGCGAATTCGCTATCACCGTGCGGCTCTCGCTCGCCGCCGGCCTTCGCGCGAGTGAGGTCGCGATTCCTGGTGTGCTTCGCTATCAGGCGTGCAACGACACTGTCTGTTTCCCTCCCGCCCGCGCCACGGCCACGTGGAGTCTCGACGTGAACCCCTGACGCGGCTGGGGTCAGGGGTCGGGGCCGGGGTCAGGTCACGAAAAACGAATTTGGCGTTTCGCGGCTCACAATCAACGCAACAATTGTGGTACTTCGGGCGATCGCGCAGTGCCCCGCGCTGGTGGCTTGACGCGACGACCGCTCCCTAAGCCTGTCCCGCCAACAGGTTGCCCGGCGTTGGCAAAAATCGCCACAATTCGTTTTTCGTGACCTGACCCCCGTGTACCGGCCGCTCTGACCCGCGCTGTACCAGCCGCTATACTCCGGTGTGAGGTTGCGATGCTGAACCGGAGTCTCGTCGCGGTCGTCCTGGCACTGTCGAGCATTGGCGCCGTGCCGCCACAGCAGTCCGCGCCCGCTCACGATCCCTCACATGTGCAGGAGCTCGGCGCCGTCACGTTTCTGAATTCGTGCGCGCCGGCGGTGCAGGCGGAGTTCCAGCGCGGCGTGGCGATGCTTCACTCGTACTGGTTCAGCTACGCGGGCAAAACGTTCAGGGCCATCCTCGACAAGGATCCCAGCTGCGCGATGGCGTACTGGGGGATGGCGCTCGATCTGCTCGGCAACAGCCTGTCGTCGCCTCCGTCGCGACAGAACGCCGAAGCGGCGTGGAAAATCCTCGAAGAGGCGCGTGGCGTGCCCACCAAGACCGAGCGCGAGGCGGCGTGGCTCGATGCGGTGCGCGCTTACTTCAGGAATCACGACTCGGTGCCCGTCGCCAAACGGCTCTCGGACTACAACGCCGAGATGAAGAAGCTGGCCACGCGCTATCCGAACGATACTGAGGCGCAGGTCTTCTACGCGCTCACGCTCCAGGCATCTGCGACCAAGACGGATCTTACCTACGCCAATCAGCTGCAAGCGGCGGCGATTCTCGAGAAGGTCTTCGCCGAAAACCCGCGACATCCGGGGGCCACGCACTTCATCATCCACGCCTACGACTACGCGCCGCTCGCCGAACGCGGCATTCCGGCGGCGCGTCGGTATGCCGGCATTGCGCCGGCGGTGCCGCATGCGCGCCACATGCCCGCGCACATCTATTCCATGGTGGGACTGTGGGAAGACTCGATCGCCTCGAACCTGTCGGCGCTCGAACTTCAGCCCGACTACTACCATGCCGCCGACTTCACGGTGTACGCCCACTTGCAGCTGGCGCAGGATGCGAAGGCGCAGGCGATGATCGAGAAGGCGACGACCACACCTGTGCGCGGCGATCGTCCGGTGTCGATGTCCAACTACACCGCCCTTGCAGCGATGCCGGCGCGCTTTGCGCTCGAGCGTGCGGACTGGAAAGCGGCGGCCGCGCTCCCGGTCACACCGACGGCGTATCCGCAGGCCGACTCGCTCACCCGTTTCACGCGAGGTCTGGGCCTGGCACGAAGCGGCGACACCGCCGGAGCCAGGCGGGAGATCGAGGCGATGGAAGCCTTGCGCAAGGCGCTGCAAGGTCCCGATTCAACCTACTGGGCCGATCGCACAACGGAACAGATCCTGGCCGTGTCGGCGTGGATCGCGTTGGCTGAGGGCGCGAAGGAAAAAGCGGTGATCGACATGACACGCGCCGCCGACGGCGAAGACGCCAGCGTCAAGGACATCGCGATGGAGAATCGTCTCTATCCGATGCGCGAGTTGCTTGGCGATTTGTTACGCGAGGTGGGCCAACCGCAGGCGGCGAGTCGGGCGTATGCGACGGCGCTGTCGAACACGCCGAATCGCTATCGCGGCTTGTACGGTGCCGCGCTCGCCGCGCAAGCGTCGGGTGATCGCGCGATGGCCACGGAGTACTTCACCAAGCTGATGGCGTTGGTAAGACACGCGGACAGCGAGAGGCCGGAGCTCGCGCGAGCCCGAGCGTTTCTCGCGGAGCGCTGAGCGAGCGTCGCGAGTCGAAGCGCTATGCGGTATCGAGCCTACAGCGCGAAAGCGGCGCTGTCCGTAATACACGGTAACGGCAGGTACGTCGACCATCGCTGAGCCTGATAGGGCGCTCCGGCAGCCACGTCAGCGAACCCTTCGCCGTTGCAGTCCGCCACGGTGAGCGCCGGCCTCAGCTCGTCTCCCACTTCCGGTGATTCGATCGTTCGAAATACACGAAGGGGGGCGCAGCCCGCCGGCCGCGCCGTAGCTGACGGCGACGAAGCCAACCCGGTCCAACCCGTGCGGGCCCCCCATCGCAAGGTCAGCGAAGCCGTCGCCGTTGATGTCCCCCGACGCGAGCGCGTGTCCCAATCGTGCGCCGCTGAACTGCCCACCGTCGGAAAGCGTCAGAAACCGATCACCGTTGGGCGACAGGCCCGACCGCGTCCCGAGAATCACGTTGACGGCACCTTGGTCGATCAACGTGAGATCTTCGAACGGAACGCCGACCGCGAGGTCTTCGATGCCGTCCCCGTTGAAATCGCCGGCAGCGAGCGCAGAGCCAAATTGATCGCCGGCTTGCGGCTCGCCGAGAATTCCACTGCCCGCTTGGCTCCACACCTGATTGCCCTCCACCCTGATGCCGCCGGAACGCGCGTAGAACACGTGCACCGCCCCCGCGTTGGACGCTGCTCCGAGATCCTCTTGCGGTGCGCCCACTGCGAGGTCGGGATAACCATTCCCGTCGAAGTCGCCTGTGGTCAGCGCCTGCCCGAACCAGTCGTTCGGCTCTGCGAGACCGGCGACACCAGGAGTGTCCTGGCCGTAAGACGCGGGAACGATGAGCACCAGCCCGCCTTTGGCCGGCTGGAACCGAAGAATCTCGATCCGCCCTCGACGGCCGTTCCAGAACGGCGCGCCCACCGCCAACTCAGATCGGCCATCGCCGTCGAAATCGGCGGCGGCCAGCGCTTCGCCGTATCTCTCGCCCGCATTGGCTCCCGGTGCGGTCCAGTTTGGCCTCGTCGGCGCCGTCGTCGCGAACCCGTCAGGCACGCCAAGGAATATGGAGACACGGCCGCGAAGGTCACCCGCCGTTGGCGCACCGACCGCCAAATCGTCGACGCCGTCTCCATTGAAGTCTGCGACGACGCGCGACCCTTGCGCGTGCGCGATGTTCGCGTCGGCGAAGAGGACGACCCCCGCCGTCGCAAGGAATCTCGAAAGCCTTCGCAACGATGCGTCAGTTGACTTCATGACAATCTCCCTGAGAACCGGAGGAAGAAACCGCGGCTCTCATTCGATGTCTACGCAAAGCGTCCGAAAACACCGACATCGATCCCGTTGGCGCCGGCGATTGGTCCAGTGGTATCGGGAATTGGCCGCATGGTAGGCTCGTCGCGCGCAAAGTCGACCGCGATCGGCTGGGCGATGAGTCGATCCGCGAAGAGGAAGACGTCATGACCACGAACCGACGATTCCACTCCCCGTTTTTTGCCGCAGTCTTTCTCCTCACCCTTGCTGACGCGGGTGTCGCGCAGCAGATGACACGCGAGGACGTCAGACGAGAATTGGCCGATCTCCGCGCGCAGATTCAACAGCTCCGCGGCGAGCTCGACGCGATGCGAAACCTCCAGCGTCCGATGCACCCGGTCGTGGCTGTGCACGCGAAGTTAGACCGAGCAACGCTGGACTTGTCGATCCCATCGCTGACCGCCGACAGCGACTCCGCGCGCGACGGTCGCGAGATAGATGTCACATCCCCCGGCGCAGCGTCATTGCTGTTTGACCAACCTGCGCAAACGAGCGTGACTCAGCCATCGTTGGAGTTACTGGAGAGCCAGGTTGCTGAATTGGCGCAGGTGAAAGTCGAATCCACATCGCGAATGCCGATCAAGCTTTTTGGGACGATTCACACCAACGTCTTTGCCAATTCCGGAGACCCCAATTGGCTCGATCGACCGAACATCGTCAATCCTGCGCCGGCGGATGGCCACAGGGGTACGTTCAGCGCCACGCTCCGCCAGACACGCCTGGGTCTCACGGTGGATGGACCGGCAATCGGATCGGCGCGGACGACCAGCGCGTTTGCGATGGATTTCTTTGGTGGTATTCCGGGCTTTGCCACGGGACAGGTGATGGGCTTGCCGCGGCTCCTCGTCGCCTTCGCACGGATCGAAACCGATCGAACGGCCGTCGAGATTGGCCAGGACCACATGATCCTTGCGCCAAACGACCCGACATCACTCGCCGCGTTGTCGTTTCCCGCGCTGTTCCGATCAGGGAATTTATATTTGCGCACACCGCAGGTGCGCGTCGAGCGCGTCGTTGCTGCCGGCGTTCGGGTGATGGGCGGTATTGTGGCGCCCATCGGTGGCGATGTGCCTGGCGAAGACTACCGCTTCGTTCCACAGGCACTGAGCGGCGAGCGATCGCAGCGCCCGGCGGTTCAGGCGCGCATTGCCTTGGCGACGGCGGAAGCAGACGCGCTGCGCCGTCTCAGTCTCGGAGTTTCAGGACACTACGGGTGGGAATTCAAAGCCGGGACGATGGTGAACAGTTCTGCGGCCGCTGTTGATTTCGCGTTTCGTCGAGACGTGATCGGAGCCGCCGGCGAGCTCTTTATCGGCGAGAACATCGACGCCTTCGGCGGAGCGACAAGTGTGGATGCGGCGGAGACGGGTGGAGGTTGGGCGGAACTTCAGCTGTTTCCCTACGATCGCCTGACGCTCGCCGCCGGTGGCGGCGTCGACCGGCTCCGCGGAGCACAACCCCCCACATCACCTCGGCGCCGTAATCGCAGCGCCTACGGCAGCGCAATCTTCTCGCTCACACCGGAGGTTCAGGCGTCGTTCGAGTATCACTGGCTCGCGACGCTTCCAGGCAACAGCAGTGTGGAACGGCGCAATCATCATTTCGATTGGACGCTGGCCTACAAGTTTTGACCGCGATGTCTTCGACAGCAACGGTGTCTCACATCGCCAGGCTGACCGTCCTGCTTCTCGTCTTGATGCCCGGTGCTTCAGAGGCGGGAGCCGTATCGGGTGTCGTCCGCTCGCTGGTCCGCTCGGGAACGGTCCCGGCGACTGTCATCGTCTACGCCGAACCGATCGGGATGCCGCCGCCGCGCCAGTCAAGCCGTTTCGCTCTACGACAGAAGAACAAGAGTTTTCAGCCGCGTGTCTTGGGCGTTCCGGTCGGATCGACCGTCGAGTTCCCCAACGACGACAGGATCTTCCACAACGTGTTCTCGTTGTCGGGGCCGCAGCCGTTCGATCTGGGACTGTATCGCAGTGGTGAGTCGCGGTTACGCACGCTGACGCAAGCGGGAACGTATCGCGTGTTCTGCAATATCCACCCCCAGATGTCCGCGGTGATCGTCGTCGTGCCGACGCCGCACGTCGCGCTCGCCGATCGAGAGGGCCGCTTCGTGCTCGACCTGCCGGCGGGCCGCTATCGGCTGACGGCGGAGTCGGAGCGTGCGTCACCTGTTTCCATCGAGATCACGGCTGACGCGGGTGCGGTCTTCGCGCCGGAGCTGACCCTCGACGAATCAAAGTGGGTCGCTGGCCAGCACAAGAACAAATTCGGCAAGGACTACCCGGCAGCTGCCTACAAGCAGTGATGCGGGTCCGGGCACCTACGGTTCTCGAGGCGCCGGGAGCTTACGCTGGTTTCTCAACATCCGCGACACCCAGACGCTGCCCAGGAGCACGAGCGCCAGAGCCGCCACACCAATGACCAGGAGTCCGCGCTGGATACGGGCATACGGCCCGATCGCTTCATCTTTTGATTTCACGAGGATGGCGGACACTGCCGGATTGCTGGCGAGGGTGATCTCGCGAGCGGCATAGCCCTCGGTACCGATCTGCACTTCGACGAAGCGATCGGAGCGGACTTTGGCGGCCTGCCACGCCTGGAGCGAGCGCCAGGGCGTCTGCACGTCGCGGAGCGTCGACGCGAGAACAGTCTGATCGGACAGGAGCACCACTTCGTCCTGTGTCGCTTCACTGAGGGCCTCGGCGAACGTCTGATCGATCGCTTCCGCGGCGACGACATAGCCGAAGACCGTGCCGCCGGCTTCTGATGGGACTGCCACTGCGAAGCACGGTCGGTTGTTCACCGTCAGGACCGTGCCTTCGGTCTGACTCGTCGTCAGGGCGGCGATCCAATTTTCTCCGGCGGCATTCGATGGCCCTGTCTCGTCGGTGCGTGCGAGGACGGCGCCTTCCGGTCCCAGGGCCACGAGCACAGGCGCGCCTGGGATCAGCTGTCGGAATCCGCGCAGGAAGTCTTCGATGGTCGCGACGTCGGTCCCAAACAGCGCGCGGAGTTCCGGGAACGAGGCCACGAGCCGCGCGGTGAGTGCAAGGCGATGCAGGTGTTCACGCTGCACGCGCCGGACGACCCGCTCGGCACGCGTCAGGTCGGTTTCGATCACCTCGTCTACGGCGCGACTGGCGGTGACGCGCACAAACGCCCACGTCGCACCGGTGACCAGGAGGAGCAGGCCGCACGTGATCGCGAGAATCCACGCGCGCAAGCGCGGCGATGCCCGCAACGCGGGAAGGTCACCCGCGGTCGGCCATGCCGCTGGCGCATTCCCCACCGCTTCCAGAAACATCGCGAGATCACGCGCGGATTCGGGACGATCCGTTGGGAGCTTCTGCAGACAGCGATCGATGATCCGGATCACGGCAGGGGGGACCCCTGGTGCGGAGCGGGCGATTGCGGCTGGATCCTCGCGCAGGATTGCGGTTTGTGTTTCCGGCGCGGTCGCTCGTCTGAACGGATGCGTTCCCGTGAGCATCTCGTACATGACCACGCCGAGGGCAAACAGATCGGAGCGAGGCGTTGCTTGTTTGCCCAGCACTTGTTCCGGTGAAACGTAACCGACGGTCCCGATGATAAGACCGGCCTGCGTGAGCGGCGCCATCGTCTCCGCCGTTAGGTCCGCTGTGCGGTTATGCAGCGCGATGCCGAAGTCCAGGATCTTCACGTGCCCCGTCTGCACGACGAAGACGTTCTCCGGTTTCAGGTCGCGGTGAACGATGCCGCGATCGTGCGCGGCGGCGAGTCCGTGGGCAATCTGAATGGCGTACTCGATCGCTTTGCTGGGTGCGAGCGGTCTTCCCGGAGGAAGGCGCGCGCGCAGTGTTTCGCCTTCGAGCAACTCGGTGACGGCAAAGTGGATATCGCCTTCGCTGCCGATGTCGTGGATGGCGAGAATGTTCGGATGGTTCAGTGCGGCGACGGCGCGCGCCTCGAGCTGGAATCGCGCCATGGCCTCAGCCGAGTCCACGGCGTGTCTGGGCAGCACCTTGAGCGCTACCTCACGGGTGAGCCGTGTGTCGTAGGCGCGATAGACCTCGCCCATTCCGCCCGCACCGAGCGGCGCGCGGATTTCGTACGGGCCCAGGCGTGTCCCAACCGCGAGCGCGCCGCCCTCGGCCAGCAACTCCTGCCAAAGCGGACCACCGAACACCCCGCCCGGCTCGAGGAACGCCTTGGTCGCGTCAGGATCTCCGGGCGGGCCGTTACGCGAGGGTTCGCGAGGCATGGCTCTGGGTCACTTCAACCGGCATCGGCAGTCGAACGCATCGCCTCTTGCAACCACGACTTGGCACGAATCCAGTCGCGCCCGACAGTCCGACTCGAGACGCCGAGAATGTCCGCCGTTTCCTCTTCGCTGTAGCCGGCGAAGAAACGGCACTCGACGACCTGGAGGAGCCGCGGGTCCTGCCCCTCGAGTCGAGCGAGCAGTTCGTCGAGCGCGATGAGGTGGTCGGCTTGCTGCTGGACCGCGACCTCGTGTTCGTCGAACGTGACGTGATGCGCGCCGCCACCGCGCTTCGCGCTGACACGTTTGCGCGCGTAATCGATGATCACCTGCCGCATCGCGCGTGCCGCGATCGCGTAGAAGTGATTGCGATCCTGCCAGTTCGCCTTGGACTGATCGACCAGCTTCAGATAGGCCTCATGGACGACGCTCTCGGTGCCGAGCGGCGCGTCCGGACGCCAGCGACGGAGCTGACCGCGGGCGATGCGGCGCAGCTCCGGGTAAATGAGCTCGATCAGCCGGTTGAACGCACCGGCTTCGCCGTCGCGATGCGCCACGAGAACGGCGGTAATGCCTTCGCTCGCCGACACGGGGTTTCCTTCCTCCAGACACAGCGACGTGTGAGGCCTACAACCTGCGCGCTGGTTCCGACGGGCTCTGTCGGTTGTTCTGCGTATTACACGGCAGAAGCGGTCGAACGCGCAAGGCAGACACCGAGCTGAACGCGCCCCGAAGGAGCGGCGCGAGGCGAGGGGCAAGCCACCTTATCGACCCAACTCGTAGCGCGGATCACTGCGGCGTCGTTGCGATCGGTCCACCCGGGTGTGCGTCCGCGCATCGTTTGCGAGAGGGCGTGGATGAGCGAGCGTTAAGCGTCGTGAATGCGAGATGATCACGACGTTGGCGCGGGTCAGTGCGTCAATCTGCCGGTCACGGAGCCGCGAGTCGCGCGCCTCCAGCCGCGCATGGGCGGCGAGTGCGCTTCGCCCCGGACGAACCGCGTCGGCTGCCGAACAAACCGCGCGACGGACGGATGTTGCAGGCGTGCCCAGACGACGCTTCGCTATGCCTACATTACGCACACGCTCAGCGTCGGGTCCGGGACGTCCGTCGTGCGGTTTGTACCCTAACGCCGAACACGTCAGCCTCCGACGGTTCGCCGGGGCGAATCGCACTCGCCTTGGCCGCGATAGTGGCGGCGACGCGTCGGACGCGCGCGGCTCGGTGCGACGGGCCGTCGGACGCATGCCGGGGCCCCCAACGCGCGGACTTTGCGCGTTGGGGTGGCCGTGCCGGACACGCGAAGGGTATAAAACGCGTGAGGCGCGTCCCGGCAGCAGCGCCGCGTGAGTGCGCAGACTGAGTACTAGCGGCGCTGTGGGAGGGACACGGCAGAGACGTCCGCGTCTCGCGCGTTTTAGTCGGCGTGGCCACCCCAACGCGCAAAGTCCGCGCGTTGGGGGCCCCGGCGTGCGGCCGCCGGCCGGAGCAGCGAGTCGCGCGCGTCCAGCGGCGCCGCGAAATGCGACGCCGAATGACATATTCGTTAGCCACGCGCAAGGCGCTGGGCCACATATCGGGACGCGTTGTTCAGCCGTTCGTCGAAGCTCGAGAACCGGGTCCCGTCTGGTCCCGCACGGCGAGCGACTTCTGCAAACGACGCGAGGTGCAGCGCGTCGAAACCGCGTAACGCGTAGCGCTCCGCGAAGTCCCCGGCTTCCCGGCTGATCGCCGCTGTGACTTCCAGCGACAAGACCGCGGGCCACTGCGCCTCGAATTTCCGTTTTGCTGCGGAGAATTGCGTTGCCGTCACATGACCGGTCCGTCGAAGCCGCGACAGTGCTGCACGCGTTTCGGCGTAGGCCACGACTGATGTGGTGACGACCGTCGCGCCCGCAGTGAGCTCGCGCACCTCGCTGGACCCAGCTTCCTCGACGTACAGCTTCACTAGACTGCTTGTGTCGACGTAGAGCGTCACCGGCGATCTTCGAGAACGACGGACGCGGCGGTGTTGCCTGCCAGCTTGTGCCCGCGCCCAGTGCCTGTGGGCTTCCCGCCATTCCAATGCGCGCGGCCCTCAGCGACCAGTTGGTGGGCCCAATCGACGTTTGTTGGCGTGTCGATGGGGCTGATTGTCGCGATTGTTCGCCCGCGCTCGGTGACGGCGAGGCGCACACCGGCTCGAACGCGTTTCAAATGCCGGCTCAGATGTGCCTTCAAGTCGCGGATGCCGACGGTCTCCATAGGTGACCACAAGTTTAGCAGATGTAGTCACATCGGCCCGGAAGATACGTTCGCCAAATTTACATACGTACCGGTGCTTCGCGCGATATCGGCGCGTGAGCCGGATTCGTGCTCTTTGGCACATTGCCTGCTAGGGAGTACTCAATCATGCGTACGAACGAAACACCGCTCCGGCTGAAGCGTATTGCTCTACTGCTTCTGTTTTCCATCTCGACCAGCACCGCACTATCGGCGCAGATGCCCGCTGAGGCCACGCCAAAGCTGGAACGCACACTTATTCCAGCCACCTCTGTGTTGCTCACGAGCGCTTCCGTACAGGCACAACAGACGGTTCGCCAGTCCGACTCGGTCCTCAACGGCGCGTTGATCGGTGCCGGTGTTGGTGTCGCCTCGGCGCTGTTCGTCTGCACCCGGATGGAACCTTGGAGGAACTGTCGCGACGATGTGGGGCCGATGTTGCGGATCGGCGCGATCGGCGCAGCCATCGGCGCCGGAATCGATGCGCTCATCCGCAAACGCACGTCGCTCTCCGCCGGATCGACCGCGCTGCATGCATCGCCCATCGTCGCTCCTGATGCCGGCGGACTGCAGCTGTCGCTCAGTTTCTAGCCAACTAGATACCGCTGGCGCGTCCTGGCGTCGTGAGCGTCGAGCCCTTCTTGGCAAAGATCATCGCAAGCAGCTTCGCAGGCTGCGTCTGGCTCGCGTTCTTCGATACCTCGTGTGTTGCGCCGGGTTGTTCGTAGAACATCTGCCCGGCCGTGTACGTCTTTTCGTCGCCTTGGCCCGAGATCTTCGCGATCACCGTGCCTTCGAGGACGTAGGCCAGCACGAACCCCGCATGGTGGTGCACCGCGCCGACGCGTCCAGGCGCGTAGTCGACGTGGCTGACGGTCACTTCCCAGCCATCCATCGTCAGATTCGGCAGATCGCCCTTGAAGACCGGCGGGCGCGGCGGCGCCGCCGGCGCAGGTTGCGTCTGGGCGCCGGCGTCACGGTCGAACGCAAGCAGGTCGGCGAACAGCGCGAAGGCGGCGACGGCGTCTCGACGGGTCATCATCATGCTCGATGCTCCTGAAGGCGGGTTTCCGTATGGCTGTCCCATGCGACGGTTATACATCAACGCCCGCTACGTTCGACCCTCCGCACCGCGTCATCCGAGTCACGCGTTCTGTTCAGGCAACCGATGTGCAGATCACTGCGCGAGTCAGGATCGCTTGCGCACTCTGCACCAGCAACAGCAGAACCAAGGCCCTCGTCATTTTCGCAAATCGAGACACATGTTAGCGGCGCGACGGATTACTCGAAAAACTCGCGCGCGGGCGCGCTGAATGCCGGCAACACGGCGGATCCGACCGGGTCGTCACCGCTGAAGCTGCGCGACGCTTCACCTGATGCGACGAAATTCACAACGGTGACGACGGCCTCGTGCGGATCGATCAACCAGCATTCGCGAACGCCGTATGTGCGATACCACTCGATCTTGGTCGTGCGGTCATACCGCTCCGTGCCTGGCGATGCGACTTCGACAACCAGATCCGGCGCGCCCCAGATCTGTTCGCGCACGATACCGGCGCGTTCGTTGGAGACAAACAGCACGTCCGGTTGCACAATGAGCGCGTTCTTCTCGTCGAGGACGACATCCAGCGGCGATACGCAGACGACCCCGAGCTGATGCTGTCGAACGTGAAAATCGAGAATCACTGTCGTCCGCTTCACGACCGACTGATGGCCGTAGCGCGGGGACGGCGGTTCGCGCACGACACCCCACACCAGCTCACGCCGGCGCATCTCCTCGGGACCGGAAAGATAATCGTCGACTTCAATCCGCTCGCTCATCGCATCCTCCGTCGCGCGCGCCGCACACCCCGCACCCCGCACCTCTTGGACGACGATGCCATCGTCCAGGGCACAAGTAAAGCGAACGAATCATCGCCTGTAGTGTAGGGAGTAGCATGATGTGTCCGCTCCCGACAGCAAGTGATCTGTCCGCTCTGAAGGCGGTGGTGGATACGACGAGACGTCCAGGAGGCGTCATCGGGTACTCGCCGACCGCATGGGAGCGGTACGAGCGGTGGTGGCTACAACCGACTCGTTGATAAGCTTTCGCACGGCCTTTTCGCACGGCTTTTCGCGTCGCCACGAAGCAGGGTTGCGAGTTTCCCGGCGCAAGTGGGTCGCATGATCTTCGCCGACGGCATGCGCCTCGCGCTCGTCGGCGTCGTCCCCGGCGTGCTGGGTGCCTACGCTGCGGCGCGAGCTATGAGGGCGCTGCTCTTCGCGCCCGGCGACCCCGGCCACGTTCGCGACTGCGGCGGCGTGGCACTCGTGATCACGTTCGCAGGGTCACCGGTGCCGGCGCTGAGGGCGGTGCGCGTGACGCCGATGTCGGTGCTGAGAGCCGAGTGGGACTCACCAGCACTGACGCCTGCGGCCGCGTCGCGCATTCGCGGCGCGCTGGACGCGCGCGACTCGCTGCTCCGGCCGGCGGCCGCACGCCGGGGCCCCCAACGCGCGGACTTTGCGCGTTGGGGTGGCCATGCCGACTAAAACGCGCGAGGACGCGGACGCCTCTGCCGTGCCCCTCCAACAGCGCCGCTGAGTACTGATTCTGCGCACTCACGCGGCGCTGTCGGCCGGGACGCGCCTCACGCGTTTTATACCCTTCGCGTGTCCGGCACGGGGCCCCGGCATGCGTCCGACGGCACGTCGCAGCGAGCCGCGCGCGTCCGACGCGTCGCCGCAACCGGCGCGCCACGGCGAGTGCGATTCGACCCGGCGAACCGTCGGAGGCTGCCGTGTCAGGCGTTAGGGTACAAACCGCACGACGGACGTCCCGGACCCGACGCTGAGCGTGTGCGTGATGTAGGCATAGCGAAGCGTCGTCTGGGACACAGCGGCAACGTCCGTCCGTCGCGCGGTTTGTTCGGCAGCCGACGCGGTTCGTCCGGGCGAATCGCACTCGCCGCGCATTCGCGGCGCCGGCGGACCGCGCCGAGCGCGAGACACACGCCCATCTCCCGCGATCGCTGCGCCGCCATGTAGGCGAGCAGGCCGTAGATGCCGACGTCGGAAAGGAGCACGCAAAGGCGGCCAACACCCCCCGCACCTAGGCGTGAGCCGGATTCGTGCCCCTTCGCACATTGCCTCGTAGGGAGTTCTCAACGATGCGCACGAACGAAACAACGCTCTGGCTGACGCGTATTGCTCTACTGCTCCTGTTTTCCATCTCCACCAGCACCGCAGTATTGGCGCAGATGCCCGACGAGGCGACACCAAAGTTGGAACGCACACTTATTCCAGCCACCTCTGTGTTGCTCACGAGTCCTTCCTTACAGGCACAACAGACGGTTCGCCGGGGCGACTCGGTCCTCAATGGCGCGTTGATTGGGGCCGGTGTTGGCGTCGCTTCGGGGCTGTTCGTCTGCACGCGGATGGAACCGTGGCGGAACTGTCGCGACGAGGTGAAACTGATGTTGCGGACCGGCGCGCTCGGCGCGGCCATCGGCGCCCGAATCGATGCCCTTATCCGCAAACGCACGTCGATCTTCGCCGGATCGACCGCGCTGCATGCGTCGCCAATCGTCGCTCCTCATGCCGGAGGACTGCAGCTGTCCCTCGGTTTCTAGCGCACGATCGCCGGCACGACCTATTCCCAACGCCACTGGGGTTGCCGGTGGCGTTTGAGACTGTCGACGGTCGACTGTCGACAGTGGACCGTGCGGAATTCGGCGACAACGCAACGGTTCCGGGGATTAGTTGAGCGCCGGCGCCGCGTCGCCAGGCAGCATCAACTGTCGATGCGCCACCACGGTGCACGCGTGAGGAAACGCCACTGGTTGTGCTGTCCACGTCGGCGCGGCCGATACGGCAACTCCGATGAGCAAGACGAACAGAATCGAGATGCGAGCGGCCATCGGAACGCATAGTAACGGGATCCAACCGGGGCATGGCCAATCGTGGCGCGCGTGATGTGTCGCGTACGCGGTCGCGTCGCGGACGGCTGTTACACCGTCGTGCTGCACGTGCGTCTCCCGAAGGACATACACGTGCAGTCGAACACGCCGAGCGACCCGTTGCTCATTCCCACCGTGCTCACCCTCGAACCGGCACTGCCGTCGAATTGATCGAGTAGCCGGGCGCGACCGATCTGCCGCAGCCGGCACTGAAAGAGGCGCTCGCCGTCTACGGCAGCGCCATCGCGCGAGCGCTCTGACACGTCAGAGCGGGCCCGCCGCTGCGCTATTTGGTCGGCACGCGCGCCTTCAGTTCCTCGAACCAGTTGAGCACGACTTGAATCTCCGCCGGCGCCGCCGATCCTCTTTCGCTGATGTTTGCGGGGCCGATGCCGATAATCCGCCCTTGTGGCGTGCTGTCGAACGGCCGCGGGCTCGCAGGATCGGAAATCCCGAATCCCCGGGGGACAGCCACCGGGTTTGTAAATTTGAAGATCGGCTGCGTCGTGATTGTGACGACCCTGAATTCGCCCGCCGCAGGGACGTAGAACAGCTCCTTGCCGTCGCGCGACCACAGCGGCCGACCCCCTCGGGCTATCTGATGCTTCGTGCCAGTGCGCGGGAACGGCTCGACGTACGTGGTACCTTCCCCTTCGCTTGGGTCGCCTGTCTGGTAGGCGATCCAACGGCCGTCGGGTGAAAACATCGCGGTGGTCGGAAACGTCGATCGGATGTCGCCGAACGGCATCGCCTTTCGATCGCGCACCGACAGCCTCCAGAGCGACGCTGTCGAACTGCCCGCGACGTTGAACAACAGGATGTCTCCCGTCGGCGAGTACCGACTCGGGCACATGTGACGTGCCCGGGTCCGGTTTGGTGAGGCGCTCGACGGCGCCGCCGTTGACCGATTGCCAGAACACGGCTCGATCGCCTTCGCGATCGGATTGAAACACCACGCGTTGACCGTCGGCCGACCAGAGCGGGAAGCGGTTGTTGCCGCCGAAGGTGAGGCGACGGACCGAGCTCGTGCCCGACAGCTCGTAGATCGAAATACTCGTTTCTTTTCCGTCGTTCGTTTCGAACGCGAGTCGCTTGCCGTCGGGAGATACCCGCGGATACCCGTACGACCCTGCGGGAAGCTTCAGCGACTCCGCGCCCCCGTTGCGATCGAACACAAACAGCTCCTCCTGTCCCCACGACCTGGGACCGGGCACATAGACCAGGGAACCCGAGTCGGAAAACGCGACGTGCGCGGTGCCGACAGACGCAGCCGCCACGCGCCGCACGCCTTCGACAATAGGCACAGCGCCGCCTGTTACCTCGAGCTTGGCAAGATTGAAGGGCACAGCGAAGAGCGTGCCGCCCACCGCGTACACGAGGTGGCCGGTGCGAACGTACCGCCCATCGGCACCGCCGTCGATGAGAGTCTTACGCTGGCCCGTCTCGAGTGACTGCGCGACGACGCGCGCGCGGTCCCAGCGATCGCCCACCGCCATACTCGTTCCCTGCGCGATCGTGAACAGCACGGTGTGACCATCGGGGAGCATTTGCGGACCGTGCACCAGACCCTCCGACGCATTCACGGCGACAAGCACCTCTGGCTGACTACCTTGGTCCGAAGTGCGCATTATCCCGATCCCGTTCTGCGCGAACAGGATGCCTTCGTCGCTCCAGCTGATGCCCCCTGGTGCGACACCCACCGCGCTGACGGTGACGGGCACGCCCCCGATCACAGCGATCTTCTTCAGTGTTCTATCGCCGCTTGACCAGAACACCAGCGACTGTCCGTCGGGCGAAAATACCGGGTTTGCGACGGCTTCCGTTCCGGATATGGCCCTGGCCTCGAGCTCCGCCATCGACCGCACGTACAGGCGCGTTGCGGCGACATACGCGATGCGGTTGCCGTCCGGCGAAACGGCCACCGCCTGTCGATTGCTGTGGGTTAATTGCTGCCCTTGCGGCAACGTAATCGTGAATCGAGTCACTGGGTGTGCCGGTGACGGCTGCAACCTCCAGACACCTGCCGCTGTTGCAGCGCCGATCGCGATACAGGTGACGACGAGAACTCCGCGTCTCCACACAGACGCCGATGGCGGTCGTCTCACCGGTGCAGAGATTGACGCGACGTGCCTCTGGTTGAGGAGGAAGAGCGCGGTTGATATGTCCCCGATCCGATCGCGACGGTCTTTTTTGAGGCTGCCTTCGAGGAGCGAGCGGATTGACGGTGGGAGCGAGGACGGCAACGCGTTCCAGTCGGGATCGCTCTTGAGCACCGAGGCCAGCGTGTCCGAGACGTCCTCGCCCGGAAAGGCGCGCCGGCCGGTGAGCATCTCGTAGAGCACGCAGCCGAATGCCCACACGTCGCTGCGCTTGTCCGCCCCGCGGGCTTTCGCTTGCTCCGGGCTCATGTAAGCAGCCGTTCCCAGCATGACGCCCATCAGAGTCATCGCCGGCGTCGTGATCGTCGGCGAGGCAGTGGCAATCCCGCCCGCGCTCGTCGACTCGAGCGCCTTCGCCAAGCCGAAGTCCAGGACTTTGACGGTGCCGTCTTCACGCACGCGGATGTTCGCGGGTTTCAGATCGCGGTGAATGATGCCGCGCTCGTGCGCAGCTTCGAGCGCCTCTGCGATCTGCTTCGCCATCGGCAGCGCTTCGTCCAGCGGAATCGGGCCGCGCGCAATCCGCTGCGCGAGATCCTCGCCTTCGACGAGTTCCATCACGAGAGCACGAAGCCCACCGCTCTCCTCGAGCCCGTGGATATGCGCGATATTGGGGTGGTTGAGCGCCGCGAGCGTCTGTGCTTCGCGACTGAATCGCGCCAGGCGATCGGGATCGCTGGCGAAGGCGTCGGACAGGATCTTCACGGCAACGTCGCGATGGAGCTTGGTGTCGCGCGCGCGATAGACCTGCCCCATGCCACCCTCGCCCATCAGCGCAGTGATTTCGTAGACGCCGAGACGGGTGCCGGCCGACAGGGCCATGAAGTGACGTCATCTTAATGGCGCCGCCCAACCCGACCAAGCGGAAAGGGCGCGCGATCCAGGAGAACTGCGCACCGCTGCTGCCGCGTCGTCTGAGGTGCGCGGCACATCCGCGTGGTTGACAAACCGTAGGCGCGATTGCGCTATTGGAGCGCCGGCGCCGTGTCGCCCGGCAACATCAACTGTCGATGCGCCCACCACGGTGCGATGCCGTTGGTCATCACCCGTTCGTTGAATTCCCTCAGGCTGAACGCCCCGCCCTTTGCCGCCTGATAGTCGGCGCGGAGCTTGAACGCAGCGAGCTTGCCGAGGAAGTAACCTCCGTAGGTCGGGTCATACGTGCCGCGCTCCGCCTCCTGCCGGGCGGCCGGCCCTGGCAAGTGCGCCTTCTCTTCGAAGAACGTCGCGGCCCGATCGACCGTCCACTCACCGGTGTGCAGACGAATCCCCAGATCAAGCGGCAGATGCGCGTGAGCGACTCGCTGATCTGCGCCATCTCGTAGCGCGGATCGCTGGACCTGAAACCCTCGTCCACCATCATCTGTTCGGCGTAGTGCGCCCACCCGTCCTGCCCGGACGAGGGCTGCGGGAACGGATTGAGGCCGATCCAGATGCGGCGCACTTTGCCGGGCGTCTTGCGCATGAACACGCTGTGCACGTAGTGGCCGGGCATCACCTCGTGTGACGTGATCACGGCGAGCGTCGAGTAGTTGAACTTCTTCAGCCACTCGTCTTGTTGCTGCGCCGACCACGCGGCCTGCGCGTCGGTGATGTAGTAGTAGCTCTTGACCGGCGTGACCTCGAGCGGCGGCGACGCGTGCATCGACGCAAGCCCGAGGTCGAACTCGCGTGCGGGCGCGACGTTCACCTTCTCGGCGGCCGGCAGGTTCACGAGCTGCTTCTCGAGCACGAAGGTCTGCAGCTCGTCGACGGCCTTCTGTGCCGCACCGACCACGTCGCCACGCTTCGGATGGTCCTTCAGAACGTCCGCCCAGATCGATAGCGGGGCTTTCGATTGTCCACGCGCGCCGCTGCCGCGACAAACGCCGCCTCCTTGTTCGCCAGCTCGCGCTCGCCGATGGTCAGGAGCTGCGCTGCCGGCAGATCGATCAACTCCTCTGCCCTGTAGCGCGCCTCGAGATTGGCTGTGCCGACCATGAAGGGACCGTCGGCCTTCGGCAACTTCTCCTTCTCGAACCACGCCACAAACGCGTCGATGGTTTTCGCCGCCTGTTTCCCCGCTGCCTCGAGATCCCCCTGGAGTTTCGGCTCCTTGAGATCGGCAAACGCCAGTCTCAGGTCTCCGGTCAACATCGCCGAGGCACCCCTCAGCATGCGCACGCCGCGCTCGGCCATCACACGTGGCGGGTTGACGATGTTGACCCTGGCCGCGTCCACCAACGCCGGCACGCCTTTGAGCTTGTCGATGATGCGACGGGCGCGCACGTCCGCGGGTGCCGACTCCATCGTCATCAGGTTGTGCACGCCGTCGGAGACCGACGACGCGTAGATCATCAGGTTCTTCTGCCAGTTCCGGTTCGTGTCGAGCTCGAGGATCCACGCGTCGATGAGCCCGGAGATGATGCGGTGATCGACACGCTGATCGAGCCCAAGCGTCGCGGCCGAAATCGCTTCGAGGCGCGCACCCATCCGGCGCCACATCGCGATCTCGGACGCGATCGCCGCGGCGCTGAAGTCTTCGAGCCGCTCGTCGGCCTGGTGCAGACCGTTGCCGGCGGCGATCGATGGATGATGCGCGGCAAATTGGTCGAGGAACTCGTCGACGAAGGTCGTGAAGGCCGGAGACTCAGTGGGCGCCGGCGGGGTGCTCGGCGGCGGCGCCGACTGACAGGCGGAGACGGCCAGCACGGTGACGACGGCAAAGGCTGACGAGCGCATGGCTCATCATCGCCGAAAATCTCGAGGCCGGTCCCACACTCGTCACATCACGCTTGCCAAGACCCCGAGAGGAGGCTACGTTTTTGCGCATGGTCAGACATCTTTCTCTCGTCGTCCTCATCGCAGCCGTCACCATATCGCCCTCGTCCGCGCAGCCGCCCGCGCGCGGCCTGAGCCTCACGGGCACCGTGGTTGTTGTGAACCAGCAATCCGACTCGGTCACGCTCATCGATCTGAAGACGATGGAGGCGTATCGCCACGTGCCGGTTGTGGGCGGTCCGCACGAGGCCGCGGCCTCGCCTGATGGCCGCTCGGTGGTGGTGACCAACTACAACAAGCAGGGGGCGGGGCAGCAGAAGACGCTGAGTGTGCTCGCGCTCCCGAGCGGCGACACGATCAAGACCATCGACCTCGGCGAATACCGCGCGCCGCACGACGTGCGATGGGTGGATCCGACGCACGTGGTGGTTACCTCGGAGGCCAACCAGGCGCTGCTGCTCGTGAACGTCACCTCCGGCACCATCGAGCGTGTGTTCCGCACCGAGGCCGGCGTGTCGCACATGCTGGCGCTCTCCACCGACCGCACGCGCCTCTACTGTTCGAACATGCGCGACGGCAGCGTCAGTGCTTTCGATTTCAAGACCGGCGCGAAGATCAAGGACGTGAAGACCGGCAAGGAGTGCGAGGGCGTGGGCGTGACGCCCGACGGCCGCTGGGTCTGGGCCGGCAACCGCGCCGAAGACACGATCTCGATTATCGACACGCGCACGCTCGAGGTGACCAAACGGATTTCGTCGCCGGGCTTCCCCTATCGTGTGCAGTTCACCCCTGACGGCAAGCTCGCGCTCGTGCCGCACGCGCAGGCGTCGTCGCTCGTCGTCGCCGACGTCGCCACGCAGTCGATCTTGAAGTCGATCAAGCTCGGTCTCACCAAGGTGCCGAAGCCGTCCACTGCCGGCGTGTTCCCGCACCCTGACAACCGCCACGCGTTCGTGACCGTGCGAAACGACAACTCGATGCTGGTGCTCGACCTCACGACTGGCGAGACGCTGGCGCGCGTGGAAGTGCAGAACAGCCCGGACGGCGTGACGTATTCGGCTCTTCAGCGGTAGAAAGCGCGGCGTTCACGCGTGCGAAGCGGCAACGGCCAAGCCGGCATTGCCGCGTCCTGTACTGCGCGTTCGCACCACCCGGCTGAGCGTGCCGGTAGCGGTTCTACCGTATGATTTGCGCGTCCAGAGGTATCCATGTCCCCGATTCGCTGTTTCGGTATCGCCATCCTTCTCTCGGGCGTCGTCGCGCTTTCGGCACAGGGCCCGGCCGCGCGTTGGTGGGCGCATGTCAGTTTTCTCGCTGACGATCGCATGCACGGCCGCGAAACCGGCAGTGCTGAACACCGCGAGGCGGCGGAGTATGTGGCGCGTCACTTCAAAGACGTTGGCTTGAAGCCAGGAGGCACCGACGGCTACTTCCAGCCGGTGCAATTCACGTCGCGCAAGATCGTCGAGGACAAATCGAGTCTCGCCATCGTTCGCGGTTCCACCGTCGTGCCGGTGGTGCTCGGCGACGACGCGACGTTCAGCATGCGGATCGATCCGGCGCCTAAGGTCGACGCGCCGCTGGTGTTCGCCGGCTATGGGTTGCAGGTGCCCGAGGCGAAGCACGACGATCTCGCGGGCCTCGATGTCAAAGGCAAGGTCGTCCTTCTGCTGACGGGCGGACCCTCGTCTATCCCGGGACCGCTGCTCGCGCATTACCAGAACACGCGGTGGTCGTATCTCAAGCAGGCCGGCGCCATCGGCGTCGTCTCGATTCAGAACCCGAAAGGTCAGGACATCCCGTGGGACCGATCGAAGCTCGCGCGCTTTTTGCCCTCGATGGCGATTGCCGATCCCGCACTCGACGATACCGCGGGTCAGCAGCTGGCCGTCACGGTCAACCCTGCATCGGCGGAGAAGTTTTTCGAAGGCACCGGGCACACCTTCCGCGAGCTGCTCGCGCTCTCGAACGCCGGCCAGGTGCTGCCGCGCTTTAGCGTGCCTGCGTCGATTCGCGCGACGGTCGCCGTCGCCCGCAGTCGATTACCTCGGACAACGTCATCGGCATTCTGCCGGGTACCGATCCCGGTGCTGCAGCAACGAGCACATCGTCGTGTCGGCGCACCTCGATCATGTCGGCGTCGGGACGATGACCGGCGATGCGATCTACAACGGCGCGATGGACAACGCCGTCGGGCATCGCGACGCTGATCGAGACGGCGCCGCCGCGGCGGCGAAGAAAGGTTTGAAGCGATCGGTCATTTTCGCCGGCGGTCACCGCAGAGGAAAAGGGACTGCTCGGGTCTCGGCTACTACGCCAATCGGCCGACCGTCGCCGGCGTCGGCGATCGTCGCCAACCTCAACACCGATATGTTCCTGCCGCTCTTCCCGCTGCGCAGCATCGTCGCGCAGGGCCTCGAGGAATCCGATCTCGCCGACGATCTGCGAAAGACCGCGCGACCGCTCGGCATCGAGGTCTATTCAGACCCGGAGCCGGAGCGAAATGCCTTCGTGCGCAGCGACCAGTACAGCTTCATTCGCACCGGTGTGCCGTCACTCTCGCTGAAGGTGGGTTTCACGAAAGACTCGCCCGAGCACGAGATGGTGAAGCGCTGGCGCACCGAGCGGTACCACGCGCCGTCCGACGACCTGGCGCAGCCGGTCGATCGTCAGTCGGCCGAAGACTTCAACAAGCTGTATGTCGCGTTCGTCGAAACGGTCGCCAACCGGCCGACGCAAGCCCGCGTGGAACAGCGACAGCTTTTTCCGGCGATTCGCCCGGTGACGCCCGCACCGAAACGCACCGCCCGCGGCAAGGTCAACTATTTGTGACCTGTCGTCTTCGGCGCGGGCGCAGGTTGGGCTGTCGACGGGTTGCCGGCGCGTCGAACGCTTCCCGAGTCGAGCGTGACGCCCTTGTCGCTGATGGTCTGGAAATACATTTCGTCACCATCGATCTCGACGAGCATGAATGCATAATCCGAATCGTTGCCGTAGGCAGTCAACGCGGACTTCCGCAGGTCGCCCTTGCGCAGCTTCGCTGACGATCCGAGGATGAAATAGGTCACACCTTTCTGCGGCTTGAGGCGCTCGTAAAAGTGCTCATGCCCCATGATCACGACGTTGACGCCGTGCTTGAGGAACATCGGCTCGAGCAGCCCGCGTTGGAGGTCGGCCGATCCATGGGTGGCGCCGGACGAGTAGAGTGGGTGGTGGAAGAACGCGATCTTCCAGTCCGATCCGCTCGCCGCGAGCTCCTTATCCAACCACTCGAGCTGTTTGTCATCGACGTAGTTTGAGTCGATGGCGAAGAACCGCACGCCGTTTTTTGGCTTGAAGCTGTAGTACTTCTTGCCGCCCATATTGAACAGCTTGTATTCAGTCTGTCCCGCGTCATCGTGGTTGCCGAGCGACGCGTAGAACTTCACGCCAGCGTCGATCAACGGCTTGTACGGGATCGAGAATTTCGTCTCGTAGTCGCGCGCCCGCTCGCTACCATACAGGTTGTCACCAGTCATCAGCACGAACTCGAACGGAAAACGCGCTCGCCAATCGGTCATCTGCTTGGCAATGGCGACCTGGCCGCGTCCGGGCTGACCGCTGTCACCGATGATCGCGAACTTGAGCGTTCCCGGCTTGTTCGGCAGGCGCTGGTCCTGCCCCGGCGACAATGAGGGCACTGCAACGAAAAGAAGCGCGATGAACAAAAAGCGACGCATGATCGCCCCCTATGGCTACGTTGAAATCGCGTTCAGGATGTAATCGACGATCAGGTCCGCGGCCGTGTCGAGCAACAGTAGATGCTGACCGACGACGCGGTATTCCAGCGGTTCCGGCAGCGACGGCAGGTTCAGCAGCAGGTTTGCGGGCATCGTCGGCTTCGGCTGATTCTCCGGATATTTCGCGTTCACTTTGAATGGCACCGTGCCCGGTGCCGGCGCATCGTCCCTGATAACCGCTTTTGCGTCGCGACCATCTTCACCTTTCAACTCGGGCGCGAGCAGCCGGCGGAAGACGGGTCGAATCTCAGGAGAGAAGATGTCACCGTGCCTGGCGGTGGCGCGTGCGGCTTGAGTCTTCGCGACCAGCGCCGTCTTCTGTGCGTTGATTTGTGCAGCGTTCGTTTCGTCCTTCTGCGCGGCGGCACCCTTGGCGAGGTCCTTGTGCAGGGCGGCGTATTTCTCCACACGCACCTTGAAGTCGGCCATGACCGCCGCATTCGGGTTGACTGCTGGGTCGGTACTTGTCTTGATTGCGCCGGCTTTCTGCACCGCCTCAGCAGGTGTTTGATCCGCCGGCGTCGGGCGCTGCGCCGAGTTCGCACCACAGCCGGTGGCGCACATCGCGACAAGAAGTAATCGGCTGACCTTCATGGCATCCTTCCCGGTAAGGGTCTCTCTGTAACGACTTTCATGATTTGTGCCGGATGTATACGGACCGGCTGGGTCAGCGTCGCCTTGAACGCCTCAGCCGGTTGAATGCCGAGCGCTCCGCGCGCGTTCTGTTTCCGGTGTTGTCTGTCGGCGGCAGTTTCGTCGCATCCTTCACATGGATCTGGCGATCCGTCACGGCTCACAGCGGCATAGAACGACTGATACGTAAAATCGAGCTCGAAACCAAGCTTGTCACGCCTGGTACGCGATCGCCCTCGATTGCGGAACTAGGCGCTCGCCGCCGCTGCGCGACCGGGAGGTGTAAATCGCGAGGTCGCCACCCTTTGTCTTCCAGACTGCAACCTTCGTCGCCGGCGTCGTGGCCGTTTCATCGAGAAAGAGGACCTCGAAGGCTGGTATCACCCTTGCCTCCACGACAACTGCCCGAGACTTCGGCGCGAACACTGTATGACGGGCCCGCCGTCATTTGGAGAATGCGGCGCGCTGATGGGCACAAAATTGGGCTGGGGTGGCGCCTCGCGTCTGACCGGACGATGCGGCTGCGCCGAGGAGTCGTATAACTCCCGGCTTGCGGCGCGTCGGCCGACCGGTGCGCGATGCGATGCCCCCAGCCCAAGCCACCGTCAAGACCCAGCTCAATTCCTTCGCGGCGTCGAATGTGCCTCGCACGTTTCGGCGCGACCATCTCTCGCGAATCGCCTTCCAGCACGGGTTCTGGGATTTCCACACCGTCTGGGACAATGTCGCCAATGCGGACCTCAAGAAACCCGCGGCAATCTAGCGCGCGTGGAAGTGCCAGAACAGCCCGGCGGCGTGACGTATTCGTCTGTTCAGCGATAGCACGCGCCCGCAATGCGAACGCCCAGCCCGCGGACGCCTCGCGGACGCAGCGCCTATAATCGGCCCTATGGACCGGCCGCCGTCGTTGGTCGTGCGCTCGATACCGCGCCGCGTGCATCCGACGTGCAGACGGCACGCTGGCGCGAGATGAGCGATCGACAGAAGGCCGAGCTCGTCGCCGCGCTCACGCGTGCGACGCGGCAGATGGCTGAAGCCGGCATCAGCCGCGCGGTATCCCGAAGCGTCGCCGCGCGAGCGATTTCTCCGGCTTGCCATCCTCCAGCTCGGTCGTACCGCTCGCGGTGCAGGTCTATCCTGACGCCGAGCGGCTGACGCCGTGACGTGGAGACGGATCCTCTCGGCATTGCGTCCCGCGTCATTGATGTCCTCGACCGGATCGGCGCGCGTTATTCGATCGGCGGTTCGATGGCCAGCGCGTTTGCCGGCGAACCGCGGTCGACGCTCGATGTTGATATCGTACGTCGCGCTCTCCGTCCGCGCAGGCGGACGTGCTCGCTCGAGTCCTTGGCCGCTGACTTTTACTTCGATCGTGATCGCTTGCCTAGCACGCCGTTGCCGCGCGGACGTCGGCGAATCTGATTCACATCGAGAGCTCGATCAAGATCGACTTGTTTGTCGCGGGCGGCACGGCGCTTGATGACGCCCTCCTGCGACGCCGGCGGTCGGTGATTACCGCCGGCGCGGCCCAGGCGCGAGTTCTTCGTCCACTCCCCTGAGGACATCCTGCTGCAAAAGCTCCGATGGTTCCGGCTCGGCGGCGAGACGTCGGATCGGCAATGGCGCGACGTCCTAATCGGCATCGTGTCGTGCCGGGGCGCGACTCAATCGGCGTTCCTCTGGACGGCGCCTCCACGCTCGGCGTCCAGGATCTGCTGGAGCGGGTGCTCAACCAATGACGTGACGACGAGCCCATGCGTCCGATCGCTTGAAGAGAGCTCGTCCCTTCGTGCACGATTTGCGCGTCGCGGCGCAACCGATCACCTGTGATCCACCGGCTGGCGTGCGGGTTAAACGACCTGGGAATTTCGCCTGCCTCGCCCTGAAGAGGGCAGCGCTTGGCCAGCGGCTCTCGTTGCACGTCAGCATCACGGGCTGTCGCCGTCAGCAGCCAAGTGCCGATGATCCAGACGACTCCGCATTCCACACCAGCCGCCGACGCCGAGTAGGTTCTCAACGCCAACGAGGTAGAGCACGTGATGAAACGAATGACGGTGATCGGATGCGCGGCGGCTGGTCGATGCTCGCGACCTTCGTGTCGTTGCCGGCGGCGCCATCTCGTTGCCGGCGGCGTCGGTCGGGACCTCGTGGAGATGTTTGACACAGCGCGCTGCAGGGGCACCGGGCATTTTTGCCGCCGGCGTTCAGGACGCGGCCTGTGCTGCGCAGTCCCACGCATCCGCTTACGCCAGCGCGAAAACGCCCGGCTCTCGTGTCGCAGCGGCGGCCAGCGCGGTTCGGTCGGCGCCGGCGTCGCAGCGTTCCCCATCGAGCTGACGGCGTTGGTCAGCGGCTCGACGGTGATGCTGACGTGGACGCTGGCCGCGGGGGAAGCAGCACCTTTATCGTTTTACTTCCTGGTTGGCTCCTCGCCGGGTGCCGGAAACCTCGTCTACTTCGAGACCGGCGGGGCCGACAGGGCGTTCACGGCAACCAACGTTCCGGTGGGCACCTATTACGTGCGAGTGTTTCACGCCGACGACGATTATTACTATTTTGACGGCGCGTCGAATGAAATCGTCGTCACGGTGGGTCATACAACGACGCCGCCGAACGCCCCCAGCGACTTCGGATTTGCACCCGCTGACTCCGGGCCGACGGTGACCTTCACGTGGACGGCCGCGAGCGGCGGCGGCTCGCCGACCTCTTACCTCATTGACTACGGCGTCTCTCCGGGCGTGTATTTCGGCACGGTCGACACAGGGAGTAGCGCCCCGTTCTATATCGTGCCTTTCAGCAGTGTCCCGCCCGGTCTGTATTACCTGCGGCTGCGCGCCAGGAACGCTCTCGGCAGCAGCGGTCCCAGCAATGCGACGATCTTCCGGTCGGGCAGCGCGTTCGCGTTCACTGCGCCCGCGCACCTGACCTTCACCGTGGGGCAGCACGGCTCGCATTCGTTCTGCGATCCGGCACAGGCGCCGTGCTGGGGCGGAACCTCGCCCACCGTGGGTGCGGGGCCGTATTACTTCAAACTCGGGACGGCGGGAGGCTTTCCGCCGATCGGGATGATCCTGAGTCCGGACGGCGTGCTGAGCGGGACGCCGACGGTGATGGGGCCTCCTGCCGAATTCAAGGTCTGCGCAGTCGGCCTCGGCGGCGACTGCAAGTGCGCGACGGTGACGGTCACCGTACACGACGGGACGGCTCCGCCGCCACCTCCTCCGCCGCCGCCACCTCCACCTCCGCCAGGTTCGTTCACGTATTGTGTGAACGAATGGGCATGGATATATCCGCCAGGCACGTGGAACACGACGAAATGGTATGGAAGTAATACCCTGGGCCAGTATCCGTCACCGGGGAACCCCGAATGCAGCGTCTATCCGTATGCGGGCTGCATTGAAACGTGGACGTATTCGTGTAGCTCCACGGCTCTTCCTCAAGCGTGCGGCGCACCAATCTGCGGAGGCTAGCGGCGATGCATCGCCCGCCGAATCGCGCTCACCGTCAGCGCGCGAGTGGCGGCGACGCGTCCAGCGCCGCCGCGAAGGCTCGGCGAGTGCCATTTGCCCCGGACGAACCGCGTCGGCTGCCGAGCAAACCGCGCGACGGCCGGACGTTGCAGGCGTGCCCAGGCGACGCTTCGCTATGCCTACATCACGCAGACGCTCAGCGTCGGGTCCGGGACGTCCGTCGTGCGGTTTGTACCCTGATCGCGGAACACGTCAGCCTCCGACGGTTCGCCGGGGCGAATCGCACTCGCCGTGAGCGCGGCGGTAGCGGCGACGTGTCGGACGTGCGCGGCTCGGTGCGACGTGCCGTCGGACGCATGCCGGACACGC
>CAVXMP010000021.1:0-153247 GCA_963762925.1 uncultured Acidobacteriota bacterium | reverse complement strand
GGATGGCCTGGGGGTTGGCGCGATGGAGACTCGACACTGGCTGACCACCGCTGGAATCGTGGCGCTGATTGCGACGGTGGCGGGTCTCGGCATGAACGTCGGGATGATGGGGCTCATCATCGCCACGACGCTGATTCTGCTCCGCACGGTGGACGAGGCGAAAGCCATCCAGCGGATGCCGTGGGGTGTCATTCTGATGGTGACCGGCGTCACGGTGCTCGTCGCCATGATGCAGGAAACGCAGGGACTCGCCCTGATCACCAGCAGCATCGCGAACGTTGCCACGCCGCAGACGATCCAGCCGGTCGTGGCGTTCGGCACCGGTCTGGTGTCGGTCTACAGCAGCACGTCCGGCGTCGTGCTGCCTGCGTTTCTGCCGATGGTCCCCGAGCTGGCGCAGCGTATGGGTGGAGATTGATCCAGTGAAGATCGCGTGGTCGATGAACGTCAGTGCCAGCCTGGTGGACTTGTCGTCGCTCTCAACAGTCGGCGCGCTCTACATCGCGGGCGCAGCGCCTGGGACCGATGTCAGAACGTTGTTCAACGGCTTGCTGATCTGGGGGCTGTCGATGTGCGTGGTGGGCGCCGTGCTCTGCTGGATCCTTTTCAGGTAGCCGTGCGCGTCGCGATTCTCGACGACATTCACGACGCATGGGAACAGACGCCCGGGGTGCGGCGTTTGCGCGAGCGCGCCGACGTGCACATCTTCACGGCGCCGTTCGGCGATCCGTCTGCCCTTGCCGGCTTCGACGCGCTCATCGCCAACCGAGAGCGCACCCGCTTTACGCGCGAGCTGTTGCAGCAGCTCTCCGGCGTCCGCATCATTGTGCAAACCGGGAATCACGCCAATCACATCGATCTTCCCGCCGCTCGCGCGTGTGGCATCGTCGTTGCGCAGGCATCGGCGGGATACTCCATCGGGGCGGCAGAGCTCGCCATCGGCCTTGCCATTGCCGCCATGCGTCAGATTCCCGCCAACGATGCGGCCGTGCGCCGCGGCGACTGGGCAACGCCCTCGACGCCGGTGTTGCATGGCAAGACGCTTGGCATCATTGGCCTTGGCCGCGTCGGCCAGCACGTGGCTCGCCTCGCCAATGCGTTCGGGATGCGCGTGCTCGCCTGGAGTCCGCAGCTCACCAACGCGGCGGCGATCGCCTCGGGCGCCGAACGGCGCGAGCTCGACGACCTGTTGCAAGAAGCGGACGTCGTGTCGATTCACGCATCGCTGACGCCCGCTTCGCGAGGCTTGCTCGACGCGCGTCGCATCGGTCTGATCAAGCGCAGTGCGTACCTCGTGAACACCGCGCGCGGACCGATCGTCGACGAAGCCGCGCTGATCACCGCGCTTGCCGAGAAGCGCATCGCAGGCGCCGGCCTCGACGTTTTCGAGAAGGAGCCGCTTCCCGTCGGCCACGCGCTCACGACACTCGAGAACGTCGTCCTTCTGCCGCATATCGGCTGGCCGACCGACGATGGGTATCTGCGGTTTGCTGAGGCCGCGTCGCGCGTCTTGCTGGACTATCTGGACGGTCGGGCCATCCCGCAGTTCACCGAGTAATCGCCCCGCGGAACAAGTAGTAGATCGTCTACGTCTATGGCTGTAGACCACCTACTACCATGGCCCAGATTTCCTCGTTAGAACAGGTGTGCCCAGCAGAACGTGGAGGACTGGGTTCGGGCGGCCTCCACCCCGCCACGGTCGTGGCGGAGTTGGTCGACATGTTCGTCCGACTGGGCGTAAGACAGGTGTTCGGCGTTTCCGGCGGTGCGATGGCGTCGCTCTGGGACGCACTGTCTTCGAGCTCACTCGGGGTCTACCACTTTCGCCACGAGACCGGAGCCGCGTTCGCGGCAATCGAGGCTGGCTTCGCAAGCGGGCGGCCGACGGTGCTGTTCACGACCACGGGCCCTGGACTCACCAACGCATTGACCGGGATCGCGGCAGCCCGCGACGAACGTGCTCGCGTCATTGTAGTTTCGCCGTACACGACCGCAGGTTCGCGCGGCAGGTTTGCGATCCAGGAGACTTCCCGGAGCACGTTGCCTCCCTCGCTGTATGACGCGGGCGGAATGTTTCACTTCGCGAGCCTCGTGCACGATCCAGCGCAACTCGCCTCCGTTGAGCAAGAGCTCGTGGCCGGCCTTCGTCGACGCAGCGGGTTCGTCGCGCACGTGGCGCTGGACACCGCCGTGCAGCGGGCACCGGCGGCGCGACCGTGCATTCGTTCGTGCGCGGATGCGCAGGGTCCGGAAACACCATCGCCGGCGCAGGTCACGGCGTGCGTCGATGCTCTTCGTGACGGACCGTTCGCCATCTGGGTCGGGTACGGCGCACGCGATGCCGCCGCCGAGGTCGCAACGCTTGCGCGACGCATGCAGGCGCCGGTGATGTGCTCACCGCGTGGCAAAGGGATCTTCCCGGAGGACGACCCGTTGTTCGTCGGGGTGACGGGTCTGGCCGGACACGCGTCGGTGATGCGCTACCTGGAGGAGTGGAAACCGCGGCGCGTGTTGGTCCTCGGCTCGCGACTCGGAGAACCAACCTCGTTTTGGGACCGTCGTTTCGTCGCGCCGGAAGGCTTTGTTCACATCGATGTGGATCCGGACGTGCCGGGCGTCTCGTTCAACGCGGCGCCGACGCTTGCCGTCCTCGGCGACATCGGCGCGACGCTGCGGGCCGTGCTCGCCCACCTTCCACGATCACGCGGTGGCACGATGCCGGAACTGCCGCGTCCGCGGATCGATCGCGTGGAGCAGCGCCACGACGGCCTGGTGCGGCCCGAAGCGCTGATGGACGCGCTGCAGGACTGGGTCATCGATCACAGCGACGCAACAGTGCTATCCGAAGCCGGCAACTCGTTTCTGTGGACGACACATCGGTTGCGGTTTTCGTCGCCGCACCGCTACCGGGCCAGCACCGGGTTTGGAGCCATGGGTCACGCCGCCGCGGGTGTCGTCGGTGCGGCGCTCGCGACCGGGCGCAAGGCGGTGGCGGTCGTCGGCGACGGCGCCTTGCTGATGACCAACGAGATCAACAGCGCAGTGAAATTCGGCGCGCGCGCGGTATGGGTCGTCCTCAACGACGGCCGCTACGGCATGTGTGCACAAGGCATGGAGACCCTGGGACTCTCCGCCGACGCGGAGATTCCGCAAGTCGACTTCGCCGCGTTCGCTCGGGCGCAGGGAGCCAACGCGACGCGTGTTGACCACGAAGTGCAGCTCGACGCGGCTCTGGCGGAAGCGATGGCCGCAGAGGGTCCGTTTGTCGTCGACGTTCGCATCGACCCACGATGCAAGGCGCCGGCGTCACAGCGCAATGCCGCGCTCGCGAGTCGAGGAGCCGACACACGCTCGCTGACCTTCCCCCTCTCGTAAGCCCGGCATCGCAAGCGCTCGTCGATCGGCGGGTTCATCGCGACAAGCGCGGTTGGTCTGGTAGGTCGGGTAGGTCGGGTAGGGCTGGTAGGTCGGGTAGGGCTGGTAGGGCTGGTAGGGCTGGTAGGGCTGGTAGGGCTGGTAGGGGATTACGCGGATTCTGATGGAAAACAACACGTTCACTACTACTGTCTTCGCCGAGACCCCGGCATCACGGACGTTCGAGTATTTACGGCGTTTGCAGAATCTCGACGAGTGGACTCTCGGCAGCCGCATGGTCACGCGGATTGACGACGACACGTTCATGGGTACCGCGTCGGGCTACCAAACGATGCTCTGCTACCACGTGCGCACGCTCGAGCATTCTTGCCCTGACCCTTCGACAGGCTCAGGGTCATCCCGAGCGGAGTCGAGGGATGAGCGGAGTCGAAGGGCGCGCTTTGCCGCGATCGAGTGGCAGTGCGGCTACCGCTATCGCGAGTACTTCAAGCATTACCCGGTGTTCGTGTTTCCGTCGCAGTATGCGGACCCACGCGGCGGCGAAGACGCCAGCTACATCCACTGGGTCAGCGTGATCGATCCCGCTCGACGCACCGAGATGATCATGCAAGGGATCGCGGCGGTGCATCACTACGAAGGCCGAGGGCTCAAGGCCGCGCTCGAGCGCCGCGAGGGACTCGCACAGCCCGCCGTTGGGCGATCGTCGGTGCTCTCGGACACGATGTGGGTCGATGCGCCGATCGAAATGGCTCGCGAGCTGCTCGCCGATCGGAAGACGCTCGCCGCCTGGGCGCCGCTCTTTCGCGCCGTCGACGCCGAGGCGGGGTCCTTCGTCGACGAGTACGGGCGGCGCGTCCAGGTCGAGTTCGCCGCGTGCGCGCTCGGCGACTACGTGCTGGTCGAGCAGGACTACGCGTACCCCGATCTCGGAGCGGTGCAGCGCTGCCCGATAGTCCTGATTCCAAGTGCTCGCGCCTTCGGCCCTGAAGCGCCAGGGTTCTTGCTCCACCGGATCGCCTTCGTCCGTAACGATGGGTCGCAGACCTACGGGCACACGATGGCCGCCGAACTCACCGCCGAGAGCATGGCGATCAAGCGCCTGCTCGAGGCGCGCGCGGGCAACCTCGCCAGCTTCGCGCGCGGCATGAGCTATCGGCCTGCTCCCACGACAGATCTTCTGGCGCGGAACTCTAATCCCGCGACCGACAAAGAGGTGGTGGCCGCACCACCGGACATCTTCGCACCTGAATTCGCCGCGGATCCATATCCCCACTACCGCCAGATGCGCGACGCGTATCCGCTCTACTTCCATGCACCCACACACGCGTGGATCCTGAGCCGCTATGACGACGTGCGCATGGCGCTGACCAATCCGGCGTTCACCACGAAGAGTTATGCGGCGCAGACCGAGCCTCTGCTCGGAAAGACGCTCATTCAACTCGACGGGCGCGAGCACGCGCTCCAGCGCGGGTTGCTGACGCCGTCGTTCAGCGCCGCGAGCATTCGCGAGCGCTTCTCCAAACTGATCGGCGAGACGATCGATGAGCTGACGGCCGCGGTCGCATCAAATGGGCAAGCCGATCTCGTTCGCGATCTGGTCGTGCATCTTCCGGTACGCATGATGGCGGGGTTGCTCGGTTTGCCGACGCAGGATCGCGATCGGTTTCGGGCGTGGTACACGGCCCTCATCCAAGGCGCCTTGAATCTCAGCGGGAATCCCGCGGTGGCGGTGGCCGCCAACACCGCTCGCGACGAGCTCGACACCTACTTGCGGCCGCTGATTGCCGCGCGGCGCGAGAGTCCGGGTACTGATCTCATCTCGACGTTGGCGACGACCACCGTAGAGGGCGACCGGCTGACTGACGAACAGATCGTCCGCTTCGCGATGTTGATGGTGTTCGCGGGCGGTGAAACCACGGAGAAAGGACTGTCAACAACGTTGCGTAACTTGCTGGCACATCCCGATGCTCTGGCGGCGGTCCAGAAGGACAGGTCGCTCCTGCCGCGAGCGATCGCCGAGTCGTTCCGCTACACCGCACCGACGCACATGGTGCCGCGTCAAACTCGCGAAGAAATCGAAGTGTCGGGTGGGCTACTGCCTGCGGGCGCCGAAGTCATGTGTTTTTTGGGCGCGGCCAACCGCGACGAGCGCCGTTTTGCCGATCCCGATCAGTTCGACCTGCACCGCGTCGAGGCCGACCCGGAACGGGCCTTCACCGGCCAGGCCGCCCACCTCGCGTTTGGCGGCGGCAGGCACTTCTGTCTTGGGGCCGTGCTCTCCCGCTTCGAGATCGAGGTCGCGGTGAGTCGCATCCTCGATGCACTGCCAGACCTCCGGCTTGCCGACGAAATTCCGCCTCCCGACGTCGGGTTGTTTCTGCGGGGCCCAGCGACCCTTCGCGTTCGTTTCTCACCCATCGTCGTACGCAGCGTCAGTGGGAGGGCTCCGGCTGCCGCGCCGCACGGTCGCCAATGACCACCCTCTTTATGCCGACGCCCTTGAAAAATGTGTAGCAAAACACGCCGTCCGCTTCGGCTGTTCGGCGCAGATCGGTGATCCCTGCGTCGAACCCGACCGCGTCGGCCAAGCCTGAGGTAATGGCCAACTCGCGCACGCCCTCAATCATCGCGGTGAACGTTCTTAGCGTGAAACCGTCGACGAGGTCGGGTCGGCTCGAGTCGACATACACCATTCGGGGTGACACGCGAACTGCGTCGAGGCCTCCCTCGATCATCAGCGGGTAGAGTTGCCGCCCAATCAAGGCATTTCCTCCCGCCGCACGCTGCACATCGACCAGGCACTGGATAGAGCGCTGCGCCGCGCGGCTCTCGGGATGAAAGTAGGTCGACCCGTGGTCGCCTTCGATCACCGTCACGGTACCTCCGGGTTTCAGGAGCCGCTGCAGCGTGACGAGGGCGTCAATCGGCCGCGCGAGGTGCTCGAGGAGGAAGCAGACAAAGACATGATCGAACGACTCCGGGGCGAAGGGGGAATCAAAGATGTCGGCGCGCTGAAACTCCACGTTGGTGATCCCGGCGGCGGCGGTCCGCCGCCTGGCTTCGGCAACCGAGTCGGCGGAGATATCAATCGACACGAAACGCGCGCCCGGGCTTCGTTCGGCCAAGGTCACGGTTTGCGCGCCGACGCCGCAACCGGCCTCGAGAACGAGGCTCCCAGCCGGGTATGCGGTATCCGAATGCAGCAGGTCGACGAGAGAGGCAGCCTGATCGTGCAACCGCGTGTTCTCGCGCGTGTCGTAGCCGTGGACGTAAAACTTCGTCATCTCCGTTGTCGAGACTCGCCGCCTTAGACCTAGGATGTCTACGGCTTGTTCTGGTCTGGGGGCCAGCGTACTACGCCGTGCATGCATTGAAGGCGCTGAGCGTCGGATTACTGGTCGTCAACGTCTCCTGTTCCGCGCCGGCTGACCCGTCGGTGTGGAGCTTCCGCACCGATCGGCCATGGCTGCTGGCTGGCGACTCCCACGTGTCGACGCCCCTCGTCGACGCGGAGTCGGTCTTCTTCTGCGGTGGTTACTCCTGGAATGATGACGCGGCCATCCACGCCCTTTCACGAGCGGATGGCAGGCTGTTGTGGAAGCACCACGTCGGCAACTGTCTGAGCGCCCCGTGGCTGATGGCGGGCACATTGGCCGTCGTATCAGAAGAGCCGCGGAACGGCCCGTGTGTCCTGCAGGGATTCGATTCAACGACGGGCGGTGTTCGCTGGCGTCACGAGTTCCCGGACACAGTGGCAAGAGGCGTTGGCCGCTGCACGATTCGTCACGCTGTGGCCGGCGACTCGATCGTGTTTCGGTTCGGCGGCGATCAGTTCGTCAACGCGGTGCGTGTCGCGGATGGCACACGCGATCGCTTCAGGCTCCCTTCCGAGTCGCGAGAGCAACCTGTCTGGTTCACCGCATCGGGATCGACAGCATGGTTTGGTTTCGCCACGCATGTGTGGCGCTGGTCCGACGGCTCTTCACAACCAGAAGCAGCCAGCGAGCTTTCAGACGATCCGGAGCCGGCCGCCTACGCCGCGGCGATCGGCACGATCTTCCTCGCAGGAGGAGAGCCGGGCCGCCTGCGCGCGTTTGACTTGACACGGGCCAGATGCGTTGGCAACAGGCGGCGTTCCGGCAAATCCTGAGCATGGCTGCTGCCGAATGGTCTTTACCTGAACATCTGGCGCAAACGCTACGAGCTCATCGCCGTGGACGTCAACACGGGCGAAGAGCTCTGGACCGCAGCCGCTGGTGGCTTCTATTCCCCGGCCAAGCAGGACGGCTGGCTGTACGGCAATGGCGAGTTTTCGGTGTTCGTTGCCGAACCAGCGACGGGAAAGATCGTGCGGACGATTGCGGCGGAGGACGAAGTCATCACGACTCCGGTCCGTGCCGGCGACCTGCTGTTGTTTGGCACGATTAACGGCGCATTGCACGCGGTCCGGCTCAACCAGTCGCGCTAGCGCAGCAGCCCGCGCGCGCCCAACCGGCCCCGCCAGCGGCGAAGGAATGCGGAGCCTGCCTCGCCGAAGCTCGCCCGGCTCCGGCGGCGAAGGCGGGGAACCAGTCGTAGACGCTCTACGTCTAAGGCTGTAGACCATCTACAACTATGGCTAAATCTCCCGACGACGGACGCCTGGAACTCCTCCAAGGCACGCTGGATATGCTCATTCTTCGCACCTTGCAGTGGGGGTCACAGCACGGCCACGGCATCGGCCAGGCCATCCGCTTGCAGTCCGACGACCTGCTCAAGGTCGAAACCGGCTCGCTCTATCCCGCGCTGCACCGGCTGGAAAAGCGCGGTTGGTTGAAGTCCACCTGGGACGTCAGTGAGGCCAACCAGCGGGCCAAATACTACGAGCTCACCGCCGCGGGCAAAGAGCAACTGTCACGCGAGCGCGATCGCTGGACGCAGATGGTCGATGCGATCGGCCGCATCATGAACCCGGCGTCGGAGAGCAACGGATAACCGATGCGACCAGACGACCACGATCTCGACGACGAAATCCGCGGCCACCTGGCGCTCAGCATCAAAGAACGGATCGAGCGCGGCGAGGATCCCGAGGCCGCGCGCCTGGCGGCGCTGAGGGAATTCGGCTACGTCCCGGCGATTCGCGACTCGATGCGCCGCGTGTGGTACAGCCGCTGGTTCGACGCGGTGGCGGCACTTGGGCAGGACATGCGAGTCGGGTTGCGTTCCCTCCTGCGCGCCAAGGGGCTGGCCGCTACCGTGGTGGTGACGCTTGCGCTCGGCATCGGCGCCAACGCCGCGATTTTCAGCGTGGTCCGCGAAGTGCTGCTTCGCCCTCTCGTCAATCGTGATCAGGATCGTCTGATCTACATCCGCCAGAGCGCGCCGGGCCACGGCACCGCTAACTTGACGTTCTCGGTCCCGGAAATCGACGACTTGAAATCGCGTGTCAAGACGATCAGCGCCTTCGGCGACTTCTCGACCATCGAGTTCACCATGATCGGCTTCGGCGAGCCTCGCGTGGTGCAAGCCGGGGTCGTCAGCGGCTCGTTCTTCGACGTCATGGGCCTGCGGCCCGTGCTCGGTCGCCTGATCACCGCGGCAGACGATGGCCCGAAGGCGGAGGGCGTGGCGGTGCTGACGCATCGTTTCTGGAACACCACGCTCAACCGCGATCCGAGTGTGATCGGCAAAACGGTGCGCCTTGGCACACGCGTGGCCACGGTGGTCGGCGTCCTCGAGCCGTCAGTGCCATACCCCGCGGAAACCGAGATCATCGCAAATGTCGTGACCAGTCCCCATCATCTCGGGGCGACCATGGTCACGATGCGAACCCACCGCATGACTGAGCTCTTCGGCCGCCTCGCGCCGGGCGCGACGCTCGAATCCGCGCGCGCCGAGCTCGCCGCGGTTTACGCCGACCTGATGCGCGAGCACCCAGAGGCGTACTCAGCCAGCGCCGAGATGCAGGTGAAGGCGACGCAACTCCGCGATCAGATTGCCGCTCCGGCACGGACGATCCTCATCGTGCTGCTCGCCGCCGCTGCACTCGTCTTCGTCATCGCCTGCTCCAACGTTGCCAACCTGATTCTCGCGCGCTCGGTACGACGCGAGGGCGAGCTCGCGGTGCGCGCCGCTCTTGGCGCAGGCACCGCCGCACTCCGTCGGACCCTGCTCGGCGAGAGCCTCGTGCTGTGCGGCGCCGGCGCGATTTTCGGCGTGCTGCTCGCGCGCCCGCTCGTTGCTGTTGTCAGTCGCTATGCGGCGCGCTTCTCCGTGCGCGCGAACGATGTCACGGTGGATGCGAGTCTGCTGTGGGTCGGCGCCGGTCTGGCGATCATCGCCGCCGTGGTGCTCGCGTTCGTTCCTCGGCTGCCATCGCAACACGGGCCGTCCGGCTTCGGGCTCGCAAGTGCCGGCGTTCGGATCACGCCGGGCACCAACCGCCGCCTTCGACTGTTCGCCGTTACACAAGTCGCGCTGTCGTTCGTGCTGCTCGCCGGCGCGGGCATGCTGCTCACCGCGCTCATCGCATTGCAGCGGGCGCACACCGGCTACGACATGCAGCAGGTGCTGGCGATCGACCTCCCGACGCCACTCGGGGCCTGGGGCCGAAGTCGATCGATTTCTTTACGGAAGCCTCCCGCCGCATCGCGGAACTGCCGGGCGTGCGGCGGGTCGCACTCAGCAACGTCGTACCCTGGCGGGACGCCGGTCGATTTGGCCCCGGTGTGTCGTTCGCCGTCGAGGGCTACACAGCCGCGGACGGCGAAGAAAATCCCCGCGCCCGACTCCGAAGCATCACGCCGGGGTTCTTCGCGGCGCTCGGCATCCCGACGGTGGCCGGTCGCGATTTCACCGACGACGATCGGCTCGGTAGCGAGCTCGTGGTGATCGTGAGCCAGAGCGTCGCCCAGCGGCTGTTTCCCAACGGCGACGCGATGAACCGGCGCTTCTGGTGGACGGACCCGTACTTCGGAAGCAAGCCCACTCCCCGCCGCATCGTCGGCGTCGTCGCGGACGTCGACGACGAAAACGTCGTGCCGGGGCCTGCGATGACGGTGTATCACCCGTTCCGGCAGATGCCAATTGCCAACCGGATGTTCGTGCATGCGGCCGGCGACCCGTACACGCTCGTCGGGCCGGTCACGCGGATTATTCACAACATGTCCGCCGAACAACCCGTGGAGCGCGCGGCCACACTCGACGGACGTGCGTGCGGAAGTGCTCGCGCCTGAGCGGCTCAACGCGTTCGTGTTGTCCGGATTCGGCGGCATCGCGTTGCTCATCGCTGTCGTCGGCGTGGCCGGCGTGTTGGCGTTCTCGGTAAGCGCGCGCACGCGCGAATTTGGTGTGCGGCTCGCGATCGGCTCGACACCGCGCGACCTGCTGGTGCACGTCCTGTCGCAGGGTGCGCTCATCGTGACCATCGGAATCGTTGCCGGTGTCGCGGGCGGCTACGTGTTCGGCCTGTTGGCGCGAACCTACTTCGAGAACCTGCGTCTGCCGGGCGTGCTGCCCATCCTTGGTGCGGCCGCCGTCCTCAGTGGCGCTGCCATCCTCGCCTCACTGATGCCGGCTGCGCGCGCATCACGCGTAGACGTGCTGCGGGCGCTCCGCTCGGAGTAACGGCGTGCAACTGCAGGGTGTCACCTCCTCCATCCTGCCGCTACACATCCTTGCAGGGATGTTGGCACTGATGTTCGGCTACGTCGCGCTCTATGCGGCGAAGGGCGCCACGCTGCATCGCAAGAGCGGAATGCTTTTCGTCTACGCGATGGTCACGCTGTCGCTGAGTGGTGCGTTGATGGAGGCGCTGACAAAGTCGTTGACGTCGATCAACGTCGTGGCGGGCTTGCTGACCTTTTATTTCGTGATCACGGCGCTGCTCACAGTGCGGCCTCGCAGTCAGGGCATCGTCATGGGTGGATGCCGCCGGCGTGCTGCTGGCGTTGACGGTCAGTGTGCTCGCATTCGCGGCCGGTTTCGAGCTGGTGAATCGTGGCAGGCCCGAGGCAGTTCCGAGCTTCATCTTTGGCGGCGTCGGCTTTCTGGCCGCAGCAGGCGACGTTCGCATGTGGCGAGCGGGCGGTATTCAAGGATCGCGTCGTATCAAACGGCACTTGTGGCGCATGTGTTTCGCGATGTGGGTTGCCGCCGCCTCCTTCTTCTGGGGTCCGCCAAACAGAGTCCCTGAGGTGATCCGCATCCCTGCGCTTCAAGCGGTGGCCGTGCTGTTGCCGGTTGTCGCGATGTTGTATTGGCTGTGGCGGATCCGCAGTCGACGCCCAATGGTGACCGCTCGCTTCACGTCGCTCGCGTTCGCCTTGCGCGAGAGGCTCTGAATCATGCGAACGATCTTGTTCTTACATATCCTCGCGGGTGGCCTGGGACTTGTTTCCGGCTACGTCGCACTTTATGTGGCGAAGGGCGCGCCGCTCCATCGCAAGGCCGGACTGGTCTTCGTCTGCGCGATGCTCCCGATGTCCATTGGCGGGATGCTGATCGCGGCAGTAGAGGGAGTGGCGCCGGCGATCAATATTCCTACAGCGCTGCTGACGTTCTACCTCGTGGTCACGTCGCTGACGACGGTCCGTCCTATCGGTGACGGGGCGCGTTGGCTCGATGCCGCCGCAATGCTGATGGCGTTCGCCGTCAGCCTGACCAGCTTCGCGCTTGGCGTTAACGCGATCGGGAATGGCGGCGCGGCCGCCGGGATGGCGTATCCGTTGTTCCTGTTCGGCGGCGTCGCATTGGCCGCGGGCGTGGGCGATCGTCGGATGATTCGGGCTGGTGGCGTTCGCGGCCCGTCCCGACTGAAACGGCATTTGTGGCGCATGTGTTTCGCGCTGTTCCTCGCGGCGATGGCGTTTTTTCTCGGCCAGGCCGACGTGTTCCCCGAGCCGACTCCGCATCCGACCGCTCCTCGCACTTCCGGTGATGGCGGTGCTCGCGACGATGTTCTATTGGCTCTGGCGCTTCCGCGCTAGACAAGGCGTGCGCCCGACTTCGCGCGCCTTCGGCGAACTTCCACGAGGCGTGGGTGACCCGCGCCTGCTACTTCCGCGAGCTTCGGCCAGATAGGTTTCTGTATGTCCATAACACAACCGAACGAACCCGCTTTTCGCAAGCCGCTCCGTCTGTGGCCCGGCGTCACTGCCGCGGTGCTGCTGGTACTGGTGAGTTTTGTCCTCCCTGCTGTAGCGCCGCAGGCCGAGTTGTTCGGAATGGGCGCCGATATCATGGCGATCCTTGGCGGACTGCTCTTCGCGGTGCTGATCATCGGGTGGTGGCTGTTCTTCAGCCGAGCACCCTGGTCCGATCGCTTGATCTCGATCGGCGTGATGGCCGTTGCGATCGTCGCGATTCGGCCCCTCACCCACATCTCGATTCAAGGCGGGATGCAGGGCATGATGTTCATCGTCTACGCCGTGCCCACGACGCTGGCGCTCGCGCTTGTCATCTGGGCGGTTGTTACCCGTCGCCTGTCTGCGGGCCTCGGCGCGCGGCCATGGTCGTGGCCATCGTGATCGGCTGCAGCGTGTGGACGCTCGCACGCACCAACGGCATTCTTGGCGGCGCCGCCGATCTCGAGTGGCGGTGGACGCCGACGGCTGAAGAACTGCTCCTCGCCCAGGCCAGCAATGAGCCGCCGCTCCCGTCGCCTGCGGTCGCAGCGGAGATGGCGAAGGAATCGATCGTTGCGAAAGCCGACGAGACCCAGCACCCGCAGCACCCCGGCACCCGCGGCACCCACGGCACCTACGGCACCGTGCGGCACCTTCGGCACCCGCGGCACCCGCGGCACCGGTATTCAAACGACCCGAATGGCCTGGCTTTCGCGGACCCGAGCGTGACGGCGTCGTGCACGGCGTGAGCATCAACACCGACTGGGCCGCCTCGCCTCCAAAGGAGATGTGGCGCCGGCCGATCGGACCGGGCTGGTCATCCTTTGCAGTGAGCGGCGACCTCCTCTACACGCAGGAGCAGCGCGGTGACGACGAGATGGTCGCCTGCTACAAGGTGTCGACGGGCGAGCCGGTGTGGCGACACGGCGACCCGATCCGGTTCTATGAGTCGAACGGCGGCACCGGCCCGCGCGGGACGCCGACAGTGCACAACGGACGCGTGTATGCGATGGGTGCGACGGGACTCCTGAACGTCCTGGACGCGGGCAATGGCGCCAAATCTCTGGTCGCGCAATGCGGCGACCGACACCGGCGTGACGGTCCCCGACTGGGGCATCGCGAGCTCGCCGCTGGTGATCGATGACGTCGTGATCGTTGCGATCAGCGGGCGGCTCGTGGCTTATGACATTGTCACTGGTAATCAGCGCTGGCTCGGACCGACGGGCGGCGGTGGGTACAGTTCGCCGCATCTCATGACGGTCGACGGCGTGCCTCAGGTGGTACTGCTGCGCGGAAGCCGCACGATCAGTGTCGCGCCGGCCGACGGCAACCTGCTCTGGGAGCATATCTGGCAGCCAGGCGTGAGCATCGTTCAGCCGGCTGTCATCGCGGACGGCGACATCTTGATCACCGTCGGCGACGCGATGGGCGGCCTCGGCACGCGCCGCCTGTCGGTCAAGCACGAAGCCGCCGGATGGAAAGCTGAAGAGCGCTGGACCTCGCAGCGGGTTGAAGCCCTATTTCAACGACTTGGTCGTGCACAAGGGCCATGCGTACGGCTTCGACGGCAACATTCTCTCGTCGATCAATCTCGAGGACGGCACGCGCAAATGGAAGGGCGGCCGCTACGGCAGCGGTCAGATGATCCTGTTGCCCGATCAGGACTTGCTGCTCGTGATGTCGGAGGAAGGCGAGCTGGCGCTGGTGTCGGCGACGCCGGACAAGTTCACGGAGGTTGCGCGATTCCCTGTGTTCGATGCCAAGACCTGGAACCACCCGGCGATGATCGGCAACGTCCTGCTGGTTCGTAACGGGGAAGAAATGGCCGCGTTCCGTCTGCCCCTCGCAGGGAACTCGAAGAAGGAGACGAACGAGGAAAAGTGAAAGCCATCGTCTATCGCCAGTACGGTTCGCCCGAGGTTCTCAACTGCGAAGAGATTGAGAAACCGGTTGCTGGTGACGATGAAGTGTTGCTCCGAGTTCGCGCCGCTTCAGTCAATCCGCTTGACTGGCACTTCATGAGAGGCGCGCCGTACATGATTCGCATCATGACCGGGCTGCAGAAACCGCAGAAGGGCCGCTTGGGAGTCGATCTGGCCGGACAGGTTGAGGCGGTCGGCCGGAGTGTGACGCAGTTTCAGCCAGGTGATCAGATATTCGGCGCGAGCGTCGGCGCCTTCGCCGAATATGTGTGCGCCAACCAGGACAGCGTCGCCTCCAAGCCGGCCAACCTGACATTCGAGCAGGCGGCGGCCATGCCGACCGGGGGATTGACCGCCTTGCAGGCCCTTCGCAAAGGACGAATTCAGCCAGGCCAGAAGGTCTTGATCAACGGTGCGGCCGGAGGTGTGGGTACGTTCGCCGTGCCGATCGCGAAATCATTCGGCGCCAACGTGACCGGTGTGTGCAGCACGAGAAATGTGGACCTGGTCCGATCGATCGGCGCCGACCATGTCATCGACTACACCCACGAAGATTTCACCAAGAGCGCTCAGCGATACGACCTCATGCTCGACTGCGTGGGGAACCATTCGTTATCCGCGTGCAGACGCGTCATGACCCCCGATGGCACTTACCTCGTGGTCGGCGGATCGGGCGGTCGATGGCTTGGGCCTCTGGCTCACGGCCTCAAAGCGGTTTTGCTGTCTCGGTTCGTGCGTCAGAACCTGGTCATGTTTCTGACATCACCGAGCAAGAAAGACCTTGTCGCTTTGAAGGAGCTCGCTGAAACCGGCATGATCACCCCGGTCATCGACCGAACGTACCCGCTGAGTGAGGTTCCTGACGCCATCCGGTATCTCGAAGAAGGACACGCGCGAGGAAAGGTCGTGATCGCGCTATGAGTATCACCTGCGTCGTAGACGACGGACCCGGGCGTGGCGGGGAAATGAGCTTGGCGGAGCCGTCACCTTTGCGGCAACGGCGCTGACCACACGCTGCCGCCGCCGAAGCCAGCCCAAAGCCGCACATCCGCGCCGCCACCAATTGCAAGCGCGCGAACGTTCGTGTTGGGGAGGCTCCCGTTGATCGTCGTCCAGGTTGACCCGCTGTCCGGCGAGACGAACACGCCGCCGAACGCGCCGGCAAACACGAGACCGTCGGATGAAATGGCAACCGCTCGCACGCGCTGTTTCTCGAGCGCCGAGCCAATCTTCGTAAACGTGACGCCGCTATCGGTTGAGCGAAAGAGCCCAGCCACTGTTCCGACGAAGACGCGGGTCGGGCCGGTCGGATCCACGGCGAGTTGCAGGACGTCGGCATCCGGTAGTCCGCGTCCGACACTGCTCCATGATGCTCCGCCATCTCGTGTCGCGAAGAGCTCGCGTCGCTCAACGAGCGCCAAGACCTCGTCGGGCCCAGCGGTCCGGAGCATCGTGACTGCCTTGGTGGGCAGCCCTTTGCCCGAGCGCCTCCACTGCCGTCCGCCGTCCGTGGTCTTGTACACCGAGGTGCCTGGTGAGTTGGCCGACCAATTCCCCGCCCACAGCACGTTCGCATTCTGCGGATGCTGGGCGAGACTTTTGAAACCGACGCTATCCACGCTCATAGCCATTTTCAGCGGGAGTGGAGTGAAACTTCGCCCGCCATCGGTTGAGCGCCAGGCCTCGCCCCCGTCAAACGCCCACACCGATCCAGCTGACCTGTCGAAGAGAAAGCCGTCGAGCTCGACTTCCTTGTCACCCTTCACGAACGGCGCCTGCAGCTCGGTCCACGCACCGTTATCATCGCGGCGAAACGTGCCCACGCCGGTCTTGGCGAACACGAGGGCTGCGCCAGGCGTCGCGTAAAGCTCCTCGACATAGCCGGCCGCTAAGCCGGCATTCGATGCTGTCCACGTCTCGCCACCGGTGGTGCTGCGGTACGCGCCGGCGCCGCCGGCGGCGGCGACGATCATTTTCGGATCACGCGGGTGGACGGCGATGCTCCTCACGAGATACCGACCGGTGCCGCGGTCCGTTCGCGTCCATCGCTCACCATCAGCGCTGGTGAAGAGAGCGTTCTCGGTCGCAGCCCAGATGCGCGGCGCGGAACCCGGGGTCCCGCCCGGCACGACGATCAGTTTGAGGATGTCGTCTGTTCCCGAGACTGGCGATGGTAGCGGCGCGAACGTCTCGCCGTTGTCAGTGCTCTTATGAAGCGCCTCAGAACGGGTGACGACGTACAGTGTCGGTGGCGTCGCGCGATCCGAGACCAGCAGTTTTACACCTGCATCGAGTCCCTTGCCGACCGGCTGCCAAGTGCGGCCGCCGTCAATCGTGCGCGACAAGTGGTGTCGATCGCCGGTACCGCCGGCCCACACCACGTCCGGATTCGTCGGGTGCACCGCGATCGCATACACGTCGTGCCCCGGCACCCGGAAGTCGCTCCACGTCTTGCCGCCGTCGCGGCTCCGATAATTGAGGCTGGTCGAGGGCACCCAGATGTCGCTGAGTTTCGATGGTGCAAATGCGATGCGGAAACCGACCGGATGGAGGGTGGTGAGTTCTCCTTTGTAACGGTCGGTGACCAGCTTCCACGTCGCGCCGCGATCGGTCGATCGCCACATCGCCGGGTCCCCGGGATTGTCTTCGCCCGCCCAAACGGTGTTGGCGTTTGCCGGATCGACTTCGACCCAGCGCACGTCCCGGCTCGTCATCTCGTCGCCTGGCAGCCGCCAGGTTTGACCGCCGTCGTCGCTTCGATAGACGCCGCCGTTCACGGTCGACAGGTACACCGTATCCGGATGCAAGGCGTCGATCGCGACATCCGTGGCGGATGCGAGGAATGGGCCTTCGGAACGCCAGGTCACCGCGGGCGCTTGCGCGGCGTTCAAACCCGCGGTCACGCCGACAAGCGCGAGGGCGAGGACGCGACCGAGTCGGTTGTGCAGCATGCGACAGAGTGTACGGCAGCGCGATGAAGCGCCCAAAGGGCACAATCCGCCCACACCCCGCATGGTAGAATCCGCGTTTCCCCCAGAATTCAGAATTCTCCATGACGGGCCGAACGCTCTCGCATTATCGGGTCGGCGAGGAACTCAGCCGCGGTGGCATGGGCGTGGTGTATCGCGCGACCGATACGCGGCTGCATCGTGACGTCGCGCTCAAGGTTCTGCCCGAAGATCTGACGCACGACGCGGAGCGCAAGCGCCGCTTCATTCAAGAGGCGCAGGCCGCTTCCGCCCTCGAGCATCCTCACATTGCGGTCATCCACGACGTGGACGAAGCCGATGGCTTGACGTTCATCGCCATGGAGTTGATTCGCGGACACAAGCTCACCGATGTCCTCGCGCGGCAGCGCCTTCCAGCCGCCCGTTCCCTCGAACTCGCCACCGAAGTGGCGTCGGGCCTCGCACGCGCGCACGAGAGAGGCATCGTTCATCGCGACCTGAAGCCGTCCAACATCATGGTCACCGATGAAGGGCACTCGAAGATCATCGACTTCGGTATCGCGAAGCTGCTCGAGCACGGCGACGCCCTGACCCGCGCACCGAAGGCGGAGCGGGATGAAACGGCGCCGGGCGTCGTGCTCGGCACGACGGCGTACATGTCGCCCGAGCAGGCGCGCGGCGGGGAAGTCGATCACCGCAGCGACATCTTCTCTTTGGGGATCGTGCTACACGAAATGCTGGCCGGGCAGCCGGCGTTCCAAGGGAGAAACACTCTCGAAACCGCAGGTGCGATTCTTCATCAGCCCGCGCCTCGCCTGCCGACACTCGGTCCCTTGGTCGCGGCCGATGTCGCTCTGGAGATTCAGCGCATCGTCGACAAGTGCCTCGCGAAAGAGCCTGCGGATCGATATCAGGGCCTGAAAGACGTGGTCGTCGATCTGCGCGCCGCGCGGAGGCGCCTCGAATCGACAACACATACAACTGTCGCGCACGACCGGCGCCCGATGCCGCGCTGGGGATGGATCGCGGCGGGCGTCACCGCCGTGGTGGCGACCGGCGCGCTCCTCTTGACGCAACGTGATCGCCCGTCCGGTTCGGCTGAAACGGCGACGGCAGTGAGCACGAAGCCGTCGATTGCCGTGCTCTACTTCGACAACACCACGGGCAACCCCGAATTGGATTGGCTGCGCACGGGCATCACGGAAATGGTGGTGACGGATCTGTCGCAAACCCAGGATATCGAGGTCGTCGCGACGGATCGGCTGTACGCCATCATGGCGGAGCTCAAGCGCACCGATGATCGTGTGATGTCACCGGAGGTCATTCGTGCCGTGGCCCAGCGTACCGGGGCGACCAACGTCGTCGTCGGCAGCTACGTCAAGGCGGGTGACGCCATTCGGATCAACGTCCGGCTCCAGGAAGCTCAGACTGGCCGCATCGTGTCCTCCGAACGCGTCGAGGGCCCAAGCGAGGCCAGTCTTTTTGCAATGGTTGACGAGCTATCACGGCGCCTTCTTGCGAAGTTCCAGAGCCTGCGTGGCGACGTCGCGTCCGCTGGCAAGGTCCTGATCGAGCCGAGCAGCACCACATCGGGACTCGATCGCGGCCTTGTCGACGTCACCACCGCGTCCATCGACGCATACCGGGCGTACGCCGAAGGCGTCAACCTGCACGACCGCTTCCACGAAGCGGAGGCCGCAAAGATGTTTGAAAAGGCGATCGCGATCGATCCGGCCTTTGCTATGGCGTACACCAAGCTGGCCGTGGTCAATCGCAACATGGGCAACGCGGCTGAGCGCGACAAGTATTCGGCCCTGGCGTTGAAATATGCCGATCGGCTCACGCCTCGGGAGCGGTATTACATCGAGGGCTACGCCTATTCGCTCCGGAGTGATTCGCTTCCGCGATCGATGGAGGCGTACAGCAAGTGCATCGAGTTCGACCCAGGACACCACGCCTGCCGTCACAATCTCGCCCTGCAGCTCATTCAACTCGAGCGATTTGACGAAGGCATCGCGCACTACGAGGAGCTCGTGCGCCGCGGCACCACCTTTCCAACATCCTTCGAGAATCTGGCCAATGCGTACCTCTCGCTCGGAGAACTGGACAAGGCTCATCGCACGATGGAGACGTTCCTGCGCCGCAATCCTGACAGCGCAGCGGGGTACGACAGCATGGCCTTTGGCCTCGTGCTGGCGGGGCGCTTCGACGAGGCGATCGCCCAGTACAACCGTGCCATGTCATTGAATCCCAAGGATTCAGGGCCGCCCTATGGCCGAGCTCAGGCGGAGGTGCTTGCTGAAAAGTGGGATGTGGCGAGCGAGGATGCGCGAGCCCTCGCGAGCAGTTCGGAAGCGACGCGAAAGTGGTTCGGCAATTATCTACAGATGTTCTTGTCGGTCTACCGCGGTCGTAGCGGTGACGCGCTCGCCGCGGCGGAACGCGCAGCGACGGCGTACCCCACGCCGGGTCAACGAGCCGGGTTCGCGCGCCGAAACATGGCCGAGATCCTGATGGCGCGGTCGCAGCAGGACCTTGCACTGTCGCAGGTCCAGCAGGCCCTCGCATTGGGCAAGAACACGTCACTCGAGCCGAACGTCCTGATCGCGCGCGCCCAATTATTCGCTCAAATGGGTCGGCGCCAAGATGCCGAAGACACGCTTCGCGAGTTGACCACCAAATCGAATCCGCGGGCCGGTAACCGCGACACGCGCCGTGTGCAATGGGCTCGTGGTCTGGTGGCGCTGGCGGGCGGGGATCCCGGGGCGGCGATCGGCCACTTGGAAAGCGCTCGGGCAACGCTGCCGCCCCGGGGCGCTAGTGCCCAACAAAACCCGCATGTCGCTATCTGGTATGCGCTCGGCGAGGCTTACTTTGCCGCCGGGCGCGATCGCGACGCTGCGCAATCGTTTCAGCGCGTCGCTGACGCCGGCTACGAACGCCTCGAGTGGCCAATTCAATACGTACGGAGCTTCTACTTCCTCGGTCAGATTCACGAAAAGAGCGGCGACGCGGTCAAGGCTCGTGCGGCCTATCGGAGGTTCCTCAGCTACTGGAAAGACGGCGATCTCGATCGCTCACGAGTCGCCGAAGTCGAACAGAAGCTGCAAGCCGGAACACATTGACGATCCCCGCGCACGATCAGGCGCATCCAATCGAACCCTGCACGTCGCGCCGCGCTCGTCGACCTGGTGATCGCGCTCGGCCACGACTGAACGCCGACTGCCTATCGCGCCGCGCGCCTCGATCCGGCGCGGGTTCTTCGGCCCGAACAATAGGAATCGGTCCATCTTCTTGCGTGGCAGACCGGCTGCCGCTTTCGCAGGTGCCCGGATCGCGCGTTACTCGCGCACGCGTTCCAGCGTGAGCCGTCGCGTCAACGTCTCGTTCCCTGCGCGCATCGAGTTTTGCGCGGGCCCAAACAACAACTTGCCGTTGTCGAAGCGGAAGAAGCGCTTCTGTTCGGTGCCGACGTAATCAGGCCGCCATGCAGCCTCCACCTTGAGCACCACGCTGCCCGCCGCCTCGTCGATCGTGCATGGCCCTTCATACGCGATGTAGGTGCTGAGGAGCGCCGCTTTCATCTGATCACCGATTGCCACGCCGGCGCTGGTATGAAATGCCGGGACGTCGCTCGACATGATCTGGATGTAGCACCAACCACGTTCGACGACGATCGCGCCGACCGGGTGACGACCCCAGGGGTATCGCGCGACCGATCCGTCGGGTCTGATGTCTTCGGCCGCGAGCAGCTTCCATCGTCCCTGGATCGACTCAGCGCCTGCCGACTGCGCCGTCGCCTGCGAGGGGGCCGCCAGCACCACCAGCAAACAGGCGAGCGCGGTGCGCGCGCTCATCGTGCACCGGCGGACGTGGTCCGCGCCGCCGATGGGATGATCGGAAGCACGATATGCGACGGATGTTGCGCATCGTGATACACGCTGTTTTCCGCGACCCGCCAACGCCGGTTGTCGTTGAGCGGCTCGCCAGTGTTCGGATTGACGTCGAAGCGCGGGAAGTTGCTGCTCGAGATGTCGAGACGGATGCGGTGACCGCGCTTGAAGACAAGCGACGTCGGGTACATCTCGATGGTGAATTCGTACGCCTTGCCTGGCGTGATCGCGGCTGCCTTTCCCGGACCAGTGTGATAACGCGCGCGCACGATGCTATCGCCGACATTGAGATCGACACCGGAAGGGAAGTCGCGATTCGGCGGATACACGTCAATCAGCTTGGCCGTAAAGTCGGTGTCGGGTGCGTCGGTTGCCGCCCAGAGCTTGACGATGAGCCGGCCGGTGACTTCGGTATCGCGCTCGAGCGGCGGCGTTTGAAAGACGAGCACATCGTTGCGCGCCGAGAGCGGCCGGCTGTCGGTGCAGAGCCAGAAATCGGTGCGGCAGCGTTGATCGGCGGCGCCCTGGAACATCAACGTGCCTTGCGACGACACGTTTCCTCCGAGCGTCGGCACGGGATTCTTTGGATCGAACAGATACTTCGTGGGCGGCTGATCGGACGGTTTGTCCGGCGAGAGCGCACCTCCGGCGTGCAAGTAATAGGGCGTTCGGTACGGTACGGGCGAGCGGCCACTCCTGCTCGTCCCGCCATGCGCCGCCGACAAACACGCGACCTTCGGCAGTCTTGTGTGCGTCGCCGCCGCCCATGACGTAGATGCGGACAGGCGCTTCGCGATCGACGCCGTTGTCCACGCCTTTCACCCAGCGATCGAGCCAGCGCAACCGCCACGCGTTGAAGTCGAGCGCCGCATCGTCGGTAAATTGGGCTTCGCCAGCGAAGCTGCGCGTCTGCCCGCCATGCGTCCAGGGGCCGATGATGAGCCGCTGAAGGCTCTTCTTCGCCTTGCGCAGCTCGACGAAGTTCAAATTCGCGACCTGGGTACCCCACGAGTCGTACCAGCCGGTGACGTGCTGAACAGGGATGTCCTTGTACTCGCTCACGTGCGCAAGGACGTCGGATCCGTGGTTTTTCCAGTAGTCGTCGTAGTCGCCGTGGCTCATCGCTTCGATCAGCCACGCTTCGTAGTCGGGTGCGAACTTGAGCGGCGTGGTGCCTGGCCGAAGCGGCAGATTACGGACGTACTGACGGACATTTGCCCATGTCGACGAGCGCGGCAGCCGCGGCCGGATCCGACGCCGCGCGCGCCGCCGCAAGCCCCGCATTGGCATTCCCCGCCGCGTTGCCCATCGTCAGCACCCAATTGAAGAAGCGCAGTTCGAACGCACCATTGTGTCGGACGCCGTACTTGCCGAAGTTCGACATCGCGTCGACTGGAATCATCGTCTTGACGAACGGCGCGTCGGCGATCGCGAGCGCGTGTTGCGTTGCGCCGGCATACGACGTGCCTATCGTCCCGATAGACGCGTTCGACCACGACTGCGCGCCGATCCATTTCGCGGTGTCGGCGCCGTCAGTGGGGTCGTCAGTGATAGGCCTCCAATGTCCCCCGGACTTGTAGCGGCCGCGCACGTCCTGGATGACGCACGGCATAGCCACGCGGCACAAAATAGCTCGGCGGCTCCCCCGCCGTCTTTGTTGTACCGGAGTTCGCTCGAGGATGGCCGGCAGCTTGGTGGAGACCACCGCTCCGTTGGTGGTGGGGAGATAGACGTCGGTGGCGAGGGTGATGCCGTCGCGCATCGGCACCATCACGTCGCGCAGCGTTGCCACGCCGAATGCCGACTGCGTATTTGCCGTGGTGCTGACCAGAAGCGCAGCCGCGGCTGCAACCAACAGCGCGCGAACGTGATTGGCAAGACGAGCGACGCGCATAACTCCTCCTTCGGTGGGCAACCGCGATCAGTGCGGCGGATGGTAGCAATTCAACAAGTTGCGCGGCAACGCTATTTCTTCGGCTCGACCTCCGCGATGAACGCGCGCGCTTCTTTCACGACTTCGTCGGTGATCCCCATGTGTCCCCTGTCGGTGTAGTGCACGTAGCGGTGGTGAACGCCAGCCGCCTTGAGCTTCTCGACCATGTCCGCGGCCTGTTGCACCGGCACCGAGCGGTCATCGTCGGAATGAATAATCAGCGTCGGTTTCGTTGTCGGGCTGACGTGCGTCATCGGCGAGGCCAGTCGCCGCGCCTCCTCGACGTCGCCCGCAACAGGTGTCCAAAGATTGCCCCATGTCAGCGTGTTCAGATGTACGGGCCGGCCACGCTGACGACGGCGCGGACGTCGCCGCGCGCACCTGATCCCATCCCCAGCTTTCGGTACGGGCCGTCACCGAGCGTCGCGGCAAGCGCCACCATGTGTCCTCCCGCCGATTGCCCAATCAGGTAGACACGTTCCGGGTCGATGCCGTAATCGGCGGCATGGGCGTGGACCCACCGGATGGCACAGCGCAGATCGACATACGGGGCGGGCGCCGGCGACCCGCCGACGAGACGATAGTCGACGGACATCGCGAAGAATCCGAACTCGGCCCAGGGCGTCACCTTGATGCTGCTCGCGTCGGTGCGGTTGCCCGCTCGCCAGCGTCCGCCGTGGACCGAGACGATCGCAAGCCGCGAACCGGCCCGTCGGGATAGGCAAGGTTGGCCAGAAGCGCCGAGCCGTCGACGCGACCATAGATGACTGGTGCGAGTGACGATTGGTGCCGACGCTTGTCCTGCGGCGACGGCGCCGCCGACGAGTCGCCCGTTCAGCAGGCCACCGGTGAACGCAGCGGCGCTGCCGAGGAACGTCCGGCGCGTGTGGCGTGTTTCCATTCGCGACCTCCCGGTCAGGCGTGATTACCGCCGGGATTCTACCGCGATGTTCTCGAGCGCATGCCGCGTGCGATCGCGGCCGCGACCTTCAGCGCGCCTCGGCATACGCGGCGCGGGCGACGGCGGCCGCGCCCGACGGGTTCCCCCACTCCGGATAGGCGGGCGCGATCTCCGCCACGATCGCGGCGACCGCTTCGTCACTGATTTGCCGGAGCGTTTGAGTTCGCTCACGCGATTCTGGACGGCCTGAGAAACTCGCGGTCGCTGGCGATCAACGTCGCGTCCCCGATGGAGCCGTGACTCGGGACGACGCGTGCCGGCTTCAACGCCGCGAGCTCGTCGAGCGTCGCCAGCCACGTCGTCATGCTCGAGTTGCTTGCGCTGCGAGAAAGCGCTGGCTCATGACCACGTCGCCGGTGAACAGCACGCGATCTTCTTCGACGAAGATCATCGTGTCGCCGCGCGAATGCATCGCCGCCGGCCCGCGCCACATCAGCCGCGCGTGCACGCCGCCGAGATCGAGCCGATGCTCGCGGTCGAAGAGAATGTCGGGCGTCGGATAGGCGACGCCGTTCAGCAGCTCCGCGGTGAGCGCCGACCGCTTGGCGAACGTGTCTTGAATCTGTTTGCCGAGCTCGGTCATGTCCTGCTGCTGCATACGCGTCATCAGCAGCTTTGCGCCCTTGAAGGCCGACGCGCCGAGTGAGTGCTCGGGGTGGTAATGCGTCGTGACGACGTAGACATCGGTGTTGGTGCGAGCTTCTTCATCTCGCGAACGATGGCCTCGCCGTTTCGCGGCCCCAGCCCGGTGTCGACGACGAGCGTGGCCTTGCTACCGACGACGATGCCGACGTTGGGGACGAGGCCGACGTTGAAATCGGGGATCGCCCAGACGTGGTCGGTGAGCTTGACGGTGGCGCCTTCCCTGATGAGCGGTGGAGTCGGCGGCGCTGTTGTGCCCGTAGGCGGCTGCTGTGCCGACGCGACCGTGGTGACGAAGGCGAACACCATCGAGACCAGGAGCACGATGGCGCGATGCGGGTAACCTGTTTTCATGCCATTTCTCATTTGCGTCACTCTGGTGGTGGCCCTGATGGGCTGTCGATCTCCCGACAGTGGATTTCTAATGCGACACCACGCAACGGTACATCAGAGGCGCCACAAACCGGACCGCCACCTCCGGGATGGATGAACACCGTCTGGCGCGTGACCGCACCAACCAGCCGTGCCCCTGGCAGCTTCTACATCTTTCTCGCCGACGGGACGCTAGTGATGACGTCGTGCGTCGAAACCTACCGTTTGGCGACATGGCAGCGGGCGGACGAGGACACGTTGACGATCATCGAAGACCGCGCGACCCAGTATGACGCTGACGTCGCTCAGCCGAACGATCGCGAGCTGCGCCTGAGGCTCAAACTGGTGAGTGAGACCGTCGACCTCACGCTGATGCGAGCCGCGGTGCCGTACGTGTGTCCCGACCTGAGGCGATAGAGCGGCTTACAAAGCGGCGCGCGTGGGCGGCTCGCGCGGAGGAACCGCGTCGCCCGCCGACCAAACCGCGCCTCGGTGTGCGCCGCCTAGGCGGCCTCGATCGCGTCGCGAATCCGCTCCATCGAGTATTTACTCAGCGCGTGACCTCCCGCATCCGGACCGCGAAGCTGCCCGTCGATTGCGAGCATCGCAATCCCGTGCACGAGCGACCAGATGAACCTCGCAAGGATCACCGGGTCGTCGCGTCGCGCCAACCCTGCCTCCTGCTGTTCGACCAGCGCGCCCACGAGCACCTGAAAGGCGGCGGCCGCTTCCTCGACCAACTCGGCGTCCTTCGCGCACGATTCCACGAAGCTGCCGAACATCACCCGATAGTGCGATGGATGAGAGACGGCAAACTTCACGTACGCCATTCCCATCGCCTCGAAGCCTTCCCGGCCGCGCCCAAGACGCTCCCATTCTTCAGTGAGTGCCAGCCGCAGCATCCGGAACCCCTCCCGGGCGACGCCGGCAAGGAGCGTCTGCTTACCAGAGAAATGCCGATACAGCGCGGTGCGCGAGACGCCCGAGTTTCTCCCCGATGCCGCGCAGGGTCAGGTGCTCGATGCCGTCGGCCTGAATAGTGCGCACCGCCTCCTCGAGCAAGGCTCGCCGCAGGTCTCCGTGGTGGTACTGGTCGGGCCGCTTCTTTTTGGGCCGCGCCGTCGGTGGAACGAACCATGGACCTCGATCGTAAATCCACATGTTGACATTGTCAACACGTGATCGTATCGTGATGTTGACAGGAGTTACATTCCACTCAGGAGCAGGATGATGTTGACTCGACTCTGGCACGCCAGTCCACCCCTTACCGCAACCGGTTTGTTGATGGTCCTGGCCCTGGTCGGCGCGATGGTCGGGCTCGCCATCGACCCGCGGATCGTCACTGGCGCACCGGTGTGGCTCAAGCCCGGCCAAGTTCGCCGCCTCGATTGCCCTGTATACGTTGACGCTCGCGTGGATCTTCACCCTGATTCCCGAATGGACGAGGACCCGCCGCATCGTCGGCTGGACGACGGCGGTGACGTTGCTGCTCGAGATCGTGCTGATCGACGTCCAGGCGCTTCGCGGCACGACCAGCCACTTCAACATCGCCACGCCTTTGGATGCCGTGATCTTCGCCGCGATGGGTATTGCCATTGTCGTGCAGACGCTGTCCATGATCGCGGTCGCAGTGGCCGTGTGGCGGCATCGATTTGCAGACCCGGCGCTCGGCTGGGCTCTGCGGCTCGGCATCGCGATCACCATCGTCGGTGCGATGACGGGCGGTCTGATGACGCAGCCGACCACCCAGCAACTGGACACCGCGCGCGCGGGCCAGCGGATGACCATCGCCGGCGCGCACACGATCGGCGCGCCCGACGGGGGGCCAGGCCTGCCCGGCACCGGGTGGAGCACCGAACACGGCGACGTCCGGGTGTCGCACTTTCTTGGTCTGCACGCGTTGCAGGCGCTCCCTCTCTTTGCTCTCGTGCTCGCGCAGCGCAGACTGAGCGATGCGGTGCGCGTGCGCGTGACCACGATCGCGGCGGTGAGTTACATCGCGCTCTTCGGCATTCTGTTGTCGCAGGCGCTTCGTGGCCAGTCGGTGCTTGCATCCGACGCACTCTCGCTGGCACTTCTCGGCGCGTGGACGGCCGGCACGGCTGCAGCGCTGGCGATCGCGGCGCGTCGTCCACAGCTCGTTCGCACGCCGACACTCCTCTGAGGTCCTGCCCATGTCACCAGAACAAGCGTTCTCCATCACCAATACCGTCGCCATCCTCTGCTGGCTGCTGCTCGCCGTGCTGCCGGGGCGCCGCTGGGTCACCGAAATCGTGACCGGGAAAGTCGTGCCGATGCTGTTCGCGGCGTTCTACATCGCCATCGTCGCGACGACATTTGGCAGTTCGGAAGGAAGCTTCTCAACGCTCGGCGGCGTCGCCGCGCTGTTCGCGAACCCGTGGCTGCTGCTTGCCGGTTGGCTGCACTACCTGGCCTTCGACCTTCTCATCGGGACGTGGGAAGCTCGCGACGCGCGTGAGCGTCACATCCCGCACATGCTCCTGGTGCCGTGTCTGTTCATGACGTTGATGTTTGGGCCCGCCGGGTGGTTGCTGTACATGACATTACGCACGGTGCGCTCGCGACGCGCCGCTTAGACGCTGCAACGTCGGCATGCCGATGACATGGGCACGCTGCGGCAAGCTGACGAGGTGGCATTGCGCAGACGGTTTGCGGATGTGCACCGATTCGAGTGCGCAGCGATGTGTCTACACAGTTCGGCACTCGGATCCGTCATACGCGCGCAGCAGCCACCTCCACCCGTCTCCTCACACCGCATAATGAGCGTGCGTTGATCGGCCCTGTGCCCAGGGCTCCACACGCGGTGTCTCTGAGAACGCGATGTCGATTCGGATGGCCGACAACACAGGCCTTCGTGCGTTGGAGACGTGAAAGGGACTTGTATGAAGCAGTACATCGTAACCGCCGGTCTGATCTGCCTGCCGCTCACCGTGTTGGCCTGGCAGGGCGGGATGGCGGGTATCGGCATCACGGAAGCAGGACTGCAGACGCAGATTGAACGGGCGGCGCGGCTCGAAGGCGACGACCTGATACTTCCGAGCATCGGCGCGGCACCGCTCGCCGCCGCAATGGCGTTGAGCGGCGCGCAGCAGGTGACGCTGATGAGGGAATTGGCGGCGGCGGCACGGACGATCATGATGTCACCGGCGTTCCAGTCGGCGCACGATGCCTACATCGCAAAGACATACCAGGCCGTCAATCACGGCATCAAGGTCAAGAGCGGCGAGCAGATGATGCAGCAGATCGGCACCACGGCGGGGAATGCCGAGTTCGAGTTGAAAATGAAGCGCGACATGGCTGCGGTGTACGTGCAAATGGCCATGCAGCTCAAGATCGAAGACCTGAAGATGATGTTCGACGCATCGTTAACGGAGTGGACCGAAACCGCGAGCAAAGCGAAGGGGTCCGATCGCGCGAAGTATGCGACGCTCGTCAGCAAGGCGCAGGCGATCAAGGGTCTCAGCGCCTCCGATCCGGATAAGTTCCGTCGCGGCTACGCGGTTCTGCGTTCCGCCGAGGCCGATGGCCTCGACACGGAAGAGGCCTTGTTCGGCGCGCAGGCAAGCGCGAAGAACGAGACCGAGCAGCTGATGTGGGACAAGCACAATCTCCGCGGACGATTGAAGGCCGTGCTTGCGCAGATTGTGGCCGAAGCACCAACCGTAGACTATGCGGCGCAGACGGTTGAGAAGAACCGCACCACGGTCTTCGTGAATCCCGCCTATGAAAAGAAGAGCGTGACCTGGAAGGCGATGTACCGGGCTGGGAAGGGGCCGACCACAGCCGGTCTCGAGATCGCCAGAGCGTGGCTGAAGGAACTGTAGGGCGCAGCCGGACCGTCGCGATCGGTCCCACGCATGCGCTCGCGTGGGACCACTTTCTACGGTGTCGCAGGCGGCGGCACGCGACGCTTGGTGGCCTGTTCAAACGCGTAGGCCAACGCCAGTAAACGCGGCTCACTGCAGGCGGCACCGCTGAAGCTCACACCGTACCGGACCCGGCTTCGCATCGAAGCCGGCAGGAAACGGTGGCGTCGGCTCGTTGGGCAGAAGCGCGAACGGCACGATGACGCTCGGATAGCCGGGACGTGCCGCGATGCCAGATCCGCTCGACCCGGGGAAGAGGATCGCGTCCAGCTCGAACTTTTTCAGCACGGCGTCGATGCCGTTCGTCGTCGAGACCAGCAAGTCCCTCGCTTTGTCGGCCTCATAGCGTGCGCGGTCCTTGTCGAGGTCGACGGCATCGGAGATGTCGAGCCGCGACTGTCCATACCTGATGGCGCCGCCCTTCTGATGTGCGAGGTTCCACTCGCGCAGCTCGGTGAGTGTCTTCACCGGCGCGGTCGGGCCGAGCGTCGACAGCCATTTGTTGAAGTCGCGCTTCATCCCGTACTTCACAACCGTCGTGCAACGCGCATCCTTGCCGCGAACCTCGGTTGCCCCGCCACAGAAATTCCACTCGATGATGGTTTTTGACGGATCGGTTTCGACGACGCTGGGGATGTCGGCGGGATCGACGATGACCGCGCCCTGCTGCTTGAGGATGTCGATCGCTTCGCCCATGGCTTTGGCCTGCGCAGGGTTGAGGCCGCCACGAGGTTCTTTCGCGCCAGGTGGAGTGACCTTGTCGTAATAAAACGCGCGCGGAATCCCGATGCGCGCGCCGCGGAGTGCATCGGCCCTGAGGAAGGCGGTGTAATCGTTGTTTGGCGGCGGGGTGCAGCGCGATGTCGCGGCGTCGTTCGTATCCGGTGCCTTGCCCTCCAGCGCGCCGAGGAGAATCGCGGCGTCGGTGACCGTCCTCGCCATCGGGCCGGCGGTGTCCTGATCCGCCGTGATCGGGATCACGCCCCAGCGGCTCACGCGACCCACCGTCGGCTTCACCGCGGCAAGCATGGTTTGATTCGAGGGACCGAGAATCGAGCCCGACGTCTCCGTACCGATGTTGGCTGCCCACAGATTCGCGGCCGTGCCGATCCCCGAGCTCGACCCGCCGGTGTTCAGCGCAGGTCGGCCATCAGCGGTATCGGGCCGCGGGTCGCGCCTTGGGTCATAGGGGTTGTAGCCTTGACCGCCAACCGCGTTGTAATCGCCTGGCGCTGATGTCGGAGCGCCGGCCACGTAGCCCGCCAACTCGGACAACCCGGCTTTCGCAATGATGATCGCGCCGGCATTGGTCAGGTTCGTGGTGAGCGTGGCTTCATACGGCGGGATGAAGCCGTCGAAGGCGAGCGCGCCGCCCGATGTCGGCATGTTGGTCGTGTGGATGTTGTCCTTGAGTGCGATCGGAATCCCGTGCAGCGGACCGCGCACGCGGCCCGCCGCCCGTTCACGATCGAGCGCATCGGCCTCCGTCAACGCGTTGGCATTGACGTAAATCGCGGCCTTCAACATCTGTTGGTACATCCCCAGCCTGGCGAGATACATCTCCACCAGTTGGCGCGACGTGAGTCGGCCCTGCTCCATCGCCTCGCGCATCTGAGGGATGGTGGCCTCGATGAGTGCGAACGGTTGTGATGCCGGCGGCGCCGGCTTCGCGCACGCGAACATCCCAAGACAGGCGACAACGGTCGCGGCAACATGACGTGGCATGCCGCAGATGGTATGCGGATTCGAGCCCGGGTCAAATGCCGACATAGTTGACATGTCCTGGCGCCAAGTGCTTACAATGTCGGCAATGGCTGTGTCCCTGGGCGAATTCGAAACGTTGGTGCTGCTCGCCGTGCTGCACCTGGGCGACGCCGCCTATCCTCCGGCGGTGCGCGCCGAGATTGAACGGCGGGCGCGGCGGGCCGTCTCGCGCGGCGCCGTCTACGTCACGCTCGACAGGCTCGAAGCCAAGAAGCTTCTCACCTCCCGTGTGGGGGAGGACGATCCGAATCAGATCACCCGCCCGCGGCGTTACTACCGCACTTCACCCAAGGGTATGCGAGCCGTTCGACGCGCCCTTGCCGCCGTCGAGCGTATGCGCGTCGGTCTCGAGCCGCTGCTCCACGAGTCATGAGTGCCGTGACACTGCCGCGCGTCGTGGTACGGCTGCTCGAGAGCGTCCTTCCCGGGCGCATTGCAGCCACCGCGCTCACGGATCTGGAGGACGAGTACGCCGCCGTGCGGACGACGCGTGCAGCCCTGCCCGCAACCTGCTGGCTCTTGCGCGAGACGGCGTCGCTCGTCGCCGCGTACGCGGTCGCACCGCTCGTGCGCACGAAAGGATCGATCCCGATGTGGCTCCGTGATGTGCGCTTCGTCTTGCGCGGCCTGCGCCGCCGCCCGCTCGCCGCCATCGGCGCGGCCGCCATGCTCTCGTCGGGTCTGCTCGCCGTGCTCGTGACCATCGGCATCTCTTCGGCACTGCTCTTTCGGCCGATCAGCGCCGTTCACGGCGAGGCCCTCCGTCGTGTCGCCGTCATCGATCGGGCCGGAGGCACGTCGTTTCGGTTGTCGTACCCAGAGGTCCAGGTCGTGCGCGAGCAGTTGGGCGAGTCAGCCGCGCTGACGACGGTGAACCTGCAGCCCGTGCTCTTGCGCGCGCGGAACGTCGACATCCAAACCATGGCGGAGGTCGTTGACGGACGCTACTTCGCCCTTGTGGGAATGACCGCGCAGCTCGGGCGCGGACTGATGGCTGGAGACGACCGTGCCGACGGTGGGCGTGTCGCGGTGATCGCCGAAGTACTGTGGCGTCAGCGATTTTCTGCCTCCGCCGACGTCGTCGGCGAATCGATTGCGCTCAATGGTGAGTCCTACACCGTCGTTGGCGTCGCGAGCGCCCTCGGGTCAAGCGGCTTTCTCGGCGCGAGCGTCGACGCGTGGGTGCCCGTCGCACATGCAGACCCGTTACTCAATCGCGGCTGGCGTACCGACGTCACCACACGTTGGTGGACCGCCTACGCGCTTCCCGCGGCGGCGATTACCGAAGTCGACGCTCGTCTGACGACGGCCGTCAGCGACCTTGCGCGCCTCTATCCGGACCAGTGGCGCGAGCGCCGCCTGAAGATGGCCCCTGGCACAGTGCTCGTCGGCGGCCAACGGTCGACGGTAACAATGCTCGCCGCAATCCTCGCGGGGTTTGCCGTCCTGATCCTCGCCGTCGCCGCCGCGAATGTGGGGGGCCTGCTCCTCGCGCGCGCTGCAGCGGATCGACGTCATGCCGCGATCCATTTGTCGCTCGGCTCGGGACGAGGGGCCGTTGGACGACGCGTGATGATCGAAGGCGCGGTGCTCGGGATCGCGGGCGGATGCGTGGCCTTGGCGATGTACGTGTGGGCGCGCACCTTTTTCGAGGAAATCACCGTCCTGCCAACCCTTGCCCTGCGCTTGAGACTGCCGCTCGACGCCGGCGTGAGCGCGATCATCCTTGCCGCCGGTCTAGCCAGCGGTCTTCTGCTGGCACTCGGCCCTGCGACGTGGGCGAGCCGCCTGGATCTGGCAGGAGCGCTTCGAGATCACGGCTCGCGCGCGAGCGGTGGCCGCAGCCTCGCCCGTACTCGTCACATTCTGGTCTCCGCGCAGGTGTGTCTGTCGCTTGCGCTCGTCGTCGGCGCGGCACTGTTCACGCGCAGCCTCGAGGCCCTTGCCGCCGTTGACGTCGGCTTTCCGCGCGACCGCCTTGTGGCCCTGGATTTCGACGTGGAGCCCTCACAGGCGGCGATGAGCGACCTTCCGGCGCTGGCGCGGGAAGCGCTGGCGCGCGTATCGCAGCTGCCGGGAATCAGCAGCGCGGCCATGTCGAACCGCGCACCAATTGATCAATCCACACCAGGGATCGAGGTGCGAGCCAGCCAAGCCGACACGGCTCCGGTTGGCGATGTCGGTTTCTACCTTGCCACAGCAGGGTTATTTCGACACGGTCGGCCTGCCGATCGTCGCCGGCCGGGCGTTTACAGCAACCGAGGCCGAGTCCAACGCAGACGTGGTGATTGTCAACGAAACGCTCGCCGATAGATTGTGGCCGCGTGGCGACGCGATCGATCGGTCGCTCTATCTGCCAACAGACGCGAAGGTGGTTCGTGTGGTCGGCGTGGCGCGCAATTCCAAATACCGCACACTCTCGGAATCGGCGCGGCCGCATCTCTATCGTCCAACCGCGGCATCGCTCGGGCTCACGTTACTCGGCCGAACGTCGGGTGAGCCTTATCAAGCGCTTGGCGCGATTCAGCGCGCGCTCGACGATGTGGGTCCGGGCCTGGTCGGGTTCTTTCCGCGGACCCTCGACGACCATCTCGCGATTGACGTGCTCCCGACGCGAGCTGCCGCGCGTGCGGCGACGGGTTTGGGTACTTTGGCGCTCGTGTTGAGCGCCGTCGGGCTCTACGGGCTCGTCGCATGGTTCGTCGAGCTTCGCCGTCGGGAAATCGGCGTGCGCATGGCGCTCGGCGCCACGGCCGCCAATGTGCGGTTGTTGATTGTTCGCCAGGCGCTGGTCACTGCAATTCCTGGAATCGGCGCCGGACTTGTCCTCGCGTCAGGTCTGGCGATCGTGGCGCGCTCAGCGCTCTTTGGTGTGCAGCCGCTGGATCCGGTCGCCCTCGGTGCGGGGGTGGCGGCGCTGGCGATCGTCGTCGTGTCGGCGAGTTACCTGCCGAGTCGACGCGCCACGCAAGTGGACCCCGCCACCGCATTGCGGCAGTAACGCCGTGCGAGGTTTATGAAACCAATCGGGTCGGGTTGGTGAGGTTACGCGTCGCCAGCGTTCACCACGTTGGATCCGCGTGACTTGACAGGCGACCAGCCGGGGCGGATAGTTTGAGTCCGAGCGGTACCCACTCGGTCACCGGGTCTTGCACTCGTTGTCTCTCGTTGTCTCTTTCCATAAGGGTGTCTATGCGACTGTACTGCGATCCTCATGCTCCTCGTGGCTCTTGCAAGCCCTTCGTTGGTGTCAGCTCAGGGCGATCCGGCAATCACCAGCGCAGAACCATTCAAGCTCGGCACCTTTGAAATCGCCGGTGACCAGCGCATCGGCATCGTCCTCCAGGACAAATTGATCGTCGATCTCAATGCCGCCAACCGGGCCCTGGAGCGCAACCCGGCCTACCCCCGCATGCCCATGCCGGCCGACATGGTCGCGCTGATCGGCCAGTACGAGTACGGGATGAAGACCCGACTCTACGAGATCGTCAACGACATGGTCGCGCAGAAGCGACTGACCGCGACTCCGCGTCCGGGTTACATCTACGATCTGAGCCAAGTGGACACGCTGGCGCCGCTCATGCCCGGCAAGATCCTAAACGCCGCGGTGAACTTCTACAGCCACGTCGGCGAGACCGGGACGGCAGAAGAACAGAAAAAGGCGGAAGCCGAGCGCCGGGCCAAGCGCGGTGTGCCGTACCTGTTCTACAAGTCGGGACGGGGCGCGGTGGTCGGCGACGGCGACAACATCGTCATTCCGCATGGCCGCGACATGGTCGACTGGGAAGTCGAGCTCGGCATCGTCATCGGCCGCACCGCCAAATACGTCCCGGCCACCAAGGCGCAGAATTACATCTTCGGCTACACCGTTCACGTCGATGTCTCCGATCGCGGAGGCCGGCCGCCGGGCGGGTTCGGGAGCGGCTCCGACTGGCTGGTCGGGAAGGGTCACGACACGTTCGCGCCGCTTGGGCCGTGGATCGTGCCGAAAGAGTTCTACGGCGACCCGATGAAGCGCCTGAGCCAGACGCTGACGGTCGACGGCAAGCAGATGCAAAAGGCCAGCGCGACGGACATGATTCACTCGATTTATGAGTTGATCGAGTACGGATCGTCGATCATCACGCTTTTCCCTGGCGACATGATCAACAACGGTACCTCCGGCGGCACGGGCATGGGTGCGGCATACCGCGGCGAACAGCGGTTCCTGAAGCCAGGCGAGAAGATGGTCGCGGCCATCGAAGGCATCGGCTCCATGACGCTGCCGGTGGTAGCCGGGACGGCGCCGCCTCCCGGGACGGGCTCCTACCTCCCGCCGATCAGCACCTACAAGAAGTAAGCGCGACTATTCTCGTGGCGCCGGCCGTCTTAATGGCCGGCGCCATTCACCTCGCGCTCGCACCCTTCATCTGCCCGGGATTGTTCGCGTTCGGCCTCCCGCCGTTGCTGATCAATGAGCCGCGCTGATCGCGATGGCGGAGTTCATGGATTTGGCTGGGTGAACGTGATCGCGTTCGACGCCACGCTTACGCCGCAGGCGTTCATCGCGGTTACGCGAATCGTGTACACACCGGGTTTGAGGGCTGCCGTCAGGCTGGTGCTGCTCCCGAGCGAACTCGCCTTCACCGGCCCGGCGGAGCCCGTGCCATCCACGCGATAGTGATCGGCGAGCGGGCCACCGGCGGGCAGCCAACTGATTGTCGTTTCGCCATGGGTCGTCGACACCGGCAGCAGCACGGGACGGTTCGGCCCCCCAGCGCAGATCGCGGGAGCGAGCGATACGGACACCTCGTTCGAGGGCGCGCTCACCATCGCTCCACGTACCGCTCGCACGCGCAGGTAGTACGCAGCAGCGCTGTCGCCACGATACGTGACGCTCGGCTTCGTCGTTGTGAGAATGGCCACATCCGCCTGGCCGGGTCCGCGGCCGATTTCGACCTCATACAGAGTCCCGACTGCTGGCGAAGGCGTCCACGTCGCAGTGACATACGCACCCTCGACGAGGATGAGCGCACCGCTTGGTGGGCCGCTGGCCGACGCCGATCCGCTGGCGACGACGGCAGCCTCGTCGGACGGTGCAGTCAGCCCGTCGGCGAAAATCGCAAAGACTTTGAAGTAATAGGACCCCGGCGGCAGCGACGGGATCGTGTAGCGCGTCGACGCATCCGGAGTCACGACAACGGGTAACATCGACGCGTGCGGAGCCCTCCCGCCGCTAATCACGTAGCGTACAGGCGTCGCGTCGGACGGTCCAATCCACGTCAAGACGACTCCGCTCCCACTCGCCGTCGCGACAAGGTTTGAAGGTCGGGCGGCCACGTCAGGATCAGTATTTGGCGCGCTCGGGGCTGTAATGCTGCCGGACGCTGCGAGCGGCAAAACCACCCTCGTTCCGCTGATGAAACCGATGGTCGGCGTCCTGAACGATCGCACCTGCGAGTATTCGCTCGTGACGGTAAGACGGGTCTGGCCGACCAGCGTACGCGTGGCGCGCGCGCGCCAGTAGTGCAAAGTGTTCGGCGCGAGGTCTTCGGCGATCTCGTGCGCTGTATCACCGCCACCGCCCTCGGGCACGTCGTCTTTGAATCCGGTACGACGATCCAGCTCGAAGTCGCTCCGGTCGGACCACTCGAAGCGGTATGTCACAGTCCCTGCGGCGCCAGCCACGGAAACGTTGTGGACCTGAAGCCGCGGACGAAGACTCTCTGTCTCTATTCTGTCGAGCGGGTACACCAGGTCCGGTGCCGCAAGACCCGCGAGGGTGTAGAGCGCGGCGCTGGTGGTGGTCGACAGTTCTCCCACGATGCCGCCGGCAATCAAGACCCTGCCGTCATTCAGCACGGTGCCGGTGTGCAAATAACGGGGCGTCGCCAGGCCGCCTCTCGCGGCGAACGTGCCGGTATCAGGCTCATAGAGGTCGTTGCCATCGAGGGCCCCCCATCCTTCCTGATTGCCTCCGGTGGTCAACACCGTTCCATCACGGAGCAGAGTAGCGGTGTGGCGGTATCGACGAGTCGTCATCTTGCCGGTCAGTCTGAAGGTTCCCGTCGAGGGGTCATACACTTCCGCGGTGTCGATTGCGCCGTCCGAAGCGCCACCGGCAACCAGAACCGTGCCGTTCGCAAGCAAAGTCTGGGTGCCCCCTTGGTACGCCCGGCTTGCGATCATTCTGCCCGTAGGGCTGAAGGTGCCAGCGCGAGGATCGTAGAGTTCGGCGAGCGTGCTGGTCCACGTGACGAGGACTCGACCGTCCTGGAGCACGGTGGCCATCGGCTGGATGAATTCTTCCCCCTGGGGAGGATTGATACTGACGGGCGGTCCGGTTGCCGCGAAACTGCCGTTCGTCGGGTCATAGAGTTCGGCTCTCAGGTCAATCGTCGTATCTCTGCTTTGCCACTCCGCGCCGGAGATGATCAAGACCGTGCCGTTGCCGAGCAAGACGGCCGCGTGGTACAGGCGAGCCGCGACCATGGGTCCCGTCGCGGTGAACTTGCCGGTGGAGGGATCGGTACAGCTCTGCGCTGCCGACAGTCGCCCTATCGAACTGGTTCAGGCTTTGCCCCCCTGTGATCAAAACCCGGCCGTCACGAAGGAGAGTGGCCGTGTGGAAACCGCGCGGCGTCGTCAAGTCGCCTGTTGCGGCGAAGGCTCCCGTGGAAGGGTCGTAGAGTTCCGCGCTGCCGAGCAGACGTGTTCGACGTTCCGCGGGCACGAACGAATGACCCCCGGCGATCAAAACCCGACCATCCCGGAGCAGGGTGGCGGTATGGTTGAACCGGCTCGCAGCCATATGGCCGGTGTCGGTGAAGGTGCCGACGGCTTGTGCCCAAACCTTCCCGGTTCCCAGGATAAATAGCGACAGCAGCACGGCCACGGTCTGGCTCACTCGCCCCACCCCTGGCCAAGCCGATCGTCCGGAGGATTCATCTTCATGTCTTCTTGCTGACGTGGAATCCAGATGCCAGAACGCTGCCGGTCTAGACAACGAGAATGAACTCGTTCGATGCACCACTGAGGCCGCAGGCGTTGCGTGCATGAACGCGCACATAATAGGTTCCCGGTGGCGCACTGGCCGTGAGCGTGGTGGCCGTCGACCCAGTCTCATAATCGGCATAGGTGGACTGACCCGGTGCCGACCCAGCGCGCACCACATAACTCGTGGCCCCGCTAGACGGACTCGACCATGTCGCCTGCACCACCGATCCCGTTGGCGAAATTGTCAGATTCGCCGGCGCGTCGGGAGGAGTGATGCACCCCGTCACGCGTCCGACCCTCACGTAGTTGACGCAGTCGGCTTCGTTCGAGAAGATCCGCGGAAAGGTAAAGGTAGTCCACCCATTCTTCGTGCACTCGGCGACAACCGTCGGTGCACCGCATCCTTGTGGAACGTTGACGGAAAACGCCAAACCTGCCGGGACCACAAAGTCTGTACCGTTTCGACGGGGGCGGCACCCGCCTTACCCCTGTGGATTCGACCTGGATGCTCGACAAACGCCGTCCCTTGTGTATGCACGACTTCGCCGCCGCAGCCATCTTCCACCGTCAGCGTGCCGGTCTTCACTATGGTGTAAGCGCCAACGCCGGGATGCTGGTGCCAGCCCAACACTTCATTTGCCGCGATGGAAGATCCGCCGTCGTGATCGTCGCGGGTCCGCCGAACGGCGCAAAGTGCTCCAGGGTGCCGACGCCAATGGTCACACTGGTTGCCGCGTAGACCGTGACACCGATGAGTAATGCGCCGCCCAGACCGGTTGCGGTGATCCGCTGCAGACGAATGGTTCTCATGTCTTCTCCTTGTCCGTGCTGTGCGCGCATGTTTGCGTCACCGCAATGAGTTCCTGAATGGTTGCCAAGCACGAGTTCGGACAAGTGCGGCCGCACTCCCGTTCGCGGAATAGGCTGAGGATGCTCGACGCCGGGATTAAGCAGAAGTAGCAGGGGGTTGAAAAGGGGTTGGAGAACTGTTGGACCTAGTCAAAAACCGGGCATATGTGCAAAGCTGTGGAGATTGAGGAGTCGAGGAAGGACGCCGTCCGTCGCGAACTGGAGCTCGTGCTGTCGAGCACCGGCTTTGCGCGCAACGATCGTCAGTCCCAGTTCCTGCGGTTTCTGGTTGAGCGGCACCTGGAAGGCAGGGACAACGAACTCAAGGAATCGGTTATCGCCGTCGAGGTGTTCGGTCGTGACCCCGGATACGACCCGAAACTGGACGGCATCGTCCGGACCGAAGCGATGCGGCTCAGGACCCGCCTGGACAATACTACGCCGCCGAAGGCAGCGTGGATCCGCTGGTTATCGAACTGCCGAAGGGGGGCTACAGACCCGTTCTGCGCCAAGGCACAACCGTGCCGATTGGCTGCTAAGGCCCGCTTCGGCCGAACTACATGGATAGTCGCGGCTGTGGTGGCGGCTGCAGTGGTGGGAGGCGCGACGTGGTGGTGGACACGCCCAAGTCCCGGCCCATTTACGGTTGCTGTTTTACCGCTCGAGAATCTCGGCGACGATGTGGGCAGCGAGTACTTCGCCGACGGACTCACTGACGAAATTATCCGCAATCTCTCCGTCATTGACGGACTGATGGTACCGTCGCGAACGTCATCCTTTGCGCTCAAAGGGAAACAGTTGGATGCGGGTGAGATCGGCACACAGCTCGGCGCCGATTACCTGGTCGAAGGTTCGGTCACACACGCCGGCGATCAATTGCGTGTCAATGTTGCCTTGATCCGCGTTGACGATGACTCTCGCCTCTGGACAGGCCGATTTGATCGCAAGCTGACCGATGTCTTCGCTGTTCAGGACGAGATTTCACGTGGCATCGTCAACAGTCTTCGGCTGAAACTCAGCCCGGGTCGTCGGCAATACGAGACGAACCTGGAGGCCTACGATCTCTATCTCCGGGGACGGCACATCATGGCATCCTTCCCCACGCGCGGCCGCCCATCGCCAAGCCCGCCATCGACTACTTCGATCAAGCCATCGCAAAAGACCCGAATTACGCCATCGTGTACGCGGGAATGGCCGATGCGTTCCTCGCCATTGAACGGAACATGGGCACCGCGAGTCCGCTAGGCCGTATTGGCGTGATGCGGGCAAAGGCGGCGGCGGAGCGAGCGCTCGAACTCGACCCGATGCTCTCCGAAGCGCAAAGCGCCCTGGCGTCGATCCGTGCACGCGAGTATGCCTGGGAGGACGCCGAGCGAGGGTTTCGCCGCGCCATCGAGCTGAATCCGAACAACGCCTTGGCGCACCTGGAACTCGGGGCCTCCGTTCCTCGTCGAACAGGGACGCTTTGAGGAAGGGCTGGGAGAGGTGCGTCGCGCAGTGGCTCTGGATCCGCTTTCGCCCTACGTCAACACGGAATTCGGCCGTGCACTGCTGTTGGCGGGCCGCTACGCGGAGGCGGTCGACCAGCTCCGCAAGGCCACCTCACTGGACCCGAGTCGGAACAGACCTTACAACTTGATGGGACGTGCCCTCTACCTGGAAGGGAGACCCGCCGAAGCGCTTGCGGTGTTCGACGACAGCATCAAGCGAGGAGCCCTTCCGAGCGGAGTGGACTGGTTGGCTTGTGCCGAAGTGCGTGCAGGACGCCACGAAAAGGCCGTCATTCTCCTCGACGAGCAACTGCGTACCGCGCGAGCCAGCCCGAAGCTTGGCCCAGACCTATGCGTGCCTCGGCGACGAAGAGCACGCGCTCGACTATCTGGAGCAATCGCTTGCGGAAGACCAACCGGGTGTTGCGGAGATTCTCCAGGCCCCGGAGCTCGCATTCATGCGTCCGAACGCGCGTTTCGCGGTGCTGCGACAGAAACTGAACCTGGCTCCGTAGCAGCACCTTAAAAACTGACCTTCGTCGCCAGTTGATAGGCGCGGGGGCCGCCGGATCCGAAGACCTGGTGACGCGGCTTGTCGGTCTGGCCGAAGGCTGCGCTCGTCACATCGCCAGTGTGGCCAGACAGGTTCGACCCGTTGTAGACGTTGAACGCCTCACCGATGAGCGACACGCGCACGCGCGGTCGAATGAGAAAGGTTCGGCTGAGTCGCAGATCCAGCGAGTGAAAATTGTCGCCGAAGGAATAATGGTCTGGCAGCGTCACGCGCGGGATGTCGATGCCCTGGGCATCCTCTGCACCAGCGTACGTCTGGTTGAACTCGCTCACGAGCCGTTCGAGATCTGCGCGTCCCATTCCGCGATTGAACGCATTGCACCGTGGTCCCCGGCAGCAGGTCGCCCATGGTCCCGTCGCCGTTGAAGTCGATTCCGCCGACGTATGCGCTCAACGGCGGAACGCTCGAGTACGAAAGTTGAACCCCAGATCGAATTGCGATGGCAGCCGCAGCACGCCGGCGAGATTCAGGATGTGCGTGAAATCGTTCGCGGCGGGACCACGATTCTCGAGCCAGTTGTCGAGATTGAATCCGTTGCCGGTATTCGTCCCGGTGTTGCTCGAATATGCGTACGAGCCGAGAACCTGAAACCCGTTGGATAACGCTTCTCGACGCGAACCACGAGACCCTTATACGTGAAGCGGTAAGGCGCCTTCTGCACGTTTATCGCCCCGAGTGAGCACAGCGCGTGAGGGTCATTTGCTTCAACCGCGGTGCCGCACTCGGGCACGGCCGCGCCGCGAACGCTGTTGAAGTGGTTGACGTCGATCGCACCGCCCCCTTGCGGCACGTGCACAAAGTGGCGGTACACCGCATCGGCGCTCACCACCAGACCCCCGCCAAGCTCCCGTTGAACACCGAGATTGACGTGCACCGCGGATGGATTGGGCACTTCGACAGGAAAGATTGCGGGGAACGCCTGCTTGCTGATCTGGATCTGTTGAACGGTCGGATCGGCGCTCGCCAACCTTTGTGCGAGGCAGCCCCTGATCGCTGGAAGAATCGCCATCAAATCTGCGCCGGTGAAGAATGTTGGCGCATTGCGGAAGTCCAGCGGTGTGCCCACTGGGAGACCCGGGATGCCAGGTACGCAGTTGAAAATGGAGCTTCCCGCGAAATTCTGACGGCCCACACCAGGCGGACCAAGAGCAACCCTTTCTGCGTCCAGGCTGCTCGCCAGACCGTGTGGCCGATAAAACCGCCCAACTCCCGCACGAACCACAGTCTTGTTGTCAGACGAGGGCGTCCAAGCCATACCGACTGCGGGGGAGAAGTTCGTCCAGTTGTTTCGTGTCGGTCCCAAACCGTCGTCCCCGAGGATCGGTGCGAGCAGGACGGGCTTGCGCAGGTCGTGATTGAGGAGGCCGTCGATTCCCCATCCCAATCCGTACGTCACCGTGAAACGTTGATGCAGCCGCCACGCATCCTCCGCGTACAACCAGATCGTGTTCCAGCTTCGAACGTGGCCTCCGTTCTTCTGAAGCACGCCCGCATCGCCGATCCCCACCGTGATGCTCTGAACAGGCAACTGGAGGATGTCGTCCATCGTGCGGAACGCCGTCGGCAGAGGGATTCTCGGCGCCGCGCCTTGCCGCGAGTTGTACGTGCGGACTCGGTCCGGTGAGAACAACGTGATCGCGACTGGCTCGTTGATCCAAATGAGGTTTCGCTCGCGGTTGTGCTCCCAGTCGACGCCGAAGCGGGCGCGGTGCGCACTCCGCTGCCACATGATCGAGTTGGTGAGATGGAACCGTCGGACGAGATTGTCGCTCGCCGTCGAGTTTCCAAGCAGCAGACCGGTTTGGGCAACGTTCGTCGACGGCGCGCCAAGCCCAAGACATCGCGCACAATCCTGCTCGCCAGCGGCACCCAGGCTGGATTTCGTGACGAACGAAGAAAACCGGAGGTCGTTGACCAGCGTTGGACGGATTACGCTCGTAAGGCCAACCAGACTCTGATCTGCCCGGGCCACAACGCGATTCCAGTTGGACGGATACGCATTCGGCGATCCACCGCTGATCGCCGCTGCGGGTCCAAAGGCCCGGCTGCCATCGTGAGAGTGGCGCACGAAGATGGTGTGCCCGCTGGTGATCTTCGCGTCGATCCGCACGCTGAACAGATCACCCGACAACGGGCTCGCGGTGATTCGGCTCAAGTGAGCGAACTCCGGCGCCAGCAGCGTCGTGGCGGTAACCGCCTGTTGATCGTTTCGCTCCCAGTTCGCGAAAGTAGAAAATGCGGTCGCGACGGATGGGTCCGCCAACCGCGAAGCCGAACTGCTGCCGCTGGAAGAACGGATCCGGATCGCCCTGATCACGCTGAAGGGCAGGATAGGCAGCCAGGTTGTGATCGCGGAAAAAATAGAACGTGGTGGCCTGAAGTCGCATTGCCTCCCGCGCGCGTGACGACGTTGATGGCTCCTGCGTCGGTCATGCCGGCTGACAGGTCGAAATTGACCGTTGAGACCTGAAACTCCTGCACGACTTCTTGCGAGAAACCCATTTGCGAGCCTCCGAGGCCCACTGCCGTGACGCTGCCTCCATCGATTGTGAAGCGCGCGCCGCCGACGTTGGACGCGGGCGCACCCAGAATCGGCACAACCGTTCGATTGCGATTGGTGCCCGTTGGGGCTTGCAGGCCGGGTTCGAGTTTGGCGAGCTCCAGAAAGCTGCGGCCGTTCAAAGGCAGCCCCTCGATTTGATCGCGAAGGATCACGCCGCCAACGGCGGCCGAATCGTAATGGATCTGCGGTGTGGCCGCCTGGACCGTTACCGAATCGCTCAAGTCGCCAATTGGCAAAACGACGTCCGCCCTCGTCGTCGTGCCTGCGTCGACCGTTGCGGCGCGAATGATCCGCTGGAAGCCTACAGCCTCGCCGCTGACGTCGTACTCGCCGGGTGAAAGCGCAAGAAAGCTGTACTCGCCTTGCGCGCCGGTGGTGGTCGTCCGCGCTTGCCCTGTCGCGCGGCTGACCGCTCGCACCTGCGCTCCGCTCATCACACCGCCGGCCGAGTCGCGGACGACGCCGGTAATTGTGCCTGTCGGTAGTTGCGCCAAGCAGATTCTTGCTACGAGGACGCAGAGCATGCAGGCCATAACGAGGGGCCTCATCGTGACTCTCGACGGTTGGACCGCCGTTGCTCCGCAAGAGAGCGATAACGTCGACCGACTGTAGACATTTTTGGACAGAAACCAACACTGATCTTGTATACACATTTCGGACAGCTTGGACATTATCGGTTGGGCAGCAGGCTCATCAGCCGGGCGTGGCCCTTCCGAAGAGGTGAAACCCTGATGCGCGGGTGGGCAGTCTTCTGCGCTCGAGTCGTGCTCGGCTTGATCTTCGGCATGGCGGGGCTCCACAAGTGCTTCGTCATGACCCCGGCGGGACACGCCGACCGCCTCTTCATCACCCCGTACGATGAAACCTGGATTCCAATCTGGCTTCTCTGGGTCACGGGCGTGTCGATCCCAGTCGTCGAACTCATCGCCGGGTGGCTGCTGGTGGTCGGCTGGCGGGTGCGTGAGTCGCTCGTTGCTCTCGGGCTCGTGCTCATCCTCGTCATGTACGGACACCTGTTGCTCGAACCCCTCTTATTCCTTCAGTGGGCACGTTATCCCGCGCCTGACGCTGTTGATTTTCGTCGCAATGGTCGGCGCCGAGAACGACTGGCTGTCGGTGGACTACTGGCTCTCGTCCCGGCGTTCGTGTACGGCGGCTGGTGCACCGGCGCGATGACCCCGAACGTCTTTGTCGTCGGCGCTCCCAAACCGGGCACAACCTCGCTTTATCAATACCTGCGGCAGCATCTCGCCGTCTACATGACCCCGATCAAAGAACCGTGCTTCTTTGCGCCGGAAGTGGTGGACTTCACACCGGTGTCACGCGCGATGTACGAGAGGAACCGCGCCGCCGTAGGCGCGTATCTGGATGGTCCCCTGGACCACGACACCACAGGCATCGTGCTCGAGTGGATCGATTACCTGAAGCTGTTCAAGAACGTTAAGGACGAGACGGCGATCGGTGAAGTCAGCGGCAACTATTTCGCGTCAGCGACCGCAGCGGCCGCGATCCGTGAACGAATTCCAGATGCGCGCACATCGTGATGCTGGGCGACCCTGTGGATCGACTGTATTCCCAGTATGTGGGCCGGCCCGTGCCCACGATTGACGCGCGCGGATTTCGCCCGCTGGAGCGTGGAGCAGGTCGCCGAGGAGGCGGCACGGCAGCCCCCGTTCGGAGCGGTCTGGACGGGAGGGTACGCCGAGCACGTCCGACGATTCCGGGCGCATTTCGCCGCCAGTCAGATCCACTTGTGCTCTCCGACGATTACGCCGCCAATCCGCAGGCCACCATCCGAGCTCTCTTCTCGTTTCTGGGCGTCGATCCCGAACAGCCCATCGACCTCCGCGTCCGGCACAACGTCACGCTGGTGCCACGACTGCGGCGCCTCCATCCCTTCGTCGTGTCGCCATTGAAACCGGTCCTGCGGCTGCTTCCGCGACCGTTCGTTTCGCGGCTCCGCCTCATGTCCCACACGACGCCAGGGCGACCGTCGCAGGATGAGCGGGCACGCGACCCACCGTCCTTCTATCGCGTCGGTAAACGGATCAGCACCTCGCGCAGGTATTGTTTTCAACATGCGTAAGTACCGAGAGCTGACGATCCTCATGGTTGTCCTGGCGGGTAGCGCTGGACTTGCTCAGCATTGGCCTCATTGGCGGGGACCGTCGCATAACGGTGTGACGGACGAGACCGGCCTCCCTGTCTGGGGGCGCAGAATGCGGGCCGACGACGCCAGCACCCCCAGAGCTGGTTGGTGGACCGGCAGACGCCGAGGGCGATGCCGTGCCGGCATTGGAAGCGCCGACAAGGCCGTCGCGGTGGTGGCGCTAACCGGGAAGGCCGCCCGCTTTCCTCGATTGCGTGCACCAATTTCACAACCAAGAATGTCGCCTGGAAACTGCCGTCTGCCGGCGTACAGCGGTTCGACGCCGATCATCTGGGGCGAGTAGATCTTCCTGAATGTCGCGACCGGCCACTAATACCGGCGATCTCGAGTTCTGGGCGATTGATCGCCGCAAACAGGCGGTCGCTGTGGAAGCGCCGCTCGCCGACGCCAATCACATGGAGCGCAAACAGAACATGTCGTCGCCGTCACCGGTCACCGACGGCCAGCATGTCTGGGCGATGACCGGCGTCGGCATCCTCAAAGCCTTTGACTTCGAGGGCAATGAAGTCTGGTCGCGCAACATCCAGACCGACTACGGCAGGTTTGGGCTCAACTGGGGCTATGCGTCGTCGCCCCTGCTGCGGGATAACGCACTCTACGTGCAGGTGCTGCACGGCATGAAGACGGACGACCCGTCCTATCTGCTGAAGATCGACAAGATGACACGGCAAGACGTTGTGGCGGGTCGAGCGTCCCACGAACGCCATGCACGAGTCGCCGGACTCCTACACGACGCCGGCCTGGGTCGAAGCGAACGGCCGCGCCGAGCTCGATCATCACTGGCGGTGACGTCGTGTCCGGCCACGATCCGGAAACGGGCCGTGAGTATCTGGCGCGCCGACGTCCTCAACCCGCAAACAGACGGCAACTACCGGATTGTGGCCTCGCCGACCATTGCCGACGGGCTGATCATCGCGCCGACCCGGAACAATCCGTTGGTCGCCATGCGGCCCGGCGGCAATGGCGATGTGGCTGGCAGCCATGTCGTCTGGACGTTCGCGCAAGGGCCGATGTGCCCACGCCGGTCAGCGACGGGACGCTCCTCTACGTGGTGCGTGACAATGGCGTGGTGTTTGCGCTCGACGTAAAAACCGGCGCGACTGTTTACGGCCCCAAGCGTCTGCCTTCAGGCACCTACAGCGCGTCACCCATTCTCTCCGATGGTAAAATCTATGTGACCACGGAGGAAGAAGGTGTCACGACCGTGTTTCGCGCCGGGCCGAAGTTTGAGATTCTGTCCACCAACTCGCTGCTCGGCGATTGCTCGCCCTATTGCCTCAGCACTGTCGCGATCTCAGAGGGTCAGCTCTTCATGCGCACATCGTCCTATTTGTGGGTGATCGGAGAGCGAAGGACGAGGCCATGACGGCTCCTCGTCGAACGCTTTCATTGCCGCGCAGTGGTGCGCTCGCCGGCTGCAGCGGCGGCTCGGGCACGGCCGACTACTGACGGCGTGCGCTTGGGCGTGCGCAGCAACGCCTGATCGAACGCCTGCACCGCGTCCTTCGGGCGCCCCGCATCAAGCAGCATTTCGCCGTACAACTCGTATGCCGGCTTGATCGGGTCGGGCGGCCCCGAGGGCGCGGACATCGTCGCTTCGACTTCCGCTGCCTCTTTCGCGAGCTGCAACGCGGCGTCCTTGTCGCCTTTCGCCCAGCGAATCACGGCGCCGAGCTCTTTCTCGCGAATCAGGTGCGGCTTGGCGGCGTACGAGGTCGGGCCTCCGCTCGTTCTCGCAGTGATGCTTTTGAGCTGCGCCTCCGCCGCTTCCGCCGTGACCAGGTCTCCGGTCTTCGCAGCACTCACTCCCACGATGTACGTCCACGTTGCGGAGCCGTCGTACGCGCCCATCGCCATGCCGGGCATCGTGGCGTGATCACCGGCTTGAGCCGAGGCCGTCGCGGTGGTGAGGGAAAGCTTTTCCCACTGCGCCGTGTCGGAAATGTAGCGGGCGCGCATCCCGAGATATCCGTCGCGCACTCCGCGGTTCGTCGGATTCCTCGCGGCCGCCTCCCTGGCCACCTCGACGTTCTTCTTCGCGTCCTCCAATTTGCCGAGCATCACATTGGCATACGCGAGCCACGAGAGCGTGTGGAAGTCCTCGCGGCCTTCCGGGAGCTTGAGGCGCGTGTTGAGTTCGACGGCCGCCTTGTGCGCCTCGATGTTCGAAAGCGCGGCGTCCTGCCACATGCCGAGCTGCACGAAGATGTGCGACGGCATATGCAACGCGTGCGCGGCCGACGGCGCAATCTTCGCGTAGGCGCGTGCGGCCGCAAGGCCCAGCGGCGCGTGATCGGGATCGTCGAAGGCGTGGATGACGAAATGCGCCGCGCCCGGGTGTTTCGGATTCTGTTGGAAGATCGATTGTGCAATCGACGCGGCGAGTGCCTGCCGGCGGAACCCGGTGTCGCCGGGACGCACGGTACCCAGCAGTGACAGTGCATACAAAACGGCCACCTCGTGATCGTCGGGCCACTGCGCGTACATCCGCGCCATTGCTTGCTGAGTACGCCTGATCGCGCGCCAGCTTGTCGCCCGGAGCGAAGTACAGGAGATGCATCGCTTCGAAGTACGCCTTCTCTTTCGGGAGCTTCGCTTTCGCCGTGCGTCCGGCGGGCGTGGGGTCGAGGCGCGAGAGCACCTTCGTTGCCGCCTCGATATCCTGCTGCGCCCACAGCGGATGGTTGTAGCTCATCGCTTCGCCCCAATACGCCATCGCGAAGGTGCTGTCGGCTTGCTGTGCCGCGCGGAAGGCCTCCGCGGCTTCGTCGAATTGAAAGTTGTGAAGCGCCTTGACGCCCGTAAGAAACGCCGTTTGCGCGGCGGGGCTGCCGGAGGTCGGAAACGTGATGGTTCCGAATTCCTGCGACGACGGTCGCGAGGAAAACAGCACGGCGACCGAGAGGGTGGCGGCGAGTGCAACAGAGCGACGCATGGGACACTCCTTCGAAATGGATCTTGAGCCGTGCATGAGTGACATTTACTTCTGGGTACCCGCCGAAGGCGCCAAGGACGGCATCTTGCCTTGCGACTCGACCAGCCGTCGCGCCAGGTAGTTCACGACTGTCGCATCGCTCCGCGCCGCCGTGAGATATGCCGCGCGCAGCAGCTGCTCCTTGCGCCCACGGAGTGTCCCGGTGATGCGCTCGCGCACCGCCGGCATCGACAGATCGCGCTGGCCCGCCGGCTCGTGTGCGACGACCAGCACGATGGTGTGCGCGCCGGCTCCGCTCACGACGTTGACGGTCCCCGGCGACGCCTTCAGGACTGCGTCGCGCAACTGCGGTGGCGCCTGCTTCAGCCGGGACACCGGCACCAACCCCAGGTCTCCGCCCCGTGGCGCCGACTCCGGATCCTCGGAGAAGTCGGTCGCCAATTCTTTGAACGACGCGCCGCCTTTGAGACGCTCCATCAGCATCGCGGTCTTCGCCGACGCTGCCTGTGCGGTCGCGGCATCGTCGCCGCTGCGGTTGGCGATTTGCGCATCGCGCACCGGCGTGACGACGATTTGCGCGATGTGGTACGCCTCTTCCGGGACGTTGAACTGCGCGCGGTTGGCGTTGAAGAAGTCGCTGACCTCCTGCTCCGAGACCGCGATCTTCGATCCCACTTCGCGTTCGATCAGTTTCTGCGTGAGCAGATCACGTCGCAGTCCTTCCCGCATGTCAGCCGCCGTGAGACCGCGTTTGGTCAGCTCCTGCTGAAACGCCTGGTCCGGAATCTTCTTTCTCTCCTCCGCGTAGGCGGCATCGAGCTCGCTGTCGGCGAGTTCGATCTTCTGCTCGCGTGCCTTGGCCAGGAGAACCTCCTGGACGATCAGCTCATTGAGCAGTGTCAGCTTGGCCGTGAGCGTCTCCTCTTTCGACGGCGCCTGCGACACGTCGGCAGTCCGCCGGTACGCCTTCTCGACGTCGTCCCGCGTGATCTGCGCGGCCATCGACGACGGCCCACGTGTCGGCGGTAATTGCGGTCGCCGGTGTCGCCGGTGTCGATCGGCACGCCGCGGTCACCAATGCCAGGGTGATCAGCACAATCAGGCGACCCGTCATTGCGCCCGCGCTTTCACGCCGCGAACCGCCGCGGCGATCATCCGATTGACGGCGGCGATCGAGAGGCCGCCTTCGTCGGTCGGCGGGATGGTTGCGAAGCCAATCGCCGACGCCTTCGGGTATCTCGTGAAGATCGCTTCGAACAACGCCGCGAGCTGTTCGCTCGACGGACCGTTGGGCACCTTGTTTCCATGCGCCATGACTTCGCGCGGATCGAGGACATCCATGTCGATATGCACGTAGATCTTGTCCGTCAGTCGGTTGAGGCGATCGAGCTGTTCCCACACCGCTGGCGTGATGCGGCGCAAATCGTCGACGCTCAGTTGCTCGATCATCGAGTTGTCGAGAAGGTGCTGCTCCAGCGGATCGGTCAAACGCACACCACCCATCACGATGTGCCGATCGGGTAACGGGGGATCGAGCTTCGCGTCGAGACGCATGACCTGGAGCGCCCGACCGGTTGCCACCGCCACGGGCATGCCCCCGAGCGATCCGCTGCGCGTCGTTTCCGGCGTGTTGAAGTCAGGGTGCGCGTCGAGCCACAGCAGGCCGACCTTGAGGGGCTCGCGCGTCGGCCCCGAGCGCTGAAGGCCGGCGACGAGGCCTGGCATCGACGGGCACGTCGCAAGGAGGCCGACCGTGAAGTATCCGTCGCGTTCATTGCTGGCCACAATATCCGCAAAGTGGCCGAGCGACATGCCAAGTCGTTTCCATCCGCCATACTCGGTGTCTTCATCCGCTGTCAGCCGCGCTTCATCGACCCGCACGACGGCGCCCAGGCCCTCGAGCATCGGTTGAATTCCGCCGCCGGCCATCGTCGCGGGACCCTTCGACGGTCCGGTCGGCGACAACGGTTGCTTCGAGAGCGCGACGCGAAGCTTGCCCGCCGCGTCGACGTACTTCTGCTGTGCGTTTGTCGGCGTGACGACCAGTGCCAACACGGCCGCGACCAATGCACATTGGCCTGGGTTCATCATCTTGTCCTCGCCGACATTATCTACTCGAGCACGGCGTCACGCACTTTCGGCGATCGATAACGCACCGGAGCCGCGGTAATCCGTAGAATACCGGCGTGTTCACCAACCGGCCGTGTCATCGCCCGGCCTCCTCTGCCGCGTCGCGCAAAAGATGACGCCTGAGTTCTACCGATTTCTCGATATGGCGTCCTCGGCGCGATCGCGGTCGCGTCGTTGGTGCTGCTGATCGCTGCTCGTGGACGCTACAGTGGGCCGGCCGTGATCGCGCTTGGCGGTCTGATGGGTGCCGCGTACTTCATTGCTATACAAGGCCCCCGAATCGTCGACCCACGTCAGATTTCCTGGCTCAGAGGAGACTACCTGAACCACTTTTTGGGCTGGCATATGTTCAGGCAGGAATCGTGGCAGTTTCCTCCCGGTGCCATACGGACGTTGCTCTACCCATACGGCACGGCGATAGGCCTCACCGACTCGATACCCCTGTTCGCGTTCACCTTCAAGGCCTTCCACCCGGTGTTGCCTGTCGATTTTCAGTACATTGGCTTGTGGCTGATGTGCGCGTTCGCCTTGCAGGGAACCTTCGCGGTGCTCCTGGTTCGAACGCTGACTTCGAGCGTCGCACTCCAATTGACGGCGGCGGCGCTGTTGTTTCTCAGCCCACCCATGCTCTACAGACTCGGTCATCCCGCACTGGACAGTCACTGGTTGTTGCTCGCCAGTGTGTGGATGTACGTGATTTCCGATCGCACCGCTACTCGTCGCCGACTTCTGGCAGGGTGGCTGATCCTCGTCGGCGTTGCTGCGGCCACGCACGCCTACCTCACCGTGATGGTCTGCGGTATCGCCGCCGCCGCACACGTCCGCCTGATGGTCGAAGATCGACATCGTGTCTTGAGCGCCGCGGCTTCGCTGCTGACGCTTGCCGGTGCGGTCGTCTCTGTTTGGTGGGCTGCCGGGTTCTTCACCGTTCCGTCCGCGGCCATGCGGGCGGCGGGGATGGAAGAGTTCTCGATGAACTTGCTCTCGTTTATTACGCACCAGCGCGCGTCTGCGCTCCTTCCTGCGCTGCCACTCGCCAGAATCGGTCAGTACAGGGGTTCAATTACCTCGGTCTGGGCGTCCTGTGTTTCGTCGTCGTGGCATGCGGACTGCTGGCCTCCCGCAAGCCAACGCGCGCTTCCGTTACGTCAGCGCTACCGCTCATGACCGTGGTCGTGCTCTTCGCCGTCTTTGCACTCAGCCCCGAGGTGACCGCGGGCCGATACGTCCTGTTCACGCTGCCGGCCGAGATTTGGAATCCGTTCGCTGCGTTGCGTGCGCCTGGGCGCTTCGGTTGGCCAGCGCACTACGTGCTCGTGTTCTTTGCTGTGGCGCTGGTGGTACGCCGCCTGTCTCCTCGAACGGCGCTGCTGTGCACGTGCGCTGCGCTCGCGCTGCAGATTCTGGATCTCGGGCCATTCCAACTGGAACAGCGAGCGTTTCGCCGCCGGCCGGAGTCTTACCGTGCCGATCCACGATTTCTCTCGTCCTCCTTTTGGCATGTCGTCCTGCCGCGTTACCGGCATCTCGTGTTTTGGCCGGCCAACAGTTGTGTGCCGAGCGGTTTTGCGCCAACCGACCGCTATGAGCCTTTTGTGTACCTGGCTGGGCGTTACGGTCTACGACCAATACAGGTTGGACGGCTCGCATCAATGGCCCGGCGGCCGCTGGCTATTGCGAAGCGATGTGGACGGACATCAAACAGGGCGCGATCGCGGAAGATGCCGTGGTACGTGGTCCACCCCGACCACACACGTTCGCTGTTTGATACCGCGGTCACGCCAATCGCGTGTTTGCAAATCGAGGGGTACAACACCTGCGTCACCAAACGTTCGATGCGGCAATGGCGCGACACCTATCTCGAAGCCGAGCGGCAGCGCGGCCCCGATTCTGTGGATACCGCGTTGCAGAGTCCTGCCTTCGCGAAGGCGGAGCCTGAGGACACGCAGCCGCCGCTGCCGTCCGACGACGACCTCGCAAGTGTTCAGCAGTCATTGGAACTCGTCTACCGTGACCATCTGCACAGGGCGTCAACCGAAACATCGGTGTCAGATCGCGTCGCGGCGGCAGCATTTCGCACCTACCTCGCCCTACGGCTGCGCGGCTGCTCGCAACGCGGCGCGGTCAACCGCACGCTGCTCGCCCTTGAGGGCCTCGGCATTCCCGATTGCCCGGGAGATGCGGTTCGCGGCGTGCTGCCGCCTGCCAACGAGACCATGGCTTTCAGACTCGCACTCGAACGGGACCGCACGGAGGCCGGTGCCGCGAATTCGCCCACCCATGTTGACGCCGAGGGAGAAGCGGTTTGGACTCAGGAATATGTGCGTCACCGTCTGGGCGGCTGGCACGCACGACGCTGCGACGTCTGCCGTGATCACCGCTGTCACTCAAGGGGTGCCACTCACGCGTTGTCACTGAGCCCAGTCGTCGTTCGACTGATACATGTCGCGCGGACCTTCACGTCTACGACCGACACGCCACGCACTTGCTCTCTGGGGCGTCGCAACGGTTCGCCAACGCCAGCTCAGGCGTCATGAGTAGAATACCCGCGTGATCAATCGTCTAACCCGTCGCTCCGTTCTGGCGCTCGTGCTCGCGGCGTTCAGCATCGCCCTCTCCACGCCTGCGCTCAACGCGCGGCAATCGCCCGCGCCCCGCGCGACGGGCCCGGTCGTGATCGTGGGCGCCGGCCTTACCGGACTCACCACCGCCTACGAACTGCGCAAAGCGGGTGTGGAGACGGTGATCCTCGAAGCCAGCTCGCAGCCCGGCGGTCGCATCCAAACGGTGACGTTCGCCGACGGGACGCACGTCGAAGCCCACATGGAGGAGTACTGGGCGCGCAGCCCTGCCTACCAGTTGTTGCGCGAATTGAACGTGCCGCTGGTCGATGACGTCGCGCACTCGACGCTTCGCATCGACGCCACCACATACCCGTACCAAGGTGAGGGCGACCGTGACGAGTATTTACGTGGGATCTTCTCCGAGGACGAGCGCGCCGCGTTCCTGAAGTGGAACGGGAAAATCTGGGACCTGCACGAACGGCTGCAGCACACGCACTTTGCCGGCAAACCGCTCGACGCGGAACTGGCCGCGCTTCGCACGATCAGTTTCGCGGATTATGTCCAACGTGACGCGCTTCCACGCAAAGTCAGCGAATGGATTCGCGTGACTGTGGAGCCCGAGATGGCCATCGAATGGGACCAAATCGCCGCGCTCGACGGCATCGACGAGATGCGGCTGTTCCTCGATTCGCCGGAAGGGTTCGGCGAGAAGAACTACCACGTCAGAGGCGGCAACAGCGGCTTCGTGCGGGCGCTCGTCGGCAAAGTTGGCCGCGGCCGCATCAAGCTCGAATCGCAGGTGACGGCGATCGAGCGCCTGACCGACGGGATTCGCGTGCGCTATCTCGAGGAAGGTGCAAGCTACCGCGAGATGAACGCCCGCGCCGTCGTGGTGCACGGTGCCGCTTTACACGCTGAACCGCATTCAGTTCATTCCGCCCTTGAGCGACGAGCGGCGCAAAGCGATCGACACCACCCGCTTCGGCGCCTACGTCAAAGTGCACCTGCGCGTCGGCGCGGCGGCGGCGCGGCTGTGGGAACCAAACGGTGAGTCGGTGCTGACGATGTTGACCGATTCGCCGGCGGGAAGCGTGTATGAAGCCACCGTCTTTCAGGCGACTGGCGCGGCCGATTGCTACTGACCCTGCTCGTGCATGCGCGGTTCGCCCATCAGATGCTGGGGATGAACGCCGACGACATGCGCGCGCACGCCATTCGCAGTCTGGACGCCCTGTTTCCGGGCATTGGTCGAGAGGTCAAGCTGGCCGAGATCTTCCCCTACCCGACGGCGGTCGCCTACTGGCCCTTGTCGCTGGGACGGTCGCGCTTTGACGATTTGGCGGCGGCCCTACGCACACCGGAAGGCAACGTGTGGATTGGTGGGGACACCACCGAGAACAGCCACTCGGAAGGCTCGGTGCAGGCGGCGCAGCGCATGGCCGCTCAGGTGATTGCGGCCGTTGGCACACGCCGCTGACCGGTCGCAGCCCGACCGAGAGGCATGAAGAACTGAATAGGTGCTACGGCTTCCGCACGCGATACAGCTTCGTCTGCGTGCGCACGTACAAGCTGTCGGCATCAACAGCCGGCGTCGCCAGACTCATCTCGCCGAGGCTATTTCTCGCAATCTCGTCGTACTTGTCACCGGCACGCAGCACAAACGCGTCGCCATCTTCGCTGAGAAAATAGATGCGCCCGTTACTCGCCAGTGGCGACGCCGAAAAAGTGTGGCCGCCGCCTCCCATGCGCGCCTTGAACACCTCCGCGCCTGTTTTTGCATCGGCGACCTGCAGGATGCCGTTGTCGTTGATCGAGTAGACCCGACCGCGATAGACGAGCGGCGACGGCGTATAACCGGAGAAGCGTGGCTGGTGCCAGATCACGAAGTCGTTCGACGTCTGTTCCTTCGCAAGCGAGATGTCACCGCTCGCACCAGCACGCACCGCCATGAGCGGCCGATTGGCCTCGCCCTGCGAACCCGATCCGACAAACAACACCTCGTCCGCTGCCACAGGGCTCGGTGTCGCCTGCGTCATGCCCTTCAAGCGCCACAGCTCTCGCCCGTCGAAGTCGTAGCTGATGACGAACCCGCGACCGATGGTCACGATCTCGGTCCGGCGGTTGTTCTGCCAGATCAGCGGCGTCGCCCAGCCCGATTTCATGCTCGCGGCGTCTTTGCGCGGCACATTCCAGAGCTCTTTACCCGACCGTGCATCGAGCGCCGACAGAAACGATTCGCCGTCGTTGTCGTGAAGCTGGTAGAGGCGGCCCTGATGCACGACTGGTGACGAAGCCGTCCCGAAATCGAGATAGATCGGCTGCGGCTGCCACGTGTGTTCCCACAGACGCGTGCCGTCCATCGAGTAACAGAACACGCCCACGTTGCCGCCGAACGACGCGTACAACCGCTCGCCATCGGTGACCGGCGTTTCCGACGCATATGTGTTCTTGCGATGCCGTCCGCCAAACGGCTTGGCACGGCGCGCCTCACGCTCCCACACGACCTTGCCCGTTCGAGCCTCGAGCGCGAAGACCATGTACTTGATGTCGCCGGTTTCGCTCGTCAACTCGATATCGCGCGCAATCACGCGCTTGCCGACTTCCTCGTCGGGGAGACCTTGCTTGCTCAACTCGGCGGCGTAATCGTTGCCGAAAATTCCTGTCGACGGCGCTTTGAACGTGCCGGGGCTCACCGCGGAGGTGACGTAGACGCGGTCCCGCCACACGATCGGTGACGACCAGCCACGGCCTGGTATCTCGATCGCCCATGCGACGTTATCGCTGGCCGACCATTTCTCCGGCAATGACGACTCGTCGGCGACGCCTGCCCCGCCCGGACCGCGGAACTGCGGCCATTCGGACGGACCGACGGCCGGCGCGGGAGTCGTGACCAACACAAACACAACCAGAACTATCGCCACGTTTTTCATCTGATTCGACAAGTATACGAGCGTCGGCTGGCGCGGGGCCGTTCGTGCGCGCTGTGTCATGTGACGAACGCAGGTACGAGCCTCGCGACTCGCACGCACTCACTTCAACAACGGATGCACGTATCCGGCCGGCAGCACGTGGTCGGCGTCCACCCGGAAGACGAGATAATCAAGATCCTTTTCAATGGCGCTGAACCAATGCGCCACGCCCGGCGGAACAATGATGACGTCGCCGGGTCCGATCTTGCGGCTCTGTCCGCCATCGATGCCCGCGCCTGTTGTGCTCGGTCCCACGAGAACCTTCACCGTCGTGCCGTCACGATCGGCTTCAGTCTGGTTCGTCATCCTGCCACCCGTCACAAACATTCCAGCGCCGTCAATCACGTAATAGATTTCGGTCACGTCACTATGCGCGATCGCCGTCTGCTTGGCCTTGCCGGAGCGGTGGAGGATGCCAACCGCGACGTTGTACTTGCCGATGTCGACCACTTTGATCTGCTGGTCGGCGACGCCGTCCGGGTTCATGCTCTTGAGGACGGTGGCAAATTCGGCGCGTGTAATGTCGGTGGCGGTCGTGGGAAGCCTCGCTTGCGCCGACAGTGCTGATGAAAGTGCGAGGAAGACAGCAACGAGCACGATCGATGCGGCGCCAGTCATGGGAATCTCCTTGTCCTTCATTCGATCGCTACCGTGTGAAGACGCTGAGCGCAAGGTATGCGGACACTCCCCAGTTCGGAACATCCACGATCTGGCTGATCTTCAAGTCGACGGCGAGGCTGCACAGCACGTAGGCATCCTCGCGGCTCAAGTCCTTCTCTCGGACGATCCATTCGATGACCCCGCGCACGGCGTTCTTGGCGTTGGTCATCAGATCCGGGACCGAGCGCCGTGTGGACGAAGTAGCCTTTGGCATCGGAGCGCGGCTGCAATGAGCCCGGCGGCGTGATGAATTCATAGCGCCACGGAGGCAGCGATGCGGCCCTTGACGCACGTTGAATCGCAGGCTGAACTGCATCGGACACTCGATGCCGGTGACGCACACTTCGCCGTCGCCCTGAGCGGCATGACAGTCACCCGCCGAGAACAGTGCGCCCTTGACGTAAACGGGCAGGTATAATCGCGCGCCGGCCGTGAGATGCCGCGTGTCGATATTGCCCGCGCCTTTGGTCGGCGGCAGCACGTCGAGCGCGCCGGCTTCGTCGGTCGCGACGCCCATCGTGCCGCAGAAGGGCTGAATCGGGATCTGAATGTCGTCGCGCAAGGGAGCGGTCACACGATTCGTGAGATCGAAGTGGCGGATGTACGGCTCGGTGAAATCTTCGGACAACAGGCCCAATCCGGGAATAATCCCGGTCCAGCCCCACTTCAAGGGTTCGAGCCGGAGGATGTCGACCTCGAGGATGTCGCCCGGCTCGGCGCCCTTGATGAAGATCGGGCCGGCGAGCGGGTACAGCTGCGAGAAGTCGATCGCGCCAAGCGCCGATGCCGGACAACCCGGTGTGATCTGATTGTTCGTGACTTCAGCGGTCTCGCAGTGCACTGTGTCACCGGACGAAATTTCAATGGCCGGTGGAATGTCCTTGTCCCACTTGTGATGGACCTTGCCCTTGTCGAGCGTGTGTTCCTGTGTCATCGGATTCTCGTCGTGAGCGAGCGCAAGCTTCTCATGTTGCCTTAGTTCGCCACAATCGTGATGACGGCAGCGGCCGCGGCGACGGCGGGATAAACCAACGTCGCGTGGAGGATGCGCGTCGTGACGCCGGCCATCGTCATTCGTCCCGGGACGGTCATGCTCGTGACAGTCACGCCCGCCGCTTCAGCAGCAAAACACCGCACGCGGAATTGCGGTGCGCTCGAGCCGCACCGAACTACTGCTCGTGTTGCGCAAAGGGCTGGGGTGCGTTCAATCGGAACCCTGGTCGGGTCGACGCGAATACGACGACCGGCTGCCCCGACTCACGCCCTCGACCATCAAGACCGGTAACCATTATTGAATCCGCGCCAATCCCCTCATCCGCGTCTTCTTTTTCAGCGACTGCTCGTCGCTGCCGCGCGCGCGCCTCGGAACGTTTCTGCTGTGCCTGGCGCGCTAAACGATATTTCGCGCGACCCGACCAATCCAATGACGGTGTACTGACCTCGGAGCTGGAGGAAATCGACACCATTGGCGAGCGGACCTTGCGAGATGCGCGTGGTCGTCGTCGAGTCAACGGCGAAACGCAGCACGAGATCCAGTGCGTCCCCGCGCGCCGTCACGGTCAGGTGCCGCGGCCGTCCAGCCTCATCGTTCTCTTCGTTGATCACAACCGTCGTCGCGAAGCCGAGCGGACCGTCGGGGCCAAGCGCGCCGACCAACGCCGGCAGCCGATCGGGATCGGCAGCGGCGCGCGGTGGAAAGACACGACCGAAGAGGAACGACAGATCCTCGTGCTGCACCTGACCCCACTGCCACGAGACATCGCGCCAGAAACCCCAATTATGGTCGTGGTAACCGGTGCCGCCCTCGAGTGAGACACGCGTGCCGTCGACGGCAATCGCGCCTTGCAGGCGTCCGGACATCACAGGCACGACATAGCCGGTTCGCCAGCCACGCGCGCCGGCGATTTCGAACGGCGGAACGAGACGGCCCGCCGACGCCAGAAGCGCGACATCGCCGACGACGCGCCGGCCGCGGGCGTCGTCGAGATCCAGGTGAATGCGGTATGTCATGCCGTCGAGTCGAACCGAGTTCCGCCCGATGGTCAGGTCTGGCGCGCGTTGCACGTCGTCGTCGGAAAGCTGCGCACTCGCGCTGAACGTCTCGATGGTGCCGTCGCGATCCAGTTGAAAGCGCACGCCCGCCGCCCGCCTGCCGTCAGGGGCGCGCGGACCCACCAGGAAGGTCACGTAGAAGCGCGCGTCGTCGGATCGCCCGTTGAAGTACAGCCACTCCGCCCACGAATCTGCCCACTCGGGCGCGTCGGGGATGGCATGAAAGCGGTCGATGTGGCGGAGCACCTTCTCCGGCGTGTCACGGGTCCACGCGATGTCGTCGGGAGAATCGCGCCACGCCTCGATGCTGCTGCTTTCCTCGTTCCCGAGCGCACGCTCGAGGCTGGGAATCCCGCCGGTCGCCCTCACGCGTGTTGATCGCCCGCCGTGCAGAAGGTATAGATCGCGTCGTATGCGACGGCGACGCTGTCCGCACGCGACCGCGCAGTGCCTCCGACTGCAACGTCCCTGCGAGTAGCAGTCGCGCCGGAACCTCGGGCGTCATGCCGAACCAGGACATCGCCACCGCCAACGAGCGCAGGCGATTGCGCCTGCTCGAGCACGACTTCGGCAACGCCGAGCAGAATCGCCATGACCGCGACACCGATGCCGAAGCCGGCCGCAAGCACACCGCTCCTCACGGGATGTGCCGTCAACGAGCGAAAGGCGAGGCGGCCGATCATCGGGTGGCCTCAGCGTCGATGCGTCCGTCGCGCATGCTCAACGTCCGCCGCGCGCGCTCGGCGAGCGCGGGGTCGTGGGTCACGATGACGAGCGCGGTGCCGTCGGCGTTCACGCGATCGAGCAGCGCCGCGATCTGTTGTCCCGTCACCTGATCGAGTTCGCCGGTCGGCTCGTCAGCGAGCAACAGTCGCGGCCGGTTCGCCAATGCGCGCGCGATGGCCACGCGCTGCATTTCCCCGCCCGATAGCTCGGACGGCCGATGATCGGCGCGGGCAGTCAGAGCCCGACGTAGTCGAGCAGTTGATCGGTGCGCTGACGCCGGTCCGTCTTCGATACACCCGCCTCCGATTGCGGAAGCTCGACGTTCTCACGCGCGGTGAGCATCGGCAGCAGGAAAAAGCGCTGAAAGACGAACCCGATATGACGCAGCCGGAGGAGGCTCCGTTGTTGTCGGACAGCGCGCCGACGTCCTGCCCGTCGAAGAACAGCGAGCCCGACGAGGGTGTATCGACGCATCCGAGCATGTGAAGCAGCGTCGACTTCCCGCAGCCTGATGGCCCTTGTACGGCGATGTGGTCGCCGGGCCGAATCTGAACCGACACCTCGCGCACCGCAACAACAGGACCAGCGGGCATGGCAAACACGCGGCTCACACCGTTTGCTTGAACGATCACATCGGCATTCGCCATCGCACGTTGAGACGGTGGGGGATGAGTCACCCCACCACCTCGTTCCGAAGCGTGGCCGCAATCGGAAGACGCGACACGATGTGCATCGGGTAGAGCGCTGCGACAACCGCGGTGACGGTAAGGAGGGCCAGATGAATGACCAACGCTCGTGCCTCGAACACGAAGAAGTGCAGTTCCTCGGGGATACCCGGCATCTGCCGAAGGATGCGATCGAGGCCCGACGCGAGCAGCAGACCGAGCGGCAGCGACAGAACGCCGCCGAAGCCGACAATCAATGCGGATTCCGACAGCACGTCAGCGCGACCACCCGACGGCGCGAGAACCCGAGCGCGCGAAGCGCGGCAATCTCACCGAGTCGCTGATTGACCGAGACGGTCAGCAGCACGGTGATGAGCAACAGCGCAAACGACAGCGTCATCACGGTCAGAACCGTAGAAATCTGGCGGAAGTAGGTGAAGCCCGCCCTGCTCCATCCGGCCGATCACTCTCCTCGTTGGTGTTGACGCGGAGATCGCCTCGGACCGATCGAATGGCGGCGGCGGTTGCAGCCGGATCGCCGGTGGACGCGACGAGGATCAGATCAGCATCGGTGACGGCCGACTCTCCACACGCCGAGGCCACGGCCTCGAATGTCCCACCGACCGTGTGCTCACCGGCCGCCTCGAAGGGAAACTCGCCGATGCCCGCAACGCGGAAGTGCGTCGGCGGCAGCGCTTCCGCGCCGGACCTGCACGACGCCCGCAACGTGACCTGATCTCCGGGACCCGCGTTGACTGCTGAGGCGAGCGCCGGATCGATGACGATCTCGTCGCGCTGCTTCGGCGTCGCGCCCGCGCAACAGGGTCCATGGAGGGTTGGCTCCTCCACCAGAGCCGACGAACATGGCTGCGGCATCAACATTCGTATTGGGCCCCGGCCGGCGATCCAGCCGTGCATCGACCCACCTGACGGCGAGCGCGGCATGCACACCTGGCACCGCCCTAATGACGCGCGTGGTGTCGAGAGCGTCTTCAATGCGTCGTCCGCGACGCGGGAGCGCGTCGGTGGCCGTTACGCGGACGTCCCAACCCGGTACGGTCGAGGAGATCGCGCATCGAGACCAGGAGGCCCTGCGAGAGCAGCAGCATGTCGAAGAGCAGGGCACCGACGGCCGCCACTCCGAGAATGCCCAATCCGCTGCGCGCCCGTTGGCGGAGGAGACTGCGCAGTGCAAACGACAATGCATTCATCGCCGCGCCACTCGAAGCGTCCGCCGGCGAAGCAGGGCCCAGGACGCGAGCACAGTCGCGCCGGCGCCGAGCGGAACGGCGATGGCGACGCAGGTGAGCGCGACGTCCCACGTGATGCGGACAAACACGAGCGCCGTGTCATAGCGCCATTGAAAGAACTGATTGATCGCGCTCTGGGAAGCGATCGCAAGGACAAGTCCGAACACCGCGCCCGCGCCGGCAACGAGCAGTCCTTCGATCAGCACTTGCATGAGAATGCGGCGCGCCGGCAAACCGATCAGCCGCAGGATGACGACGGTTTCGCGGCGTTCGTCGACGAGCATGATCGTGAGCGCGAGCAGGAACACGGTCGCGGCGCTGATGGTGACGATCGCGATCGCCTGATGAAATTGCTCGAGCACCGCAAACGGCGCCGCCGAGCCGGAGGCCGCCTTTGCGGAGCGTGCGAAGACGCCGGGCATTCGGGCGTTGACATCACGCGCAAAGCGCCGCGCATCCAGCAGGGTCGGCAAGCGCGATGTTGATCGTTGACACGTACTCGGTGCCTGCTGGAACGTCAGGTGCCCGTGTGAGATCCAGTAGCTCGCTGAGATGAAGGCGAACCTCGCGCGGCACCGCGCCGAGCCGCGCCGGGTCCGGCGTCGGCTCGTAGATGCCGACGATGCGGAACTCGCGAACCGAGACGCCTCCAGGATCCGCGGCGAGCCGGACGAGACTTCCGACTTCCAGCCCCTCGGATTCAGCGAGCTGCCGCGACATCAGGATGGTTCCGGGCTCGTGATCCTGCGCGTGCGCAGCCGGCATAACGGAAGCGACGAGAACGAGAAGCAAGGATGCGAGACGTCGGAACAGCGCGAATCTCACTGTGGGCAGGGAACGGCCATCTCACTATAGCGCCTGCGTGCCTGGCCTCATGTTAGTGTGGCCGCACCATGGCGAATTACAGTTCGCAACCTGCCCGAGTGCTGTTGGCCACGGCATGTTTGATGGCGACGGCCTCGCTTGCGGCTGGCCCGCGTCAACCCACTGCCGCGCCTGCGCGCACCGTGCTGATTCGCGCCGCGCAGATCATCGATGGCCGCGGCGGCGCGCCAATCGCGAACGGCGCGGTGCTGATTCGTGGCGACCGGATCGAGCGCGTGGGTCCGGCCGAGGGCCTGACCGCCGATCAGGTCATCGATCTGGGCTCCGCAACCGTGCTGCCCGGCCTCATCGACCTTCACACTCACCTCACTGACGAGGTCGGAACGAACTGGGAGTCGGCGCTGCTCACGACCACGCCTGGCCGCGCCGCTATTTACGGCGCTGTCAACGCGCGCACCACGCTCATGGCCGGGTTCACGACGTGCCGTGACATGGGTCCGACCTGGCCCTATGTGGACATCGATCTGCGCTACGCCATCGACAAGGGCTCCGTCCCGGGCCCGCGCCTGCAGGTGGCTGGCAACTACGTCTCGGCCACAGGCGGCGCGGGTGACGCGCGTCAGTTCTCGATTTACGTCGACGTGCCGATTGTGCGCAATCTCGCCGATGGCGTCGATCAGGTGCGGCAGGCTGTACGAACCAACTTCAAACACGGCGCCGACTTCGTGAAGATTCTCGCGACCGGCGCCGTGATGTCGAAAGGCATTCCGCCGGGCGCTCAGCAATATTCGGACGCCGAGCTCGCCGTCGCCGTCGAAGAAGCGGAGCGGTGGGGCCGCTTTGTGGCCGCGCACGCACACGGCGCGGGAGGGATCAAGGCCGCGCTCCGCGCCGGCGTCCGCACCATCGATCACGGCAGCATGATGGACGAGGAAGGCGCGCGACTGATGAAGGAAAAGGGCGCCTATTTCGCGCCGACGCTGTATGTCGGTCACACCATCCTGAACGACAACCAGGCGCTGAACATCCCCGCGCATCAGGTCGAGCGCGAGCGTGCCATCCAGGGAACGCAGGAACGTGCGTTCAAGCTGGCGCTCAGCTACAAACTGCCCATCGCGTTCGCCACGGATGCGGGTGTCTTTCCGCATGGCGACAACGCGCGCGAGTTCAAACTTCGCGTTGGCCTTGGCCAGACGCCGATGGCGGCCATTGAAGGCGCAACACGCATTGCGGCCGACGCCATGGGCTGGTCCGACCGCGTCGGCACACTGCAAGCCGGGCCGCTACGCAGATCTCATCGCCGTCGCGAGAGATCCGCTGGCCGACATCAGCGAGCTCGAGCGCGTGCAATTCGTGATGAAGGGCGGCATCGTCTACAAGACGCCATAAGCAGCATTCGCTATTTCCGCTGCTCTGCAGGCGGCTTCACGTCGACGTTGTGGTACGCCTCGATCAACCAACGGCCATCGCGGCGCACGAAGACCTCCATCAGCTGCGTCTTCACGATGCCGTCGCGGCGGCACGACGATGCCGGCGGGCATCGCCTTCACGCCGTGCACTTCGTTGTCGATGTCGACGATGGCGACATCGGCAGTGACGAAGCGAATGCGGCGAATGACGTGACGCTTGGTCGTGCCTTTATAGAACGTCGCCAGGATCTCGGCGTGCCGCTGTGCGAACGCCGTCGCGCCGTACATCACCATCCCGAACAGATTCGTGAACGACGCGTCGGGCGCGAGGTGGCGCGCGTAGCCAGGCCCATCTCCGGCATCCCATGCCGCCACCTGCTCCGCCACGATGCGCGCGGATCGGCGCCTCCGATGCGACGTCCTGCGCCAACGTCGCGGCCGCCGGTCCAAGCGCGACGACGATGAGAGTAACGGCAATCAGCTGCGGCATGGTTCCTCGCTTCGGGTCATGACTTCTCTTCGACGAACGCCTGGAGCCGCATGATCGCGGCGTCCCACTGATCCGAGATCTGATCCAGGCACCGCCGCGCCGTGGCGAGACGCCGCGTCTCGAGCTCCCAAATCCGCTCACGACCGGCGCGGGTACCATGCACGATACCCGCGTCGGCAAGCGTGTGCAGGTGCTTGGTGATGGCTTGGCGCGTGACGCCGGTCCCCTCGCTCAACCGCGCGATCGACAGCGGGCCGTGGGCGCAGAGTTTCGCCACCAACCTGAGGCGTGTCGCCTCGCCCAGGGCAGCAAACACCGGCGCCGCTTCGCCAAACGCGGCTGCGGCGCTACGACGGCGAGACATGGCGTTCGATGTTTCGCGCCTGTTGCGTCCACCCACCCTCATTCATCTTGAACGCTTCGGCGCGGCGCGCAAGCGGAATGCGGTCGAAGCCGGACTCAACGATCGTCAGCACCGTACTTCCGTCATCATCTTCCAGTCGGAACTCCACGAGCGTGGTCGGCTCGTGCGAATAGTCAGTGTTGGGATCAACAGCGTAGGGGTGCCAGCGGTAGGCAAAGTAGCGCTCCGGTTCCATCCGTTCGACCACCACCTCCATCGTGACGTGCGCGTACGCAGGATGAGTGATTTGCCCGCGCACCGTCGCGCCTTCGGTGAACGGCGCGTGGAGTTTGACGCCGAACCATGCGCCGAACTCGGCGGCATCGGTCAGCGCACGCCACACGCGCGAGCGCGGGGCGCGCAGCACAACCTGCTTTTCAATGCGATCCGTCGCCACTGTTGACATATGCAACCTCCAGGTTGCCTAGTGTAGATCACCTGCCGCGAATGCGCAACCGTTATGGTTGGCTATTTGCGCGGCGGCGTGGCTGCCGCGATGATGGATCAATGCTTCGCATCGGCGCCCATATGTCAATCGCCGGTGGTGTGTCGAAAGCGGTCGACCGTGCCGCGGTGCACGGCTGTGAAGCGATCCAGATCTTCACCAAGAACGCGAGTCAGTGGCGGGCGAAGCCGCTCGACAAGGCCGAGATCAAGCGGTTCAGAACGCGCCTCGACGAGACCGGCATTGGTCCGGCGGTGTCACACGCCAGTTATCTGATTAATCTCGCCACCACGGTCCCGGCGCTGCGTGCGCTCTCGATCGACGCATTCGTGGACGAACTGGATCGCGCGCACGCGCTCGGCTTGACGGGCGTCGTGATTCATCCGGGAACATGCACGGCTGGAAGCGAGGAAGATGCGTTACGGCTCGTCGCCGACGCGGTGCGGACCGCCTTCGAGCTGCGGCCGCGCCGTAAAACCATGGTGCTGTTCGAGCACACCGCAGGACAGGGACGCACCCTGGGATATTGCTTCGAGCACCTGGCGGCAATCATCCATCACCTCGACGGCTCCCCGCGCGCGGGCGTGTGCCTCGACACCTGCCACCTGACCGCTTCGGGTACGACATCGTGAGCGATCCCGGCTATCGCGCGACGATGCAGACGTTCGATCGGATGGTCGGCCTCAGTCGCGTCCGTGTCTTTCACGCCAACGACTCGAAACGGCCGTGCGGCAGCCGAGTGGACCGTCACGAGCATATTGGCGAGGGCTGTCTTGGTCTGGCGCCCTTTGCACGGCTCGTCAACGATTCGCGGTTTGGCGGTTTACCGATGCTCATCGAGACCGAAAAGTCCGAGGGCTGCAGCAAGCCCCATCTCGTCGTCCCGGATCCGCTGGACGTGAGAAATCTGGAGACGCTTCGCCTTCTCCGGTCGGGGCCTCAGCCTTAGGTGGCTCGGGGCCACCAGCCGGGGTACATCGAGACGAGCGCCAATGCGATACTTTAGGCGTTTCGGAAAAGGATGCCGGCGAAGAAGAAGCCCCCATTCGACGCCTTTCTTGCGTCACCCGGCCTGGAACGACGCGTCGTCACCTATGCGCGCCGGGCGGTGATCTACTCCCAAGGCGACCCGTCCGATGCCGTGATGTATTTGCGCAACGGCGGGGTGCAGCTGGGGATCGTCTCGCCGAGTGGTAAAGAAGCGATCGTGGCCACCCTCGACGCAGGCGATTTTTTTGGTGAGGGGGCGCTCGGCGGTCAACGAGTTCGCTTAACCACGGCACGCGCAACTCTCGCGAGTGCTGTTCTTGTCCTGCCGAAGCGCCAGATGGTGCGTCTGCTCCACAGCGACCAGACATTTGCCGATCGATTTATCGCGCACATCCTGGCCCGCAATGCGCGGCTCGAAGCCGACCTCGTCGATCAGCTGTTCAACTCGAGCGAAAAACGGCTGGCGCGGACGCTCCTGCTGCTGGCACGGCACGGACGTCACGATGAACCTGTTCAGGTCGTACCGAAGGTCTCACAGGAGACCCTCGCCGAGATGATCGGCACGACCCGCTCGCGCGTGAACTTCTTTCTCAACAAGTTCAGAAAGCTCGGCCTGATTGGCTACGACTCGCACGGCCTCACGATCAATCCGTCGCTGCTGAATGTCGTCGTCCACGAATAGGAAGGCCGGTCTTTAGACCGGCCGACCATCAGGCCGTTCGTCTGCGCATCGCGGCGTAGCCGGCAAGTGCCAACAGCAACGTCAAGACGATCATCGCCCATTGCGGCAGCGTCGGTACGGCCGCGGCGACCGTGAGCGTGTACCAGATCGTCGCAAAGCAGCCGTTGGTGTCGGTTCCCCGAATCGTGAACGTCGCGGGTCCCGCTGTCGTCGGCGTGCCGGCCAGCACGCCGGCTGGGGTGAGCGTCAGCCCTGCCGGCAGCGTGCCGGTGATCACCGTAAATGTGTACGGCGACGTCCCATTGGCGCCCGCGATCGTCTGCGTATACGCGACGCCCTGCGTCGCATTTGGCAGCGTCGGTGGCGATAGCGTGATTGCGGGACAACCCGCAGGCGTCACCGACATCGTGTAGGAGCGCACTCCGAAACAGCCGTTCGTGTCGGTCGAGCGGATCGTGAATGTAAAGGTGCCGGCGGCCGACAGCGTCCCCGACAACACGCCCGCTGGCGAGAGGGTCAGGCCGGTCGGCAACGCGCCCGCAGTTAGAGCGAAGGTGGACACGCCTGTCGCGCCGCTCGCGGTGATGGCTTGAGTGACGGAGACGCCGACCGAGGCGTTGGGCAGTGTCGCGGGCGAAAGCGTGATGGCGGGGCACGCGCCGGCGGTGCCGGCGCAGGCGAAGCGGTCGACGTTGTTGGTATCCAGGGTCACCGCTGCGGTGCGGGCGAGCGCTCTGCCGGACATGCGCGCAGCGGTGGTCAAGGTGATGCTGTCTTGCGCGAGGATGTTCCCCGCGAAGTTGTGTCCCCGTCCCGAGCGTTGCGGAGCTGCCGACCTGCCAGAAGATGTTGCAGGCGGGCCCACCATTGATCACCGTCACCAACGAGTTGCTGGCGGTGGTGAGCGTGCTGCCGATTTTGAAAATGAAAACCGAATTGGCGTTGCCCAGGGCATTGAGTGTGAGCGTGCCGGTCAACTGGGCGGATGAGGTGAAGCAATACACACCGGGCGTCAGCGTCATGCCCCCGAGATCCTGGCCAGTCAGATTGGATGTGCACGCCTGGCCGACGAGATTGTTGTACGCGGTCGTGACGTCGTTCTGCGCTTGCAGTGCAACGGCATCGGCCGAGTGAATCGTCCCGTTCGTGACGAGCCCCGGGGGAAACCCGGTGACCGCAGACCCCGGGCTCACACCGACCTCACCATTGATGACACTCGATCCGGTGTTGGTCACGGTCGAGCCCGCGAGAACTGCGAAGCTTGCCGCGGTACCCAGCGAAGGCGCCGTTTGGGACATTGCAGGCGCCGCATTCAGCAGAAGGGCAGCCAATCCCACGCCCACCGCAACGTTTACACATCTCCGGTTCATTCCAGTCCTCTCCTGCGTTGACGAAATCGAGTTCGACAATAATTGGATTGCTTCGGCGGAGAACTGTTCAAAAGTGAACAGGTTGCATGCCGGATGGTTCGATACAGTGCGAATGCGGGATGATTGTCCACGAACAGCCGGTTCTTTATTCAGTCGACCTCGGCCATTGCGACGCGCTCCACACCTTCGACGCGGAGGCCATCGCCGTTGTGTTCGCGGCTGCCCTGCGCGGCGCGGGCGCCACGATCGTGCAGGAAGTCACGCACGCGTATCCTGGGGCGGGCCTGACGTGCGTGCTGGTGCTGCGTGAATCGCATGCGGTCCTCCACACCTGGCCAGAAACCGGTACCGTGAACATCGATATTTTTTCCTGCTCGACGAGGCTGAAGAGCCTTGCCGCTGTCGACGAGCTCAGTCGGGTGTTCGGCGCGGGGCAGGTCTCGGTCCAGGAGATTCCGCGTGCCGACGGCCACTCCCAAGCACAGCCCCACGCGGGCTCGTAACTTCGTTCTCCGCGGCCTGGCGTGGAGCCTGGGTCTCTTTGGCCTGCTGCGCTTGCCCTGGTTCGAAACCCACGCGGTCCTTCCGCTCACGCAGCTACAAGGTCGATTGGCGGAGATCAGCTTCGGCATACCGCCGGTGCCGGTGCAGATTACGCTTGCGTGCAGCGGGGCCGACGCGTGCGCGCTCTGCGTGGGAGCCGTCCTCGCCTACCCTGTGCCCTGGTCGTTACGCCTGCGCGGCGCTGCCGCGGGGTTGGCGATCATTCTGGTCCTCAACACGCTGCGCATCGGGACCCTGGGGCAGGTCGCCGAATCACCATTGTGGTTCGACGCGCTGCATGTGTATGTCTGGCCGGCACTGCTCACGATCGCGATCGCCGGGTATGTCTTCAGCTGGATGCTCTACGCGGATAGGCCGCGCGCTGAGGCCGCATCGCGCGCCGCAGGAGCGCCCACCGCTACGCCCGTCAGGCCGCTGGTCACACGCCGCTTCATCGTGTTGACCGGTGCATTCATCCTCCTTTTTACGCTGGCTGGCCCGCTTTATCTCGAGAGCGCACAGGTGATGGCGCGTGGCCACATTCATCGCGCAAGCGGCAGCCGCGAGCCTTCGTCTGCTCGGCGTCGACGCCAGCGCCGCTGGTCACGTCCTCTCCACCGCCCGCGGCAGCTTCGCGGTGACGCAGGAGTGCATCTCCACGCCGCTCATCCCGGTCTACCTGGCGGCCGTCTTTGCCTACGCGGCCAACGTGCGGCGACGCGTGTTCGCCGTCGGCGCTGCGGTCCCGCTCTTTGTTGGCCTTGGCATCGCGCGGCTTCTCGTGGTCGCTCTCCCAACCGCGTTGGTGAGTTCGCCGTTGTTTTTTGTCCACGCGTTTTATCAGCTGTTGCTCGCGGCGGTTGTGGTGGTCCTCGCGGCCTTCTGGCGTCACGGCGCGCGCGCGAGAGCATGGCGCCGGGCCATTCTCGGCGGCGCCCTTGGCGGTGTCATCGTTTACCTGCTCGGGGCTCCTTACGCACGTGCCCTCGCCTCGGCATTCGGACCGGGCGCCGCTTTGCCCGATCCGCAAGGTGCGATCGCCCTGCTGCCGGCATTCCAGATCGGCTTATATGTCGCGTTGTCGATAGCGGCATTCGTCGTGTTTCAGTGGCGGCCGTTTGTGGCGGGGCTTGGGTTGCTTGGCCTGTCACAGATCGCGGTGTTTGCGGCGCTACACTTCGGCGTGCGCTACGCCGAGTTCACGCCTCACGTGCGCGACATTCGTGCGTGGGCGCTGGCGGGTCCGCTCCTTGTTGTGGCTGCGATGGTGACCTATGACCGCCCGCGTCACTGACGCCGCCGCCGTCGCGGCGTTCGCGTTGATCGTGACGATGGCGATCGCGGCGCCGGTGCTGCACGCGCCGACCGAACGCATCTTCGGGACCGAGATCGTCGGCCGCCATTACGACCCCTTCATAGCGATGCAGCAGTTTGACCAGCCCATCGCCGGAGCGTGTATCTGCAGCCGCTCTCCGACGTCCCCGGTGCATGGCTTGCGCGCGTCGCTGGTCCGGTTGCCGCGTACAACTGGCTTGTCCTTCTGTCATTCCCGCTGTCGGCGGTCGCGGCATATCTGCTGGCGCGTTACCTCTCGCTCGGGCGGGCAAGCGCCACGATCGCGGCGATGACGTTCGCATTTTCGCCGTTCCATCTCGCGCATGCCGCATATCACCCGCAGGTGGCGCAAGTTCAGTGGCTGCCGCTGTTTCTGCTCGCGCTGTGGCACTGCCTGGACCGCGCGACACCGGCTGCGATTGGCCTTCTCGCGGTTTCTGTTGTTGCGGTGACGCTGTCCAATTTTTACGGAGGACTGATTGCCGCCGTGATGACTCCGGCCGCAATCGTCGCCTATTGGTTCTTCACGTCGCGTGGACAGCCGGGAGCGTCGCGCCGGCTAGCGATCACGCTCGCGAGCCTGATCATCATGGCGGGTGGTGGACTCGTCTACGCGTGGTACACGGCGCCGGAGATCTTGATCAACCGCGCGGCGTTTGCGTTTCCACGTGAGGCGCTCGTGGCTCACAGTGCGCATTGGTGGAGTTACCTGGTTCCGCCCGTCGCCCACCCATTACTCGGTGGAATCGCGCAGCGCGCCTGGACCGGCGCCGGCGTTCAGACCGGACTGCTCGAACAACAAGTCAGCCTCGGGTGGGCAGCCGTGGCACTGAGCCTCGTCGCGCTGTTTGCATGGTGTGCGCGCCGTCGAGAGACCACCTCACTGGTGATCGTACCCGTGCTCGCCACACTGGCGATTGTCGCTGCTGTCTGCTCACTGTCGCCGGAGGGCACCATCGGCGGATTGGCGTTCCCGCGGCCGTCGGCTCTCCTCCATCCGATCGTGCCGATGTTTCGCGCCTATGCGCGGTTCGGCGTCTTCGTCCAATTGATGATCGCGCTCCTCGCAGCGGTGGGCGCCGAGTATCTTTGGCGCTGCGGCACGCGGCGCGCGCGAATCGCGTGCGTCGTGCTTGTTGCACTGGTTGCGGGTGAATATGCGGTGCAGCCGCTGGCTGCCTGGCGCGATGTGCTGCCGACCGAAGCGCATCGGTGGGTTGCGCGCCAGGCGCATGACGTTCGCGTCCTCGACTGCGCGCCGCTCACACCCGAGTCCGAATCCATCGAATGGCTGACCGGTTATCGCGTGTCGCTGCGCGCCAGGTTGCTGGATGACTGCCGGGACGGACGTCTTGCGGAGAAACTCTCGGCCGCGGGTTACACGCACGTCCTTCTTCGAGGCGGCACAGCCGAAGGACGGTGGTTCGAAAGCCCGCACCCGCCAGAAGGGTTGCAGGTGGCGATTCGCTTTGGCGATGCTGACGTATTCGCCGTCACAGCGCGAACACCGCTGGAGAAATCATCACCAACGTCCTCCCTCACGTCGGCGGCTGGCCGTGCATGCGTCCCGTAATGGGGCTGCCGATGGTCACACGCGCAGCGGGTATCGCGACTTCTGGGTCAAGATTGGCCGCGAATTTCCCGATTTGGATGGCGCCGCCTCGACGCGCTACTACGCCGAGAACGAGCAGCGGCTCTTCTCCGAACATCTCGCGCCGCTGGACGGCCTGAACATTCTCAAAACCGATCTGTGGGATGAGGCGAAGAACACACGGATTCTTGCGTGGAGCGCTGCGCACGGGGCTCGCGCGTTCGGCGTCGACATCTCGGAGCCCACCGTTGTTCAGGCACGACGGGCGTTTCACGGCAACGCGCTGCGGTGCGCGGTGTCTGACATCCGCGCGCTTCCATTCCGCGATGCGAGCTTTGACGCCATCTACTCGATGGGCACGATCGAGCACTTCGACGAGACCGAGCGGGCGGTGCAGGAGATCGCTCGTGTGCTCAAACCCGGTGGACGCGCGATCGTCGGCGTTCCCAACCGTCACGATCCGTTTCTCCGGCCCGTGTTGGCGGCCGCCCTTCAGGCACTAGGGCTGTACGCATACGGGTTTGAGAAATCGTATTCTCGTCGTGGTCTGCGGGAGATGCTCGAACGGGCGGGCTTAACTGTCGTTGCCGAAACGGCGATTCTTTTTATGCCGGGCTGGTTGCGAATGCTGGACCTTGCGTGTCATGCGTGGTGCAGGCCGCTGACGTGGGTCACTCGCGTGTGTGTGTGGCCCTTTGTACTGCTCGATCGGCACGTGCCCGCTGTGAGGCGACACGGCTACCTGCTCGCGACCGTGGTGACGAAACGGTAGGTCGGGTCAAGGCCGGTAGGTCGGGTAAGGCTGGTGGTCGGGGGCGCTCCCACCCGCCTTACCAGCCCTACCCGACCTTTGAAGATCAGCGCAGGACGTTACGTGCGCCGTATCTGTGAAGTCCTCTCGAGCTAGGCGGCGTGTGCATCGTCGCGCGCCGCGTCCCGATGACGATGCCACCGTCGCTGATCCCGCGCTCATATTCCCTCGCGCGCTCTTCCGGAATGCCCGCGCCGACCAGTGCGCCGACGATGCCGCCCGTCGCGCCGCCAGCCCCCGCACCGGCGAGCGCGCCGCAATCGGTCCGGCCACCACCAGGCCAAGACCGGGAATCGCGATCGCCGTCGCAGCGGCGACGAGTGCCGCCGACCGCCGCGCCAATGCCGCCGCCGATAGCCGCCGCCCTTGCCCGCCCTTCGGCTGCTTTCGTCCCCCGGTTGAACTCCGTGCCCGGCTTGACGTCGCCAAAGTGCCGCTTCCGCGTGTCGTCCGACATCATCACGCTGATGTCATCCGACTTGTAGCCGTGACGGGTTGTCAGATCCTGATAGGCTTTCTCAGCAGTCTCGGGACTGTCGTACATTCCGGTGACGAGTTGCGACGGCCGCCAACGGTCCGGCCGCGCACACCGTCTGTCTCGTCCAGAATGTCGTTGTTCGCTTGCCGCGCCCGACCCTCGGCATTCTCACGCTCTCCCTCGCGCTCGAGCGATTGATTGCCCGTGACGGCGCCGATGCCATCCTTGGCGGCGCCCTTCATGCGCTCACCGAGAGCCGACGCTTCTTCGGCGACCGAATCATCCTTGTACTTTCCCTGATCTGCCATGCATCACCTCTAATTTACGCGTCGTGTCGGGCGGAGCCCTGACCGAGCGCGTGCCATTGAGGACAACAGAGCAAAGTTGTGGCCAGCCGCCAATACAATGCGGTGGAGAGGTCGCACGATGAGCTGGAATTACACCAAAAGAATTGCCGTGGTCATCGCAGTGCTGGGCGGGATGCCCGTTGAGGTGTTCAGCCAGGATTCGGTGCTTGGCACATTCACGGTGGGCGGCAAGACCAGCCGCTTCAACCATGTCTATGCCAGCTTCGAGACTTCGCCTGTCGACGACTCGCAGAAGTATCTGGTCCTGCTCGTCAGCGACATCCCCGTCACGATCGCAGATCGCTCCTCGGAGCGCTTACAGGTCCTCGCACAATCCGGCGGTCTCCGGGCAGTAAAGTTGCGCTGGAAGTACGGCCTCGACACCATCGCCGTCGTGCCGTATCACTCCGGGATTGCGGAAACCGGCCGGGCCTTCGCCGCGATGTCGACGATCAACATCTCCGCGCTCGACGATATTCGCATCAACGCGGAATTCAAATCCAAGATGCTCGGCCAGACATGGTTTTTCAACGCCATCGTCAAAGCCGCCATTGCCAAGGGCGGTGTCGCCGTCCTCGAGCCCGGAGTTGAGAATCTGCCTCCCGCCCTCTCGAGCGGCGGCAAGAACGACCCGACCGCACGCGGAAGCGTGCGCTCGGCGCCATGGGTTTCGAGTTCACGCCCGATGCGTTTTTCCACGCGATCGCGGAGCGCAAGCCCAAGTGGTCACGCTGTTTCTCGAGGCAGGCATGTCCGCTAATCAGAAAAACGATCAGAAATTGATATGCGCTCAACCACGCGGTGCTCTTTTGCGCCGAATCGGCCGAAGAATCAGCCGCCGTGATCCAGGCGCTCCTCGCGGCGAAGGCCGAACGTCAGGACGAAAGACCCCGACAATGGCACGACGCCTCTTGTCGGCGCGGTCCAGTCGTGCAGTGTCACTGCCGTCAAGGCGCTCGTCGACGCCGGTTCCGATCCCCGCGACTGCCAAGAGCAATGGTGGAACCACCGCTTTGGAGTTGGCGAGAATCTATCAGCGACCCGACGTGGCGGCAGTGCTGGGAGAAGGCGGGCGCAAAGTAAACGGCCGCGCGCACCGCACAATCAACCTCGGTCCGTTAGACGATCAGCCGTCATCCTCGCCACACGCCATGCTCTCCCGCCCTGTGCCTGACCATGGTGTCGAGCAAGCGCTCCAGCGCCGCTGACCGGATCGTGCGTACGGCCCGGTGTGCACCGGCGACATCTGAATCACGGTGCTGCGCGGCGACACCAGCCAGCGAAAGCGCTCGCGCGGCGGCATTTCGCCGATCGGCCGGCGTCGGCGCCGCCCGCGCACACCGCCGGAATGGTCGCGAGGCCCGCACGTATCGCGTCCACATCGAGCGACGGATCGAGTGCGAGCAGCCGCGCGGAGTCGAGCTCGATGCGCGCGTCGAGAAACTCGTCGTCCACGCACGACAGGATCACGCCGACGTTGATCTGTTCCCCGCGCTCCACCCGCGGGACGACGCGCATGATCGCGTAGTCGTAGGTGTATTCAGGCGGCCACGGCGCTGCCTCCGCGACGAACGGTCGCGGCGCGGCGAGCCGTCGACGCAGGTAACGCACGTATGCTGCCGCGCAACTCCGCTGCGCCGCCGGACCTCGTCGTCCGCCGTCAGCCAGCTCCGGGAATCCAGCTGACGATCGTCTCGATCGTGTCGCGGCGCGAGCGTCCGCCATGAGCGGGTCGACCGCGTCGAGTGCGCGCGCATGACGCAGCAACACGTGGGTCTTGATCAGGGCAAACGGATCGCGCGCGCGCCGGCCGCCTCGTCCCAACCGGGCGCGTGATGGAAATACAGCGTCGCACCGTGATCGATCAGCCACAGCCGCCGGTGCCACATCAGCATGTTGGTGTTTCGCGCGCGTGCGGTCGACGTTGGTGACGTAGCCGTCGAACCAGACGATGCGCGAGGCGAGATCGGCATCGAGCTTGTGCACGATCGGGATCGTAGGTGACCGACCCCGGGCAGGTAGTCGAGCGCGAGATTCAGCCCGGCGCTGTTCCTGATCAGGGCGTGGATCTCAGGGTCGGGCTCGGTTCGCGCCAGATCGGCATCGAGCTCGGCGAACACGATCTCCGGCACCGGCAGGCCGAGCGCCGGGCGATCTCTCCCGACACCAGCTCCGCGACCAGCGCCCGCGGCCCCTGCCCCGCGCCGCGGAACTTCAGCACGTACATGCCGTCGTCGTCGGCTTCGACGATCGCCGGCAGCGAACCGCCTTCGCGCAGCGGCGTCACGTATCGCGTGACCCGGACCGTCCTGGGCCTGAGCACGGCGGTAATTGTGACACGTGCGTCGCAACTGCCGGCTCACGAGAGGGCGCGGCGAAATCGCACAATCCGCGTCGTGTGTTTACGGCTTCTTGCGGCCCTCGGATGCGTCAAGCGCCTCATCGCTGATGCGCGTTCCGCCGTTTTCCGCGACCGTTCCGCTCCTCACATCCACGAGGGCGACGTTATATCGGGTCGAATTACTCCCGCCGACGCTCTGCCGCGTAAAGAGGGCCGTTTGCGCACCTGCCGAACCGACATTGAGGGTGATCGCGACCGTCGAGGTCGTTGGTGCGTCGCCCCTGTGCTGGACGACGAACACTTCGTAGACGCCCGCAACCGCAACGCCCTGCCGTACGGAGATCGTCTCGGGACCGAATCCGGTGGTGTTGTCGACGTCGAGAAACGCGGTGCGTCCGTTTTTGCTCTCCCAGTACACGTGGGCGCCACTCGGTTCGATGACGTGCAGGTCCATATCAACCAGCGTGTTCCACGTCAGCGTGACCTCGAGATCGCGAACGCGTATGGTCGGTCCAATATTGACGAGGATCTTGTCCGAGTAAGGTCCGACGCCAAAGGCGTTGCGGCCCCGCACCCGGGCCACGTAGCTCCCCGCCGGCACGTCGGGAACCGTCAGGCTGGTTTGGTTACCGACGAGCAGATTGAACGTCTGCGCAGTGTCCACGATGAACACTTCGAGATCGTACCCCGTGGCGGCCGGCAGCGGATCCCACGTGAGCATGACCGTATTGCCAGTGACGACGGCGGGATAAATGGTCGTCTGGATAGGCGGTACCGTAAACGCCGTCACCGGCGAGACCACGCCCGTCTGCCAGAACACCTGGACGGTGTAATCCCCCGGCGCGATTGGCCCTCCGGAACCTACGACCGTGTTCACTCCGATCAGAAAGGGACCGATCTCCGACCCGTTAAGCGTGGCAAGCAGAAGCGTGTCACTCGGGGGCGTGACGGGCGCGTCATAGCTGATCAGCACCGTGTTGTTCGGCAGCACCGTGACAACCGGCGCACCCGGGGTTTGGGCAAACGCCGTGTCGGCGGCGAGTGCGGAACTCGCCACGAAAATCGCAAAGGCGACAAATACGCGTTGAACGTTGACGGACATCCCGCCTCCTGCTCACGATCACTCTCAGCCGCGTCGCGCGGACCCGAGCGCGCAAGAGCATACCCGTTTGAAGCTAGGCCATGCAATTGCTTTTGCGGCAGTTGACCCAAGCGCTGCTAGACTCATCAAAAGGGCCGACGCCGTGACCTTGACGCTGGAGATCATTACAACGCCGACTGCGCTGCCCAGCGCTCGTCAACGCACATTCCACGAGGACGGCGGTCGCATCGGTCGGGACAAGAGCAATGATTGGGTGCTTCCGCACAACAAGGTCTCCAGCCGCCATGCGGTCATTACCTACCGCAGCGGTGTGTTCTACATCGAAGACCGGAGTCGCAACGGCGTTTTTCTGAACTCGACGACCAATCGACTCACACCGGGTCGGCCACACGCCCTGCAATCGGGCGATTGTCTCTTCATCGAGCCCTACGAGATCCAGGTCACCGTCCAAGAGGACGCGGATGCACGGGCCCTTCGTTTTCAGGGAGACGATGATCCGTTCGCGCAGGGAGACATCTTGTCGCCCGGCCGTCCTGGTCCGCTCGCCACATCGGACCCGCTTTCCGCTGACGACGAGTCGCCCTACGAAGTCGACCCGCTCAAGCTGCTCGGCGGCCGCGAACGTGAAAGCGAGCCGAAACCCCACGTCAAGGACAAGATTCTGACAGCCGAAGAACTCGAGCGGCACGACCCGATGGCGGGACACTATCAGCCGCCGCGCGTCGCCTTTGAGCCGCCGCCTTCCCCGCCGGCCGCTGCGCCTGTCTCAATTCCTCCGGATTACGACCCGATGGCGCCCGATGCTCCGTCGAATGTGCCACGCGTGATGCGTCCGGCGCCGAGTGAGCCGGCCGCGCCCGTCGTCGATCGGGCCGAGGCTCCGCGGGATTCGAAGCGCTCGCCGGTTGCCGTTCCGCGACCAGCCGCGCGCGAATCCGTGGCCGCACCGCGGCAGTCGCGGACAGCCCAGCCCGTCGCGACGACACCGCCCGACGCAAAGGAAGCGGCGAAGGTTGTGTCGGGCGTGCGCGCGCCGGAAGGCGATCTGGCGGCCATTCTCGCCGGTGTGGGATTGGGGAACGTGCCAGTGACGCCGGAGTTGGCCGAGAACTTTGGTCAAATCCTCAAGGTCGTCGTCACCGGCGTGATGGACCTGTTGCGCGCGCGGCAGCAGGTCAAAGACGAACTTCGCATGCGTCAGACGCAGTTCAGGCCTGCCGACAACAATCCGTTGAAGTTTTCGGCGAACGTCGATGACGCGCTCCACAATCTGCTGGTCAAGCGCAACCCGGCGTATCTCAAACCGGTCGAGGCCTTCGCTGATGCCTTTGACGACTTGCGCGACCACCAGCTCGCGATGCTGGCCGGCTTACGCGTGGCGTTTGAGGCCATGCTCGCCGAATTCGACGCCGAGCGCCTTGAAGAACAATTCGACCGGCGGTTCAAGAAGGGCGCGTTGCTGAGTGTGCCGGCGAAGTTGCGCTATTGGGATGCCTACCGGGAAAAGACGCGCCAACTACTCGTTGACGTCGATGGCACGTTCCGCAAATGGTTTGGCGAGGAGTTCGTCAAAGCCTATGAGGAGCAGTTGAATCGACTCGAAACCGAGCGTCAACAGCGCAATCCTTGACCGCCGGCCAGCGCTACTATGCATGGACCGTTGACGGGCGTTCGGTATAGATTGAGCGGCACGAATGCGCCCGGCAAGATTCGCCGTTGCCGTTCGGCCTATGGACGCGAATGTCTGTTTATAACCGGGTTATTTGGTCTGAAGGACTGTTCCTCCAGCCGCAGCACTTTCAGCAGCAAGATCGATATCTCGAGCGGTATGTCGAGACGCGTTGTCACAGCCTCGCACGCGTACAGCTGGGGATTTACCGAGCTCGAAATCGAACGGGATTTCCTGAGCATCGGGAAATTTGGCGTGCGCCGCCTCGCGGGAGTCTTCCCCGATGGCACGCCGTTTCGCCTGCCGGACGATGGACCGGTCCCGGAGCCGCTTGATATCGGTCTTCAGGTGCGCGATCAGATTCTCATACTTGGCCGTGCCGCTGCGGCGCGCAGGAGAACTCGACGTCGATCGCACAGGCGATACCGATCAACTCGCGCGCCAGAGCATCATGGAACTGCACGCACGCGACGCGACGTCGAACGACGGGAATGCGGCGCTCTTGGAAGTGGCGGCGCTGCGGACGCGTTTCCTGCTGGCCAGCGACATCACCCAAGCGTACGCGGCCATCCCATTGGCCCACGTCATCGAACGTCGCGCTGATAACCAGGTCGTGTTGTCCGACAATTTCATCCCGACGGTCCTGCACGGCGCCACATCGTCGCGGCTGGCGTCGCTCACCACCGAGTTGCTCGGGTTATTCCACCAGCGCGGGGATGCACTCGGCGGACGAGTCGCAGCCACCGGCCGCGGTGCCGCCGCTGAATTTGCCGACTTCCTGACGCTGCAAACGGTCAACCGATACGAGCCCTTGCTGGCGCACTTTGCCGACTCGGGGCGGGTGCATCCCGAGGAACTCTTTCGCGCGTTCGTCGCGGCCGCAGGAGAACTGGCGACATTCACCACGACGTTGAAGCGACCGCCGAAGTTTCCGAGTTACCGGCACGATCGGCTGCGCGAAACTTTTGAACCTGTGGTGGCGTCCCTACGAACATCACTCAGCGTTGTGCTGGAGCAGAATGCCGTCGCGATTCCACTCGAGCCGCGCAAATACGGCATCCATGTGGCGATCGTGACGGAGCGCAGTTTGTACACCTCCGCTGTGTTCGTGTTGGCGGCGCGGGCTGAAGTGCCCGCCGAGGAGTTGCGGCGCCGGTTTCCATCGCAGTTGAAGGTGGGGCCGGTCGAGAAAATCACAGACCTGGTGCGACTGGCGTTGCCGGGCGTTCCTGTTGTGGCCTTGCCCGTCGCACCCCGGCAGATCCCGTTTCATGCCGGGTTCGCGTACTTCGAGCTCGACCAGAGCAGCGATCTGTGGGACCAGCTCAAAAACTCCGGCGGCGTGGCGCTGCACGTTGCCGGAGAGTTCCCTGGATTGACGATGGAATTCTGGGCGATTCGCGGATGAGCGGATGAGCAGATATGCCCGACAATCACGATCCCTTCGGTCGGCCAGACGGCACCTTCATTCGGCCACAACCGGGAGCAGGCAAACGCTCGTCGGGTGAACCTCCGCGGTCGCGGATCGGATCCGTGCCGGCGGCCGCGCTAGCCGATCCGCTTACGCCGGAGGTTCGTAGCCGGCTTGGTATCGGCCTCAACCCGCTGGTGCGAGCCGCGAGCCCGCTGCTGCTCCTGGCCGGCCAGTTGCGCGGCGCCTTGTCGGCCATGGACGTAGCCGATCTGCGTCGCCAGGCGCTGGTCGAAATGCGCACGTTCGAAAGCGAAGCGCGCGCACTGGGCGTGCCGAACGAGACGGTCATCGCCGCCCGTTATGTGTTGTGCGCGGCCCTCGACGAGGCGGTGCTTGGCACGCCGTGGGGTGCCCAAAGCGAATGGGCGCAGCACCCGCTCCTGGTCGCACTGCATCGCGAGGCGTGGGGCGGTGAGAAGTTCTTCGAGATGGTCGATCGCATCTCTTCGGATCCCGATCACCACATCGACCTGATGGAACTGCAGTACCTCGTGCTCGCGTTCGGCTTCAAGGGCAAGTATCACCTCGACGGGCGTGGGCACGAAAAGCTCGCTGAGGTCCAACACGATCTCTACCGCAAGATCCGCACGCATCGCGGAACGCCGCCCTCGGAGCTGTCGCTGAAATGGCGCGGACTCGAGGATCGACGTCATCGGTTGATTCGCTACCTTCCGTGGTGGGTGGTCGCGGCGGCCGGTCTCGCGGTTCTGGTCGTGGCGTTCATGGTCTACCAGACGAGGCTGGCGCGAGCGGCCGAACCGCTGCATATCGCGCTCGCCGGGATTGGGTATCAAGATCCGCCGCCCCGTCCAAAGCCTCCTGGTCCGACGCTCAAGCAATTGCTCAAAGACGAAGAGGCCAGCGGCGTGCTGAAAGTGACCGAGCGCGGAGCGACGTCGATTGTCACGCTTCCGGCGGGCGACCTCTTCGCGTCGGGACGAACCGCGCTCAACCCGACGCACGAAGGCACCATTCTCCGCGTCGCGTGGGCGTTGAATCAGCTGCCGGGTCGCGTGCGCATCGAGGGTCACACCGACGATCAGCCACTCAGGTCGCTCCGCTATCGCGACAACTTCGAACTCTCGCGCGAGCGCGCATTGAGCGTCGTGCGCGTCCTGCAGCGCACGATTGACAATCCGGCACGACTCAACGCGATCGGTCGCGGGTCTTCGCAGCCGGAGTACACACCCGCGTCCGAGCCCGCGAATCGCGCACGGAACCGGCGCGTCGAGATTTTCCACGAGCCGGGAGCGTAAGATGACGCCGCCTTTGCACCGCGCCAACGCGCGCGTATCGACGCACATACGCTGAGCACGCCATGCTTGCATTCCTGCGAAGTTCGCTCGTGTGCTGCTGCTGATCACAGGGTTCGTGTTAGTCGCCTTGTTGATCTGGTTCGCCGGTCCCCTGTTCGAGTTTGCCGACTACCGGCCGCTCGACTCGCCCACCGTACGTCTCTACGTCATTGCCGCGGTGATTGGCCTCTGGCTTCTGATCCGGCTGGTGAAACGGCTCCGCGCCTTCCGCGCCAGCGACAATCTCGTCGCCGCGGTGCTGAAGCAGGCGATTCCCGACAAGGCACAACCATCGGCAGAGGCGGTGAAGCTGCGCGAGCGCTTTGAAGAAGCCGTCTCGACCCTCAAGCAAAAACGCAGAAGCGGTCACAGCCTGTACGAGTTGCCGTGGTACGTGATCATCGGCGCGCCCGGGTCCGGCAAGACCACGGCGCTGGTGAACTCTGGGCTGAAGTTTCCGCTCGAGGCGCGCAGCGGTCGGGCGCTCAAAGGCGTTGGCGGCACGCGCAACTGCGACTGGTGGTTCGCCGACGAGGCGATATTTCTCGACACGGCAGGCCGCTACACGACCCAGGATTCCGACGCGTCCTCGGACAGCGCCGGGTGGGCGGAGTTTCTCAGCCTGCTGCGGAAGTATCGCAAGCGGCGCCCGATCAACGGCGTCATTCTCACCATCAGTGCCCACGATCTGATGGTGCAGAGCGACGCAAAACGCGACGAGCACGTCGAAGCCGCACGCAATCGTCTGATTGAACTGAATCGCGAACTGCGCATTCAGCTCCCTGTGTACCTGATGGTCACCAAGTGCGACCTGGTGGCTGGTTTTACCGAGTACTTCGACGACTTGTCGCACGAGGGACGCGCGCAGGTGTGGGGCGTGACGTTCCCGTACGAGGAGACACGCACCGGCGACTCGGCGCAGGCCTTTCCCGCGGAGTTCGATGCGCTCATCGAGCGTCTCAACGATCGGGTCGCTGCGCGGGTGGAAGAGGATCGGGACGTGCGTCGCCGGACGCGCGTCTTTGCGTTTCCGCAGCAGATGGCCGCGCTTCGCGATCCGTTGGCGGCGTTTGTCACCGACGTCTTTGCCACGACTCGATTCGAACAGCAGGTCCTGCTGCGCGGCGTGTACCTGACCAGCGGCACCCAGGAAGGCACGCCGATCGATCGGCTGTTAGGCGCGATCGGCCGCGGCTTTGGTCTCAGCGCCGAAGCCGTCGTTCCATCCGGGGGCCGGGGCAAAGCCTATTTCGTCGAACGGCTCCTCAAGGAGGTCATGATCGGAGAGTCCGGTTTGGCCGGCTCCGATCGGCGCGGCGAAGTCGCCAAGGCCGCCCTGCATCTTGGCGCGTACGCGGCGGTTGCGCTCATCGCTGCTCTCGGCGTCGTCGCCTTGACCGTGAGTCATCAGCGCAATCAGGCGTATCTCGCCCACGTGGCCAGCGATCTCGCCACCTTTCAGAAGGTGCCGGCCGTCACCGCGACGGCGACGCCGCAGCGATTGCTGGCGCGTCTCAATGCCGTGCGCACCCTGGCCGATTCGGCGAACCAATACCGGAGCGAGGTGCCGTGGGCAATGCGATGGGGACTCTATCAAGGCAAGGCTCTTGGCGAATCGGCTCGCGACGCGTACATGCGCGAACTCGATAGCCTGCTGTTGCCGCACGCCGCGGCCCGCCTGCGGCAGCGCGTGGTCGACCAAAAGGGGGATCCAGAAAAGCTGTACGAGCCGCTCAAGGCGTATCTGATGCTCAACGATCCCGCGCATCTCGACCGCGAATTCCTGGGACAGCGGGCGGATCTCGAATGGGGTCTGGCGAACGCTGCCGGAGGGAACAACGCGCCGACGCTGGGGACGCATTTCAAGAGCCGACTGGCCGATGGTGGCGGGTTGCCGCCTCTGCCGCTCGACATGACGCTCGTCACGCAGTCCCGCCGAACCATTCAACAGGCCTCGGTAGCCAGCATCATCTACCGCGAAATTCAACGGCAGTCGGCCGAGGATACGACGCGTGCGGTGTCGCTCGTGCAACCGGCTGTTGGCGGCGTTGACCTGATCCGGCGCAAGAGCGGCATCAGCCTCACGCAACCACTACCCGCCGTCTACTCGAAAGCCGTCTTCAGCGACGTCACCGATACGAGCAGCAGACTCGGCCTCGTCAAACAGTTCGCCGCCGACGACTGGGTCCTCGGCGATCGCGGCACCTCGTACGCCGACTCGGCGAAGTTGACCAACGAGGTGATTACGCTCTACGAGCGCGACTACATCGACGCCTGGGATCGCGTGCTCGCCGACCTCGAGCTCGCACCGGTACAAACAGCGGACGACATCGGCCCGGTTCTCGAGTTGCTTGGCGGACCCGGGTCTCCACTCCGCCGTCTCGTGGCGATCGTCGTCGATAACACGAAGTTCACATCGACGACTCCTCCGCCACCGGTCCCGGGTGCAATCGCGGCGGCGGGCAGAAACATCAAAGAGCAGTTGGGCAAACTCCAGCAAGCGGCGGGTGTCGCGACGATCACGCCAGGCCGGCTCATCACCGCGCACTTTCAGCCCTACCACCGTTTAATGGACGGCGAACCGGGACAGACGCCAATCGACCGTCTCATCACCCACATCGCGCGCGTCCGTGCGGCGTGGGACGCCGTTGCCGCTGCTGGCGACATCTCGAAAGCGAAGACCGACCCCGCGATTGTCGAGTCGCTCTCCCAACTGCGGCAGCAAAGTCAGACCCTGCCACCGGCACTCCATTCCTTGGTGGAGCGCATCTGGACGGGGACGTCCACGACGATCACTGTCGAGACCGACAAGAAGCAGAAGCAAGAAGTCGCCATCCTGGAGCGGGCCGCCGTGCAGGCCGCCGCCGAGCGGGATGACACCGTCAGTACGCTCTTCCGTCAGCAAGTGTTGCCCGAATGCAACCGCATCGTCGCCGGCCGGTATCCCTTCACGCCAGGCAGTGACCGGGATGTGCCGCTGATCGATTTCGCGACGCTCTTCGGCAACAATGGCGTGTTCGACAATTTCTTCCGGACTCATCTCGCGCCGCTTACCGATACGTCGCGTAAACCCTGGCGGTGGGTTCCGGGCGCAGACACGCGTCTGTCGGTCGACATGCTGCGCGTGTTTCAAAACGCCGCTGACGTTCGCGAGGTGTTCTTTCAAGGCGAGGCGAAGCTGCCGAGCATGCAGTTCGCGGCGATGTTGCTTGACTTCGATCAGGCGGCGACACGGTTTCAGCTCGACATCGAAGGGGCTGTGATCGACTCTCAGGCGCCGCGGCGGCTGTACACGATCAAATGGCCAGGCCCTCGCGCCTCGTTCGTGCAGGCCAGCTTCGACGGCCGTTATGCGATTCCGTATAAAGAAGAATTTCACGGTCCGTGGGCGTGGTTCAAACTTCTGGAACGTTCGAAGCTCACGCGCGACTCCGACATCCGTAACATCCTCACGGTCACTGTCAAGGGTCTTCAAGCGAACATCGCCCTCGAGGCCGTGACCGTGCACAACCCCTTTGCGAGCGGCGAGTGGCAGCGGTTCACGTGCGGCGGGTCGTGACATTGTGGACGTAGGCCTGTACGGCAAACTCCCCAGCCACGGCGATTTCCTTCGGCGCCGGACATCGGACGCGTTCGTCGACGTCTGGGACGCGTGGCTGCAGCAGTGCATGGCCGCAAGTCGCTCGACACTGGGCGAGAGTTGGCTCGACCTCTATCTGACCAGCCCGGTCTGGCGTTTCGCCTGCGCGGCTCACGTGTGTGGACCAGCGCCGCTGCTTGGAGTGGTGGCGCCGAGCGTCGATCGTGTGGGCCGCTATTTCCCCCTCACGGTCGTGTGCGAAATGCCAGAGGACACGAATGTCATCGCCGCCGCGACCGACGCGACGGCATTTTTCGAAACATCCGAACAGCTGATCGTCGAGGCGCTCGCGCAAGTGGAGATCGATTTCGATGGCTTCGACGGCCGTCTGGTGCGGCTCGGGGAAGCGCTGGCGTTCGCGTCGGCGCGCGGCCCGGTGATTCTCGATCGCACAGCCTCGGCGCTCCTGGCGGACAAGGCTGGCGCCGCGTGGCAAATGCCGCTGGGCTCGGTTGAGCAACTGGCGCCGGTGTTGTCGCAGCTCCTGTCGCACCGCCTCGCCGAGCTCTACGACCCGATCTCGTTGTGGTGGACCGACGGCTCGTCCGCGGTGACCCCCAGCTGCCTGATCACCAAGGGTCTTCCACACCCGGACACGTTCAAAGCGTTTCTCGACGGCACATGGTCCGCGGAGCGGTGGCAAAAGGTTGCGGCATCGGTCGAAATCCCAGACAGCGACGACGCAACCCTGCCCCTCTCGATGCCGGTGATCGAGTGTCGCTCAACCGCGGCCACCGACGTCGGGCGCGTGCGCAGCGTCAATCAGGATGCGTATCTCGAGCGGCCGGAGATTGGCCTCTGGGCGGTCGCGGACGGCCTCGGAGGCCACACTGATGGCGACGTCGCGAGCCGGATGGTCTGCGATTCGCTCTCGGATTTTGAGCCGACGCCGACATTCGAACAGATGGTCGATGCCGTTCGCGACCGCATTCGCGACGTCAACGATCATCTGCTCCGCACGTCACAGCGTTCACTGCGTGGCATGAAGATGGGCAGCACGGTGGTGGTGCTGCTGATTCGGGGCCGTCAGTCCGCAGTGCTGTGGGCTGGAGATAGCCGGATCTACCGGCTGCGGGCGAATCGATTGCAGCAGTTGACCAGTGACCACAGCGCCTCGGTTTCAGCGGGCCGTGTGGGCTCGAATGTGGTGACGCGGGCCGTCGGCGTCACCGCCGGCTTGATGCTCGATGTCCGTGACGAGGACGTGTACGCCGGCGACCGCTTTCTGCTCTGCTCCGACGGCCTGACCCGCACGGTGCCGGACGACAGTATCGAACAGTGGATGCAGCACCCGGATATCGAGGTGACGATCGAAGGCCTTCTCAACGCCAGCCTGGAGGCGGGTGCGCCCGACAACGTCACGGCTCTCGTCGTCGAGGCCTTGGGGAGCGACGTGAGGATCTGACGAATGAGGCGAATACTCCTCAGGATTTGAGCTTGGTACATTGCAATGATCTCTGTAGAATGCGGCGGCTGGGCGGTCGAGGTAGGGGACTAGAGTGCGGACATGAGTGCGGGATGGCAGCGGCCCGAGTTGCTCGAACCGATTTCTGCGGAACAGCCGTGTGGGCAGAATCTGGAAGACAGTGCCTTATTAGCATCGTTTGACGGATATCGCCTTTACGGTCGTACGAAGCCTCTCGAGCCGGTCATCGATTCGGCCAGCGAAAGCCCGAAAACGGTGGAGGATCGGGACGAGCGTCCGCCGGATTGGGGAGAAATCAAAGAGAAATCGCTCGAGGCGCTGCGGCAAAGCAAGGATTTACGACTGCTGGCGCACTTGGCCGCCGCCTCGCTTCGGACCGACGGGTTACCGGCGTTTACGGAAACCGTCCGCATCGCATCGCATTGGCTCGAAGCCTTCTGGGAACAAACCTATCCGCTCATCGATGGCGATGGCGTGGTTCGGCGGAGTGCCCTGAACTGTTTCGCCGATCCGATCGCGGTCGTCGAGCGCCTGCGGCGTGTGCCGATCGTGAGCAACCGTCAGCACGGCACATTCAGTTTGCGCGATATCGATTTGGCGACGGGTCAAATTGCGCCAAGCAGGGGGGAAGGGCGTCCGGACGAAGCGCAGATTAACGCCGCGTTTGCGGCGCTGCCCATCGAGGAGTTGAGCGGTCTGCTCCAGGGCGTGGCTGGCGCCGCGCAGGCGCTCAAGGATATTGACGCTAAGATGCGCAGGGACGTGGCAACCGAAGCGGCCCCGGAATTCGAGGCCCTGTCGGTCCCACTCGGCAGAATCGACAAAGTACTTCGCGCACAATTGGCCGCCCGCCCTGGCGCAAACGTAGACTCTAGCGACAGCGGTGCAGTGGCGGGTGCCCCCGCGAAGAGCTTCACCGGGGAGATTCGGTCGCGCGAAGACGCGATCCGCGCGTTGGAGGCGGTCGCAGATTTTTTTCGGAAGAACGAGCCATCCAGCCCGGTGCCGCTGTTTTGCGACCGGGCAAAGGGTCTCGTCTCGCGCGGTTTTCTCGAGGTGCTCGCGGATATTGCTCCCGACGCCGTCAAGCAGGCGCGCGCCGCAGGCGGACTCAAGGACTAGACGGAGTTCATGCCCCAACGCGTGGGGTTCATCGCTGGTGACAGGAGGTAGGACGTGGCAAAAGTCAGTAGTCAAAAGTTCATCGCCCGGAACCGGGCGCCGCGCGTCCAGATCGAGTACGACGTCGAGTTGTACGGCGCGGAAAAAAAGGTTCAGTTACCGTTCATCATGGGCGTGCTCGCCGACTTGTCGGGCAAGCCCAGCGAACCGCTGCCGCCGGTCGCCGACCGGAAATTCCTCGAAATCGACATCGATAATTTCGATAGTCGAATGAAAGCGATGAAGCCGCGCGTGGCGTTCCAGGTGCCGAACACGCTGACCGGTGAGGGAAACCTGAGCGTCGAGTTGACCTTCGAAAACATGGAGGACTTCTCGCCGGCCGCCGTCGCGAGCCGGGTGGACGCGCTCAAGAAACTGCTCGAGGCGCGTCAGCAGCTTTCCAATCTCATTACGTATATGGATGGAAAGAGCGGCGCAGAGGAGCTCGTCAGCAAGTTGTTGCAGGATCCGGCGCTGCTCAAGACGCTTGCGGCGGCCAAGAACGAGTCGACGGAAAACTCTTCGTCCTAATTCAGGTGACCTTGTCCGCGGAGAACATGTATGGCCGAACCAAATTCCCAGCAGATTAGTCAGACGACAACTGGGACCGTCGAAGCCAGTGAATTCGATTCCCTTCTGAGAAAAGAATTCAAGCCTAAAACCGATCAGGCGAAGGAAGCCGTCGAACGGGCGGTGCGCACGCTCGCCGAACAGGCGCTGGCCGATACGCAACTAATCAGTACAGATGTCGTCCAATCGATTGAGGCGATCATCGCACAGCTCGATCAGAAGCTGACCGAACAGATCAACCTCATATTGCATCACGAAGACTTTCAGAAGCTCGAAGGCGCGTGGCGGGGACTGAGTTACCTCGTCAACAATACCGAAACCGACGAGATGTTGAAGATACGTGTCATGAACATTTCCAAACTGGAAGTCGGCAAGACACTGAAACGCTACAAAGGGACCGCCTGGGATCAGAGCCCTTTGTTCAAGAGCATCTACGAGGCCGAAGTACGGGCAGTTCGGTGGCGAACCATTTGGCTGCCTCGTCGGCGACTACTATTTCGATCAGAGTCCGCCAGACGTCGAACTGCTCGGGGAGATGGCGAAGACGGCGGCGGCGGCCCATTGCCCATTTATCGCAGGGGCGAGCCCGACCGTCATGCAAATGGGGTCGTGGCAGGAACTCGCCAATCCCCGCGATCTGACGAAGATTTTCAAACACCGGAATACGCGGCGTGGCGTTCGCTGCGAGAGTCGGACGACTCGCGCTACATCGGTTTGGCGATGCCGCGTTTCCTCGCGCGTCTTCCGTATGGCGCCAAGACCGATCCGGTCGAGGCTTTCGATTTCGAAGAAGACACCGCCTCTGCCGACCACACGCGTTACACCTGGGCCAATTCCGCTTATGCAATGGCGACCAACATCACGCGGTCGTTCAAATTGTATGGGTGGTGCTCCCGCATCCGCGGCGTCGAATCCGGCGGCGCGCTCGAGGGCCTTCCCGTTCATACCTTCCCCACCGACGATGGTGGCGTCGATATGAAGTGCCCGACCGAGATCGCGATCAGCGATCGACGGGAAGCGGAGCTCGCCAAGAACGGCTTCATGCCGCTGGTGCATCGCAAGAACTCGGATTTCGCGGCGTTCATCGGCGCGCAGTCGCTGCAGAAGCCGACCGAGTACCGACGATCCCGACGCCACCGCGAATGCAAACCTGGCGGCGCGTCTCCCCTACATGTTCGCGTGCTGCCGCTTCGCGCACTACTTGAAGTGCATCGTGCGCGACAAGATCGGCTCGTTCAAGGAACGCGAAGACATGCGCCGGTGGCTGAACACGTGGATCATGAATTACGTGGACGGCGATCCGGCCAATTCGTCGGAAACCACGAAAGCCCAGAAGCCGCTCGCAGCTGCGGAGGTCGTCGTCGAAGAGGTCGAGGGAAACCCCGGTTACTACTCGTCGAAGTTTTTCCTCCGCCCGCACTATCAGCTGGAGGGCTTGACCGTTTCGCTTCGCTTGGTCTCGAAGCTGCCGTCACTCAAAGGCGGCGGTTAATCTCACGGAGAGTAGTGTCAGTGTCACAGACGCACGTCCCTCGTAGGAGAGTCCCATGGCAGCAGTAGATTATTTTCTGAAGATCGAAGGCGTGGACGCCGAGTCCACCGACGACGCACACAAGGGCGAAATCGAGCTGGAATCGTTTAGCTGGGGTCAGTCGAACTCCGGCACAGCCGGACATGGTGGCGGAATGGGCGCGGGCAAGGTCGTGGCGAACGATATGAGCTTCGTCAAGAAGCTCGATAAAGCGTCCCCCGTCCTGATGATTGGCTGCGCCACCGGGCAGCATTTCAAAAAGGCCGTGTTGACGACCCGCAAGGCGGGCGGCGGCCAGCTGGACTATCTCAAGGTCACGATGGAAGATGTGCTGGTCAGTTCGTACCAGGTCGGCGGCTCGGCCAATGGCGACATCGTGCCGCTCGAACAGGTCAGCCTCAACTTCGCGAAGATCGAGATGTCCTACAAAGAGCAGAAGGCCGACGGCAGCCTGGGCGGCGAGGTCAAGCAGAAGTACGACTACGCAGCCAACAAGAAAATATAGGCGGCGCTGTCCGTCTAGAAAGGTCGACTTGTGGCAGTCCACGATATGTTCTTGAAGATGGAAGGCGTCACCGGCGAAGCCGGTGACGCCGACCACAAGGGCGAGATCGACGTCGTGGCGTGGGCATGGGGCCTGGAAGCGTCGGTCTCCGTCGCGACCGGCCTCGCGACCGGCAAGGCAAAAATCAGCGAGCTCCTGATCATCAAACGCGTCGATCAGAGCTCGCCGACGTTGATGAACTACCTCAAAAACAACAAGCTGGTCAAAACCGCCCGCCTCACGGTACGGAAAGCGGGAACGAAACCACTCGAGTACTTCTGGATCGACATCGAAGACGTACGCGTCACCGCCGTGAAGGCGGAATCCGAGAATGCCGAGCTGGTGGAACGTCTCAAACTGGGCTTTGCGAAGGTCAAAGTCAGTTATACGCCGCAGGACTCATTGGGAGGCGTCGGCGGCGGCACAAACGTCTTCGAGACCTACGCACTCGAGAGCACACGGGAACAATGACGTCGGTGATGCGGACCTGACCCATGTCTGTTAAGGACGCCGAACAGGCCGTACGCGAGGGCAACCTCGATGCGGCACTGCGCGATCTCCAGGAGCAGGTGCGCAAGGCACCTGAAAAGTCGGAGTTGCGCGTGTTCCTCTTTCAACTCCTCTGCGTCATGGGCGAGTGGGGCCGCGCGCGCACGCAGCTCGATGTCGCCGCGGAACTTGACGCGTCGACGCTCGCCATGGCGCAGATGTATCGCGAGGCGCTCAGCTGCGAGCAGCTGCGGATCGAGGTGTTTTCCGGCAAGCGTTCGCCGATGATCTTCGGGGAACCCGATCAGTGGCTTGCGTTGCTGATCGAATCGCTCCTCACCCGCGCGACGCCCGACGGCGACCAATCGGAAACGCTTCGCCAACGCGCGTTCGACGCCGCTCCCGCCACCGCCGGCTCGGTGGATGGACAGCCGTTCGAATGGATTGCCGACGCCGACATGCGTATCGGCCCCGTGTGCGAGGCGGTGATCAACGGCCGCTACTACTGGGTGCCGTTTTCGCGCGTCGCCCGCATCGAGTTGGAGGCGCCGGTCGATCTGCGTGACGTCGTCTGGATGCCTGCACATTTCATGTTCAGCAACGGCGGCGAAGCGGTTGGTGTGATTCCCACTCGCTATCCGGGATCGGAGTCGGCCGACGACGCGCAGGTTCGCCTGGCGCGAAAAACCATCTGGAACGAAACCGCGCCCGACGTCTTCCACGGAGTGGGACAGCGCATCCTTTCCACCGATGGCGGCGACCACCCGTTGATGGATGTTCGATCGATCATCATGGAACCCCCCAGCGTCGCACCAGACCCGGCGGCACCTGATGCCTGAGCTCACACCTCAGGAGCGCCTGCAGCCGGCGCTTCTCGATCGCCTCACCGACGAGGAGCCCCACAAGCATCAGGAAACACGCGAGCGACGCGTGATGACCAAAGCGCAGCTCCGACGCGCCGTACTGCGCGACCTCGCCTGGCTGTTCAATGCAACACGGCTCGAAGCGAGTGTCGATCTGAGCGACGCACCGGCCGCACGCCGTTCGGTCATCAACTTCGGTCTGCCGGCATTGTCGGGACGGTCCGCCGCCGCCATCGACGTGATCGAGCTCGAACGCTCGATCCGCCAGGCGATTGTCGATTTCGAGCCACGCATTCTGCCGGGGAGCCTGCGCGTCAAGGCACTCGTGCACGCGAGCGCCATCGACCATCACAACGTCATCGGCGTCGAGATTCACAGTCAGTTGTGGGCCCAACCGGTGCCACTGGAGTTGCTGGTTCGCACCGAGATCGATCTCGAGACTGGCAAAGTCGAGATTCAAGATCTGGCCCGATCGCGGGCGGTCTGATGGACCCTCGTCTCCTCGACCACTACAACATCGAGTTGCGGCACCTGCGCGAGATGGGGATGGAGTTCGCGCAGCACTTCCCCAAGATTGCCGGTCGTCTGTCGATGAACGGCCTCGAAGTGGCGGACCCGTACGTCGAACGCCTCCTCGAGGGTGTGAGTTTCCTTGCCGCCCGTGTGCAGTTGAAGTTGGAGGCGGAGTTTCCCCGCTTCACGCAAGCCCTGCTCGACATCGTTTACCCGCACTACCTCGCACCCACGCCGTCGATGCTCGTCGCGCAATTTACGCCGGACGCCGACGACCCCAACCTTGCCACGGGTTTCAAGAAGGTCCCGCGCGACACCACCATGCAAGGGGCGCTGCCGGTCGACCACGTCACGACGTGTGAATTCCGCACCGCGCACGACGTCACGCTGTGGCCCATCGAGGTTGTGTCGGCGAGCTATTTCTCGTTCGCACCCGACCTTGCGCTCAACACACTGCCGGTCGGACAAGGCATCAAGGGTGGCGTTCGAATCCGGATCAGGGCAACCGCGGGCTTGAAGTTTTCGCAGATGGCGCTCGACCGGCTCTGTTTTTTCCTGGCCGGCGCCGACGATGTCGCGAACAAATTGTACGAGCTCTGCGTCGGCAACGCCGTGGGTGTGTTGGTGGGGTCGCCCGCGGGCACAGCCGGCTCGCGTGATTTCCTCACGCCCAAACATATGCGCCGGGTCGGCTTCGAGGATGACGAGGCGCTCTTGCCGGTCACCCTGCGGTCGTTTCACGGCTATCGGCTGCTGCAGGAGTACTTCGCGTTTCCCGAACGCTATCGTTTTTTCGAGGTCGGGGGCTTGTCGTCGGCGATTCGGCGCGCCGAAGGCACCGAGCTCGAGCTCGTCATTCTGCTCGGCCGCGGCGAACCGACGTTCGAAAGCGTCGTCGACAAGTCGAACTTTGCCTTGTTCTGCACGCCCGCCATCAATCTCTTCGAGAAACGTGCGGACCGCGTGCAGATCTCGGGCAACTCGCACGAGTTTCATGTCAACGCCGATCGCACGCGCCCGCTCGATTTCGAAATCTACAAAGTCACAGAAGTCGTGGGTCACGGCGCCGGCGAGGATACCGAACAACCGTTCCTGCCGCTGTATGCCGCGCACAGCTCCGATCATCGGCATCAGCAGACGGCGTATTTCACGACGCGCCGCGAACCGCGCCTGCCATCGTCGACGCAAAAGCGGCGCGGATCCCGATCGAGTTACATCGGCACCGAAGTGTTCCTGTCGCTGGTCGATCCGTCGGATTCGCCGTACCGCGCTGATCTGCGCCAACTGTCGATCAAAGCGGAGTGTACGAATCGCGATCTGCCCTTGCAGATGCCTGTCGGCGGCAGCCAGACCGACTTGTCCCTCGACATCGCGGCGCCGGTCAAGAGCATTCGCGTCATCACCGGCCCGACACGCCCGCATGCGCCGCTCACCGACGGCGCCGTCTCGTGGCGTGCGATCAACCACCTCTCGCTCAACTACCTGTCACTGGTCAACACCACGCCACAGAAAGGCGCGGCGTCGCTACGCGATTTGCTCGAGCTCTACGCGCCGGACGGCGGTGACAAAAAACAGATCGAGGGCATCCGATCGATGAAGGTGCAGCCGGTCGTGCGCCGTCTGCGGGTTCCGGGACCACTGGCCTTTGGCCGCGGTCTCGAGCTCACGCTCACGGTCGACGAAATGGCATTCGAGGGCGGGAGCGCCTACCTCCTTGGAGCGGTGCTCGAACGCTACTTCGCGCGTCACGTGTCCATAAATTCCTTTACCGAAATGGTTCTGCGCTCCGAGAGCCGGGGCGAAATCGGTCGATGGGTGCCGCAATGGGGCGCGAGACCGACGCTGTAGCGTTCTTCGCGGAACTCGCCGACGCAACGTACCGCTACGATTTTTACCAGACGTTGCGACGGATCGAGTGTCTGTACGCAACCAAGCCACGTTGGGGCGAAGCGCTGCTTCCGAGCGAAGAGCCGGTGCGGCTGGGACAGGATCCCGATCTTTCGTTTGCGCCGGCGCCGCTCGCGTCGTTCGAGGCCTCGGCAGGAAAGACCCCCAGGCTGCAGGTCCGGCTCTTCGGCCTTCTCGGTCCCAACGGGCCGCTGCCGCTTCACATCACTGAGTACGTGCGCGAGCGGTTGCGCAATGCGGACGATCCGACGCTGAGCCGCTTCCTCGACATGCTGCAGCATCGCTTCATTGCGCTCTTTTATCGCGCATGGGCGCAGGCGCAGCCTCACATCGGCCGCGATCGCCCCGACGCCGACCTGTTTGCCGGGTATATCTCCGCGTTGATTGGCGTCATGCCGGCAGGCTTTCGCTATCGCGACAGCGTTGCTGACGTCGCGAAATTGTTCCATGGGAGCGCGCTCGTCCGCCACGTTCGCAACGCCGAAGGACTGGCGACCGTCCTTCGCCACTTCTTCCGCGTGCCGACGCGGGTGGAGGAGTTTGTCCCTCACTGGATGAGTCTCGGGCGCGCGCGAGCAAACGGCACTGGCGCGGGACGGTGCGAACCTTGGCGTCGGGAGCGGTGCTCGGCCGTCGCGTCTGGGATTGTCAGCACAAATTCCGCATTCACGCCGGACCGCTCACCCTCATCGAGTACCGAGAGCTTCCTTCCGGCACGACCCAACCCGCGCGGCGAGGATGACCGGCACGCCGGCACGTTGCTTCGACAACTGGTCGATTGGGTGCGGCTGTACCTGTCGTTCGAGCTCGAGTGGGACGTACGCCTGACGCTCGCGATGGATGAAATTCCGCCGTTGACCCTCGGGGTGAGTGGCCGGCTGGGATGGACGACGTGGCTGGCGCACCGGCACAGATCCACGGACGCCTCAGATCTTTACCTCAACGCTGAAACGCTTATTGGGACCGAACAACGGGTCGGAGTGAGTGCATGAGTGAGATTTCGCGAGCCACGTTATTCGGCAAACTCAATAGTCTTGGGTTCAAGGCGATTGAAGGCGCCACGATCTTCTGCAAGCTGCGCGGCAATCCATACGTCGAGCTGGTGCACTGGATTCAGCAGATTCTCCAGACTCAGGACTCGGATCTGCATCGCATCTTGCGCAAATTTGAGGTCGACGCATCGCGCCTGGCCAAGGACGTCACCGAGGCGCTCGATCGGCTGCCGCGGGGCGCGACGGCGATCATGGACTTCTCGCCGCACGTCGAGAGCACCGTCGAGCGCGGGTGGGTGTATGCCACGCTGATGTTCGGTGAGTCTCGCGTCCGCACCGGTCACCTCGTCGTCGGCATCCTGCAAACGCGCGTCGCTGCGCAACGCCTTGTTCGCCATCTCCCGCCAGTTCGAAGCCATCAAGCTCGACACGCTGACGGGCGATTTCTCTCGCATCGTCGGCGGCTCGCCCGAAGATCAGCTCGCCGCCAATGATGGGACGTCACTCGCCGCCCCTGGGGAAGCGAGCGGAGCGGTGGCGCCGGCGCAGATGGGCAAGCAGGAGGCGCTCAAACGCTTTGCCACCGACTTGACCGAAAAAGCTCGCAAAGGTGAGATCGATCCGGTCACCGGCCGTGACGAGGAGATACGTCAAATCGTCGACATTCTGATGCGGCGGCGTCAGAACAATCCGATCCTCACGGGCGAGGCTGGGGTCGGCAAGACCGCCGTCGTCGAAGGCTTCGCGGTGCGGCTGACTCGCGGAGACGTGCCACCGGCGCTGCAGAACGTCTCGCTGTTCACATTGGATATCGGCCTCCTGCAGGCTGGCGCGAGCATGAAGGGCGAATTCGAAAATCGCCTCCGCCAAGTCATCGACGAAGTGCAGGCTTCGCCCACGCCGATCATCCTGTTCATCGATGAGGCGCACACGTTGATTGGTGCCGGCGGCGCGCAGGGCACAGGTGATGCCGCCAATCTCCTCAAGCCGGCGCTTGCGCGCGGGACGTTGCGCACGATTGCGGCAACGACCTGGGCCGAATACAAGAAGTACATCGAGAAGGATCCCGCGTTGACGCGGCGATTCCAAGTCGTGCAGGTGGCCGAGCCGACCGAAGAGAAAGCCATTCTGATGGTGCGAGGCGTCGCCTCGGTGCTCGAAAAGCATCATCGCGTACAGGTGCTGGACGAAGCGCTCGAGGCGGCCGTCCGCCTGTCGCATCGCTACATCCCCGCGCGTCAATTGCCCGACAAGGCGGTCAGTCTGCTCGACACCACCTGTGCGCGCGTCGCGATCAGCCAGCACGCCGTTCCCGCGGAAGTCGAGGATTCTCGCCGCACCATCGAGTCGCTTCGTATCGAGAGCGAGATCATCGGACGCGAAGAGGCCGTCGGCATCGATGCCAGCGTCCGGCGAGCGGCGGTGACGTCGAACCTCGCGACCAACGAGGAACGTCTCGCCGAGCTCGAGAAACGTTGGCAGGCCGAGCGCGAAGTGGTCGATCGCATCCTGGCTATCCGCGCGCAGTTGCGTAAAGGCAGCGAACCGGTGGAGGGCACCGGTAGCAAACTCGAGCAGGCCGCACGTTCACAGAAAGCGGTCGCCGAAACGCCGGCCACGCCGCCATTGACGCCGGAGGATCGTGCGCAGCTGTTAGGCGAGCTTTCCGAGCTGCAAACCAAGTTGATCGAGTTGCAAGGCGACTCGCCGCTGATTTTGCCCAGCGTCGACGAGCACGCGGTCGCGTCGGTGGTGCAGGACTGGACCGGTGTGCCCGTCGGTCGCATGGTGAAAAACGAAATCGAAGCCGTGCTGAACCTCGCGGCGACGATGGACCAGCGCGTGATTGGCCAGCGCCATGCGCTCGAGATGATCGCGCGGCGCATTCAGACCTCGCGCGCAAAACTCGACAATCCGAGCAAGCCGATCGGCGTGTTCATGCTGTGCGGTCCCTCCGGCGTCGGCAAGACAGAAACCGCCCTGACGCTGGCCGAGGCCCTCTATGGCGGCGAGCAGAATGTCATCACGATCAACATGAGCGAGTTTCAGGAGGCCCACACCGTCTCGACGTTGAAAGGCTCGCCACCTGGATATGTCGGATACGGCGAGGGCGGTGTCCTGACCGAAGCGGTGCGGCGTCGGCCCTATAGCGTCGTGTTGCTCGACGAGGTGGAGAAGGCGCATTCCGACGTCCATGAGATTTTCTTCCAGGTGTTCGACAAGGGCTGGATGGAGGACGGAGAGGGCCGGCGGATCGATTTCAAGAACACGATCATCCTGCTGACGTCGAACGTGGGCACTGAGTTGATCGTGAGTCTGTGCAAGGATCCCGACCTGATGCCCGCCGCGGAGGGTATCGCCAAGGCATTGCGCGAGCCGCTGTTGAAGCAGTTTCCCGCCGCCTTGCTCGGGCGCCTCGTCGTCATTCCCTACTACCCGCTCAGCGACGAGATGCTCGCCAACATTACTCGCCTGCAACTCCGACGCATCGCCAAGCGCGTGGCCGAACATCACAAGATCCCGTTTACCTATGACGATGAGGCCGTGAAGCTGATCGTCAGCCGATGTGCAGAGGTCGAGAGCGGCGGGCGCATGATTGACGCGATTCTGACCAACACCGTGCTGCCCGACATCAGCCGCGAGTTTCTCAACCGCGCGATGGCAGGTTCGGCCCTACGCAGTGTGCGGTTGAATGTCGCCGATGGGGACTTCGTCTATCAATTTGAGTGAACGCCATGGACAGCATCGAGCAGCCGCCGCCGCAGCGGGAGATCAGCCTCGACGAGGCAATGTCGGTCGCCATCCTGTTCCAGAAGAACGGGCATTTGGCAGAGGCCGACGATGTCTACGGCAAAATCCTCGCGGTCGCACCGGATCATGTCGACGCCCTCCATTTTCGAGGTGTGCTCGCGCACCAGCAAGGCAACAGCGATCAGGCCGTGGCCCTGATTCAGCAGAGCCTGGACCTCGCGCCCGATCGTGCCGAGTGCTACAACAACCTTGGCATCATCTTCAAAGCGCAAGGACGCCTGGACGATGCGGTTGCGGCCTACCAGCGCGCAATCGCTCTCGATCCGGGCCATGCGAATGCGCATAACAACCTCGGCGTCGTCTACAAGGCGTCCCGCAAATTCGCCGAGGCGGAAGCGGCATACCGGAGAGCGATCGAGCTCAATCCGTCGTACATCGAGGCCTACAACAATCTCGGAATCCTGCTCGTCAACTTGAAAAGGACTCCGGAAGCCGTCGTCTGTTTCTGCAAGGTGACGACGCTCAATCCGAAACAGCCCGAGACTCGCCGTTTGCTCGCATCGGCGTACTGCACGCTGGGTGAGCCCGAGAAAGCGGTAGAGATTTTTCAGCAATGGCTCGTGGAGGAGCCCGACAACCCCGTCCCGCGCCACATGCTCGCGGCGTGTTCGGGGGAGCAAGTCCCGGACCGGGCGGGGAACGACTATGTCGAAAAGGTGTTCGACGAGTTCGCCGCCCATTTCGATTCCAAGCTCGCACAGCTTTCCTATCGCGCGCCGCAGCTGGTGACGGCGATGCTCGCCGATGCTGGTCTGCAGCCGACGAAATCTCTCGACGTCCTGGATGCGGGCTGTGGGACGGGCTTGTGCGGACCGCTCCTGGCGCCCTACGCGCGGCGCCTCGTCGGTGTCGATCTCTCAGCCAATATGCTGGCGCGGGCGCACGATCGAAAGGTCTATGACGAAGTCGTCAAGAACGAGCTCACGACCTACCTGCTCGCGTCGTCGGAACGGTTCGATGTCGTGGTGTCGGCCGATACGCTGGTGTATTTCGGCGCTCTCGAGCAGGCCGTGTCGGCAGCCGCCGGCGCACTGCGTCCGGGCGGCTGGTTGATTTTCACCGTCGAGGAGGCTGTGGACGGCGAGGGCGAGGGCGATTATCGCATCGGCCACAGCGGCCGCTACGCGCACACCGCGAGCTACATCGAACGCGTGCTCGGCGCCGCTCGTCTACAGTGGTATATCGTGCGCGCGGAGCTGCGAATGGAATCCGGCGTGCCAGTGACCGGCTTAGTGGTACGGGCGATGAAAGGCCCAGGAGAACGGCATGCCTAGAGCGATGGAAATCGTGACGCCGTTGGGCGCGGATGTGCTGTTGTTCCATCGCATGCACGCCCGCGAAGAATTGAGCCGGTTGAGCGAATATCGCGTCGAGCTCCTCAGTCATCCCGACCACGGCGATATCGACATCGACAAAATCCTTGGTCAGAACGTGACCATCCGGCTCGCGCTGCGGGACGAGGGCAGCCGATTCTTCAATGGGTATGTGACGCGGTTCGCGCAGGCCGGCAAGCACGGTCGCTACAATCGCTTCATCGCGTCGATCCACCCCTGGACCTGGTTCCTGACGCGCACCGCCGACTGCCGGATCTTCCAGGACCTCACCGTGCCGGACATCGTCAAGGCGATATTCACGGAACTCGGGGTCACGGACTTCAAGTTCGACCTCACCACCAGCTATCGCAAGTGGACCTACTGCGTGCAGTACCGCGAGACTGACTTCAATTTCGTCAGTCGTTTGCTGGAGGAGGAGGGCATTTTCTATTACTTTCGCCACACCGACGGGCATCACACGATGATGCTGACCGATTCCACCGACAAGCTCACGCCGCTGGCTGGATACGAAGCACTCAAGTTCTTCATGCCGGAGCAATTCGTGCGGCCGGAGATCGAGTGCATCCGGCGGTGGGATTTCGCGCGCGAAGTGCAGCCGGGGCTGTTCGTGCACACCGACTACGATCTGACGCGTCCGGGCGTGGATCTGCGGACGCAAAAGGCGCTGCCTCGCCAGTACACGTCGAGCGACTTCGAGATCTTCGACTATCCGGGGCATTACGTGCAGAAGCCGGACGGCGAGCATTATGCGGCGGTGCGCATCGATGAGTTCGGCACGCAGTTCGCGACCGCGCACGCGGATCACCAATGCGCGCGGGCTCGCGGTCGGATCCCTCTTCATGCTCAATGGGTATCCACGCGACGATCAGAACCGCGAACACGTGATCGTGGTCGCGAGCTACGACTTGCAGTTCAGCGATTACGAAGCGATGCCTACGGACGAGGGTCCTCCGAGTTACGCGTGCAGCTTTGCGGCGATGTCGAGCGAGCAACAGTTTCGTCCCAAGCGGACGACGCCCAAGCCGTTCGTGCAGGGGCCGCAAACGGCCGTCGTCGTGGGTCCGGCGGGCGATGAAATCTACACGGACGAGTACGGGCGCGTGAAAGTGCAGTTTCACTGGGACCGCTATGGCAAGCACGACGAGAACAGCTCGCTGCTGGATTCGCGTGTCGCAGATGTGGGCCGGCAAGTCCTGGGGATCGGTATCAACGCCGCGAATCGGCCATGAGGTGATCGTCGATTTCCTCGAAGGCGATCCGGACCAGCCGATCATCCTGGGCAGCGTGCACAACGCGGGGAACCCGCCGCCGCACACCGGCGTGGTGAGCGGCCTCAAGTCGAACACGCACAAAGGCAAGGGCTACAACGAAATGACGATGGACGACACCGCCGGGAAGGAGAAGATCACCGTTCACGGGCAATACGACATGAACACGACCGTGCAGCACGACCAAACCATCACCGTCAATACAGGCAATCGGACGATGACGATCGTGGCCGGAACCCTCACTGACACCGTGAAGGGCAACGCCAGTTTGACCGTGCAGGCGGGTTCGCGGACGGTGAGCGTGACGGGCGGCGATTATTCCGCGACGGCCTCGGACGCGGTCGATCTTCACGGCAAGGGGAAAGGGGTGGCCATCGTTGGTGATGCCAAAGGCGTGGCCATCACCGGCAACGGACAGGGCGTGGAAATTGTCGGCAATACCACGGGTGTCGGCATCACGGGAAACGCGGAAGGTGTTGACATTGTCGGCAACGGTCAGGGCGTCGGTATCACCGGTAACGGCGACGGTGTCGGCATCATCGGTAATGCCACGGGCGTCGGGATCGAGGGCTATGGCGGTGGCGTGGGGATTCTGGCCGATCCCGATTTTTTTGCCGAAGGGACCGCGTCGGCCTCCATCAAGGCACCGGTCATCGACATTGGAGACAAGGAAATCAATATCATCGGCACGAAGATTACCATCGCTGCCGGCGCGAGCTCGATCGTGTTGGACGCGGGAGGCGTAACGATTCAGGGCCCACTCGTCAAGATCAACTGAGGCTGTGGCGGGTGTCGGGCGCGCCACGAGTCGGGGGCGCCGCGATCGCGAGCAGTGAGTCAATGCCACTATCAGAATTTTTTGCCGATCAGTTCCGACAGATCCGGGCGGTCATGCGCGACCCCGCCGAGGTCATCCGCATTATCCGCGTCGACCCGGATATGCGCTACCTCCTGATCAAGGCACTCGTGAAACTGGACGATGAGACCGACAACCCCCATTCGATGCTTTTTGCGAACACCGCGTTCGTGAAGGCCGTCGACTATTTCGCTGCGTTGCTGATCGATCTTCAGCAAAATTACAAAGATAACGAAGCCAGCCTCGAGGAGCGCGGTGTTCGATTCGTGGTGCCGTACGAGCACCCGACCACGCTTCATGCTGCTCAGCAGTTCTGCCTCTACGCCTCGGCACTGGCGGACGCGTTGCCGGATTCAATGGGATCGCTGGTGTTCGTCCTCGCCCCTGAGGACGTGAAGGATGCCGAATCGTTCCGCAAGGCAGTCGAGTTCCTGGCCAGTCAGATCACATCGAAGTGGCTCAAATTCATCGTCCTGGACTCCCGCGTCGAACCGCTTCTGGACGGTTTGGAGCGTCTCGATCGAATCGGAGCGCAAACGTTCCACATGCCGCCCGATGCGATCGAGAAGAAGCTCAAGGAGCAGGCGCAACAGCCTGCATCCGTCGATCCGCTACAGCACCGACGATCGCTTGGTGTTCTGGCTGGTTTCGCGTTCAGCAAGAAGGAGTATGACGAGGCCGCGCGGTTGCAGACCGAGTGGGCATCCCTCGCCGAATCGGGTGGCGCGCCGGCGGAGGCCGCGAGCGCCCTCTACAACCTTGGCAACACGCTGCTCGAAAAGGGCGATCTGACTGCTGCGGAGGAGCAGTACCTGAAGTGCTGTCACTTGTGTCTGGAGCACTCGGCGAATGGAGTGCTGCCGTTGGCGCTCACGAATCTCGGAGTCACGCTGTTTCGCCAAAATCGCATGGACGAGGCGCTCGAGAGCCTGCGCGTTGCGCACCGGCACTTCAAGGCACAGAACCACAAGCCCGGCGAAGCATTCGTGTACGACACCCTCGCCAAGGCGTATCACGAGCAAGGACACCACGATCAGGCGGAGAACGCTTGGTTAAAGGCGTTTGAAACCTACGACCGCATCACGTCCGCTGCCTTCACTGACCTCCGTAAGTCAGGCTGTGACGACATCCGCGTGAAGCTGGAACGGTTCTACGACGCGACCGGACGGCCGAACCGCATCGCTGAATCACGCCCGCCGGCTTAGGCGAACACCACGAAGATCCGTGGCGGCGTCAAGACGGCGCAACCAGCCAATTCCGTTGACGGCGGACCCGAGGTAGACACGCAATGTCGAATCCCGATCGAGCGGCGGCTGTCGCAGGCGTCCTCGCCAAGGCCGGCGAGAGTGCTGGCGGCTTAGAGCTCGCCAATCAGCAGACTGGCAGCAGTGCCAGCGCCTTCGATGTGTGGACGCATAGCTACGACGGGATGTCGGCGCGAATGCGCGACTTCGCGGCGGACCCTGTCGGGTCGCTGGCACGGGGAAATCGAGACCTGGACACCGCGGTCAACGCGGGTGTGACCGGGAACTGGCACTCGAGTTCACCTTCGGCGGTGGCCGACTCAATCGCCGCGCAGGCAGCAGGGCTCGGCGCCGCTGTGCAAGCGATTAGTGATGCCCAGGGACCGCTGGCGACAGTGGGCGCGACCTTCGCGCTGCTCACCAATCTCGAGCAGATGCTATCGACCGTTGTGTCGGTCATCCCATTCCCGGCGCTGCCCGCCATCCGGATCCTGGATATGGATGTGGGGCTGCCCCACGCGCATGCCCACCCGCCCGAACCTCATCCCGCCGGCGCCTCCCGTGCCGTTGCCGAGCACGGGTCCAATAATTCCCATTCCGATTCTGTCGGGCGCGTCGCGGACGCTGATCAATGGCATGCCCGCCGCGCGCTGCGGCGATATGGGGTTGGGGATATGGTGCGGCGGCTATTTCCCCATGTACGAGGTGTTCCTCGGCTCGTCGAGTGTGTGGATCGAGGGGGCGCGCGCGGGTCGACTGGCCGTCGATATCACGAAGCATTGCATCTTCACGTCGCCGAAACCGTCCGACCCGCCGATCGGCCCGATGGTCGGGGTGACGATCGCTGCAAGCGGAAATGTGCTGATTGGTGGGGTCCCGATGCCGTCGCTGCTAAGCCTGGCGCTGGCAGCGGCGCTCAAAGCGTTGATGAAGGGCCTCGGGAAGGCGGCGCGCGCCGCGGAGCGGGCAACGCGCAGCTTGCGGCAACGCCTGTTCCGCAACATGAAGGCCTGGCTTTCTCAAGTGCCGAATCCTGCGTGCCGAACCCGTGGACGTGGTCACCGGAGAGGTCGTGGTCGATCAGCAGGATTTCTCGATTCGCGGTCGCATTCCGATTGACTGGATTCGACATTACGGATCGCGGAACGAGCGGCGCGGTCTCTGCGGTTGCGGCTGGGAAACTCCGGCCGACGCACGGCTGGTCTTCGAGCTCGATAACACGGTGATGTTCTACGACGGCTCCTCGGCGCCCACGCTCTTCCCATCTGTCCCCCTACGGCATCCCGTGATGGATATTGTCGACGGCGCCCGGCTCGAAGGCGGCGACGATTTCTTCGTGGTGAGGACCAAGGCAGGTGTTGGCTACTACTTGCGCCGCGTCACCGAGTCTCGGGACGAGATCCCGATCAGTCACATCGAAGACGCGTGGGGAAACTCACTGCGCTTCATTCGTGACCAGAATGGTTTGCGACGCATCGACGAGAGTGCCGGGCGCATCATTGAAGTCAGCTCTGTGAACGGCTTGATACAACGAATGGATCTCCGGAGCGTGCATGCCGACGACGTGTCTCCGCTCGTGCGCTTTGAATACGACGCGGTTCGATAACTTGGTCGCGGTGTATGACGCGAAAGACGTTCCCTACCGGTTTGCCTATTCGGATCGTCGGCTGATACAGCACACCGACCGTAACGGCCTCTCCTTCTACTACGAGTATGACGGACCTTCTTCTGTTGGTCGGTGCACGCACACATGGGGCGACGCCGGTCTCTACGACTACTACTTTGCGTTTGACGGCGTGCAGCGGTGTACAACGTTCGTCGACTCCCTCGGTCACCCATGGCACGTGAAGTAACGACCACCGGTTCCTGATTACTGACGAGATCGATCCCGTTGGAGGTGTGACCCGGTATCACTACGACTCCGCGGGCCGGACGTCGGCAGTCGTGCGATCCCCTGGGCAATCGCACCGAATGGCACTACGATGCGCGCGGAAATCTACTGCAAGCATGTCCTGCCCAATGGGAGCACGACCACGAACACGTTCGATCAGGACGCATCGAGCTGGTTGAAACGACGGATGCGAATGGCGCGTCGTCTGAGTTTCACTATCACCGACGCCGTGTTCAAGAGCGTCGGACCCCGCGTGGTGCGATCTGGCGCTACGAATACACACCTCACGGCGAACTTCGGTCCGAGCTCGATCCGACCGGAAGCCGCACAACCCTGTCTTACGATGCTGTCGGCAACCTGACCTCCGTCACCGACGGTGCGGGATCGACGAGGCGCTTCGAGTCCAATGCCGCCGGGCGGCTGCTGGTCGAGGGCCACTCGAACGGGACTACTACTCGGTATCACGATGATCCTGTCGGGAGATTGCGCTCGGTGCGGTTTCCGTCCGGTGGCGAGAGTCGCTTCGCCTACGATCCGGCTGGCAACCTCGTCGACTTTCTCGACCAGAATGGCAGGCAGTCGAGCTTCCGCTACGCAGGCCTCGGACAGCTGGTGGAACAACTCGATGCGCGACGGCACGGCCATCAGGTTCGAATACGACACAGAGGAGCGCCTTGTCGCCGTCGTCAATCAACGGGGCGAACGGTATCACTTCGTTTACGACCCGGTCGGACGCGTGAGCGGCGAAACCGACTACTGGGGGCATGCGGTCGCTTACGTCATCGACGCGGCGGGCAACGCCGTTGAAGTGATCGATCCGCTCGGCCGATCTGCCCGTATCGCGGTACCACTCGGTCTGGACGGATGACCGAACGGACTTACACCGATGGCGTGGTCGAGCGCTTCACCTACGACCCCAACGGCAACCTGATCGCCGCGGAAAACAACACGAGCTCGGTGCGACGGGAGTTTGATGAGGATGGCAATGTTGTTGTGGAAACCCAGGGCGCCTTTATCGTCAAGAACACGTTCGATTTGCTGGGGCGTCGCCTGCAGCGAGAGAGCGGCTTCGGAAACGTGCTCACAATCGCGTATGACGCGTGCGATCGTCCCTCGATGATCGAGCTCAATGGCTGGCCCGTCCTCAGTGCCAGGTATGGCGCGAACGGACAGGTGAGCGAGGCGGTTGTTGGTCGAAGCCTGCGGCGCATGTTCAAGGACAACGACGATGGCCGTCTGATTCAGCAAGAGCTGCGCCGCCCAGGGGTCGTGGCGCTACGGCGCTATCGCTACGATGCCGTCGGTAATCTCACTGAACGTATCGACCAACATAAAGGCACTCAGACCTTGACCTGCGATCTTCTCGATCGTGTCGTGAAGCAGAGCGGCCCCGCTCAGCGGGGCTTTGAATTGCGCTACGACGCGGCGGGCGACTTGCTGCACGCGATGGGCGCGCACGACTCGCCCGGCCGCGCGACGCGGCCGCGGCAATTCCGCGACACCCGTTACGAATTCGACGTGGCTGGCAATGGCGTCAGACGTGTCTCGCCAAGCGGGACGGCGACGTTCAACTGGAACGGGGCGAACCGTCTCATTGAGGCGGTCAATGAACGTGGCGCGCACTCGACGTATGCATACGATGCGCTAGGCCGGCGCGTGTTCAAGGAAGTCGGTGACGTTCGAACGAACTTCTTCTGGGACAGCGACGTACTCCTCGCCGAGCAAGCCTTCGGCGGTGTTGTACGTGAGTATGTCTTCCTCGAAGGAACGTTCGAACCGGTCGCTTCTTACATTTCCCACGAGATTTTCCATTTCGAGGTCGACCACGTGAGTTTGCCGCACGAAGTCGTGAACGAAAACGGAGACGTGGTCTGGTCGGCGACGTATGGTCCTACTGGGCGAGGTGCTCAGCCTAGACGGTACGCCGAGCGACTGCCCATTGCGTTTTCAAGGCCAGTACTTCGACGCCGAGCTGGGACTCACGTAACAACAGGCACCGCTATTGGGATCCGTCGACCGCAACATTTGTGAGCCAGGATCCGTTGGGTTTGACAGCCGGTCTCAATCCTTATCAAGGTCCACCGAATGTCTGGCGCTGGTCTGACCCCCTTGGCCTGTCGTGTGCGATCAGGGATCCAGACACCGGACAATTGGTCAGGCTCACCGCTACCACAGCCGACGAGGCCAGGTCAATGCTCCAATCGCTTGTGCGCAATGGCATGGACCCGGCAGACGCGAAGCGCCTCATCATTCAATTGGATGAAGCGGCGAGTCGTGCGCCGAATCTGCCCAATCCCAATCAAGCGGGCAACACGCGCGCCGCCCCGGGTTTTCGTCCTACAGGCAGAAGGCCGAAGGGAGGGGGCCTCGATCCAGACTCCCTGGCCAGCCGCAGGCGCGGCAGGGGAAACAGGTGAGGCAGCGGCGAAACGTGAAGTGAATCAGCTGTCGTGAGGCTGGGCCTCGCTATGTGAATACTTCCCAGATTCTCCTTGAATGGAAGTCGGCGTTCCTCAACGTGCGAGAACACGATTGACACATGGCGGACGGAGGTGAAGGTTGCAGCCTGTGCGTGTCGTGTTCGGTTCCCAGATTTCGATCTACAGAATAGACCCAAGCGCCGAGATTGTAGTCCCGTTGCGAGCCTGACACGTTCGCGATAGCCACAGCCGGCGCGACGGCGAACGTCCCCTCGACGCCGTTCGTCTCAGTGGTATATCGTTCGCGCGGAGCTGCGAATGGATCCGGCGTGCCGGTGGCCGGCTTGGTGGTGCGACGATGAAAGGCCTTGGAGAACGGCATGCCTAGAGCGATGGAAATCGTAACGCCGTTGGGCCCGGACGTGCTGATGTTCCATCGCATGCACGCCCACGAAGAGTTGAGTCGGCAGAGCGAATATCGAGTCGAGCTCCTCAGTCATCCCGACCACGGCGATATCAACATCGACGATATTCTTGGCCAGAACGTCACCATCCGGCTAGGGCTGGCGGACGAGGGCAGCCGATTCTTCAACGGGTACGTGACGCGGTTCGCGCAGGCCGGCAAGCACGGTCGCTACAATCGCTTCATCGCGTCGATCCACCCCTGGACCTGGTTCCTGACGCGCACCGCCGATTGCCGCATCTTCCAGGACATGACCGTGCCGGACATCGTCAAGGCGGTGTTCACGGAACTTGGGGTCACGGATTTCAAGTTCGACCTCACCAGCAGCTATCGCAAGTGGACGTATTGCGTTCAGTACCGCGAGACTGACTTTAATTTCGTCAGTCGTTTGCTGGAGCACGAAGGCATTTTCTATTACTTCCGCCACACCGACGGGCATCACACGCTGATGCTGACCGATTCCATCGACACGCTCAAGCCGGTGGCCGGATACGAAGCCATCAAGTTCTTCATGCCGGAGCAATTCGTGCGGCCGGAGATCGAGCACATCCGGCGATGGGATTTCGCGCGCGAGGTGCAGCCCGGGCTGTTCATGCACACCGACTACGATCTGACGCGTCCGGGCGTGGATCTGCGGACGCAAAAGGCGATGCCTCGCCAATTTACGACCGGCGACTTCGAGATCTTCGACTATCCCGGATATTACGTGCAGAAGCCGGACGGCGAACATTATGCGGCGGTGCGCATCGATGAATTCGGCACGCAGTTCGCGACCGCGCAAGGGGATACCAACGCCCGTGGGCTCGCGGTCGGGTCCCTCTTCACGCTCAATGGGTATCCACGCGACGATCAGAACCGCGAACACGTGATCGTCGCCGCGAGCTACGACCTGCAGTTCAGCGATTACGAAGCCATGCCCACTGACGAAGGGCCACCGACTTACGCATGCAGCTTTGCCGCGATGTCGAGCGAGCAGCAATTCCGGCCGAAGCGCGCAACGCCCAAGCCGTTCGTGCAGGGGCCGCAAACGGCGGTGGTCGTCGGTCCGGCCGAGTGACGAGATCTACACCGACGAGTACGGCCGCGTGAAGGTCCAGTTTCACTGGGACCGCTACGGCAAGCACGACGAGAACAGCTCCTGCTGGGTGCGTGTGTCGCAGGGATGGGCGGGCAAGCAGTGGGGGATCGTGTTCAACCCGCGCATCGGGCAGGAGGTGATCGTCGACTTCCTGGAAGGGGATCCTGACCAGCCGATCATCACCGGCCGCGTCTACAACGCCGCGAACATGCCGCCCTACGCGGTGCCGGCCAACGTCACGCACAGCGGGATCAAGAGCCGCAGCAGTAAGGGAGGCGGGCCGAACAACTTCAACGAGATCCGGATGGAGGACACGAAGGGATCGGAACTGTTCTACATCCAGGCGGAGAAGGATTGGAAGATCCACGTCAAGAAGAACGAGACGGAGAACGTCGGTGCGAGCATCAGCACCAGCGCCGGCGGCGCCATCAGCCGCAGCTCCGGCGGCAGCCATTCGCGGACGGCCGGCGACAGCATCACCGACAAAGCGAAGAACAGCCTCACGCTCAACACCGGCAAGGGGCAGAGCCTGAAGGCGGGCGGAAGCTACGCGCTCCTGACCAACGAGGGCATTTCCCTCAAGACGATCAACTTCGTGATGGAGGCGATCGAAGCGGGCATCGAGGCCGCGATGGCCTCGCTCAAGGGCGACGCCGGTGAGGCCGTGGATGCGGCGAAGGATTTTCGCAAGGGCGACAACGCGAAGGCCGAGGCGTTGGCGGGCAAGATCGCCGGGCAGATGTCGACCGCCTTTGGGCCGGCAGTCGGCGCGGCGTCGGGCGAGCTGACGCGGATCATCAGCGAGGGGCGAGAAGGGTGCGGTCAAGTCGAGAGCCCAGGCCGAGGCCGCGGGGGAGGCGGCCGCCAAGCTCGCCCTGGCGGTCCAGAACGACGCGGGCGCCGAGGCGATCGCCACCGCTTTCGTCGGCATGGCTGTCGCCGCCTATACGGCGTACACCGACGCCAGGAAGTTGATCGACAGCCTCCTCCCCAAGATTCCCTCAATCACCATGTGGGCGATGAAGGACATCCAGGGTCAGGCGCTGTGGAACGTCAGCTTCGAAGCCAAGTTCCGCGACATCAGCCTCGAGACCAAGACCCGCGACATCCACGTCAAGGCGAAGAAGAACCTCAACCTCACGGCCACGACCAAGGACCTGAACGTCAAGGCGTCCGCGAAAAACGTCAACATCGAGGCCGCGAAGAAGGACGTGAACATCAAGGCGTCCGCGAAGGACGTGAAGATGACGGCCAAGAAAAAGCTGAGCATCAAGGCCGAGGACGACAACCTCGTCATGGAAACGGGAAAAAACATGACGATCAAGGCGGCGAAGAAGATGCAGCTCAAGTGCGGCGAGCGCGAGCATCACCCTGCTAGAGGGCGGCGACATCCTCATCAAGGGCAAGCAGATCAAGATCAAGGCGAAGCGGCCCTGTCGAGGTGAAGGGCACGCCGATCAAGCTGAATTGATGGACCGTCACGCGCACACGTTCGAGAGACAACGCCATGGTCGGCGAATAACGACGACAACTCGAAAGGCCGCGGCGTCCGCGTAGGGTCGGACGTCGTGTTCGGCACCGAACGTGCAAGGCGTGCACCGAATGCCGACGACGGCGTCGATCCGCACGGTCGACGTCGATGAAGATGACGAACTGCCGCCGGCGACGCCAGGCCGCAGACCGCCAACGTCGGCGCCGACTTCGCCGGCCGCGATCTGAGCGGGGCGCATTTCGAGGGATGCAATTTCGACAGACGCCGACTTCGCCGGCGCCACGCTCCGCGGCACCAACTTCCGCAACGCGAAGCTGACCGGACGCGGCGTTTGACGGGGCCGATCTGGAAGGTGCCGACTTGTCGAAGGCCACGCTCGACGGGGCATCGCTGACCGACGCCAACCTCACCGGCGCGATACTCGCGGGCGCGAACTTCACCGCCGCGAACCTCTCACGAGTCGTGCTCGCCGGACTCGATCTTCGCGGCGCCGTTTTGGACGACGCGATCCTCGACAAAGCCCACCTCACCGGAGCCAACCTCACGGGCGTGAGCCTTTCCGGAGTGCGGCTGGCGGGCGCGAACCTCTCGCAGCGCGCACGCTCCGCGGCACCAAGCTGAATGGAGCGGCGATGACCGGGACGGTAATGATCGGCGCCGACCTCGAATCCGCCGACCTGACCGCCGCGACGTTCGAACGCGCGTTGCTGTGCGGCGCAAACCTCAAGGGCGCCACGATGGTGGCGGCCGACATCACGGCCAGCGATTTGAGTCGATGCGACCTGAGCGGCGCGAACCTGACTGCCGCATCGATCGCGCGGTCGAACCTCTCCGGCGCGAACCTTCGAGTCGGTGGTCGCTCCCGACGCCACGTTCGAGTTCTGCGATCTTCGCGGCGCTCGAGCTCGCCCGCGCAACGCTGCTCCGCTGCAGCCTGGTCGGTTGCGAGACCGACGGCGCCACATTCGACGGCGCGGACCTGCGCGAGTCGGACCTCTTCTGGACGTCGCTCGACCCCGGCCGCCTTTGGGGCAGCCGAACCGATCACGCCCGTTGGCCAGACGCGCAGACGATCGCGTACGGCCCGGCGGGCGTCGCGCCGCCGGCGGTTGCGCCGACGTCCGCTCTTCCCGCACGACGATGTCTGCCGCCGCGCAGACGCAAGCGGCGATGCGTCGACCCACCGACAACGAGGCGGACGACCCCGCCGCCGAGCGGAGGTAACCGTCGTGGGTCAACCGGGCGCGAAAAAGACCGATCTGATCACGTCAGCCTCACTCCAGGCGACGTGCACATCATCATGGTCCCGTCGCCCGGCGGGCCGGTGCCGACGCCGATCCCACACGCCCTGTACGTCGATCATCAAGGACAGCGTCGCCGAAGAAGGTGAAGGTGATGGGCCAGCCCGGCGCAGTGAAGGGCTCGATCTCGAAGCACACGCCGCCGCACGTGCCGATGGGTCCCGGCCCGTTCCAGAAACCGCCGGCGAACAAGGGAGAGATCGTCACCGCGTCGTCGAACGTCGAGTACGAGTCGAAGGCCGCCGCGATGTTCGGCGACACCGCGAAGATGTGCTGCGACCCGTCCGACGCGCCGATCGGCAAGGTGATGGGTACCGCGGCCACGGTGCTGATCGGCGGTGGCGGCGGCGGATCGGACGCCGACCGTGCCGCCGCTGCCGCTGCGGCGATGGCGGCGGCATTGGCCGCCGCGGCGCAAGCGCAGAACCTGCTCCTACACCCGACGACCGGGCACCCGGTCGACGTCACCACCGGCAATCTGATCGCCTGCGCCGAAGACTGCGCCCTCGACGGACCGCTGCCGATACAGTTCGCCCGCACCTATAGCAGCGAACGATCCGCGGGAACGCCCGGCCCGCTCGGCCACGGGTGGGTGCACAACTACATGGAGTCGCTCGAGCGCATCGCTTCGGACCACGCCGACTACGCCGACGTGCACGCCCGCTTCGTTGACCTCGGCATGCCGTCGGCCTCCGGCCTCTACCTGGCCTACCGGCAGCCCCTTGGCACCGTCACGCACTTCCACGACGTCGCGGATGGCGAGTCGCGGTTTGAGCCTGCGGTCGGCGGACGCGTCGCGCGCGACGGCAATGAGTACGTGCTGCTCACGAATGCTTACACGCAGCACCGGTTCGCCCGGTCCCCACACCGCAGGGGCCACTTCCCGCTCGCCCGTGTCATCGACCGACACGCGAGCGAGTTGCGTCTCGCCTACGACGACTTCGGTCGCTTATTGCATGTCGTCGACCCATTCGGTCGGACACTTCGGCTCTCGTATGACGCCCTGCACCGCCTGACCCGACTAGACGTGCTCGTCCCAATTGCGGGCGCCTCCGCACGCGCCTGGTGCCAGTACCAATACGACGCCGTCGGCGACCTCGTCGCCGTCAAGAACCGCGGCGGCGGTGTCACCGGTTACCGCTACCACGACCACCTCATCACCGAAGAGCGCTCCGCCGACGGTTACTCGTTTTCTTCCAGTACCGACGCCAAACGGCGATGCGTCCACACTTGGGGCGAAGACGGCTACCTGACGCGGTGGCTCCAGTACGACGAACGCCGCGGCGTTACTTGGGAGGTGAATGGCGAAGGCGAGCCTACTTTCTACCGCTACGACGAGGCCTGCCGCCCGACGAGCATCGAACGACCGGGCGGCCTCACGACGACCTACACTCGCGATGACGCAGGTCGCCTCACGTCGCGCCGTGCCGGTCCGGCGGTCGAGGTGGCGGCCAGCTACGATGACAAGGGACGCATCGCGGAGTTCGAGAACATCGACGGGATCGTCACGTCGTTCGCTTATGACCCGCTCGGTCGCTGCACTGGCATCCGCGCCGAAGATGGGCGGTCGGTGGCGCTTGTCTACGACGAGCGACTCAACCTCCTGAGCGAACACAAGCCTCGCAATGGTGGCGGCGTCGAGAGCGTCTTCAACGCGATGGGCCTCCCGATCAGCCGCACCGGCGCCGGCGGGTCAGTGCGATATGAGTACGACGCCTTCGGCCACCTGACGTCGGTGCGCCGCGAACCGGGGGCATCGCTCACCTGCGCCTACGACGCGTTCGGCCGGCTGCTCTGGCTGACACTCGACGACCGGTGGACGACCACCTACGAGTGGGACGCGCTCGACCGTATGGTCCGCCAGTCGGAGGACGGCCGCGTCGTCCGCGAGTTCGGCTTCGACTTCGCAGGCCATCTTCTGTGGGAGCGCGACGCGCAAGGGTTCGAGCGACAGTTCCGGTTTGCCGGCCTGCAGGTCGCGGAATACCGACCCTGGCACCGTCCATCCGATCTGAACGCGGGGACGGCTGCGTTCCAACGGTATCGCTACGACTGCGAGGGGCGGATCCGGCAGGTCGAGGACGAAGCGGGCGTGCTGCTCCGACTTGACTACGATGCGTGCGGGAAGACGTGGCATGAAGAATTCGTCGCCGAGGGGTGGACGCGCGCCCGCGACTACGACGAAGCCGGCCGCGTCTGCGGGTTACGTGACAGCAACGGTCGGTCGTGCGCGTTGCGGTTAGACGAGTCGGGGCGCGTGACCGGCGCGACTTATACGGCTCGGCGAACGGATCGACTTCCCCCCGGGGAGGCGCGTGCGGCGGAGCAGGTCGAGTCATTCGAGTTCGATGACACTGGGCGGCTGGTCGGTGCTGTGGCAGGCGAAAGCGCCGTGCTGTTTGAGCTTGACGACGCCGGGAATGTGATCGCAGCGGAGCAGGACGGCTGGACCGCCGAATCGGATTATGACGATGTCGGGCGCCGGACGGCGATCCGCGTGGATGGGTTCGAGCACGCCTTGACGTTTGAGTATGACGCACCGGGCGGACGACTGAGCGCCGTGCGTTACGGATCGCTGGTCGAGGAGCGCGAGTACACGCCAGACGGGCGGCTGGCCCGCCGCCGAGGCATGGACGGCACGATTGAACGGTTCGAGTACGACAACGACTGGCGACTCGTCGCCACGCGAGTCTACCGGAGCGGAGACCAGCTCGTTTACAGCCGACAGGTGTCGTACGACGAGGCGGGCCGATTGGCAGCGGCGGAGGACTCGATTCGGGGCCGGCGGTCATTCGATTACCAGGCCGATCGCCTGACCCGCATCGACTGGGGGCGGCGTGGGTCCGACGAGTTGTACGCGTTCGACACGCGCGGCAACATGCTTGACGCAGCGGGCCGGCCGTCGCCGTTCGTCGGCGGGCAATCCCCGGCCGCGACGATCGGGCCCGGCGGCACAACTGTGGGGCTGGGGTACGACGCCAAGGGACAGCTTACCGCCGCCGATGCTGCCGGCGGCGAGTCGTGGCGGTATCGGTACGACGCGTTCGGTCGTCGGACCCGCAAGACCCGAGTAGACGGCGATGGCACCGAGATCGCTCGCTGGGAGTTCCTCTGGGACGGCGACAACCTGCTCGCCGAACGTTACATCGAGGCCGGAGACGACGGAGAAGGTGCGACGACACGTAGCATTTTCGTTTACGCCGGGACGTCGCCCGCGGTACGGCTGGACGAACGCGACGGCCACGAAACCGGTGCGGTCGTTTTCCATAACGACTTGGTCGGTGCGCCCGACGTCTGCACCGCCGCCGACGACGGCGTCGTCTGGCGACGTACCGGAACAGCCTTCGGCGCGGGCTTCGATGCGGGGGCGGTCGGTCAGAACCTAGGCTACCCTGGACAATACTGGGACGCCGAGACCGGTCTGTTCTACAACCGCCACCGCCATTACGACCCGACGGCGGCGCGTTACCTGCAGGCGGATCCGGTCGGGGTGAACGGCGGGTGGAATCTCCACGCCTATACGCCGGCACCGCTCCAGTCGTCGGACCTGCTGGGACTGGGCACGCGGTACACCATCCCGCCGCGCGAGAACACCCAAGTCGTGTCGTTGAGCGATGATCCAAACCTGCTCCGGCTAACATCGCCGCTGGGCCAACTTCCCCCCGGCGTCGAAGGGAACATCCACCAGTTCAAGGGGGCGACGCAGCAGGTCGTTCAAGGTTCGGGCGGGCGCCTGCCGCAGTTCATGGGCGAAGCGGGGAGCGGGCGCCTTGGCAACACGCCTCAGCTGGTCCTGGACACCCACGGGCGTCCGGGACAGATCCACTACGTCGATCCCACCACGGGCACGCGCGAGTGGATCAACGGCACCCAGCTGGCGCAACGCCTAAAGGCGCGCGGGTTCAGCGGCGACCGGGTCGTGTTGGTGGTCTGTCATGCGGCCGAGCCGGGCCAAGGTGGGGGATCGGTCGCCCAAGACCTGGCCGACGAGATGGCGCGGGAACCGAACGCGAGGACCGTGGAGGTCATCGCCGGTAGCGGGAAGGTGTGGAACGTCGGCGGCACGCTCATCGCAGCACAGCCAGTCAAGGACAGTGCGGGGGCGCGGGTTGGCTTCCTCGAAGACGCGCGCGAGGCGAGCTTCTCGTCGTTCGGCGCCGGCCGACCGCCAACTCCTGCGCGGGGGCCGAGCCACTCGGAGTTCCACCCCCCATGAGCGCGAGCGGCGGTCTCCACGTCAATCTTGGCACGCGCCTTCAGACCAGCGCCGGCAAGACTGGCGGATCTGGCTCAAGTCAGCGCGAAGCGTTCCGGTTCCGGAGTTGTTATCGACCTGCTCGAGAAACTCCTCGGGTGGCTTCATGTCGCGGTTCGGCAAGAAAGTGGGCGAATGCTCGATGAATTCTGCCCAGTTGCGATAGCAAATGGACCTGATCGCCCGTACGCAATTTCCCGCCCAACTAATGAACTTCGCGATCCCCGGCGCAGAGGTGACGCCGCGCTGGTCCGTCATCGTCAAGGGAACGTTCGACATTCGCCCGTCTCGCGCCGCTGTAGCGTTGAAGAAGCAGCCACCGCTCGCCGTGGCGGACGTGCCGGCCGAAGGGGATCCCGCCGTGTCGCCGGCCCGGTACGAGTCGGACTTCGTCCCGTTCAAACCACGGGCCGACTGCCTCTGCGTGGGGACGGCCTACCCGCCGCGCGGAGCGGCGCAGTGCGTCGTGTCGTTCGGCGTCGGGCAAGAGCTTCGAGAAAAAAATCCTCGTCGTCGGCAATCGCCAATGGGTACCGCTGGGGGGACCACGTGTGGGGGCGACCGAGCCGGCGATGTTCAGATCGATGCCCGTGACGTTTGCCAACGCCTACGGCGGTCAGGACATGACCGCGAACGACGCCACCGCATTCTTCCCTTTTAATCCGTCGGGCAAGGGGTACGCAGTATCCGCGAAGACTGCGATCGGGCGACCGCTGCCAAACCTGGAGGATCCGGCGCGTCTGCTGCGCGATTGGAGCGACCGGGTGGCACCGCGAGCGTTTGGGCCGGTCGGCCGGACGTGGCAGCCGAGGCTCCGGCGGGCTGGTACCTTCGACGACGAGTGGCAGCGCGACCGGGCCCCCCTTCTGCCGGAGGACTTCAGCGAACGCTATTACAACGCGGCTCCGGACGACCAACAGGTCGTGGACTATTTGCGTGGCGACGAGGAGGTGCGGCTGACCAACATGCACCCGGTCCACGCCACTCTCAAGTTCCGTCTGCCCGGCTGGCGCCTGCAAGCGATCGTCGCAAGTGCCGGATTCTACGATCGGGGAGCACCCCAGGTTGCGCTGCGGGAAGTGGACATCAACCTCGACACCCTTTGGGTGGACGCGGACGCTCTGCAACTGGTGCTGGTCTGGCGAGGGCGGATCGATCCTCGACCGGGCGACGCGCGGGTTCTCCTCGTCGAGCGGCACCACGACGCCACCATCATTCCGCCGGATATCTACGCCCCCGTGCTGTTTCGCCTCGACGCCGAGGAGGCCGAAGAGGAGCGGATGGAGGCGGAACTCGAATCGAGACGAGCCGGAGGTGGAAGAACGCGACGAAGAGGAAGACGAAGACGAGGAGTGACGTCGGCTCGCGCGACGGCATGCTGCCCCACATGCCCGGTTCGCTTTGGGGGCGAACTCCGTCGGCCGAGTGAGTTCTCGGCCATACGTGATCCGCTTCAGTGATCCGACGTCGAGCATTCTTTGCGCCCGGATCCGTCGTCGCCCCGGCAACGTGCGCCAGTTCATGGATCAACATACAGGCGAGCCGTGCGGGACCGATCAGGAACAACGCTGGGTGCACGGCGATATCTAGCCCTGCGGACGCGCCACCCGGCGCAACGAACGAACACCCCCTCACCAGGCCTCGTCTACTGTGGTAGTCATGTAGACCACTAGCTCTACGGTGGTATAACGTTCCTGCGGAGCGAATGAATTGGGGTGTCGATTGGCGCGGTGGTACTGCGGGCGATGACAGGTCCTGGAGAACGGCATGCCTAGAGCGATGGAGATCGTCACGCCGCTCGAAACCGACGTGCTGTTGTTCCACGGATTGCATGCTCGCGAAGATCTGAGTCGCCAGAGCGACTATCAAGTCTCTCTGCTGAGCCATCCCGATCACGGCGATATCGAGCTCGATAAGGTTCTCGGCCAGAACGTCACGATCAAGCTCGCGCTGCGCGATGAAGGCACGCGCTACTTCAACGGCTACGTGACGCGCTTAGCGCAAGGGGGCAAGCACGGCCGCTACAACCAGCTACCACGCGCGCGGTGCACCCCTGGCTCTGGTTCCTGACGCGAACCGCGGACTGCCGCATCTTTCAGGACATGACGGTCCCGGACATCCTCAAGGCAGGTCTTCGAGGACCACGCGACGGCGGACTTCAGCTTCGAGTTGACCGGCAGCTACCGCAAGTGGACCTACTGCGTGCAGTATCGCGAAACCGACTTCAACTTCGTCAGTCGCTTGATGGAGCACGAAGGCATCTACTACTACTTCCGCCATGACGACGGCAAGCACACGATGGTGCTCACCGACTCGACAGCCAAGCACGAGCGGACGCCCGGGTACGAGACAGCTCAATTCATTCGCGCCCGAGCAGTTCGTGCGGCCAGGAGTTCGAGCACATCAGCAGCTGGGATTTTGCGCGAGAGGTGCAGCCGGGTGTCTACGTGCACGACGACTACGATCTCGAGCGTCCGAGCGTCGAGCTCAAGACGCAGAAAGTCGCTGTCCGCGAGTCTACACGCCAAGCGACTACGAGATCTACGACTACCCCGGCCCTACGTCCAGAAGGCCGACGGCGACCAGTACGCGGCGGTGCGGATCGAGGAGTTCGGCAGCGCAGTTCGAGACCGCGCAGCGAGCTGACCAACGCGCGGGGCGTCAACGGTCGGGTCGCTGTTCACGCTCGAGCAGTTCACGCGCGAGCGATCAGAACCGCGAGCACCTCGTCGTCGCCGCCACCTACGACCTGCGAGTTCAGCGGCTACGAGGCGCATGCCGGACGAGGGCCGCCGAGCTATCAGTGCAGCTTCTCGGCGATGTCCAGCGACGCAGCAGTTCCGGCCGACGCGCGGCTGACGCCCAAGCCGTTCGTGCAGGGGCCGCAGACGGCGGTCGTCGTCGGCCCGGCGGGCGAGGAGATCTACACCGACAAGTACGGCCGGGTGAAAGTGCAGTTCCACTGGGATCGCGACGGCAAGAAGGACGAGAACAGCTCGTGCTGGATCCGCGTCTCGCAGCCGTGGGCCGGCAAGAGCTGGGGCACGATCGCGACGCCGCGCATCGGGCAGGAAGTGATCGTCGACTTCCTCGAGGGCGATCCCGATCAGCCGATCATCACCGGCCGCGTCTACAACGCCGAGCAGATGCCGCCCTACGAGCTGCCGGCGAACAAGACGCAGAGCGGGATCAAGACACGCAGTTCGCAGGGCGGCGCGGCGGCGAACTTCAACGAGATCCGGTTCGAGGACAAGAAGGGCGCGGAGCAGCTGTTCATCCACGCGGAGAAGAACCAGGACATCGAGGTCGAGAACGACGAGACGCACTGGGTCGGGCACGATCGCAAGAAGACGATCGACCACGACGAGACCACGCACGTCAAGCACGATCGCACCGAGACCGTCGACAACAACGAGACGATCACGATTCACGGTAACGGACCGAGACGTCGACAAGGACGAGACGATCACGATTCACAGAACCGCACCGAGACGTCGACGCGGACGAGACGATCACGATCGGCGGGAATCGCAGCATCACCGTGAGCAAGAGTGAAACGGCGAGCGTCACGCTTGCAACGGACACATACCGTCGGCATCAACGAGACGATCACGGTTGGTGCCGCCCAGGAAGTCACCGATTGGGGCTTTTCAGGCGGTGACCGGTTTGGCGCGAATCAAACGATCAACGTGGGCGTCAACCAGTCCACGAGCGTGGGGGCAAAGCAGTCGACGGAGGTAGGTTCCGACCGGTCCGTCAGTGTGGGCGCCAAACAATCTGTCAGCGTCAAGTCGAATGCTTCAATGAGCATCGGCGCTGATGAGTCGCGCGAGGTGACGGGCGGCCGCTCAACGAGCGTCGGCAAGGATGATTCGACTAAGGTATCCAAGAATTTCGTGTCGGATGCGGGCGACTCGGTCACCATCAAGACTGGTAGCGCGAGCATCACGATGAAGAAAGACGGAACGATTCTCATCAAGGGTAAGGACATCACCGTTGAAGGAAGTGGCAAGATCAATGTCAAGGCGTCGAGCGACATCACCATGAAGGGGAGCAAGATCACCGGGAATTGAGGACGCTTAGGGTCGTGACATACCAGTGGCGCGACGCAGCAGGAGGGGTCATAGCGTGAGCGACATTGTGTTCCATGCGTTGGCCTGTTCCCTTGGCCACGACAGTGCAACGGCATGCGCGGCCGCAAGAGCCGGATTGGTGCGGCCAGTGGTGATGCCCTATCTTGTCGAAGGCGAAAATGGCGGCGAGTCAGCCGTCGGACACGCCGTCACCGGCGTTACGAGTGGTTTTCAGGGCGCGGCGCGATTGGCCCGCCTGTTGCTGCATACAGTTCCACTCACTGCTCGATGTCTTCCCGCTCGCTTCATGGTTGGGTCATGACGGCGTCTCACTCTACATGGCAGTGCCACCTCACGATCGCTATAGGATCGGGCTCTACCGCATTGGCGACTCCGAGGCTCGCGAGTTATACGAGCAGCAGCTGCCGCTTCCAGACGCGCAATTCGGTCCCGACGATCGGGCGCGGCAAATCCTCGGCCTGTTGAGCCGGGAGAGGGAATCGAGCTACCCATCCGGGCGTGTGTTACAGCGGTCGGCCGGACGGGCTTCACGCGCCTGCTCGCTGAAGCGGGAGTAGACCTTGAGCAAGGATACGCCGACGTCGCCATCGTTGCCTGTGTGGATTCTCTGTGCACGGATATCGCCCTCGACTGGTTGTCGGCCACTCGTCGCCTGAAAACCGACCAGCAACCGGTCGGGCTCGTACCCGGAGAGGCCGCCGCGCTATGCGTCCTAGCGCCGCTCGGCGTCGCTTCTGCCTTCAGGACTCGCGCCCGAAGGAGGCGTTGCCGTAGGCCCGGTTCGCGATGTCGACTACAGCGTTCTCCGACGGCACGCTCACTGACGGATGCGGCCTCGCTGAGGTGCTCGGGGCGACGGAAGCGGATTCTCCTTCGATCCTCATCGACCAAAACGGTGAGGAGTTCCGCGCCAATGAATGGGGCCACGCTCTTATCCGGGCCAGCCCGCAGTGTCCTCAGCTCAAGACGGCGGAGTGGTCTCCGCGATCTCTTGCGGCGACACGGGTGTGGCGTTCGCGGGTGTGGCCACTTGCATCGCGCTGAGAGCATTCGCCCGCGGGTATGCCCCTGGGACCGCCGCTTTGGTCGTCAGCTGCGACGACGGGCCGGAACGCGCGGCGCACCTACCGTACTGAACAGGAGCGGGGTGTCGTCGGTACGCGTTCACCAACCCGAAGCAACGGGTAAGCGTGGTTCACCGGCAGAGGCCTAAATATAACGAAAACAGCAAAAATCAGACGCCAGGGTTCTGGACAGGAGCGGCGAACGTCGATTGGGCCGCTCATCACATTCTGTGTTGCGCATGTTCCGCCTCATCGACGCAAGTGACGACCCAAACAAGCGGCGGTTGCGTCGAGGACTGTTTGTGGATTGCAAATTGGAACATCAACGAGAAACCCAACATGATCGCTCTGCCGAAGAAGTTGGCCTACAGCGGTCGAATTGCCAAAAGGCAGAGCCCGCAGACCTCCCGCTCATGATGTCGACCACAACAGCACTGACGGGTATACGGACAACGTCACCGACTATCTCAACGCGAAAGTTTGGCAGAAGCTGAACGACACCAGCAAAAAGCATGAGCACAACGCAGCGGCGATCGAGCAGGCGCTGAACGACGCATCAGATCACTGGCGTGGAAAGCTGATCGACTTCGGTAAACGCGGGAGCGCTACGGTGACAGGCACCAAGGACTGCTGGGAGGCGCGATTGCCCACACCCAACAAATCGTGGAGCGCCGCACGGCAGCCAGAAGCTACAGCCAGTGCAAGGAATGGTTGAGCCTTTCTCGATGGCACTCGTCCCCAACGAACGTGCCCCCGGCGTAGACTGGAGCAACATGTCCGGCATCTTCGATTTTCTGTGAGTTTAGCGGGCGGCGACGACCGACGGGAGAAAATCGACCACCATGGAATATTACGTCTGGAAGTATCGGCACCGGCCAGGGCTATGCTCTTTCGCGGCCCTGAGGACCTCGAATTCCGACATCGTGCGAAGGCTGACGTTCGGCGGGTCAGTGGTCAAGGATTTTCCGACGAGCGCCAGCTTTGAGATGCGGCCGGAAAAGAGGCGGGACGTCAAACTCGGAGATCAACCGCACAACATACACGGCATGCTCATCGCTTGGCGCTTTCTGAGTGTCTGAAGGCCGCTGACGTACCGGAGGTCGAATACCTTCCGGTCACGCTGATCGATCACAAAGGTAAAGTGGCAGCGAAGGACTATTGCATCATCAACCCAACTCGCATCGTGGATGCGATCGATCAAAATGCCTCGCAGTTCAAATGGAACGCATTAGACGCTGAGGATATGATCGTTTCGCGACTTGTCTTGGACCGGGAGCGGCTCGGGTCGAGCGACCGCATCTTCCCCGGCCTCAAGTACGATCCACATGCCATTCTCGTTCGACAGGACCTAGCGGAATCGATCGACAACGGTGATTTCGTGGGTCCGTCCATGTTTGCCGCTTGCTGAATACAGTAGCTGACCGCGCCGTCGCCACCTGAGTTCATAGATGGAATATCACGAGTGTATATGTCGGCCGTTCCAACGAGATTTGTTGGGATCGGCACACTCGAGGCCTCTCCCGAGGTTCTCAATCGCCTCCAGCGAGGAAGCCCTGTTGGTCGAGACCTTAAGCGGGGGGCGGTGGTTGGTATTATCGACCCGCGTAGGCCACCTGATCCCGCTATGCGTCAGCAAGTGTGGAGTGACGCAGGGCTGCTCATACTAGCCGAGAAGGAGCGCACGATCGTCGAGGAGTGGGGCGTCGCCGATGTGGAGTTCGTTCGTGTTCAACTCATTAGTGCAAAAACCAGCCGATCGAAGCGCGATTTTGGGTGGTGAACCCTGGCCTCATCCTGGACTGCGTGACCGAACGCTTCGAGCGCGTTGCGTGCACAGGTTAGTGCGGGTGAGTTGCAGACAGAGTCATACCTCGTGCTCCGCGAAGACGTCCTCGAGTGGAGTCCCGAGGATGGCCGTCACGCGCTCATTCGCCCTTTAGGGTTCGAGGCGGCTATCCTGTTCCGTGACGACCTCGCGGCCGCGCTGGAGGATAGCGGCTTAGTGTTGGCCCCGCTGAGCGGCCCGCTCAAGTGGAGATCAGTGAGACGCCATGGGCATAGCGAACCTGCGCGACGTCCTGATGGAAAGAATCAAGAGTGAGCTGTGTGTAGCAGCGGCTGGGCACCCGCTGGACCGAGTGGGTGAGACGTATCAAGATCTCTCCGACGCGTTTCAGGCTAGCCATCTGTGAACTGCTGCTCGATATGAACATCGACCGTTATCGTATCAACCTTACGCGGAGCGCCCAGTTCCGGCGATTCTTCTTACGCAAGAGCCGAGAAACGGGCTCACCCGACACGATCTTCGTCGCGCTGGTATAAAGAGGCGGTATTTGACGCTGTAGCCACGGTGACCGGCAGCTTGCAAGGGACATTCGTCGTTTCTCACCATCCGACTGGATGCCCGACGGTGCGTCCGAAGATGAATTTGCGTATCATCAGTTCGTACATGCGTGTGTAGAGGCGGGGCCCGCGCTCGAACTCACAGACGCGGCTACGTGGCTGGCAAAGCTCGAGAGCGTCGCGGGCGATGACTTGGTCACGCAAGTCGCCCTATGCGATGGGATGATTCAGGGCGTTGAACGGCGTTCTGGACGGCACTTCAAGAATTGCTCGAGGATGAGGCGTCGGCGTCTGCAGGCACCTCGCCCCTCGAACATGAGTTCAGAGACGAGCCGTGGGAGGGTGCGCGCGCACACATTTTGGATCGAGGGAGTCGCTTGGACGGCGATTGCGAGATCGCGCGGCTGGCAGCCACCCGAAGCGATGCCTCTCTGCCCCCCGCCCGCGCTTCCAGGGTCGCCGCCGATCGTCGTGGGAGACTTGAGCCTGGAGCTTGAACGGCAGTTCGGTTTGTGAGTTCGTGGGTGCGTAGCCTAAAGGGATCGACGGTAAGACGCCGAATCTGTCTCTGGACGAGCATCCGTCGTGGGTGGGCACTCCTCATAGACCGCACACTAACGGTCATTCCGAACGGAAGCTACCCCTGGATCCGGCCGCTAAAATACCACCGGCCGCTCGCAAATGCGCCAGATCGCGCCGTCACCCAGTCTTTTATCTTTCTCAGAAAGCGCGATTGTTGATGAACGCGAAGCTCAACCTCGAACGGAACGTCTAGACCAATAGCGGACGACTAGCTCCTCATATGTCGCAGTCGCGGACGGCGTCGGTACTTCTTTCGATCGCAAACAATCGAAGAGCGCCGCAGGGCCGTACGGTTGGCCCATGCGCCAGCGAAGCGCCCGGTTGAAGCGATGTTTATTCTCGTTCCAGCCATGCACGCCAGCCTTCCTTGTCCCGAAGCGGCCGGCGCTCCCAGCTGCCATAAGGCTCTCCGCCTCGCGATCGGCAACGTGCCGTCTTTCTGGTAGGCTTCCCGTTCGTCGTCGAAAGCTCGTCTGGGTCGAATGGTCCGCCACAAAGACACTTTGGTGAGTTCCGCGCCCGTAATGGTGTTGAGTGCCACCGCGGCCGGAGCCCCAAGGCTGTAGTTATCGACCAGTTCGCATCAGCACAGCCACGAGCGGCTCAAGTCGCCGAGCAAGCCAAGGCCCAGTAGGGTTTCCGCATCTGCGTCTGGCCCGTTGAGCGCTTCCAGCAGCACATCCACAGAGCGGAGATCGCCGCCTAAGGCCAGAGCACGCGTCGTGCCCAGGGCTATAGCCTGAGCGGAGCCGTGTGCATTGCCGGTTTGAAGCGGCGGTCGTCGGCGAGGCGCATCAACGCGACCGCGGCCGCCTCGCAGAATGCGGCCGTTGTCGCTGTCGAGCAGCGTCCACGAGCAACGGCACCGAGGCCGCTGCTGCCTACGCGGCCTAGCGCCCAGGCTGCATGTCGGCGGTCTCCGAAAGGAACATCGGCCTGGCCATGATCGGTTCTCGACAGCAGCTCTTCAGCCGGAAAGCGGCGAAACCCGATGACCCGGGCCAGCTACTTGTGTGAGGCGTGAGGTGATCGCCTTGAAATAGCTCAAGAGGTCATTCCGCCATGCCTCTTTGGCAGCTCGCAGCGCAGCGCGTCTAGACGCGGCACCGCCACTCTGGTCGGTCGGGTCGAGCGCGTTAATACAGCAAACGCGTCGGCCCTTCCGGCCGCTGACGGCAGAAACACCCGCAAAGCGCGGCGTGCCTCTCGCCGGTGTCGCCTTCGGCTGCCGTTTGCGGCAGGTCTCCAATGCGAGCTCGCCGCCTAGCGCCAGCGCGTCGATGTGCGCATCGAACCGCTCCTCCCAAGCCCGGAGGTCTGGCCAATTCACTTCCGGATCGTGTAAATAGCCCTGCCGTCTGGTCGTGACAGGAAGGACGCCTCATCGAGGTGCTCCCGATAGAGGTCGGCATTGAACTGCGGCATCGATGTCGCCATGATTCATCCCTGCGACGACGCCGATCGCCGCGACGTCGTGCGGGCCGCCGGCGGACGAGGGCGTGCGCCCGCCAGAGGAGCGTCAGCGGCTGCTCATCCGTGTTGACGATCACCGTGTCGAGGTTGGTGGACCAGTGGTGTCCTCCTCGTCACGCATAACGACACGGCACACCGGCGGGGGATCACCGGCAACCGGAGGGCGAGGCGCGCGCCGCGAGCATTGAGCACGACCACGTCTTCATCGCCTCGCAGATAGCCTGGTGTAACAACACCCGGCGCCGCTGCATTGAAAAACCGGCGATCGAAGTCGATCGGGAACAGCGGCTTGCGGGTCGCATTCCAGTTCTCGTCGTAGGTGCCGGCGAACTTGACCGCGGTTCCCAGTGCGGAGACGTGAACCCGAAGCCGCACGGCACGACCATCGCCCCGTACTCGGCGATGAGATCGTTCGGATCTTCGAGGTTTGGAAGTCTGAGGTAATCGCCCTCCTTCTCAACGGTTTGCCGAAGCCGGTCCCCACTGGATTGCGCGGATCGAACAGCGGTCGTTCCGGTGTCGAATGGATGGCGTCCTGACCGCCGAACGCATGTTCCCAGGTGAGTGGTATCGGCTCCGAGGGCAGCGGTTCGGACATCTGAACTACCGGTTTCGTCCATACCCAGAATCGGTTACCGAATACTCTGGCCAGCTTCCGCACCGGACCCACCTTGATGCCGACGTCCATCTGCGTTATGCCGGACCGCCGGGCGGGCGCGCGTGCCCGATCAACACCACGTCGGTGGCAGGCTTATGAAGCGCGACTTCGGGCTCGAGCTTGTAGCTGGGGAGTGGCGCGTCCGGCCACGGCTCGCCGGACATCTTGACCGGGACCTGCTGGTCCGCGAGCCAGACCGACCCGTCGATATCGAAGTTGAACGTCGCCTTGACGACGGCGACCACGACCGGGCGGAGCTCCTCGTCGGCGATGAACAGCGGCTCGAAGGCGAACGGCGTGCCGTTGTCGATTTCTGGGTGACCCAAGGTCGCTCAACTCGGGTAGCGGCTGGGGCCGCGACAGTGCGTCGACCGTGAGCTGTTATTCAGATTGGCCTTGTCACACACAAGGCAGACCGATTGTGCCTGCGCCAGCGCCACCACCGGCCCCTGCAGCACCGGGAACGGCGGCGTGTTCTTGTCGTTGTGCAGCATGATGTCCAACGCGCGGGCACGTTCTTGCCCTCGAACTTCACGTCGAACGAGAACTTCACGAACTCGGCCTTGCCCTTGATCTTGTTGGAGGCGACGCCGCCGCCCGCGCTGCCCGCTTCGTCGCCGGTGCTCATGCTGAAGTTCGAGTCCTTCGACGCACACCGGGTTGCCGTCGCACTTGACCTTCGTCGTGCCCTTCGCCGTGTCCGATGACTTCGCGATGTTCGGGTACGGGATCGGGATCGGCCCGCCGGCGGTGCGGCGTCTTGCACACGTCGGGAAACGCGATCGTGATGCCGCTGCTCGCCGCGTGAACGACGGACAGGAAGTTGACGCCGACGGTGACGGGCATGGTGCGGCCTTCCTCGTCCGGTCAGTTGATGCTGACCGTGCCGCCGCGAATCTTGTTCGACTGCGACGCCCGGCTCACGATCGTCACGCCGCGAACGATCACCGTGCCGTCCCGGCGCAGCACGAGGGAGCTCTTGCCGCAGGTCAGACGAATCTCGTCAGAGGCTTCGAGATCCAGACGCCGTTGTCGAGTTGAACCGACATGGCGTCCCCCGCCGGCAGTTTCGCCTGCCTTCGACTGACGGGCCGCGCCCTCTCGCTTTCCCACAACCGCTGCGCCACGACGCCGAGGATGACGGGCTGGTCTGTCGATTGAGAAGGACCAGCACGGTGCGGCCAAGGAGCGCCTCCGAAGCCGCCGCGGCCGAGGCGAACCGCAATAGCTCGACGCTTCGCACGCCTGCGTCTCGCCGCTCAGGACCACCATGGCTACGCCATCGGGGGAGATATCTTCGACCACGGCGCTGGTGATCTGCTCACCGCCTTGGGGTAGGTCGCCTTGGGACGTTTCGTCCAAGACCGCCTTCGCGGTTTCGTCGCGCCCTTGTCGTGCCAGCGGCGAGAGTTTGCGTCTGCCCTGCGTCATGTCACTTCCCTGTGTTTTTGAGGTGTGGCGATGATATATCACCGGCACTCGTCGAGGCGCGATCTCCTGCGCTCCGCCGGCGGTCGCCGTTCGTCATTCTTCAGCTCCGGTCCAGGCGGCAGATCCTCCTCAGTTGGTGTGAAATGCGGCATCAAGTTATCTGACGGCGGCTGTTCCCGGACGTTCCCATCGGCCCTCAATTTGGTCCGCGCCACGACGCCAAAGGTCTCTTGTCGAACCGGCCCTGGCCACGGTTCCCGTCGCATGCGTCCGCGGGATTGCTCTCATCGCGCCCGCCTTTCGTGCCGCCGGCGCGGTGAGGGCTGCGCTGCCGATTTCCCAGCGGCCCTGACCCTTCGGCGACGTCAGGGAACCGGGAGCGTGAACGACAGCGGCGCGAAGCTGAGCGAGTCTTGTTCATTCCGTGAGCCCTCGAGCGTCAGCTCCACACCGCCAAGGACCGTATCTGGAACGCGGAACTCCAGCCAATGCGCCAGGCGGCCTCCTGGTAACACCGCGCCGCTAAATGCGTCTCCGATCTTTGTACCCGCGGAGTCCGCGATGACGGCGTAACCGTCGGTCAGCGCTGCTCGCCAACCGTGTCCGGCTGTTGTCGAGCGTGACGCGGACGGGTTCCGGTCCAGTGTTGCTGAAGACGAGTACGACGCGGACGACGCCGCGTCGTCGGTCGATTGCCGTGACCCGTGCTTCAACGCGCGGATCGGTGGCGCTAGGAGCCGTTGCGATTGCAGGCCTCCCGGCATTCGTGCCATCGGCCATCATCAGCGGCTCCGTCGGTCGTGTCGAGAGCCGAGTCGATGTAGCGACCTGCGGAGCGACCGGTGGCTGCGCCCCACCTGCCGTCGTCGACGTCGAGGCCACCGTCCGGACTGGGAAGCGACATCCAATACACCGGAAACAGGAGGACGCCTATCAGAAGCACAGCGAGTGGTCCTCCGATGACAATCCCGGTGTGCAACCGTCCGTCTGACGCGTGGTGCCGTAGGCGAGTCCGCCAAGTGCTCTTCAAAACGTGACACGTCGATCCCGGCATGCGTGTTTCGGGCGCGTCTTTCAACTGAATGGTGCCGGGACCTGCTCAGCGAAGCGCACGAGAGTCGCGGCGTCCTCGGGCTTGTCGAACAGCACAGGCGGGCGCGCAGAACCCTCGCCTGTGAACATCCGCATCACCAGATGTGCGACGCGCCACGCGGCATTCGTGACCGGCACCGCGACAGCGTCAGCTTCGATGGGAACCGTGCCCAAGTGAAGCGTGTCCAGCGCGTAGACCTCCACGTGCACGCGGCACAGTCCCACGCGGCGCGGTGTCAGCAGGAACGCGAGGCGCTTGGAGTAGGCGTTGGGCGCCACTTCAATCAGACAGTCGGAGGCGCCATCGATAGTGAAGTCGGGCGCGACAATCTTGACGCGCAGTCGTGCCGGCAATTGCTGACGGGTCCGGGGATCGATCGGATATTCGAGATCGACATCCTCGGAGGCCTGCTCGATATGGTCCGGGACCCGTTTGCTCGGCCAGTCTTCGATACCGAGCCGAGGCGAGGACGCGAAACGCACCTGCACGATCAAATCGACCTGATGGCCCACCTCGGCCTGGCTGGGCATCGCGGCGTCGATCCTCCGTGAACCACGCGCTTCCATGCCGCGCGGCGCTTCCTTATCGACTTGGCGGAGCGCGGCGAGCGCATCCCTCATGTCCTCGGCGCGCTGATACCGCAGAGCGGGGTCGAGTTGCAGCGCACGCGACAGGACGCGCGCTGAACGCCTCACTCACTGATGGCTTCACACGATGTGCGGGCGGCAGCGGATCGGCCGTATTGCGCGCGGAGGCGGCGGCACGCGCGTCCGCGCCGACGGGCACAATGCCGGTGACGAGGTGATAGAGCGTCGCCCCCAACGCATACACGTCGCTGCGCGCATCGGTCCCACGCCCTTCGCGCTGCTCGGGCGGCGCGTAGTGCGGCGTGAACCCATAGATGCTCCGTTCGTGTGGTTCGATGCTCGTCGTGGAATCGCCGCCCCCCTTTGCCAGGCCGAAATCCAGCAGCACCATCGTGCCGTTGGGCGTGAGCTTGAGGTTGGCTGGCTTGATGTCGCGATGAACGATCGGTGGGTGGTGGCGATGGAGAAAGGCCAGCACGTTGAGAACGTCGACCGCCCAGGCAAGCACCTCACGCGGTTCGCAACAGCCACCCTGTCGTTTTCTGAGGTGCTCGAGATCTTCGCCGTCGATGTACTGCATCACCAGCCATCGGCACTCGTCCTCGATGAAGTAGTCGATCACGGCGGGCAGTCCAGCGTGGCGCAGCGACGCGAGCAGTTGTGCCTCTTGCTCGAAGGCGCGGCCGGCGTCCGCGCCGCCGGCCGTCATCAACTTGAGCGCGACGTTGTTGCGGAGACGCCGGTCGATCGCCTCGTAGACCGCCCCCATGCCGCCCGTCCCAATCGGACGCAGGAGGCGATAACGATCGTGAACGATGGTGCCGGGTTCTGGCGGCAGCACTGGCACATTGTAGCGGCGGCCGCGACGGCCTGTTGATTGGGCGTGTCGAACGGCCCGGCGTGGTAGCGCATCATCTCCCGCACCATCCCGCGCATGTGGCAGCCGCTAGATGTGACGTAGGCGACCCTCAGGCCTCGACTCCCGGTCGTGCGAGTAGGATGAGCTTATTCATCCCGAACTCCTATTTCGAGCGCTGGAACGGGGACGGCGCGTGCAACTCGTTGGCGACTTCAAGCGGAGTGCGACACTCCCGTGAGCACGTAGGCGCCGTCGGCTCCATAGAACCGCGACAGCTGCGACGACACAATCGCACTCAAAACGTGGCGGTCGTGCGCGTTCGGGATTTGCTGCCCGGCAACGAATTGATGCGCCGCCGCGATGCAGAGGCCTGCGTTGGCAAGTGCTTTGATTCTGTGAGACGCATCACGACCGGCTTGGCTTTGCACAAGCACCGCGGTGTGTATCACTCCACCCGTCCTCTCACGCGGTAGATCGAGTAGAGCGCAGACGATCGCCGCTAATCGCTGCCGGTCTGCGAGCTGCGCGACAATCGCGCCATCCAACACCTGCTCGAGGCTTTGAGGAGAGACTCCGCACTCTTGTAGGAGCGTTATGACACGCGGCTGAAACCCTCTCGCGCCCGCCGCAAACCTCGAAGCGAGACCGTTGAAGTGACGGGGTGGCATGGTATCCCTCCGATGCGCAGCTGTGCTCCGGGTTTTCTCGTCTGTGCCCGCCGTGCGAAGCGCGAGTTTGGGACATTACATCAACCAGCTCCAGCTCTCAAGAACTCCACGCATCACCGTTCAGCATCCCGCAGTGAAAGCGCCTCGTAGCGGTGGAGGGCACGATAGCCAATCGCGCGTGGCATCTTCCGGCGGGAACTACATCGCGAAAAGCTCGCCTTATGGGCTCTCGCCAGGGCGGAGACCGATGGTGGCGAACTCCTCCAGTCGCGCGCTCGTCGAACAACGAGAGGGCTGAGTCGCGTCTCAGGCAGAGATGCGCCCTCGTGACAAGTGTTCGCAGTAAACTACTGGTCGCGAGCGAACGATGTTGAATACCACCATTCAGCTTGCGGGACGACGCGTGCACCTCGTTCACGACGTGCGCGACTCCGACGTGTGCACCAACCATGCGCGGCACGTTCGCTTGGAAGGACGAACCTACCTTCAGGGTGAAATCAATCGTGCCGCCCAGAGCCGATGCATTGGCGCTGGCGGAGTTCCGGAATCTCGCCGAGACCTACGGCTTGCTCCAGGGTGTGCACCGCGTCACGGACGTGAAGGTCCTCGAGCACGTGGCCTGGCTACTGGACACGGAACGGTTGATCCCGATCGAATGCGTCGAGCTGCGCCAGGAGTCGCCAGGGGCTCCTGCCGCTCCTGCGCCACCGCCCGCGCGTACGCGACCGCCAGTGGCGCTCGAGGATCTCAAGACGTGGGTGGAAATCGAGCTGTTGTACGACACCGGCAAGCCGGTGCCCAACGAGAGATATGTCATCAAGGTTCCAGGCGGCGCCACCGAGAGTGGGACGACCGACGAGAACGGGCGCGCGAGAATTACCGGCATCGATCCGGGCACGTGCGACATCTCGTTTCCCGACATCGACGCGCGCGAGTGGAAAGGGGCATGAGGTCGAGGCTCCCTTACAGCAGGAGTCTCAGCTCTTTGCGTCGCATCTCCAATCGTTCCAGCATCCATCCGGTCTCGTCGGGAACCGTCTTGAAGAGCATCGCTTTGTCCCGTGCGTCGTCGTAGACCACCATCACGGCGTCGTACAGTTTCAGGAGTCGCGCAACACTCTTTCGCGTGCGATCCGGTGCCGATTCCCGCACCAGCTTGAGAAACGACGGGAGAAACAATCGAGACTGTTCGCGCGCGTCGAAGTGCTCTCCGAGAAACATCGCATCGAAGACGTCCAGGTAGGCCGCTGCCGCGCCTTTGCGCGCGCGGATACTGCGTTGTACACGTCGGGGCTCAGGGAATCCGGGCTGAAATGCCCGCCGACGATGGTGCGGATATCGGCTTCAATCTCGCTCATGTTTTTTCTCTGCTGCGGTGATGTCGTCCCAAACGGCGCGCGCGCGGTTTCGTTCTGGACGTGCTCGCCGACAGGCGTCGCGTAGACCTGCAACGAGAACACTGCGGCACCTGCCGCCGCGAACGCCCAATGGTGGACCGTTAGGTGCATCACGCGCTCAAAAACTCTTCGCAAACTTGTTTCCCGTTGTCGCGGTTGGCGCACCGTTTCCGGCGCCGATTGGAAAGCGTGCTGAGCGAACCCGTTTGGGCCAATTCAAAATATTATCGTTCGGGGCGTCGTTGTCAGGGTCGGCTGCGTGCAGATTTTGTATGCGCCGATACACCCGGTCGTCAGGTAAGGGAACCCCGAGGCGCTCGGCGGGCTCGTGTTGAAAGTGTAGAACTGCCGTGCGACCGCGATGTCGAAGCGGTTGAACAGCACGTGGTGCAGTTCGTGTGGCAGTGTTTCATCAGTTAATGCCAAGGGAGTATTGACGAAGATGAAGGAGCGGTCGCCCAGTGCCGAGAGCGTGCGCTCGGCCACCGTCGCATACGCGTTCGAGCCAGCGAGGCGAACAAACACAACGGTGAGCGTATTGTCAGGTGTCACTGGGATCAGATCGGCGAGCGCCGCCTGCTCGGCGGCGTTGTCCGCGCTGCCAGGGTACTGGCCGGTCGCGTCCAGGACTCCCGGCGGGATGGGCCGGACGACGGTGGCTTCTGCGTCAATCTGGATTCCCACCTGGTTCCAGCGGAAGTTGGCGTGTTCGAACTGACCTGTGATCTGCGCATCTGCCGCATGGCTCCCATAATTGATCACGCGGACGCTCACGCGCCGGCGCTCATCGGGGGTCCGCTTGAAGATCGGCACTTCGACCTCCGCCAGCGGGGGTGGACCCGTCGACTTATATTCGGCTTTCACGAAGCCGTCGATCCGACCCCGGCGCAGCCTGTGGTTGCTCTGACCACGGTTACGCACACCGGCGTCCACCACCGTGAGTCCGCTGTCGGTGGGCTGATCCCGATCCGTGTCGTCGGTGACCAGCATGACCGCCCTCGAGACGAAGACCTTGGATCCGGCGGTCGTTTCCACCAGAGTCAACACCTGTGACGGCGGCGCATCGTCGTCGCTTTTGTCGCTCTTGAGCGTTTTCCAATTGATATTGACGGTGGGCGTGGTCGCCGACGTATCACGCACCCGGAAATAGAAGCGACGGAAATCGGATCCGACGAAATTTGCCGTTTCCGCAGCGCCATTGCGGACGTCGCCAGCGGCGTCGAAGGCCTGATCCCAGATTCCGAAACGAACGAATTCAGCGACGGGCTCATTCTCATCGACGACGTGATTCTTGTCAGCATCGCGGATGATCTCGATGGATGCCGTCGGGGTACCGGATTGACGCGTTCGCACGGAGAGTCGTCCGAGATGATCTGGTAGAAGCGGCACGCAAACGTGTCTTTGGTGTCCTCGAACTGGCGGCGCTCGCTTTGGAAACTGCGACGGACGCTGGCGTCGGGAAAGAACCGCTTCTGGCACCCGGCGATGCCTTCTTTGACCCTCGGGCACGGCCACGTCGCAGGATTGACCCGCCGCCCCGGCGCGAAGAGGAGCACCATCACGCGGCGATTGGGGGCGTTTTCCTCATTGCGCGTGGTTTTGTCGGGTGCGGCCTCGAACCCGGCGGCTTCGGCCTGCGAGAAGAGCATCAGCGCGTTGAACTCGCTGCATCCCTGGAGGTCGCCCTTTCCTCCGGGGCCGTCCTTGTTCTGGGCGAGGAAATCCTTCTGCTTGTCCAATTCGAGATCCGGTCCGCACAGCGCATCCATGTAGGCGCGATACAAGGCCTTGCGCGTGGCCGGCCCGGCCACGCCGTTGGCGGGAAGGCCGTTCGCCGTTTGGAAGGCCTTGATGGCCGTTTGCGTCTCGTTGCCAGCGACGCCGTCGACGGTGATTGGCTCCTGCACCGTCGACACCATCGCCTGAATCGAGCGCGTGCCCCACGTGTCTGATCCGACAGGAGTGGTGAACAGCTCCTCCCACAGATCAACATCGCGCACGAGCATGGCGTAGAACGCGGTCGCGCGCCGGCCGCTCAGTTGCTTGTTGCCGGTGTCGTCACCAACGGGATCGGCATGGCCGAAGATAGAGAGGGGCGGGAACAGGTCGCCACCCCCGCGGGGATCCGGGATCTTGTGTTCGTTGCGAAGTTCGGCGAGCCGCGGCAGCTGCGGACCCATCTCGGGGCGGATGAACGAGGACCCGAAATCGAAGAGCAGGTCCTCGACTTTGAAACAGCCCTTGGGAACAAGACGCTCGCCGATCGTGTTGAATTCGTCGCCGGTGGCCGGCGCCGCGAACACGGTCAGCGGCGCCGCGCCGCGCTGCCTGGCGGCAACGGTACCGCGGTCGGGACGTTCATCGGCGCCATTCACCACCGCAACTCAACTCCCGTGGAGGTCCTTGAGGACCGCCTGGGTATCGGCATCGCACTCGCCGGTTACGGTCAGGCCGAAGTCGCACTGAAACTCCTGGACGGCATGATCAAAGAGCGTGTCGTCCACTTCTTCCAACGGGCGCGTGATGTAACCGAGGTTGCTCAAGCGCGCCTTCTGACCTGAGACTTCTTCGACGGGATCGAGATGACCAATTTTGATTGGGATTAAGACATCGAACGGCACCAGTGGATCCTTGAACGTGAGCTGGCCTCCCTTCGCCGTTACGGGGATGGTTACTTCGATACGACCCTCGCCGTCGGTCGTGAGCGCGGTTCGCGCACCGTCAATCTCAATCTCGCACTCGGTACTTTTCAGTGGCTCGTTGTCCCAGTCTCGCAGCGCCAGGCGGAGGAGGAGCCCGCGACTGGAAAGCTTGAAGCGATGCCTCGCGGTTGTCGGTCGCGCTTCGGTCTTCTGTTCTTTGTCCGGGATGCGGAGAATGTCGCCGGGCAAGAGCACGTTCGGGCTCTGGCGGAGCTCCTTGAGCTCGGCGTTGTCGGGATGCTCCCAGATCGTCTTGAAGTCGCGAAAGCCGTAATCGCTCGCGATCTGCGACAGATGATCCCCTTGTTGAATAACGTGGTCAGTCGCCATGGCCGATTAACGTCGCGCGATCGAGGTCAGGGCGCACAAGGGCTGTTCATTTTCTGCCGCGTCAACCAGGAAATCAAGTGATGAATGGCGCTGCGGTCACGTGCGCGGGTCGTTAAGGAATGGTAAAAGCAGCGGCGCGGGTTCTGATATGCTGGACCGCCCCGAGGACCGACGGTCCTACGGGTGCATCGCGAATAGTGCACCGATTACTGTTGAGTAATCGCGTTGCAAAGAACACTGCGTGCATCGTTGGACATCTCATGGCGTGTCTGATCGCGCCCGATGCGCGCTTCGGGGCGAGACTATATGCGTATTCGGCTGTTGTTGATGCTCGCGGCGATGATGATCCCGCACGGTGCGCAGGCTCAATCCAGTGACACTGGACTCGCGAACCTCCTCGCGGATCTGATTTTGGCGGAGATCCGGCTTCCCGGCGGGGCCGCCCCGGGCAACCCGCACGCAGGTCACTTCACCTTGGCCAACCCGACATTTGGCGGTTCTCAGACCGGGTCGCAGGCGGATGTGGCGGCGATTCGTGCCGTCGAAGCCTTCAACGACCGGTTCAAGAGCCAGTTCTCCAACTTCCCGTTGGGATCCTCGAGCGGCGGATTCACGTTTGCCTTCGACGAGCAGGCCGGGACGTACTCGACGAGTCAGCAACAGCTTCGGCCCGGCGTTCACCGAGCGCGCGCTGACCATCGGTCGTGGCCGAGGGAGTGTGGGATTCAATTATCAGCACACCAGCTTCGACACGTTCGGCGATCTGGATCTGGGGGACGGCTCGGTCACGTTCTATTTGCCGCACACCGACTGCTGCAACGCTGCCATTCCACCGCCAAGTCCGCTCGTTCCCGGCTTCGAGGGTGATCTCGTGGAGGCGGCATTGGTGCTGAAGGCGACCTCCGACACGTTCGCGTTCACGGCGAACTACGGCGTGACTAATCGCTGGGACGTCGGCGTCGCCGTGCCCCTCAACCGCGTCGATCTCGAGGCGACGGTCCACGCAACAATTATTCGTCTGTCGACGACGGGGACCAACCCGCCGGTGCATACATTCGCGGACGGCAGCGACCAGATCCGCCAGGACTTTTCGAGCAGCGGCAGTGCCACCGGCATCGGCGATCTCGTGCTGCGCTCGAAGTACGCGTTCATGTCAAGCGGCCAAACTGGTATCGCCGCAGCCGTGGACCTTCGACTCCCCACCGGCGACGAGGAAAATTTACTTGGGCTCGGCACGACGCAGGCCAAGCTGTACCTGATTGCGTCGACCGGGAATGACCGGTTCGGTTCGCACATCAACTTCGGATACACGGTGTCCGGAACCGGAGAGCTGCAGAACACGCTCGAATACGAGCCGATCGGCATGAGCGACGAGTGGAATTACGCTGGTGGCGTGGAGTACGTGCCGCACCCCCGCGTCACAGTCATTGGCGACATCATCGGCCGGACATTGCTCGATGCGGGCAAGGTGGAGCCCGCCACCAAGACGTTTCAATTTTTACCCGCTGCCGGCGCGACGACGGGGCCTCCGAGTACGAGCACCACCAATCCGCTGACGCAGCAGCCCTATCAGCAGCTGGAACTGACGGTTGGCGAGAACCTCAATCTGGTGCTCGGCGCCGTTGGCGCAAAAGTCAACGTGGGACCCAACCTGCTGCTGTCCGGTCACGTGCTCTTCCCACTCACCAAGGGCGGGTTGCGCGACCGCGCCAGCATTGCGTTGGGGCTCGATTACGCGTTCTGATGCCCGCGAGTCTTCATCAGAACTGCGCCGCGGTGATGACCCATGTTCCATTCACGATCGCCAGCTGGAACTGCCACGTCCGGCTGTCAGTCACGGCGCGTGCACTGATGCCGGCAGGCTGACCCGTTCTCCTGACGGCACAGGTGACGCTGGCGCTGGTCCCGTCCGGGGTCCATTTCACGGTGTAGGGCTCGATCTCCACACGGATACGACTGAACGGCTTGAAGTGACCCTCCAGCGTGCTGCGACTCACATTCGGTGCGACCCTGAGCACGTCGTTCACATCGCGGTTCTGGTAGGCGTCCTTGAACTTCTCGATCGTTTCCCGGACGTCGCGCTCCAACTGCCTGGTGTTCACGCCGCCAGCCCGCCGAGTGTCGCGTTCCGCGCGCACGTCGCTCCGCGACGGATCCAATGCGAGGGCTTGATCGAGCAACTGAACCGCTTCGGGGCCCGACGCGGCGCGTGAGCGGCGGAGCAAATCGAGGATTCTGAGGTCGCGCGCCCGGCGCCTCCCGTTCAATGCCGCTTCGATGCGCGCCTCGCCAGGAAACTGCGTCAGCGCCGACTGCAGCGCCGTCATCGCGGTGTTGTCGTTGGACTCGCGGTTGGCGGCGTCGAGAATCTGGCGGATCTGCGTCTCGCGTCGAGCAGCGGTGTCGTTACCTGCTCGCAGATCGGCGAGCCGTTTTTTCAAGCCGGCAATCGCGGGGTCGGACGGGTTCTGTCGCTCGGCTTCCTGCAAGGCCGCGGTGGCGCCAGCCACGTCGTTGGCTTTCAGCCGCTCCTCGACGCGCGCGATCTCCGCACGGAATCGTTGCCCGTCTCGCTCAGTTGCGTCTCTGACTTGCGCGACGGCCGCAGCATACCGCTCGCGCGCCTTCGAGAAGGCGTCGTGCGCGCGCTGCGTGTCCTTGACATCGGTGGCAGCGCGCCCGGTATTTTCGAGCGAGACGCCTTCACGGTACGCGGACGAGTTGTCGCCCGACGCACCCGCACGCCTTGCCGCGTCCGCCGCCGCCCGCGCCTGCCGCTCTGCTTGAGTACAGAATGGATCGGAGCAACGCAAGCGCGTCCTGCATCGCCCGGGGCCGTCGTCAACGCCTGCAGCGCATACTCAATCGCTCGGGGTATGCGATTGGCCTGTAGCTCCCGCCGCGCGTCCTGTAGCAACTGCGGCGCGGACGGTCCGCTCACCGCCGCTTGCTGATAAAGACGACTCGCCTCCGCGAGCAAGGACAGGGCGCGCTCCGTGTCGGTTGGGCTCGTCACACCCTCCGCTTCCTGCTGTTTTGCTACGGCCTCCAAAAAGGCTGCTTCACCTGTCTTGCCCGCAGTCTCTGCGGCGAGACGCGCCGCCTGCGTGCGTGCGGCGGCGTCGAGCCGGATCGTTTGCAACAGCGCGAGTGCCTGCTGCCGCTCGGCAGCCGACTCCGGGATGGATAACGCGGTGTTGGTCGCGGCGGCGACCTCACCGCGCTGGTAACCGTTGAGCGCCTGACGCAGCGTGGCGGAATGATCGACACGTTCGACCTCCGGCGGCGGGGGTTGGACGTCGGTCGTTTCGTCGCGCCGCCACAGATGCCTGGCAATCACGAGGGCGGCTGCCGCGATCACGGCGGCCACGAGCCGCGGCGACCATCGCGACGCTGCGCCGCTGACCCGCACGTGCGGCGCCTCACGGAACTCCGATTGGATGTCGGCACCCGGTCCGGCCCCGGTCGCAGCGGCGGCCTCTTCGTCACCAATCAGCTCTTGGTCTTCGGCTGACGGCGTCTCGAGGGCGCTCAGTGGCGCGTCCGGTGGTTCGAGGTCGAGGTCGAGGTCCGCGGCAGGGAGCTCGAGGGCTGCCCTTTCCGCTTCCGCCCTCAATCGAAGCGCCTCGGCCTCGGCCCGCAGTCGCAGCGCCTCGGCTTCTGCACTCAATCGCAGCGCTTCGGCACGCGCGCGCGCCTCCGCCGCGAGTTGCCGATCACGCGCCAGCGCGGAGTGCACTTCCGCGTCGCGCCGCTTTTCCTCTGCGCGCTCCTGTTCGAGTCGCTCGCGCTCCTGCTCGCGCTTGCGGAGTTCTTCTTGCTGGCGCTGCCGCTCGCGACGTTCGCTGCGCAGGACCGTCAGCCATGTTTCCGCCGGGCCGTCCTCGGAGTCGGGGGCGGCATGTTCCTGGCGTTCACGCGCGAGGCGCGCCGAATCGAGACGTTCGCGCTCGAGACGCTCCTGATCCTGCCGCGCCTGCAGCAGGCGCTCTTGCTCGCGACGTTCGGCTTCGACGCGTTCGCGCTCGACGCGTTCACCCTCGGCCCGTTCCCGTTCCAGGCGTGCCGCTTCAACACGCTCGTTCTCGAGCCGCTCCAACTCCTGCCGCTCGTGCTCGAGGCGCTCCAACTCCTGCCGCTCGTGCAGCAGCCGCGCCTGCTCGCGGCGTTCTGCCTCGATGCGCTCACGCTCGACACGTTCACGCTCGAGCCGTTCATGTTTCGCGCGCTCGCGCTCGACCCGTTCGTGTTTTACGCGTTCGCGCTCGACGCGTTCACGCTCGGCACGCTCGCGCTTGACCCGTGCCCGTTCGTCGCGCTCACGCGCGAGGCGCGCGGCCGCTTCGCCGCGCTCCCGCTCCAGGCGCTCGTGCTTCAGGCGCTCCTGCTCTTGTCGTTCCTGCTCGGCCTGTTCACGCGCGATGCGTGCGCGCTCCCGCGTTCGCGCTCCACGCGCTCACGTTCGGCGCGTTCCCGTTCGGCGCGTTCCCGTTCAACGCGTTCACGTTCGGCGCGTTCACGTTCGGCCTGTTCACGTGCAACGCGTTCTTGTTCGACGCGTTCACGTTCCGCCTGTTCACGCGCGACGCGTTCCTGCTCGATGCGTTCGCGTTCGGCCTGTTCACGCGCGACGCGTCGCTCGATGCGTTCGCGTTCCTCGCGTTCGCGCGCGAGGCGCTCCGCTTCTACCCGCTCTTGTTCCAGGCGCTCGCGTTCAATCTGCTCGCGCAGCAGTTGTTCGCGCGCCGCTTCCGCGCGCGCCAGTTGCTCCTGCACAGCATGCTGCAGCCGCAGAACCGCACTGTCTTCAGGCGTCAAACTCGCGGCCGCGGCGGCGAATTCTGCCGCGGCGGTCAGGTCACCACGCGCCAGCGCCGCTTCCGCCTCGCCCAGATGGCGTTGCGCCGCAGCGTACAGATGCGCCGCGGCTTCGGCCGCATTGGTGTCGGTCTCGATCGCACGACACAGGCCTTCAACTTCCTCATCGCCCGCCAGTGCTTCGCGCGCGGCGCGTACGGCGGCATGTGAGGCCGGCCAGTCGCCTCGCGCGATTGCCGCCTGCGTCTCGTGCCGCAGGGTGGCGAGTTGCTCTTGTCTTCGCGCCTCCGCCAGTGCCCGCTGCCGCGCGCGTTCCTCTTCCTCCCGCCGCTCTTGCTCGAGCGCACGAACGCGCGCCTCGATCTCTGCGATCGCGTCATTCACAACCGGATGCGGCGGCGCGAAGGCACGAAGCTCCGCAAGCGCGTCGACGTGATTGCCGGCGTCGGCCGACTCACGCGCGCGAGCGGCGGCGTTCTGGGCGGCGTTATTCTGCGCTTCTTCCCGCCGACGCTCCTCCAGGGCCGCAATCGCTTCCTGGCGTACCGCCTTGGCTTCTTCATGCGCGGAGTCGTAACCGAGCGCCTCGGAGGCGGCGCGCGCTGCGGCTTCGAAGGCGCCCTCTTGCAGGTGGTGACGCGCGCGTTCGAGCGCGTTTTTGACGGCGCGCGCGCGATCCGCCGCACGTTCGCGCTGCAGTCGCTTCTCGCGAATCTGCTGTTGCAGCGCGCGGGCGCTGGCCGATTGCGCCCGGACCTTGAGCGCCTGCTCGACGAGTTCGTCGGCACGGGTGAACGCACCGTGCGACATCTCGGCTCGAGCTTCTTCCACCCAGCGGTCCACCTGCCGCTCGTCGATCGCTTCGTGCGCTTGCTCGAGCAGTTGCAGCGCTCGCTCGTCGTGGGGATCGAGCAGCAGCGCGTGCTCGCATTGTTCAACCGCCTCGTCGGGCCGACCGGCACTCAGGTGCTCTGATGCAGCCGCCAGGAACTGCGCGATCTGCGCCGCTCGTTTCTGCGCGATCGCGTCGAGGTTGCGACGCGGGGCCGGCGGCAATCGCGCAGCATCGGACGGCGGCGGCGGCTTCACCGATGGTGGAGCGCCGGTGTCCTCCGCGTCCGGCGCCTTCGATCGGCTATCGAAGTCCATCGCCGACCGGTCGACCACGACCGTCGCCCCTTCGGAAACCGCCTTGAGACGCGAGCGGACGCGCTCGAGATCGGCGCCGAGCTCACGCAAATCCTGGTAGCGGCGCTCCTTCGGCTTTTCGATCGCCCGCGCGACCACCACCTCGAGCTCGGGGTCCAGCTCGCCCACCGAAGCGGTGATCGGCGGCGGCTCGCCGTGAAGAATGTTGTGCAGAATGGCGGCGGTCGACTCGCCTTGGTACGCCTTGCGATAGGAGATCAGTTCGTAGAGAACGACCCCGACTGAGAAGATGTCGCTCAGATGGTCGACGCCGGTCCCGTGCACCTGCTCAGGGGACATGTAATGTGGCGTGCCCATCAGCATCCCGGATCGCGTCATCCCCGCACCCGAGGTCACCCGTGCGAGGCCGAAGTCGACGATCTTCAGGATGCCCTCGCTCGTGATCATCAAATTCGCCGGCTTGATGTCGCGGTGGATGATGCCCTTGCGATGTGCGTAACCGAGACCGGAACAGAGTTGAGACATCAGGTCGAGTCGCACGTCAATCGGCAGCGGCGAGCGGCGGCGGATGACTTCGGCCATCGTTTCGCCGTCGAGGAACTCCATGGCGAGAAATGGCCCGCCCTCGTCGTCGCCGATGTCGTAGATCGTGACGATGTGCTGATGACGCAACGACGCCGCCGACCGGGCTTCGCGCTCGAAGCGCTGGCGGAGTTCGTCGTCGTCAGTGTGGAGAATTTTTACGGCGACGGTTCGCCCCAGGAGTGGATCGGAGGCGAGGTAGACCGCTCCCATCCCGCCGACACCAAGGCGGTCGATGACCTCATAGCGGCCGATGCGATCGGGGTATCGCGCTTTCACGGCGCACCGCTGTGCGGCTCGCACGTGAACGTTTGCCCACGGCGGGTCATCACACGTCCTAGCGTACCATCGGCGGCCCGGTCACGACCGAGTCCTGATCCTCGTTGCGTCATCCCGCGGCTCGTCACCGCGAACGTCGCCAGGACCGTGCTCGGGACACCTGGAACACCGACGATGCTACACCCATGAGGACGGTCCAGAACGGCGAAAGGCAGTAGCGGTCGCACGCTCGCCGCTTGTGCCCGTCGGCACCCGCCGAAGCACCTCACTCGAGCAGGTAGACCTTCTCCGGGTAGCCGTCGTACAACAGCCGCCACTCCGGCGGGGGCCTGAGGAGGCAAGGTAGCCGCTTGACCGTCTCCTGAATGACTGGCGCGTTCAGCCCCTGCCAGCCCGGATTCGAATACGTGAGCACCACAGCAGCATTGAGGTCCTGGCAGGTCGCGTAATCCGCCAATGCGACCAGCCTCACGCGTTCGATCCCATCGGATTGAGCCAGAAATCGAAAAACCCGAGATCGCCGGGGTCCGCGACGATCGTTCGTGTCTCGGCCGGTAAGCGGTCACGAATGCGGCTGTAGGTGTCCTTGATCTGGTGATATGCGCGGTAAGCCACTGTTTCGGCCTTCACGTTCAAATGAACGTGGAAGACAAGCACGAGGACCGTCACAGCGATGTAGATGGCGCGCACGCTGGCGCTCCCCGCGGCTCTCCACAGCACGCTGCTGCCAGCGGCGATGGCGATCATCGCACCGGGCGCGTAAACGACAAGATGCCTCGACAAACGGTGGATCGGGATGAACTCTGTAAGGCTTTGCGAGCCGAGTTGGTGATACACCAGCGGCCAAATACACCAGAACGCCGCCACCGCGAACGCCGCCACCCGGCGACGCGAAATGTTCCGCCTGTTCACGACTCCGGCAGCGCCGCCGAGCACCAGCGCCATCACGCCCCACGTGAAGAGCAGCCCGTGGTACGCCTGATCCTGATTGAACTCGCCCCAGACGCCCCATCGCCACCAGGTCAACGGCGCGAACGCGCTTACGGAATGGTGAGCGGATGGATGTTCAGACCCCACTTCGCAATCGAGCCGAGGTTGCCGTAGTGGCGCTCGACGACGTGAAAGCGAAAGAGCCAGTCGCCCACGGCCCAACCGTAGGTCAACGCCTCGAGCACGAGGACCAAGACCCAGCCGCTGACGTAGACGCCACAGTGCCGCAGCGCGGTGATCAACCGGTCTCCCGCCCAGTATCGGGACAGAATCGCGACGCCGCAGACGCCGATCGGCAGCAAGATGACGCCGTTGGCACGAACGAGATGGCAAACGCCCATTGCGGCCCCGGCGGCGAGCAACCATCGCGCTCGGTGGCGCGGCGGTCTCAGGCACCCAAACGCGACGAGGAACAGCGAGAAACTCACCCACCCGGATTGGATGGCGTCTGGCATCACGACCGTCGAGAAAAAGACGTCTCCGGGATACGTCGCATAGAGGAAGGCTGCGAGCACGCCGAACGGCCACCCGAACAGAATTGCGGCGACACCCCCGACAGAAAACACGCCCAGGAGCGAACACAGCAACGGCCAGAGGCTGAGGGCAAACTCGGTCTTGCCGAAGGCGACGAGGGGAACGGCCACCGGCGCGTAGGTGCCGATGTTCAGCCCATTGACGTGATCCCTGGCTTGGAATTGCCCGAGTGCGATCGCAACAGCGTCGCTGACATAGCCCGGCGCGTCCTCCGTGTAGTAGCCGTTGAAATAGGCGACGCGGGCGCCAAGCCACACCGCGACGATCGCAGCGACCGAGAGAGCGAGTGTCGTGGTTCGGGAAGGATGACGTCCGCGGGTCGGCGCCAGATCGGCGGGGTTCGCACCTCGGCTGGACGCGCCGACCGTGTGCTCCAAATCAGCGCGTGATGGATTCGGGTGCGTACTCGTGGGCGATCGCCAGGAGACGCTCCCGCAGCGGATCGTTCAGGCGCGCCAGATCGTCGACTTTGACCAACTCTTCGAACGCGTCCATGCCGCTGAGTTCGGCGCTCTCGAGCATGACGGCATCCGACGGTCGCGCGGTGGTGATCGGCGGACCAATCCGTGTAATCGGAAGGTTGCCGAACTCCGGCACTCGAATCGTGGACACAGGAAACCGGAGTGCTTCGAGCATATGCACGATCCCGGGCTGACTGTTGATGACCACATGCAGCACGAGATAGCTGAGAACGAACTTCAGTAATTCGTCGGTCGACCGGAGCTTGGTGTTCAGCAGTTCTTCCAGCTTGGCGGGGTTGTAGCCCGAGTACGTCAATGTCCAGGTCAAGGGCGCTCTGACCGAGATTGTCCGCGGGTGAATGCCGTTGTCGGCCACATGGGCGTAATCGTACGGCGTGATCTCCAGCGTCTCGCTCGGCAGGCTCATCGGCGGGGAGAGCTCGCGCGGAAGGTTAAAGGGCTTGGCCACGGCGATCGTGTCGTAGAGCCCTTGCAGCTGTTTGAACGCTTTTTCCGCGTTGCGGGTCGGCTCCTTCTTGCCCCCGACCATGTAGTCGCCAAAGATGGTCGACGCCTTCAAAAGCGGTGTCAGCGTCGCCAAATGTCCGGTCATCTCGACTCGAACGGCTTCGGTTATGGCGCGCGTCAGCTTGCGAAGAACAAGAAGCGACTGGATGCCGTCGCGGCCACTCATGTGGGAAGCTCCCTTGGCCCGGTCGCGCGACCGAACCGGGGCCAGATTAGCGGCCGAGGCGACCAGTTGTCAACGCCAACCTGCAGGAACAGAAGCAGATCGGGTTGATGCCCCAGAGACGACACCCCTCGTGGGCCGCATCCGGGCTGAACGTCAAACAGGCGTTACCCGTCTCAGAGGAGTGAGGCGCATTCTTCGGAGCAGCCGGCCGTGCGATACCGCGCGGCTGCGTGCTAATATTCGCGCGATCGTGCCATCATGGTTCCACTACCGCCAGGGTCGAGAATCGATCGGTTCGAGATCAAGAGCCTTATCGGCTCCGGCGGAATGGGCACCCTTTATCTCGCCCGCGATACCAGCCCGAATACGTACCGGCTCGTCGCGCTGAAACTCCTCCTCGCCAGCCTCGATTCGGCAGATCTGCGCGAACGCTTTGCCCGCGAAGCGCGTACGCTCGCGTCGCTCAATCACCCCAACGTGGTCAACATCCACGAATGTGGGGAGTACCGCGGCGCGCCCTATATCGTCATGGATACGTCCGGGGCGAAACGGTCGCAGAGAAAATCAAGCGCAAGGCGCCCCTGTCGCTGACCGACAAACTCAAGCTCATGATGGAATTGTGCGCGGGTCTGGCGCACGCGCATGAGGCCGGCATCATTCATCGCGACATCAAGCCCGCCAATCTGATGGTGGATCACCAGGGCCGCCTACGCCTGCTCGATTTCGGAATCGCGCGCGCTGTGGAGTCTGGGGTGACGATGGCGGGTGTGCCGATGACCCAGATCAATATGCGCATCGGTACCCCGGGCTACATGTCGCCGGAGCAATACGAGGGTGCCGAAATCGACCGGCGAAGCGACATCTTCGCGGTGGGCGCGGTGTTTTACGAGTTGTTAGCCTACCGCGAGGCGTTTGCGGGCACGACGACGCGGGAAATCCAACAGAACGTGCTGCAAGCCGAACCCGAGCGGCTCAGCACGCACATTGCCGGGCTGGACCCGCAAATCGAGGCCTTGGTCAGCAAAGCGCTGCAAAAGAATCCCGATAAAAGGTTTCAGGACGCGGCGGAGATGGAGCGGGCGCTCACAAAGGTGTGGTGGAAACTTGGGTTGGCGGAACCTTCCCGTTCCGCTCCTCGGCCAACACCACCGGTTGCCGGTGCCGGGAAGAAATCTTCCCGAGCCGACGCCGCGTTCAAGCAGGCGTTGATTGCGTTGAATGACCGGGCCCCAGAAGCGGCGCGTCGCTACGCAATCGAAGCCCTGGCTGAAGACGAGAAGCATGAAGGCGCACGACGCTTCCTTGCGAAGTACGATCCGGAGTTCCGGCTGCCGAAAGCGGCGCCCCCGCCACCACCGCCGCCACGTGAAGACTTCGAGATCGAGCCGACGATTGTCAGTTCGCGCGCGGAGTTGAACCTGTCCGCCCCTGACCCGTTGTTCCGGTCGCATCCGGTGATGCGCCAACAGGTTGAGCCAGCGATGCGTCAACAGGTTGAGCCAGCGATGCGCCAACAGGTTGAGCCAGGTGGTGACGAAACAATCGTGAGCGCGCCGGTTCGGCGGCGCGCGGCAGTCCCGCCGCAACAATCGGCCAAATCCCGCACTGTGAGCGGGGCCAAGGCGCCTTGGTCCTGGGGTGCGCTGTCGGCGCCGGCCCGCGTGGCGATTGCCGCCGTCGCCCTGCTGCTCGTGTTTGGAGGAGTGGGGCTTGTCGCGATACAGGTGGGCAATCTGTTTTTCGGTCCACGCGCCGAGGGCCCATTACTCACCATTCTGAAACCCGTCAACGGGACCATCGTCGGAGAGGATATCAAGTGCGGCACGCTGGGATCGGCGTGCACCATGACGGCGGAGCTAACACAATCGTGGCCCTCGAGCTTCGCCCCGACGCCGGATTCGCGGCCGCCGGTTACACCGGCGATTGTGCACAGACCGGAATCGTCCGTATGAGCAGCCCGAGGGCATGTGGGGCGACGTTTGTGGCGCTCCCTAAAGAAGCGGGCGAAGTCTCTCGACATACTCTGACGATTTACGCGACTGAAGGCGGCGTCGTGCGTGCGGGAGAGCAGGACTGCCGCACCAGCAAGCAGGGATGTTCACAGCAGTTTGCATCCGGCCAGGAGGTCGATCTCGAGGTGCAAGCTGATAGTGGTTACACGTTCGACCGGTTCACCGGTGCGTGTGATGCCGACGGCCGCGTGATGATGAGTGGACCGCAAACGTGCGGCGCGAGCTTTGTGCGGACGGGAGCCATCGCCCTACCGGGAGGGAATTCTCAGACCCAAGCGTCGAATTCGCAGAGCCAGTCGAATTCGCAGAGCCAAAGGAAAACCAACCCTCCGCCCGCGGGTGCCGAGAATACGGCGACGGCCAAGCCGCCGGGCACGTCCGGCGCCGGCGGCAACGAAAAGACCGAAGGCGGCGCACCGGGCGCATCTGGAGCCGGCGCGACTGGCGGAGTCGCTCGGCCCGGTGGCGGCGGTGCGGAGACAGGCGCTCCGCCTCCGCCGCCTGGAGCCGATCCCAAGGTTCCAGAGGGCGGCGGCGGCGAGCCTCCACCACCGCCCGCCGTCAAACCACCGGAGGAGGTGGCAAAGGCGGAGCTTCAAAATGTCATCGAGCAGTACCGCAAGGTGTACGAAGCGTTGGATTTCGCAGGTATTCGAAGAGTCTTCCCGACGTTCGCCGCCGGATATGCCGCGCAGTTCCAGCAATACTCAAAGATGACGTACACCCTGGCGGCGCCCGAGTTCGTCAAGTTGGACCTGCAGGACCACGCCGCGGTGGTCAAGCTTGGCGTGACCCAGACCGTTCAGGTCAAGGGCGAGAAGAAGGAGAAATCGAGCGCTATCAAGACCGTTCAAATCACCCTGCACCGCCGCACCGAGAATAATCAGTGGGTGATTTCGCGGCTCGAGCACAAGTGACGCCGCGGAACGCCACACGCCGCATCAGGTTCGGCATATCATTCGTCGCGAGCGCGAATCCCCTTGATGAGACCCGACCTCCCGCTCGGCGACACGTTGCGACGCTCTGCCCATCTCGGCGTGGCGCTCGTCAACGCGACGGCGACGCGTCCGTCGGCGCCGCTCAAGCTCAATTTGTGCCTCACCTATTGGTGCCAATACCGCTGTAAGACCTGCAACATCTGGCAGCGCAAGCCGGCTGACGAACTGACGACCGATGAAATCCTCGCGCTCGTACGCGAGAACCCCCATGTGACCTGGGCGGATTTGACTGGTGGTGAGATCTTCCTCCGCCCCGACATCGACGACATCTTCGCCGCCATCATGTCCGGCTGGCGCCGGCTGGCCATTCTTCACTTTCCGACCAACGGCTTTCTCACCGACCGCATCGTCAAGAGTGTGGAACGAATCGCGGGCCGCGGTCCTGCTCATACGATCGTGACGGTGAGCCTCGACGGCGACGAGCAGACCAACGATCACATTCGCGGCATCAAAGGCGGGTTCAAACGACAGATTGAAACCTTCAATGCGCTGCGCCGCATTGCCGGGGTGCAAGTGGTGTTCGGGGTCACACTCTCGGCATTCAACGCGGGCCGATTCGCGGAGACGTTCGCGGCCTGCGCGCGCGAGTGCCCGGGCCTGACGATTGACGATGTTCACCTCAACGTGGCACAGGTCTCGGGGCACTATTACGGCAACGACACGCTCGACCGTGTTGCGCCGAGCCGCGAGCAGGTCGAGCGCGAGCTGGCAACCTACCGCGGGCTCAGACGAGGGCCTCGATCGGCGAAGGATCTGCTGGAGCGCGCGTTTCTCGGCTACCTCGAGGACTATCTGCGGACCGGCCGAACACCGATGCCGTGCCACGCGCTGCGGGCCAGTTGCTTTGTCGACCCGTGGGGCGTCGTCTATCCGTGTATCACCTACTCGCGGCCGATTGGCCGTCTGCGCGAAACCGGCATGCGATTGGCGCCGATCTGGGAGGCGCACGAGACCAAACAACTGCAGCGCGAAATCTGGCAGGGCGATTGTCCGCAGTGCTGGACCGCGTGCGAGGCGTATCAGAGCATTCTCGGCAACGTCCTCGCCGGCCGACTGCGCGCACCGAAGCCTGCCGCGACTCGGGCCGCACCGACGCCGGCTCCGAGGGAGATCACGTGAAGGTCGCCTGTTATACCGACGCGGTCATCCAAGCGCACCTTGATAAGGCCGTCGCCAGCCACGTGACGACCGCCGTGTCCGCAGTGATCGCCGCGAAGCAAGAGGGCCCGAGCATCGTCGACATCGTCACCCGCACCCGGCGCTACGCCGCCGAGGTGATTGTCGTTGACGGTCACTCGACCGACGGGACGGCGGACCTTGCCGCAAACAGCGGTGCGATCGTGATCGAGGATGGGGGACGAGGAAAGGGCGAGGCGATCCGCTGCGCAGTTTCGCGCCTTCGCACGCCGATCACCGTATTCCTCGACGCCGACGGATCGCACGATCCCGAAGACATCCCGTTGCTGGTCGAACCGATCCTCGCCGATCGCGCCGACCATGTGTCCGCCTCGCGGTTGAAGGGCGGCTCGAGCGAGTTGCACGGCGGTTTCGATGAGTTCCTGCGGCTCACTGGGAGCTCGTTCATCACCGCTTGTATCAACTGGCGCTTCAACTGTGCGCTGAGCGAGAGCCAGAACGGATTCCGCGCGATTCGCACCTCAGTCCTCCGCCAGCTCGATCTCGCGGAGGACATCACGACCATCGAGCAGGAGATGATCATCAAGACACTGCGCCGGGGATTTCGGATGGCGGAGGTACCCAGTCACGAGCATCCTCGGGCGCACGGCGTTTCGCACATCCAGGTGTGGCGCGCCGCTCCCCGTTACGGCTGGTCGCTCGTCAAGTATCTTTTCTTCTGAGTGAACATCCTTGGCGTCTGGGACGGGCACGATGCGGGTGCTGCCCTGTTGCAGGGCGGCCGCGTTCGATTTGCCATCAACGAAGAGCGACTGAGCCGCCGGAAGCTTGACGTCCATTTTCCCTCCCGCTCCATCGCGGCGAGCCTGACGTTTGCCGGTTTATCACCCGAACAGATCGACGTCGTCGCGGTCTCCACCTCTGATCCCGCCAAGACATTGGGGAGATGGTGGCCGGCCAGCAAAGAGCGGTACTATGCCGTTCGCCGCCGCAAATCGCCGCCCGGCGCCTGGTCCGGATTGACACGCACCGCGAAGTATCGAATCACGGAGTGGTCGCCAGGGCGGATGTCACGGATGCTCAGCCGCCGTGCACTGCGCGGAGAGCTGGCGCGTCACGGACTGCAGCGCGCCGAACTGGTTCTAGTCGACCACCACGAGGCGCATGCCGCGCCGGCAGCGTGCGCCGCGCCATTCGGGCCGTGTGCAGTCCTCACCATTGACGGGCTCGGCGATGGTCTGTCGTCGACGATCTGGTCGTTTCAGGACGGTGTCCTGACACGGGTGGCAGCGTCGCCGGCGCGGTCGTCTTTGGGCGTCTTCTTTGAGCACGTCACCAACCTCCTGAACATGCGAGAGCTGGAGGACGAAGGCAAGGTGATGGCGCTCGCCGACTATGCCGCGCCGATCGATGATGTCGACAATCCCTTGCTCACCAGCGTCGAGGTGCATGACGGGGTCATCGCCACCATACGGCCAGGTCACGCCCTACGAGATGTGCTCGCACCCATCCACTGGCGGTTTGCTAACGAGCAGTTCGCGTTTCTGGCGCAGCGCGTGGTCGAGCGCACGTGCATGACACTCGCCCGGGATGCGGTCCGGTTGACAGGTCTTCCCAACCTCGCGCTTGCCGGCGGAGTCGTGTCGAACGTGAAGGCGACGCGTCACGTCCGTCTCCTGCCGGAAGTCAACGACCTCTATGTTTTTCCGCACATGGGCGATGGAGGCCTCGCTGTGGGGGCGGCGGTGATCGCGGCGCTCGGCGCCAACGAACCGCTGGACCTCGATCTCGAGCATCTCGATCTCGGGCCGGGCTACGATCCGCCGGCGATTGAAGCTGCGCTGAAAGCGGCCGGACTTCGTCCCACATGCGTCGACAATCTTGCTGCGCACGCTGCGGCGCGACTGGCCGAAGGACGAATCGTGATGTGGTTCCAGGGGCGCATGGAATACGGACCGCGGGCCCTCGGCCACCGAAGCGTCCTGGCGCGGCCCGACCGGCCGGAGTTGCGCGATCGGTTGAATCTCGTGCTCAAGCGGCGCGTGTGGTATCAACCCTTCTGCCCCAGCATGCTCGAGAGCGAAGCGGCCCGCGTCCTCACCGATTTGAGCAGCCGGTCAAACCGATGCATGACGATGGCGTACGAAGTGGCGCCTGAGCATCGCGCGGCGCTGGGCGGCGTGATCAGCATCGATGGTACGTGTCGCCCCCAGTTGGTCGCCGACGACGACAGCAGCGCGTTTGGCGAACTGCTGCGGCATGCGCGCCAGCACTGGGGACTCGGCGCGGTGCTGAATACGAGTTTCAACATTCACGGCGAGCCGTTGGTCTGCTCGCCGGCAGAAGCGGTCGACGTTTTTCTTCGATCGGGCGCCGACCATCTGGCAATCGGCCCGTTTCTGGTCAACCGGCAGGGCACACCGTGAACGACGGTCAACGAATTCCGCCACGCGTCACGTTACTGCTCCCACTAGCGGCAATCGTCGCGGTGATGGTCACGCTTCTGACATGGCTGGCGCGAACACAGCCGTTTACGCTGCGCGAACAGCTGAAGACGCTGCAATTCTGGTCGCTCGACGCCTGCGTTGCGATCGCGATCGGCTTGGGCGTGGTCATCGGCCGCGATGTGTACCGCTCGAGCGCGCCGCGACGACATCATCACGATGACCGTGTTGGCCGGCATGGCCTTGACCCTCACGCTGTTTGCGGCCCCACGAACCAATCGCATCTACTACGACGAGCAGATCTATCAGAGCATCGGCCACAGCCTGGCCGACCTTCGTCTCGCGCAGATGTGCCTCGATGGCACCGTCGAGTACGGGCGTCTGCAGTGTTCTGCTGGCGAGTACAACAAGCAGCCCTATGCCTACCCGCACCTGTTGAGTCTGGTGTATCGCATTGCCGGCGTTGACGCGAAATGGGCGTTCGTCGTGAACGCGGCGGCGATGGCTCTGACCGTGTGTGCCGTTTACCTCGTTGTGCTCGTCATTTTCGGCAATCGCCGCGCTGCGTTTTTCGCCGGGTTGATCGTGGCGTTGACGCCGCAACAACTGATCTGGTCCGCCACCGCCGCCGTTGAGCCACTGGCCTCGCTGGCGAGCATCGGCGCAGTGCTGGCTGCGGCGCATTTCGCACGTTCGCGTTCGACAACGGCTCTGGTCGGCGCCGGTGTCGCGACGGCCTATGCGGTGCAGTTCCGGCCGGAGTCGTTCCTCATCGTTCCAGTCATCGCGCTCCTGCTCGCGTTTTCGGCCGGTCACGAACTCAAACGTGAGCGCGTGTGGTGGGTCGCGGCGCTCTGCCTTGCGCTCGTCGCCGTGCATGTCGGCCACCTCGTACTCGATTCGGAACGAGGGCTGGGGCACGACGGAGGCGCGCCTGTCACTGAGTCATGTTGCCCCGAACTTTCAGGTCAACGGCCGATTCTACGCCGGCGACGAGCGGTTCCCCGTCGTGTATACGGTGCTTGCACTCGTCGGTTTGTTCGGCGCAGGTCACGCCGTGTCGCGCCTGACATTTCTGCTCTACTTTCTGCTGTTCTTCGGGATGGGCCTCCTGTTCTACGCGGGCAGCTACAACTACGGCGCGGACGTTCGCTACTCGCTCATGACCTATCCGCCATTGGCCATTCTCGGCGGGCTCGGGGCGGCGCGCATCGCGGGACTGGCTCGACCGAGCCCAACGTGTGCTCCCCGCGTGGCGGTCATCGCTGCTGGCTTGGCGTTTCAGTTTCTCTGGTACATGCCAGTCGTGCGCGCCACCACTGAAGAGGCCTGGGCGGCCCGGGCTGATGTGCGATTCGCGGAGATCGATGGTTCCAGCGTTGCCGACGAACTCCTATCGTGCTGACGCACAATCCCGGCATGTTCCACCTTTGGGGGGTCAATGCCGGGCAGATGTCCCTGATCGTCGATCAGCCCGGCCGGCTTCGAGTCTCTGATGGCGCGCTATGCCGGTGGTGTCTACCTGCACTGGAACTTCTGGTGCAATGTCGACGACCCGCTGCAACAGAGCTTCTGCGGTCGTGCGCTTCGCATGGGAATGACGTCCGTCGTGCGCGACCACCGCGAGCGCGACCAGCGGTTCGCACTCTATCGATTCGAACCGTCACCCCTCCCGGACGTCCAAGGACATCCTCCGTAGATCCCGAAGAAATCTCGAAAGAACCTCCTGATGCGACGGCAAGTACCCCTTGACTAAGGGATTCATAAATGCGATACCTCCCTGTCGCGCGGTGGGGTCTACGGCGTCACAGAACGTATACCCCTCGCTTCGAGAGCGGCCCAACGATGAAGAGATGTCCGCTGACCGTTTCGATCGCGTTGCTGATTGTGGTGGTGGCTCGTCCCTCGCAGGCGCAGACCTCAACGGTGACCAACGCAGGTGTGTCGCTGGCCGAAACGCTGACAGCACTGAGCGGCGTGGCTGGTATGGGTCATGGCGGTGAGTTCTTACAGATGAACGCGGCGCTCGAAATAGCGACGATGCCGTTTGCCGCGTCCTCTGGTGGGGGTGAAAAAAGCTCGACCCGACGACGGGGCTCGAAATACCGACGGCGAGCACGTTTGGTCCGGCATTGGCCGAACGCGCGCTCACGGCGGGAGCCGGCAAGCTCGCTGTTTCGGCAAACGTCATCGTCGCCACCTACGACAAACTTGGATCCAAGCGAAACTTGAACGCATGCGGTTGGCGAACTCCACATCGCCGTTTCCGGAAGCGACGCAGCTCGGCCTCATGAGTTTGGTGATCGCCTCGCAGACAACGCTTATTCAAGGCGTGTTGGGCGCGACCGACAAGTTGGACATTGGCGTCGCTCGTCCCGATCGTGCGCGTCAAAGCTCAGTGGCATCGCGTGGACACAGAACGCCGTTGTTCGCCAACAGGCCGACGGAACGACTGGACCAGACATCGTGCCCCGTCCACGCCGGCCGGCGAGGGCACGTCAACGGGCATGGGCGATCTCGCCGTCACCGCGAAATACCGCTTACTCCAGAAGTTCGGTGCTCCCCCTCCGCCTGATGCGCCCGTCGAGCCGGACCCAGGTGGTCTGACACTTCATTCGATTGTGCGCCTGCCGACCGGAATAACCGCGAGAACCTGCGCGGACTTGGCGTCACCCGCGCGCTCATGTCGGTGGTGGTGTCAGGCGGGAAGGGGAAATTTCGACCGCACGCCAACGTCGGCTTTGAATGGTGGGCCAGGGGCGTCGACATCACGTCCCCGACTGATCCGACGGTCACCGTCCGGCATCAGCTGCAGTACGTGGCCGGCATCGAGTTCGCCGCAGCG
>CAVXMP010000020.1:0-46287 GCA_963762925.1 uncultured Acidobacteriota bacterium | reverse complement strand
CCCGATGCCGCGCTCCGTCCTGAGCTTCGCGTTCTTCGCGTTGTCCCAGTCGGAGTACTTCACCGCCTACAGAATAGCACGATGTGTGCCCATAAGGCACACGTTGGCGTCGGCCTGAGTGAGCCCAAAAGTGTGCCCAAACGGGGGCCCGAGACATCAGCCGGCAGCCAACGCCAACCAAGAGACCAATAAAAAACGGGCCTGAAATCGTCAATTTCGGCCCGTTCTGTGATTCCTGGCAGCCTTAGCAAACCGCCGCTTTCGGCCACTCAGCCACCTCACCAGATGGAGCTAAATATTGTCGCACACGGACTTGCAAATTTCAGACTTTCGACCCGATGGTCGATTTTGCTCGGAAGCCCGAGGAGCGAAACCCGGAGCAATCCGGACCCACGCAGTGCGTGTCGAGGGTGTCCTCTACCCGATCAAGGAGGTATTTTCCACGGTAAGCGGTCTCGATCTGTTGGATTTCAACACAAACCGAGCTCGAAACTGGTTTCGCAAACTCGGGTTCGAAGTCCTGCGTGTTGAGCAACCCTCAGCGGAAGTCGGCGCCGGTCATTCAGACGGCGAAAAGCGCGACGGGCAAATGGAGAGCAAGGCATGAGTGGCGAGAAGAAAAGACGCGGTCGTTCTTCTTGCCTCCGTACGACACGCGCTTCGTGAGAACCGGCGGGAACATGGGAGGAGGCCTCGACATTCGCCCCCGACAGAAACCGGCCGCTGGCTCGGAGTGGGTTCAGGAACTCCTGGGTGTCCTGCTGCTCCACCATACCGAAGCCGCGGAACTCGCGCTCCTCGCCGTCGAAATAGCCATGGTGATAGGCGTAGCGGGTGACGAACCGGTTGCGGCTGACGTGGTCGTAGGTTTCGACGCGCTCGACGACGTGCACGGGGAACGGCAGCCGGGTGATCCAGGGTTTGCCGTTGCGTTTGTCCAGCAGGTAGAACTTGGTCGAGGGCGCGTATTCGACGACGGTCTCGGCGCCGAGATTGTTGGTCGTCTTGATCAGCAGATGTGGCTTGTGCTTGCCCATCAGGTTGACGTATCGCATCGGCCGTCTCGCATCGCCGGGTAACGACGACGACCAGACGAGACAGGCAGTGCGGTGTGCCACGCGAACAGGGGCTGTCACGACTGCTGCCACGGCTTCGTCAATTTGAGCGTCGGTGAGCCGAGCGGTCCGCACAGTCTGCGGCGCCGTCGGCAGCAGGCGGGACGTGCGGGTCTTCAGATCGGCGACGTAGCCCGACCTGAGATCCAGGCCTTCAGCGACGACCCGTTCGGGCGCAGCTTCAGCATCCGTGCGAGCGAGCAATACGTTGCCCGTTGAGGCGCTGATCCTGCTGGCATCGGCGCGCGACGTTCTCTTCAAGCAACGTCTACTGACGGTTCCTTCGTAACCTGCCGAATTCCTGCCTGTCCCCTGCAACTTCGTCTCGCGCGGACCATACCATCGCGATCCTGCGAAGCGTGCCGAGCTCATTCGGCGGTTCGGAACCGCTGAACATCGGAGGTACGCATGCTGAAACTGGATACGCGTTGGCGTCGCGCGTTACTCGCCGCCGCTGCTCTCACCGTTGCGACCAGCGGCACTCTCCACCAGGACGTGTCTGCCAGCGCCCTGAGGGAAGGGCATTGGGTCGGCAGCTGGGCCACGGCTGCCCAGGGTGTGGTCGGTGCGCCTGCGCAGTACAGCAATCAGACCCTCCGTCTGATCGTGCGTACTTCGGTTGGGGGCAATCAGGTGCGAGTAAGGTTGTCCAACGAGCTGGGCACTCAGCGCATCGTCATCGGTGCCGCACGCATCGCGCTTCGGAGTGTGGCTGAAAGCATCGACCCAGCGACCGATCGGGCGCTGACATTTGGCGGCGTCGCTTCGATCACCGTTCCGGCGGGTGCTCCGGTCCTGAGCGATCCTGTGGAGCTGGATGTGCCCCCGCTATCGGAGCTGGCCATCAGCATCTACCTCCCGCATCCAACGTCCGTGAGCACCGTGCACCTGCTTGGTCTGCAGACATCTTATGTATCGGCGCCCGACTCGGGGGACCTCACGGATGCCGGCACGCTGCTGCCGTCTACTCCTATCGGATCGTGGCCGTTGCTCACAGGCGTCCAGGTGAAGGCGTCCAAGCGTGCCGAAGCGATCGTCGTCCTGGGAGATTCGATCACCGATGGAGCCGGTTCGACGGCCGATGCGAACCGGCGATGGCCGGACATGTTGTCAGAGCGGCTGCAGGCTCGACCGAACCTCGATCATCTTGCGGTGCTCAACCAGGGAATCATCGGCAATCGGCTGCTCCGTCCCGGAACGGGTCCGGTGGCGCAGTTACTGGGCGCAGCCGGCCTTGCGCGTTTCGATCGCGACGTTGTCGCCCAGCCTGCCGTGGGTTTTGCGATCGTGCTTCTTGGTATCAATGACATCGGCGCGCCCGTTTCGGAGGCCGTCAGCGTCGATGAACTCATTGCCGGGCACCGCCAGCTGATCGAGCGGGCACACTTGCGAGGGATCACGATCTTCGGCGCCACCCTGCCCCCGTTCGAAGGCGCTACCATGCCAGGCTTCTATACGCCGGAGGGAGAGCAGAAGCGCCAGGCGATCAACGAGTGGATCCGTAGGGCTGGTGAGTACGATGGCGTGATTGACTTCGATCGTGCGCTGCGCGATCCCAGTCACCCCACGCGATTGTTACCTGCTTACGACAGCGGGGATCACTTGCACCCCAACGACGCGGGCACGCGAGCGATGGCTGAGGCCGTCCCGTTGCGATTGTTCAGACTGGACTAATGACCCAATCATCCAGTTACAAACCATGAATGTTGGCGGGCACCTGAATCTCGTCAATGCGATACGCGGTCGGCTAAGGAGTATCAGCATGCGGTCAGCACCCCGTTTTATCGCCGTCACCGCGCTTGCGATCGCGATGCTCCACGCCTGCGGCAGGAGTACGCCCAGTACCCCGACAGCTCCCACTCCGGCGCCCCTTCCGCCCGTAGGCTCAGTGGATCCCGCACTGGTCGGTACATGGAGCGGGAATTTGGAGGGTAGCTTTGGGCCTGGTGCTTTCACCATGACCCTCGCGTCTACCGGGAGCATGACGACGGTGAATACGGGAGGCTCCAGTAACTACTGTGCCGTCAGCGGTGACTGGGGCGTCGCTGCGGGCCAGTTCACTGCACGAGGCTCCGATTGCACGGGAACGATCGTGACCTTCTCAGCGCCATCGTCTCCCACGCGGCTCTCGGGAACATGGAGCGCGACGAGCGGCCGGAGTGGAACGTTCGCGATCACGAAGGAGTGAACTCCGATGTGTTCGTCAGATGGACGATTCACACCCGTCCTCGGCCCTTGGTTCTCAGGGCTCCCGAGGCGCCTCGGTGCGAGTCGAATAGGCCGCGCTCACCGCGAGGAAAGTCAGTTGGACGCGAGCCGAGTCGGATGATATCGCCATCAGCGAGCGGCATGGGAGCGACGGCGGATCGATCGGCAACGAACGTTCCGTTCTTGCTCCCCAAGTCCTGGATGGTCGCGTCCGCGCCAGAGACTCTGATCACGGCATGACGCCGCGACACGCTAGGCCCGTCGATGAACAGCTCGAGGTCGGGGTCGCGGCCGAGCACATGGTCACCCTCTTTCAGAGCGGCGCGGCCGTCTGGCCAGCGCAGCCGGAAACGGACGCTCGTATCGGCAACCTGGTGTCTCGCCTATGCCGGCCGCTGCTTCTCGAAACGCATACCCGAATCGAGGAACCGTCCGGACGAATCGGGGGTGTGTCGCGTCGTCGCCGAGCGCGGCGCGAATCTCGGCAACGAGATTGACGAGGTTTTTCTCCACGACGAACGTGTCGGGCCAGAGGCGTTCCTGGAGGTCCAGCTTCGACAAGGCCTTCGGTCGCTCCGAAACGAGGATCTGAAGTAGCTGGTACGCCTTCGGTGAAAGCGCGATCGCATCGGCGCCACGCCGCAACTCCCGTGCATCCAGATCCAGCACGAAATCGCGAAGCAATATTCGCCCGTCATTTCAGTCCGTCAGCCACGTACAGATCACCCAGGCGACGCGCGAAGGAGTAGCAGTACGCTCGATCCATCCGCCGCGATCACGGTCGATGCAGGATCGACCTCGACGCCCACGGGATCGGACGGCGTCAGCGTCTTCCAGTGGGTTCGGCGACCGCTCCCGATGTCGACGCGAACAACATCAACAGCAGGTCGCCCGGGTTGCCCTGGTCCGCTTGTATTGTCGACGACGTAAAGGACCTGGCCCCTATCGCTCCATCGAACCGGGATATCGCTGGCGGCGATCGCGGGCATGGGCAGCGAGGGGCCACCGTCAATGGGATAAAGGGCCCACCGATTGCCGGAGCGGCCCAGGACCGACGTGTCATCACGGAGGGTGGCCTTGGCTGCCAGGACGACGCCTTCCGAAGTGATCGGCTGTGGGATGCCATGAGGGATCTCCTGGATGTGACCGCGAGGTTTGTTGTCACCAGCATCTCCGGTGAACACCAGCCGTTTCGCGTCGCTCAGCCAGGCGCCGGCATTGACTCGCACGAGATTGCCTTTCGGCAGATCGACCACCGAACCCGAACCAGTCGGCAGGAGGACGAAGCTGTCCTTCAACCGCGCGAGCACCCACCTGCCGTCCGGAGAGATCGACTGAGGGTCGCCGACGCCGAGGCGAACGGCTGGCGAGCCATCGAGCTGGCGGCGATAGGTGAGTGCGGTGGTCGACTTGAGATCGTTGCCAAGTAATTCCCTGAAGACCAGCATTCGTCCATCGGCCGACAAATCTCGAACGGTTCCACCCCAACCCCAGCTCAGGTCACGTTCCGTCGTGTCGTCTGTCGGCTGGCAGGCGACATTGACGCGAATCGTGTTTCGAGAAAGAAGGACACGGCCGTCGGCAGCAATGTCGTGAAGCACGAGCCAATCGGGCGCACGCTGAATCGCCCGCTCCGCTCCGTGCCAGCGAGACCGACTGCAGCCAGGGAGCCTGTCTGCTGCCGTCCGTCGCCGTAAACCATATTTCGTCCGTCAGCCGCGACCACGCCAGACCGATTCCGGCCCAGTTCCTGGAGAGCGTCGATTTGCGACCGGAGCGGTCGACGACGGTGATCATCGCCTCCGGTTGGGTCGTGAACAGGCCGGGCCCCTCGAAGAAGGCGACACGCGTGCCGTCGGGAGAAACGCGCAACGACCAAGCTGCTCTTGCTTCATGGACCACCGTTCCCACGGGGAACTCGACCCGCCATGGACGGCCATTCCCGGGATCACGAACCACGGCGACATCGTTCGTTCCTGCGATCCAATCGGCATCCACGATTCCATCGAGCAGATCACGCCGCGCGCCGCCCGCCAGCGGAACTCTCGCGAGCGTTCGAGCCCCGAACGCTCGCAGCACGTTCTGTGGTCCGAAGAGAACGGCCATGTCATTCGATGGCGAGATCGACAGTATCCGTCCCGCTTGCAGCGACAGGTCGCGAGCATCGAGGCCATCGGCGCCGGCCAAGAAAGACGTTGTACGGGTTTCCGTCCCAGCTGGCGCTGTACACGAAGCTCTGGCCGTCAGGTGTGAACCGCGCCGACGACACGGCGCCGTGTCGGAACGTCACTCTCGTGTAAGTCGGCGACAGCGGGTCGACGGAGCGAGAGCCATCGTGCCGACCCACACGAGACTGGTCAGCGCTGTGGCGGCAACGAGACCGGTCAAACGAGCAGCCAGCGTCGCCGGTGTGCGAATTTCGACGGCACGGCGGCGCTGGGAGCTCCAGCCGCAATCCATGCGAGCTCTGTCGCGAGGTCGCGCGCGGTTTGCCAGCGCCCGTTCTTTTCTTTTGCAAGGCACCGCTCGATCACTCGCTCCAGCGGGGGTGAGATGCCCGGCTGCAGGCTCGCAGCCGGCAATGGTTGCGCCCCGACGATGGCGGCGATCAGTGCCGAGCGCGTGTTCCCGGCGAACGGTCGCCGTCCGGTCATCATCTCGTAGAGCATCACACCGAACGAGAAGATGTCGGTCCGCGTGTCGATCTCCTGCCCGTCGATTTGCTCTGGCGCCATGTATGGCAGTGTCCCGAGGAGGTCCCCTTCGCGAGTCAAGGGCGCGGATTTGGTGGGCTCATGTGCACCGTCTCGGTAGTCACCGTCGCGGAGTTTCGCGAGACCGAAATCCAGCAACTTCACGCCGTTTGCGCGTGAGCATCACGTTACTCGGCTTGAGGTCGCGATGAATGACGTCTTTGCTGTGGGCAGCATCGAGCGCCTCGGCAATCTGTGCGGCGATCACAACAGCTTGATCGACCGGCAGCGCGCCGAGCTCCAAACGCTCGCCGAGTGTCTCTCCCTCGAGGAGCTCCATGACAAGGAACGGAACACCCTCGTGCTCTCCGACATCGTGGACAGTACAAATGTGTGGGTGGTTCACCCGCGCAATTGCACGAGCTTCGCGCTCGAACCGATCGAGCTCGGGACGCTGGACACCACGCGCAGAGGTGAGCACCTTGATGGCTACGGACCGGTCGAGGCGGGAATCCTTGGCGTGGTACACCTCGCCCATCCCTCCGGTTCCGATCAGGGCGACGATCTCGTACGGACCGATTCGACTGCTCACGTCCAGTGACATGTCGCTCACCTCCCGTCGCAGGCTCGCCGGTGCACCACCGCGATGCGCGCTCCGAAGGAGCTGACCTCGAGCGGCAATGCGCAACCCGTGGAGTTCGCGTTGCGCTGGCTACGTCCTCGGTCAACGTGTCGAGCGAATACGGGCACGGGCTTCGTCGCTGGCGATTTTACTGCCGTGGGTCCAGTCTGCCCTGATCATGAGAATCACGCAGCGCTGACGTTCGTCGCTCGCGAGGTAATGATTTGCCGGGCCTGCGGTGCGAGCGAGTATCCTCTTGCCGACATCTCTTCCGCGACGCCAGCTGGCAAACACTGTCGCCACCGCACGGAAGAGAGGGTCGGGATTGCAGGAGCTGACGATCAGCGCCGCCCGCCCTGTGCAGCAAATTGTGCAGTAATCGGGACGCCAGGCGCGAGTCCGGGACAGGTCGGGACAGAATCGCGATCAGGAGGTTTCCGGGCGAGAACCGTAAGATTGGGCGCGATTCGTGGGATGTGGTTGGGACCCTGGTAGGTTTAGCAAACCGCCGCCTTCAGCCTCTCGGCCACCTCACCGCATCGAGCTAACAATTGTCGCACAAGGACTTGCCGATTTCAGCTTTTCGACCCTTACAGACGACTTGGCTCGAGTGTCCCTGAAATTGCCGCTGTAACGGCGTCGAGACGCTTCGCAGCGTCGCGAAGGTCGCTCCCTCACGATATTGTACTGCTTGAATACGCTTCGAGTCTTGTGCCCTGTCATCTCCATCGCGACGCGCCTCCGGGATTCCAGCGCGAACCAGTTGCGGCCGCAGTCCGGCGAAAGTCGTGCAGGCCACGGCCGGCGCATCCAGCTTCGACGCACGCTGTCCGAAACGCGGCCCGAACGCCCGTGATTGGCTGGCCGGAGCGATGGAACACGCGCGGGCACAACCTTGAGCCGCCGTGCAGACTGGCGGTCATCAGTCGCTGCTGATCAAAAAGTTCGCGCAGCTCGTGCGTCATTGGGAGAGTTCGCCCTTCGCCGTTCTTCGTCTTGTCCGGATCGAGTCGGACTGCCAGCCGTGAAGTCGACTTGGCGCCACTCGAGCGACAGAACTTCGCTATCGATGCGCCAGCCGGTGATGTACGCCAACGTCGCGACGGGCCGCACCGGCTCTGGGTGTCGGTGAAGCACGGACACAAACTGCTCGCGCTCGAAGACCCGAGGCGTGTCATGCTCGACGTTCGGCTGAATCTCGAACGTTGAATCGGAGATCAAACAAGAACGCGCACCAAGGCAATCACGCCGAGCCGACCACATCAGGAGTGCTCCACGCTATAGTCAGTGACATGCCGCGCACGCCGCTCATCATCCTGCTCGCGATCCTCTACGCGGGATGCGCCAGCAGCAGGACGCAACCGCCCTTACAACCGAGCGCCGCCGTGTCGCCGATCGACATCGAGGCGGAGGCGCGCGAGGAATTCCAGGAAGAGATCGACGAGTATGTCGAACTCCGCAACAAGCTCGAGTCGCAACTCCCTCCCCTTCCGATGCAGGCCGCACCGGAACGGGTGCACGCACACCAGATCGCACTGGGCGACCTCATCATGTCGGCGCGCCGGGGAGCGAAACGGGGCGACATCTTCGGCAGCAAAGCCGAGGCGCTCATCCGTGCGCGCGCGCAGATCGTGTTCGCCGGTCCGGACGGCGGGCAGGACAAAGCGACGATTCAGGACGAGCAGGCGGAACGGAAGGTCGCCTCACGTGTGAACCAGCGCTATCCCGACGGCTTGCCGCTTTCGGCCGTGCCCGCTTCCGTGCTTGCGGCGCTGCCGCGGCTGCCGCCGGAACTGCAGTATCGGTTCCTGCGCCGCCACCTGATCCTGATCGACACCGCCCCGCGCATCATCGTGGATTACATAACGGAGGTCCTGCCGCGGTGACGCGCGTCACGCCTCCGTCATCACGTCGTCTTCGAGCCTCCATCTGGTGGGGGCTTTGCGCCGCGTTCTCGGTGAGTGCACCCGGGCTCTCGCGGGCCCCGCTCGCGGACGTTCCGCCGCCCGCATCTGCGGCGCAAACACAGCCGGCCGCGGCATCCGCCACTTTCAACCTGCCGAACCGGCCCGACTCGCTCAAGTTCTTCGTCCTCGGCGATTGGGGCGACGGCAGCAAGGAGCAATACGAGCTGGCCGCGCAGATGGCAAAGGTGCAGGCGGTCTTCCCTGCCCTGCTCGTCATCACCGTCGGCGACAACATCTACGGCAGCGAAGGGCCGAGACTCCTTCAGCCGCAAGTTCGACATCCCGTACAAGCCGCTGCTCGACGCCGGCGTGAAGTTCCAGGCCTCGCTCGGCAATCACGACGCGCGCGAGCAGGCACGGTACGCGCAGTTCAACATGGGTGGCAAGACGTACTACGCGTTCAAGGCGTCGAAGCAGGACGTGAAGTTCATCGCCCTCGAGACCGACTACCCGACTCCCGAGCAGCGCGAATGGCTGCAGCAGGAACTGTCCGGCGGCGAGGACTGGATCATTCCGTTCTTCCACCACCCGCTCTACTCGTCGGGCATGCACGGATCGCACGTCGATCTGCGCAAGGCGATGGAGCCGATGTTGCTCGAGAGCAACGTCACCGTGGTCTTCACCGGCCACGAGCACTTCTACGAGCGCATCCTCCCGCAGCAAGGGATTACCCACTTCGTCGTCGGCTCCGGCGGCAAACTGCGGCGCGGCGACATCAACAAGAAAAGCGGGCTGACCGCCAAGGGTTTCGATCTCGACCGCGCGTTTCTCGCGGTCGAGATCGACAAGGACGAACTCTTCTTCAGCGCCATCACCCGCGGCGGAAGCGTGATCGATTCCGGCTCCATCCAGCGTCGCCGCACGCCAGCGCGCTGACCACGCGTCCTGTTGCCGAGATTAGAAAAAGCTCCGTGCGCGGGCCGCGGTGGCTTTCGCCGGCTCGACGCGCGAATCGTAGAGGCGACGCTCGTTCAGCGCGGACACGGTTGCCTTGACGCATTCCTCGTACCCACCATAGCCGCCGTACATCGCCGAGAGCTGCGCGGGATCGAAGGGCGTCAGGGTCGCGCCGGCGAACCGCAGTCGGAAAGCGCCGATGCGACAGGCAATCGATGGACCGACGATCGGCTCGTTGACGTGATCGAGGACGGCGGTGACGGCCTGCCACCGCGCCGTCATCGCGGCGTCCACGGTGCGCATCGCCAGCATCGGTCCGAACTCGATTGAGTCCAGCGCCGGATCCTCGCGCACGGGAATCCGGTCGGTCGAGCCGCCGGCGACGTCAAACGTCAAGGCGCCGTTCACTATTCGTCCAGCGACATGGCTTGGTGGCGGCGTGACCCCTTCCGACAGAAAGTCGCGCATGTTACGGATTGCCGCGCCGAAATACGGGCCCAGCGGCTCCGCGTTGTCTGCTGGTGCGGGGGCCTCGATCGTGTTGTCGCGGGGGACGTGCGGCAGATTCGCAATCTCCTGCACCCAGAAAGAGCCGTTGAGCGTGGCGCCCTTCTGCAGCAGCTCGTACGCGAGCGCCATCGAGTCCTGGTAACGCTCGTCGGCGCGTCCGTGCAAGACGAACACCGGAGCCGCGAGCGGCTCCACATCGTCCACGTGCTGGGTGTCTCGCTGGTAGGGGAATCCGTTGAGAATGAATCCATCGTAGATGCGCGGCGACGACGGATCGTCCGGAATCCAGTGATTGCCGCCGGTGCGCACGCTCGTCGCTGGACCGGTAACGTTGCGCCCGAAAACGAGTCCGCCGAGCGTGTTCGAACCGGCGGACTGACCGACCGCGATCCGCTGATGGAAGCGTACGCCGGAGACGAGGCCGACGACCTGCTCGAGCGCCCGTGCGACGTCACGAGCGGTAATGGAATCGGTCGCGATGCGCACTGGCACGGCCGCGCCGGCAACGAGGTCCGGATGCGTATAGGTAGTGTCGCCCGGGGCAATGACCGCGCGCAGATTCTCGACTTCCGTCGCGGTCAGCGCACCGACTTCGGTTGTCAGGTACTTCGCGCCGATACTGCCGTCCGGACGCAGCCCACGGCGGTTGAAGGAAACGTAGCTGCCCTTCAGGGCAAGCGTCGGCGCACCGGCCAGCCGGTCTCCGTAGCGTTCGGCGAAGCGACTCGGATTCATCGCGCCGAGGCGGCGATCGGCCTGCAGGACCGCAACTGGCGGCGGCGGTCCGCCGTGGTAGTACGCGACGAGCAGCTGGCCGCCGCCGTGCTGCGGCCACCGCGCGACATACGAAATCTCGTAGGCATAGTGCGCGTCGCGCGCGCGGCTGACGATTCCGGTCTCCTCCCCATCCGATTCCCGAGACGACGCCATGCATCTCGAAGGCAGCCCCCACTCCCGGAATCTCCACCAGCATGGGGTCTGAATGCGTGACGGTCTCCACGCGCGTGTCAATGCTTCCGAGCTGCGTGCCGATGCCGCTCACCGGCAGCACGGTGACATCCGTGCGTGCGGCGTGCGGAACAGCCACAGACGCGACGCCGAGGACCGCCACCAAGAGAACGCTGCCAAGCCGAGACCTGAAAAGGGTCATGAATTCCTCCGTCTGATCAGGCGGAATCCTTGCGGCAAAAGTGCAACGAGCTAACGTGCTCGAGGTTTTCGGACCTGATTCAGCGCCGGATCCGATCCGAGACGGCGAGCAGATTGACCTGCGACAGGATTTGCCTGAACCGCTCGTTGTCACGCAGCTCGTCCCAGATATGGAGGACGCCGAGGAACGTCAGCATGAAGTCCCGCCTGGGAATCGCGGCTTCGAGGCGATTCATCGCCTCGTCTTCCTCACCGAGACCGAGCAGGATGGTCGCCTCGTGGTACGGAGACACGTACGTCTCACGACTTTCGGACCGAAGCTCCTCGAGCACAGCTCTCGCTTGCTCGGCTCGTCCCAGACGTGCGAGCGCGAAACCCTTCGAGCCGAGGAAGATCGAGTAGGGTCTCGTCGATTTGTCGATCGTCCGGCGAAGCTCGATGGCCTCGTTCGCCCGCCGAACGGCCTCTTCGTACCGCTCCAAACCAAGCAATGCGTACAGGCGGTACACATGCGCGTGCCACCAATCGGGCGCAACCTCGAGCAGCTCATTGAGATGCTGCAGGGCGCGATCGTATTCCCGCGCGTGCGTCAGGAACGCACCTTCGATCGATCGCGGGTGGAACCAGGCCAGATCGAGCGTGCGCGCGCGGCGGATCTCTTCGAGGGCGTCGTCGTGCCGTCCGAGCTGGGAGTAAAGGATTCCCAGGAAGACCTCGGCGTCTGCCGAGCTCGGCTGCAGCGCGAGCGCGTGCCGCAGACGCCGCTCCGCCTCGCCGTAATTCCAGTCGTACCAGAGCGCGACTGTGCCCAGCACCGAGTGCGCCTCGGCATGCTCGGGCTGAATCGCCAGCGCCCGCTCAGCGGCCTGTTTGGCTTTCGGAAATGTCTCGTCCGACGGGACCTCGGCGACCGGTGTCATTCTCTTGAACGCCGAGCCAAGGCCAGCCCACGCGTCCGCGAACTGAGGGTCGAGATTCACGGCCTGCTGGAACAGCTCAGCCGCCCGTCTTAGATTCGCGGGAGTGGGCTCCAGAAGGATCGCGCGCCCGCGAACGTACGCCTCGTAGGCGTTATTGTTGCGCGTGCCGACGCTGGCGATCCGCGTCGACGCATTCGCTGATAAGCGGGGCGCGAGCTGTTCGACCATCTGCTTGACGATGACGTCCTGGATCGTGAACATCCGCGACGTGTCGGTCGTCACCATGGTCGGCCGGATCACCTGTCCGTCCTTCGTGGAGACCAGTTGTGCCGACGCGCGAATCTCGCCGCCTTCACGCTGAAGCCGCATCGTCAGGACGAACGTCGCGCCAAGCTCACGAGCCGCCTCCAGTGGATCGTTTCCGCTCAGCCGCCGGGTCGCGGTGATCGGCAGGACCCGCACGCCCGGAATCTGGCCGAGCCGGCTGATGATCTGGTCGGTCAGCCCCATTTCGAGCGCGTTGTCTTTCGCCGCCGGAATGCTTTCGAACGGCATGACGGCGAGCGTCACGCCGGCGGGACGCCACGAGTACGACACGACGCCGGCCGCCGCGATCGCGGTGACAACGACGGCCGCCGAAATCCGCGCCGCGCGTGCCCGGCGCATCGGCCATTCCCGCATCCGCCTCGCCTGTTGCCATCGGTGGGCCAGCCGCGTCCACGGCCGTTGCGGCGACGACCACGTCTCGATGGATTGGAGCGCGGCGATCAGATCGGCCGATGACTGGACGCGTGCCTCCGACGACTTCTCGAGCAGCCGCAGGACGATATCGACGAGCGCAGGCGGCACGTCCCCACGTTCCGCGAGCGCGTCCGAGGGGCTGTCGTGGAGGATCGCGTGGAGCGTCTCGACGAGGTGATCGCGCGCGAAGGCGCGCGTCCCCGTGAGCATTTCGAACAGCACGGCGCCCAAGGCGAACAGGTCGGCACGCGGGTCGATCGCTTCGCCCCGAATCTGTTCCGGCGCCAGATACCCTGCGGTCCCGAGGACGACGCCGGTGAGCGTCGCGAACCCATCGCGCTTGGTATCGTCCTGCGCAAGCTTGGCGATGCCGAAATCGAGGATCTTCGTCCCGCCCGATCGCGTCAGGAAGATGTTGTCCGGCTTCAAATCGCGATGCACCAGTCCTGCGTCGTGCGCGGCGGCAAGTCCCCGTGTGACCTCGATGCCGATTCGCAGGACTTCATCGACGGGCATCGCCCCGCGGGCGATACGCGCCCGCAGCGTCTCACCCTCGAGGAGCTCCGCGACGAGGTACGCGCGATCGTCGAAGCGCCCCACGTCGTAGACCCGGATCACGTGGGGATGATCCAGCGAGGCCGTCACGCGTGCTTCCTGCATGAACCGATCGACCCGCTGTGGGTCTCCCGTTTTCGTCTGCGCCAGTACCTTGAGCGCCACATCCCGGCGCAGCCGCACATCGGTGGCGCGGTAGACATCGCCCATCCCGCCGCGTGCGATCAGACTCACGACGCGGTAGGGGCCAACCATCGAATCGACCGCGAGCAGGGGATCTTCCTGTGCCAGGTTCCGGGCCGCGAGAACAACCGCGGGCGTTTCGAGGAATCCGGGTAGATGGCCAGCAGCCGCAGTGAGTTCGTCAGCCTCGTCGAGCAGATCGGGTTGTTCGAGCGCCAGCCGGGCGCGGAGCGCGTCGCGCTCGAGGGCGCCGGCCGCGAGCCAGGCGTTGAACCACGCAGACAGGTGGTCCCAGTTGCCCGCCTTCATTGTCGAACTTGTGTTGAAAGCTCGCGGTAGAGCCATCCGCGCGCGGTATTCCAGTCGTTGATCACCGTTCGGACCGAGATCCCCAGCGTTTCGGCCGTTTCCTCCACGCTGAAGCCGCCGAAGAAACGCAGCTCGACGATATGGCTCGCCCTCGGATTCACCATCGCGAGCGCCTCGAGCGCCTCGTCCAGCGCAACCATGTCGGCGGGCGGTGTCGACGCGGCAACATCCACACCGTCGAGCGGCATCACGTCTATGCCCTCGCCACGCTTGATCGCCCTCCGCGCGCGCGCGGCGTCGACGAGGACGCGCCGCATCATTCTCGCCACGGTCGCAAAGAAGTGCGCGCGATTCTGCCAGTGAACACCGCGCCAGTCGAGCAGCCGCAGATAGGACTCCTGGACCAGCTCGGTTGGACGCCAGCGGCCGTCCCGGCACTCGTCGGCCAGGAGCCGGCGCGCGATCACACGCAAGTCCTGGTGGACGACCGTCGCGAGCACCGCGAGCGCGTCGCGGTCCCCCTTACTCCAAGCCTGAAGCAGCCCTGTCAGATCGCGGTCGCTCGTCACCTCGGGCCGAGTGTAACGCGTTCACCGTCGGGAGCAGTGCACCACCTAGTGAGGGGTTCTTTGGCCGTCGCGGGTCGGGTGCTTCGACCCTCATGGCAACTTCTACGCGTATCTCAGCGCCACCACTGGATCAATTCTCGTCGCTCGACGCGCTGGCAGGTAACACGCGATGAACGCGACGAACATCAATAGCACCGCCACACCTGCGAAAGTCCAAGGGTCGGTCGCGGCCACGCCGTACAGCAGGCTCGACATCAACCGCGTCAGCCCGTAGGCCGCCCCCAGGCCGATCGCGACGCCGACGAGCGTCAGTAGTGTCCCCTGCCCCACGATCAGCTTGAAGACGTCACCGGTTTGCGCGCCCAATGCGACTCGGATGCCGATCTGCTGGGTGTTTTGCGTGACCGAATACGAGATGACACCGTAAAGGCCCACAGCCGTGAGTATCAGCGCGACCCCGGCGAACAACCCCAGAAGCAGCGTATTGAAGCGCGGAGCGGCGACGGAACGGCCGACCAGTTCTTCAACCGTGCGGACGCCGTAGACTGGAGCGTTCTTGTCGAGCGACTGGACGACGCCGCGCACCGCATTCTGGAGTGCGCGCGCGTCGCCTTCCGCGCGCATGACGACAGTCATGGCCGACATCGGCATCTGCGCCTGCGCGAAATAGATCTCGGGTTGCGCCGGACCCTGCAGGTTCTGGTGCTTGACATCGGCGACCACACCAACGATTTCGTACATGCCGGGCTCATCATTCATCGGCACGGTGGAGAAGCCTGGCGCGATGCGCTTGCCGATCGGGTCCTCGTTCGGGAAATGCTGGCGCGCCAGTGCACTGTTGATGATCAGCACGGGCGCAGAGTTCAAATCATCGCGCTCGGTGAATGCGCGCCCCTTCACGACCGGAATCCCCATCGTCCGGAAGTATGCGGGATCGACCATGTGGATGACGCCATTTGGCCGATCGCTGGGATTAGTCGGCTGCCCTTCGATCGTCAGGCCGGTGGTGGCCCCGGTGCCCGAGAGTGGCAATTGGAAGACGACGCTCGCGTTGACGACTCCGGGCAGGGCTCTCAGACGCTCGGTGAGCTGTTGGTAGAATCCCGCGATCTGCCGGGGGGTGGTGTTGCTGTCAGCTGGCATGGCGACGTTGAACGTCAAGACATCGCGCGGGTCGAAGCCGAGTGCGACCTGTTGCAGTCGCACGAAGCTTTGCATCAGAAGACCGGCCCCAACCAACAGCACCAGCGCGAGTGCAACTTCAACGATCACCAGCAGGCCGCGCGTGCGATTCGTGTGGCGGCTAGAGGTCGCGCCACGCGCGCCCTCTCTGAGCGCCTCGGCCAGGTTCGTCCCCGAGATGATCAGCGCCGGCGCAATGCCGAACGCGACGCCTGTCGCTAGTGAGATGAATCCCGTAAACGCCAGAACGCGTGCATCGACCCGCGTCTCCGTGATGCGGGTAATGCCTTCGGGGCTGAGGGCGACGATCAGATCCGTGCCCCACACCGCCAGTATCGCGCCGGCGACGCCGCCCAGGCCAGCCAGGAGCACGCTCTCGGTGAGAAGCTGACGCGTGATGCGCCAGCGACCCGCGCCGATCGCCAGTCGCACCCTGATTTCGCGCTGCCGGCTGATCGCACGCTCGAGCAGGAGGTTCGCGACGTTCAGGCATGCGATCAACAGCACAAACCCGACCGCCCCTAAGAGGAGCAACAGCGTGGGACGGAGACTGCCGACCAGCGATTCGAGCAGCGGCCTGACGCCGATTCCCATGTCCTTGTTGATGTCTGGGAATTCGCCCGCAAGACCGGCGGCGATCACATCCGCCTCGGACTGCGCCTGCTCACGCGTGACTCCAGGTGTCAGCCGCGCGATCACGCGCCAACCGAGATAGCCGCGCGCGACCATGATCGCACCTGGATTGACCGGGCGTTCGTTGTCACGTGCGGTCGTCACCCACACCTCCGTCGGCTGCGGCTGGATCGGGAAGCTGAATCCCGCCGGCATCACGCCAATGATGGTGAAGCGCGAGTTGTCCAGGTCGACCGCTCGCCCCAGAACGCTCGCGTCGCCACCGAAGTGCTGCTGCCAGTATTCCCAGCTCACGATCGCCGGGCGCCCGCCGGGGCCGCCACCCGCGGCATCCTCGTCAGGCAGGAACGAGCGTCCCAACGCCGGCGATACGCGAAGGAGTGGGAACAGGTCCGCCGTGATCACCGTGCCGCGCAGGCGCACCGCTTCGCGCTCCCCCGTGAGCGTGAAGCTGGTGTTGTAGTACGCCGCCAGGCGCTCGAACGATTGACTCCGATCGCGAAAGTCGGCGAAGTTGCGGAAGGAAAACTGCGAGAGCCGCGCGCGGTTCTGGAAGTTGTTCTGGCCAACGGCGACCAATGCATCCGGCTCGGCGAACGGCAGCGGCTTGAGCAAGACCGCGTTGACGACGCTGAAGATCGCGGTGTTGGCTCCAATGCCAAGCGCCAGCGTGAGCACGACGATGGCGCTGAAGCCTGGTTTCTTGGACAGCATGCGCGCGCCGTAACAGAGGTCTTGCCACAGTGTCTCTAAGAGCATGCGAACGCCCCTTCGATTCAGACCGACAGCGCCATGGGCGGCGGCTTGTCGCGGACTCTAACACAACGCGATCAGTAGTCCGCGCGGGGGCAGATCGGCGGATCTACGAGGAAAATCGAGGTTGGACGAGAGGCGAGTTCTTTTCCGGCAGGCAGGGATGGCGGCACCTCGACGGCAAATCCATCGAGAGGATCTGCAATTCTCGTCCGCCCACTTACTGCTGTGCTTGGCGCCGACCAGCTGAAGCGCCACATCTGTAGTGCTAGTATGCGAACGATTCAAGCCACTTCATCGTTACTTACTAAGTAAGGGAGCGCCGTGGATACCACTTCGAACCGCTGAAGCTGGGTCACGTCCAGTGCCCCTTCGGTTCGCGACTGGCCGTCGGGTGTTTCGCAAACGCGAATCCTCAGCGTATGCGACCTGCGGGAGGCCAGAGCGCGGGCGGTTGGTGCATGCGGTTCTGTAGCAAGTTATGGCCGCGAAGTTCGCTCTCATCATCGGCAACAGTCACTACGACGACCCTAACCTGGGCCGGCTGAAGGCTCCCGATCTGGATGTTCAAGGCCTCGAAGAAGTCCTCAAGGCCCCGCACATCGGTCAGTTCGATGAGGTCACCACACTCCTGAACCAAAGTTGTGCAGCGGTCCGCAAGGCCGTCGCGCGATTCTACGAGCGGAGACGGCGAGACGATCTCCTGCTGCTCTACTTCTCCGGTCACGGCGTCAAGGACGAACAGGGACACCTCTATCTGGCGGTGCGTGATACGGAGAGCGCGCTGCTGGCAGGGAGCGCGATTGAGACCGCTTTCATCACCGGTCGGATGGACCGCAGCTTCTCGAAGCAGCAGGTGCTCGTGCTCGACTGCTGTCACAGCGGCGCGTTTGCCATGGCGCCAAGGCCGCCCAGGGCGTCAGCGTCGGGACTGCGGAAGCATTCGAAGGCACCGGCCTCGGGCGGGTCATTCTCAGCGCCACGGATGCCACTCAGTACGCCTGGGAGGGCGACCGCATCATCGGGGACGCAGAGACATCCTTGTTCACGCACTTCCTTGTCGACGGCCTCAGAACCGGCGCCGCCGATCTGGACGATGACGGCGTCGTCACGGTCGACGAGTTCTACGACTACGTCCGCGATCACGTCGTCGATGTCACGCCGCGGCAGACCCCGCGGAAGTGGAGCTACCGCCAGGCAGGCGACATGGTCATCGCGCAGAACCCGTTCGCCAAACGCTCGAAACTGCCTCGCGAAATCGAAGACGCGAAAACCAGCAAGCTGTCGAGCCTGCGGCTGGAGGTCGTGCGCGAACTCGAACAGCTACTCCGACGGCCGCAATAGCGGGACAAGCCCGTGCCGCCCTCGCTTCGCTGAAGGAACTGGCGCAGGATCGACAGCCGCAAGGTGGCGAATGCCGCCACCGAGGCGTTGAAGGCGTACGAAGCGCGAGCGGCCGTCTGACGTCGAGACGGACCGCATCGAACCGGCACCGAGACAGCGAGACGTGAAAGATGTCGCCGCGCCTCGGTCGACGGTTGCGCCAAGGGATGATCGGCGCATCGCTGGGTCGACAACCGTCGCGAGAGACAAGCGGCGTGAAATCCCGCCGTCAGACATCTTCATCAGTTACGAGCACCGCGATCGCGACAAGGCAAGGGTGTTGGCCAACGCCCTCGCGGCGGAAGGATGGACGGTCTGGTGGGACAGGAGAATCGCGCCTGGAGAGGCCTTCGACCTGGTGATCGAGCGCGAGCTCGCCAGCTGCCGGTGCGTCATCGTCCTGTGGACCGCGCGGTCGGTTGGCGCCACGTGGGTGAGAAACGAAGCGCGGCGAGCGGCAAAGCGGCGCGTGCTCGTGCCGATCCTGATGGAGGCGGTCGATCCCCCGCTGGAGTTTGAGAATCTTCAGGCCGCCGATCTCACCTCGTGGGAAGCCAATGCCGAGCATTCCGAGTTCGGCGCCGTGCTCGACCGGATCCAGGCACTCGCTCCGAGAACGGTCCGATTGGCGCGTGTTGCCGTCGAGAACGCGATGCGCGAGTTCTCCGCTGGCCGCACGCGCGAGGCGCTCACGAGCCTTGAGAAGTTTCGTCCACCGAACCCCCTCGTGTTGGAAGCGCTCGAGAATCTCAAAACCGAAGCGGCACATCTCGAGACCGCGCGAGCAGAAGCTGCCCGGCGCCGGGCGGAAGCGCCGCGGCGTCTGCTCGCCGCGAAGGACCATGTCGAGAAATTGTTCGAGCGCGCCGAATTCGACGCCGCGGAGCAGGCGCTCGCGGCCGCAGAAAAGGAGTTCGAATCGACGCAGGAGTTGGCGCAGCTGCGCGAGCGCTTGAACACGCTGAGGGCGGCCCGCGCTGAACGCGCCGAACGTGAGCATCTCGAGGAGGCGCGACGAGAGGAGGAGACTAGACGAGAGAGGGAGATCGCCGAGCGTCCGGCCGACCACGCTGTCGAGGACGGTGAGTCGTCGCTCACTCTCTTCTTGAGGCCCGATACTTTGCGCCAGCCGGAGGAGCCGTCACCGCGGGGCGTGCTCGATGCCGCGATCGAATCACACCCACAGAACGCGATCGAATCACACCCACAGAAGTGGTCTGCCCTCCACTCGAAAAAGACTCAAATCGCGATTGCAGCAGGCCTCGTGCTGATGGTCGGGTTGGCGATTGTGATGAGCCGGCGTCCGCCTGCTCCGGGCAGCGTGAACGAGCCGAGTCTGTCGGCACCCGCGCCACCGGCACCGGCTGAGTCCCCGTCACGCGAGCCGGCATCATCTGGGGGCGCGACGCGCGCCGAGGCGCCGACCCTACCTTCAACCAGAATTGATGGTTCTGCTCCCCATCGCCAAGCGATTCTCGAAAACAGGCCAGACCGGATCGAGCCGCGAGTAGGAGCGGAGACGAGGCGCAGTTCTCGCATCAGCGTCGATGACCTGAGAACACGCGCACGCAACCAGAGACAGGCCGGAGATCGCGTTCAGGCACTCAACACCGTCGTCGACGGGTTGCGGCTCTACCCGAAGGACATCGGTCTTACTGCCGTCCTGACCTCACTGTGGGGTGATGCCCAGGCAGCCGCGGCGCGATCGAAGCGCGATGCGATGAACGTCGACGCCGAGGAGAGGGCTGAAGACGGCTTCGGTTCAGGCCTTCAAAAAGAGCGCGAGGCGGAGAGGTTGCGGCGCTCGGGCAGAACTGACTCTGCGATCCGCGCCGTGTGGGCCGCCGCCGACCAGTTCAGGGCTGCGGCCATACATGCCAGGCAGGCCGCCGTAGAAGAGACGGCCGAGCAGCTCCGCATCGACCGCAAAGCGAACGCCGGCGCAAACGACACACAGACGCCGCCACGCGACGGTCCCGCACCCGACGCCAATCGAAAGCCACTCGAGAGCGTGGCTGAAGAAGCGCTGGTGGTAAAGACCCTGCGCCGGTATGAAGCCGCCTACGCCGATCTGGACGCCGATGCGGTCAAAAGCGTGTTCCCTGCCGCGGCGATCGACCAGCTGACGCGTGACTTCGCCGGCTACCGCTCGTACTCCCTGTCGATCAAGGCTCACGAATACACCCTGTACCGCTCCGGAGATCTCACGTGGATGAATGTCCCCGCCACCATCGTCCACGTGATTTCGCCGAAGTCCGGTGTGATTACCAATATCGAACGTTCGCAAACGATTCAGCTCGTCAAGCAAGGCGGCGCCTGGGTCATTCGGCAGATCCGCTGACGATGTCGCGGATCGTCGTGACAACGAGATCGGGCTCATCGAATTGGATCCAATGTCCACTCTTCGCGGCGACGATGTGTCGATTCTGCGATGACAGGCGCGCGAGCTGTCGATGCTTGGCGATCGTGTCAGACGATTGATCGCCGCTGGAGATGATCACAAGCGGGACATCGGGAAGAGAAGTCAGTCGACCCACAACCGCGGCAGTTTCCTCCAGTGCCGCGAGGTGATTCGCCATCGCCCGAAAGCATTTTGGATCGCACCAGAGCGCTTTCACGATCGGGTGCACCTCCGGAGGGAGCTTGCGAACTTCGCCAACGAGCCTCTCGAGCGTGCGCGCCGCGGTCGGTCCGAACATTCTCACGAAATTCCGCGGAACGCCCGGGGCGCCACCAGTCAAGAGTGCGAGGCAGGCGCGAACGACACCCAGTCGCGCCAACAACCCACCAATGCGCGATAGCTGAATGCCTCCCCACAGCAGGCGGGCTTGCTCGCGCGTGATCCGGTGCCATTCGCTCGGCGGATCGAGCAACACGAGTCCTGCTATGCCGTTCGGGTGTTGCGATGCGTACGCGCACACGAGGAATGCACCGAAAGAATGGCCGACGAGGATGTACGGCCCGACGGTCGCCGCCGTCGTTACTACGCCGTGCAGCTCACCAAGCATGCGCGCGACCGTACGTGGCCCTTGCGACGGATCGCTCCAGCCGAGGCCGGCGCGATCGTAGGCGCATGCACGCGTGAACGTCGCCACTTCGCGGAGTACCCGCGTCCAACTCAATGAGGACGCGGCAATGCCGGACTCGAATATGACGGTCGGCCCGCCATTGCCTGCGCAGATGACGTGCAGGCGCTGTCCGCCCACGTCGACCATCATCCCGGGCGGCACGTACGTGCGGGCGGCGTGTCTCGCGCCGATGAACTGATACAGCGCGCCCGCCGCAACAACAGTGACGAGGAGGACGCCAATCACGATCATGAGCGAGCTGCTGGCGATCATGCAAGTCAGACGCCGGGATGGCGATCCAGGCGAATATGTGTATCGTTCGTGGACGTGGAGTGATGACGAAACGAGCTCGTGTGTTGTGCGGCTCGTCAGTGGCGTTAGGATTGTGGCCGCGCATCAAGCGGCATGCATTGGCCAGAGTCGAAGATCGCTCCTTCCCCGCGGACTAGAAACTGAGCTTCGCACCGAACTGCATCTCGCGCGGGTTCTTCGCGCTGAAGATGCGACCGAAGTTGGACGTGCCGAAGATCCGATTGGGTATATCGAAGTTTGCTTTATTGAAGACGTTGAATTGACGCGCCAGCCACCGAGCAGCTTTTCCTGCCGTTCGCCTGCGCCCGCGAAAAACGGCAATTGGTAGGTGCCACTGGCCACGAAGAGATGTCGGTGGTCGAAGCTCGAAGAGGCCCACTCACCTGTCTCGTCTCGTATTTGTCTGTGCCGCCGCTGCTGTCGCCCAAGTCAGTAGAAGCAGCGCAGCGGCGTTGACCCAGGCCTGTGCGAACCCACGTTTGAGCATACGGAAAGCTCCCGCTACGCTATCGCGACGCTCTGTGCTTTTCCGGTCCGAAGCTTCCCGACCAGCGATGGCGGCGAGATCCACGATCGCAATCCTGCTCCCGCGCTCAATGCGTGTGCTCGAGGAACCCCCGCAGCTTATCGGGGTTGCGCACGACGTAGATCGCGCGAATGCGGCCGTCGGCGATGTCGAACGAGTAGGTGCCGTTGCCGGCGATCGGATGTCGCATGAGCAGACCGGGCGCGCCGTTGATCGTGACAAGCCGGAAGTCCGACTCCGACCAGTGCATCTTGCCGGCATAGCCGAGCACGAACTTCGCGATGCGATCCGCGCCGAGCACGGGACGCGTCGCCGCGGCCGCCTTGCCGCCGCCATCGGCGACCAGCTGTGCGTCGGCGTGCAGCACTGCCATCAGCTCCTCGACGTTGCCGGTGGCGCAGGCGTGCCGGAAGCGCCGCACGATCTCCTCCGATTCACGACGCGACACGGTGAAGCGCGGACGCGAATCGCGCAGCCGGCCACGCGCGCGCGTGAGGATCTGCCGCGTGTTCGCCTCGCTCTTGCCGACGCTCCTCGCGATCTCGTCGAAGTCGAGCTCGAATACCTCGCGCAGCAGGAAAACCGCACGCTCGGTCGGCGCCAGCTGCTCCAGCAGTACCAGGAATGCCGTCGTCAGAGACGACGCCAGCTCCGCGGAGTCCTGATTCGGTTCGGCCAACGGTTCGGGCAGCCATGGACCTGGATACTCCATGCGCGTCCGCTCGGCGCTGCGGAGATGGTCGATGCACAGCCGCGTGACGATGGTCGTGAGATACGCGCGAGGGGAGCGGACGTCGGCGCGCTCGTCCTGACGCGCCCGGAGCCACGTGTCCTGTATGACATCCTCGGCTTCGCTGGCGCTGCCGAGCATCCGGTACGCGATCGAGAACAACAGCGGTCGATGCGCCTCGAACGTTGCCTCGTCCCAGTCATTCGATGCCATGGCTCACGTCGCCTTGCGCGCCTCCTTTTTTAGACGAATGACGGAGGCCGTCTGTGACAGCGGCGTGCCTCGGCCCCGCGTGTCACAGCGATTATTCCTGATTCGTCTTAATGGGTGGAGGCGAAAGACATCATGAACGCTCGAATCAATCTCATGCGCGTGAACCCAGGCGTCATTCAGGCGATGCTCGGTCTCGAACGGCAGGTTCGGCAGGCGGGCTTCGGTCACGGACTGCTCGACCTCGTCCGCATGCGTGCGTCGCAAATCAACGGTTGTTCCTACTGCCTGGACATGCACAGCAAGGATGCGCGCGCCAACGGCGAGACGGAACAGCGGCTCTACGGCCTCGCCGCGTGGCGCGAGACACCGTACTATTCGGCGCGCGAGCGCGCCGCGCTGGAGTGGACCGAAGCGCTCACGCTGGTCTCCGAGACGCGTGTCCCGGACGACGTCTACGAGCGCGTGCGGGAGCAGTTTTCGGAGGACGAGCTGGTGCACCTGAGCCTGGCGATCGTGTCGATCAACGGCTGGAACCGGCTCAACATCGCTGCGCGCACGGTGCCCGGCGACTACGTGGCCGGCGGTCTCGCGAAGTTACACGCGGCGAGCGGATCGCGCGCGTGACCGCGGACCGACGGCGACGAACGCTCCGTCACGCCCGGGTTCGAGCTGCGAGTGATCGAACGGGTACCACTGGCGGCTCGACCCGCATCATTTCGTCGCAGAGGATGACCCGGCGATTCATGGAACTTTGCTTTCTGGCTTTCCGCGGGCCGCCACCGCTAGTCCGGAATCTCCGCCTCGACAAGCTTCGCCAGCAGGGTGAGTGACTCTTGCCAACCAAGGCTGCACGCGTCCGGCGGGATGACATCCGGGATTCCCTCCTGCACGATGTTCACCTCCGTCCCGACAAGGACCTTCTTCAAGCGCACGGTCACCGTCATCTCGCCCGGCAGGTTCGGATCGTCGAACCGATCGGTCCAGCGAAGGCGTTCGTGCGGGACCAGCTCGAGATACTCGCCACCGAACGAATGGCTCTTGCCGGAGGTGAAATTGGTGAACGACATCTTGTAGGTGCCGCCGACTGGGGATCCAGATGGTGCACCTTACCGGTAAAGCCGTTTGGCGGCAGCCACTTGACCATCGCCTCGGGGTCGATGAATGCGCGGTAAAGCCGCTCCGGCGTCGTGCGCAGCACCAGATGGAACTGAACTGTGTTCGGCATATGTCCTCCTTGTGTAACCTGAGCGACTCAGCGTCCGCAAGCTCATCGCGTGACGATGAGACGAGGTGGTGTTTACTAATCTCGAAAGATCAGAGAGCCGCCATGACACATCTCACCTATCCGAATGAGAGCGCCCAATACCGCGACGCGCGAAATGCGCTGCTCGCCGAGGAAATGGCATTGCGAAAGCAGATCGAGGCCGTCGCCGCGCAGCGCCGCGCTCTACCGCCAGGCGGTGAGGTGCCTGAGGATTATCTCTTCGAGCGGATTGCCGGGAACGGCATGCCCGAGAGAGTCAAGATGTCGACGCTCTTCGGCCGCCATCAGACGCTGATCCTCTACAGCTTCATGTACGGGCCGGAGCGAGATGCGCCATGCCCGATGTGTACGCACTTGCTCGATTCCGTCAACGGCGGAGCCAGGCATGTCGGCCAGCGCGCATCGCTGTATGTGGTGGCCAAATCGCCAATTGCGCGCTTGATCGCCTGGGCGCGCGAGCGTGGGTGGGCTCACCTGCAGTTTCTCTCGACCGCCGACAACAACTACGACGCCGATTATTTTGGAGATTCATCGAAGGTGCCGGCGTCGATCCGCAGGGAGCGCGGCGGGAAGGATGGCGTCAACTGGGACGAGACCATGTTCAATGTGTTTCGTCTGGACAAAGGCACGGTCCGCCACTTCTGGGGCAGCGAGCTTACCTGGGGGCCAACGGAACCGGGACAGCATCATCGATCTGGCGATGCCGTGAATGCGCTGTGGGGCGCGCTCGACATGACGCCCGAGGGGCGTGGGCAATTCATACCAAAGCTTGCCTATTGAGACGACAGCTTCGAGACAACAACTGTGGCATCGTCCCGTTCGCAGCTCTGATCAATCAGTCTTGACTCGCGCTCTGCACCTTGATCAGCGACGGCTTCCGGACTCCGGGCCGCGTGATCCGCTGGCGGCCGGTCGGGCGTTGCCGTTTCGTGAATGGACGGATCGGGATCAGCTTGCCAGACTTGGCCGACTTGTAGAGCGCTTCGACGATCTTCACGTCCTGCATGCCCTCTTCACCCGTCGGCTCTGGCACGCGATCGTTGAGGATGCAATCCGAAAAATACAGCAGTTCGGGCGCAAACTGGTCGCGCTTGCCGAACTTCTTGCGGGTGGTCTTCCCGTCGATCGTCAGCGCGTACTCGAGGCCCTCGGCATATTCGTAGGCGGGGTCGGCGTGGAGGTCACCCTTTGTGCCCACGATGCGATACGAGGCGACATCAGCGGCATTGAAACTCGTGATGAAGGTGGCGACGCGATCGTTCCCAAAACGCAGCGTCGCGGCGGTGGTCTCGTCGATCTCGGACAGACTCGCGAGGCCGCTGTTGATGGAAACCGCTGATACGTGCGTCGGCTCCGCCCGAAAGAGGTTGCGCGCGGCGTTGATGCAATAGACACCGATGTCATAGAGCGTGCCGCCACCGAACGCCCGCTTCGTACGGATATCCCCGCGTCTGACCGTCATCGCAAACGACGAATTGAAGAACTTGAGCGCGCCGAGCTGCCCCCTTCGAGCGATGTCGATGGCCGCCAGGTTGAGTCCTTCGAAATGGAGCCGGTACGCGATCATCAGCTTGACCTTCGCGTTGCGACACGCGGCAATCATCTGACGACATTCCTGAACCGTGACCGCCATGGGCTTTTCACACAGCACATGGACACCGGCACGGGCCGCTCTGATCGTGTACTCAGCGTGCATGGAGTTCGGCAGGGCAATGTAGACGGCATCGACCACGCGGAGACACTCGTCGAACTCCTCGTAGGTGAAGGCGTGCTCAATCCGATACCGGCGAGACACCTCACGGCGCTTGGTACGGTCCCCGCTGACGATCGCGACGAGTTGCGAGTTGCGGCGGGCGTGAGCGAATGCTGGAATCACGGCCACTTGTGCAATGTGTCCAAGGCCCACGACTCCATATCGGATCGTTTGTTGTGTTGCCGTCACCTGGTTCCCTTACTCCGACGGCTGCTCTTCGCGCCGCTCTTCTTCGGGCGGGCACCGACCGCGGGCTCCTCTTCCGCTTCGGGGTGTGCGGCATTGGCGGCGTCCTGATTGATGCCGCTCTCCGCGAGACCCGACAGCTTCTTGTCGGCGGCCTTCTCTTCGTCCAGCGTCTGCTGCAAGAGCCTCGCGGCATCGCCGTGACCCATCGCTTGCGCCCACGCGACCAGCGTGCCGTAGGCCGCCATCTCGTAGTGTTCCGCCCGTTGGCCTGCGGCGATCAGGCAGGCGTCCATCGTGACCTCGTCGAAGTCTTCTTCCATGATGGACTTGCCTTCTTCGATGATGCCGGCAATCCCATCGCAATGCTTGCCGCGCACCTTCTCCTCGAGGCTGGCAAACACCTGCTCGAGCCGCTTGATCTGTCCCAGCGTTTCCTGCAAGTGCGTTGCGAAGGCCTGACGCAGCTGTGGATTCGTCGCGGCTTTCGCCAGCTTCGGCAAGGCCTTGGTCAACTGCTTCTCCGCATCGTACGTGTCGCGCAGTTCATCGATGAAGGCGTCGTGGAGCGTTCCGGCTTCGGCCATTGTCAGTCTCCTGGTCGTAATGAGCGCCAGAGAGCATGTTGCGTACCAGGGTTTGCGGCGGCGTGACGCGCGCTTCTTGGATGCAATGTGTCGAGCGACGGACACGATAGGAAGGTCAAGGGATACGAGACGTATCCGCACGGCAGCAGGTTACGAGGCTGGAATTGTGAGAATACGGTAGAGCAGCGGCGATCAGCGCGGCTCGTCGAGTTGGCGATTCCGAATCGCCACGAGGGCCGTGACAGTCGACGCGAGTGCCGCGGGATCGACGGGCTTGGCCAAATATTGATCAAAGCCTGCCGCGATGGCGCGCTGGCGATCCTCCGCATGGGCGTAGGCTGAAACGGCCGCAACCGGCACGCGCCGTCGGAGCACCGTTTCGACCTGACGGACCTCGCTCAGAACCGCGTACCCATCCCGGCCGGGCATGGCGATGTCGCTCAGGACGAGATCGGGTTCGAACTCCAGCAGCGTGGCCGTCGCTTCGGTCGCCGACACGGCGCACTGTACTACCGCACCATACCGCCGGAGTGCCTCGAGCATCATCTCGCACGACTCACGATCGTCGTCGACGACCAGGATCCGAAGACCGTCGAATTGCGGCACATCGGTTGCGGACGGCGCGGCAGACACGCTTACAGGACTTCGCCCATCGCCAGCCGTGAGGGGCACGTGTCTGCGCGGCAGCCTCACGACAAATCGTGTTCCTGCATCACGACCGTCGCTCTCGGCGCGCACGTTTCCACCGTGAAGCTCGACGAGGTGGCGAACGATCGCCAGGCCCAAGCCAAGCCCGCTCTGGGCCCGAGTGCTCGAAGCATCTGCCTGGCGGAAGCGATCGAACACGTAGGGGAGAAATGTCGCGTCGATGCCGATTCCGGAATCGGTGACCGTCAGTTCGACCTGATTGCCGTCGAGGCGCGTCCTGACCTCCACGCGGCCGCCTGCCGCACTGAACTTGACGGCGTTCGAGAGGAGGTTCCACACCGTTTGTTGAAGTCGTGTCGCATCGCCCGTCATCGTGCGAGTTGCCGGGTCGACGGCGACAAGAATGCTGATGTCCTTGGCGCTGGCAGCGGGCAGGATCGTCTCAACCGCGGCATCAACGACGTCGCCCAAATCCATCGGCGCGACGTCCAGTCGCATCTTGCCGCTGATCATTCTGGACACATCCAGGAGATCGTCGACCAGCTGCGCGAGCGCGCGTGTATTCCGATTGATCGACTGAAGCCCTTTTGACGTGCGATCATCGAGCGACGCCGTTTGCTCGAGCATCGCCGACCATCCTAGGATTGCGTTCAGCGGGGTGCGAAGCTCGTGGGACGCGGTCGCCAGAAATTCGTCCTTCGCACGATTGGCGTCCTCGGCCTGCGCTCGCGCGGCCTGCTCGCTCGCCAGCAACCGTGCTCGTTCTTCATCGGCGCGAACGCGATCGCCAATATCGCGGGCAATCTTCGACGCCCCGACGACGATGCCTTCTCGATTTCGCACGGGCGCCACGGTGAGTGAGATCGCGACGTGTCGCCCATTTTTCGCGATGCGCTGGGTCTCGAAGGACTCAATCTTTTCACCCAGGCTCAAGCGCCGAATAATCTCGACCTCCTCATGGCGGCGTTCGGGTGGAATGATGAAGGTAATGGATTGACCGATCGCCTCGGCCGCCGCATATCCGAACATACGCTCGGCGCCCGCGTTCCACGAGGTGATGATCCCGTTCAGATCCTTGCTGATGATGGCGTCGTCGGACGACTCGACAATACCCGCCAGCAACGCGCGTGTAGCCTCGACCTGTTTGCGATCGCCGACGTCGAGAATGGACGCAACCCACCCCTGCACTCGTCCTCGCTCATCGGTGTCTGGCGTATACGTCACGCGCAAAGAACGAATGCCCGCGCCGTTGATTGGAATGTCGTGTTCGTACTCGACGCGGGTCCCCTGCAGGACGGTTTCGATGTATGGACGAATCGTTTCGAGCCCTTCTTCGCCCAAGATGTCGATGATCGCTCTGCCGGTGATGTCGGCGGGATGACGCCCTATCATCTCTGCATACGTCCGGCTGACGAATTGGTATCGCAAATCACGGCTGCAGCGGGTCAACATGAACGGCGTCTGGTTGATCACCAGTTCGAGGTCGGCCTCCCTCGCGCGCAGAGCCTCTTCGCCCTGTTTATGTTCGATGAGATCGGCGGCTTGCCGGGCGAGGATATCGAGGAGGCGCAAAGCCCGCTCGCTTGGTCGCTGCGGTGCGCGCTGGTAGTGCGTCGAGAACATTCCCAGGACGCGGCCGGAGCGGCTCACAAGCGGCGTGGACTGAACGGCTCGAGCGCCGGCGGCGAGCATGACATCAAGGGCCGACGTCCCGACAAAGATCGGACTTGTCGACACATCCTCGACGATGACGCGTTCGCCCCGTTGCAAGGCAGCGCCGCACGCCGCCTGCTCGCCGTGAACCGAGGCAAAGAACTCGAGAAACGGGCGGTCGAACCCTCTTTGCGCGGTGATGCGCAGCACATCACCCTCGAGCAACTGGATGTTTCCCATCTGGGCGCCCGTGATCTCGATGGCTGCATCCAAGATGTCGCGCAGCAGCAGCGAAAACTCGCCTGTCTGGAGCAGGCGCGTACTGACCTGCTGCATCCGCGTGAGGTCCTCGAGGCTCTGGCGCAGGGCGTCCTCGGTCTGTTTGCGCGAGGTGATGTCGTAGAAACAGTTGATGGCTCCGGTGACGTCGCCGTCTTGGTTTTTCAGCGGTCGGATATTGACGATGACGGGAATCCGGGAGCCGTCCGGCCGCTCGACAAGCACTTCCGCGTCGGAAACCTCAGACAGCTTGCCGGCCAAAACTTCGGCCATGGGACTCTGATCGTGCGGCATGTACGCGCCGTCGGGACGGAACAACTTGAACGAGCCGCAAAAGCGCGCGTCCGTATCACCCGCCAAGGGTTCGCGGCCCCACAATTCCACCGCGCGCCGATTGAACTCCTGAATCACCCCAGCGGCATCGCATGAATAGACCGCGACGGGGCCGAGCTCAAATAGCGCTCGGTAGCGTTGCTCATCCCAGCGTGCACCATCGCCGTTCCGCGTGAGCGGTGGAACGTCGCGAGTCGTCCGGTTCAAGTCAGACATGGGCTGGGTGTGTTTCAGAGCGAACGGTGCAGATCAGCACCGTCAAAAACACTTCGCAAGCTCGTCAGCCTACTTCAGCACGATCGTGCCGAGCGTCGGGAGTCTAACAGTTGGCGCCGATCGGCGTTTGTCGGGTTTTTCGGTGGATACGAACTCAGGCGGCTGGGTTTTGGGGTGGTAGCGGATACCCTGAACGCCGCACGGTCCATGGTGTGTGCGGTAGTAATTCCACATGTTCTCCTTCCCATTCACAGCTACGGCACTTGCGCTGGAGCGGTTTCGCCTCGGTCTGTGCTTGAGCGTGCATGCAACGCCAGCTCTAGTGATACGAGCACTGCCGCACGATGCTTGCCCGTTGAAGCAGGGTCGCCTAGTGGGCGATAACCTGCGCGGTTCTGCTCGCTCTCGAATCGTGACCGTAACAAACGGCTTACGTGCGCGAGCGCGACCATTCCGGACCGTTGCGAATTCGCCGGTACTCCTCCCGAGTTAGACCCTGCTGCTGCTGACGTGGCGCCCTGCCCGCCCTATGCTTGACCGACCATGCTTGCATGCTTGACCCCGCATGCATCGGGAACGAAAGTTGAATAGCGGCAAGGCGCGGCGTCGCACCGGGCCAAAAGGCGACGGGCGGCGCCGGGAAACGTCGGACGCGCGGTCGCGAACGAAGGAGCAGCGCATGGGGACGAAGAAGCGGACAGGGTTGATAGCTGCGGGCATCATTCTGGCGGCCGCCACTGTGGCGTTCGCCGCATTCTTCCAGGGTTTCGAGACGGATACGGCCGGGTGGATCGGTGCGACGAGGGTTATCGTCGACTACCCACGGCGTGCCATCGAAGATCGGAGCGTTTCACGCCGAAGATCAGAACCTCAGCGGGCTGACCTACACCGTTCTGGGGCGGCGTACAGCAAGACGTTCCCGCCCGGCGGATACACCACGTCGGTGGACATCTATCTCGACATTTCATATCCCGTACATGACCGACGACGCGATGCCGTACGCCAACGACACCCGGTTCGACTGGTCGTCGGCGATCAGAACGCCGCAGTGCGATCACCGTCGGGACTTCGTCTTCAACGCGGGCTTTTACACCGACATGGTCGCGCCCGGCGCCGGTCCCCGGTTCGTCATCAGCGCCAGCACCAACGCCGGTCGAGGTAGCTCCTTTCCCGAAGAACCCGGGGCGGGACCCGTTCACGATCAATGTGGAAGGCTGGTACACCTTCGAGCACCGTTTCACGGGATAACGGCCCGGCGGACTGCTCGCCGTCGACCTGACAATCAAGAATGCCGCAGGCGTGCCGCTGAATAACGTGGACGCTCAGTGATCCGACCGACATCATCGGCGTGACCGTCGGCGGCAATCAATATGGGTGGTTCGTGCAGCAACGAATTTGCCGGCCTTGGCCTTCGACAATTCGGCGCTCGTCGGCTTCCAGGATTACTGCACAGCCGCCACCCGAGCACGGCCGGCGCCAAAGTCACGGCGGGCGGCTGGATCCCAGTACCAGGCGGCAAGGGTACGTTCGGCGTGACGGCGAAAGCGAACGCGAGTGGGACGCCGAGCGGAAACGTCACCTATCAGGACCACGGAGCTCAGGAGAGGACCGTCAAGAGCACCGCTGTCACATCGGTGACGGTAGCAGGCAATTGCGCAGAGATTCTGGGCACGGCGACGGTCAACGGTGCCCCAGGTTCCACATTCCAAGTGAACGTGTGCGACAACGGCGAGCCGGGCAAGGATGCCGATACCTTCTCGATCATATGAGTGGGCTACAGCGCGATTGGCACGTTGGGCGGCGGCAATGTTCAGATCCACAAATAGGCAGGGGAACACCATGAAGCGACTAACTTGTGTGAGTGCGATTGTTCTCGGGCTGGTAGTTGCGATCGCGACGGCCCCTGTCAGTGCCATCCATACCGACAGCGACGAGCATTCGGTCACTGCCGCGATTACAGGCGCTTTCGACGCCGGAGCAATATTCGGCCCGGTTGCGCTCCAGGGAATAGAGGTCGGCACAGGCGTGTTGATCGAGGCCGACGGCTCGGCCTCGGGGACATTCCATGCGGTGCTGCAGGGAAACGCGCTGGGGTCGGCGCGGGAGATCACGGTAGAGGGGAAGGTCAATGCGGGCTCGATCGGCCCCGACGGACGCGCGACCTTCAGCGGCAACGCGTCGATCGATTTGGGGGACGGCACGCCGCCGCTGCCGAGCATCGCGTTCAGCGTGATCGCGGGAGAGGACGGCGTGGCACTGACCATCGACTCAACAGTGTTGCCAGCGGCCGGGCTCACCGGCGGTGCCGTCAGCATCGAGTAAACGCGCTCGACGGCAATCGATTCAGGTGTGAAGCGCACTGCCTACTGTGACCAACGCAGACGCTCCGGGCTCAGGAGCTCGGAGCGTCTGCGTTTCAAGGCTCATCGCCACTGGGCCCGTATATCTGCGGCACCGTCGATCCCATCGGGCGCAAGTACGTCGTGATCTGGCCGCGGTGGTGCACGATGTCAAAGAGAAAGCTCCACGCCATCGGCGACGCCGGCCGCTGAGTGCCGAAGAAGTCGAGCGTGCCGTCCCAACGTGCGGGCGGTAGCGCCTGCCACCGCCGCACGATGTCCGCGGTCTGTCCGTCATAGGCCTCGCAGACTTCCTTCATGGTGGCGGGAGGCGGAACCGGCACCCATGCGGCCGACCCAGTCTCGAGCGCGTCGATGATCATCTTCTCTTCGGCGACAATCTGCCACGCGATCTCGCGCGCGGTGCGCGACTTCGGATCCGGGCGATAGTCGGAGCCCTCTGGAATGCGCGCCAGGACTTTGCTCGTCGTCTTCGACTCTTTGCCCCAGAACTCGGTAAACAGCGATTTCTCGTCCACGCGACCTCCTCTTGATGCGCTTGCGGTCTCGGACCCGGTTGCGAGAAGCTGTCGGGGTCCTCGGCTTTCTATTGGGCAGCAGTATGGATCAGGTCATCGAGTTCGCGCGGCATCTCGGGCAGTTGGCGGTGGCCTTTGTGTTAGCGCTGCCGATCGCGTGGGATCGGGAACAAAAGGAACGCAGCGCCGGGCTGCGCACGTTCACGCTGGTGGCAATTTCGACCTGCGGCTTCCTGATCGCCGCCCGTAACTCGATCGGGCCGTCCGCGGACGCCGAGTCGCGCGTGTGGCAAGGGCTCCTCACCGGGATCGGTTTTATCGGGAGTGGCGCGATCCTCAAGACCGAAGGCAGCGTGCGTGGCACGGCCACGGCGGCGAGCATCTGGAGCACGGCCGCCGTGGGCGCGGCCGTCGCTTACGGCAACTACGACATCGCCATCGTTCTCAGCCTGGCGAATTTTGCCGTCCTGCGATGGTTGGCGCCCTTCAAAGCGAATGCAAACGACGTGAACGATCCGCCGAGTTGATCAAGGCTCGCAAAGACCAGCACCGCCTACCCGGCGAACCACCCCCAGATCCGCGCCCTCTACCGACGTGGCGCGCAAGATGGGATCGCTTTCTGGTCATGCACGACGTTTCTTTGGTGCGGAGAACGCCGGCGTCGTGCGGTCGCGTTTCTTCGCCTTGGGGAATCCCGCGTGCCTATGCCGACGAACTGCGGCGGTGGGGACTCACCGCCGCAGTCGCGGTCGCTCACTTGCGAACGGTGTCCTGATCGTTCTCGAGCGTTCGGTTCTCAATTGTGAGGAGGTCGTAATAGGCTTGCCCGGCCGCCCCTCCGGCGAAACCAGCCGAATCGTCGACGAGCGAGCCCGACAATACCTGGTGATTCGGATACGTCGTCGTGACAAACGTTTCTGCCAGGTCCCACGTCATCGTCATTCCTCCGCCCAACTGCGAGAGGTCCCAACGACCAATGTTGTCGGTCATGTCGACGATGTCCCACTCCGCCGTTATACAACCTGCCCCGAATGGCGCGTGACCAACGTACCCGAAGGCATTTCCGTCGAATTGGCCGTTCCCATCCCGATCGATCGCGAGCTGGATACGTGGCGAACCGCCATCGCACGTGCGAGCCGGGAACAAGTATTTGATGTTGATCTGATGGTCAAGCGCCGCGATTTTGATTCCGGGGGGCATGTTGCGGAGCGCCATACCGATTGTCCCGCCAGTGGTGTCCACGGCGATGACGTCATTTGTTGGGTTCTGGGGATCTTGACTGTCGTCCATGCCGAAATACAGCTCGAACTTGTGCCCGAGCCCTGGGAGCTCTTCTTCCGCACCACTCCCATCGGACGACAAGTCGTTAACGCCGAGAAACAGAGCACCGATCCAGTTCGGCGCGTTCGTTACGGTGCCGACTATCGACGTGGTTCCGATCTGGGCGGTCGCGACGCTCGCACCGAGCACAACAGCGACGACGATGGCTAGTAAGGCAGAGCAGGATTTTTTGCATGTAGACGGGGGGCTGAGTCGACGGCAGCTCATGGACCTTCTCCTCCGAGAAACGGTTGATGTATGCAATCCGCGAGGTCCATTACAAATCTCATGCCCTATTCATGCGCGCTCAAGCATCATGGAAATATGCGTTCGCGCTGCGCGATGCCGGAGTTGGCTAACGCGCTGCTCACCGGTGTGTCGCTGTGGTCCGGGCTTTGGCGGCCCGCGCTCATGCATTGGCGTTCAAGCACGGGCTTTGCGGAGGCAGAGCTGTCTGCGTGCACGCTCAAGCATGCGCTCGAGGCAAAATCTCCGCTTCCCTACGCGCTCAAGCATCTGTTACGCTGAATCGTGGCGAAGAAAACACCGCCAAACGACCGCCCGCTGCCGCCGCTCGACGTCCGGGTGCTGGTCCAGCGCAAGTGCAAGGTCTGCGAATGGGAAGCCGAACAGATCGAGCACCCCGGCGCCGATCCCGATTGCCCGTGGTGCCATGCCCCGACCGAGATCATCGACGCGTTGACGCTGCCAACCGGCCTCACCTTGCCCGGCGTCGCGCAGGGGAAAAATCCTTACGCCGCCGCGCTCGGCCGTCTCGGCGGGCAAAAAGGCGGCAAGGCGCGCGCGCGCGCGCTCAGCCCAAAGCGGCGTCGCGACATCGCGAAGAAGGCAGCCCGCGCGCGTTGGGGTGGCGCGAAGAAGAAGAAGGCGAAAAAGCGGTAGGGTTCGTCGTGTCGGCCTCGTCGTGTGCGAGGAACTTCCACCACCCCGTCCTCTTGCTCGAACAAGCAGCCCGCATGGAAGGCGATGCATCACGCACCATCCATCTCAGCTTTTACGCGCGTCGCAACGTTGCGCCTGGCGGCAAGAGCACCGGACGCAGATAAGAGTCCGCCGAAAAGAAGTCTTTCGACCGCAGTGCGCGGCGCACCGCAATACGGCGCAACGACGTAAAGCCCATAGAGGACACGTATTAGCTCCGTCCAGTCGCCGGTGGTGGCGTGGCGTTCGTCTTGCTATAGGCGCAGGTCCTGCCGACCATCGTTGGCGCGACGTGAACGGCTGCAGCCCCGCAGCCGAACGCGCTCCGCCGGCTGCTCAGGAGGTTTTTTCAATGAAGTGTGTGCGCGCGGTGGTGTTCGCGCTGGCGTTTTTCGCGCCTGCTGTCACGCAGGCGGCCCCGCTCTTGCCAGGCGCCCCCGACACCCTCCCCCTCCTGTTTGTTTGCGTCAATGACGAGTGTCTCGACTTAAGTGGCGTGATCAGCCGTCTACCCGGTGAGAAAGTCACGTTCGGCGCCGATGTCGGCGCCTTGTTCGACGCCGGCCAAGTCGCCATCAACGCCCTCTATAATCCGGACCCGTTCATCTCCTTTGCGGTCACCACGACGAATGCGGTAGTCGGGCCGATCAAATACTCGTTCCTTTTTGGCACCTCTATCGTTCCCGGAGACTATGGGTTCGCGACGACGACCAACGCGAATCTGTCCGTGACCAACGGCGTGGGCACCGCCACTGTTGATAACTCGAACGACTACCCGACCTATATTTCCGGATACGGGACCGTTGATTTCCTCGCGACGAACCTCGGCGTCGACCTCGGTACCGCCCCGTGCAGTGCTGGTCCAGGTCTTCCGTCGACGATGACGACGCCGTGCCCATTGGGCTCAACCAGCAACACCTTCGCCCCGACCTTCTTCAATAACCTCGAGGCGCTGGTGACGTATTCACAGCTCGGGTTAGGGAGCCTGGCGAGCGTTACCGGGCGAGTCGAGCCTCCTCGAGGAAGATCCGAATCCAGATCCTGATCCAATTCCAGAACCGATGCACCTGGTGCTCTACGGCCTGGTCGCAGTTGGCTATCGCTTGAAGCGGATGCAACGGTAGCGCATCGACTGCTCCCCCACAGCAGAGATGAGCCGTGAAGGGCGGGACCACCAGGTCCCGCCCTTCGCTTTTGTCCAGCACCTCGCATCACGGACAATTGCAGCAGGTGACGAAACCACGGCTGCGCTTTGCACCATCGCCCACCGGCTATCTTCACGTGGGCGGCGCACGCACCGCTCTGTTCAACTGGCTTTACGCCAGACGTCAGGGTGGCGTCTTCGTCCTGCGCATCGAAGATACCGACGTCGAGCGATCGTCGAGCGAGATGGTCACCGGGATCCTTGACGGCCTTCGCTGGCTCGGTCTCGACTGGGACGAAGGACCGGACGTCGGCGGACCACATGCGCCGTACTTCCAATCCCAGCGCGCTGAGACAGTACCACGCCGCGGCCGAACGGCTCCTGGCAGACGGTGCCGCATTTCGCGATGACGGCGCCATCAGGTTCAAGGTGCCAAAGGGCAAAACGTCGTTCACCGACCTCGTGCACGGGCCCATCGAATTCGACAACGAGCACATCGAGAGCTTCGTCATCCTGCGCTCCGATGGCCATCCGACTTACCATCTCTCGGTCGTGGTCGACGACATCGACATGGCGATCACGCATGTCGTCCGCGGTGACGATCACATCTCCAATACGCCGAAACAGGTCCTGCTCTACCACGCGTTCGGCAAGCCTGTTCCCTCATTTGCGCATGTGCCGCTCATCATGGGGCCGGATAAGAAGCGCCTGAGTAAACGCCATGGCGCCACATCCGTGATGGAGTACGAGCGGCAGGGATACGTCCGCGAAGGCATGGTGAATTTTCTGGCGCTTCTCGGATGGTCGCCGGGCGGAGACGACGAGCTCTTTGCCGCCCGAGAACTCATCGACCGCTTCACGCTCGAAGGCATCAACAGTGGTAACGCCGTCTTCAATACCGACAAGCTCGACTGGTTCAACCATCAACATCTGCTCCGGCTCACAGATACCGAATTGATCGCGCGGTTGACGCCGCTCCTCGAGCGACTCGGTTTGTGGCGTGAATCGTTGGCCACGACTGAACGCGCCTGGTTCGAGAACGTTCTGGCGTTGCTGCGCCCTCGGGCGAAGAAGTTGACCGAGTATGTTGAGGGCGCGCGGCCATTTCTCGAGGATCCGGCCGAGTACGAGCCCGACGCGGTAAAAAAGCAGCTGCAAGTCCCGGGCTTGGGCGCACACCTCTCGGCGCTCCGAGTGGCATTGGGCGCGGCGTCGTTCGACGAGGCGACACTCGAGCAGCAACTGCGGCACGTCGCGGAAACCCGCGGCATCAAAGCGGGCACGCTGATCCACGCGACCCGCATCGCGATGACCGGGCGCATGGTCAGCCCTGGCCTCTTTGAGATGCTCGCGCTGCTTGGCAAAGAGCGTGTGCTCACGCGCCTCGACCGCTTGATAGGATTTGTCGAAACTCTCGGCGTTTGATGGCTATGCAGAGACGCGATTTCATTCGGTCGTTGGGGATCGTGGCGGCGAGCGCGACCCGTCCCATCCGCAGCCTTGCGCAATCTTCTGATTACGACTGCATCGTCGTCGGTGCGGGATCGAGCGGATGCGTGCTCGCGAATCGCTTGAGCGCCGACGCAAAGACGCGTGTGCTCTTGATCGAGGCCGGCGAGTCCGGCACGGGAGACTCGACGCTAACCACCCCGGGCCGATGGGTGTCGCTCCTGGGTTCACACTGGGACTGGAACTACTCCACCGAACCAGATGCCGGTTTGAGCGGCCGTGCCATCAAGTGGCCACGTGGGCGCGTGGTCGGAGGTTCGAGCGCAATCAACGCGATGGCGTACGTGAGAGGTGACGCCGCCTGTTTTGATCGCTGGGCTCAGGAGGCCGGGCGAGGGGTGGAGTTACGCCGCCGTGCGGCGGTACTTCGAACGCGTTGAGCGGGAGCTCACCATTGTCGACACGAGCGATCCGCATGCCGGTCATCTCGCGTTCATGGACGCCGCGCGGGAACGTGGATATCGCCCTGAGTACTACAGGAAAACCATCCGCAACGGCCGTCGGCAGTCGGCGGCTGACGCGTTTTTGCTGCCGGTCCTTTCGCGCACCAATTTGACCGTCTCTCCGGGCACGGTGGTGCGGCGCGTTCTATTCGAGGGCCGACGCGCCACGGGTGTGGAGGTCGTGCGCAATGGACGCGTCGAAAGAATTCACGCAGCAAGTGAGGTCGTCCTCGCCGCCGGCGTGATTGGCTCACCTCGGATTCTCATGCTCTCGGGTATTGGCCCCGCGGCCGCACTCAACGCGCAAGGCATCACCGTGCTCGCCGATTCGCCTGGGGTCGGCGCCAACCTGCACGACCATCCGCGGGTGTCGCTGCGGTGGAGAAGCCTCAAACCGCTGGCACCCTCGACGACTTCCGCCGGATTATTCGTGTCATCGGCGTCGGACCTCCGAATTCCTGACCTGCAGTTCTACGTCGGCCGCGGTCTCGACGTCGTCGACGAGTTCATCACGCTGACCGTCGCGCTTTCGCAGCCCAAGAGCCGCGGTTCGTTGACCATTCGCTCGGCGGATCCCGCCGCCGCACCCCTGATCCAACCGCGCTACTTCTCGGAAGCGGCCGATCTCGACGCGCTGCTGAGCGGTGTGCGTGTCGCTCGCGACATCGCGAGCGCTCGGCCGTATAGCGGCCTTCGTGGCGACGCGATCGACCCGCTCCCCGACGTACAAACCACGGACGGCCTGCGCGCATGGATCCGCCGCAGCGCCGACACGATTTTTCACCCGGTGGGCACATGCCGTATGGGCAGCAGCCGCGAGGCGGTGGTCGATCCCGAACTGCGCGTGCGGGGTGTCGCTGGGATACGGATTGCGGATGCGTCCATCATGCCCGTCGTGGTCAACAGCCAGACGCAGGCGGCATGTTTGATGATTGCGGAGAAGGCCGCCGAGCTTATCATTGCCGCCGCGGGTGCCGCCGGTGCGGTTGGTGGCGCAGGTGCGGGCGGTGATGGGAGAACGCCATGACTTCTGCCGTTCAAACACTCAATCAGCCAGTTGCGATCAGCACACGCCGGTCGTCTGCGCCACGTCCCGCCACACTCGCGGCGGTCGCGATCGCGGCCACAGCGGCTTACCTCGGCGTCGCTATCGGACCACGTCAGGCGGCGCTTTTCCTGGTGGGCACGGGCGCGGGACTCGTGCTCTATCACGCGGCATTCGGCTTTACATCGTCCTGGCGCGTCTTCATCGCCGACCGCAGAGGCGCGGGGCTTCGCGCCCAGATGTTGATGCTTGCCGTCACGTGCCTCGTATTTTTTCCGCTGCTCAGTGCCGGCACATTGTTTGGTCAGCCGATGCGCGGGTCGATTTCACCGGCCGGCACGGCGGTGCTCGCAGGTGCGTTCATCTTCGGCATCGGCATGCAACTGGGTGGCGGCTGCGCCTCGGGCACGCTGTTCAGCGTGGGCGGCGGCAATACGCGGATGGTCGTCACGCTGATCATGTTTATTGTCGGCTCGGTCATTGGCACGGCGCACGTGCCGTGGTGGCAAGCGTGGCCGTCGCTCGAGCCAACCTCGCTCGTCGGCAGTTACGGGGCGGCACTTGGACTCGCGATCAGCCTTGCTATTTTTGCCGCGATCGCCGCAGCCACCATCGCGCTCGAGCGTCACCGGCATGGCGACGTCGAACGCTTGACCGATGTGAAGAATTCCGGCGATCCGCGATGGCTTCGTGGACCATGGCCGCTGGTAGTCGGCGCGCTAGGGCTTGCCGCGGTGAACATCGCGACCCTCACGATTGCTGGACGACCGTGGGGCGTGACCTCCGCGTTCGCGTTGTGGGGAGCGAAGGTGGCCGCTGCCGCGGGCGTGCCGGTTGCGACGTGGCCGTACTGGTCGGCGCCCGCGCAGAAAACTGCACTTGAAAGCAGCGTGTTGCTCGATGTGACGACGGTGATGGATATCGGCATCATCCTCGGCGCGCTGCTCGCCGCGATCCTTGCGCATCGGTTCGCGCCAGCCTGGCGCGCCTCCGGCCGTTCGCTGGCCGCCGCGGTGATCGGCGGCTTGCTGCTCGGGTACGGCGCGCGCGTCGCCTATGGCTGCAACATCGGTGCATATTTCAGCGGCATCGCGTCGGGCAGTCTGCACGGATGGTTGTGGCTGGTGGCGGCATTCGCCGGCAACGCCGTTGGCGTGCGGTTCCGGCCGCTCTGCGATCTGCCGGTGGAGCGTTCACGCCGCTGATCTCATGCGGAGCGACACGACCCTAAACAAACATCTGTGCTATCTGCGTCATCTGCGGCCAAACCCAGATCAACGCAAATGACGCAGATACGGTTTAGATCTTGGCGCTGCTTTGGGCACGTCTCAACGTCCGGGCGCACTCGCGCGACCAGTTGTTCGACACGACCCTAAAACAACCATCTGTGCTATCTGCGTTCATCTGCGGCCGAAGCCAAGTCTTAACGCCCGGGCGCACTCGCGCGACTAGATGTTCGACACGACCCTAAACAAACATCTGTGCTATCTGCGTCATCTGCGGCCAAACCCATCTGCGTCTATCTGCGGCTCAGCCCTGGTATCCGTTGGCGCCAAGCTGCACGCGTGTGCCGTCGGGATCGGTGAAATAGAGCTGGTCACCGCCTGTCGTCCGATTGGCTGGATTGCGATCGACACTCGGTTTGAGGCCGAGGTCGCGAAGTCGCGCCGCGATTTTGTCCGCGTCGTAATCGTCGACGCCAATGCAGAAGTGATGGACGGTTCCCGGATTCGCGAGTTTATAGACCCCAAGAAAACTGCCGCCGAGTCCGAGGTTGATGCCGCCGTTGCCTGGACGGCTCACCACGTTGAGACCGAGGAGCTTCGAATAAAACTCCGCCGAACGCTCGACGTCGGTCACCGCGATCGATATGTGATTGAGCGATTGCCCTTGCGCAACCTGCCCGCCTTGCGCCGCGCCGGGCAGCGTTGTCGCGCCTGCAGCGAGGGCGGCTAAAGCGGCGACGAGCTCGCGCCGCGTCAGCCGCTTGTCCTCGAAGGCGTCGACCAGCGTCTCGACATGTTCGTTCACGGGTTCTCCTGAAAACGTACGAACCGCCGCGCGCTCTTGCCAAGCGCTCGCAGCCGTGCGCGTGCGGCTGCAACGAGCTCAGCCTCGTCTTGCGGCGCGTTCGCGATAAATGCGTTGTACGCCGACACGCGTACGGCTGGTGCCTGTCACGCGTTCAGCCGATCAATGCGCCACGGTTTTCAGATGCTCGCGCAGCAGATCGCGACCGAAATCGCCATTGAAGTCGCGCCACACCGCGTGGATATGATTGTTGTTGTTCTGCGTGTTGTCGTACTCGATCAGGAACGAAGGCCCCTGCACGCGGTAATAGTGCGGACCACCCGTTTCGGTGACGCCGGCCCAGCCGAACGTGATTTTGTCGAAGCCCGCCTTCTGCAGCGCGTCGAGTCTCGCCTTGGCGATCTCGGGCGCGACGCGGCCCGTGTAGACGTCGATCAACTTCTCCAGAAGACGACGCTGTGCTGGGGTCATCTCACTGGCAGGAATGCCGACGTCGGGCAGCGGCTTCACTTCCCTGCTTTCGGCGGTCAGCATCTCGCGCGGCGCGTCGGTGCTGTAGATGACTTTGGCTTTCTGCGCGGCATCAAACGCGTTGAGCAGTTCACGTCCCGCATCTTCTTCGTCGCGCAGCGCGCGGGTCCCTTTCTTCGGGCCGTCGCGCACGACCGCGGGGTTCGATCCAAAGAAGTTGGGCGCCGAAACGACTGGCGCGTTGCCGACGATGGTGAAGTTCGTGGCGACGTGGTGGCCTTCCCACTTCCATCCCCACGGGCTCTTCCCCGGTGTGCCGTAGATCGACACGAAGTAGAGCTCCGGATCGCGGACGATCGCGTTTGGCCCGGTGCGCGGCGGCTCGATCGCCTTGAGCACGTTCTCGAGATCCATGATCGTGTTGGCGGTCGTATACCCGCGCATGCTGAGGCCGGTCTTGAGCAGCGCGTGCGCCTTCGCGCGCTGCGCTTCGTTCATCTCTTTGATCGGGAGGCCGGTCCGCGCACGGGGGGTGAAACGGAATTCGAAGCGGGAGTCGTCTTCGAACGCAAACGTCGCCTTTGATTTCTGCTCGGCGCTCAGCTCTTTCAAAAATGCGTTCGCCGCATCCGCCATCGTCTGCGCCGCCGCCGGAGGCGGCGCGCTGTTCAATGCGATCGGCGAGGTCAGCAGCAGCGCGAGAACCGCAAGCACGGGAATGTGACGGGTCATGTCGCCTCCAACCCGCGTAGTATGAATCAAGAGCCGCATGAAAACAGCAGGCGCGTTTCTTCTCATCGTTTCGTCGGTTTGTCTGACCGCCCAGACCCCCCGGGGGCTCGTGCCCGACCCGCCCATCCCGTGTTCCGATTGTGCCGAGTGGAACACACCACACGAGCCGTTTCGCGTCTTCGGCAATACCTATTACGTCGGGACCGTCGGGCTCGCATCGGTGCTCATCGTGTCCGATGCGGGATCGATCGTGCTCGACGGCGCGCTGGCACAATCGGCGGCGCTCATCGAGCAGAACATCCGCACGCTTGGTTTCAGGATGGAAAACGTCAAGCTCATCCTCAACTCGCATGCGCACTTCGATCACGCCGCTGGCATTGCCGCGCTGCAGCGGGCGAGTGGGGCGAGAGTTGCCGCGAGCGCGTCGGGCGCCCGCGCGCTTGGGCAGGGTTACCCCACGCCGGACGACCCGCAATTCGAATCGGGACAAAAGTACATGCGTTTTGCGCCGGTGAAGAACGTGCAGGCGGTGAAAGACGGTGAAACGTTGCGCGTCGGCGACCTCGCAGTCACTGCGCACCTCACGCCCGGGCATACGCCGGGGAGCACCGCTTGGACCTGGCGCTCGTGCGAAGGATCACGCTGCCTCAACATGGTGTATGCGGACAGCCTTACGGCGGTCGCCGATGATGGATTTCGTTTCACTGGCGACGGCAAACGGCCGTCGATCGTCGAGCGGTTTCGCGAGGCGATTGCAACGGTCGAACAGTTGCCGTGCGACGTGGTGCTCTCGACGCATCCGTCCGCCGTCGATCTGGATGCCAAGTTCGCACGCTATAAGGCGCAGCCGGGCGTGAACCCGTTCATCGATGCAAACGGTTGTCGCGCCTACGCCGCCGCGGCCCGGAAGCGCCTCGATGCCCGTGTCGCCGAAGAGCAAAAGGGCGGCTTGTAGCCAGGAATTTGGCCTCCGGTATAATTGACAGTTCCTGCCTCGCTCGCAGTCAGATTGGGACGTCGTTCAACGGTAGGACACCGCGCTCTGGACGCGGTTATTGGGGTTCGAATCCCTACGTCCCAGCCAGCCTTCGCTCAACCCTCCGGGTGAGCTACGGCTAGGCAGGCTTTGTCAGCACTACGCGAAGGCTGTCTCGACGAAGCGGCGTAGCCGCGAAGGCGGACCGCCGCGCAGAAACAGCTAACCACTTACCCATTAGCGATCGAAGAATCCGCGTATCGTCCGAGCGATCTTGCGATTTCCCGCGAGATTCCTCATGGCCCGATGCGTGCGTCAGACATGACATGCACGGCATCGAGAAACGCATCGTTACATCATCCGCAGCGACGCGGACCCGTCACGACACTACGTCGGGATCACAAATGATCTGCGCGCGAGACTCGAATGGCACAACGACGGGCCGTGCGGGCACACGCGGTCTCATCGACCATGGTCGGTTTTATCATTCAGTTCCAACCGAGAAACAGGCCATCAGTTTCAGAGTACCTGAAGTCGGGATCGGGCCGCGCATTCGCCACCAGGCATTTTGGATCGGTGTAACAAACCACTCGACTTCGTCCACGGCCGAGGCATCGGTCGTCGCGACGACGTGGGTCCATCACGAGGTGTCAAAACCCTGCGCTGATCGGCTTCGACGCTTCGGCCGTGAAGAACTGCTTCAACCGCTTCGCGACGATCACTTCCTCGCCGTCCTTGAGTGAGCCGGGCACCAGGGTCGGATGCGCGATGGTCTCACTGGCGAGCTTGCTCTGAGCGAAGACCAGGCGCGGCTCGCCCATGCGCAGGCGCTCTGCCGCATCCTGCTCGGAAATCGGGATCACGTTCTTGTCCCAATCAGGACGGCGTTCTCGTAGCCCTGCGAAGTCATGCGGGTTTCGGCGCTCATGCCCGGCACGCCGCGCAACTGGTCCACGATATAACGCGACCGCTTCGTCCACTTGGTCATGACCGCGTCATGGTCCATCTTGACGTACTGCTCGAGCGCCACGACCAGGCCGACCATCTCCTCGCGATTAACCTTCTGGCCGCGTCCGATGTTCGCGTTCGGCGAGGAGTGGAGCAGGGCGGCCTCGATGAGATCCTTGGTCCGGCGAGGATGCCAGACGATGAGGGACCGCAGATGTTCTTGCCGCCGCTGAAGTTGAAGAGGTCAGCGCCCATGGCCGAATAGCGGGTCAGGCGCGACAGCGGCGGCAGCTCACCTGCCACGTCGACCAGGACGGGGACGCCGGCCTTCTTACCAAGCTCGATGAGCTCCTGCGGCTGCATGACCTCAGGCTGCGGGTCACGCTCCACGCGCGCCACGACGCCGATCATCGCCGTCTTGTCACTGATGGCGTTCACCAGCTGATCCCGCGTCTCCACTTCCACGAGCGTCATCCCCGCCGCGCGGAACGCCCGGTCGTAGGCCACGCGATGCGCCTTCTGCATCAGGCACTCACGCCGCGGCCATGTGACGTGCGGCAGCGCCTCGACCTTCTCCTTGTCCGTGCCGGAGAGGATTGCGGCGGCCCCGAGCATCATGGCGCCGTAGGAACACGAGGTCACCAGGGCGGCCTCGGTCTTCACAATGGTGGCAATGCGGGCGCCCGCGGCCCGATTGAGCTCCTCCATGTCCACGAAGAACTGCTGCGCCTCACCCATCGCCTGGATCACGTCGCCGGACATCATCGAGTTGCCGTACCGGGAGAGCGGCTCGAAGGCTCCGATAACAGGCCGGATGCCGAACATCCGGGTGTAGATGTTGTCCTGATACGTTGCCTTGGCGGCCTTCGACGCGGCTGCCCGGGCGACACCTTCGAATCCGAATGAGGAGGCAACGGCAGCCAGAGCGCTGAAGCTGAAGAACTCGCGCCGAGACCAAGCAGCCATGGTTCCACCTTTCTCTTGAAGTCTCCGGGAAAAGGCATCCTAACGCAGTTTTCCGGCGTACCGGTCAGGAGATGATTTCCGATGTCTAGCTACTCCAATCAGGGCGCAGGCGCTCACGCGGCACTGACGAACACCCTCGCATCGCCGGCCGATAGGCTTCAGGCCGACCGCTGTGTGCGAGCAGTGGTAATGGCTGTGCTAGCATCACGCGACTAATGCGTGAGCGGCGGCGCATCATCGGGAGGAAGCACCATGTCGGCGTTCGAGACGATCAAGGCGGCGTACGCGGCGTTCGGCCGGAATGATCCTTCCGTGCTGTTTGCAGCCATGGATTCAGGCATCAACTGGAACGAAGCGGAAGGCACTCCGCTTGCGGATCGCAATCCCTACGTTGGTCCACAGGCCGTCGGCGATGGTGTGTTCGCGCGGCTGTGGCAGCGATCGATAACTTCACCGCTGTACCCAGCACGTTCATTGACGGCGGCGACCACGTCGTGGTGCTCGGTCGCTATGGCGGCACCATGAAGAACGGCGGCGCGCCGCTCGACTCCCCGTTCTGCCACATCTCCCGGTTTCACGGCGAGAAGGCCGTGATGTTCCAGCGGTCCACCGACACTGCGCAGTGGGCACGATTGATGACATGACCGAGAGCGCCCAGTGCGGTTAGGTAGTCGGGTAGGCGTGCTGGGCGTATGAAATTCCTGTCCGAAATGGGCGCTCGTAGC
>CAVXMP010000019.1:0-138715 GCA_963762925.1 uncultured Acidobacteriota bacterium | reverse complement strand
CTGACGCCGACCTACCTCAGCTCCGACCATAATCCGCTGTACCGATTCCACCAATGGCAGGCGAATCTGCGAATCCTCGACGTGGAAGCCATCACGACGGTGCCGTACGCGCCGCTGTCGCATCCATTCGTTGAACGCCTGATCGGAACGATCGCCGTGAATGTCTCGGCCCGAACGATGTTCTGGACGGCCGCTTATGGAAGGAAAGCTCGTATTTTTAACGGTCGTCGCACGCAGGCAGGGCTCGGCGGGATGACACCCGAACCGCGAACGGACGAGGACAGGGCACGGGCGAGTGTTCGTAGGTACGCCTGGCGGCTCTGCTGTCGTGGGCTGTATCAGACGCCGATCGCGGCATGACCCGTGTGCGACGCCGACTCGAAGCGACCCTCGCCGCCACGCGCAACGAGTACCTCGCCGAACTCTCCACCGTGCCGCTGCTGATCATCGATGACCTCGGCATGCGCAAGCTTGCCCACACGGCCGCTGAAGATCTCCTCGAGCTGATCATGCGACTTACGAACGCGCCTCCACGCTTCTGACGTCGAACCGACCCGTGATGATTAGGGAAAGCTGCTCGGCGACACCGCGGCGGTCACGGCCTTACTCGATCGCCTGCTTCATCACGCCCACGTGCTGACGTGCGGCCCACGAGCTGGCGGACGCAAGTGCAGACCGATTTGTGTACCGACGAGGGGACGAAGTAAAAAATCACTGGTTTCGGCCGCGACGGGAAAATTGAGCTTTTGACCTCTCCACAAATTGCCGGTTTTCAACTGTCCCACCGAGGGCCTTGAGGTCCACCAAAGCTCGGCCGTGCGTGCGACAGCGTGCAAGGCACTACGGCAACGATGGCATTTATGGCAATCGTGGCAACGTGGAATCTGTAACTTACAGAATCTAAATGGTCCTGTCGGGTTCGAATCCCACCCTCTCCGCCACACCTATCTCGTTTTAAAACAATAACTTGTCTGGTTGGTCGCTGGCTCGTAATCCAGTTTTATGCCAGATTCCGAGAGTGGCATCCCTCAATGCGCTTGCGGACGGCGGTAGCCCCTCGTCCCTTGGTCACCGTTTGCGAAACACCATCTCGCGATGAAATCGTAAGTAATGGAGGTGACTGCTTTCGAGTCGAACTAGGCGAAAGGGGCCGTCGATTCCCAGCGTTATCCGATCGGCGGACGACAGAGACTCGGACAACAAGACGGATCCGTCGTCGGCGATTGTCGCGAATCCCTGATCGAATACGGCGTCGACGTTCGGAGCGAGAAGTACACCGTTGAAGACATCGAGGCGCTCGGCATCCGTGGCGCACGCCGCCCAGGGCTTCATGTGACTGGCCCTCAGCAATCTGCGGCGCCGGCCAGAGATCGATCCCGATCGCATCGGCCTGATTGGGCACAGCGAGGGTGCGATTCTCGCGGTGATGGTAGCGGCCGGTACCCCGGCTCCCGCATTTATCGTCATGCTAGCTGGTACGGGCGTACCTGGCGATCAGATCCTGTATTCGCAAGCGGCCTCGCTCTTTAAGGCTCAAGGGGCGAGCGACGAGGCCATCGCCTGGGACCGTTCAATTCGAGAGCGTGTCTTCGCGATATTGAAGGCGGAGGCTGGAGCCAAACCGGACAGTGCCGCCAGAGAGAAGTTGCTGGAGGAGATTGGTTCGGCCAAGCCCGTCGCACCTGGCGCGCCAGACGGCGCGGCGGCGCATCAATTGGCAAGCGCTTTGTTCAAAGCTTCGCAACCGTGGCTCCAGTTTTTTCTCGCGTTCGATCCTCGACCGACGCTCATGAAGGTGCGTTGCCCGGTGCTGGCAATCGGGGGCGATCGTGACGTGCAGGTGCCGGTGCGCGAGAATCTTATAGAAATCGAACGGGCGCTCCGTGCTGGTGGCAACAAGGACGTCACAACAGTAGAACTGCCAGGTCTGAATCACCTGCTGCAGACGAGCGTCACCGGAACTCCGAATGAATACGCCACGATAGAGGAGACGATCGCACCAGCAGTCCTGAAACTAGTCTCGGACTGGATCGCTAAACGGGTGTCGTGAACATCCTGTCTCCGTCCTTTCACGGACTACGCGGCAGCAGTGGATACTGACTCCCGCTCAGTGCTTCGCATCTTTCGTCGTGCGATTGAGGCGTAGGGCGACGACGCCCGCCACTGCGAGAAGGACGCTCCCGAGGGCGACTTGGCTAAGGATTATTCCGTCAGCCCAGGTGCCACGCCGCCATGTGTCAGCATCGAGTGAGAGGTGGGCCGGCGGCTGGTAGCCGATTAGGCCAGTGAGTAGCAGAAACACCGCCGCGAGTGTAGCCGTGAAAACGAACGTAAACGTCTTGCGGTTTGAAGGCATCGCGGCACCCAATCATTAGAAACGCTTCGCGACCGAATTCGAGATTCTATCGGCTTTCACGAGTCAGGCCAACGGAGCCAACTGGGCCCCAAAGCAGCGGAATTCTTTCTTATTCCGGGAATGAACCTCCGGGCGGCTTCGAACGACTTAGTATTCGAGTCGTGGGAGCATGACTCGACGTGGACCAGACACCCGAGCGGCCCCTCGACGAGTACCTGGTATTACATATACCGGCTTTGGAGCCGCACTCGCGATGCGATACGCGTCGGTGAACGAACTCCTGCTGCCTGCCTCTGTAATCGTCACCTTACTCTTGTTACCGCTGCTCGGCCACTTTGGTCTGACTTCGCCAGTGGTCTGGGTGTGGCATCCGATGGCGCCCGCCATCGTCTTGGTTCGCGGTGTCTACGAACCGATCGGGTTGCCTGCATCGATCCTCGGCATCGTCGGCGCAGTCGCTTGGGCAACGGGAGCATTCCGACTCGCAACTCTTGGCGCGGAGCGATTGATGCGAGATACACGCGCATCAGGTGGCCGATGAGCGCAAAGGCGTGGCGATCGCTCGCTGCCGCCGATTCACAAATTCTGTGGCGTGACCCGTTGTTGGGTTGGGTGCTGCTTCTTCCCCTCGGTGTCGCGGTGATGCTGCGTCTCTTGATCCCGGCGATCGAACGCGCGCTACCTCCTGACGGGTTCGACCTGCGCAACTTCCATCCTCTGATCATGAGCGGCTACCTGATGACGGCGCCTGGCATCGTCGGCATGGTCGTCGGGTTCATGCTGCTGGACGAACGAGACGCTCGCACGTTGTCGGCGCTGAGGGTGACGCCGCTTTCGATTCGGCAATATCTCGCCTACCGTCTGACGCTGCCGTTGGTCGTTGGGACGGCAACCACTCTGATCGCATACCCAGTGGCCGCGATGACGCCACTGCCGTTCTCCGTTCTCGTGCCGCTTGCGTTGGTCGCTGGCCTGTCGGCTCCGAGCCTCGCCCTCCTTCTTGCACTCGCTGCTCCGAACAAGGTGGCAGGGTTCGCGGTGGTCAAAGTCTTGAACCTGATCAACCTGCTTCCAGTGATCGCCTACTTCGTGCCTGCGCCAATCAACTTGATTGCAGGCATTCTGCCGGCGTTCTGGCCAATGCGCGCCCTCTGGGCCGCCGCAGCGGGTGAATCGATGGTGCCGTTTTTGTCGGTCGGGACGGTGTGGGCGAGTCTGGTCTTGATGCTCGTGGCGGTCGCATTCGAGCGCCGTCTTGGCTTGCGGTCTTGACGTGGTTGAAAGTGGGGCTACGCCCTACGTCGGCGTCGAACAACGTCCGCGAGGAAGCCAGCAGCGGCAACGAGAAACGGCAGGCTCAGCAAAAAGACGAATGACGGATCCAGCGAGTTGAACCAAGCGGCCCAATGCTGGAGGTCAAAGGCCTCGGCGATCGGCGATCGCGATGACACCAGTCGATGATAGTGGCGCGGGAGCCGTCCAGCAAGGCCGACGTGTTCACATCAAAGAAGCCGAAATGCAGCAACCGCCACGAGAGTCGGACCCAGTGCGCCAAGGAGTAGGCTCACGGGACTGATGCCGTCACCGAAAAACCGGCTGAGCAGGGCTTGTCCAGCGGGATTCGGAGCATTTGCAATCACAGTTAGCCCGCCTCCAGTCACCGCTCCTTCCACCACCGCGATCTTCATCGATTCGCTCAAATTCGGAACCAGTGTCGCAAGCAACGTGATCATCGCGTTGTCGTTGAACGCGGTGAGTACTGTCGCGGCGATGAACAGCGGTACTTCAGCAAGGCGGCCGAGAACAGGCGCAATCCACCAGCCCTGCAAGCCGCCGTGAATCACGAGTCCCGCGAGGAAGAATCCGACCAGGAGGGGCGGTTTCAGATCGATGCGGCTCTGATAGGGAGCGGTCGCGTTGGCAAACCCGAGGAAGATCATGAAACCACCGACGAAGAGCCCCGGGTAATGCGCCGTGAGTACCGTCCACGCCATGAAGCCGATGTGGGTCGCAGTGACCCACGGAGGTACGGAGCTCGACGAGAGGCCGTCCGTTTCCTCGGGCTCGAACAGGTCGGGCGCGGCAGCCTGGCCTGCCAAACTCGAGAGTTCCTTCCTGAAGATCAACCAGTAGGCGATGGTCGAAACAACGATCGCGAGCGCGGCACGCCAGCCGAAATGACGGAGCATGAAGCTCAAGTCCCAACCCCACGGACGGGCGACCATCAGGACAGGAGGAGCTGCGAAATGGGTCAGTGTTCCCCCGATCGACACGTTGACAAACAGCAAACCCAGCGTCGCGTACTTCAGCTTGAGGCTGGGCCCAAGGTCATAGAATTGCCTCGCCAGCAGCAATGCGCAAATGGTCATCGCTCCAGGCTCGGTTATGAATGAACCAAGGAGCGGGCCAACGATCAGAATCGTCAGCCACCACGCCGCCGGTGTTGCCCCTCCGAAGTTGGCAATGAGTCTCAACGATTGCTCAGCGAACGTGACAATCGGCCTCGTTGATGCAAGCGCCATGATCACGACGACAAACAGCGGCTCGGTATAGGTGATGTCGTTGAAGTAGTGCGTCGAGGTTTCCCATCCCGCATAAGCCACCATCGCAGCTACCAGCACCACGGCCCACAAGCCGAAGACCGCCTCGATCTCTCCGAGAAAGTGCAGGAGCTCCGCTGCGACGCTTGGTGTCGGCGGTTTACCCGCAGCTCGCGAGCGCTCGTCATGCGCCTGCTGCACTCGGGAAGCGTGCCGGGAGAACCTCACCGCGGCGAAAGTGTGGGCAATCGCGAGGGCGAAGATTAGTGTCGCGATCGCATTGAACGGCTCTATCCGTACGCGCTCAATCAGCAATTCAACGATCGACAGTCCACTCTGGTCTGGATATGACGAGAGGGCTCGCGGCAGCGACGACGCGACCTCAGGAGCCGAGATCATCGGTTAATGATAGTCGGGTATGAGTGTCGCCCGCAGCTACTTGCCACGTTTGGCAATTCGATCGGCAGTCTTGCCGAAGTGTACGGCGCCAAGGGTAAAACCGATTCCGAAATAGATTTCCCACCAGATGACTCCGTCGGCCCATCGGTCTTCAGTGAGCAGTAAGGCGCGCTTCTCCAGGTCGTAGCCGGCGATACCGGCGGCGCAAAACAGGATCCCCGCCACTGCAAGAGTGAACGCGAGCTGAAACGTGCGCGATCGGTTTTCCGGCCCCTCGCTCATCGCTCTCTCGCTATGGAGCCTTGCCTGCTGCGTCTCGAGCCTTCAGAACGCCGAGTAGCAGCAGCATCAGTCCGACGAGTAGAAGAAAGTGGACGTTTTGACCGAGTCGGTACACGCCGACAATGCCGAGCAACCACGCCACCAGCAAACCAATCCGATCTTCAGTAGCATCTCGCCTCCCGAACACAGCTGTAGCCCGGAAGGCCGAAGTGCAACTGTGCGATGGAGGATCGTCGGAGACGGAGCGAAATCGGCTGGTGAGTGCGCAGTTAGCGCTACTGCGAGAAGACCTGCTTAGGCGGAATAAGTGCCTTCCGCCGAAAACAAGGGAGCAAAGTCTCGCGGACGAACTGGTAACTGCGGCAGTCAAGCCGATTCCTCCTGGTCTCACTACGACCCATTGGAGGATGGCGGCCCGACCACCCGGTTACCTGCAGCTCTAACGCTGGATCGCCCGCATCCAGCGGGCGGGTGGACGCGCGCGAATTGCACCACACAAAAGGCGGACACCGCCAATACGCGTGTTCGTCTCATCGTCTGTCCCGGATCGGATGCGTGGGGGGTGGCCAGTAAGCCCGTATGTTGGATCTTCCGGTGACGGAAGTCTACACGGCCGCATCTGGTGCAGCGTCTGCATGGGGCCCTTCTTTCTTTTCAACGACCTAGCTTGGCCACGTGGGTTCTCAGCGTGCTGGTGGGTTCCTAGTTGCACCCTCAATCAGCCCGTAAGTTATTGAAAAGGACGCTCACGCTGGCCACGTGGGTGGGGCGAGAACGCACCACCGCCACGCCACCCTCCGGATATTGAATCGTGCCGCGCAGGCGTATGAGGCCAAGTGCTGGAAGATCGTGTTCGCCGACGCCAAGCGTTCGAGGTCTTTGATCGCGCTTCACGGCAGCGCAAGCGCGACGTACTCCGGCGCGTGATTGCGCGCGCCCACTGACACGACGATGTACTGCTTGCCGTTGAGGAGATAAGTCATCGGGCCGGCCGTAGTTCCGGACGGCAGCTCCATTTCCCAGATGACCTTGCCGGTGGCCTTGTCGTACGCGCGGAACTTCTTCCCCCACGTCCAATCGACGCTCGACGTCCCGCTCACCGCATCGCTGCCTTCGCCGAGAAACAGCAGCGTCTTCGTGAGCAGCGGCGCCGGACGGTTCGGGTAGCCGAGCGGCGGCAGATTGAGAGGCTTCAGCAACGGATGGAAGCGCGGCCCATCTCCGTTTGGCGTCGTCCACACGTGCTCGCCCCGATTGAGGTCGATCGCGGTGATGCGTCCGTACGGGCCCTTGATGATCGGGCAGGCCGTCGATGGTGATCGCGTCCACCGTCGACGGCGGCGCTTGCGACGCTGGCTCTCGCCGCTCGCTCGGGCGACGCCGCGAAGTCTGCATACTCCATCGTTGCGCTCCGATCGGTCTGCTTGCGCGCGGTCCGGTTAGCGGGCCCCAGCGTCTGCGAGATGGCGTAGTAGATAGCCGGTCTCCGGATCGAACGCGCCGGTGTTCCAGTTCGCCGATCCCCAGGCGCCCGGCTGCACCAGCGTCCCCTTCTTGCCGTCGGTTTGATCGCTCGGCACCGAGGGCGGCGTGAAGACCGGTCCCATCACGTATTGCTTCGCGATCGCGCGGGCGCGCTCTTTGAGCGCCGGGCTGTAGTCGATGAGGTCGTCGTCGCTGATGCCCTGCAGATCGAACGCCGCGGGCTTTGTGGGAAACGGCTGCGTCGGTGAGGAACGCTCGCCGGGCACCGTGGATTGCGGCACCGGCCGCTCTTCGATCGGCCACACCGGCCGGCCGTTCGTCCGGTCGAGCACGTAGAGAAACGCTGCCTTATTCGCCTGCATCACCGCGCGGATGCGGCGTCGGTCCACCGTGATCTCTCCCAGCATCGGCGGCCCGATGTTGTCCCAGTCCCACAGGTCGTGATGCACCGTCTGGAAATGCCAGACGCGTTTGCCCGTCTTGACGTCGAGCGCCACGAGCGCGTTGGAAAACAGGTTGTCGCCTGGCCGCCAGCCGCCGTACCATGCCGCCGTCGGCGACGTCAGCGGCACGTAGACGTATCCGAGCTCTTCGTCGGCGGTCATGGGATTCCACGCCCCGAGATCCCCGGCCAATTTCCAGGAGTCGTTGCCCCAGGTCTCGTGGCCGAACTCGCCCGGCTGCGGCACGACGTGAAACGTCCAGAGCCGATTGCCGGTGACCACGTCGTAGCCGCGCACGTCTTCCGGTGCGGCCTCTTTGCGGTTGCCGCCATCGCCGGCGCCGGCCGTGTTCCCGCCCACCACGACGACGTTGCCGACCACGATCGGCCCGGTGCTGTCGTTGAAGCGGCCGGCCAGCGGCTGGCGATCGGCGAAGCGCAGGCTCACACGTCCCTGCTCGCCGAACCCCTCCGCCGGACGGCCGGTATCCGCATTGGTGGCGTAGAGATACTCGCCACGAATGGACAGGATCCGCTTGTCGGCATTGTCGGCGCCGCCACGCCAGTAATCGACCCCGCGCGTAGGCGCACCCGCGGCTTCTTCCCTGGTCGAAGCAAATGGCTGTTGCTCCCAAATCGTCCCGCCGGTTTCACCGTCGAGCGCGATCACCAGCCCGTGTGCGTCCTGCGTGTAGAGCACGCCGTCGATCGCGATCGGCGTCGCACGGAGATACGCGGTCGGTCGCAGAGCCGGGAACGCGGCCATCAGCTTCGCATTCACCGCCGGTCGCCGCCAGGCAATGCGCAGGCTGCTGACGTTGTCGCGGCTGATCTGATCGAGGGCCGAATAGCGAGTGAACGCTTTGTTGCCGCCAAAGTAGCGCCACTCGGTGTGCGACGGCGCCGTTTGCGAGGCGACCAGCGCGTTGATCGCCACCGCGACGCTGAGAATGGAGGCGGCGGCCACCACTCGCTTGACGTGTGCCATGACTCCTCTCCTGTGAGCGTCCACAGTGTAGATCGGCGAGCCCCGGCGGACGCGCAGACGAAATGCCCGGGGAAACCGATCGCCCACCCGGCTGACCACAGGACGATCGCAAACCTTTGGGCAGTGCGCTTGATCTTCTGCTCGAACGACCCGTAGTTCCAGTAGCACACGTGTTGCGATTTCGTTTGCGAGCGTCCGCGTCAGGGTTGGGAATGCAAGGAGAAGGATTTTTGCTCGTAATGAAGTCGATGAGACAGCCCGCCTGCAGACCGCGGTCTCGAGAAATCCCGTCGTGCGAATATCGGAGTGAGCAGCCGGCTCAAGCGCTGACGCGGCTACAATCAATCCGTATGTCCTCCCCAGCGCCGCCGGTGCCCGACCGTATCGGTCGCTACAAGATCGAAAGGAAGATCGGTGAAGGAGGCATGGGGGTCGTGTACGCGGCCCGCGATGAGCGGCTCGACCGCACCGTCGCGCTGAAGACGATTCGCGGCGCAGACCGACGACACGTCGCGCAAACGCTTGTGGCGTGAAGCCCGGGCCGCCGCCGGCGTCTCGCATCCGAACATCTGTCAGCTCTACGAGGTCGAGGAAACCGACGGCGGGCTGATCCTGGCGATGGAACTGCTTGCCGGCGAACCGCTCGGCGCGCGCGTGATGCGCGGGCCGCTATCGCCGGCCGATACCTCCACCATCGCGCTGCAGGTTCTCGACGCCCTCGACGCGCTGCACGCGCGCGGGGTGATCCATCGCGATCTGAAGCCGTCAAACCTGTTCCTGACGCCGCACGGCGTGAAGCTGCTCGACTTCGGTCTGGCCAGGCCGATCGCCGAGCAGCCTCGGCGCCGACAGCGCGACCCGCCTCACCGAGGTCGGCACCATCGTCGGGACACCGAACTACATGGCGCCTGAGCAGGTGCGCGGGGAGGCGCTCGACGCGCGCGCCGATCTCTTCGCGCTGGCGGCGATGCTCTTCGAGATGCTGTCGGGCAAGGTGGCGTTCGACGGCGCCACGATGATCGACGTGCTCCATGCCGTGTTGCACGAGCAGCCGCCGGCGCTGTCCGGCGGGGGCACGGTGGCCGGGCTCGACCGCGTGATCCACAAAGCGCTGCAGAAGCAGGCCGCCGATCGCTACGACTCGGCGGTCGCGATGGCCGCCGCCATTCGCGAGGCGATTGCGGATCGCGATTCGGGGGAGCTCTCGGCGGTGGCGGCGCGGACGATGACCCGATTCATCGCTCTGCCGTTCCGCGTGCTGCGCCCGGACGCCGAGACCGACTTCCTGGCATTCAGCCTGCCCGACGCGATCACGATGTCGCTGACCGGCACCCGCAACCTGCTGGTGCGCTCCAGCGCTGCGGCGGCCCGCTTCGACCCGCAGGCGCCCGACCTGCGCAAGCTCGCCGCCGACGCCGACGTGGACGTGGCGCTCATCGGCACCATTCTCCGCGCCGGCAGCCAACTTCGCGCGACGACGCAGCTGGTCGAAGCCCCGGCCGGTACCGTCGTCTGGTCGCACTCGTCGCAGCATCCGTTGGCAGACGTGCTGGCGATGCAGGACGAGCTGGTGGCGGGGATCGTCCGCTCGTTGTCGCAGTCGCTGGGCGAGCCCGAGAGCCGCGTCGTCCGGCCCGACGTGCCACGCAGCCCGGGCGTCTACGAGCTCTATCTGCGCGCCAATGAGCTGGCGCGCGACTGGGATCACATCGCCGAGGCGCGCGACGTCTACCAGAAGTGCGTGACGCTCGACTCGCAGTTCGCGCCGGCCTGGGCGGGACTTGGCCGCTGCCAGCGGGTGCTGGGGAAGTATTTCGACGATACGGTCAGTGCCGTCGAGGCCGAGCGCTCGTTTCAGCGCGCCCTCGCGCTCAATCCCGACCTGCCGGTCCTGCACAAGTACTACGCCCAACTCGAGTGCGACGCCGGGCGAGCGGTGGACGCGATGCGCCGGCTGTTGCAGCGGGCGCGGCGGGCCGTCGATCCCGAGCACTTCGCCGGGCTGGTCCATGCCTGTCGCTACGCCGGGCTTCTCCACGCCTCGGTGGCGGCGCACGAGGAGGCTCGGCGGCTCGATCCCGGGATTCCGACGAGCGTGATCAATTCCTATCTGATGCTCGGCGACTACGAACGCATCCTCCGCATCGAGGACAACGATCCCGATAGCAAGGTGATGGCCCTCTACCGCCTCGGCCGCCACGACGAAGCGTTGGCCGCCTGGAAACGCCCGCCCGCCGACGCTCCGGCCACCTACAAGGCCTGGGACGAGATGATCGTCGCCTGCTTGACCGACGGGCCCGGCGCGCGCGAGGCGGCCGAGCGCGCGGTGGGCGAAATGACCTGGGGCGATCCGGAAGGGTATATGACCGGCGGGATCATGGTGTGCAAACTGGGCAGCTACGATCTGGCGCTGCAGGCCCTGGCCAAGGCGGTTGACGGCGGTTACACCGTCGTGGAACCACTGCTGCACGACCCCTGGTTGGCGCCCCTCCGCGACAACCCGCGCTTCACCGAGATTCTTCGCGCGCACAGGCTCGCCGTGACGAGGCGCTGGCGGTGTTCCGCGCCGAGGGCGGCGAGGCGCTGCTGGGGCTGCGCTCGGCGGCCTGAAGTCCATACCCCTATTGCAGTCCCATAGGACGAACCGTATCATTCGTATGGGAAGACCATAGGTATGACTCAACTCGACAAGAACTCCGTGTGGCAGGGCACGCTGTCTTTGATGGTGCTGCGCACCCTGCTGACCATGGGCGAACAGCACGGCTACGGCATTGCCCGCCGCATCGAGCAGACGAGCGAAGGGAAGCTGTCGATCAACTACGGCACGCTCTACCCGGCTCTGCTCAAGCTGGCGCAGGAAGGGCTGATCAGCTCCGAGTGGGGTGTGTCCGACAACAACCGCAAGGCCAAGTTCTACAAGCTCACCAAGGCGGGCCGGAAACAGATTGAGCGCGATACGCGGCAGTGGGCCGAGACGTCCGCGATCATGACGCGCTTCCTGGCGGCGAGCGAAGACTAGGGAAGGCAACGCTGCCATGAGAACGCTGCGCGCGTGGTGGTCGAGAATCGCCGGCTTCGTTCGGCCCGGCGCCGGCGAGCGGGACTTCGCCGACGAGCTGCAAAGCCACATCGATCTGCACACGGACGACAACATCCGCGCCGGCATGACACCGGACGAAGCGCGCCGCCAGGCGCTCGTCCGGATCGGCAGTGTTGCCGGCGCCAGGGAAGCGCATCGCGATCGCCGCGGCCTGCCCGGCCTCGAGGCCCTCGTTTTCGACCTGAAGATCGGCGGACGCATGCTCGTGAAGTATCCGGGCCTCACGATTGTGGGCGGCCTGGCCATGGCCTTCGCGATCTGGGTCGGCATCGTCATTTTCCAGGTCGTCGGCCTGTTCGTCCATCCCACCCTGCCGCTTCCGCAGGGCGCGCGCCTGGTCGAAATTCGCAGCATGGACGTGGCGGCGAACGTTCAAGAGGAGAAGATCCTCCACGACTTCCTCGAGTGGCGGCAGTCGCTGCGATCGCTCACCGACGTCGGCGCATGGCGTGACTCGAGCCGAAACCTGATCGTCTCCGCCGGCGATCCGCGGCCCGTCAATGTTGCGGAGATGAGCGTCTCGGGATTCCGGGTCGCCGACGGCGCGCCGCTCATGGGCCGGGTGCTGGTCGACGCCGACGAACAACCCGCGGCGCCTGCCGTGGCGGTCATTGGCTACGACGTGTGGCGCACGCGGTTTGGCAGCGATCCAAACGTGCTCGGACGCGACGTGCAGCTCGGAAACGAGCACACCACAGTGGTTGGGGTCATGCGTGAGGGCTTCGAGTTTCCGGTCTCGCACGACGTGTGGCTGCCGCTCAAGACCGCTGTTCTCGATCAAAAGCCACGCTCCGGCCCCGCCATTACCGTCTTTGCCCTGCTCGCCCCGGGCGAAACCCTGCAAACCGCGCAAGCGGAGTTGACGACGGCCGGCCGGCGCGCCGCCACGGAGTTACCGGCCACGCATCAGCATCTCGAGCCTCGCGTGAGGCCCTACGCGATGATGGCCGCGCCTGGTGAACCAGGCGACCAGCCGATCATGTACTCGATCTACTTCTTCATGGCCGTGCTGCTGATCCTGATCTGCGGCAACGTCGGCCTGCTGCTATTCGCGCGCGCGGCAACGCGTGAAGCCGATCTGGTGGTCCGGACGGCGCTTGGTGCGAGCCGCGGGCGCATCGTGGCGCAGATGTTCGCTGAAGCGCTGGTCCTTGGCAGTGTCGCGGCGATCGTGGGCGTCACCGCTGCCGACTTTGCGCTTCGCACCTGGGGCACGGTGTTTCTCGAGACCAACCTGGGCCGCCTTCCCTTCTGGTTCGATCTCAGCCTGTCCCCGCGCACGTTCGCCGTCGCGATCGTGCTGACGGTGGCGGGCGCCGCCATCGCCGGCATCATGCCGGCGCTGAAAATCACGCGCGGCATGGGCCATCGGCTCAAGCAGACCACGGCCGGCAGCGGCGGCCTGCAGTTCGGCGGTGTCTGGACGGTGGTGATCGTGGCGCAGGTCGCGGCCACGGTGATGTTCCCTGCGGTCGTTTACATGGAACAGTCTCTATTGCGTGGCGTCCAGGACTTCGATCCCGGATTCGCAAACGAGCAATACCTCGCCGTGCAAATCGAACGGGATTACCCCGTCGATGGAGGCGCGAACGTCGATGCCGCCACGCGCGAGCGCAACGCGCGGCTGGCCGCCACGCTCGAAGAGCTTCGCCGGAGGGTGGCCGCGCAGCCCGGCGTTAGTGGCGTAACGTTCACGGAGGACCTACCGACGACGAATCACCCGGGGAAAATCATCGAGATGGGCTACGACTTGACTTGTCCGACGTAGCTTCAGCGAAGTCGGAGGGCGGCGCAGCGGCGTCAGCGGGCGGCGCGCCAGAAGGCGGAGCCTCCCTTGCGCCAGGCCACCATCGCGGCCGTCGACCCGTCTGTACTTCGAAGTACTGGACGCGCCGGTTCTTGCCGGCCGCGGGTTCACCACCGCAGACGCCGTCCCCGGTACGCGCGTGGCGATCGTCGATCAAGGCTTCGTCGATCAGATCCTGCAGGGCCGCAATGCGGTTGGTCAGCAGGTGCGCTTCCGCTACCCTGGGCCGTCCTCGCAGCGCTGGGCGCCGGGAAACCCGGACGATCCCGCGGGACCGGGTGACTGGTACGAAGTGATCGGCGTCGTGCGCGAGCTCGGCGTCGGAGCGCCGACCCAGGCCGGGCGCGCCGCAGGGTTCTACATTCCAGCCACGCCGGATCTGTTCGATCAGATTCACATGATGGTGCACGTGCGCGGCGGCGATCCGATGACGCTCGCGCCGCAGGTGCGCGACGCTGCGACGGCCGTCGATCCATCCTTGCGGCTCGTCGGCGTGCAGCGCGCCAACGAGGCCAACAACGACGTCGTGTGGGTGATGGGGTTGTGGCTGCGCATCACGGTCGTGTTGTCCGCCGTCGCCATCGTCTTGTCGCTGGCCGGGATCTACGCCGTGTTGTCGTTTACCGTCGCCCGGCGAACGCGTGAGATTGGCGTGCGCGTGGCCCTCGGCGCCAGCCGCCAGCGCGTCGTCGTCGCCACCTTCCGCCGTCCCCTGTTGCAAGTGACGCTTGGCATCGTTGTCGGCACCGCGATCATTTTCACCGCTGCCACGCTGATCAAATACACCGAGCTCCCGGGTTCGGAGAGCGACCTCACCCTCCAGGCAATGGCCATGATCATTGGCTACGGGATTGTCATGCTGGGCGTCTGCATGCTGGGTTGCGTGGTGCCGACACGCCGCGCGCTCAATATTGAACCGACGATCGCGCTACGAACGGAGTAACTGGTGGCGCGAGAAAGGACAGACCGATGCGGTTGAACCTCGTCATTCTTGCCATATGCAGTGTGTCGTTTGCAGAGGGACGCGTCACCAGCGGATCGCGCCAGCCACCGCAAGTTCTCCCGGCACCGTTTATGGAACCACGACCTTCCGAGGAATGCATCTCGCCGCTGGAGAAGTTCTGCAAAGGTAAGTGCCCGTCATTCGATGAGCACTTGGCGCAGCTGAAGGACGACTGTACGAAATACCCGGTCCAGGGTGTGTTGGGGGAGTGTGGCGACCACCGTTACACATCAATGGGCGACGGATTTGTTTCTCAGACGGCGCTCTTCAACAAGCGCGGTGACCTAATGCTCTGTGCGCACGTCCAGTGACGAGATCGACCCCACATGCCTCGGAAAACGCGCAGTACGGTCCCTCCGTCCAGTGCGAACCTCAAAAGGGACAACCGATCTGTGCGAGACCGCAACTCGAGCGGTAACCGCCGGACATTTCTTGTTGTATTAAGCCAGATGCAAGTCGCGGTGCGCTCGACTGAAAAGGCGCTGCGCATCGACGAACGCAGAAGTTTGTACGGCGATAGCACTGGCACTGTCGGATTAAAGCGGCGTGACGTCGGCGGTCGCACGTCGTGACCGCACCCACGCCCACCCGCGACCAAACACGCGCGCCCGCGCGGCTTCATCGAACATCGAGTACGCCACCGGTGTCACGATCAGCGTGACCAGCAGCACCATCGTCTGGCCGCCAATCACCACCCAGCCGATGGCATGGTTGGTCGCGGAGCCGACGCCTTGCGAGACGACCAGCGGAATCATGCCCGCGACAAACGCCAGGGTCGTCATCAGGATCGGGCGCAGCCGATCGCGGCTGGCTTGAATGACCGCGTCGTGCGTATTCATGCCGGCATCGCGCAACTGGTTGGCGTGATCGATCTGCAGGATTGAATTCTTCTTCACGACGCCGAACAGCACCAGCAGGCCAAGTCCTGAAAAGATGTTGAGCGACTGCTGGAAGATGATCAGCGACAGCAGGGCGAACGGCAGGGTCAGTGGCAGCGACAGCAGGATCGTCACCGGGTGCAGCCACGACTCGAACTGCGCGGCCAGGATCAAGTACATGAATATGAATGACAGGGCGATCGCCGTCAGGAACGCCGTGGCGGTGCGATTCAATTCACGTGAACGGCCGGCAAAATCGGCACGATACTCAGGTCCGAAACTCAGCTCGGCCGCCGCCGCCGCGATCTGTTGCTGCGCGGTGCCCTGCGAGGTGCCGGGCAGCATGTTCGCGGACAGCGTCACTTGCCGCTGGCGGCCCATGCGGTTGATCGTCGCCGGCGAATCACCGCGCTTGAACGAGGCGATGTTATCGAGACTGACAATCCCCAATCGTGAAGACGGCACGGGTAAACCAGCGATCGCGTCCGTGGAGCTGCGATTGACCTCTTCGGCACGCAGATGAACTTCGTACTGCTCGCCGCCATCGTTGAAGGTCGTGACTTGATCGCCGGCAACCAGCAGCCGAATGGCATCAGCGGCATCCGCAATCGATACGCCGAGATCGGCCGCCTTTGGCCGGTCGAGCAACACCGAGATTTCCGGCTTGCCGGCGTTCAGCGTGGTGTCGACGTCAACCAGTCCTGGAATGGTGAGGGCCTTCGCGCGTAACTGTTCGCTGTACTTCTCGAGCTGTTCGAGATCAGGGCCTTGCACCATGAATTGGATGGCGCCACCGCCGCCGCCGCCCGGGCCACCGCCCTGCTGCACAGCGGTTCGAATCCCCGCCTTTGCATAGTCCGGCAGGATTTGTTCGCGAACTTGCGCCATGACCGCAAACTGATCGCGGTTCCGGTCCTCGATTGGATGCAGCCGAACCAACATGCTGGCGGTGTTCAAGGTCCCTGCGGCATCTCCCGCCACCGTGACCAGTGTGAAGTCCACTTCGGGAATCTGTCGTACGGCGCTGCTCACCCGGTTGGCCAGGACTTCCATGGACGCGAGACTGGTGCCCTCAGGCGCGCGCATGGTGACGTCGAATTGCGATTGATCGTCTTCCGGCGTGAAATTGACGGCAGTGAAACGGAATAGCGGCACGCTCGACAGCAACACCAGCACGGCGCCGATCGAGACCAGGCCGCGATGCGCCATCGCCCAGCCGAGCAGGCGAGTGTAGGCCCGATCGAGCGGATCGAACAACCGGTTGTGCTTCGAATCGCGGTGCGCGCCCTTCGGCTGCGGCCGGAGCCAGTACGCGCACATCATCGGCGTGAGCGTAAAACTCACAAACAGCGACACCATCACCGCAAACGCCATCGTCAGGCCGAAACTCTGCATGAAGCGGCCGACCATGCCGCTCATGAAGCCGACCGGCGCGAAGATGGCGACGAGCGACAACGTGGTGGCCATCACGGCGAGGCCAATCTCGTTCGTCGCTTCCACCGCCGCTCGCATCGGCGGCATGCCCTTTTCTTCGATGAAGCGGAAGATGTTCTCCAGCACCACGATCGCATCGTCGATGACGATGCCGACCGATAGCGTGAGCGCCAGCATGGTCAGCATGTTGAGCGTGAAACCCATGTACCACACCAGCGCAAAGGTGGCGATGATCGAGGTCGGAATCGAAATGGCGGCGATCACCGTCGAACGGAAATTGCCGAGGAACAGCCATACCACGATGGCGGCGAGGATGGAGCCGACAATCAGGTGTTCCTGCACGCTCGCGATTGACGCTTCGATGAACTGCGCCTCGTCGCGGACGATGCGAAGCTGATACCCGGCGGGCACGATTCCCTGCAGATCGGCGAGGCGCTGCTTCACGTTGTTGGCAACCTCGACGGTGTTGGTCCCGGATTGTTTGCGGATCTGCAGCAGCACCGTGGGCTCGCCGTTGACGCTCGCCTGCGTCCGCGGTTCGGCCATGCCGTCCTCGACGCGAGCGACATCGCGCAACCGAATCGGGTGGCCCGCCACTTCGCGCAGCACCACCTCGCCGAACGCGTCGATCGACTCGAGGCGGCCGCGGGTGCGCAGCGTCACCGACTCCGCGCCTTGATCCATGCGGCCGCCGGGAATATCCGCGTTCTGTGATTGCAGCGCGCGGGCAACGTCGTTCACCGACAGTTTCTGCGCCCGCAGCAAGGCCGTGTCGAGCCACAAATTCAACTGACGGCTGCGACCGCCAATCACCACGACCTGGCCGACGCCGTCAGCGCTTTCAAGCCGGCGCCTCAGGATCTTGTCGGCAAACTCGGTAATATCGCGGACCGGTTTGTCCGCGGTCACGGCGACGGTGATCACGGGAGCCGATGAGAAGTCGAGCTTCTGGACGGTCGGTTGCAGGACGGTGCGCGGCAATTGCGGCAGCACGCGATTGATGCGATCGCGCACTTCCTGGGCGGCGATGTCCGCGTTCTTTTCGAGTTTGAACGAGACGACGACCTGCGAGATGCCTTCGGACGAGGTCGACGTCAGCGTGTCGATGCCGCTGATGGTATTGACCGACTCTTCAATCTTGTCGGTGACCTCTGTTTCGATCTGCTCCGGCGCCGCGCCGGGCAGGCGGGTCGTCACCGAGATCGTCGGAATGTCGACGTTTGGGAAACGATCGACGCCCAGGCGGCCGAAGGCGAAAAGCCCCACGACCGTCAAGGACAGGACGAGCACCCAGGCGAACACCGGACGCCGTACGCAGAGCGATGCCAGCCACTGCATGGCTTACCTCGCGACGACGCGAATGCCGTCAACCAGTCGCTCGATACCGGTGGCGACCACCCGTTCGCCGGCCTTCAGGCCACTGGCGATTTCGATCCGCTCATCGATCACCTGGCCGGCAGTGACGATGCGTTCTTCGACACGATCGGCGTTGACGACGAACACGCGGGCGGTTCCAGAGACGGTGCGAACCGCCGTCGCCGGGACCAGCACGCCGAGAACCGTTGCCGCCTGCTCGATCTGCGCCGTCGCAAAGAAACCGGGCTTCAGACGGTTCGACGCATTGGGAACCACTGCTTCGATCGTGAGCGCGCGCGTATCGGCAGCGACAGAGGGCGAGACGTAGCGCACGTGCCCGGTGAACGTTTCCCCGGGATACGCATCCACCTCGAAGGTCACGGCGCGACCAATGGCCACCGCCGAGACGTATTGCTCCGGCACCGTGAGCTCAACGCGAAGGGGATTGACGCGCATGACCGTCGCGACCTTGGTGCCACGCGTGACGTAGTCGCCGACCGACACAAAGCGCTCGCCAACCACGCCGTCGAACGGCGACCGGACGGTCGTGTCGGCGAGCGCCTTCTGCGCCACCGTGAGACGGGCGCGAGCGGCGAGCAGCGCTTGATACTGCTGCGCGGCGGCGTTCCTGGCGACGTCGTACTGGCGCTCGGCCGAATCCGTCTGAGCCTTCTTCTGATCGAATTCCGATAGTGACAGCAGCTGTCGCTCGTGCAGCATCCTGGCGCGATCGAATTCGGTACGGGCAAGTTGCAGTGTGGCTCGGGCGTTGGCCACTTCGGGCACGCGCTCGACCGCAAACGGCTCGCCGGAAGTGACTCCCAACCGCGCTTCAATCTGCGCCGCATTCGCCTGGGCTTCAACGGCTTGCGCTTCGCCTTCCGCGGCGGCGATTCGAATCAGTTCGGCGTTAGTACCCACGGCGCTGCCGCGCTCGACCGGAGTGGCCACCACGCGGCCGGCGACCTCCGCCGCAACCTCCGCGTCTTCCTGCGGGGTCAGCGTGCCGCTCACCTTGATGAAGCGCTTGATTGGCTGCTCAACGGCGGCAATCGTGGACACGTTCACGGCCATCGCATCGGCGGGGGCCTGTTCGGCTCCAGCACCGGTGCCGTTACAGCCGGCGAGTGCAAGAGCAACGATCACTGACAGAGTAGCTAGACGAGCCAACGGCGACACTCCTTGGACACTCACAACGGTTGACGCCTGGCAGTGACCGGGCGTGCGGAGGGTTTCGCGACGCGCGTGCGGACGCGGCGAGTCGCCGTCGTGCGCGGGAGTGTTGATGCGCCGGCGCCGAGGAAAAATTGTTCGACGTGTTGCCGCGCGAACGCTCGCGGCTTGCGGATCATCGGCACGTCGACGCCGGCGGCGTGCATTTGTCGCCACAGCATCAACGGTCCAACGAAGGACATCCAGAGCAGGGCTGGATCGGCTTTGCGCAGCCATCCCTCGTCAACCAGTCGGCGCATCAGTTGCTGCATGCGCTCGGGCCCGCTGCCGAGCCGTTCATGCAGATTGAACCGGCCTGTCCTCGCCAAACGAATGCCGTCCGACATCAACAGACGAAACAACATCTGTTCGCGTGGATCGAGAAAGCCCTCGAGGCTGCCGACGGCCAGGTGCTCCAATAACGCACGCGCATCGACGATCGGACCTTCGTCAGTCAGCGAGGCCAGTCGCTCGCTCTTGGTATGTTCATGGGCGAGTATGAGCGCGTCGAACAGCGCTTCCTTGCTCTTGAAATAGTTGTAGAGCGCGCTCTCGCGGACGCCCACCGCCGTCGCCACGTCACGAAGGCTGGTGCCGAAATACCCGTTGTCGGCGAACAGCTGCAATGCCGCGTCGAGGATGGCCTGGCGGGTCCGCTGGCCATCAGCGTTCTTGGGTCGTGCCATTGGAAATTAATGGTCGTTCATTTAATTCATTCTGTCAACTCGAGAGCGGACGGCAACTCGCTCAGGAGTCGGGGTTACAGTTAGGCGGGCGGGTTGGCCATGCGTGGACTCGTTCGGATTGCCGCGATCGAATCGTCATTGTCGGAGCCCATTCATGAAGGCCGCGATTGCCGAGCGCCGACTTCGGAATCAGCTCGTCACGCGAGCAGGACTGCGGCGGCCCGCGGACGTCGTCCGCTGGTTCGGGGCCATGCAGGCGCAGGATACGAGGTGGCGAAGTGGGCGATCGCACTTCGCATGCAGGACGGCACCGTCGGCACCCAGATCGAGCGCGCATTCGAGCATGGGCGTATTCTCCGCACGCACGTGATGCGGCCGACCTGGCACTTCGTGACACCGGCCGATATTCGGTGGCTGCTGGAGCTCACGGCGCCGCGTGTGCAGCGGGCGATGTCGTCGTACAACCGCCGGCTGGAGCTGGACCCTCGAACACTCGCGCGCGGCATCGGCGTCATCGAACGCGCGCTCGGCGATCGCCGGTACCTGACGAGGACGGAGCTGAGCGATCGGCTGCAGCGCGTCGGCCTCCCCATGACGGGCCAGCGGCTCGCGCAACTGGTGATGCACGCCGAGCTCGAGGGCATCATTTGTAGCGGACCTCGCCGCGGCAAGCAGTTTACGTATGCGCTCATCGCAGAGCGGGTGCCGAGGACTCCACGGTTGTCACGGGATGAAGCCCTCGCCACACTGAGCCGGCGCTTTTTCAGGAGTCACGGGCCGGCCACCGTTCGAGACTTCGTGTGGTGGTCGGGCCTGACCACCGTCGACGCGAAGCGCGGACTCGAAATGAACAAGGCGCGGCGCGAAGAAGTTGGCGGCCACACCGTACTGGACGATGGGTCCAGACCGATCTGAAGCGACGCGCGGTGACGCGGTGCACCTGCTGCCGATCTACGACGAGTACCTCGTCGCCTATCGCGACCGCGAAGCCGTTCCGCACGGGCCGTCGGTGATCGCATCGCTATCCGGCAAGTCGGTGAACTTTCAGCACGCGCTCGTGATCGACGGCCAAGTTGCCGGTACTGGAGGATCGCGCGTCAACAGCAGGCAGTCTTCATCGAGGTGATGCCGCTGCGGCCGATTACCGGACCGGACCGGCGCGAGCTGGCTGGGGCGATCGGGCGATACGAACGATTCCTGGGTGCTCCTGTTCACTGGACGATGAGGATTTGATGGCCCGCGAGAGCCATTGCAGCCTGACGCCAGAGGAGGGACGATAGCTGAATGCTCCGCGCTGTGTTGATCGCGGCACTCGTCTTCATCATTCCTGCGCCCGCCGCCCGCCAGGCGACGGGCGTGCTTCGGATTACGGTGGTGCTGGTCAACTCCGACAGCGGCGTGACACCAGTGCCGCGTCATGCGCTGCTCATCAGCGACAATCCCCCGAGCGCAGCGCCCCGGCGAATCCTCACGGCGCTCGATGGCACCGCCGTGGTCACGCTGCGGCCTGGGAATTACACGGTGGAATCAGATCGACCGGTGGCGTTTCACGGCAAGTCGTACGAGTGGACGGCAGATGGTGGACATCGCTGCCGGCCGCGACGCGGCTCTCGAACTGACCGCCGACAATGCGGAAGTCGGTCACCGCGGCGGGGACGCCGTCAACGGCGCCGGGCGAGTCCGACCCTTCGTTCCTGCTGACTCGCTGGCAGGACAGCGTCGTCACGCTCTGGACGCCGACCACCCGCGCGTCGGGATTCGTGGTCGACGCGAGGGGGCTGGTGGCGACGAGCCAGCGGGCTATCGGCGCCGCGACCCAAGTGGAGCTGCAGCTTACGCCGGCCGTCAAGGTGGCGGCCCGCGTGCTCGTTTCCGATCCGGCGCGTGATGTCGCCGTCCTCTGGATCGATCCGGAGGTTGTTGCCGCCCTGCGGCCCGTGCCGCTGGGGTGCGAGCTCGCGGCACGGCCCGCTGTTGCGAACGGGCAGGAGATTTTCACGATTGGCGCGCCGCTCCGCGGGCGGCAGGATCTGACGTCGGGGACGGTCAGCCGCGTAGTGCCGCAGTCGATCGCGGCCGACTTCGAATTCGCACCTGGTGGTGCCGGTGGACCTGTCTTCGCCGCCGACGGTGGCGTGATTGGGATCACCTCGATCGTGGACGACAAAGACGAGAACAGGCGCGAAGATACGCGCGTCGTCCGCATCGAAGCGGCATGCGAGGTCGTCGCCTCCGCCGAGACGAAGATGCAGGGTGCCTCGGCGCCGGACGGAACGCGCCTGCCGGTGGAGCCAATGCGGCCCTTTCCCATGGACGCGCTCCGGGACGCCGCCGGGCGCCGCCAGGGCATCGTGAATCCCTACCAGCTGTCGTCGTCCGATTTCGACATCGCCCTGATCACGCCGGTGCTCACCTACGCCGCGCAGAATCCATCGGTGTCGGCGAGCGGCCAAGGCAATGCGACACGCAAACCGGCGGCGGCGCCGGCATTTGTGCGGCCGCTGATGGACTTCGGCACCTGGTCCGAGTATGTGGCCGAGTTTCCGCCCGTGCTGCTGGTCCGAGTGACGCCGAAGCTGGTGGAAGGGTTCTGGACGAAGGTCGCGCGCGCAGCGGCATCGACGCAGGGTGTCGCGCTGCCGCCGATCAAGCGCATCACGTCAGGCTTCTCGCGGATGCGCGCGTTCTGCGGCGATGTCGAGGTGACGCCGATTCACCCGTTCACGCTTGTGCAGCGGGTATCCGCGAGCGACGCGATCGTCGAAGGGCTCTACGTCTTCGACCCGGGGGCGCTTGGGCCGCGGTGCGGAACCGTCAGGCTCGAGCTGTATTCGGAAAAAGCGCCCGCGAAGGCGGACACACGGGTGGTCGATGCGAAGGTGCTGGAGCAGATCTGGCAGGACTTCGCGCCCTACCACCGTGCCGGGGCCCCGTAGAAAACGCCCACTCGGTCGCCCCCGGCCAGGTACTCCTGAGCACGACGATTCGCCTTATCGCATCAAAATTGCGCTATCGGCAGCGAGTGCGCGACGCAGGGGAACCGTTGCCGCACTGGCTGCGGCCACGACCATCAAGCCGGTCCCAGATATCAAGACAACTGGCGTCGTTGCGTGCAGGCCTTGAATCGCAGCAACAAGAGCAGAGGTCCACAGCCACTGCAGAATCCACCCTCCGACGAGCCCGGGGACAACGATTCGCGCCCATTGCGCAACGTACCAAGAAAGGATCTGTCCATCGGATGCGCCGACCGCTCGTCGCACCGCAATGCTCCTCTTCGACGATGTCACAGACCACGACGTAAGCGCATACAGGCCCGCTGCGGCGAGAACCAGGCTGACGCTACCGAGCACGATGGAGATCAGTGTGAGAAAGCGGAGATGGGCCGTGCGATTGTCGACCCACTCCGAGATAGACCACGGCCCATCCACCGGTTGATCAGGATTGACGCGCCAAATCGCTTCGCTGACCGCCTTTGTCGCGTCGGCGACCCCGGGGCGTGCACGGACGATCAAATACAGCCACGGCGGGGGATCCTGGGCGACAGCGCGATACAAGATCCGATCGGGAGGCAAGTGTGGTGCGTGTCGAGTGTCGGCGACGACGCCGACCACCGTGGCGGTCGAGAAAGCGCCATCTGGATCAACGGCCGTGACGTGTTGCCCAATCGCTGACTGTGTGGGCCAGCGCACTCTCGCCAGACTCTCGCTCAGGACGGCCACCCGTGGTGCGTTGATGCGGTCGCTGTCCGTGAACCAACGACCCTCCACGAGAGGAATCCCGCTCGCCAACAGGTAAGCCGGCGTCGCCGAGCGGGCTAGCGCAGTGACGTCGGCGGTTGTGGCGGCCGCAGCATCTCTGACCTGTACTGACTGCCATCCGAGGTTGAATGGGTGGGAAACGCCACCGATCGATTCAATGCCGGCTAAGGATTGGGCCGCCTGCAGGATGCGATCGTAGTAGGCCACCCTCGACGCTGGATCGGCAAGAGTCGCCGAGCCCAAATTGACCCAGATCGCCGACGTGCGATTCTGATCGACTCCCATCGTGACCGATCGCTGCGTCGCCAGCTGTGTGACCAGCGTGACGGACGTAATCACGACGGCCGAACAGAGGGCGATCTCGATTCCAACAAGAGTGGCACGCCACGTCCGCGACCGTTGATTGTCGTCAGCGTTCGCGGTGCCGAGAAGGGACCACGGCCTCAGCCGACAGGTCATCGCGTGTACGGAGCCGCCGCTGCATACGATCGTCACCACGAGAACAGCAACTAACCACCAGACAGCGTTCGCATCAACCCTAAGCGCGGACAGCTGACCGGGAATTCGAGAGAGCCATCCATCGGGCATTTGTGATCCGACGCCGACCACGAGCCACTGTGCAAGTGCGAGGCCCAATGCGGTGGCCACGCACAGCGTTATTCCATGCTGGTACAAGGTGTCGCCAAACAACCGTGCGTAGCTGGCCCCCATGGCGAGACGTATAGCTGTGCCGCGGAGCTGCTCGGTTGCTTGCGCGATATTCGAAATCACAACATTGATTCCCGCCAGAAAGAAAACAATGATGGCCAGCCAGAGGACGACGGTCAGTTGCGGCCTCAGGTCCGAGAAGACTGCGTCTTGCAGCGCCGACACCGTCAGCGATGCTGGCGGTCGGTTACTGCCAGCCATTCGGATCCGCTCGAGGAGCATCGGAACCGACGATCGAGCTGACGAGATGGTGGCGGCTCTGGTCGTTCGTCCCACCGTGCGTTCGAACAAACCACGGCTCGGATCGCTGATGCGCGAGAGCTCGGCCTGCATCGGCAAGACCACATCAAAGTCCTTCCAGAAGAGCCACGTGTCACTCGTGAGGACGCCGATGACGCGATAACCTTCGTCGCCACCACCGAGATACTCCGGCCGTGACAGCCGAATGGATCGTCCGACGATAGCGGCGTCGCCGTGGTACCGCCGTTGCCAAAACTCGTGCGTCAGAAGAACGACGCGATCTCGGCTGGCACCATAAGCGTCGAAGCGTGGCAGACCGCCCAAAGCGACGCGGACGCCGAACGTGCTGAAGAAGTCAGGTGACACGACTGTCGCGGAGAGCGGCTCTGGTGGCAGGCCGGGCTCCGAGAGAGCGTTGAAGTCAGCGGCCGTGAAGCCCGCGACCGAATCGAAGGGCTCGATGCGGGACGCCGTCATGGATTCCAGTTCGCGCCACGAGAGCCATCGCGGTTGACCGTCCGCGTCCGTGACGTGAATAGACACCAGGTCGCGGGCGTTCTCAAAAGGGAGACTGCGCCACAGGACTGCGCTGTTGAGAGACAGTGCGAAGGCGCCGCCAGCCAACGAAACGGCCAGCGACAGGATCAGAAATACAGTCAGGGCTGTTTGCCTGGTCGCCTGCCGAATCCACAACCGGAGTGCATGCCGCATGAGATCGAGTGTGCCCTGGAGTAGGTCGAGCTTGGTTCGTAACCTCGGGTCTCCCGTGGTCATGCCAAAGGAATATGCCACATCCCCAACGTCCCGTACACCAGCCCTGCGTCAGCGTTGGGGTTGGAGGTGAGGACTAGCAGCGGTCCTCACCTCTCGACTTCGTGGACCGTCAGTACGCTTCGATCTCGGTTATACGGCTGTAACTAGCGAGCCCCAAGTCGACCCGCACCCGAATCTTCGTGGTGGTCACCGGGGTAAACATCAGTCGCCGCCAGACCAGCGCGTTGTCGAACAGCGCGCCTCCGGGAAGTGTCTGCCAGGCCGTTCCGGTCCAGTACTCGATCGTCAGATTGCGAAGCCCATACTTGCTGAAGGTCATGGTCGTGGTCGGCTCACTTGGGCTCGTGTACGTGTCCTGCACCGAGAAGACATTGACCTCGCTGATAGTTTTCGCGGCGGCAAACGTCACTTCCACCCAATCGGGAAACGCCGCCGACGTTGCGTCCTTCCAAGCTCCTCCGGCGCCGAAATTGAGCCCGCGGCGGTCGCCGTTATTGACCGCCGCTGCTGGATACGAAGTACCGAACACCGACGAGGCGATCGCGGTTGCGCCGTTGGTCGCAAGGGCCACGTTGACGCGCGTCGTGGGCGACCCGGAGACCGTGACCGCCACCGCCAGCGACGTTGTATTCGCGCCGTCATTGTCGCGCGCGATGGCGGTCACGCTATAGTTGCCCGCCGCGGCCCCACCCCAGGCGAAGCTGTAGGGACTCGACGTGTCCTTGCCGAGCAGCGACCCGTTCGCGTAAAAGGCGACTTCGGAAACCGTCCCGTCCGCATCACCCGCGGTTGCTTGCAATGTGATATTCGCCGGCGCTGTGAACGACGCGCCCGGAAGCGGTGCGGTGAGTGCGACGCTGGGCGGCAGATTCGTTGGCACGGTGCCACCTGGTGCGATGCGATACAGCACGCCACTGCCCGTGGATCCACCCGACGACGTGGCTCCATACAGATGGGAGTCTGCTGCCTGCACCAAGCCGCCACGAGGACTCGCGCCATCGCTGCCGCTGAACGAATGGATGAGGGAATAGCCACCGGTCTTTCCGATGCTATACACGACACCGCGCCCAGAGGCGCCTCCGGCCGTCGTCGTTCCGTAAAGCAGGCCATTGAACGCCTCAACTAACGTGGCTTTGGGGTAGGCGCCGTTCGCTGAGTTGAACGAGTGCAGCGTGGTCAGGCGGCGGGCGGCCAAGTCGTAGGCGAAGATAGTGCCGTAGCCGTACTGTCCGCCATTGGACGTGGTTCCGTACAGCCGTCCATCGGAGCCTTGGATCACGCCCGCAAACGGCGTTGCTCCGTTGCTATCGTTGAATGTGACCAGCAAGGTGAACCGTCCGACCGCGGGGTCGAACGAGAACAAGGTGCCTCTCAGCGACGCCCCGCCCGCGCTCGCCGTTCCGTAGAGCAGACCGTCGTTTCCGACTTCCAAGCGGCCGTAGGGCGTTTTCCCGCTCGTTGAGGCATTGAAGGAAAACTCGCGCGTGACCGAACCTCCGGACGTTGTCCTGAAGATGGTTCCCGACGATCCGGTGCCACCGCCCACCATCACACCGTAATAGGCCCCATCCTTACCCTGGACGATGGTGCCGTAGGGGTAGACGCCGTTGCCGTTATCGGATGCGGACGCCAGCAGTGAAAACGTTCCCCCCGTGGTGATCTTGAAGATCGTCCCGGCCACCGACGCGCCGCCGCCCGGTGCGGTGCCGTACAGCGATCCGTCGGAGCCACGCGTCAGCCCGTCGTACACGCCCGAGCCGTTCGCCGGGCCGTAGAATTCATGCAGCACCTGGACACCGACGCCGGGAATCAGCTTGAAGACGGTGCCGGATCCCGTCGACCCGCCGGCCGCGGACACGCCATACAACGTCCCGTCGGCATCCGCCAGAAGGGGGGCGTGGAGCGTTGCGGGTGAGCCGTTGAACGCGTGCAACCGCGTGAAGGTGCCGGCCGACGTGATCTCGAACAGGGTTCCTGCCGCGCCGGAAGGACCGTTGCTGGGCGTCACCCCATAAAAACGGCCGTTGGCTTGTACCAGAGCGCTTTCCGGACGCGTGCCGTCGGTCGTCGACAGACTGCGGAGCACGGTCACCGTCCCGCTGCGCGTCATCTTGTAGATCACGCCGGACCCATTCCCGCCCAGCATCGTTGTCCCGTACAACAACCCATCAGATGCCGACGTGAGCTCGCCGTACGGATAGGAACCATCCGATCCGCTAAACGATCGCAGCACCGTCAACGCGCCGCCGAGGGTGATGCGAAACGCGGTCCCTAGCGAGTTCGCGCCGCCACTCGACGTGGTCCCATACAAATACCCGTCGGACGCTTGCACCAAGCCCGCGTTGGGGTTCGCGCCATTGGCTCCGGTAAACGACAGCAGCGTGGTCAACGCACCTGCCGGACTCAATCGGAAAATCGTGCCCTTCTCAACGGAGCCGCCGCTGGTGGTTGTGCCATAGAGAAAGCCATCGGACGCCGAAACCAGTCGTCCCGAAGGCGTCCGACCATTCGCGCCGGTGAATGTGCGCAGGACCGTGAAGCCAGAGCCTGATTTCTGGATAGCGAACGCCACTCCTCTGCCGGCCGAGCCGCCCATCGTCGTGACGCCGTACATGCGCCCGTCAGGCCCTTCGGTGAGTTCTGCCACCGACTGCGAGCCGTTTCCGCCGCTGAACCCATGCAGGGTGGTTAGCTGCCTGGTCACGGGGTCCATCTTGAAAATCGTCCCTGCGTTCGAGGCTCCGCCGCTTCGAGTCGTGCCGTAGAGATAGTCGTCGGAGGCGAGGGTCAGTCCGGCCTGTGGGTAGGAACCATTGGTCGCGCCGTTAAACGTAAAAATCGTGGTGGTCAAACCCGAACAGCGCCGAAAGATCGTGCCGTTGGCCGCGCCACCCGCGACCGCGGTGCCGTAGAAGCACCCATCGGGGCCTTGCACGAGATTGCCGCGTGGTTGCCGGCCTGCCGGCACCCCGAAATCAAACATCAACTGGAAAGACTGCGCTGCTGCCGTTGTGGCGCCGAGCAAGACTGCGAAGATGCTCAGAGCCGCCGCGCGTCGCATCGCTCGTAACCTCGTGTTCGAATCAGCGATATTCTTCCGATTTGCACTCAAAACCCTAGCCTCCATCCACAGTGGTGACACAGTAATCGGCTGTCCACGGTGGACTGCCGAGCTGACGACGATCAATTCGCGGATGCTGCATCAGCAGCAAGGCAAGGTCGTCTTGTGCGCGGCCCTAAATTGACGGGCTGGCACGACCCTGCTCAGCAGTTGGCAATTTACCTGCCACGCTTGTTGTTCGGGGAGTTGCACCTACGGTAGGGCTGCTACGCATGCGCGGCCAACAGCGGCGAGTAACGATTCGCGAGGTGCGCTGACGGATCGGGTAGTTGACGCAGCAGCTCGCCCCGCGCGCGAAAGTTCGCCGAGATGGTGCTCGACTTTCGCCCCGACCCGTTCGGGCCGTGGTCCAGCTGTCCGCTTGGTAGTGGAAACTCTTGTGGCGGACGAGCGGCTTCCCTGCGGCGCCGACCCGGTGACCGAAACAGGAGGTCTTCGATTTCGAACTCCAGACGCTTGTTGGCTGAGAGGGGGATGTCGTGGGCCCACCCGCGTGTATCGAGCGCCTCGTAGATCGCCGGCCGCGCGACGCGACGCGGCTGTTCCTCGGCTCGCTGGTCGTCGATCTGGGCACGAGCAGTTCCTCCCGGTCGTCCGCGGTGGCGAGGTTCCACGGGCGTAGCGTCATCGCCAGGCAGTCGCCGTGGTCGTTGAAACAGCGGGTGGTAACAGACGAACTCGAAGTGACCGTTGTAGGCGCTGTCTTCTTGATGTCCATGCACTGGGATCGGAGCACACACGGCGAATGCAATCTCGTCGCGGGCGTAGCGCACGGCGTCGCCGCCGAGATCAGCAGCCGCGTCGCAAGCTTGCCGGGCAGGACGACGTGCTCGTCCCCGCAGCGTGGTGGATCTCGTGGCTGGCTCCGGACTGCACTTCAGCGACCGCGGCGCGTATCTGCTCGCCGATGGCTGCACATGGCACGTGTTCGCAGTGGCGCAGGAAAAGATGCTCGACGGTCGAACAATCGCCGTGCGTCCGCGGAGAGACAGGACGCGCGCGGCTCACGCGAGCCGATCCCGCCAGAGAACACTTCGCCGTTGCCCGCCTGTTTCGTGAAGGGAATCCCACGCGTCGAGAGATATTGCAGGTCGACTGGCGCGTCGCCGAATGGATTTTGCGGCATCGTGCTGCTGACGACGCGCCCCAGCTCATGCACGCGCGCCCTCGGATCGGCCAGTTGTGCGGCACAGCGCAGGCGCGTGGCGACGCCTTGGGTGTTGCCGTTCCCGCGCTCATCGCCGGCGCCCCAACCGTTCGGGCCCGGCAACGGCACTTCGAGGACGGTCTCGCCTACTCGCATCCTTCGCGCGAGAGCTGTCTTGTGCGTGAGCGCTGGGGACCGATGGAACGAACCAGAGCAAAAATGCGAAAACGAAAAGGGGGTGGCTTGGGCGATTCATGTGTTCTCCTGTTGAAACTGCACTGATTTCGAGGCGACGCTCGCGTCAGGAGTGAGCATGCGACCGCCAGCGGCCACCAGTCATAAGCGTCAGGTGATGATTCGGTAAGCGAATCGAGGGTACGCTTCGTTCGCGCTCCGCACCTTGACGAGGCAAGGTTTTTTGATGCCACGGAATTGCGAGAGCACTCCGTCATCGGCCACGGAATCTCTGTCAACAGGTGCGCGGCCGACCACTTGGATGGATGGGCCGCGACGGATCGCTACGTGGTTTCGTGAGCGTCGTCGTAGCGCCGATAGGCCTGCAACCTCCGGCGCAGCCCAGATTCATTAAAGACGAGCACGTGATCGAGGATTCTCGTCGGACGGAGCCGATGAAGCGCCGTGGCTAACAGGCCGGCCGAGCCTCGTGACCTGCCAACGTGCGCGCGCCAAAATTCATCTACTGGCGCGGCCCCATCTCGCCCGCATGCGGACGTGCATTGTGTCGTGCCGGCGGCCGTCCTTTCGCCCGATCACACGCGCTGTCGTGAGGACGGCGGTAATCACGCTGACGATCGTGCTCAGTGTGTCTAGAGCCGCGACAGATTCCCCGTGGAAGTCATGGCGCGGGCGGAGTATGCGGCCGTGCGATAGCTGAACTCCTCCGATCAGCACGAGCATTGCGTCGGATTACTCGTCGATACCACGGTCGGGTAGCTCCACGTCATCAACCTCATCGGAATACTCGTCGGCGATGTTCCCGATGTCTTCGACGTTGAACTCTTCAGGTTCGTGCTGTTCACGGCTGGGCTGTGGCGGGATCTTGATGATTTCTCGGGGCAATGCTTTGTCCCGGTCCTTCCACCACTTGGCCATCCGACACGCTCCAACAGGACTTACAAGCAATGTCTGGACCTTCATCGGTGGGATGGCTCGACGCAGGCCTCGGGCATCGAAACGCCGACGCGCGCCGATCTGGCGCCGATCACGTACGAAGAACTTATGTAACCGATTCCCCGTGCTCGACTACCTGGAGCCTAGCGACAAATTCACGCGCGTCAGCGACGCCAAACAAAACCGGTTCTGGAACGTGGAGACGGCCGCCGGCACGCGTGGCTGGATCGACGACACGCTGGCAGACTTCGTTCGGGTGGCATTTGAAGTTTGCTGATAGGGAATGCTGTCGTTTCTTCAGTCTTAACTTCTCGTCGATGGCGGTGTCTCACCAGAAGTTCGAAGGATATCTCGGCGATTTGCCGTTCCCATTTCCGGGGGCCGCGTCGACTCCGAACTCTTTCTGGATTGAGAACGTCGAGGACATAATCATCAGAATCGTTCCCGGCCTCGCCGATGGACGTTTCGTGTCATTCCTGGCCTTCACCAATCAGCAGTATTACTACTGGAGGAACTATAAGTCTGAGTTCCGCCTCGATCAGCCGCCGCCACAAGAGGACGTAGAGGGTACGAGGCTATTCAACGCCGATGCGACGTTCATCTGGCGACCCGGCTACAGGGAGTCGGCCAGCTCATTCGTCTCGTTCAGCCATCCGGACCGCATAATTCGGCACCGCCAATTTTAAGTTGTGGCTAGACGAGATGCCGCCGGCAAACTCCGCAGGTGAAGACCTTTTCTATGCCGACGCCAGCTTCGTCATTCGGCACTAAGTCCTGAATTTGTTCGTCTCGCGAAGGCTTGAACCTCGTACCGCTTTGGCGCCTGATGGGGGTGCGTCGCGCGGGCGGGCGCCGTAACCGCCGCATTCACTAATCAGTCAGCTCGGCGGGCGCTCCTCAGGAAGGCGAGCCGCACATTGCGCGGGTCTCCGCATAAGCTCAGCCACTCGCTTTGCCCAGAATCTTCAGTGATGCTTATGATCGCGATTGGTTGCATGTCTCTAAGGCAAACAATGGCGGGTTTCTCTCTGTTCCCGACCGACGATCGCCAGCAGCGAGTTCGTTTCCGCCGCTATCTGATCGCCGCGGGGACCTCCCTGATGGTGATCCTCCTCCTGGGCGTCTGCGTCCTGGCGGGAGTCGCTGGCACCGCCGGCCGTTCGCCATCGCGGCCAGCATCGTCCTGGCGTCCACGGCCATGTTCTATGTCGTATTCCGCTCTGGCCTGAACCTGCGCGCTCGCGATCCCAGCCTGACCGTGCCGATGATGCTTACGGCAATCTGCGTTGTCACTTATGCGTTGTATCACCTCGGAGTGATGCGCACAGTGTTCCTGCTCGTCTATCCCGATGATCATGTTCTTCGGCGTGTTACGCCTCGGTACGCGCGCCCTTCTGCTGGTCGGCGTGTTCATCATGTCCGCGTATGCGCTCGTGGTCCGGCTCCTGGCAGAGCAACCGGCACCACTCGATTCGAACACGATCGAGCTCCTGCGGGGCCTGGTCCTGGCAACGGTGCTGGTGTGGTTCTCGTTCATGGGCGGCTACGTCCATGACCTGCGCAAGCGGCTGCGTGAAAGCGGGTACGATCGCCTGACCGCGATCTACAATCGCGGCCGGATCCTGGACATGCTTGCCCACGAGAAGCTCCGTTATGACCGCGGCGCCGGTCCACTGTGCGTGTGCCTGGTAGACATCGACGAGTTGAAGGACATCAACGATACCCGGGGCCACCGGGCCGGCGACTTGGCGCTGCAATCCGTCGCCCAGATCGCTCGCGATGAACTGCGCGCCATCGACTTTATCGGCCGCTACGGTGGAGACGAATTCCTCCTGGTGTTGATCCAGACGGGACTTGACGGAGCCCGGGAATGCGCCGAGCGCATCCGGGGGCGGATAGCGCTGAGTGACAGCATCGGGAACGACACGCGCCGTCAGGTCACGGTTTCCTGCGGCGTCACGCAGCTTCGTCAAAACGAGTCGCTGCAAGACACGCTGCAGCGCGCGGACGCGGCGCTCTACCGAGCGAAGACCGCCGGACGCAACCGGGTAGAGTGCGATTGACCGGCTTTGCGATCGGCTTGCAACGCACGGACCCGAAGAACCCCAGCCGCATCTTCCGCACTCGGCGCTCGCGTGCCTAGCAACTCAGCCGTCAATACACGATAATCCCGCTACCTATGGGCTCAGCACGTCGGCGACTTATCGGCCTGTTGATCGTGCTGATCGCACTCGTTGCGATAGCGTGGTCGTCGAATCGACTGGCGGTGTGGACCGGGATACATCGCGACACCTCCGGCGGCAGCCACGGTTGGCCGTGGGTCGGCATCGGTCCGGCGCCGATGAGTATTCTGTCTCGCCGTGACGATCCGGAGTTCTTCAACAGCGGCTTGACGTCGGCCATTGCCGTCGATCCAGCAATGCGAATCATTGGGTGATAGGTGCGGGTAGCGGGGGCGTCTGGGAATCGGTGGACGGCGGCTCGTCTTGGCTGCCCATCGCGGATTCGTCACCGACGCTAGCCACCGGCTCGGTCGCCTTCGCGTCCAGTGATCCACGCATTATTTACGTTGGCACCGGCCATTGGGCGGGTACCGGTAATGGCAAAGTTGGCGTCGGCGTTCTCAAATCTACGAACGGCGGCCGCACGTGGGTTGTGCTCGGCGCGGCAAGTTTTGCGCGCACGTCGGTGCGCCGTATCCGGGTGGATCCGGGGAACGCTGACATCGTGCTCGCCGCGACCACTCGTGGCGGGTACGGCCGCGACTCGCAGATCGGTGCGCCGGTGGCCCCTGCCTATGGTGTTCAAAAGTCGAGCGACGGCGGTGTGTCCTGGGTGCGCACGCTCACAGGCCAGGCCACGGCGCTCGAGATCGACGCGACGAATTTCAACAACCAATACGCGGCGATTGGCGACGAGTTCGACGGTATGCCCGGCGAGGCACCGGGCCGTGTCGCCGACGGCCTCTATCGCTCGGTAGACGGAGGAAACTCGTGGTCTCGCGTTGCCGGTCCGTGTGGATGCGACGGCGTTCCCAGGTATTGGTCGCCTCGAGCTGGCGATGTCGCGCTCGTCGCCGTCCGTCGTGTACGCCAGCATTGACGCTGCGCCTGAGACCGGCATCAGCAATCATCTAAAGGGGCTATATCGAACCGACAACGCGTGGGCTCCAAATCCAACGTGGATTCAGATTCCCGTGCACGCCGTAGGTGTTGATGGCTACTGCGGACCCTACAAGTGCAGATACTCACACGAAATCTCCGTGGACCCCGCCAATCCGAACACCCTCATCGTCGGCGGCGCCGAGCGCGGCTTTTGGCGCTGCACCAATTGCAGCGCGTCGCCGACTTGGAGCAACATCACGGCGAATTCGAATGTCCACCCGGATCTCCACGCATTGGCGTGGGCGGGGAGTCGCCTGCTGGTTGGAACAGACGGCGGCGTGTGGAGCACCACCGACAGCGGGGCCTCCTGGCATAATCACAACGCGGGATTGTCTACCGCCCTGTTCATCAGCGCCGCGTTGCACCCCACCGACAGCAACTTTATTCTCGGCGGGGTCCGCGACTTCACGCCTCTGCTTCCGACTGCGAATGACCAGTGGTCGTCGCTCCGGCAAATTGTTCCGAACCGTGAGTGGGGCGAAGCGGAGGTCGCGATTTCGTCGCGGAATCCGGCCGAGCACTGGATGCTGGCGTGGGTCGCGGGAGATATCCAGCGAACCACTGATGGCGGCGTGACCGGGATCCCGGCCGATGCCGGCATCGACAAGACAGGGGCCGGCCCGCTGACCCAGGTCCGCAAATGCCCGAACGACGACGACGTGTTTCTCACCGGCACGAATCGGCTATGGCGAACCAATGACTTCTTCTCGGCGCCAGCGCCGTCGTGGGCGGCAAATAGTCCGGCGCACCCGTATCCCGCGCCCGGGACACTCCACGCGCCAGGGACGATTTTTGCGATCGCGTTTCCGCCAACCGATAGCGGGTGTCTCATGTACGCCTACGGCAATCGCGGCGGAGAAACGTATCTCACGCGCAACGGTGGCGGCACATGGAGCAATTGGGATCCGGCGCGGTCGCTGCCGGCGCGTCCGATCAATAGCATTGCGTTCGATCCGACGACGGCAGCCGTCGCCTACGTCGCGCTGTCCAGCTTTGACAACGGCACGCCGGGTAAGCCGGGTCACGTCTTCAAAACGATCAATGCGCTCGCGGCGACGCCGACCTGGACCAACGTGAGTCCGGCCGCCGACGTGCCCTTCAACGTGCTCAGGATCGATCCGCGTCATCCAAATCTGATTTACGCCGGGAGCGACACGGGACTCTGGCAATCGACTGACGGAGGCGTCACGTGGTCGAAGCAAGGCCTGGAGGTCGGTATCCCCAACGTGCCGGTCTACGACGTGCAGATCAACCCGACGACGAATATCACGATGGTGTTCACCTACGGGCGCGGTGCCTATCGGCTCGTCACGATCGCAACCGACGTGCAGCCACCGACGAACCTGCGCATCGATTCGGTCGCGGGCAACACCGTAACTGTGTCGTTCAAACCGCCGTCGCTTGGGTTGACGCCGACGGGTTACGTCCTCGAGGGCGGTACCACTCCGGGCCAGGCACTGGCGTCGCAACCGATCAATGCGAGCGCATCAAAGTTGACGTTCTCGGCGCCGACCGGGGCGTTTTACATCCGTGTCCACGCGCTCGCTGGCGCGCTCAAGAGCAGTGCGTCGAACGAAGTGCGGCTCTTCGTCGATTTGTTGGCCCCGCCCGCTGCACCGACCAACTTGCTGTACGTGGTAGACGGCAACACGCTGTCGCTGGCGTGGATGAACAGCGGAAGTGGTGGCGCCTTGAGGGGAAATGGGATTGTTGTGCAGGGAAGCCTGAACACCGGCGTGATTCTGCCGGTAACCGAAAGCTTCACGGCTACCCATGTGCCGGCCGGCACCTACAGCATATGGGTGCATGGCGTGAGCCGCGCGGGGGACGGTCCCAATTCGAACGGGCTGCAACGCGTGGTCGTGCCAGGTCCGTGCACGGGCATTCCGGGCGCGCCGGCGGATTTCACCGCGACGAAAACGGGCAACACCATCTCGCTGTTCTGGGATCTCCCGATTGCCGGTCCTGCGCCAACGAGTTTCGTTGTCAATGTGACCGGTGGTTACGCGGGCGCGTTCCCAGTCACGGCCCGCCGTTTGTCAGGCACTGTTGGACCGGGTTCATACACGATCGCGGTCACGTCGCGAAACAGCTGCGGATCCTCGCTACCGTCGTCACCCGTGACCGTAGTCGTTCCGTAGCGCTGGCGAAGCGCGCCTTGACTCGCTTCAGAGGCGAGGCAGCCGTTTCGAATCGCCATTGTCTAACAGTGCTGCGGCAGCGGGGCCGGCGGGTGCCATTTGTGTTGCAGACGGTCGCAGCTCCGGAGGATAAAAGCGACACAGCGGAGGGTTCGCGTCGGGCGAGCCGGTCTCGGATGAACACATAACGATCAGGATTAGGTATGAATGTCACAACCCGGCACGTTAGATGTGTCCTCATCGTGATGCGCCTGGCAATGCTTCTGCTGCTGGTTGATGTGGTGTCGGTGCATTCTCGAGAACAGCAAGCCGTGCAGCCCGCGCGTCGAGGCAATGCGATCGTCAGGGGCATCGTTGTTGCGGCTGACTCTGGTGCACCGCTTCACCGCGCGTATGTCCGCATGAAAACGGAACGCAGCCAGGAGGTGGCGACCGTCACGAATGTAAATGGTGCCTTTGAGATTACCGGGTTACCGGCCGGCACATACGCGGTCTCAGCGGCGAAAGGCGGCTGGGCGAGATTGGGCTACCGTGCTGTTCCACCTCTGACGGGCACCATCCTTGAAATTGCCGACGGCCAGGTGATCGACGGCCTCCGCATGGCGCTCGTGCGTGGTGGAGTCGTTGCGGGCACCTTCACCGATGAATCGGGCAACCCGGTAGCGGGGGCACGCGTATCAGCACTGATCAGGCGCGTTCGCGACAGCGGGGCGTACCTCGACGACTCCTGGGCCTGGCCCGAAAGAAACAGCTCCGACATTACCGACGATCAGGGCCGCTTTCGGATTATCGGCTTGCCGGCGAACACGTACTACATCGGCGCGTTTAGCGAAGCGCAATTCGGCAGTTACGTCGGCAATAGAAACCCGCTGCGCGATTTGGACTTCACACCTACTTACTACCCAGGAACATACGACGCGGGGCAGGCCGTTGCCATCCAGATCACTCCTGGAATCGAGCGAACCGCGAACTTCGCGTTGAGCGGTTCTCGGTTGGCCCGTGTCGCGGGCCGGGTGCAGAACGAGAATTCCGTGCCGGTCCGAAATGCGCATATCGTGCTATCGGATCAAACGTCTGGCGTGCTGAGCGCGCGTCCAGTCATTCGAATAGACGCGGTGTCCCGTGACGACGGGACCTTCGAGCTGGCGAATGTTCCGCCGGGTGAGTTCTCCCTACTGGCGTCAGTTGACGACAAGGTGGAGACGAACCGGCGGCATGCGACGCTGCGGATCCGCGTCGATCGCAACGACCTGCGCGATGTGACGCTCTCGCTCGGCTCGGGCAGCGTGGCAGCGGGCAAGGTGGTGACCGACGACGGCACGCCGTTCCTCGCGCTGCCGGAAGGTTTGGTTGTTTTTCTCCAGATGTCGAACCCGCTCGGTCCTCCGTGGACCCCACCGCGAGCCACGCTCAATCCAGACGGCACATTTGCAATTGGCGGAGTCTTCGAGTCGCGATATGTCCGCGCGCAAGTGGGCTTCAGCAGAAGCTACTGCTTGGAGCGGGTGCTGCACAATGGTCAGGACATCACCGACACGCCTGTTGATTTCACAGCGGCTCGGCGCCTTGAGGGCATCGAAATCAGGATAACCGCCAAGTGTAGCCAGATAACTGGTCTGGTTTCCGATGAGCGGGGACGTCCGATCGCGGCGACGCCCGTCTTTGCGTATTCGCGAGTTGCCGAGCATTGGGTGTACGCGTCACGGCACGTCAGGACGACGCAGACCGACGGGCAGGGACGTTACCAGTTTGTCGGTTTGCCAGGCGACGCCGAATATTTCGTCATCGCGGGACCAGAAATGGGCACTTCCTACTACATAGACGATCCGGCCTTCCGGCGCGACGTTCGCGCGTCCGCCACACTTGTGAGGCTCGGCAAAAACGCGACAACGCTGCAAGACTTGAACGTGGTGCGCCTGCCGCCGTGACGCTTCTCGGACCCGCGAATCAGGCTTCAGCCGAGGCGCTTCACTGTGTGACGCGTTTCACAGCGTAAGTGAACTCGACTTCCTTCCAGTCACCGTTCACGCGAACGACGAGCTGACCGACGGGTGTGTCACCCTTCCGCGCGGTCATCCGGAAACCGATATCCGAACCCGAGAGCACCACGGGAAATACCGGTTGCGCGGCGACACTTTGCGAGTAGCCCCACGCCACGCCGCCAAAAACGCTCATCACGACCAATATGGCCAGCAGGGGTCGAAACGTGAGAGTCATGGTCCCTCCTCAACATCTGTATCATTCGACGCCAGGAAGGAGTCGGCGGCCGGGTCCGCCCGAGCGCTCGACGCAGAGCGTTTCATTCAGTAGGCGCTTTCTGATCTCGAGTTCAACCGTGACGAGACATTGCTTGCCGCATCGTTGAACGATCGTGAGTAACTGCTAGCTGGGTTCCTGGACTACATCGACGTGTTCCCTAAACAACGGCGCCGCACGTCGCGTTCGCTAGTCACCTCGCATCGCTTGTAGCGGGTCAACTCGTGTGGCGTGGACAGCTGGTGCGAGGCAACCAATCAGCGTCGCGAACAGAATCATCGCCGCCACGGTAATCAACGCGGTTGGATCCCAGGGGCTGACGTCGACCAGCTGACTCGTCAGCAACTGATTGGCGGCCAGAGACACGACCACGCCGACGGCGAGGCCAACAAGTGTCGGCTCGAGACCCTGCCGCGCGATTAGACGCACCACGTCTGCGGCGCTGGCGCCGAGCGCTATGCGGACGCTGATCTCCTGGCGGCGATCGGCGACGCTCGACAGCATCACCGCAAACAGACCCAAGACGGCAAGCAACAGCGCCATCATCGCAAAAGCCGTGAATAGACCGCCGCTGATCGCACGCTTCCAGTAGGAGGCCGTGTTCCACTCCTCGAGTGTGTATGGGCCTAGCCAGACTGGTACGCCTGGGTCGGCTTGCTGGATCTGCTGGCGCATCGGTGCGATCAAGGATCGCGGAGCCGACGAGGATGTATGCGCCAGCAGCCAGGCGCCGCGGGCCGGCCGCTGCCGCAACGGGCGATAGATCGCCGGCTCGACCTCACTGCGGGCGCGATCGCCCTGATGCAGGTCGGGCGCGAGTCCCACCACGGTCAGCCACGGTCCGGCCGTCGTCCCCAAGTGCACACGCAGTCGACGTCCGAGAACGTCTTCGCTCTGCCAATGCAGGCTGGCAAATCGTCGATTGACGATGACGATGGCCGTCGCATCACCGTTGTCGCGATTGTCGAAGTCGCGCCCTGACACGATCGCTGAGCCCATGGTCGCGAAGTAAGCGCTGCTGATAGACAGCTGTCTCGCTTGCGGCCGCTCCACGGTGCCGCTGGCCGGCTGGCCTTCGATCTCGATGCCGAGCGTGCCGGAGCGTTGACCGGCGATGCCATCGACGAAGGCCACAGAGTCGATGCCAGGAAGCGAACGCACGCCGGCCGCGGCGCGCTCGAAGAATCGGAACTGTGAATCGGTATCCGGATAGGTAGACGCGGGAAGCGATGACAGCGCGGTTAGAACCTTGGTTGGGTCGTATCCGAGCTGGCGCTGATGCACATTGAGGAGGCTGCGCACGAGGATTCCTGCGGCCGACAGCAGCACGACCGCCAAGCCCACCTGCACAACCACGATCGCGTTGCTGATGCGACGCTGTTGGGCCCGGCCCACGGTGCCGCGGCCACCATCACGAAGCACGCCTTGCACTGCCACTGCGGACGTGCGCACTGCCGGAATGATCCCAGTCACCATGCCCACGGCGAACACAATGGCAGCCAGATAGCCGAACGCGCGCAGGTCGACTGTGTAGTCGAGCAACTGAACGGCCCACGGCTGAGTGGGCGGCACCGCGACGCCCGCGTAACCTCGCAGTAGTAACGGAGCCAGCCACCATGCGACCAGCCCGCCGGCCACCGAAAGCAGCAGGCTCTCGAACACGTAGAGCCTGGCAATGCGCATGCGTCCGGCACCGAGCGCGAGCCGCACGCCCATCTCGCGCGTTCGGCCAGCCGCGCGCGCAAGGATCAGGTTGACGAGATTGGCGCAGGCGATCAGCAGCAGCACACCAACGCCCGCCCACAGCGAGCCGTAGACGGCGGTGGCGTCTGATCCGACAAAGAACTCAGAGAACGTCTGCACGAAGGGGGTCACGCCGGTGTTGGTCGCCGGATAGGCAGTTGCGAGCTGTGCGCCAACCGATTGCATCTCCGCCCGCGCCTGTTGGATCGTGACATCGTCGGCGAGCCGGGCGACGGCAAACCACAGGCCGCGCCCGTTCCGTGGCTCTCTCGCCGCACGGGAGCCCATCGGCATCCACAGGTCTTGGCGCTGCGGAAACACAAAGTCCGCCGGCATAACGCCGACGATCGTGACTGGCTCGCCGTTCACCTTGACCACCATGCCGATCGCCAAAGAACTGGCATCGAATCGCGTGCGCCAGAAATCGTGACTGAGAATTGCGACTCGAGCGGCTCCGGCCTCGTCATCGCCGGTGCTGAAACCGCGTCCGATGACCGGCGCCACCCGCAGCAACTGGAAGAGACCGCTCGTCACCTCAGTTGAGGTCGCGGTTTCGACCGTGCGTCCGGTATCGATCGAAACGCGGAGATCGGCAACCGCCTCCAAACCGGTGAAGCGTGTCGTCGCGGCTTTCCAGTCGGCGAGATCCAGATACGAGAGACAGCATCCGCGTCCGCTGGTGACGTAGACCAGGCGATCCTGTTCGGCGATGCCGCGAAAGCCCTTGAAGAGGGCCGCGCTGGTGACCGTGAAGACTGCCAGATTGACCGCAATGCCGACGCCAAGCACGATCACCGCCGCCGCCGTGAAGCCTGGTGTGCGGCGCAGGCTGCGCAAGGCGTAGCGCAAGTCGACGAAGAGATTCTCGACGTCTGGCAGCGAGCGTTGATCGTCAACGCGTTCGCGCGCCGCCAGAGCGCTGCCGAATCGCAGCGCCGCCAGGCGGCGCGCCTCGTGATGTGTGTGGCCCTGTCGCAGATACTCGTCGACCGCTATCTGGCGAGGTGACTCGAACTCGGCGTCGAGATCCGCGTGCGCGTGATGTGAACGACCGACGCGCATCAGCCGGTCGATGCGCTCGCGCCAGCGTCCTGTCATTCGCCCGGCGCCGGTGAGAGTACGCGGCCAAGCACGGCTGAAAGGCGCGTCCAGTACGACCGCTGTTCGGCGAGCTGCTTTCGACCCGCCTTGGTGATGGTGTAGAACTTGGCACGGCGATTCGCGTCGGAGGCGCCCCATTCGGCGCTGATCCACTTGCGCTGCTGCAAACGGACTAAGGACGCGTAGATTGTGCCCTGATTCAGCAAGACGGTGTCACCACTGCGTTGCTCGATCCGCCGGGCCAGGCCGTAGCCGTGTTGCCTTCCCATCGCCGCCAGAGTTTGCAGGACCATGACGTCCAACGTGCCCTGCACGAGGTCGAGTTTCGCGGGTGTCATACTGTCCCCTGTGGTTGCACCACAGGAGTATGCCACATTGGCGCCAGAGTGCTTAAGCTTTTATACTCGATCTCCATTGGTCGCAGACCTTGAGCGTGGGCGAGGTGAACGAGCTTGCGCAACGCACACAACGTGAGTACGAGGTGAGGGGATGGACGCTCGATGCGGAGGCGATCGAGCCCAACCCACTCGACAGCCGCCACTAACGCAACTTCATCGATATACCTTGACAGGATTGGCGACAGGTCGTTGCTTAATTCCGTGATCCGAACGGATGCGGAGTGCTAAGGCACGACGAACGCCAACTGCTGCGGCGGGTGCACAAAGTTCAGCGTTCCCGGCGTCGCGAGCACCGCATACCACGTGTAGGTTCCGCGTGGCTCGACACCGGTGAACGTGTATTGAGCAAGGATGGCTTGAAAGTCCAACGGCGCAAACCGCTGGGCAATCGGGATCAGACCGGCCGCGAATCGACCACCGAGCTGCAGCGACAGGAACTCGCCGGACGGAAGCTGCAAGACGACGTAGGCGTCAACAAGGCCGGGAATAGTGCCGGCACTGACAATTCCGGTCACCACCATCGTTGCGCCCGCTGAGAAGACGGTGCCATTGAGCCCGAGGCTGATCAATCCCGCCGAAGCGTCATCGTTGAGAATCGTCCCGGTACCGGCCCCGCTGCCCATGGTGGCGTTTGTCGCATTAGTTAGATTAACCGTAAAAAATTCGCTTGCTTCAATTTCCGTGTCGCCGTTAACGAATACCGTGACGGTTTTGGCGGTTTCTCCCGCGGCGAACGAAAGCGAACCGGAAGCTGCCTGATAATCGAGCGGCGCAGCGGCCGTACCGTCGGCGGTTGCATAATCGACCGTGACGGTTTGCGCCGATGCGGCAGAAAGGCTGACAGTAAAAGTGAAGGCGGTTGTGCCGCTGTTACCTTCATTTAAGGTTACATTATTGATTGTTAAATTGGTGGTGCTTGGTACCGTGTCGTCTTGCAGACGGGCAACCAGCGATCTTGAGATTCCGGCAACCAGCGTAAAATTGCCCCCAATAATGATCGTCCCGTCAGATTGAATATTTACCGAGCGAACGATGTCATTGGTGTTCCGGGGCGGCGCAACCTGGAATGCCGAATCGGGTGTGCCGTCTGTGTTAAGTCGCGCGAAACCATAGCCGTTGGTTTCACCGGGCGGAAAGAAAAACCCGCCAACCACAATCTTGCCGTCCATCTGTAATTTTATTGCTACGATGCCGCCGCCCATATTTCCCGCGTCGAGCGACGTGTCAACCGCGCCGCTCGAAGTCAGGCGAATTATTCCGCGTCTTGATATGCCGTCAATCGTTACGGGACCAATGCCGTAAATAATAATTTTGCCGTCCGGTTGTAATTCCATTCCACCGGCAATCGGAAGAATCATACTGGTTCCGCCGTGAAACGTCGGGTCAATATCCGTGCCGACGAAACGAAACGTCGCATTTCCTCCAAAACTAGCGATCCCGCCGATCACAAGTTTTCCGTCCGGCTGCAGAACAAAGGAGTTGATGTCGTGAAGGATGGTGCCGATTGATTCGATAAATGAACCGTTCGAGTTCAGGCGGCTGACACCGGAGTAATTTCCTGATGCGAGAATTTGTCCGCCCGGCTCGACGATAATTTTCAAAACCTGCCCGAAAACGCTTGACGCCGCGACGACGAAAGTCGTATCGAGCGAGCCGTCAGCGTTAACGCGCACCAAAGTTTTAATGCCGCCCGGCGTAACGAGCGTGCCGCCGACTAAAATCTTGCCGTCGGTTTGCAGTGCCAGAGTTTGAACCGTTGTGCCGGTGCTGCCCATCACAAAAGGCGAAACAAAAGTCGCATCACGCGAACCGTCCGCGTTCAGACGGGCGAGACTGATGTGGTTTGTTCCGTCCACGCCGCTGAATGAGCCTCCGACGACGATCTTTCCATCAGGCTGTAGAACGCTAGCATTGATGCTCAAAGAACTGAACGAACCGGAAGCTGAAAAGTTTGGCGGGCTGAAACTCAAATCAACATCGCCCGGAGCGGCGTGAATCATTGGCGAAAGCCCAATGAACATCGCCAAAAATAGAATGACTGAAAATTTATCTTGAACGGTTTGCCGAATATTCATAAATATTGTCTTCGATGAAGTCGTACGCGAAAGCCACAAAAGCCGCAGTTCTCTCTATCCTAAACGTGTGAAACTGATCGCCCACGTAGTAATCGAATATGCAATGAACCGGGATTTCCATTTTGGCCGTCCCAGTCAGCGCTGTTATACACCAGGCAACCTTCCGCGTGGGCCGGATCATTCGGGATCCATGCTTCAGGCTCCCGACACCGTCTGCGGGGTTCATCGCGCGGTCGAACGTCCCGGAAGCGGCCTGGTTCTGGGGCATCGTTCGCTCGGAACCGGTGACACGACAGCCGCGTCCAGTGCGCCGCCTGCTTGCCTTCCTTGATCCATTGCTCGGCCGTGCCGCGCTTGTTGTAGAAGCGCACGACGGCCCGATTGGGGAGCGGGAGATTCGTCACGATGAAGCCGACCCGCGGGAACAGCTCGCCGACGTGGTGCTCGACTTTCGCCACGACCCGTCGGGGCGTGCTCCAGGTGTCCGCCTGATACTGGAAGCTCTTGTAGCGGACGAGCGGCTTGAGGCTCGGCCGTCCCGGTGACCGAAACAGCCTGTCCTCAATCGCCAGCTCCAGGTTCTTGTTGGCCGGGATGCGGATCGCGTACTGGACGCCGCGTGCTTCCAGGGCCTCGTAAATCGCCGGCCGTGCGAAGGCCGCGTCGGCGCGGAACGCCACCCGCTGACCCCCGGCCTGCTGGCGGTCGATCTCGGGCACAAGCAATTCCTCCCAGTCGTCCGCGCTGGACACGTTCCCCGGTCGCAGCTTCGCCGCCAGGCAATCGCCGCGGTCATTGAACAGGAACAGCGGGTGATAGCAGACCGTCTCGACGTGGCCGTTGTAGGCACTGCCTTCCTGCTGTCCATGCACCGGGCTCTCGCTGGAATCCATGTCGAGCACGACGCGGTCGGCTCGGTCGAACGTCTCAGCCTGTCCGATCAGGTCGCGGTTCACGGCCATCAGCCCGACCAGGTTCTGCTCCCGAGTCAGCAACTCCGTCTCGAACCAGTGCAGCGTCGAGGTCAGCGCCGCACTCCGATCCCACCGCTTCGGCGATCCGATCAGCCGAAACGTCGGATCGGTCGAGAGACGCTGCGCGTCGTTGAGGTCTTCGTAGCCCGCCAAGCGGCTGTAGATCGATTGCCGCAAGAGATCCGGCAACGGGAACTGGGTGTTCAGTCCGTGGCGGGAGTCGCGCAACTGCGCGGCGATGATCGCCTCCAGCCCAAGGCGTTCGTCCGACTCGCGGACCAGAATGAGGCCGGCGTCTGACGTGACGCGCGATCCCTGAAACGCGACCTTCAGAAACCCGTTGAAGGTGAAGTAAAGGGCTCGGATTCCTTCTCACCCACAGGGTGTCACCGTTCTGGCAGGGTTCCTCGCGTCAGACCCCGTAAAAATCGAGGCGCGGCGCCTGTTCTGCGCAGGAGAGTACCACGACCAAATCGGAAATCCGGGTTTAAGACTGTGGTCCCGGCGATGGCACGCAAGAAACACAGCACAGCAAGTGCACGTAATGAATGGGCGCCATCATCTTCGACAGCAACTGAAATAGCACGAGCATCAATGGGTAGCGGGTATTAGCTTCCCACGCAGTCCGCAAGGCGCCGGGAACGAACTACCCGCGATCTATCTGACTAGAAGTGTGCGACCTCGCGAAACAAACAGGATCACGCGAAGAAACCTTGGCATCCCGCTTGATCTCTCCCATGGTGCGTCAACTCTTAGAGCGCCAAAGTCAGCGAGGTGGTGATGACGAAATTAGTTCGTATTGCGTGCGGCATCTTGGTCCTTGCGCCTGTCGGCCTACTGCAAGGGCAGGCACGGCAAGCCTCGCTGCAGCCGCAGCAGTCAGATGTGTTCAGGGGGCGCCCGGGGCCCTTGCCAGACGGCGCACCGGGACAGCCGCGCACCGTCACCATTCCTTACAAGCGGGGAGAAGACATCGCCGGCAGGATCGCTGCGACCACCGATTCCGTAACAGTGGCCTATGGCAGCGATCGGCCCCTCGAGGCGCCGCGCCCGGAAGGAATGAGCGAATTCGAATTTTTGTCGCGCGAGCTTGACGCGGTGGGGCTCGTGCGCGTCGTCAAAACGAGTGGCGAGTTTACGCCAAAGCGCGACTGGGTCTTCACGCGCGTCGAAGCGCATGTTGTCGAGGTCTTGAAGAGCACGCCCCGCGAGCGGCAGCTGGCTGACGGGATGCAGTCCTTCACGTTTCGGACGTCAGGAGGCACAGCGCGAATCGGCAATACGACGGTGGTAGCCGTCGCGCCGTTCGAGCAGGTTCGGCCCGGACAAACATACCTGGCTTTTCTGTTCGTTGACGACGACGGTCTCCTTAGGGCGGCGCCGAACCATCTATTTGAACTCGCCAACCGCCAGTTCCGGCGAATGCAGCGCCATCCTGAAGAACCGGAGTTCGTTGAAGACGATGTCGAGTTTCACCTCGCCAAAATCAGAGCCGCAAAGGCGCTGCCTCGGGTATGGCCCAAGGGAGGTGCCCGATGAACGTCAGGCGCGTTGCGTGTCTCGTTGTCTGCGTCCTCCTGTCTGCCACGACCACGGCATGGGCCGTGTGTCCGCAGGGGCCCTCGGATCGTCCGGAGATTAACTATCGTGGCTGGGACAGAGACAGCCTCGTCGCTTTCAGTATCGATTCATCAGTTGGCGTTGGTGACAAGTTCCCTTGTATCGCTGATGGCATCAAGCGCTGGAACGGGGTCAATGGCGTCACCCTTGAACAGAGTCAGCTCGTGTCGAATCCCACGGCGTCGTTCACGATCAAGTGCTGCATGCCGGCATCAGATCCGCAGTGGAGTCCCAATGTGGTCGCATTCGTCGACGGTCAGCATGCGCAGAGGTCGGGCTCGAGACATATCGTCCACGTCGACATACTGACGGGTCCGCTGTGGGACAGCATGGTGTCTCAGATGAACTGCGATTCGTTCGCGAAAGTTCTCGCGCACGAGACGGCTCACACCTTCGGCCTCGGCCACACTCCGAATGGGTCTGGCAATCTCACGCAAGGGAACATCGCACTCGGCCCAAATGGGACAACGCCTGGCTGGAATGGATTTCCCAGCGACTGCGAGAAGGATCGAGCGAAAAACGCTCTGACTGCCAGAACCGGTGACGGTGGTAACAAACTGCCGGGCGACCAGTCGTGCGAGAAAGACGGATTCCCAGGCTACGGAGACAACAAGAACTGCTGTCTTCATGGCACGGCGTTCACAGTCACGCGTGACAACGTGCTGCCAACCGGACATCTGACGACACTCAACAGCACGACATTTAATGCTGGCGCAAGCGGGTACCTCACGATACATGCATACGACCTGGACAGCCACATCGCGCGAGTGGCCTGGTATGTGAACGACGTCAATACCTACAACGCCTACTCGCAGCCGTTTAGCGCGCCTTTTGCGAATGCGCCAGCGGGTGTGTATTTGGTCAAAGCGCGAATCTACGACGATTCGAGCACGGGCTCGCCATACGTGATGACGAACACAATCATGATTACCGTCGGAGGCTACTACGCGACAAATACGCTGCAGACGGCTAGTCAGCTCTTTCCCGGCTACGTTCTGGTATCCGCCAATCAGGGATACTACGCGCAACTCGGTTCCGACGGCAGGTTCAACCTCTACACGTCGGCGTCCGCACTCATCGCCTCGACGTGGACATACGGGCTGCCACTGCACTTGCGGATGGACGAAGACGGCAACGCGGTGCTGCGGCATCAGCCGTTCAATGCCGTCTGGCAGACCTACACCGGCAGTTGGAACAATCGGGAGGCGGCACTGCGAGTGCTCGACAGCGGGAAGGTCGCGATTGTCAGGCAGAACGGCACAGTCATCTGGCAATACCCGTAACCAGGATGGTAGGCGCGAAACGGTGGGAGGAGCGTCCGCCTCCACCGGTCTCGGCTGAATGACGCTGGAAAAATCGGACCAGGGTTATGCGTGCGACCTTGCGAGATCTGCGGGTGAGGCGCACAATTTAACAAGCGTTTCGTTCTCGTTGGACAGACCAGAGGTGATGACCAGATGACGCTTGCCGCGGTGGCGGTGCTGCTCGCCTTGGCACAGGCGCCTGCGGGCGAGCCGCCGAAGGACTTCGCGGTTCACATTGTCTTCGGGCAATGCTGGAACGAATCGATCGACACCGCCAAAGGCGTGTTCACGCGGACGATTCGGCCGGGGATATCGCGCACCGCACAAGTGGAGCTCATACCTGAGCATCGTCGTCGCCTTTATGCTCTTGTCGTCGAGGCCGATCTCTTTGGTTACCCAGCAACCTTCGAGCCGACTGGCGCGACGACGGTTGAGGAATTGCCAGCGTCGGACTTCAGAATCGAGGTCTGGAGCAATGGACGTCATCACGTCATTGAGTGGGTCGACCATGGGTCGTTGCAGCCAGACGCGAACCGCCTCCGCGCAATGCTTCGAGCGGTACGGGCGCTGTTCTTGGAACTGCCTGCGGTGCAACGACTCCCTCCATCGCAGATGGTCTGCCTGTAGCAATCTAGGCTGCCGCACGATCGGCGCCGCGCTCGGTACACGTCCTCGCCGGCGCCTACGTGGAAGTTGAAGAAATAAGACGCCGCCGCTACACATGACCCCCGAGCGTCCGGGCGAGATCGATGACTGCCGGGTCGAATCGCACCCGACGCGCGGCCTGCGCTCACAGCGTAGCTGCCGTTACGGAATCGCTATCGACAGTTCGGTGGACACTCGGTGGACACAGCTTCGGATAGCAGCGCGAGAGCGCCCGGTGAGCAGCGACGTGAACACCGGGGTCAAGGCACGGTCAGCGTCACTTGCGCCGACGGCGGACTCGTCCCCGCGGCAGTCGTCGCAGTAAGCCGCAGGTAATACGTGCCCGCCGGAACGTCCGAAAACGAGATCGCGGTACCGGTGAGCTGTACCGTCTGAATCGGCGCGCCGCCGGGCGTGACGCTGGCGCTCAACGTATAGCCGGTAGGCGCACTTCCGTTCCCCGCGATCCACGAGAGCCGCACGGTATTGCCGCTGACGATCGGTGTGTTCAGCACCGGTGCACCCGGCGCGGCGGCGCCCCCGATCGTGACGGCGGTCTCGTTGGAGGGAGCGCTGCTGCCGCAGGCGTTGCGCGAGCGGACGCGCACGAAGTAGCGGCCCGGCGGCGCCGCGGCACCGAAGGTCGTCGCGCTGCTGCCCGTGCTCACGACGGCGATATTGCTCAGGCCGGGGCTGGAGCCCGCTTCGACCACATACGAGGCGGCGCCCGTACCCGCCTGCCACGACAAAGAGACCGACGTGCTCGTCGTCGTGTTGGTCAGATTCTCCGGCGCGGCGGGCATGCTACACGGGCTGCCGACCGTGAACGTGATCTCGTTCGACGGCAAGCTGAGGATGCCGCCGACGTTCGAGCGCACCCGGACGTAATACACGCCTGCCGGGGCTTGAACCTCCAGGACCGGGCGGGTGTCGCCGGTGTCCAACTGCGCCAAATCGGCGGCGCCCGGCGACGACCCGGCCTCGACCACATAGCTGCTCACCGTGGCCGGCGGCGCAACCCACAGCAGCGTGAGTTGTGTTGAAAACTCGGGTAGGAATGACGTCAGACCTGATGGTACGGTGTTGTTGACGGCGCCTGACACCTGCCAGCGCGTACTCTGAATGACATGTCCGGGGATGTGAAATTGATTCCAGACGACGACGACATTGCCGGCGGTGTCGGCGCCAAGTCGAGGGAGATGTGATTCGCGATAGTTATACGCGTTCATCCGCGACAACGAAACCGGGCTGCTCCATGCATCCGTTGCCGGCGTGTAGCGCGCGCTTTCGATGATGCCGACGTTCTCCCACACGGCAGTCACGATGCCTTGTCCGTCAACGGTGACCTGCGGGCGGGTGTAGTAGTCGCCACGCCCGGGCGACGCCACGATGCGTGTCTGCTGCCATGCGCCGCTTGCCGCGACGTATCGTCTGGCCCGGAGACCCGACTCCTCCCAGATCGCCGTGACATTCCCTGCCGTGTCAACCACGAGCTGCGGATGACCCTGCACGTCGGCAGTCAACTCGAACGGGCTGCTCCAGGCGTCCGACGCCGCCGTGTAACGGACCGCGCGAGCGGCCCCCTCCCCTTGCGACTTGTCCGCCCAGGTGACCGTGGCATTGCCCAAATGATCGACCGCGACGCTCGGACGGAAACCCTCTTGCCCCGGCGCCGTCAGATCGACGGCGGGCCCCCAACCGCTGGCGGCACGGTAGCGGGCGGCCTGCAGTCCCGCCACCTGCTTCCACACGGCCACACCGTTGCCGAAGCGGTCTGCCGCAACCGCCAGCTCTTCGGCGTCAGATCTATCCGTATTCCAGCCCATCATCGCGCCCAGAGCGACGGGACTGCTCCACGTTGCCGACGCTGCGGTGAAGCGCACGCCTTGGACGACGTAATCGTAGAATCCGCCAGTGAGGGGAATCCTCAGCCTCCACACCACAAGGGCGTTCCCTGCCGGGTCAACCGCCAGATGTGGCTTGTAAGCGGATCGCATGGCCGGGTCAGAAATTGTCACCGGCGCCGTCCAACTATCGGTGGCCACGAGGTAGCGGGAGGAACGCGTCCTGCCGCCCGAGTCATTCCACACCGCCAGCGCGTTGCCGCTCGCGTCCATCCCGACGCGCGCATATTCTGCCGAGCCGCCGCCCGGCGCGATGCTCACGGGGTCGCTCCACACCGCCGACGCAGCCGTGTAGCGCGCGGCCTCGACCGTTGGAGCCCCCCTCAGCGCCCACACGGCAATCACGTTGCCCGCCCCATCCACCGCCACGTCGTGGCCGTCGTAATGGACGAAATGTTGGTTGGTCTGCTGCCCGGACACGTCGGTCAGGACTCCCGACCATCCCTGAGCCGAGGCTCCCGCGACCTGCCCGAAGAATTGACACGCGATCAATGCCGATGCAACCGACGTCCAGCGGACCCACGGACTTACCGCCTTCATCATCGAAATTCTCCACTCTATGGCTGTAGCGATAATCGCCCTATCCCGGAGGACGTCTACGGATCGTTGGGCTCGAGGGGGTTCACACCGCCGGACCGAGAACTTCACCGGACCGTTACGATAACTTCATTCGACGCCGGTCCGCCGCCGCACGCGCTGCGTGCGTGGGCGCGAACGTAGTACGTTCCGGGCGGTGCGCTCGCGGTCATTCCGGGAGCTGCAGCGGGGAACTGTCCGAGGTTGCTGGCGCCCGGCGTCGAGCCGGCTTCCAGCACGTACGAGGTAGCGCCGCTGGCCGGTCCCCAGCCGAGCGCGACGCTCGAACCGGTTACCGTCGCGGTTAGCACGCCGGGAGCCGATGGCGGCGAACAACCGATGGTGACGGTCGTCTCGTTGGAGGGAGCGCTGGTGCCGCAGGCGTTGCGCGAGCGGAGCCGCACGTAGTAGCGGCCAGGCGGCGCCGCGGTGGTGAAAGTCGTTGCGCTGCTCCCTGTGTTCAGGGCGGCGAGATCGCTCAGACCGGGGCTGGAGCCCGCTTCGAGCACATACGAGGTGGCGGCCGTGCCCGTCTGCCACGACAGTGAGACCGACGTGCTCGTCGTCGTGTTCGTCAGATTCTCCGGCGCGGCGGGCATGCTACACGGGCTGCCAACCGCGAACGTGACCTCGTTCGACGGCAAACTGAGGACGCCGCCGACGTTGGACCGCACGCGCACGTAATACACGCCTGCCGGGGCTCGAACCTGCAAGAACGGTCGGTCCTACCGATGTCCAACTGCGCCAAATCAGCGGCGCCCGGCGACGACCCGGCCTCGACCACATAGCTCGTCACCGTCGCGGCCGCTGCCACCCAGCGCAGCGTGACTTGCGTGTTGATCAACGCCGCCAGCAGCCCCGATGGAACGGTGTTGTTGACGACGCCGGAAACCTGCCAGCGCGTACTCTGCACGACCTTGTTGAAGTCGGCGCCGTGGGTTTGGTGCCAGACGACGACGACATTGCCGGCGCTGTCGGCGCCAAGTCCGGGGGAGTTCGAGGCACGATAGTTCAGAGCGTTCACCCGCGACAACGACACCGGGCTGCTCCATGCATCCGTCGGCGGCGTGTAGCGCGCGCTTTGGATGATGCTGTTGTTCGACCAGACGGCAGTCACGACGCCTTGTCCATCCACCGTTACACGCGGGCTGCTGAAGAGACCGGGTTCCCCAGTGCGCGGGGACACCACGGGGCCGGTCGGCTGCCATGCGCCGCTTGCCGCAGCGTATCGCCTCGCCCGAAGACCCGACTCTTCCCATATCGCCGTGACGTTCCCTGCCGCGTCAACCACGAGTTGCGGATGGGGGTTCGAGTTCGCGGCCGCAGTCATTTCGAACGGGTTACTCCATCCGTCTGACGCCGCCGTGTAACGGACCGTGCGAACGGGGCCCAGCGTTTGCAAAAAATCCGCCCAGATCACCGTCGCATTACCCGATTGATCGACGACGACTCTCGGATAGAAACCAGATTGGCCCGGCGCCGTGAGATTGACCGGCGGCCCCCAGCCGCTGGCGGCGCGGTAGCGGGCGGCCTGCAGTGGGGTGCCGAAAGGAAACGTCGAGCCCGTCGTCTGCTTCCACACCGCTACGCCGTTGCCGAAGCGATCCGCGGCTACCGCCAGCTCTTCGTCTCCCGTATCGAAGGGCATGATGGCGCCCAGAGCGACCGGGCTGCTCCACGTTCCAGACGCTGCTGTGAAGCGCACGCCCTGGACGACGTACTCGCTGAATCGGTCACGACGAATCGTCAGTTTCCAGACCACGAGAGCGTTCCCGGCCGGGTCGACCGCCAGGACCGGCTCGGCGTCGTAAACGTATCCCATGGCCGGGTCGGAAATAGTCACCGGCGCGGTCCACATACCGGTCGCAACAAGGTACCGGGCGGCACGTATTCTTCCGTCGCCGCTCGCCTCGACCCATATCACCAGCGCGTTGCCACTGGCGTCCATCGCGACCCGCGTGTGGCGTGTCCCACTACCCGGCCCAGGGCTTTGTAGGGTCATGGGGCCGCTCCACGTTTCCGACCCAGCCGTGTAGCGCGCGACATGGACCGTGCTCCAGAGGGCCCAGACAACCACCGCGTTGCCCGCCCCATCCACGGCCAAGTCGAAACTGTCGTCGCGGTGGCCCTCCGACGCGTACCCCGACACGTCGGTCAGGACTCCGGACCATCCCTGAGCAGAGGCTCGCGCGACCTGCCCGAGCAACTGAGCCACGATCAACGCCGACAACAGAACCGCCAGTTTGCCTGTAGACATAAGAAGAATTCCCTGGGCCCGGTGATTAGGGACCGTTACGAGCTTGAACTTCGAGTGGAAGACGACGTTGGCGAGCTATGCGCCTCGTGCTTCGAGGATGATCATTAACAACGGGTGCTTGAAGGCCCGTCTAAACCTTGCGACGTGAACCCCCGCCTCAGGGCACGGTCAGCGTCACCTGCGCCGACGGCGGACTCGTCCCCGCGGCATTCGTCGCCGTGAGCCGCACGTAGTACGTGCTCGACGGCACGCCTGAAAACGACGCGCTCGTACCCGACACCGGGACCGTGGCGATTGGGGCGCCGCCGGGCGTCACGCTGGCGGTCAACGTGTAGCCAGTCGGCGCACCGCCGCCCCCCGCCGACCACGACAGCGTCACGGTGTTGCCGTTGACCACCGGTGTATTCAGCATCGGTGCACCCGGCGGGGGGGCACTCGCGATCGTGACAGTCGTCTCGTTGGAGGGAGCGCTGGTGCCGCACGCGTTGCGCGAGCGGACGCGCACGTAGTAGCGGCCCGGCGGCGCCGCGGCACTGAAGGTCGTCGCGCTGCTGCCCGTGTTCACGGCGGCAACATTGCTCAGGCCTGAGCTGGAGCCCGCTTCGACCACATACGAGGTGGCGCCCGTCCCCGTCTGCCACGACAGCGCGACCGACGTGCTCGTCGTCGTGTTGGTCAGATTCTCCGGCGCGGCAGGCTCGCTGCAGGGGCTGCCAACCGTCAGCCTGATCTCATTGGACGGCAAACTGAGGATACCGCCGACGCGGGCTCGCACGCGGACGTAATAAACGCCCCGCACGGCGGTAGGCACAAACAGACCCTGGGTGCCGATGTCGAACTGCGCCAGGTCGGCGGCTCCCGGCGACGAGCCGGCCTCGACCACATAGCTCGTCACTGTCGCGGGCGGTGCCACCCACCACAGCCTGACCTGCGTGTCGATCACCACCGCCAGCAGCCCGGATGGGACGGTGTTGTTGACGGTGCCGGACACCTGCCAACGCGTACTCTGGACGACGCGCGAGAAGTCAGCCTGGTGCCCTTGCTTCCAGACGACGACGACATTGCCGGCGGTGTCGGCGCCAAGTTTGGGGTCGGTCGAACCGCGATATCCCAATGCGTTCAGCCGCGACAGCGCAACCGGGCTGCTCCATGCATCCGTCGACGGCGTGTAGCGTGCGCTCTCGATGATGCTTCTGTAGTCCCAAACGGCAGTCACGACGCCTTGTCCGTCCACGGTGAGTTGCGGGTCAGCAAATCTTGAAAACTGCGGAGCGTCAGGTCCCAGCGACGCCACAGCGTGTGTTGCCTGCCATGCCCCGCTTGCCGCGTCGTGTCGTCTGGCCCGAAGACCCGACGTCTCCACCCAGATCGCCGTGACGTTCCCTGCCGCGTCAACCACGAGCTGCGCCGGGGTAGACGAGTGAATGGCTCCTGCGGCCATTTCGAACGGACTGCTCCATCCGTCTGACGCGGCGGTGTAACGGACCGAGCGAACGATGTTCTGCTCGGTCCAGATCACCGTTGCATTGCCCGATTGATCGATGCCGACATTCGGACCTTCGAAAGAATAGTCAGTTGCCGCGAGATCGACGGCAGGCCCCCAGCCGCTGGCGGTGCGGAAGCGGGCGGCCTGCAGTTCCGTCCCGAGATTCCATACCGCCACGCCGTTGCCGAAGCGGTCTGCCGCAACCGCAATGTGGTCGTCGGCACCGAAGCGCGTGGTGGCGCCTAGAGCGACCGGGGTGCCCCACGTCGCGGACGCTGCCGTGAACCGCACGCCCTGGAGCACGTACTCGCTGAATCCGCTGCGTGGAATCGTCAGCTCCCACACGACGAGCGCGTTCCCAGCCGGGTCGACGGCGAGATGCGGCGTGGCACGGTAGACGTATCCCATCGCCGAGTCGGAAATCGTCACCGGCGTTGTCCACATACCGGTCTCAACGAGGTAGCGGGCGGCACGTATCGCGCCGACGCCGCTCCCAACTGTCCACACCACCAGCGCGTTGCCGTTGGCGTCCATCGCGATGCGGGGATCCTGTGCTGAACTGCCCTCGGGAGCGAGGGTCAGGGGGCTGCTCCACGCGGCCGACGCAGCCCTGTAGCGCGCGACCTGGACCGCCCGGTTCAAGGTCCATACCGCAATCGCGTTGCCCGCTCCATCCACCGCCACTTCCGGCGGGTCGTAGACGCCCTCGGACGCGTACCCGACACGTCGGTCAGGACTCCGGACCATCCCTGAGCGGAGGCTCGCGCGACGGGCCCGAGCAACTGAACCACGACCAACGCCGACAACAGAACGGCCAGCTTGCTTGTAGACATAAAGAATTCCTGCGCCTTGTAATCAGGGGATCGTTACGAGCTCGAACGTCGAGCGGAAGACGACGTCGGCGAGCTATGCGCCTCGTGCGCCGCGCTTACCACGCGGCCTGCGCTCACCAAATCGCTTCCGTTACGGAACTGCTATCGACAATTCCGTGGACGGGAGACTGTTGCCGCAATTGTTCGCGCCAATCAGTCGGACGTAGTAGGTGCCCGGATTGATGGTCGTCGTAAGCGTCGTCGTGCCGCCGACGGTCCCGTTGAACAGGTTGCGCGCGCCCGGTGCCGTGCCGGCTTCCAAAAAGTATGCGACCGCGCCAGGTGCGGGGTTCCACATCAGGGTCACGACGTTGCCCGACCGCGTGAACGTCAGCCCAGTGGGTATGGAGGGGAACGCGCACCCGGCGACCGTGAGCATGATCTCATTCGACGCTGTGCCCACGCCGGCTGCGGCGACGCCGCGGACGCGGATGTAGTAGGTGCCGGCGGTGACCGTTGCCGTCAGTTGAGTCCCGCTGCCGACGTTGGCACTGAAGACATTCGATGTAGCGGGTGCCGTCCCAGCCTCGAGAACATACGAGGTTGGAATGCCCCCGACCGCGGACGGTGTCCACGCCAGCGCGACGGTCGTATTGCTGACGGAGCCAGTCAGCGCCGGAGCGCCCGGAACCGAGGGCGAGGTGGGGCCCCCCACCGTGAGCACCACTTCGTTCGACGCGGCACCCGCGCCGAAACCGTTCACGCCACGCACGCGCACGAAGTACGTGCCTGGGCTCGGCGTCGCCGCGACTTGAAAGAGATTGCCGACATTGCTATTGAAGAGGTTCGACGCCCCAGAGGCCGTGCCTGCTTCGATGACATATGACGTCGCGGCACCGCCGACTGAAGGCGTCCAGTTCAGCGTGACGGTCGTTCCGCTCACCGTGCCTGTCAGCGCTGGTGCCTGGGGCGCGCCTCCGTCCGGCAGTTCGAAGACGTACGCGATGCCGGGTCCAGGCCGAGGATATTCCGGATCGTCATCATTGCCGCCGAACCCCGGCTCGCCAGCGAGCATCGTATTTCCTGAAATCGCAATGGTGGGCCATGTTGTACCCGCCGGTTCCAAGCGGGTCCACCGTCCTCCGCTCCGTCGATACACGTGAGATGCCCGGCTCGCAAAGGCAGAAGACGAGACCATTGCGGTGTCACCGTCGAGCGTGACGTTGTTAAGCGAAAGAGTGAGAGGAGGCGAGCGCGGGTCAGGTGGCAATTCCAAGGATGCCTGCTCACCCCATGTTCCACCGACGCGGGTGAACACGTAGCCTTCCCGCGGTCCGACGATGGCGGTATCCCCGCTCAGCGCCAGGACCCCTCCAAAATTCGAGCTGGCGCGGCCCGTCCGGGCTGTCAGGTACGGCCTGGCGGGTCCAGACATTCCCGTTCCGCACGAACACATGCGCCGCGCCTTGAGAACTGTTCGCACCGACCGTCTCGGAAGGTTCTCCGATCAGGACCGTCTCACCGTCCAAGTCGAAATCGCCCAGGCGCGCGCTGCTGGCGGACCTCAGTCTGGCCTGCTCGGTCCACACGGTCCCTGTCCGCGCGAACGCGAGGACTGCTCCCTGGCTATAGCTCACGACCGCGATGTCTCCGTCAACGTCGGCGGCAATCGCACTATCGCGATCGGTCAACGAACTGACGCGACCATTCGGGATCAACGCGGCCTGCTGGGTCCACGTCCCGCCGTTTCGCACGAACACGTAGTAGGCGTTCACCACCAACGTGTCTCCGCTGAGCGCGACTCTTTCACCTAACCTCAAGCCTGAGCTCGGGCCGGAGGAATCGCGCTCCGCCCGCGTCACGGTCTGCTGCAGCACCCACGCGCCGCCAGCCCTCGTGTAAATCGCCACACCTCCGAGCTGGATTCCGGCTGACGCGTACCCCGGAGCCCCCACGGCCAGCGTGTCACCATCGATCGCCACGCTCGATCCGAAGTGCAAAGTGTTGGGCATCGGGTTCTCGAGCGTTGCTCGCAAGACCGTCGCGTCCTCCGCAAGGTCTGCACCGGTGGCAGGGGCTGCGGGCGCGGTCCACGCCGGTTGCGCGATAGCCGCCTCAGCGCAGGCCATGACAGCGCACAACAGAACCGTCAGCTTGTTTGCAGACACACGAACTCCTTCGCCCGAATAGGGCAGGGTCACGAGATTGAATTTCCAGCGGGCGAGAGACTGGCTTGCGCCTACTGAGCCGCGTTTACCAACGGAAGGCCTTGCAAGTCGGGCTTCGTGATTGGGACGTAACCGGCGAGACTTTTGAGAGTACATCGATCACGAGTGCTTCGCAAGCCTGATCGTACTGGTAAGCACCCGAATGTGTGTTCGGCGCGGAGATGGTAATCGAGCAACCGACGTTGGACGTAACGCGCGCTCCACTAAGGCTCTAAGTCGAGGACTTAAGATACGAATGCGATTATTGACGCAGCGAAGGCACAGCGACGTCGTCGTTCATTTTTGCAGATAGAGCGGTCACATAGAGAACCGATTAGCCATCTGCCTGATTGCGGTTTCGATGATGCCGTCTAATTTGTTCGCTAATGACGATTGTCATGCATTCTGCATCGTCAGATTTAGACATATCGCCGTTACCGAGACTATTGGTACCCTCCAGGAAGCTCACCTGTAGGCGGCTCGCGGTCGATCCCAAGAACGGCGCGACTGATCAATTGAATAGTAATGGGTGAGGCGGACTAAAGGCTCTCTAACGCGAGGACAAAATGTCGCACACTTCGAATGTCAAAGGCGTTGCACGATGCTAGCAGTGGCCTTATAATACAGCTCGTTGAGTCCCGCCTTGATCGCATGATTTCGTGTGACTTGCTGCACATGACGTTAGCCAGACCTGTCGAAATAATCCAACTTAGAGTTGGGTCGCACTAGGCCGCGCTTTACCTGCAGGTCACACAAAAATATCTTCGATTGTTCGTGAATCACGGGGGCGCTACGCGTTCGGGGTCAATTTGATATTCGGGAACCGTCCTATCACGGTCGGTTACGCTTCGGAAGAGTGCTCTGAGCCGCGCATTCGTCACGTGCGGGACTGCAAACCCTGTTGTGAATCAGGCCGACAATCTCGCGCGCGGGGCCGACCTGCGATGCTACGCTGGAGGAGAGAGCGAACGGCAATTGAAGCGCCCGATGTCGGATCACACGGACAAAATCAATTGAGCCAGTGAAGCACTGTTGACATGGGAGATTACCGCGAACTCTTCAGACCGATCGTGGCGCTAGGCGTCGTTGCGCTCATCGGTCCATCGCTCGTCACGTCGTCGCTGGCGGTTGGAGAGCGCCAGACGTCGCGCATGGGAGCCCATTCCGACGCGGCCGCAAACTGGCCGCGTTTTCGGGGACCGAACTCAAACCCGATCTCCGACAATCCCAACCTTCCGGTCACATGGTCCAAGACCGAAAACGTCGAGTGGGTCGCCGACGTTCCGGGCGTCGGCTGGTCGTCACCGGTGGTTTGGGGAACGAAAGTCTTCATGACCGCTGCGACGAGCGAGCAGCGGATGAAGCCACCGTCCCTCGGAACCGAGTTCAGCAACGAGTACATCGCGGAACTGCGGAAGCAGGGCCTTTCGGCGGACGAGATCAACAAACGGCTCTGGGCACGGGACCGCGAGATGCCGGAGGACATCGTCATCAGCCTGATGCTGTATTGCTATGACCTCGAAAGCGGGAAGCGGTTGTGGGAACGCCAGATCTATCACGGGAACCCGCGCGGCGGACGACACGTCAAGAACAGCTTTGCGTCAGAGACACCGGTCACCGACGGCGCGCGCGTCTATGCGTACTTTACCGATTACGGTCTCTACGCCTTCGACTTCGAGGGGAAACAAGTCTGGGCCACGCCGTTCGACCGCCACGCGACAATCCGCGACTACGGGACCGGCGCTTCCCCCGCGCTGCATCGAGACCGCTTGTTCGTGTTGAACGACAACGAGGAGCAGAGCTTCCTGGCCGCCTTCGACACACGGACCGGAAAAGAGCTGTGGCGCACGCCTCGCAGCGTCGAACCAGTCAGGAAGACAGGCTGGTCCACGCCCTTCGTGTGGGAGAATCCCCTGCGCACCGAAGTGGTCACGCTTGGACCGGGCGTGGCCATCAGCTACGGTCTTGATGGCAGCGAGCTGTGGCGCATCAAGCGGATGGGAGGGGTCGCCATCCAGAGTCCATTCGCCTGGAACGACGTTCTCTTTGTGACCTCGGGCACATCCGGCGACGATAACAAACCGATCGTCGCCATTCGCGCGGGCGGTTCGGGCGACATCACGCCGCCAGAGTCAGAAAACAAGAACGCACACGTCGTGTGGTACGAGCGGCTTGCCGGCGGAACGTATCTGCCGACACCGGTGATCTACAAGAATGCGCTGTATGTCCTTTACGACAAGGGGATCTTCTCGCGCTACAAGGTTGAAACCGGCGAGCGTATCTTTCGCTCACGTATCGCACCGGAGGCCTCGGCGTTCTCGGCCTCCCCTTGGGCCTACAATGGAAAAGTGTTCCTCCTGAGCGAGGAGGGCAACACATTCGTGATCGAGGCCGGAGACGAGTACCGACTGGTGGGCGTCAATGCACTTGACGAATTCGCCTTGGCGACGCCCGCCATCGTCGGCGATCGCCTTTTGATCCGTACTCAGAGTCACCTCTATTCCATCCGTCATCGCCACTAGCCTGACGCGTCCGCTGCGCTCGTCGAAGTCCATTGTTGCGCCACAGAAGCGGCCGGATGGCTATGAGCGGCGATCATGGCCTGCGGGCAGGTGCATCTCACCATCCACCATCCACCGTGATCACGACTCGAATGGTGACGGGCTTCCGGGCCCTTCCCATAGGTACGCGATGTGCACGACTCTGCGGGATGGGCAACCGCTCAAAGTGCCGTCAGGGTCCGGCGGACACCGAGCTCTCGATTGACGCGGTGCGATTCGACGCCGCCGCAGGCCAGCGAGTCAAGCCGCCGTTGACCGCCGCGCAGCGCCGGCAGCTGATGGCGCTGGCCACGCGCGTGCGCCTGAAGCCGCGCACGATCATTTACCGGGAAGGCGATGCGCTCTCCGACATCTTCTTCGTCGGTGAAGGGCTCGTAAAGTCGTTCCGCGACCTGGCCAGCGGCCGTAGAAGGATCGTCACCTTCCTGTTTCCCCGCGACATGTTCGGGCTCGCGGAAGCCGGCTGCTACGTCAACACGACGAAGACGATCCTCGAGTCGCTCATCTACCGCATTCCGTCCGAAACGCTCACGGCGGCTCTGCACCGCGACGCTGAGCTGCAGTTTCGGTTCCTGTTGAAGGTCGCGGAGAAACTGAGAGAGTCGCAGCGGCAGGCCATCGTGTTGGGAAGGCGCGACGCCGTTGGGCGCCTCGCCATGTTCTTCAAGATGCTCGAACCGGACGGCACCCGACGGCATCACCACGACCTGATTCCCGTACCGATGCGTCGGGCGGATATTGCGGAGTATCTTGGCTTATCTGCCGAAACGGTGAGCAGGGCGGCCCGCCTCCTGGCCGCCCGGAAAATCGTGGCCTTCGTCGGCGACCATGCGGTCCGCGTGAACGACCGCGCCGGCTTCGAAGCGCTCGTCGCCTCCGCGTGACGGCCAGTCTGACGCTTGATCTGAATCAATACGGCGTCCGGTCGCTTCGATCTCAGGATCCGCACTCGACAGCGATGGTGCCCCCGCCGACCGCTTGCCGCCGTTCACCGATTGACGCCGTCGACGGTGTCGACGCGCGATGAGCGGCCGTGTTCTCCTGGTCGACGACAACGAACCGTGGCGACGCCAGCTGTGCGAGGCTGTGGAGAAGCATCCTGGCTGGGAAGTCGTTGCTGAAGGCTCAAACGGGTTCGAAGCAGTTCAGAAGGCGGCAGCCGTCAAACCCGACCTGATTCTTCTGGATATCGAGCTGCCAATCCAGAGCGGCATCGTCGCGGCTCGCGAGATTCTCGCAGCCGACCCTCAATCACGCATCATTTTTATCAGCGGACATCGCTGCCCCTCGATCGTCGCGGCGGCGCTGGAAACGGGCGCGCGCGGCTACCTCCTGAAATCTGACGCGCACCAGCTCGTCGACGCCATGGACGCAGTCGCCCAAGGCCATCGCTTCATGAGCGACGGAGTCACCCACGGTCCAAGCCGGATACCGTGGTAACCCGCGCAGCTGTAGGGATCGGATGGACGATCGCGCCGACCGCACCGCGCACCGCAAAGAGGTTCGGGCCGTCACTTGCCGGCGCGCAGCGCGTCGAGCTTGCTCCGGACTTCATTCAACGTATCCACGTCCGTGCCTTCGATCTCACCCTTGTCTTTGAGAGCACTGAGGATCTCGACCGCCTCAACGTAGTCGCGCTCAGCGGTGGCGCGATCGTCCGGCAGACGCCCAGCCTGACGGCTCAGGAGCACAGCCGAATCCGCGCGTTCAATCAGCGCCGACGCGACAGCCACGCGGCGTTCCACGTTCTCCGGATTGCCCTCGCTCAGCGTCCGACTGATGTCAACTGCGCGCCGCAGATTAGACAGCGATCCGTCGCGCTCCCCCAGCTTGGCCAGGAGCCGCCCCCGCATGGCGTAGTTGGTCGCGGTTTCAGCTCGGGCCCGCGTGCTCTCGGGGTCGGCAGCGGCCAACTGATCCTGCAGCAACACCGCGCGTTCGAGCGACGCCAGCGCCTCACGCGTACAGCCCGTCGGCGTCGAGCATCTCAGCAACCTTATAGAAGCCGATCGCCAGATCGTTCTTGGCCGCCGCATTACTCGGATCCTCGCGCGCTTGCGCCTCATACGTTTCGAGGGCGCGGCGCTCTTCGCGCACGGCCTCTTGACGACGACCCAGGGCAATCAGGATGTCGGCGACATTGCTTCGTGCGACGGCGAGGTTGCGCCGGAACATCGCGTTGTCCGGATGGAGAGCGCTTGCGCGTTCGAACACGGCGACCGACTGCTGCATTTCGGCGAGGGCGCCCGCGTGATCGCCCACGTTCGGAGCGCTGGGGTGACCGAGCACGCTCCCGAACTTGTAATGCGCCACGCCCAACTGTCGGAGGTTGGCCGGATCGTCCGGAGCCATGGCCGAAACGCCCTGCATGACGCTCAGCGCAAGCCGGTGCTGTTCGAGTGCGTCGGAGGTGGCGCCGGTCGACGCCAGCATGTCGCCCAGGCGGCTGTAGCTCACCGCGAGATCGCGACGGGCCGCCTGCGACGCCGCCGGGTCTGTAGCGGTGTCGCGCACCAGCGAGACGCCCGTCTGGACTGCCGCCATAGCCGCCTTCGTGTCGCCGGTGGCGGCCAGCAGCTCGCTCAGGCGCAAAAACGCCATGGACGCTTCACGTCGCAGGTCGGTGGGACTCGCCTCACTCACACCGAGCGACTGATACAGACCGACCGACTTCTTATAGCTGGCGAGCGCGCCCGCGGTGTCGCCCAGATTGGGATTGAGCGGGCGGCCCTGCACGTCACCCACACGAAGATAGCCGGCGGCCAACTCTCGCCGCAGATCCGCGCGGTTCCCCGCATCGGCGGCGAGCTTGTCGAGATATTCGATGCCCTTCTGCACCATCAGCCGGCGCGCCGGTGTCGACCCTGCCAGATCCTTGACCGCGTCGTGCATGTCGAACAGGAACGCGTTCGCCAGCGAGCGCACGTCGTTGAAGCGCTGTTCGGCGCGGGTGCGCTCCGCACGCGCGACCCGCGCCTGCCACGTCGTGCCCACAATGCCGGCGATGAGCGTCACGAACACGGCCGCGGCGGCGGCGACCGCCCCGCGATGGCGGCGGACGAACTTCGACGTGCGGTAGCGCACGGTGTCGTGGCGCGCGAGCACCGGCAAGCCCGTGAGGTGGCGCCTCACATCCTCCGCGAATTGATCCACCGAGACGTAGCGGCGCTGCGGCTCCTTGCTGATCGCCTTCATCACGATGTTGTCGAGGTCGCCTTCGAGGCGGCGCCGCAACCGTTGCGGATCGGGGATGCGCGGAGAGTGGGTCGCGGCGGCGCCCTCGATCGTGGGTGCGTCGGCACGGCTCTCGGCAGGACGACTGACCACAAGACTAGGACGCAGCGGTTCCGATTCGCACACCACACGCACAATCTCAGGTACCGCGCGGCTGGTGACCCGATACGGCTGGCGGCCCGTGAGCAGCTCGTACAACAGGATGCCGAGGGAATACACGTCGGTGGCTGTGGTGACTTGTTCGCCCCGCACCTGTTCGGGACTCGCGTATTCCGGTGTCATCATCTGCAGCCCCGGTGCCGTGGCCGCGGCCAGCGTCTCGCCCGAAAGCTCCGCGTTCAGCAGCTTTGCGATGCCGAAGTCGAGCAGCTTCGGCACGCCGTCATGCGTGACAAGTACGTTGGCAGGCTTGATGTCACGATGGATGACGAGGTTCTGATGCGCGTACTGCACGGCGGTGCAGAGCAGCAGGAAAAGTTGTAGGCGCGCCGTGGTGTCGAGTTGGCGGGTATCAGCATGTTCAGCGAGCGGCATCCCATCGACGAACTCCATCACGAGGTACGGAAGTCCGTCGGCGGTAGCGCCGCCGTCGAGCAAGCGCGCGATGTTTGGGTGATCCAGGCCGGCAAGAATCTGCCGTTCGGTGCGAAAGCGGCGCACGATCGAGGTCGGTGTCCATCCCCCGCTTGAGGATCTTCAGCGCGACGCGCTTACGGAAGACGTCGTCATCGCGCACGGCCAGGTACACCGTGCCCATGCCGCCGTGACCGAGCTCGCGCACGAGCCGATATGGGCCGATGCGTGCGTCGTCGCTCAATGCGGCTACAGGAGGATCAAAGCGTGTGACGTCGTCGACTTCGCTGCTCACGATCGGAACCGTTATCGAGTATAGCGCTCGCGTTGAGGCTGCCTCGGTGCAGAGCGGCGTCGCCAGATCGGCAGCCACTCGGCACGGCCGCGCGCGGACGCAATTGCGCTGGCAGAATGACAACGTGCACAATTCCCGCGTCTTGGTCATCACCCGCATCGTTTTTATTCTGCTCACCGTGTCGCCGGGCATTGCCGCCGCCCAGCAGCGTCCCGGCCGCATCGAGGGCCGAGTCCTTCGTGCAGGCGGCGAACCCGTTGGCGGCGTCAGCGTGGTCCTCAATGAGACGTCGGACACCGCCATCACCAGCAACGACGGCCGCTTCTCGTTCGGCGGTGTTCCCGCCGGGCGGTATTCCCTGACCATCACGTTGGGCGAGAAGCTGGCCACCATCGAAGAGATCACGGTGATGGCCGGGGCCACCACACCGCTGGAGCACACCGTTGATTGGACCGTGGGTTTTACGGAATCGCTCGTCGTCAGCGCTCCGTCTCGGCGGGTGGAACGGATCATCGATGCGCCAGGCGCGGTCACCAGCGATTCCCGCGGTCGAAATCGAACAGCGGGCATCACATGGCCAGCCCCCAAACTGCTCGAGTTCTCTCCTGGCGTTCAGGTTACGCAAAGCGGCTCTACGACTACAACCTGAATACGCGAGGATTCAACAGTTCGCTGAACCGGCGCGTGGCGACGCTGATCGACGGTCGCGACCCGTCCATTCCGTTTCTTGGCGCGCAGGAATGGGCGGCGATTCCCTTTCCACTGGATGATCTGGCGGGGATGGAGTTGCTGCGCGGACCGAGCGCCGCGCTCTACGGTGCCAATGCGTCGAGCGGCGTGCTCAACATGACGACCGAAGGATCCGCGCAACAGCCTCGGGGGTGCGGTTCGTGCGACGTTTGGTCAGTTGGACACCGTCAATATGGATTCCGGTGGGCACATTCGTTGGGAATGGTTGGTATACCAAGTTGGTAGGCGGCGTCCGCAGTCACGACGACTTCACGGTGTCACGTGTGGGGAATGCGGATATCACGCGCCCGTGCGCCCCCAACCCACGCCAGGCGATTGCCTCCCGCAGGAAGCGACGGTCCTGGCGAGGATCGCAATCGAAATCTTCGCCGGCGGGGCCCGCCTCGACAAGCACCTCGCCAACGGCATGTTGCTCATCCTGGAAGGCGGGCTTGCGGACCTGGCCGGTCCCGTGTTTCAGACGGGGATCGGGCGCGTTCAGTTCGTCGATGTGCAGCGCCGTGGGCGCGCGCCGACTTGACGTCCGACCGGTTCAACGTGCTGGCTCCTACACCGGCCGAAACTCACAAGGCAACTCGCGCTCGGCTCGGGCGCCAATCTCGCCGACTCGTCGCGACGGATGCAGGTCGAGGGACAAACCAATTTCAAGACGGCCGGGGGTCGGGTCCGCGTCGTCGTCGGAGCGTCCGCCGCAGTGGAACGCATCGATACGCTCGACGAAGCAACGGGGCGCCAGACTGTGCTGTTCGAGGCGGTCGACGGCGATAAACAAGCTGTTTTCGGCCAAGCCGATTGGAACATCACGAACAGCTCAAGCTCGTGCTTGCCGCGCGCGGCGATCGCAGCTCGCTGCACGAGTCGCAGTTTTCGCCCAAGGTTCGCTCGTCTACAGCATCGACGCCAATCACAGTCTGCGCTTCACCTATAACGAGGCGTTCCAGGTTCCGAATTACTCAGAACTCTTTCTCCAAGCCGATGCCGCACCGCCGGTCAATCTCGGCGCATCTGAACGCCTTGTGCCGCCGTTTGGCGCCACATGCGGTTTCGAACGGACGCGGGTGCTGGCGCTGGGCAACGCCGACCTCGAACTCGAGAAGACCAAGGCGTGGGAGATCGGCTACAAAGGAATTCTCGCAGGTCGGGCGTTTGTGACGATCGACTTCTATCGCAGCGGGCATCCAACTTCGTCACCGACCTGATCCCGCAGCTGGGACTCCGCTGGGCCGCGTGAATCCTGGTTTTGGCCCCTGGCAGGCGCCCGCGGCGGTGCCGGCCAGCGTCGAGGCGACGATCCGCGCGCTGGCACCACCAATCCTCTCCAAAACCTCGGATGGCTCCCCGATACTCGCTGCCGCCTGGTACACCAACTTCGGAAACGTCGATACTCAAGGCGTTGATCTCGGCATCAACTACTACTTTCTTCAGGGATGGCGAAACCTCGCTTGCCTACTCGTGGTTTGATTTCGAGATCGAGAATCAGTTGCCGGGGTTTGGCTCGCTGCTTCTGCCCAATTCGCCGGCGCATAGCTTCAGCGTCGGCATCCTGTACGATCAGTCCCGTTAATGCCGCAGTCGACGCCCGATGGTCCGATGACTTTCGCTGGGGCGTCGGTCCTTCCAGGGACCAGTCGAGAGCTATGTGACTGTCGATCTGAATGGCAATTACAACTTCTCCGAGCGCGTGTCGATCGGACTGCAGGTCGCCAACTTGTTCGACGACCGGCACTGGGAAGCATTTGGCTGGAGATGTGCTGCGGCGCAGAGCCTTGACGAGCCTGAAGTACGCCTGGTAACAGCCCACACAGACGGCAAAGTAGCCTCGATTCCCACTGTGGCCCATCACGCGCAGACCCAGGCGCTGTCGCATGCTCCGCCGGTCGCCCACACCCTATAATCCTGCACGCGCATGAGCATGGCCCCCGGGACCAAGTTGGGTCCATACGAAATCCTCGCGCGCGTCGGCAGCGGTGGGATGGGAGTCGTTTACAGGGCCAGAGATTCTCGTCTCGAGCGCCAGGTCGCCATCAAGGTCCTCCCCACCGACACCACGCGCGACGAGATCGCCAAGCAACGGTTTCTTCACGAAGCCAGGACGGCGTCGGCGCTCGACCACGTCAACATCTGCACCATTCACGAAGTCAACGAGACGCCCGACGGCCAACTCTATCTCGTGATGGCACTACTACGAAGGCCAAACGCTGGCGCATCGCATCGCGCAAGGGGCCGTTCGAGTGCCGGAAGCCCTCGATATCGTGACGCAGGTCGGCCCGCGGTCTCGCCGAAGCGCACCGCGCTGCAATCGTGCATCGTGACATCAAGCCGGCCAACCTGCTGATGACCAAGAGCGGCGTCGTCAAGATCCTCGACTTTGGTCTTGCCAAGCTCGCGGGCCTCGGGATTGCGACGCAGACCGGGATGATTTCGGGAACGGTCGCCTACATGTCTCCCGAGCAGGTGCAGGGCCACGAGCTCGATCACCGCACCGATATCTGGTCGCTCGGCGTCGTCCTCTACGAAATGCTTGCCGGGCAACGGCCGTTCAAGGGAGACAATCTGCTGTCGATCTCGCACGCCATCGCGATGGGTCAGCCCCCAGATGCCTGCGGTGCGCCGACCCGACTGTCGCCCGAAATCGAGCGCATCGTCATGCGCCTCTGGCCAAACGGCCGAGCGACCGGTACCCGTCGTCGGAGGCCTTTGCTCGCCGATCTTGATGGGACGCCGCGGCAGCCGGACGCCGCGACTGTCGTCCGTCGGACTCGGCTCGCGCTGCCGCCATCCATCGCGGTGCTGGCGTTTGCGGACATGAGCCCGCAAAAGGATCAGGATTACTTTTGCGAAGGGATGGCCGAGGAGGTGATCAACGCGCTGACCACCTCGAAGGGTGCACGTGGCCGCACGAACCTCCTCGTTCCAGTTCAAGGGCCAAGTGTCGACGTCAGCGAAATTGGGCGACGGTTGAGGGTCGCACCGTTCTCGAAGGGAGCGTTCGGAAAGCGGGGAATCGGCTGCGCATCACGGCGCAGCTGATCAAGGTCGAGCGACGGCTTCAGCTCTGGTCCGAGCGTTACGACCGTGAGATCGACGACGTGTTTGCGGTGCAGGACCGAGATCGCCAGGAGCGTCGTCTCGCAGCTGCGCATCAAGCTGCTCGCGACGCTTCCGCTGAGCCGCTGGTCAAGCGGCACACCGGCAATCGTCGAGGCCTATCACTCCTTTCTCAGGGGCCGCCACTGCCGGTTCAGTCTCTACGACCTGCGCGGAGCGATTGGCTTCTTCGAGAAAGCTGTCGCGCAGGATCCGTCGTATGCGCTGGCGCACTCCGCGATCGCCGACTGTTTTGCCATTCTTGGACTGTATGCGGTGCTGGTGCCCAGCTCGCCGCCGCCAAAGCGAAGGACAGCCGCCGAACGAGCGCTACGGCTCGATGATCAGTTGCCGGAGGTACACGGGGCGTTGGCGCAGATCGCCTTCTTCTTCGACTGGGACTGGAGCGACGCGGAGCGTGAATTCCAGCACGCGCTCCAATCGAAGCGGGCAGGAATCGAGAACTATTGTTGGTACGGCTACTTCCTCGGGACCGTGGGTCGCACCGACGAGGGTCTCGAGCACATCCAGCGGGCGGCCGCATCGACCCGCTGTCCCCGTACGTGGTCGAGTTATGCGGCCGTCGTGCTCTACATCGCGCGCCGCTTTGACGAAGCCATCGCCAAGTGCCGACACGCCCTCGAGATTCAACCCGGCTACGGTGTGGCGCTGAATACGCTGGCACTCAGCAACTCCGCCGCGGGCCGGCATGACGAAGCGGTGCGTGACGCGGAGCAGTTTGTGAAGCACTCGTCGCGTACGTCGCATAGCCTCGGGCTGCTGGGCTCAGTCCTCGCGGCTGCTGGCAGGCATGACGAGGCGCGCGTCCTCCTGCAAGAGATTGAGGACCGCGCGCGCGCCGGCTACGTCTCGCCCATGCCGTTTGCCGCAATCTTTACCGCCCTCGGCGAAACCGACCAGGCGTTCGCGCAGCTGGAAAAAGCGTATGCCGAGCGCACGCCCATGCTGCACAGCGTGCGGTTCCCCAGTCACGACAGCTTGCGTGCGGATCCGCGGTGGTCCGATTTCGTCGGACGCATGGAGTTTCCGTCGCCACAACCGGCCCGGCGACCTGACGCGCGCGAAGATCAATGAATCCGCCAGGATCCGACCTCTGGTTCAACACCATCCGCTACTCGGTGCCGGCGCTCATCGTGTTCGGCCTCGGCTGTGTCCTGTGGCTGGTCGCCTACGTTGTGATCCTCGAGCGCGCGCGCAGCAACAAATTCGTCGAGATACCCGCCGCCGCCGTCGTCGCCAATGTCTCATGGGAATTCATCTGGTCGTTCGTCTACACCGGCGACACGGGACGACTCCTGGAATTCGGGTATCGCGGCTGGGTCTTTCTCGATTTCGTCATCGTCTACTACCTGTTCCGCTACGGCACGAGCCAGGTGGTCACCCCAACACTGCGACCATATTTCAGACCTGCCGTCGCGTTCGGGATTGCGTCGTGGAGCATTGCGCTCTACTACTTCGTTCGCGAAGGCTATGACATGTCGATGGGGGCGACCTCGGCGTACATCATCAACGTGATGATGTCGGCCGTATACATCACCCTCTTGCAGACGCACCCGGAGCGGAATTTTTCGCTGGTCATCGGCTGGACCAAGGGCCTCGGCACCGCGTGCTTCAGCCTGTTCATGTTCATGGAGCCGCTACACCGTTATGGTGATGAGGTCGTGACCGACAAGGGATTCCTCCTGACGTTGTGCGTTGTGACGCTGGTCCTGGATGTCGTTTACGTCGTGATGCTGCACAGAGCCGCAGATTACGCGGATAGAAATGGCCGCAGATGACGCAGATATAGAAATGGCCGCAGATGACGCAGATATAGAAATGGCCGCAGATGGACGCAGATACACGCAGATAGGAACGGCCGCAGATGACGCAGATGCACGCAGATAGAACGGCCGCAGATGGACGCAGATTGCGCAGATGCAGACACCGTCAATAAATCGTCGTCGCCAGACAGCCGGTCAGGACGCCCAGCCGCCCCACACGGCCAGCCGGTGGTCCGACGATGTGTTTCTCGACCGGCTGCGTACGGAAGGTGACGCCGAAGCCGACGCCTGCTTCGGCCAGCTCGCCAATTCGCGGCAAAATTTCAGTGCGCTCTTCCAGTTCCTGAACTCGAACCACACCCCTGTGCCACCGGATGCGCCGGAAGTGCTGCGGGCGTTCTTCGCCGACCATCTCACCACTCCGTCCCTCGACGGGAAGCCGGTTGACCACGAGCGGCTGTCGCGCGCTGAAGACGTGTTCATGACGCACTCGTGTTGTTCTGCGCTTGCGCTCCTCGCCATGAGTCTGCCCGCGGGTTACGCCGCGCCGAACCTGACGCGGGTGCTGGTGATGTCCGGCAACCTCGAGAACCATCCTTACAAGCGCCTGCTCGGCGTGTTGCAGATGGTCGTCAACGTGACCTCGCCCGGCGGGTTCGAGCAAAATGGAAAGGCCCTGATCACGGCGGCAAAGCTCCGGCTGCTGCACGCGGGCGTCAGACATCTCGTGCGCCAGCGTACGCCGCACTACGAAACGCGCTACGGCACGCCCGTCAATCACGAGGACATGCTCGCGACGATCATGGGCTTTTCACTACTCGTGATTCGCGGCCTTCAGGAGCTGGGCGTGGGCTTCAGCGAGCGCGAGGCCGAGGACTATTACTATTTGTGGCGCGTCTACGCGCTGGCCATGGGGATTCACCCGCCCGGTGCCCCTGACAGCACCGAGTACTTGCCAGCCACGCTCACCGAAGCGGACGAGTTCTATCAGGCGTATGAGCGTCGCCACTACCGCGCTGCGAGCGAGAATCCCGAGGGCGTGGAGTTGACGCGAGCGAGTCTGCTGATGCTCGAGCACCTGGTCGCGCACACGCCGCTCCGGCTGCTCGGGTCGCGCCTGGTCCCGCGCATTTACATGCAGCAACTCCTCGGCAGGCACGGGCTCGTGCAGCGCGGCTTGCGGCCGGTTCCATACCACTTCGCCGCGAAATGGACGCTGCTGGCGTTGCTCAAGCTGTGGAGTGCGATGACATGCGCGGGCGGATCGCGACGGGTACCGGCACGCGCATGAGAGGTTGAGCGAGATTTTCTTTCAGGGCTTGATCGATCGCACCATGGGTGGGGAAGTGACGTTCATGATTCCCGAACGCCTCGCCGATCTTCATGCGCTGACCGACACGGTGGTGCGACCGTTTGGCGAACGGCGCCGCGCCGAGCGCCGCGCCGTGCATGCCGAGATTGGTTTTGCTGATCGTCGGGGGACGAGGCCCGATCGCCGATTGGCTTTTCGTCAGTCCTTCTGGGGTTACGGCTCGCGCCAGGCGCTCGCGAGCCAATCCCGGACGCGTTCGAGTTGATTGACCAACCAGGTCCCCGCTTGGCGTAGGCTCTCTTGCGACGTTCAGGAACGAGCCGGCCGGCCCTATCATTCGTACGTGCCCATCTCAGGAGGGTTGGAATGATGTCCGTCTCCACTCGATGCATCTGCTTGGTCGCGGCGATGCTGTGCATGGTTACGAATGGACGCGCGCAGGATCGCGCGCCGGCGAGCGGAGCGCCGACGCAGGCGGCTCGGCAAGCTGCCGATCCGCGTGTCGGGCTCAGGCCAGGCTTCCGCGATGCCGCCATCGCTGCTTGGAACCTCGAGTTGGTCGCGACACTGCCCAAGCCGCCAGGCTTTTTCGATCCCAAGTCGCCGGCCGGCCTCGCCACACCGCCGGAACGCGAGGCGGGTCAGACGGAGGCTGCCGCGCCGCTTCCGGGAAGCGCGACGTCCGGTGGGCTGGACTTCGCGAACTCGGATCTCGCGTTTCGTGGAACGCAGCTCTTCATGGGCAACTTCAGCGGCTTCACCACCTACGACATCGAGAATGCGCGTAAACCGCAGCTCACCGCGTCGGTTGTCTGTCCCGGCGGTCAGGGCGATGTCTCGGTGTATGGCAACCTGCTCTTCATGTCGGTCGAGCAGACGCGAGGCCGCATCGACTGCGGGGTTCAAGGTGTCGAACTGCCCGTGAGCGCCGAGCGGTTTCGCGGCGTGCGCATCTTCGATATCAGCGACCTCCGAAAACCGCGACAGGTCGCCGCCGTGCAGACGTGTCGCGGATCGCATACGCATACGCTGGTCCCCGATCCCTCCGACAAGAGCACGCTATACGTGTACGGATCCGGCACCGGCACGGTCCGCTCCGGGGAGGAACTGGCGGGTTGTTCCGATCGCGATCCGAACGCGGATCCCGATACGGCGCTCTTCAGCATTGACGTGATTCAGGTTCCGCTCGCGAGCCCGGACAAGGCCCAGATCGTGAATCGCCCCAGGATTTTTGCCGATCCCAAGACCGGCGCTATCGCCGGCCTCTGGGCGGGCGGCGACCATGGCCCGGGAACGCAACCGAGCCGGCAGACGCGTCAGTGCCACGACATCACGGTGTTCCCTGAGATCGGCCTGGCTGCGGGCGCGTGCTCGGGAAACGGCATCCTGCTGGACATTTCAGACCCCGTGCATCCGGTGCGACTCGACCAAGCCACCGATAAGAACTTCGCCGCGTGGCATTCGGCGACATTCAATAACGACGGAACGAAGGTCGTCTTCACCGACGAATGGGGCGGAGGCACACGCCCGCGCTGCCGCGCCACCGACGCTCTCTCGTGGGGCGCCAACGCGGTGTTCGACATCGTCGATCGGAAACTCCAGTTCCGCAGCTACTACAAGATGCCCGCAGCGCAGAGTGACCAGGAGAACTGTGTTGCGCACAACGGCTCGATTATCCCGGTGCCGGGGCGCGACATCATGGTCCAGGGGTGGTACCAGGGCGGCATCTCGGTCTTTGATTTCACCGATTCAGCGCACCCCGTGGAGATTGCATTTTTCGATCGCGGGCCCGTCGATAAACAGCAACTGATCACCGGCGGATACTGGTCGGCGTACTGGTACAACGGCTTTATTTACGGCGCTGAGATCGCTCGCGGCATGGACGTGTTTCGGCTGAGGCCGAGCGCGCACTTGTCCCAGAACGAGATCGACTCCGCGATCATGGTGCGAATGGGCGAGTTCAACGCGCAGCAACAGCCGCGGATCGTTTGGCCGCCGGCGCCCGCGGTGTCGCGCGCATATCTGGATCAACTCACCCGCAGCCGCGGCATTCGCGCCGAGCGTGCGGCCGCCGTCAAAGCCGCTGTGGATCGTGCCGAAAGGCTGCGGACCAGCCGCGACGACGGTGCCATTGGCGTGGCGACTCAGCTTGACGCGCTGGCGACACAACTGGAGAACGACGCGAGCACGGCGCCAGCGGCGGATGCGGCTCGTCTCCGGTCGCTTGGGGCGACGCTTCGAGGACGCGCGTCAAGGCTGCGCTGATATCGCACGCGGCGGATACGTCGCCGCACGGGGTTGGCGTGCGCAAGCCATCGTTTTCGCCTCGTTCGCCTGCACTATTCGCAAGACGAGTCCTGCTTAGCCGACGTGGGCGACTAGGACGCGCGAGCTCGCTCGCTGAGGGAGATCTGCCATCTTCTCCCAGCGATTAGGGTTCACACACGAACGGGCCGGCACCAGGCGGATGCGGGGCCTCGCCTTCGAGCGCCCAGGCAAAAACAAACGCGAGCGCGTCGACGTCACACTGCGACAACACCGGCTCGCCAAACTGCGGCCAGCCGTATCCCATCAAGTCCGTACTCTCCAAGAGGTTCGTCGCATGCCCGAGGCCGAGGGCATGGCCTACCTCGTGCAGCGTGACCCAGCCGAGATATTCCGGCGAGTACGGTTCGCGATCCAAACTCGGTGGCAGATCGGACCGCACCAGAATATTTGGGCAGCCGTGCTCGCCGCAAATGGCGTAGCCGCCGAATACCACGCCGCCCGCCGTGGGGACGTAGTGGACGACGATATCTGCAGCACGCTGCTCGCTCGGCTGGGTGCCCGTCACATCAGTCAACGTGATGAGACCGTCGAAGCATTGTTCGAGCACTGTCGCCCATGTGTCGATGGCCGCGTGGATCGCTTTGATCTGAACACTGGTTGCGCGCGGGTGCGCCTGTACCGCGATGGTCAGGTCAGTGTGATCCCACCAATAACCAGGGTAATGATTGTTGAGAATCACCAGTGCCTCGGCATCGGACGTCGGCAGGTTGCACCCTCTCTTCGGACCGGCCGTTCCGGCGTAGGCCGTGGTCGGTGGCCAGAATGCCAGCGTCAAGATGGTGAGCGCAATGAATCGTGGCATAGACACGCTCCTTCGCGAAGAGTGTGCGCGCGCGCATGGGTTTTGACAAGCGCCTTGCCTGAATCACCCGCCGGCTCAGCCGTCCTCGCGTTTCCCCGAACGCGGCAGGATATTCACGTTGTGTCGGAAGACGTTGTCTGGATCCCACTTCGCTTTGAGCTCTCTCAGGCGGGGGAGATTTGGTCCGTAGGCGACGGCAGCGGAATCGGTGGCGTCGGCCTCGAGATAATTCACGTAGCGCGTTGCGGCAAGATACGGCGTCAGCGCCGAGAACGTCTCCCGTGCCCAGGCGATGCCTCGCTCGGTTTCGCTGGCGTTGGTCCACTGCGAGATGATGACGACGTTGAAGCCGGTGGTGCGCAGCGTGCACGCCGTGCTCTCAACCGGGACTCTGCTCGCCGCGCCATGGACGTGCTCGACGATGATGAGGCACATCGGCGAGGGGCACGCCTCGAATGACCTGACGAGCGTTCGAATCGCCTCGTCGCTGAGATCGGTCAGGAATTGCGCCTTCCAGTAGTTGAGCGCGCCTTTCGGAAAAGCCGGGTCGAGCATGGTGTTCAGCGCGCTGTACGGGATCGGACCGAGTGCATCAAGACTGGTGGGCCGAACGCCTTCAGCGGCTCGACCGCGGCCTCGCCATCCTTCAGCGACCCGGCGTGTGCCGCCACGATGGCGACGAGCTTCGCATTCGATCCATCGGGCGCAGTTTGAAGCCCGGCGGCCAGCATCATGTCGTCAGGCAGATCCGCACACGTATCGCGGAAGAACGTCAGCACGTCCAACGCGCGCGAAAGTGGATGCGCGACAACGCCGCCGGTGATGAGGGGTCCGACCGCGTGGAGGTTGTACTCGAAAGACGAGGCGATGCCGAAGTTACCGCCGCCGCCCCGAATCGCCCAAAAGAGGTCGGCGTTCTCATCGGCGCTGGCGCGAAGCACCCGGCCGTCGGCCGTGATCAGATCGGCACTGCGCAAGTTGTCGAGCGCCAGACCGTACTTGGGCATCAGCCACCCGATGCCACCGCCGAGCGTTAACCCCGCTATCCCGGTACTCCCAACAACGCCACCCGTCGTCGCGAGACCGTGCACCTGGGTCTCGCGATTGAGCTCTTTCCACAAGACGCCGCCCTGGGCCCGGACGGTACGAGCCCGCACGTCGACGTGAATGCCTTTCATCGGGGACAGGTCGATCAGCAAACCATGATCGAGCGTGGCGTGCCCCGCAACATTGTGGCCGCCGCCGCGAACGGCGACGTCCAAGCCAATCGTTCGTGCAAGCGTCACCGCATCGACGACATCGGCCACACCATGACAGCGCGCGATCGCCGCCGGGCGCTTGTCGATCAAGCCGTTATGCACGCGTCGCCACTCGTCGTAACCAGCGTCGGCGGGCTGTATCAGCCGTCCGGTGAATGAGAGAGAAGCCTGGTTGATGGCCTCAGCCAGCGATGTCATGACAGTCACTGCCCTTCGCAGGAAACCCGCGGGTTCAAATCGACAAAGACGCCGTTGAGGTTATCATCAACATACTCCTGCCCAGCACGCTGGAAGTCCTGACGTCGTTCGGCGGTGGTGGCCGTGGGCCGGGGCAGTTCTTCGGGGTCGACAACCTCGCGACCGACTCCGAGGGCAAATACTTTCCGTTGGCGTTCCGCCGAACGAAGATTGAGCAGAACACCAAGAATCGACTGACGCTCGTGCCGGCGCGCGGACGTCAGTAGCGTGCACGACGTCCAACCGGATTGAGTGAGAACGGCATCGACATCGAGGCAACCTGATCGAGGTCGTTGGCGAGATACTCGTGCCCGCCAAGCTCACGAAGCCACTCACGACTTGTACGGCTGGTCGCCGAGGACCGGCATGACCCACACGACAGGCGCGCGCGACCGCCCCGTTGAGGAACTGCATCGGCAGGTGCAGGCGCATTCCCCACGCCGTCTCGTCGTGCTCGGCGCGCGGGAAGGAGAAGTGCAGAAGGTTGACGCCGTATCGCCATCCGCGCGAGACCAGCGCCATCGCCATCGCCATCGTGACTTCGTAGTTGTCGCCGGGCCAGCCACTGTCCAAGTAGAAGGCGACGTCGCGCACCGGTTCGCTCAGCACGCGCTCGATCAAGTCGTCGCGGTGCGAGAAGGTGCTCGACATGCACATCGCCACGCCGAAGACCTCGGGATGCTGCCACACGCTGTAAAAGGAGACCACGCCCCCGAGCGAGGAGCCCCAGACCGAGCGATGGCGCCGGTTGTTGCCGATGCGCAGCCGTCGCTCCGCCTCGGGGACGATCTCCTCGGCGAGCGAACGGGCATAGGCCTCATAGCCGGGTGAGGTGTATTCGCGCATCCGATCGCCCGAATGAATCCCGACAAAGACGAGATCCTCGACCGCGCTCATCGCCCTCAACGTCTCGCTGGTCCCACCGACCTCCCAGTCGTGGCCGGCGAAGGCCTCGTCCGGGAAGAACAGATTCTGTCCATCCTGCATGAACGCCACGGGATATGTCGCGAGTGTGTTCTCGTCGTACCCTGGCGGCACGTGGACGCGGAGGCGATGCTGCCGGCCGAGGATTTCGGACGGGAACTCCACGAGCGGGGAGAATCGGCCCCGCTCAGCGCTCAGGAAGTAGGGATAGGCGACGCGCTGGTCCTCCTCGGCCATGATCAGGAGCTTATTCGGCCCCGGCGACCAGTGGCGTTCCTGGCGCTCGACGAGGCACGGCTTGAAGTACAAGAACGGTTGATCGGCGCGGAGCGTGAACGTCGACGTGTTGCCGTCGTCGCTGACGACGTCCGGCTCGATGTCCTTCTCCCAGTCGAGTTCGGTGCGGAGGACGACTCGCCCCCTGCCGGCCGGATACGCGACCCGTAGCGACCGCTCCAGCGTAGTCCCCGTTCGGTACAGTCTCTCGGCAGTCATGGCGTTTGTGCGCTCCCTGCTGATGGTGTCAAGGCGCTAGTCGGCGAGATGAAAGCGCAAGAACCCTAGCATCTGTTTGACGACTTCGCGGGCGGTACTGGTCTCCTCGAACAGATCGAACGCGTGCGGCCCTGACGCGTGGTTGATGACCGTTATGGGGAGATTGAGGGCCAACGCCTCCGCGACAAATTGGTCGAGCGCGTCGTTGAGCCCGGGCATCTGGTCGCGACCGGCTCTCACCACCAGCATTGCAACCTCATGCCGCAGATCATGCACCGATTTGCCTGCGGCAGGAGTGACGAAGCGAAACTGTTTCGCCGCATCGGCAATACGTGTGGACCCACCGAGGTCGAGCGTGTACGGGTAGGCGAGAACGGCGCACCTGAGACCATCGCCGAGTTCGATCAGCACTGACAACGCGTTCGGGCCGTGTCCGGAGCAGGCCCAAATCCCAATCCGGTTTCCGTCGATCCCCAACGACGCGGCGTGCTGTTGCACGTAATCAAGTAATGCATTCACGTCTCCGGGCTCTCGGTTCGCATATGTGATGCCCACGAGACCGGACGACGCGACCAACTGTGCCCACGACACGAACGATCCCATGTCCTTGAATTTCGAGCCAATCTCCTGTTGCTCTCTATACAGGGTGTCGGGATTGCCTCAACCCGTACTCGGCCCGTGAAATACAAAAGCCGCCGGGCACCCGCTGGCCACGACGGCTTGTCAATGAGCAGTGCACTGCGGACATGGTCCCGTGCGCTTTGTGGTGGCTTACGCTACAAACGAACCTCCTTCCCGCGAGTCTCCTCGCGAATACAACGGTGTGCGGCCAGCGTTGCCGTCGCTAACGGCCGAAGTGGACCACGACTCCCGCCGCCACGCGGAGATTGTGGACGATGCCAAAGTTGGGCATCTGTTGTGCGCCGAAGTCGTGAGCGTTGAGCGTCGTCACCTGGAGATCGAGCGGTGACTCGTGCATGTAATCGGACAGCTCGAAGCGCACGCCGATTCCGGCAGGGCCAACCGGAATGCGGAAGTCGGTGCCGATACCGATGTTCAACGCGAACCGCGTGTCGAGGCCGACCTCGTTGACCGTGATCAGCACGGTATCGGGATGTCCCACAACCACCACAGACGCATCGGTCACCGGCTTCCGCTCAATGAACGTCAGGGGCGGTCCGACGGTGCGATCCAGATCGTAGGTCACACCTCCGAATCCAAAGAACGCATACGGCCAGACCCAGCGCGCGGACTCGTACTCGATCAGTCCGATCGCGCCGCCGACGTCGTAGGCGTAGCTCTTGACCTGCACACTGCCGCCGCCGTCCACCACAGATGTGATGTCGCCGCAGCTGCGTCCCGTGGCGACGCACGACCGCGCAAAACCTGCGTGCGCGCGAAAGCCGTATCGCCCACGCCAGTAGGTCACCGTGCCGTCGTACACTGGGCCGGGATCAACGGTCAGATCGCGGACCAGCACCTGCTCGAGGGCACCTGCCACAGGCGAGACTGATCCGAGGAGCACAAGGTCGCTCCAGTCCGTGGACATCAGGAATCCGCCGGATCCGCTGATATCGAGCCGCGGCGGTCCGGGCGGCGGGTCGTCCAGTCTGAGAGGCTGCGCGTCGACACGCGCACTGACCATCGACAGCACGAGCATGATCGGGAGCATGCGAATGAGAGCTGGGGTTCTCATAGATGGAGGGATACACGACAAACGATTTCAGCACAAACTCATCCGTAGCGCTCGTGAACAATCTCCGTGCACGACGCCTTCGCGTCGGCGCCGAGCATGGCCGCCGCGGATATTCGCGATGGCAATCCTTGACCACTCGCGCGGGCCGGTGATATTTTTCCGCGCCGCTTCGTTGTAAACGGGCCCTCATGACCAATACACTGATCGTCCGCGTCGTCCTCGTGCTCCTTGCCGGCACCTTCTCCTCGGTGTTGACCGTGAGCGCTGATGCGCCGATCGGAGCATCGGTAATTACCAGCGCACCGGTCTTCAACAACAACCAGCCGGTGCTGAATAGCGGGGCCAACGTCGCTCTGTCCTGGACACCGCCGGTCACCGGATTTCCGATCAGCTACGTCATCGAAGCCTCCAGTGCGCCTGGAGGACCGCCGAATCTGGCCAACTTCAACACCGGCAACACGCTGACCAGCCTGGTTGTCCCAGCCGTTCCGACCGGTACTTACTTCGTCCGCATCCGAGCGCTCGACGACAGCGGTTTGAGCGATCCGTCCAACGAAGTCCAGGTGGTTGTCGGCGGATCGTGTCCATCCGCGCCGCGTGGTTTGAACGTCACCTCGCAAAGCTTCGGCTCGATTGCGATCGGATGGCTGCCGCCGTTAACAGGCGTGCCCACGTCGTATGTCATCCAAGTTGGTAGCTTTCCAAACGGATCGAACCTCGTGAACTTTGATACGGGCAACACGGCGCTCACCCTGGCGGCGACGAATGTCCCTGCGGGAGCGTATTTCGTGCGCGTGTATGCCCGGAGCATCGGTTGCAGCCCACCCGCGCTCCTCAGTCCGTCGTCGAACGAGATTCTGCTGTCGGTCGCGGCCGCGCCGTCCGGTTGGTCCGGGCCCATCGTGTGCCGCACGCTCATCAGCGGTCCCGGCGGCTACCATCATGACGAAACCCAAACATGGATCGTCGGCGGGCCTTCGCAGACAGTTGGGCCACGTACCAACTACCCAGTCCAGTGGAGCGCACAAGGCTCGGGAGGCTCCGCCTCATCGAATTGGACCATCAACGCGACGGCCACGACCGATTTTTCCGCCACGACTGTCGCGTCGACTGGCATTCCGGTCTTCGATCGCACGACAACACTGATCATCATCGACGACGGGATTGTTGGATCGCCCGCATCCTTCGATCTCTATGAGATCGAGTTCCCGACGATCGTCGCGAGTTCAGCGACGGCAACGTCGGTGACGGGCACGTGGAGCCGCGCAACTGTCGGCGGCGACTCGCCGCAACAGCCGGGCGGCGCGAACGGCACGCTCTCCTGCACGTGGTCGCTCACGTTGCGGTGAGAGCGCGGCAGTGACCAGCGCGCCCGCTCACTTCAGCGCAACTTCGCGGCGCCGAGCTCGGCCAGTGCGAGCACGTCGGCGCGCACCTTCGCGGCCGGCTGGCTCGGGTCACTGTTCCAGATCACCAGGCAGCGCTTCCCGACACGTAGGTAGATCCTTGTGTCCCAGTAATACGCGTCGTCACCGACCCCGGTGACGGCTTCGACCTGCTCGCCTTGCTCGATCACGAGCTGACGAAGATCGTCGAACTCCTTCTTCGAGGATGAAGGCGACACCAACACGTTGATCGTGCCTTCGGTGCCGCCGACAAACGCGCACGTCGTGGCGCCGGGCGCCTTACCCGGCCGCGCGCGAGGAAAGCTGCGGCCGAGCGTCATGCCAACTTCCTCGAGGGTAAAGAGCGCACAGGCTTCGGGCGCCAAGTCCTGCGCCGACGCCTGCGCAACCGGTTCCGCTGCGGCAGCAATGGTGTCGCGTGACGCGGTGATACGGACGGCCGTTTGGCTGACGGCGATCGTGGCCACCAACGTGACGAGCTTCAGCTTGTCCATGCGCTACGTGCGATCGCTCATTGACCTGTGACGCCGTGTTGGCCATCAAGAGCATCGATGAAGCCGCCGCTGACGTGGCCCGCGTTTTTGATGCGGGTCAATTGAGTGCTGCGGGCGCCGGCGACGTCCACGGTGCTGAAGGCGCCGCTCGCGTAAATGAAGCCGTGGTTGTTGCCGGTGGCATCCGTGTAATAGCCGGCAATCTCCCCGGCGTCGTTGATGCCGAAGGCGGCGGTGGTACTCGCGAGCGGAAACGCGATGGGCGTGAAGACGCTGCCCTGGCGCACAAAGGCGTGGGAGCCCGTGGCATCCGACCAGATCCCGACGATGTCTCCGGCGCTGTTGATCCCGGCGGCCGCCGTGCTCGTGGCCCCGGGGTAGTCGATCGCCGTGAAGATGCCGCCGCTGCTGACGAAGCCGTGCTCGTTGCTGCCAGCGTCGAAGTAGTTGCCGACGATCTGTCCGGCATCGTTGACGCCGATCGGTTGCGTCCCGGTGGCCCCGGGGAAGTCGACAGTGCTGAAGGTGCCGGCATTGTTGGCAAAGCCATGCGTGACCCCGGCCGGGTCCCCGTACACCCCCACGATCAGGCCAGACGCCGTTGATGCCGGTCGCGATGCTCGCGTTCGCGCCCGGGACGCTCAGAATCTGATAGACCCCGCCCGCGAAGGTAAATGCGGTTGTGGGCGAGGTGCCGCTGGTCGGATCGAAAATGAACGCGCCCACTGCGGTGGTGCCATCGGTGTCGAACACAAGGGTGAAGGCCGCGCCGGGATAATCGACGCTCGCAAACGCGTATACCCTCGCGGCTTCCAGGACACGAGCGGCGGTGTCGGGAGCGGACACCGCTGGGCGTCGCCCCTTTCGATTGGGTCGCAGATCCGGAAGGCCCCGCAGGACGGCGCGTAAGGATTGCCGCGGCGATGGCGCTGCTGCCCTTTCTTCCATGTCGGTCCTCCTTGTGAGCCGGTCGACGTTTCCGGCTGCATCTCTTAGGATCTACGAGAATGGCCCAATCTCGTTCGCGCGCTTCGGTTCGAACCGGCCGACGCATCGCGTGGGATTGATGCGAGGAGATTCATGGCGCCGATCATTCCTGACCCCAGGAAGATCAAGAGCTTTCGCACGGAGGCGGCGTTCGCCGCGTGGATGAAAGCGAACCATGCCCGCGAGACCGAACTCTGGCTGAAGATTCACAAGAAGGGTTCGGGCCTGCCGACGGTGACCAATGCGCAGGCGCTCGACGTGGCCCTGTGCTGGGGATGGATCGACGGCATCCGCAAGTCGTTCGACGATCAGTCGTTTCTGCAGCGCTATACGCCGCGGCGGGCGCGAAGCATCTGGAGCCAGATCAATCGCGATCATGTGGCGCGGCTGACCGCGGCCGGTCGGATGACGCCGCACGGCCAGCGGCAGGTCGATGCCGCCAAGGCCGATGGCCGCTGGGACGCGGCCTATGCCCCGATCCGCAGCGCCAACGAAGCGACCATTCCCGAGGATCTACGCGCCGCCATCGAGGCCAACCCGCGGGCACGCAAAACCTTCCGCACGCTCGGTCGTCTGAACCTGTTCGCGCTGGCGTTTCGCACCAACAACATGAAAACGCCGGCCGGGCGCGCGAAGAAGATCGCGGCGCTCGTCGCCATGCTCGCGCGCGGCGAGACCATCGCTCCCGAACGGCCGCGAGCCGCCAGCACTGGAGACGACGACGTGTAACGGCGAGCTCTGAGGCATGCCTCCGGGGGATGATGCGGCGCTTGCATGTGTATGGCGATTGCTGCAGACTCCAACTCCACGCAACGTCCGACGGGCGACTCTCGTCCGACCGGGCTCCGTGGGACTGGTCGACAGGAGCCATCAATGCCAGGACGGATGGAGTTCGACGTCAGCTTCGGCCGCACCGGCCGTCCACGCGACGACAGCGAACCGATGCGTCTGCTGATGCTCGGCGACTTCAGCGGCAAGCCGGTAGCCGAACGGCTCGCCACTGGCGAGCCGGCCGACCCAGCGAGTGGATGTCGACAACTTTGATGATGTGATGCGGCGCATGGCGCCGCGACTGAGCACGTCCACCGGCGAGATCCGCTTCAATCAGATCGACGATTTTCATCCGGACCGGCTCTACGCTCGGCTCGACCTGTTCACAGTCCTGCGTGAAGCGCGCACCAACCCGCCAACGGAAATGGATGCGCTGCTCGGCCGCTTGTTGGGCAAACCCACCGAGCCCGGTTCCACACCTGTGACGGCGCCCACAAATGCCCTCGATGGGCTGATCCACAACATTGTCGCGCCATACATCGTCAAGGACACCTCGACCCAAACCAAGCCGTACGTGGCGGCAGTGGACCTGGCGATCGCCGAGCAGATGCGCGCGCTGCTGCACGCGCCGGCGTACCAGGCGCTCGAATCGGCCTGGCGCGGAGTGCACTGGCTCATCTCCAGTCTGGAGCTCGACGAGAACCTGCAACTCCATTTGTTCGACGTGACTCGCGAGGAGCTCCTCGCCGACATTGTCGCCGCGCAAGGCACGCTCGCGCAAACAGGTATCTATCGCGCGTGGGTCGACCGCGGGCGCGTGCCGGGGGGAGAGGGCTGGTCAGCACTCGTCGGGTTGTTTCAATTCGGCCCATCGGATGCAGACATCGGGCTGCTCGCGGCGCTTGGACTGATTGCGTCGCAGGCCGGCGGGCCTCTTCTCGCTGGCGCCGACTCCGCGCTCGCGGGCGACGCTGCAGGCGCATTGGCCGGGTGGAATGCACTGCGCCGCAGCGAAGCCGCGCGATGGATCGGCCTGGCTGCGCCGCGCGTGCTGCTGCGTCTGCCGTACGGGAAACGGTCGGATCCAATCGAAGCCTTTGCATTCGAAGAGTTCGCCGGTCCGCCCGTGCGCGAACAGTTCTTGTGGGGCAACCCCGCGCTGGCCACGGCGCTGCTCATCGGCAAAGCGTTTACTGCGCGCGGCTGGAGTATGGAGCCGGGCGACGAGCGCGAGATCGGCGATCTGCCGGCCTTCACGTTCGAGCAGGACGACGAGCCTGCGATGCAAGCCTGCGCCGAACGCTATATGACCGAGAGCGAGAGCGACACGTTGCTCAAGGCCGGACTCATCCCTCTCGCGAGCCGGCGCGATCGCAATGCGGTGGTGGCGATCCGCTTTCAATCGGTGTCGGACCCACCAGCACCACTGGCCTGGTGATCGGCCGACGGCACGCGGCGAGGCGGCCGCTCGTCATTGCGAGATCGCGCATCGTGCGGCTACTCCAGTGGCGCAACGCCACTGCGTCGCCGTGACCATGCTTGAGCGCGACCGTGCGGGGGTTGGCCTTACCAGGACCCGCAACAAACGACGGTGTCCCGGGCGTCGACACACCCTGCCCGATGCGTGACGCGATTCCAAAGAAGTGGCGGTGGACCTTACCAGCGGGCTCCGCGCACAGGAGGCCCGACGAGGTATCTACCGTCAATGCCGTGGTGTCGCGAACACACTAAACATCGGCTCTTCGGCGCCAACCGCGCGATAGTCGCCGGTTTCGACCGACTGACGTACTCACCTTGATAGTCGTGGTGCGAAATGCGCCGCACCATCGCGATGAGTGCGTCGATCTCCTCGAACGTGTTGTAGGCACCCAGGCTGGCGCGAACCATCCCTGGCCTGCGCGATCGATTTCCCGCGAGGTGTTCGCGATGCCACGTGGTTTGATCCGCGTGCGTGAGCCCTAGAAGGCGCGCCACGTACGATTGCGCGCAGAAGCAGCCGCTACGCACCCCAATCCCAGCCTCGGAGCTGAGAATGGCGGCCACGAGCCCATGGTGCGTAGACGCGACGTTGAACGCAATGACGCCGACCCTATCGCCCCCCTGTGGCGCGTCGCCCTCCCCGTAGATGACGACGCCAGGAATCGACCGCAACCGCTCGAGCGCGTACTTGGTCAGCGACGCTTCGTGCTGCTCGAGGTGCTCCATGCCGGCGTCCATCAACGTCTGCGCGGCTACAGCCATCGCCACCGCTCCGATCACATTGGGACTGCCCGCTTCCTCGCGATCCGGCAGTCCGGCCCAGACGACGTCCGCGGGCGTCACAATCTCCACCGTGCCGCCTCCTCGGTATTCCGGTGCGCCTTGCAGAAAAATTTCGCGGCGGCCGACAAGCGCCCCGGTTCCGAACGGCGCATACATCTTGTGGGCCGAGAGCGCGACGAAGTCGATGTGCTCCGGATCGTCGTCCGGCTTGATATCGATCCGCCGATGCGGTGCGAGCTGCGCGGCATCGACGAGAATGCTCGCGCCGACGCGGTGCGCCTTTCGCGCCAGACGGTGGATCGGCTGGACGAACCCGGTGACGTTCGAGGCGCCGCTCACGGCGACAAGCGCGATGCGAGCACCGTATTCGCGCGAGCAGCCGATCGACGTCGTCTTCATCGAGCCGACCGTCTGCGGTCACCCGCGCCCGCACGACCGTCGCGCGCCGCCACGGCAAATCGTTCGAGTGATGCTCCATCTCGGTCGACAGGATCACACTGCTCTCCGTCAACGGATAACGGAACGCCAGCTTATTGATCGCTTCGGTCGTGTTCTTGCCGAAGATGACCGTGTTCGTGCGCGTGTCGGCGCCGACGAAGCGCGCGATGATGTCGTGCGCTTCGTCGTACATCGCGGTGCTGACGCGCGACTTGTAGCCGGCCCCCCGATGCACGCTGGAATAGTAGGGAAGGAAGCGGTCAATCGCCTCAACCACGTCGCGTAGCGGCGGCGTGCTCGCGGCGTTGTCGAGGTTGATGTAAGGGGCGAGCCGGCCGTCGAGCCGCGGCGTCATCTGCTCGAGCCCGACAAGACGTTCTCTCCAGCGCGGCGGTGCGGACGCGTCAGTTTGCCCCATGAGTGATCTCCAAAGTCGCTTCCCCTGTATCTACGGAGAAAGCGCAGGAAACCGGACATGGGATCGTGACGGTAGGCCGGTGACGGTCGGCTTGACATCAAGCAGGCGTGAACCATAATCGAGCGGCGTGTTGGTGGTGATGAGCGATCGCTCCAGTCTCACGGAACTGATTCATCGGGCCCAGGAGGGCGATGCGGGTGCGGCCGACGCGCTCTTTGCTGCGACCTACAGCGATCTTCGAAAGCTCGCCCGTGCGCGGTTACATGCGACCGGCCGCCAGCTGACGCTCGACACCTCGTCGCTCGTTCACGAGTCCTATCTGCGCTTCGCGACCGCAGGACGCCTTCGGCTCGAGGACCGCGTGCACTTCATGCGATGGGCGGGACGCGTCATGCGTTCGGTGATCGTCGATTTTGCCCGTCGGCGCAAGGCAGATCGCCGCGGCGGCGACGCGGTCCGTGTGACGTTGACCGACCGCTTGATCCCGGGCCGTTTGGAACCCGAAGACGAGATCCTCAGAGTGCACGAAGCGCTCGACCACATCGCGAGCCTGGACGGGCGGTTGGCACAGGTCGTGGAGCTGCGTTACTTCGGCGGTCTGACTGACGTCGAAATCGGCGAAGCCCTTGGCATCACCGATCGTACCGTGCGGCGAGATTGGGAGAAGGCGCGACTGCTCCTCCGGGAAGCGCTGCAATGAGCCGTGCGGGTTCAGCGAGCGCAATGTCCGTTGCGATTTCTGCCGAGCGCAGCACTCCGTTGAGCGTCGAGTCGAATAGATAGTCGCCGACCATCACGAGACGATCGTGGTCGACCGGCTCGGGCTGATGCGCCGCACGGGCATCGCGCAGAGGAAAGCCTCCCGGCGTGCCGCTCAACGCCCCCGCCCACCGATGCACTTTGCCTTCGATCACGCGCGGGCGGGCTTGCGCACGAAGGGCGTCGGGCAGTGATTCAATCGCGCGGGCGACGAGTGTCTCGTCGTCAGCGTTGCACAGCGCGAGGGCATCGGCCCCCGCGATGAGCCAGCCGAGCACGCCGTGGGCGGTGTCGCCGCCGGAGCGTTCGTCGTACACACAACACCCGCCAAACGCGTCGAGCATCAACCACGAACCGGTGATCGTCGGACGCCAGAATGGCTCGTCGAACAGAATCGAGATGCGCAGGTAGTGTCCTGGCCGATCGTAGTGCGCCACGTGCCGGGTTATTGCGCGCCGCAAACGGTCGCCGCGCCATTCGATGGTGCGCAGCAGATGGTAGGGCAGCGCGACCACCACGGCGTCGAACTCCTCGGTCAGCACGCGACCGCCACGACGGACATCGACAGCGTAGGCTCCCTCGTCTTGCCTCCACACGCCAACGACCGGCGCGTTCAGCCGCACGTCGGTCGCCGTCATGCGGGCGGCGAGTCGCCGCGGCAGCATCTCCATGCCGCCCTCGATCGTGTATTGGGCGCCGTAGCCGGGCACCTGCTTCAGGAAATTTCGCAGCCCGACCAGTCCATTGGTCAGGTGCGGTTCAGTCGCGAGGTCGCTGTGCGCGCTGATCTTGAGATATCGTTTGCGCGACCGCGTCATCGACGGCGTCGAGGATGTCCTCGGCCGTTCGGTTGGCCCAGGGATGATGATTGTCGTCTTGGACCAAGCCGCGATACCAACTTGCCATCGGCATCATCGCGGCGGCATCGCGGCGGAATCGCTCGATCGCGGCCATCGTCCGCCGGCCGAAGTGCGTCGCGATCTCGTCGTCGTCGCGGATGGTGACGCCGTTCAATGCGACCATACTGCTGCTGGTCGGCAAAGGCGTGAGTCCAAGGTCCCTGACCAGTTCCTTGAGCGGATCGCGCCCGATCGCTTCGTAGTCGTAGCACTCCGCCACACCGGCTTCGTAGGTGGCCGGCGCCGCCGCGAACCGGCGCGTTTGGATTTTGCCGCCGACACGTCCGCTCGCCTCGAAGAGCGTGATCTCGCACTCGCCGTCCGACTTCTGCTCCAGCAACCGTGCCGCCATCAGGCCACCCGGCCCACCGCCCACAACCGCGACCCTCATCAGCTAACCCCCACATACACCTACGTGGGGCCTGCTGAAATCCGGACATGACTTGCCATGAGCGCGCGCTGCGAGTGGAGTGAGGCCTCTGCCGGCGCACGTGCATCTCGAGCGTTTGCACGCGAGCGTGAAAATCTTCGACAACACTCTGCAAAATTCGGTGGTCAGCGCTTGACTGGGGTCACCCCGTCTCGTACGATCGGCGCACCTTCCAGCTCAACGGGACTGCGTACGCGGTTTTTCAGGAGCAAGGCGGACACCGCGCGCGGGCCACAGGCGGTCGTCCCGTATACGCCCCCAAGAGGAGAGATTAATGGTGCACAACCGCTTATCGGCGACCCTGCGAAGTACGTTCGTCGCTCTCATTTTCAGCGCTGCCGCCGCACTTCCCGCGGGCGCGCAGGATGTTCCGGTCAACACCGCCGCGCCCAAGGCTTCCGCGTCGGACCTTTATATCGTGCAGATGATCGACGCTCCGGTGGTCGCGTACACCGGTGGGCTGCCCGGGCTGCCTGCCACGGCGCAGCCTCGAGGGCAGAAGCTCAATCCGACGAATGGCAACGTGGTGCGCTACGCCGCGTACCTCGACTCCCGCCACAACGACGTGTTGTCGAAAGCCGGCGGCAGAAAGGTGTACGACTACCGCTACGCGTTCAACGGATTCTCCGCGGTGCTGACGCGCGAGCAGGTCGCGGCGGTGAGGGCAACTCCGGGCGTGTTAGCTGTCGAAAAGACGCAGGAAGTCGTGATGGAAACGGCGACGACCCCGGCATTTCTCGGGTTGAAGGACCCAGTCGACGGCCTTTGGACGAAAGGGTTCAAAGGCGAGGACGTCATCATCGGCATTGTCGATTCGGGCATCTGGCCCGAGAGCAAGAGCTTCACCGACCGGACCGGCGTGGGGCCGAAGGGTCAGCCGGGCAAGCTCGACTACCATCAGATCCCCGGCTGGCATGGCAAGTGCGCCTCCGGAGAAGGACTCGACGGATCGTTCAACGCGAGCAGTTGCAATCAGAAGCTGATTGGCGCCCAGTATTTCTGCGCGGCACGCGGGTGCGAGAACGTGCTCCCGCACGAGTTCCTCTCACCGCGCGATTTCAACGGGCACGGGACGCACACGGCATCAACCGCCGGCGGTAACGAAGGCGTGCCGATCACCGGCGCGGCGTCGGCGCTTCGGAGCGTCAGCGGTATTGCGCCGCGCGCGCGGATCGCCGTCTACAAGGTGTGCTGGGACAACGGCGCGGGCGGTTGCGGCGCCAACAGCGGCGACGCGGTCGCGGCGATTGACCAGGCCGTCATCGACGGCGTGGACGTGATCAACTACTCGATTAGCGGCACGTCGACCAACTACCTCGACTCGGTCGAGGTGGCGTACCTGTTCGCCGCACGCGCCGGCGTGTTTGTTGCCGCCGCGGCGGGGAACAGCGGCCCGACGGCAAGCACTGTGGCGCACATCAGCCCGTGGCTCGCGTCGGTGGCGGCAGGCACCCACAGCCGTTCCGGCACCGCGACGGTCACGCTTGGCAACGGCGCCGTGTACACAGGCGCATCGCTCACGCCGGGCGTTGGACCCGCCCCCATCGTGTTGGCCAAGGCCAGCGGCGTCGCCGGCGCCGATCCGGATTTCGTGCGACAGTGCTTCTCGGCAGACGGGCACCGGCCATCCGGTGCTCGATCCCGCGAAGGTTGCGGGAAAGATCGTCGTCTGCGAACGCGGATGGTGCCGCCGCCGGCCGCCAACGCGCGCGTCGACAAGAGTCTGGCGGTCAAGAACGCCGGCGGTGTCGGCATGGTGCTCTACAACGTCACTCGCGAACACCATCAATGCCGACCTGCACTCGCTGCCGACGGTCCATGTGGACAACGTCGCGGGTCCCGCGATCGTGTCGTACGTGAACTCGGCGGGCGCGGCGCGACGGCCAAGCTGAGCCAGGCCAGCGTCACCAATTCTGTCGCCGGCTCCCGACGTCGCTGCGTTCTCGTCACGCGGCCCAAGCCTGGCCGGGCGCGGCGACATCCTCAAGCCGGACTTCATGGCGCCGGGGTTGACATCCTCGCGGCCGTGGCGCCTCCCGGCAACGCCGGCAAGGACTTCGATCTCTACAGCGGCACGTCGATGTCGAGCCCGCACGTCGCCGGCATCGCGGCGCTGCTCACGCAGGCGCACCCCGACTGGTCGCCTGCGGCGAAACGTTCGGCGATCGCCACCACCGCGGATCCGCGCTGCTCGCCGCGCCGCGCTGAACGCTGCCACTCCATTCGACATCGGATCAGGGCACGTGACGTCCGAATCTGGCGGAGAACCCGGGGATCGTGTACGACGCCGAGTACGCCGACTATCTCGCGTTCCTGAAGGGTCAGGGTCTGTGCTGCGGCGACATCGCGAGTATCCCCGCGCTCGACGCGAGCGATCTGAATCAGCCGTCGCTGGCGGTCGGCGATCTCGCCGGCGTGCAGACACTGCGCCGAACCGTCACGAACGTGACCGGTTCGTCCTCCAACCTACACGGCGAGTATCGTGGCCCCCGCCGGCTTCACGGTGAGTGTCAATCCACCCGCACTGGCGCTCGCCGCCGGGTGGCACAGCGTCCTTCGACGTGACGATTACCCGCACCGATCGGCGCCGCTGAACACCTACCGTTTCGGCTCGCTGACCTGGTCGGACGGAACCCACACCGCGCGCAGCCCAATCGTCGTGCGTCCGGTGGCGATCGCGGCGCCCGGCGAGATTACGCTCGCGGGCCGCTGGTCCGATTCGCATACCCGATCAAGATGGGTTACAACGGCCCTCTGGCCTACGTCCCGCGCGGCCTGGTCGCGTCAGAGCCGTTCTCCGGCACAGTGGCCGACGATCCGACTGACAACTTCAACACGGCAACCCCCGCGGCCAACCAGGGCATCATCACGCATGACATCGTGGTGCCGGCCGGCACGACGGTGCTGCGCATCTCGATGTTCGATCCGGAGACCGACGGTGCGGACGATATCGACCTCTATCTTTACAGAGTGAATGCCGACAGCTCGCTGACGTTCGTCGGCATTAGCGGCAGCGGCACGTCGGCCGAACAGATCCAGCTGGCGAACCCAACAGCGGCGACATATCGGCTGTTCGTGCACGGTTGGCAAACCGATGGACCAGACGCGAACTACACCCTGCACGCCTGGAAGTTGGGGACGGCCGATGCCGGCAACCTGACCGTCACGGGTCCGTCGACGGCGACGATCGGCGGTAGCGGTACCGTGAACCTGTCGTGGAACGGCCTCGAAGCAGGAAAGAAGTACTTCGGCACGATCCGCTACCAGGAGGGTGCCACCCTCCACGCAACGACGGTCGTGCGCATCGATCGTTAAGGCATCCGCGACGGGGAAGTCGAAACCAGACTTCCCCGTCGCTTCGCTCGGCATCGGGCGGCCGCTTGGTAGCATGGAGGTCGCTCTCATGGAACTCCAACCGCACGACCTCGCCGCACTTCGGCGCGCCAAAGAGTTGCTCGAAACGACGAGCCTGGCCGCGCGCATTGCCAACGTCATCGGAACGCCCGTCGATAGGCTGCTGGGAGCGCTGCCCGACGGCGCATCTCAGCTGGTGTCGAAAGCGACGAACAAATCAATCACCAGCGCCTTGGACGTCGCACTGTCCACGCTTGGGCACACTCACCGAGCACCGAGGTACTGGCAGCACAAGGCGTTTGTCGCCGCCACCGGAGCTGCCGGTGGTGCCTTTGGCCTTCCTGGGCCTCCTTCTCGAGCTTCCAGCGTCGACGATTGTGATGCTTCGCTCGATTGCCGAAATCGCCAGAGACGAGGGCGAGCCCCTCACCTCCGCCGAGTCAAAACTCGAGTGCCTTCAAGTGTTTGCGTACGGTGGGACCACATCGGTTGACGACGCCGCGGAGAACGGGGTACTTCGCGGTCCGCGTCGCGCTTGCGCACAGTGTGACTGAGGCAGTCGAATACATCGCCAAGCAGGGCGTGGCGGATCACGCCGCTCCAGCGCTCGTCAGACTCGTCTCGAGTATCGCTGCACGATTCGGCGTTCGAGTCTCACAGAAAGTGATGGCGCAGTCGGTGCCGGTGATCGGCGCAGCCGGTGGAGCGATGATGAACGTGATTTTCATGAACCATTATCAAGACGTGTCCAAGGGTCACTTTACCGTCCGCCGCCTGGAGCGACAGTTTGGTCCGGAGGTGGTGAGAGACGCGTACGCGCGCCTCTCGTCGTAGCGCGCCCGATTTCATTCCAGTCGAGGAGCGGCGCGGCCGACAGGAAATCAGCACCGTTTTCTTACCGTTCTCACGACACATACGTCGGCATCTCCCTACGATCGTGCGGCCGCTCCATGTGCCGTCGATTGACACGAATGGGAGCAAATCGATGATTGCTGTTCGACTGCGCCGGTGAATGGCGCGCGTTGCCTTCTGCCTGCTCATCGGCGCAACCTGTTGGTCCGAAGCGGAGCCCTCGTCGGCGCCGACTGCCACACGCGCGGGGAATGGGGCGCCGTGGCGGGCGCTGCTGGCGCTTGAAGACGATATCCGCGCGGTCCTCAGCATGGCCGACACCGTGATCGATCTCGACTTTTGGGCGACCGGCCGGCGGTTTGACACGGTTGCCGCCGCACGACGACAAAGTGCGACCGACCCGACGAGTGCGTCGCCGGTCGAATGACTTCCTGCGGCGAGCCCCGTGCCCGTAGCACGTCACATGGCGCGCGATCAATTAGCGCTCCGCTAAACGCCGCAACGCAGTGTCGAGATCGGCAATCAGATCGTCGACATGTTCGAGGCCGATGTTGACGCGTACCAGGCGATCGCCATAGGGATGGCCATGCGTGCGTTCCATCGAGAACCACGGCACCGCGAGACTCGTGACTCCGCCCCAGCTGTAACCAATTTTGAACAGCGTGAGCGTGTCAATGAACGCGACGATCGCCTCTCGCGTCGTGCCTTGGCGAAAGACGATGGAGAAGACGCTCGTCGATCCGGTGAAGTCGCGTCTCCACAGCTGATGACCCGGGCACGTGGCCATCGCTGGATGCAGGACCGTTTCGACCTCGGGCCGGGCGGCGAGCCACTGCGCCACTGTGACAGTGCTCCGCTGCAGCGCATCGAGGCGGACGGCCAGCGTCTGCAGTCCGCGGAGCGCCAAGCTGCATTCGTCGGGCGACACCGCGTAGCCAAGACCGCTATGCACGGGGCCGAGGCGTTCGTAGAGGTGCTCGTCGCGCACGGTCACCGAACCAAGCAGCAGATCGCTGTGGCCACCCACATACTTGGTGAGCGCCTGCATCGTCACGTCGACTCCGTGTGCGAAGGCGTCGAAATAGATCCCCGCCGCGTAGGTGTTGTCGAGCGCGACCACTGCGCCATGCTGATGCGCCGCGGTGGCGATCGCCGGCACATCCTGTACTTCCATGGTCACGGACCCGGGACTCTCGCACCAGACCAGTCGCGTATTCGATCGCAGGAGGGAGTCAATGCCGGCGCCGATCGTGGGCGGATAGAACTCCGCGTCGACGCCGTAGCGTCGCAGCACACCGATGGCGAATTCTCGATTCGGTCCGTAGATACTGTCGGGCACGAGCACGTGATCGCCGGCGTCGGCGAACGTGAGATAAATCAGTGCGATCGACGCCTGACCGCCGGGGGTGAGAAACGTCCAGCGTCCGCCCTCGAGTTGTGCGATGCGCGCGGCCAGTTCGCGTGTCGTCGGCGTGCCGAACAAGCCATAGGTGTACCCGGCCTTCTCGCGCCAGTCGTCGTTCGCGGCGGTGGCTGAGGGGAAGACGACCGTCGAACCGCGATACACGGGGACGTTGAGCGAAACGAAGCCTTCGGCGGCGTGCGCGTCGGAGTGAATGAGCTTGGTAGTCCAGTGCGACATCCCACGATTCTCGCCTGTTTGCCACGCGGCAACCTTTTGCAGGCCTCCTCCGTCTATCTATTGCGAACCCATAGGAGCCTGATATGCTTCATATGGGAAAGCCATAGATATGACTCAATTCGAGAAGAATGCCGTCTGGCAGGGGACGTTGTCTCTGATGGTGCTGCGGACGCTCCTGACCATGGGCGATCAGCACGGTTATGGGATTGCGCGTCGGATCGAACAAACCAGCCAAGGCCGGCTCTCGATTAACTACGGCACGCTCTACCCAGCCTTGCTCAAGCTCGAACAGGAAGGCCTCATCGCCTCGTCGTGGGGCGTATCCGAGAACAACCGCAAGGCCAAGTTCTACAAACTCACACGCTCAGGCCGCAAACAGATTGAGCGCGACACGCGGCAGTGGGAAGAGACCTCCGCGATCATGACGCGGTTCCTGGCCACCAACGAAGACTGACACCACGGCACGAAATGACTCGTTGTGCGGGTTCATTTCGCCTGGGTTCTCGGAACGACGAAACTGACGAGGATTAGTGACGTGAAATCTCTACGTGCGTTCTTCCTGCGACTGTTTGGTGTTTTTGGCTCGCGTCACTCCGAACGCGAGCTGTCGGCCGAACTTGACAGTCACCTGCAGTTGCATATCGACGACAACATCAAAGGCGGAATGACGCCACAGGAAGCGCGTCGCCGCGCCCTCATCGCGCTCGGCGGTGTCGAACAAACGAAGGAGCGATATCGCGATCGCCGCGGTCTCCCGGTGTTCGAATCGATTGTCCGCGATCTTCGTTATGGCGCCCGGACGCTGATGAAGAGCCCCGGCTTCACCATCGCCGGCGTGCTGATTCTCGGCCTTGGCATCGGCGTCAACTCCGCGATTTTTACCGTTGTCAACGCCGTGGTGTTGCGGCCGCTGCCGTTTGCCGACGCCGATCGGATCATGCGGATCTGGCACACGCCGCCACCGATGCTCTTCGCGGGCTCGCCGATTTTCGCACTGTCGCCGGCCAATTTCATCGACTGGGAAGCGCAGAACCAGGTCTTCGAACGCATGGCAATTTACCGGAGCGGACGGCAGGTCCTCACCGGAGCGGGCGAGCCGGACGCGGTCCTCACCCTTCGCGCCTCAGCGGATTTTCTGCCCATCCTCGGCGTGTCGCCGACGCTTGGTCGCGGCTTCACGCGAGACGACGATCGCGACGGCGGTCCGCGCACCGCGCTTCTGAGCGAGGCGTTCTTCCGTTCGCGTTTCGGCGGCGATCCCTCGACGATCGGCAAGACCATCCTGCTCAATCGCGTCCCTCACACCGTCATCGGCATCGTGCCGCAAGCACCGGTCTTCATCGATCGCGCCCAGGTGTATGTGCCGCTCGCGTGGAACGCGGAAACCCAGGCGGTTCGCAATAACCACAACTATCTTGGCATCGCGAAACTCAAGCCGGGCATCGATGTGCGCGCGCTCAGGCCGACATGACGGCGATCTCGACGCGGCTCGAGGCGCAATATCCGGACGACAACAAGGACTGGGGCGCGCTGGTGCGGCCGTTGCAGGAAGACATGATTGGCGACGTGCGGGCGTCGCTGTTGGTGCTCCTCGGCGCCGTCGCCCTGGTGTTGCTGATCGCGTGCGCGAATCTCGCCAACCTGATGCTGGTGCGAACGCATGGCCGCGCCAAGGAGATCGCGCTGCGCGGCGCCCTCGGCGCCGGCCGCTTGCGCGTGATTCAACAGCTTCTCGCCGAAGGTCTGGTGCTCGGCGCCGGCGGCGGCCTGGCCGGCTTCGCCGCGGCCTACTACGGCGTCGATCTCTTGAAGGTCATCTTTGGTAGCGCCCTGCCGCGAGTCGGCGAAATCGTCGTCGACACTCGCGTGCTGGCATTTACCGCGACCGTGGCGCTGACCACGGGATTACTCGCGGCATTCGTGCCGGCCTGGCAGTTGACCCGGCGCGATGCAAATGATGCGCTCAAGACCGGCCCTGGCCGCGGCAATTCCTCGAGCGGCGACAGCCGCATGAGGAGCCTTCTTGTCGTGTCCGAAGTCGCGCTGGCGCTGATGCTGCTGATCGGCGCCGGTCTGTTGATGCGGAGCTTGAGCGGCCTGCGTTCTGTCGATCCGGGTTTCGACGCCAGCAACGTGCTCACGGCGACCGTCGACATTCCGGAAGCGAAGTATGCGACGCCCGAGCAGCGCAATCAGTTCTTCGATCGCGCGCTGCGGAGCGTCCGCGCCCTGCCCGGTGTCGAGTCGGCGGCATGGATCGATACCTTGCCGCTGCAAGGCGGTTCGACGCAGTACGTGATGGTCGAGGGGATGCCGCCGATGAAGGAATCCGAGATGCCGGTCGTGGCCGTACGGCTGGCCTCGCCTGGGTACTTTCACACCGCGCGGATTCAGATGCGGGCGGGCCGGGACTTCAGCGAAGCGGATGCTTATGGCAAGCCACGCAGTGGTCATCGTCAGCGAGAACACCGCGAAGCGGTTCTGGCCAGGCGAGAATCCGCTCGGCAAGCGCCTGACGCTCACCATGATGACGAAGGAAGCCGCCGAAGTTGTCGGCGTCGTCCGCGAAGTGAAGACGGGATCGCTCGACGCCAGCGACGCCGATTCGGAAACCGCCGTCTACGCACCGCCGGCGCAGTTTGCATTCGGCGGGTCCACGTTGGCTGTGCGCACGGCGACGGATCCGCGCAACCTGACGCGTGCGCTGGTCAACGCGATTCACGGCATCGATCCCGAGCAGCCCGTGCTCGACATTGCGACGCTCGAGGAAGTGGTGGAGGAGTCGCTCGGCCAACGGCCGCTGGCGATGATGCTCCTCGCGGCGTTTGCCGTGCTCGCGCTCGTGCTCGCGTCCGTGGGCATCTACAGCGTGCTTGCCTACACGGTGCGCCAGCGTGTGCGCGAGATCGGCATTCGTCTGGCCCTCGGCGCGCCGGTGCACGGGGTCTTGCGGCTGGTGGTCGTCGAGGGACTCAAGCCCACGCTCGTCGGCGTCGCGCTCGGCCTCGCCCTTGCCGCTGGTTTGGTGCGCGTGATGACGACGCTCTTGTACGGCGTGAGCCAGCACGATCCTGGTACGTTCACCGCGGTCGCGCTGATCATGCTGGGCGTGGGGATTGTGGCGACGCTGCTGCCGGCCTATCGCGCAACGCGCGTGGATCCGATCGTGACGCTGCGGGCCGAATAACGCGATGGGGAAGTTTCGTGCACGTTCATCGCGGCGCTGTATTCACAGACGCCGGAGACGCGATCCTGGTCCCGCTCGCCGCACTGCTGCGTGCCAGGTGTCTGACGCCCCACTGTAGAAGGGCATTGAAGACCGGGTTCAAGGTTTTTGCATACGGCGTCAGCTGGTATCTGACGCCGCGATGCGCCGGGCTCAAGACCCTTCGCGTGATGAGGTCGTCCGCTTGCAGTTGGCGAAGCTGCTCGCGAAGCACCTTTGCGGTCACGCGCGGCATCGATCGTTGAAGTTCGCCGAACCCGAGCGGTCTGCCTGCGAGCCGCTGCAGTAGCATCGGCTTCCATCGCCCACTGACGACGCCAATCGCCGTGTATAAGGGGCAACGGTCTCGCTCACGATAGCTGTCGCCGTTCTGATCCACCGCGTGGCTCCTCATGGGTACTTCGAAATACCGACTTGTCCGCTTCGACACTGGACCGTTACAGTCGGGGTCATGACATCTTCGATTCGACTCTTCCGCGTCATCATGCCGGTGACCAATATCGAGGAGGCGACCAAATTCTACAGCGCGCTCCTCGACCAGCCGGGCTTCCGAGTGTCGTCGGGACGCCACTACTTCGAATGCGGAGGCGTGATCCTCGCGGTGTACGATGCCGTGGCTGATGGTGACCGGGCAGCGGTCCGCAGCAATGCCGAGCACCTGTACTTCGCGGTGCCGGATCTCGAGGCGGCGTTCCAGCGCGCCCAAGCATGCGGGGGGTTGTCGGCGGAAACAGGCGACGGCAATCTACCGATGGGTGGCATCGCCCGCCGGCCTTGGGGAGAGGTGTCGTTCTACATGCACGACCCGTCGGGCAATCCGCTGTGTTTCGTGGACGAGAAGTCAATCTATCGCGGCGGCTCCCGTCCCGGCGACCATTGACCTGGCATTCGCAGGCGCCGCACTTCCGCCCGCCTCATCTATAATCCTCAACGTTCACGCCAAGTGTGTCGTGACGATGCAGGTATATCTCTCTTCGACGTTTGCCGATCTGAAGCCATTCCGCGCCGCGGCATTGGGCGCGATCCGCCGCCTCACGCATCAGACGATCGGCATGGAGGACTACACCGCAGACCCCCGGATGCCGCTCGACAAATGTCTCGCCGATGTGAAGCGCAGTGATGTTTACGTTTTGGTGCTGGCGTGGCGATATGGCTTCATCCCCGAGCATCACGAAAAGTCGATAACCGAACTCGAGTATCGACAAGCGGTCGAGACCGGCGTACCAGTGCTCGTGTTCCTCGTTGACGAGGACGTCCCGTGGCTGCCGAAGCACATCGAGCGCGGGCCGGCGGGGGAGTCGTTGGCGGCGTTGCGCAACGAGCTCGTCGACCGCTACATGGTTGCCTTCTTTGGTACGCCAGATGAACTCGACGCGAAGCTCACGTCAGCGCTCGCGTTGCACGCCGACGCCCGCGCCGAGCAGCAGCGCCGCAAGAAGCCTCCTCGTCGTGCAACATCGTCGGGTGCTGCGGTCTCTGGCTTGCCCTTCGGCGATGTCGGCGATGCCTTTCGTGATCGCGAGCTCGAACTCGCGAAAGTCGAAGCGCTGCTGTCTGATCCCGGGGTGAGGATGATCTGCCTCGTGGGACGACCCGGCATCGGGAAGACTGCGCTGCTGGCGCGCATTTGCCGGCGCCTCGAGCACGGTGACGTGCAGACATCGTCTCGTGAGGCGCTGCCGGTTCGAGGGGTCATTTACGTGAGCGGTCGCGGCGGACAACCCAGCCTCGATCAGCTCTTCGATCACGCGGTGTCGGTGCTCGGCCCGGATGCCGACGAGAGTCTACGTCAGGTCCTGCGCGACGTCGACCAGCCGGTTGCCAGGAAAGCCGAGGTGCTCTTGAGCCGGATGACCGACGGCATGTTCGTGATGGCCATCGACCAGCTCGAAGATCTGTTCACGCCAGCGGACGTGATCGCGGACGCACAGTGGCGTGATTTCCTCGAAGTCCTGCTGCAGGCTTCCCATGGTGTGCGAGTGCTGACCAGTAGTCGGCGCCGGATGGTGGTCTCCCCGACGGCAATGCGCGGCGTGAGGCTCGTGCCGATTGATCACGGTCTGCCGGAGGCCGACGCCATACAGGTGTTGCGCGAGTTGGATCACGAGGGCACGCTCGGTCTGAGGAACGCTCAGGAATCGCAGCTCCGCTGGGGTGTTCAGAGAGTGCACGGGATGCCGCGTGCACTCGGGGCCATCGCCAGCATCCTTGCAAACGATCAGACGCTCACCTTCGACCGGCTCGTCGGCGACAACCTCGTCTTCGAGGGTGAAGTCCTCGAGAACCTGGTCGCGGAGCAGTATCGCCGGCTGACGTCCGAGCAGCGTCTCGTCGTTGAAGCGCTGTCGGTGTTTGGCCACCCGATTCCAGAAGTCGCGGTCCGGTATCTACTCGCTCCGTTTCACGCCGCGCTCGATGTGCGCGTGATCTTGTCAGTCCTCGCGCGGGCGATGACGGTCCGCTACAGTCGTGAGACCGACGCGTATGATCTGCATCCGCTCGACCAGGAGTACGTGTACCCGCGCATTCCGGTGACCGGCGAGTCTTACACGCGCGACCATCTCCACCGCCGCGCCGCCAATTATTTCGAGTTGATCCCCACACCGGCCCATGCGAAAGATGTGGCCGATGTGGAAGCGTCGCTCAGGGCACGAGCGCACTACTTCCGCATTGGAGAGTTCAATCGGGCTGGTGAGCTGGCGAGCGCGTCGACCCGCGTGCTGCTGCGCTGTGGCCATTATTCAACCATCGAGCGCATTCTCGACGAGACGGTCGACACGGCGCGTGGTGCAGCACTCGCGTCGGCTCATTTGGGAAAGGCGTCGATCGCCGGCCTGAGAAACGACTGGGCCGCAGCGATTCAACACAATCGCAAGGCCATCGAGATCCTTCAGCCTCTGCCTGACGAGCGCGATCGCCGTCTCCTCGGCGTCGCGATCTCGAACATGGCGTATGCGTTTTGTCGTCTGCCGGATTTCGCACGCGCCGAAGAGACGTGTCGCGAAGGCTTGGATCTTGCCAACGAGATGTCGGATGAATGGCTCGAGGGAAAAGTCGCGGGCTTGCTGGCCCTCGCGTCCTTGCTTACCGGCAACTATGAGAAAGTGACCGAGCTGACCTCGCGCTGCCTCCAACTGCACGAAAAGCATCCGCTGGCAGAGGCCGGCACGAGCCCCGCGCATGCGCTCGATATTCTCGGCGCGGCGCACATCGCGCGAGCGGAGTTCACGCAGGCGCTGTCGTGCTTCGAGCAGAGCCTCGCCATGCGGCGCACGCTCAATTCGAAGTTCGGGCTGGGTCACTCGTATCACAACCTCGCGCTCGCGTACGCGGGTCTCGGTAACGTTGACCAGGCGATGCGCGAGCTTGAACGGAGCCTCGCGATTCGGGAGGAAATCCGGCACATCGAGGGACTGTCCGAGACGCATGGCACGATGGCGATGGTCCACCACGCAGCGGGCCACGATGAAGAGGCCCTGAGCTCCGCCATGCAGGGCGTGGCGTTCGCGGCCGAGCGCGATGGCGGTGCCGTGTCGATGGTACGAGCGCGCATGACGCTCGGGTTCATCCTGCTCCAACTTCACCGCCTGCCCGGCGCGCGCAAAGAGCTGGAAGATGCGCGGGAAGTGGCGCAGCGAGTTGGTCTCGCTCCCGAACTTGGTCGCATCTCGGTACTATCTGGCACTCCTGCGTGGCGAGTCGGGCGACGTTGCGGAGGCCTACGCGCTCGCCGTCGAAGCGGTCGATCTTGCGGCGCGCGCCTATCCAGCGTTATCGCCGCTCTGCCGCGCGCTGGTCGAAAGCCTCCAGGCAGGCGCATGAGTCGCCGATGACCCGCATCAGTGTCGTCGTCCCCGTCTACAACGCGCCCGACGAGTACGTGGCGACGTGTGTGGAAGCACTCTTGCAGCAAGAGTGTCGAGGGTTATCGTACGAAGTCATTCTCGTCGACGACGGCTCGAGCGATCGACCACTGGCACCGCAATTACGCCGGCTCGGCCTGGCCCATCACGACTCGCTGGTCTGCATCGAGACGACGCACGGCGGTCCGGCGGTTGCGCGCAATGTCGGCATAGAAGCCGCGCAAGGTGAGCTCGTCGCCTTCACCGACGTCGACTGCGTACCGCGTCGTGACTGGCTGGCCCGGTGTGCCCAGGCCTTCCTCGATCCCGACATCGACGCGGCTGGTGGACTCACGGTTTCGCACTCGGTCGACAGTGCGGTCGAGCGCTACAGTGATCACTTCGGCAGTCTCCGCCTGCCGCTCGTTCGCGACGACGTGCGGCTGCTGATCGCCTGTAATTCGTGCTGGCGGACGCGTACCCTGCGATCGCTCGGTGGATTTCATCAGGCATATCGCGGCTACGCAAGGGCGGGATTCGTGTTCAAAGGGTTCGAGGATTTCGAGCTGAGCATCCGCGCCGCCCGTCAGGGCTGCCGTGTTGTTTCTGTCGAGGACGCGATCGTCGCACACCGCCATCGGCGGCACGTGTATGGCCGGATACAGCAGTTCGCGTCCTACGGCGCCGGCTACGCTGCGTTCCTCCAGATCTGTCCCGAAGCTCCCCGTGGTCTTACGCGATACGAAATCAGGGATGCCACTCCGATGTGGGGCGCGCTGCGATCCGTCGTGCGTGAGACCGCGCTGCTGCCGATACGGCCGTTCAGACGCGAGTACGACGGTCTGGCTGCGGTATCGCGCGTCGCCTATCCGATGTTCGATTATCTCCAGCGACTCGCGTTTCATGCCGCATACTGTCGCGCTTCGCGCCGGCTGACGGCCCGTGCCGGTCAGCCTGCGACTCGCGGAACCGGTTCTCCGTTAACGATGCCGGCGCATGGTGAAACGCCGACGCGTCTCGCCGAATGACGCGCGATGCGTTCGCGTCGTAGGGGTTGCGCAGGATAGCGGTCACCGCTGAGAGCTGCTGCTCCCGCCTCGACACCGCCCTTCATGATTGACGCGTACGCCGCTCTCCGTCATCCCTTCGTGCGCCGGTTCGCGATCGGTCGATTTGCCTCGATCGCCGGCTGGCAGATGATCAACGTCGCCGTCGGCTGGCAACTCTACGAACGCACCGGCGACCCCTGGTCACTCGGAATGGTCGGCGTCGTGGAGTTGGCGCCGGTGCTGTTGCTGATGGTCGTCGCGGGTAATGCAGCCGATCGATATCCCCGCCGCAACGTCGCGATCGTGGCCCACGCGCTTGTTGCGATCGCCGCGATCGGACTCGCGCTCGTGTCGTGGCTGCGGGGACCGACCTTCGCGATCTACTCGTTGCTCGCGTTGATCGGTACGGGAAGGGCATTTGCGTCACCCTCGGTGAGCACCATCCTGCCGCAACTTCTCGCACCCGCCGAGTTCGCGAACGCCAACGCGTGGCTGTCGTCGATCTTTCAGCTCGCCGCCATCAGCGGCCCGGCCATCGGTGGACTACTCATCGCCGCAACAGGAACGGCGACGCTGTCGTTTGCCGCCGCCGCCGTCGGGCAGCTGGTGTTCATGCTGCTGCTGCGAACGCTGCCCGTGCGAAGGCCGACGGCTGTCAGCCCCGTACACAGCGCGCACGACGTCTTTGCGGGCTTTCGTTTCATTCGCCACAACCCGCTCTTTCTCGCGGCGATCACGCTCGATCTGTTTGCCGTGCTCTTCGGCGGCGCGGTGGCACTACTGCCAATCTTCGCCAAAGACATTCTCGGCGTCGGCCCAGCGGGCCTTGGCTGGCTGCGTGCCGCTCCGGGCGCCGGTGCGTTGACCATGGCGGTCCTGACGACGAGGCTGCCACCGTGGCAGCGGCCCGGGCGCACGCTGCTGTTTGCTGTCGCGGGCTTCGGTCTCGCCACGCTCGGCTTTGGACTCTCCCGATCGTTTGTGTTGTCGCTCGCGTGTCTCTTTTTTACCGGTGTCTTCGACAACGTGAGCGTGGTGATCCGCCTCACACTCGAGCAAACCATCACGCCGGATCACCTTCGCGGTCGCGTGTCGGCGATCAACTACGTCTTCATCGGCTTCTCCAACGAGTTCGGTGCCTTCGAGAGCGGCGCCACGGCGGCACTGTTCGGGCCCACTCTGTCGGTGGTCGGCGGCGGACTTGCAACGTTGCTCGTGGTGGGGATCGTCGCGGCCACATGGCCACAACTGGTGCGGCTCGGCCCGCTGCACGCCCTCGCGCCGGTCGACACCGTCAATCAGCCGTGACGTTCCATCGCATGAGCGCGAAGGAACGTCACTCACCTCGGTGTGATTGGCTTCGCGAAGGACAGTGAGAGCAGGCCGCGGCCGTGCCACACGACCGGGTGGGCCCGCGGGCGAGGCCGTCCGGCGACAGGACCAGCCCCGCTCATTTCGCTATTGCGCGATCGTCGCCTGACCCGCGCGCCGTTTGTCCTGCTCGATTTTGAACTCGTCGTCGGTCATGTAGACGATGTTGATCCACGCGTGGGCCATTTCGTCCACCGTGCGATCGCCCCATCCGACCCATTGATTGGGATCGGGATTACTCTTCTTGGCCGCGGTGTTGTCGTGCCACGCCGTCACTTTGAGGATCGTCCCCTTCGGCAACAGCGGCGCCGCTTCGTCTGCGTAGACGTAAGTCGTCATCCAGTTGAAGTTGAAGTCGCTGACCAGGCTGACCATCTGCTTCTGTCCGGTCGGCAGGATCGCTTCGACCATCATCGCCTTGCCGCGCAGGTGCATGTGTGGCTGGTAGCTCTCGAGCCGCGCCGCCTGGCGAAGTGTCATGAAGCCCTCTACCACCACGACGCTGTTTGGACGGATGTCCAACGTGCCGAGTGCGGCCGGGACCAGTGACAACGTCGTGCGGTACTTCGGCTCCTGTCCCTTCGGGTAGAAGTAGATGCCCATTTCTACCTTGCTGGTGATCTCTTCACCAGCCTGTGAGTAATGAATGTCCCAGCGGAACTTTGACCCCGGCAGGAGCAGTTTGCCGGTGTCGGGCCGCATCATCTCGCCCTGCTTGCCGACGGCCCACTCCATGAACGGCGTCGGCAGCCCGGGCACGTTCTCGACGCCGGGCTCCGTCTGATCGAGGTAGGCGATCGCATGATGCGTTATCTTGCGGCCCTTGATCGTCTCGGGCCGAATTTCGATCGCGCGAACCCAGCGCGGCTCGGTGATGCCCGGACGGGGTGACGCGCTTGTCCCACACGTCCTGTGCGAGCGCCGGCATGGTGAGGTCGTGCGACTTGATGATCAGGTCTGGCTCTTTTTGTCCGAACGCGGCCGCGAAGTTCCAACCCTGGCCATCCGGCCACTCCTTCGCAGGCGGCATGTCTTTCGGATCGCCCTGTGGAGCGCCGGCGTCGACCCAACGAACGATGGTCTCGATCTGATCGTCGCTGAGCGATCGGTCGTTCTTGAATTTCTGAATCCCGACGGTCCGATCGATCTGCCACGGCGGCATCTGGCGATCGACGACGCGTGCCTTGATCGAGCGCGCCCACGGACGCGTCTCGGCGAAGGTGACGAGCGACATCGGCGCGATCGAATCGGGCCGGTGACACGCTTCGCACTTTTCCTGGAAGATCGGCGCGATGTCCTTGGTAAACGTGGGCGCCTGCGGTGCGTCGGCAGCATCCGCCAGCGCTGGGATCATGAGCGCGACGCTCAGCGCACACACGCCTGCCGCTATCGTTCGCGCCGGCCGAAACTTCACTCGCATCATGTTCGGGCTCCCTCTGGATTTTACTCGGGAACGGGCCGGTTTCGGGCCGGTCTACAGACCCGTCTCTACAGCGACGGGACAGCTCCCGGCCGGTCTCAGGACCGGCCCTGGAGTTATTGGGTGACCGTCACTTTCACGTAGGTGTTGGTCCAACAGCACTGGAACCCGGCGCCGCCCTCGCCCGATTCGTCGTTGGCCTGCACGCGCAGCAGGTACTCGCCCGGGCTCGCGAAGGTTGCCGCGGCAGTAACCATCTCGCCCTGCTTCTCCACGGGAATGCGCGCCTTGTCGAAGGTGACGTTCCCCGGACCGCGAAACTTGTGGAACGAGACAGTCGCGACAGAGCCAGATCCACGACGGCCGCGGGCCGATGGCTCGGCTTCGCCCGCTGCCTTTGCGTCTTCAGCCCAGACACGAATCGCGACGGGTTGGTTGACGGTTCCACTGAAGCTGGCGGACACGCCTGTCGGCGGGCCAGTGACCTTCGCTCCGCCCTGAGAAAAGGCGAGAACCGGAGGCTGGTTGCCCATGCCAAGTTCCTTGAACGGGGTGATCGGATAGCCCTTGTTGAGGGTGAACGGTATCGCCTGCGCCTCGCCGTTGGCCACAATCGTCCACGTGATGGCCTTGGTGCCAAAGTCCTTGGGCACCTTGATCACGAAGACGCCCCACTGCCGTCCAATCTCGAAGTGCGTCGGCTGGCCTTGGTCGGGTCCACCGGGTTCGACGCGGTTGTTGGGGCCCACGGGGATGTCGAGGGCTTCCTTCGAATTCCGGTTGTAGTAACCGATCAGCAGGCTGAAGGTGCCATCGGGATTCGCGTACCAGCCTTCGTACGCGGGGGTCACGCTCGTGCCGCGCTCGCGCGGCGGATCGAGCGGGAGGTTCGTCTGCGGGCGCTGCACGCCGGCGGCGACCCAACCAGTCATGATGACGAGGCTCGCGGCGATCAGCCAGCGACGATCTCTCATGAACACTGATGTCCTCCTTGCCAGGGTGGTTAGCTTCTCACATCACCCAACCGATCAACACTCGAACTCTCCCGCGACGCCGCCGGTGACCAACCCCGCGAAGATTCGGGAAGCGGCATGCAGCGCGCGTCTCTGCGCCCGCTGAATGACACCGCTCGAAGCACCGATAACAGGAGCAGCCAGCGCTGCTTATGACTTTACATTTGTGCCGGGCGTGTCATCGAACCCTCGTCGTCTCGTTGGTGCTGCTCGTTCTGATCGACGCACCGATGCTGTTGGCGAGAGCCCAAGCATCCGTGACCAAGACGCAGTTGCGGCTGGTTGAACTCAAAGAACCGGACGGACAGATCCTCAGCTACCGCCACCTCGCTGGTTCGATGGAGGTGCGGTTGCGCGGCACGCGGCGAGCACCCGATGCGCGGATCAAGCTCAAGGTCGGGAGCCGACCAGGCTTCGTTGAGCTCGATATCAATCGCGGCGGCATCTCGGGCCTCAAGCCTGCGCACACGTTGGGCATCGACTTCCTGACCTATGTGTTGTGGGCCGTTTCGGTCGACGGTAAAGCCTCCAACCTGGGTGAGATCACGTTTCACCGCGACAATCCCGTCGCCGTCAACCTCACGACACCGTACCAGACTTTCTGGCTCATGGTGACCGCGGAGCCGAACTACGCCGTCGTCGACCCCAGTCCCGAGGTCGTGCTCTATAGCGTAAAGGAGAGCTCCGACAACGAGAAGAACGCGATTGTCATCAATCGTCCGTTGTTTTTCTTCACGCACTATGCGACGTACGACTCGGGCGCCTCAGGGAAAGTGCCCGACGTGCCCAACCAGCTGCTGCAGGCGCGCAAAGCGCTGGAGTTGGCTTCCCACTCAGGCCTTCTGCCAACCGATCGCCCCGGTACGATCGGCGTCAAGGAACAGGAATATGCGCATGAAGCGTTGACGCAGGCGCGAACGTTTCTGACGCGGGCGGAGAAGGCTTACGCGAAAGATCGGGCGGCCGAAGAAGTGATCCAGTTTGCGCGCACCGCCGCGCAGAGCGCAGAGAATGCGCGCGCACTCGCCACCGGTGCCGTGGGTGGTTTGCTGGTGCACCAGATGGAACGCGAACTCACTGATCTTCGAAGCGAGCTGGCAAAGCTCAGGGCCGCGTCCCCGACGATCGTCACGCCGGCCGCGGCGATCGTCTCGGTGCCCGCGGTCGCGCCCGCCGCGGACGAGACGACGACGAGTTCCGCCGGCTCGCGTATGCGATTACTCGCCGCGCAACCAGCCCTGTGGTTTGCCATGTCCGGCTGGGTGTTGGCCATCGCGCTTCTGTTGCGGCGGAGAACGATTTAGCGGCGCGGCACGCCCGCCGAAACCCACAGCATGGCCCACGACACGTCGACCCGGCGCTTTCTGATCGGTCTGCTGACACCAGGCGGTGTCATCCTTGCTGCGGCGTGGGCGCTGCAGCAGGAAGCTGTTGTGCGCGACGCGGCTGCGCCATACGCCGTGTACTTCGCCTTTGCCGCAGTCGCGGCAGCGATTCTCTTGTGTTGGTATCACGATCAATCGCGGCTGCTCTCGGTTGCCCTGGCTGTCGGCCTGGCGTTGAGTGCGTTCGAACGCTGGCCCGACGATGCATACAACGCCAAGCTGGCCGTCGTCTTTCTTCTTCCGCTGAACTTCGCACTCTTTAGTGTGTTGCGCGAAAACGGCGTGATCTCGCTTCAAGGTGTCCTCAAGCTTGCGATCGTGTTCGCGCAAGCCGCCGGCGTCGCGTGGATGGCTGGTCAGATGAGCGAAGGAGCAGAACCTTTCCTGCGCTGGCGCGAACAGACCGAAGGGTTGTTGTCGACGCCCTGGATGGCACAGCTTTCTTTCGCGATCGCGGCGATCACGCTCCTGACGTTGGTCTTCCATCGTCGTCGCAAGGTTGAAGAGGGACTGCTCTGGGCGCTCGCCGCGATATTCCTGGGTGTCAATTCGACGCTCACGACCGACGGCCTGCTGTTTTACACAGGGACGGCCGGGCTCATCCTGGTGTTGACGGTGTTGGACCACGGCTACGACATCGCCTACCGCGACGAGCTCACCGGTCTGCTCGGCCGACGCGGGTTCAACAGCATGATGGGGCAACTCGGACGGACGTATGCGATGGCGATGTGCGACGTCGATCATTTCAAGAAGTTCAACGACGCCTACGGGCACGATGTCGGGGACCATGTCCTCAAAATGGTTGCCGCGAAGCTCTCACAGGTCGGCGGAGGAGGGCGAGCGTTCCGTTATGGAGGCGAAGAATTTCTCATCGTGTTTCGCGGCCGCTCAGCCGTAGATGCGGCACCGTTCATGGAATCGGTTCGCAAGGCAATTGCCGAGGCCGGCTTTGTTCTGCGTGCTCCCGACCGGCCAGCCAGGAAGCCGTCGAGAACGAGGCGCCCGAATCAGCAGGGCGCCAAGGCGAGTATCACGATCACCGTCAGCATCGGTCTCGCGGCACGTTCTCAGCGTCACTCGACGCCCGAACTGGTGCTCGACGCCGCGGACGCCGCGCTCTACCGCGCCAAAGAGGCGGGACGGAACTGCCTGAAGTTTGCGGACTCCCCTCAAACCGTCGTCGCCGAGCCAAGGCCCGCTGCGTCTGCGTAACTGCCGTGCGTTGTTACGCCGCTGTCGGCGGTGGTGGAAGCCCGGGCGTGCCGAACAGAATCTCGGTGATCGCTTTGATGCTGCGCTGCCCATAACGGAACGGGAGGATCAGCCGCAGTGGCGCGCCGTGCCTTGGTGGAATTGGCGCGTCGTTCATCATCCACGCGAGCATGACCTGCGGGTGCCTCAATGTCGCCAGGGGCTCGTCGACGTACGCCTTGTCAGACGCGATGAGCCGGCAGTAGTGGACACCGGATACGAGGCCGAGCGTATCGGCGAAGTCGCTGAAGCGGACTCCGGTCCATTTGACGATGCCGCGCGGGTTCGGAGCGCCACACTGCAGCAAAAAGGTGTGCGTCACGCGCGGCAGCTTCTCCAGATCAGAGAACTGCAACGTCCCGGCGAGCTTTCCCAGTCCTCGCGTGTCCACCTTGATCTTCATCTTTTGGTAGTCGTACTCGATCTCCGGCGCCTGGCGATTGGGCGTGCGCCACATCAGTGGATCGGTGATGGGTCCTGCAGCGCTCGCCGGGTGTTCCGGCGCAGAGCCATCGGCGTTGAGCGGCAGTGGCGCTGGAAAGCCCTGTCGCAGCGGTCGTTCGACGAGTTGCTCGGGCCACGGCTGCTGCGGCGCCGGTGTCGGTGGCGTTGCCTGCGCTTGCAGGTCGTCGGGAAGGATCCCGAGCGACAGTCCTGCCAGCGTTGAACCGGAAATCACGATCGCCTTACGTCGCGAGATGGTCATGGCTGCTCCTCGTAAAGTCGGTGAGGAATGGTGCAGAGCGTAAGATAGCTCACTTTTCAGCCGGCGTGCGGGCTGGACAAGCCAGCTCGACTCTCCTCCGCAAACGTCACCAGTCAATAACCGTTTTCTTACCCTTCTCTCACGACACACCTATCTCCACTTCCCTACGATCGCTCTTCGACCGCTGCTTCACATGCGGTCGCCGGCTTGAACGAGTAGGGAGTGTTGCGATGATTGCTGTTCGACTGCGCTGCTCGTTGGCGCGCCTTGCCTTTTTCCTGATGATTGGCGGAGCGTGCTGGCCCGAAACGGCGGCGGCGCTGTCACCGAACGGGCCGCTGTCAATCGTCGAGCCAAACGACAACCTGCGTGCCGCGGGCACGCGGGATGGCGGCACGCTGACCGTGGCACTACGCGCCGGCCTCGGGCGCTGGCATCCCGAGGGCCCGGCTGGCCCGGCGCTGGAGATCGAAGCCTTCGGAGAAGTCGGCAAGGCGCTGACCGTACCCGCCCCACTGATCAGGGTCGTGGAAGGAACGGAGATCGTGGTGTCGATTCGCAACGATCTCGAGGCCGCGTTGATCGTCCATGGCCTCTGCACGCGCGACCGTGCACGCGCTGCGCACCCGTGGAGGTACCGCCGGGTCACACACGCGAGGTGCGATTCGCGAGCGGGCCGGCTGGCACCTACCACTATTGGGCGTCCACGATTGGCGCGCCCGTGCCATTCCGCGAATTGGCTGGTGCGTTGGTTGTCGACCGGCTGTCTGGCGGCGCAGAGCCAGACCGGATCATGGTGATCACCGAATGGACGAACCTGACGCGCGCGCAACTCGGTGAAATCCTTGCGGCTGACGAACCCACCCAGGTGTTCCTCGCACTCGCGCCTCGCCTGACGTTCATGATCAATGGGCTGTCGTGGCCGTCAACCGAACGATTGACATACGAGCTGGGGGAGACAGTCCGGTGGCGCGTCATCAACCTCAGTTCGCAAGCCCACCCGCTGCATCTTCACGGCTTCTACTTCGATGTCAACAGCCTCGGCAACGGCCTGCGCGACTCGCCGATCGATGATGAACACCGGCGTCGCGTCGTGACGCAACTACTGCCGCCTGGCGGCACCCTGGCCATGACGTGGACGCCGGAACGTGCAGGGAACTGGCTGTTCCACTGCCACATCATGCACCACGTGTCGCCCGCGCGGCGTCTCGCCGACGCTGACGCGCATACACGGCACGGCGCCGGCGCGCACGTCGGTCACGAGAGCACTCACGATAAGTCGGGCGGCATGGCCGGTATGGTGATCGGTGTCACCGTGCGTGGGTCGAAGTCGATGTTCACGTCGGGGTCCGTGATCAGCGATGCGCGACCCCGCAAGCTCACACTGACCATGCAGCAAGCGCTTGGCCGCAACGGCGATGTGCCGCCAACTGGATTTGTGTTGAGCGAGGGCGATGCCCCGCCAGCCTCGGACACGACTGTTGCACCTGGTCCGGCGATTGTGCTGCGGCGCAACGAGCCCGTCGAGATCACGCTCGTGAACCGGATGGCGGAACCGACGGCGATTCACTGGCACGGGATCGAGCTCGACAGCTATTACGATGGGGTCCACGGCTGGAGTGGAATCGGCCGGCGAAAGACGCCGATGATCGAACCGGGAGGCACATTCGCCGTTCGCTTCACGCCGCCGCGCGCCGGCACCTTCATCTACCACACGCACCTGCATGATTACCGGCAGCTGTCGTCGGGGATGTACGGCCCGCTGATCGTTACCGATATCGATGAGACGTTCGATCCAGCCACCGACCACGTGATCGTGCTCGGTCGGCGTGGTCTGACATCAGAGGAACCGAGTGTTCTGACCGATCCCGAATCAGTGGTGATGAACGGCGAACGCGCCCCGCGGCTCGTCTGGACGGCGGGCGAGCGACATCGCGTGCGGCTCATCAACATCACGCCCGACGACATCTTCGCGGTTGCGCTGCAAACGGCCGAGGGACCCGTGACGTGGAAGCCGGTCACGAAGGACGGCGCGCCGTTGCCGGCGGCTGATTCGGTTGCCGTGCCAGCGCGCCAGATCATTGCCGTGGGTGAAACCTATGACTTCGAGTATCAAGCGCCCGAGGGCCGCAAGACCTTATGGCTGGAAGTACGCACCACGGGTGGGAAATGGCAGGTGCAGGGCCACGTGATCATCAAGTAGGTTCACGAGGTTCACTGGTCGGCGTAGCCCTCGTCCCAGGACCGTGTCGGATCATGGTTCCGCAAGTCGATCCCGAACGTAATCCACGCCTTCAGCGGGAACAACACATTCAGCCACCCGGCGTGCACATCGTTCCAGTCGCGCTCGGCAACGTCATCGTGCGTCACGAGCAGTTCTGTACCGCTGCTGCCATCATCGGTTACGTTGAACGTGACGCGGCCGCCGAAATATTCGATTGCCCACAGGTCGGGGGCGCGCCGCTCGAGAATGCGACTCCTGTAGCTCAATCCATTGATGAACTGAAAAATGATGTGGCCGTCAATTTCGGGCGCCGATTCAGCCCAGAACGACGCGCGTCCGTCGGCTGAGTCGAGCGCGGCGAACACATGTTCGGGCGGCACCGAAATGTGCATGCGCCACCGAATCGGTTGCGAAGGCATCGGCGGATTCTCCTTAAACTTGTTCTTCGGCGAGCTCGCGATAGCGACGCGGGGTGATCCCCAACAACCGGACAAACGCTCGCCGCATCACGTCGACGTTGCCGAACCCAGCCGCCGACGCCACGTGCTTGAGACCGCCATCGGTTCGTTCGAGTTGACGACGCGCCGCCTCTACGCGCAACTGCAACACGTACTGGGACGGCGTTGTGCCAACCTCTCGAGTGAAGACGCGCTCGAAGTTTCGCATGCTCATCGCCATGCGATCCGCGAGGTCCTCGACCGACAGTCTCGTCGCGAGGTGCTCGGCGATCCAGATCTGCAGCTCACGGATCGACGTCATCTCGGACGCCTGTGAGGCGAGCGAGACGCTCACTTGCGGCTGTCCACCCGGCCGTCGCAGAAAGAGCACCAGCTCGCGCGCGGCCTCGTGCGCGACACCGGCGCCGCAGTCTTCCTCCACCCACGCAAGCGCGAGATCGATTCCTGCAGAAGCCGGCCGAGGTGTAGATGTTCCCGTCCTTGACCCAGCACGCGTCGTGCTCGACCCGTACGCCCGGATATTGCGCGGCCAGCTCGCGCCCGAACTTCCAGTGCGCGGTGGCGCGGCGCCCATCGAGCAGCCCCGCCCGCGCGAGTAGAAACGCGCCGACACACACCGCGCCGATGCGCCGCACCTTGACCGACATCTTCTTCAGCCACGCCGAGAGCGCCGCATCGCGCGCCGATCGGGAGCGGAGTCCACACACCAGGAGCACGGAGTCGCACACGCCTTTGACGTTGTTGAAATGCTGCCGGGCGATGAACGTCAAGACACCGCCCTCGCCCTCGATCGTCAGGCCACCGGCGCTGGTGACGACGTCAATCGTGTAAATGGTCCTGCCCGCGAGGCGATTGACCGAGTTGAACACCTGGACTGGACCGACCAGATCGAGTTCGTCGACCGGAGGCACGACGAGGACGATGATCCGGCGGGTCGCGGAACGACGCCGCACACCGGTTTTCCTGGACGCGGAGGCCATGCGTCCACTGACTATGCGGCGACGTCGAAGCGTTGCGCAAGCGGAAGGAGGGCGGACGGCGGATTTCGACGCATCTCTGTCGGGTATCGTTGTGTCTTCCTCCACTAGGATGCCTGTCCAGGCTGCACTGGATCGAAACGCGGAGGAGCGTCGCCGCTCGGAGACACGATCATGAAGCAACTCTGGATTGCGATCAGTGGCGCAGCGCTTCTTGGCACCGCGCCCTTCACGCCGGTCGTCGCGCAAACCGCGGCCGCGCAAACCGACGGGCCGTACGCACGCATGGCAGTCCTACGTCCGCATGACGGTAAGACCGTCGATTTCGAAGCCGGCTACATCCGCCACCTCGAGTGGCACCGACAGGCGCGCGACACCGTCATAGCTCGGAATGAGACGCGCAGAGCGGGCCGGCGCACGCGACTCGACTCGACGAACCGTCGGACGCATGCCGTACACGCGCAGTTGATAAAACGCACGAGGCGCGTCCCCGCTGACAGCGCCGCGTCTCGACGAAGCCAGGATTCTAGCGGCGCTGTTGCAGGGGCACGGTGGGGACGTCCGCGCCTCGTGTGTTTTAGTCGGCGTGCGGCCGCCGGTTCGACGAGGCGAGTTGCGTGCGCCGCCAACGAGTCGCGTGCGCCGTTGACGATGAGCGGACCGTTGTGCCACGACGAACGCGACTCGGACGTGGGCGGCGGCGCGGTGCGTCACGACAACCGCGTGCGCGTCGAGAGAACGTCACTATGATGAACCTCGCCTCGACACTCTTTCGCGACGTTCGCTACAATCTGCGCGCCCTTCGCAAGACACGAGCGTTCGGCGGATCGTTCCAGAAGTCGTGGCGGCTCAGATCAGGCCGATGGAACATTATCTGTCCGACGCGGTGGCGCCACGACGATTCAGCCTCTCGCTGATGGCGGCTTTTGCCCTCGCGGCATTGGCGTTGGCTCTGACGGGCATCTATGCCGGCGTGACGCCTGCTCTCCACGATGCTCTTCGGGTTGCCAGCCACTGATGCCGTGACATTTGGCCAAGTCGCCGTCGTCGTCGCCGCTGTTTCGCTCCTCGTCTGCGCGGTGCCGACAGCGCGCATCGGCAGACGCGTTGGCAGCGTTCTCAAAGCCGAATAGCCCCAGCGTTTTTCGATACCCTCACGCGGATTGCCAGCGACTCGTCGTCTACGTTAGAGTTCTGCCCGCATCAATTTGAACGCATCGAACGTCTAACAGTACGCGCGCCCATGGCAGCGGCCCGTGACGACCGCAGCACGGCGCGCGCCGATTGTTGCCGCCAGTTCCGGACTTTGCACGGGGCGCGGCGAGAGATGGAGGAATGATGTCGGTAAGAGCCTGCATCGATCGTGTAATCCCGCCTGAGTTCCGTCAGGAAGCGGTGCGGGCGGCGGCCGCCGAGGATCCGTCGAACCTGCCATCCGGCATCGTCCCCGAAATGGCTGTGGAGCACAGGAAGCTCTGGAAGCCCGGACGCACCCTGCGCGTCCGGTTTCTCGAGGGGAAGCCAGCTATCCAGGCGCGCGTCGCGCAGTTCGCGCAAGAGTGGACGAAGTACGCCAACATCCGTCTGGAGTTCGTCAAGACCGGCGATGCGGAAATCCGCATTGCGTTCCAGGACGACGGGTCCTGGTCAGCCGTTGGCACGGATGCCCTGGTCGTCGGGTTTTTCAAGAGGGACGAGCCGACGATGAACTACGGGTGGCTGACCGACGACTCCACCGATGCCGACTATTCGTCGGTGGTGCTACACGAGTTCGGCCATGCGCTCGGCTGCGTCCACGAACACGAAAGCCCCGCGATGGACATCAAGTGGAACAAACCGGTGGTGTATCGAGATCTTGGCGGGCCGCCGAACCGCTGGGACAAGGCCACCGTGGACAGCAACATGTTTCACAAATACGCCACCAGCCAGACGAAGTACACGACCTTCGATCCCCATTCGATCATGCTGTACTCCTTCCCGGCGTCCTGGACGCTCGATGGAAAGAGCTACGAGGAGAACGAGAAGCTCTCCGCGCTCGACAAAAAGTTCATCGCCGAGTGCTACCCTCCCCTTGCTCCGACCTGATCCGAGGAGAAACACGATGAGCGACCCCGTATCGTTCGCCAAACAAGCGCTTCGGCAACTTCCGGACCTCGACGCGGTGGCAGCCGAACTGGCGCGTCCCACCGCGGCCCTCCCGCAGTTGGCAAACCGCCGCGCCGGTCCGGCCCTCGCAGGGCTCGAGGCCATGACCAACGTCGCAGACTCGAGCGCGACCGAGCAGGTGCTTGCTGACGGGCAACGAGCCGTGACCAAGCTGCAGCAGATGCGCGACCAGCAGCCGCAGCAACCGCCGCCGCTGACGCCCTCGGAACAGATTGGCCTCGAAGCCGTCATCCTGCTGTTCGGGCGCCCGGCGTTGCTGGTTCAGAACGGCACGTTCCCCACGCCCCCGACCGGATGGGAAGTGCTCGACGATAACCGGTTGCAGATCGAACGATCGCTGCAGAGCGTGGGGCGCATCGATCTGCTCAACCGCGGCATGGTCGGGACCGGCTTCCTTGTTGCCCCAAACGTGATCATGACCAACCGTCATGTGGCGGAGGTCTTCTCGATTCCATCCGATAGCGGCGCGTGGACGTTCAAACTCGGTCGCACTCCCGCCATCGACTACTTTGCGGAGAGCGGCAGCAACACGTCTGCGGCGTTCAAGGTCCGCAAGGTGATTGGCATTCACCCCGACGTTCGCATCGATCTGGCGCTGCTCGAAGTCGAGACAACTTCGATGACGACTGCGACGCCGGGATTCAGCACGCCCCCGGTACCTGCCTGTCTCCGGCGCCGAACCGACCGTGGGCACCACCGATTTCAACGTGTACGTCGTGGGATATCCGGCCTCGGACAATCAGGGCATCACGCCGCCCGACGTGCTGTCGCGAATTTTCGGCGACATCTTCGAGGTCAAGCGCCTGCAACCGGGAACGATGACGTCGATCTCCAGCGCACTTCCGCGTTTCTCGCACGATTGCTCGACGCTCGGCGGCAATTCCGGATCGTGCGTGATCGCCCTCGACACACACAAGGTCATCGGCCTGCACTTCAGCGGCGGATACAGGGAAACGAACTTTGCTGTCGCGCTGTGGCAGCTGGCGCAGGATCCGTTCCTGCTCGGCGCCGGCGTGCAGTTTTCGTAGACGCGATTTCACCCAACGTCGGCGAGAGGAGCGTTCAATGGACACGACAGGCGCGTCGATCTGGATCGTGCTGCTGATCGTTGCCGTCGCTGGAGCGATCGGCGGCGCCGTCAACGCGTACATGACGGACAACGGGTTTGTCTTCCCAAAACAAGAAACGCTGGACGGGACCGTGATCATCAGGCCGGGCTTTGTCGGATCGATGTCGATCGGCGCCGTCGCCGCCGTCGCATCCTGGGGCCTCTATGGTCCGTTCGCGTCGGCGACCATCGTCGGTGGGCCGCCGATGGCCGCGGGCGCGGCTCCTTCGCTCGCGATGTCGGGCTTCGTCGGTGCGTTGCTCGTCGGTGCCGGAGGCGGACGATGGCTCACCGATCACGTGGACAAGCAGATGCTGAAGGCCACCGCGGTGCGGGCGGCGACGACGAAAGACGCCGGCGCGTCGGCGCAAATCGCGATCGCGCGTCCGGCCCAGGCGCTCAACGTTGCGCGGTCGCTCTGAGAGCACGGCGGCGATGTTGCGGATTCGCGTCGAAGCCAGCCGGATACGCATCGGAGAGCGGTTTACCGTTTCGTTTCAGCGAACGCTGCGTGTTCCTGATGACGGCCGCGAGTACCCGCTGCCACCGGGACTTGGCCCATTTCCAATCCGCGCCGTTTCCGATTACGCCGATCGCGTGCCGACGGAATGGCTCGCCGATGGAGGCGCGTTTATCCCGGTCTACCAGCGTGAAGCACTGTGGCTCGGATTCGACGCGGCCGAATGGAAGCCCAACGCGGTGCAGGTGCATCTCGGCCGCATAAACGCCGTCAGCGGTGGCCAGTGGGAAGAGGGTCTGACCTCGAATCCGCAGAACTACGTGGTCTGTCCCGATCAGCCTTGGCTCGACGGCATCAACGTCGGCGCCTCGGTTCGTCAAACAGTTCGTCGCTGTCCCGCTCGGATCCGGCTACAGCGTCGAAGCGCAGCTGACCGGCGCCGATGTGTTCGGCGGCGTGCAGGTCACGGTCTTCGAGCCCAAGCCGGGGCGCTTTCCGGACGCGCCGCCTCCTGAGGATGAGCCGGGACTGCTGATGACGGAAGCGGTCAGCAGGTCGCCGCGCCGGATGGGTGTTGGCGCCGGCGGCCGAATCACACAGAAGATCTACCCCGACCCGTACGGTATGGACGTCTGGGATCCGGACAATACAGGCTCGGTGTCGGTGCATCTCGTCAACAGCGATCAATACCGCGATATCACCGGCGACGACCCCCCGCCGAGCCCGATCGATGCAGGCACTTACACCTCGCACGGGCTCCCGTGGTTCGCGCTGTACGACGAGCGGCGTGGCGATGTGGCGCCATCGCAGCGGCTCGCTGACGTCGAGTCCACGGGCGCGCGCGACGCGCGGCTCGATCCACGCGCACCGCTCGACGCGAGCGTCGACATCAACGACGATCACATCCGAAAACTGGGGACGCCGAATCGGGACCACTAACATCATCGCGGCGCTCGCCGAGCACGCCGCGTCACCATCATTGCGAAGGAAGGTAGTCGCCAATGGCATCACGCAGGCTCGCGTCGTATCGCAGTTTCGAAAATTTCGCCGGCGCCGGTGCGCGGCCGGTCACCGAGACGCCCATGCCGGAGGGCGCGAATGAAGAACCGCTCGATCCCGAAACCGAAGCGGCTCTGCGCGCGCAACTGAGCGATGCCTTGATGCGGCTGCGCGACGAGCAGAGCGGCCGGCATGTCGGCGTGATGACCTCGGTGCAGGACCAGTTTGCGTCGCTACTCCAGTCGCGATTGCTCGAAGATCCGCCCGACAATCCGCAGATTCTCCGCGGCGTGTCGGATCCAGGCGGGCCGGTCGAAGAAGTCAAATACGACGAACGCGACATCTTCGGATGGCTCGGAAGCCTGTTCACGTGGTGGAGGAGGATCCGACCGGAACCGTGGCAGGCGCCGCCGTCGCAGCCGCAGCAGGTCGGCAACGGCGAGCGGCTGAAGGTCGCGCTGGTGAGCGACTGGGGCACGGGTCTCTACGGCGCACCAGTTATTGCGCAAACGATGGCCGCGATGGGCGACATCCAGCTCGCCCTCCATCTGGGAGACGTGTATTACTCGGGCACGAAGACGGAGGCGAAGGAACGCTTCCTGGATGTGTGGCCAAAGCTGCCGAACGCCGTGAGCCGCACGCTCAACGCGAATCACGAGATGTATACGGGCGGCGAGGGCTACTTCCAGGTGATGTTGCCGGCATTTGGCCAGTCGTCCAGCTGCTGTGCGATGCAGAATAACCATTTTCTGCTGGTCGGTCTCGACAGTGCCTACGTCGATCACGATCTCACCGCCGATCAGGTGCCGTGGCTCGAAGGGCTCGTCGCGCAAGCGGGCGGTCGGAAGGTCATTCTGTTCTCGCACCATCAGCCGTACTCGCTACTCGACAACCAGGGGCCGAAACTGACGGCGAAGTTGAGCAGGCTGTTGAGCGACGGGCGGATCTTCGCTTGGTACTGGGGGCACGAACATCGCTGCGTGCTCTACGACAAGCATCCGACCTGGCAACTGCACGGGCGGTGCATCGGCCACGGCGGGTATCCGCATTTCCGCGATCAGCTGTCGAACCATCCGGCCGGTCCGGGACCAATGTGGCGCCGGCTGCCCGCTGCAGCCTTGGTTCCCGGTGCGCTCATCCTCGACGCGTCGAATCAGTACATCCAAGGCGAAGAAGAAAGATACGGTGCGAACGGGTTCGTGACGCTGGAACTCGACGGTCCGCGCGCGCACGAGGTGGTGAGGGCGGCGGACGGCACGGTTCTGCTCGAGAACGATCTCCAATAGCACACAGACACACGGCGCACACACATATGTTCCGCGACTGACCCGCATGCGTATGCTCTCGAGACTCCTGCTCCTGTTCGGAGCCTTTCTGACGTGCGGCTTGGGGATGGCATCGGCGCAGGTGCCGACGGCGCCCGAGTCGATCACCGCCGCGCCATTCTTGATTCGGCGGGCGCCGACCGATCTCGACGCGCTGACCAGGCTGTATAACCTGAGCGACTGGGTCGGACTTCAAACCCGCGCGCGCGACATCATCTGCGTCGCGCGCCGCAACGTGCCGGAGATCATCGACCCCGAAGACAACGAGGAGTACGAGACGTGCACGGCCGCGGCCCCGACCAGTGAAGCTGCGAGTGGATCGCAGCGCGCATCAGCCGCGGACGTTGCGGCTGCGCTCGACCTCGAACGCAACCATGTTGCGGTGATGTGGCTCGGTGCCGATGCATTCGGCAAGCCGCAGCTGATGCGCATCGTCGTGCACCGTACCAATGGTCAGCCATACAACTTGGACCTGCCCGGCGTTTCAACAAACGCAGACGCCGGCGAGCTGGTGGAATTATTCCTCAGTCGAAGTTCGCTTGGTCGCTTGACGAGCCTCTACGTATCGACACGCGAGGACGATCCGCTGCTTGCACAACTGCCGGCGTTCATCCAGGCGCTTGCGGGGCCGCTCTTCGCGACCATCGGCACAATCGCAGGCAACGTGCCCGGGTTGGTTCGCGAAACGGTCGCCGTGCCGCCCAAGCCGAAGCTTGCCGCCACGGTCAAGCGGGTCGGCCTGCCGTTCCGGCGCGCTGAGGTTCGTCTGCAGGCGATCGCGCGCGAGCCAGTGTCGACGGCCGAGTTCGCGCATAGCGCTGCGCGCCTGGCGAGCGCGTTCAGCTTCAGCGAGATCCCGCGTTCGCCATGCGCGCGCACGCTGGCCGCGGCGCTCGCCGCCGACCTTCCGGTCGTGACGCAGGCCGCGGTGTGCAGTGCCGCGACGGCACAGCCGCTCACCTGCCTGGCCGCGTTCGATCGCGTCCTCAGCGCCAGCTTCGACGCCGCAGTGAAGTCGTGCGAAGGGGGTGCGCCCTCGGCGGACGAGCGCGACGCGCTCGAAAAAGTGGACGCGGCGTTTCGCGAGCTCGTCGAGGCCGGAACGTCGACGAGCGCGACGCTCGACGTCACCTTCAAGAACCGCCCGCCGTCGCGGTTTGCCTTTGGCGCGGGCAGCGGCGTCATGACCCGGGCATCACTGACCCGATCGCGCGTCACCACAGAGGACGGTGTTCTCGTCGCCGATCCGCTCGATCGCGTGATGACGATGGCATTCGTGAACTGGAGCCCGGCGGGATACGATGCCGAGGACCCGCGAATCTCGCCCGCGGAGCGTTTCCGGCTATTCTTTGGCGCCGCGCTTACACCCGATTTCGGGCCGGCGCTCGGGCTCAACGTGCTGCTGGCCCGCGGCATCGGCGTCACCGTTGGCGGCGCATTCCTGTTCGGCAAAGGCGCCGACAACGCGGAGATCGGCAACACGCCGGCAAAGCCCGACGATCCGTACAAGCTCTCGATCGCACGAACGGTTTTTGTCGGTATCAGCTACAGCTACAAATAGGACAGAGGACCGGGCTTCGCCTCCGTTCACATTTGAACAGCGCCTCCTTGACGAGACGACGCATACTGTCGTCCACTCGAGGGACACGCGTCCGCGTTCCCTTGGGGAGATGTGATGCGCGCGCCGGCGATGTTGGAGCTGTTCGGAGCCGCGCTGAAGGCCTGGTGGGACGACGACGCCATGCGCCTCGGCGCGTCGCTGGCGTATTACACGCTGTTTGCGATCGCGCCCATCCTGCTCGTCGCCACCGCGATCGCCGGCATGGTCTTCGGTGCCGAGGCGGTGCGCGGGGAAATTGTCGGCCAACTCGATCACCTCGTCGGCCGCGAGGGTGCGGCTGCCGTGCAGAGTCTTCTCGAGGGCGCGAGTCAGCGCCGCGCAGGGATACTGGCCACCATTCTTGGCAGCATCACGTTCGTCGTCGCGGCGACCGGCGCATTTCTTGAACTCCAGGGCGCGCTGAACACGATTTGGCGCGTCAAGCTCAAGCCCGGTGCGAACATTCGCGCGTTCGTGATCGACCGGCTGCGCTCGTTCGGCCTCGTCGTGGCGATCGGCTTTCTCCTGATGGTCTCACTCGCGGTCACGGCCGCGCTCGCCGCATTGAGCGCATGGCTGACGCGCATCTCGCCGAGTCTGCCTACCGCGTGGAGCGGCGTCAACATGCTGGTGTCGGTCGTCGTGACGACCGTCCTGTTCGCGCTCCTCTACAAATTCCTGCCCGACGTGCGCCTGCGCTGGCGTGACGTGACGATGGGCGCGTTTGTCACGGCGGTGCTCTTCACCATCGGTCAGCAGTTGATCGGCCTCTACCTTGGTCAGAGCAGTGTGGCCTCGAGCTACGGCGCCGCCGGATCGGTGATGATCCTCCTGCTGTGGGTGTATTACTCGTGCCAGATCCTGCTCTTTGGCGCCGAGTTCACACGCGTCTACGCGGATTATCAGGGCAGGAAACCCCGCCCCGAGTCATTCGCCGAGAGAGATCCGGACGGACTTCCGAAAGCCGTATGAGAAGAGCCCGAGCCAGTGTCCCGACCGCGTAATTGGTGGCATAACTGCCGGGCGGGCATCCCCGCTGGCGCGTTACTCCTCGTTCAAATATGCAATATTCTCACTCGTCGCGCCTTGCCAGCGGGCGCCACGCTCCGCATACGCCACGAATTACGCGGCCGGACACTAGATCGTTCGGCTGTCGTAGGCCCAATGCAGCACGGCTTGCCGCTGCCGCCGGCGGCACTCGAGATCGCCCGGCTCGCAGTGCCTCCGAATGGCCGCGACGTGTCGCGCAATCGCTCGCCAGCGCCGGATCTGCCGCGCATCGTCCGCGCTACGGCGCCCCATGTAGTAGCGGCAGGACCACTGGAACCATCCTCGGGGATCCTGCCGATGAATCCATCCGTTCCGCCGCCACGCGGCAAGCGATTGTGACGCGTTGACGCCGAAGTAGTTGAGGCGGGCGTCGTGACGCTCGGCGCACAACTTCGCATGCGCGAACCACGAAGCAGGAAATTCATCGCGGCAATCGGTCATGTACTTGCCGCCGAACACCCCGAGTCTCAGCATCTGCTTCGGCGTGAGTTGCGGCTGGAACTGCGGGGCGAAGTTCCGCCCGGTGGCCGCAGTCCGGTAATACACGTACCCGCGCTGCATCAGATCATTGACGACGACCTTCTGTCGCATGGCACGGTCACGGCGCTGCGCGCGATGCGCGGCTCGGTTTCACAAGGCGGGTCGTATCGAAGGCGCGATGACCACTCGATCGAACGGCAGGGTCGGCCCGTTGTGCGATGCGCCGCAGCAAGCCGCGGAAGATCAGTGCGTGGACAGGATAGATTGCGTACCAATAGGCGGCGCCGCCCACGCCGCTGGGCTCGAACGTCGCCGTCTGACGGATCAACGATCGCCGTCCGCCATCGAGCGGCGTCACTTCGAAATCGAGCCACCCACGGCCTGGCAGCTTGAGGTCGGCGGATAAGCGCAGCCGCCGATCGGGTTCATACGCTTCCACTGTCCACCCGTCGATGAAGTCTCCCACCGCGCACGCCTCCGGATCGCGGCGTCCACGGTGCATGCCGACGCCTCCGCATCGCCGATCGACCCAGCCACGTGCTCTCCAGAGAACGTCGCCGAAGTACCAGCCTGTGGCTCCCCCGACGCGCCGCACGGGTTCGAAGGCCTGTGCGGGTGGCACGTTGACCACCACGGTCCGGGTGTCAGTCTTGAGCCGCACCGCGGCGCCGTCCTCGATCGCTTTCATGAAAGACGTGCGCAGCGTCATTGGCTCGATCACAAACGTGGTCCGGGCGTCATCCGACCGCACGACGGTGGCATTCTTCAGTCCATCCACGAGGGCGCGACCGATACGGGCTTGCGCGGGTGTGACCAACGCCAGCCAGAGGCCCGACAGATGTGGCGTCAACACGGGCACCGGCAGCAGCAGGCGCCGCAGTCCGCGGAGCCGCGCATATTCCCGCATCATGTCCCCGTAGGACACGACTTCTGGTCCCCCGATCTCGAACACGCGCCCCTGGCTGTGCGGGAGATGATGCGCTGCCACGAGATAGGCGAGCACATCGTCAACGGCGATGGGCTGTGTCAGCGTCGCCACCCATCGCGGGCAGATCATCACCGGCAGCCGCTCGACGAGCGCTTGAATCATCTGGAACGACAGGCTGCCTGCGCCAATGACGACCGACGCGCGAAATTCGATGACGGGAACACCACCTGCCCGGAGCGCCTCACCCGTCTCGGTCCTGCTCCGTAAGTGGGCCGACAGAGAACCGCTGTCGTCGGCCAGTCCGCCAAGATACACGATGCGCCCGACGCCGGCCTTCGCCGCCGCCCGTCCGAAATTATCCGCCGCTCGACGATCGAGCTCGGCGAAGTGCGACCCGGCCGCCATCGAGTGCACCAAGTAGTACGCACACCGCACGCCGGCGAGCGCGCGATCAAGCGATCCCTCGTCGAGGCAATCACCCGCCACAACTTCAGTCGTGGCCGCGGTCGGGGCAACCTTCTCCGGCTGCCTCGCGAGGCAGCGGACCGCGTGACCACCTTCTTCGAGTGATCGAAGAAGGCGGCCACCGATGTATCCCGTGGCGCCCGTGAGCAGAATGCTCGGGTCCATCCACTTACGCCTATTCGTCCTTCGGAAGGAGGACGGCGTCGATCACGTGAATGACGCCGTTGCTGGCCGCGATATCGGTTTTCACCACGCGCGCGTTGTCGACCATGACACCGCCGTTGCCCTTGGCAACCATCAACATGTCGCCGCTCACGGCCTTGGCTGACTGCATCTTCATCACGTCGGCCGCCATCACTTTGCCGGCGACCACGTGATAGGTCAGGATGCGACGAAGCTTGGCCTTGTTCTCGGGCTTGAGCAGGTTTTCGATCGTGCCGGCTGGCAGGGCGGCGAACGCCTCGTCGGTCGGCGCGAACACCGTGAACGGCCCGGCCCCTTCAGCGTCGTCACGAGATCGGCTGCCTGAAGCGCCTTCGCCAGCGTCTTGAATGATCCGGCAGCGACAGCGGTGTCGACGATGTCCTTGGTCTGCGCGTGCACGCGCATCGTGGTTGAGAGAGTACCGCTGATGATGAGTGCGGTCAGTATTCCAGTTGCGTACGTTTTCAACATCTTCACTCCTGCGATTCCAGTTCGACGTTAACGAGCGTGCTGGGTTGCGGGCAGCATCGAGCGGCTCTGCACGCGACGCCAGGACACGGCTTGATAGGCGCCGGCCAACCCGACCAGTCCGTAGATCACAGCGCTCAGCGGTGAGACTTCACCAAAGCGCATGCCGAAGAGCGCGGCGACCAGGTCGAAACGCGCGACGGCGATCAGGCCCCAATTGAGCGCGCCGACGATGACGAGCACCGCGGCGGCGATATCGATCTGCTTCATGAACTCCTCCTCGACGCCCAACAGCGAGCGCCTGGATTTGACTGTAATGCATATTTGTTTTCTCCACGCTACAATCACACACATTCCTGAAAGTCGTGTGAGCGTGGTGATAAATCGCCCCAGGAATGTGACCGACAATCAAAAGGGAGGGCGCGATGCTATCGGCGACATTGCAGCAGGGGCTGAGCGAGTACGCGGTCGGCGAGAAGATGCGCGCGCTGCGGCTGAAGAAGAAGATGGGGCTCGTCGAGCTCGGCAAGCATACCGGGTCTCTCGCCGGCGCTGCTCTCGAAGATCGAGCGCGGGCGTCTGTTTCCCACCCTGCCGACACTGCTGCGCATCGCGCTCGTGTTCAGCGTCGGACTCGAGTTTTTCTTTTCTGGTTCGCGCGACAAGCCGCTCGTTGCCGTGGTGCGGAAAGCCGATCGCGTCGCCTTGCCGGACCAGCCGGGCGCGCGCGAAATGGCCTATCGGTTCGAGTCGCTCGACTATCCGGCAACGGAGCGGCGATTCAACGCGTACTACGCAGAATTTTTTCCGGTGCCACCGGAGCGGCTGCGGCCACATTCGCACCCGGGCGTCGAGTTCATCTACACGCTGCTGGGCACGTTGAGCGTTCACATCGGCGACGAAGAACATGCGCTGCGGCCGGGAGACTCGATGTACTTCGACGCAACGGTCTCACATGCGTACCGGCGCAGCGGCGGACGAAGTTGCCGCGCCGTCGTCGTGACCGCAGCATAGCGAGGCCGCCAGGTCCACGAGGGACGCTGACTTGGCGGCGCCGCTGGCTGTCAGAATCGCCACTCGCGGGGATCGGGCTCCGGCCGCGCCACGAGAAGGCTGAGTAACGGAATCAGACCACTCGCCACCATCCACACCAGCGGGAATGTCGCGCTGTCGGGCGACACGACCAGAATCTTCACGGTTGCCTGGATGATGAAGTGCAGCAGGGCCGGCGCCCAGATCGTGGCGCCGCCGAGTTCGAAGAGATGCGCGAACGGAAACGACAGCACAACCGCCAGCAGGAGGGCGGCCAGGGCGATCGGCCATGGCATCGTGAAAAACAGAACGAGATGAACACCGACGAAGGGCAGCATCGAGAGCGAGGCTGCTCGCCAGAACGTCCGCCCGACCCGCAGATGACCGAAGAGATAGCCGCGAAAGAGCGTCTCTTCGGCGATACCGGCTTGCGCGAAAAGACCGGGCAGGAGCGCCCACCAACTCGGGAACAGACTGAGTCGGGATCCGCTCGCTTGCACGAAGGCGTAGATCACGATGAAGAGCAGCGCGGCGATGCCGCCGACGACGAACACCCCTTCGCACGGGGCAGACCAAGCCCCAGGGCGTGGGCGGCGCTACGACTGGCTGTTTGAACACGAACCGCTCGACCGCGAGGATGCCACCGACGACGAGGGCGCCGACGATCAGGCCCGCTTGGCCCCGGTCGCTGCCAAGAGTCGATGCGGACCACTGAAAGACGGCAAAGATCAGAATGAGTCCAAACAACAGCCGCAGCCATTGGGCAACAGTTGTCGATCGCCGCCAGCCCTGTCACGCCCGCGCTGACCACCTGCGGCGGAGGCCGACGTGACGTTGGCGTGGTACTTTTTCGTAAGGAGCCACCGATATGACCTCAACGACCGCGAACTCGACCACCGCGATTCTGAAGACGCCGTTCGTCCAAGTCAAAGACGGCACGCAGATCTACTACAAGGACTGGGGCTCGGGACAGCCCGTCGTCTTCAGTCACGGGTGGCCGCTCACGGCCGACGCGTGGGACGACCAGATGGTGTTTCTGGCGTCACGCGGCTATCGATGCATTGCTCACGACCGGCGGGGGCACGGACGATCGAGCCAGCCCTGGACGCGGCAACGAGATGGATACCTATGCCGACGACCTTGCCGCCGTCGTCCAGGCGTTGGATGTGCGTGAGGCCATTCATGTGGGTCACTCCACAGGCGGCGGCGAAGTCGCCCGCTATATCGGCCGCCACGGCACCACGCGCGTGGCCAAAGCGGTGCTGATCGGTGCCGTGCCGCCGCTCATGCTGAAGACCGCTGCCAATCCAGCGGGCCTGGCGATGGAGGTGTTCGACGGCATTCGCGCGGGAGTGCTCAAAGACCGTTCGCAGTTCTTCAAGGATCTGACCACGCCGTTCTACGGTGCAAACCGTCCGGGCGCCGCGGTGTCGCAGGGTGTGCGCGATTCGTTCTGGATGCAGGGTATGCAGGCCGGCTACCAGAACGCGCTTGATTGCATCAAAGCATTTTCAGAAACCGACTTCACCGACGATCTGAAAAAGTTCGACGTGCCGACGTTGATCATGCACGGCGACGACGACCAGATTGTGCCGATAGGCGCATCGGCGATGCTGTCGTCGAAGCTGGTCAAAGGCTCGACGTTGAAAGTTTATCCGGGGCTGTCGCACGGCATGTGCACCATCAACAAAGACCAGATCAATCGCGATCTGCTGGATTTTATCAAGGCGTAGAGCCGGCGGAGTAGGGACTGGCGTGGCGCAGCACTGGTTCACGACGCTGCCTTTCGTTTCTTCATTGCACCCCAAATCACCCAGGCGACAGTCCACGCCATGGACGCGAGAATGCCAAGCGGAATGGTGGCCATCATCAGTAGCCCCATGACGCCCATCGTATACAGCGTCTCTCCGATGTCCTTGCCGTTCACCACACAAGGGTTGACAAAGCCTTCGTGCAGGGTGCAACCGTTCACCCACGCGATCGTGCCCGCGATCACGACCGAGACAATCGGCCAGCCGGCGGCCAGCGCAATCACACCGTAGCCGATGACGAGCCCCCGGTTGGCTCGAGGCGCCGAGGGCCGCGGGGCAGGCGACTGCGGAATCACGCGGCGCGACGGCAGCGTCTTGGTTGCCGCACGAGAGTCGTCTGCGCGCTCATGACGGGTCCTTCGGGCGACGGCGGTCGTGCGTTTCGAGCACGCGCGGCTCGAGCACGGCGCGAACCTCTGTCAAGGCTTTCCGGACGATCTTCCGCAGGTCGCCGCTGGGCAGTCGCCCGACATTCTGGTCGAGCGTCAACAACAGCAATGAGGTTTCGCCGCCGCCGGCCATGGCGGCACCCAGAGCTTTGACGTCGGCCCGGACGGCGACCGACACCTGGTCCTTGCCCAGCCATCCCGTGTACCGCTCCAGTTGGGACAAGGGCACCGTCACCCGTTCGCGAGCGTCGAGATTCGTAGTCATACACCGACCTTTTACACATCGGGTCTGAGTGCCCGATTCAGAGATCATGCACCAAGGCTTCGCAGGGGCGTATTTGCTGGCGTATTCGACGGTACGCGGTGCGCGGGATTGGGGTCGCTAAAAGTACAGGGGAAGCTTAGCCAATCGCGTGCGCTCCTGCCTGTTCAATCCGATACATGTGCCAAAGCGTGCCGATCGTGCGCATGCACCAGAATAACCGGGTGAAAAGGCGCCGGGCTTTTGCATCAGACTAGACGGTCCCCGTGATGTTGGTGTCGATGACGTGGTGGACCTCGCCGTACGCGATCTCGTCGTCGATCTGCGCCGCGGCGGCGGCGCAAGATATGGCGCGAGCACCGCTTCGACATCGGCACGTATCCAGTGCGCCGCGCTGCCTTCCTGGTAGAAGGCCCAGGTCAGCATGGAGCCGCTGATGATGGCCTCGACCGTGCGCGCGAGTCGCGCGGGCGCGACATCGCCTGCGAGCTCGCCGCCCGCCGCGGCGGCTTCGATGAGCCTGCGCAAGCCCGTTCGCGTCGCCCGTGCGTGTTTCACGAGGTGTTTGCGGAAATCAGGATCGGTCAGGTCGATTTGCAGATAGGCGAGGTTTCGCGCGAACGCGCCAGGCGACGCGGCCATGCCGGCCATACAGTCGGCATAGGCGCGTAACGCGGCCAGCGGCGAGCGATGCCGCGCCGCGAGCCCCGCCACCAGCGCGCCAGCGCCGTCGGCGAAACGCTCCGACAAGCGCGAGCAGAAGGTTGCGCTTGGAGCCGAACCGCTGCACCAGGACGGCCGGCGTGATCCCTGCCTCGGCGGCGATGGCGGCCAGCGTCAGCTCGCCGGGCCCGACGCGATTCATCACGGCGTGCGTCGCCTCGAACAGCTGGTCGTCGGTGACCTTGCGCGGGCGCGGACTCATCGCGGCTTGACCATTTCTAAACGACGAGATAGTATCATTTCTCAATAGTCGTTTAGTTTCGCTCTCTCGCGCAAACGCGCGAGCCATGTAAAGGGGAGAAACGATGCGCACGATCACCTACGGCGGCGCGATCAGTCTCGACGGCTTCCTGGCAGCGGCCGACGGCGCCATCGACTGGCTGCATTTCAGCAAGGACGTCAGTGCGGTGATGGCGGACTACTGGAAAGATGTCGATACCATCCTGATGGGACGCAAGACCTTCATGGTGACGGCGGCGATGGCGAGTGGCTCACGCGAAGAAGAAAAGCGGCAAACGCAACACCACGGCACGGGCAATCGTGACCTATGTGTTTTCGCGCACCCTCAACGCGGCGGACCATCCGGGCGTCGAAGTGGTGAGTAGCGACGCCGCCACCTTCGTTCGCGATCTCAAAGCGCGGCCGGGGAAGAAGATCTGCCTGATGGGCGGCGGCGAGCTCGCCCAGTCGCTCCTGGCAGCGGGACTGGTGGATGAAGTCGGGTTGAACATTCACCCGATTCTGCTCGGCGCCGGCATCCCGGTCTTCCGCGACCCCGGACATCGCGTCGCGCTGGCGCTCAGCGAGTGCCGTCAGATTGATGGCGGGTGCATTCTCGCGACCTATACAGTCGTGCACGCGCACTCGCAGCAGCCAAACAAGCAGCCGCCGATAGCTGCCAGATGAGAGTGGATCGTCGCGCGGCCGGAGACGAAGGTCGCTGCGCGGGGCGAGGTCGCCCGACGCGCCAGGCCACGCGTCGCCTTCGCGGTTAAATCCGTGCTCGCGTTCGCAGCTCCGGCCGGGGACGCGGTGCGCCCTCCTTCAAGGCGTTCGGCGACTCATTCGGCGGCAAACCCAACGCTGCCTCTTCTAACTGCTGCAAGACTTGGTGGGCAAGGGCTTGCTGTTCGCTGTTCTTCCACGCATAACTTGGCGGATCGGGGTCATCGATCACGTCGGCATACGCCGGGTCGCCTGGTTGCGGGTCGGTGCAGCCGCGATCGAGCTTGAGGAGCCATTCCTCTACCGCGGCCAGGGCCGACCGCAGCCGAACCCGGCGATGATTCTTCCAATCGAGCACGCATCCCGGCTCATCGGTCGCAAAGCGTTTCACGAATTCGAGGCCGGCCTGACGGCCGTACGTGCAGAGTCGGTCGATGCGCTCCGGCGTCATGTCCAGATTGAGTCCGCCGTCGGTTGGCGCAAGGCTCACCTGGGCGATCCGGTCTCGGAAGCCAGGCAGGCGAATCTGCGCGTTGTCGGCCCAGTCCTTCGACGTCATGATGATGCTCACCACAAAACCGAGCAGCCGGTGCAACCGCGAACCTGTGTCGAACCTCCGCCACTTGACGAGTGTGCCGGCGCGGTTGGTCGTCGGCATGTAGAACCCAGTCTCGTAATCCGGATGCTTTTCTGTAAGGTCGATACCGAACGTCGGCCAGCGCGGCAACGGGGCATCGAAGAAGTGCACCGGAAAGTTACTGCTGATTCCGCCGTCGGAAAACCAGCAGCGTTCGGGGCGCTGATCAGCCACGTTCTCGCGGCTGCGATCCACCGCATAGAGCGGCACGGCGCTCAGCAGCAGCGGGAAGCTCAAACTCATTCGCACAGCGACGATCAGCGGCAGATCGGCTGGCTCGGGGAGTGGAATGTACCCGTCCCGCCGATACACCGCTTCGGCGTCCGCATTCCTGGGAGCCGGCGCGCGTGGCCGCGCCTCCATCCACGCAATCACGCGTTCGGGGAACGAGCCGTGCGAAGTCCGCGCGCTTGAAAAAAAACTGCCGGTTATCCCTCGTGTGTTCGTCGTCGCGAAACGGCAACCGATACGGACGGCCATGCGTGAGACATGTCGTCACCATCTCCAGGTTGATAGCGGGATCGCTCGACGACGGGTCGGCGTGCCACAACTCGCCAAACGTCAGCGGATCACCTTCGGGGTCGCGCCCGGCGAGTTCGTTGAGATAGCGCGTCAGCCAAGGTGTCAGCGGCTGTGCCTCAGTGTCGACCGCACCAGGCATCCCGGAGACCAGGCCAAAAAAGTTTCGGGGAATCTGCCGGAACGCAACCATCATGAACGTGGCCACGACGGCCAGCCACGCCCCGAGGATCGCCGTCACAATCCCGAGCACCGCGACCGCCAGCGACAACCTGCTGCCGGCATGACGCCAGGCCAACCACGTAAACAGCAGGCCCGGGAGGGCGCCCAACGCACATGACAGCCAGAAGTTACGGCACGCGGCCAGCGTGATCCGACTCGAGCGCGCCTGCGCCTCCACCCAGTCCCGCGACGCACGTGTTGAACACGCGCATGGTCTCGCGCTGGGGTTGAAAAAACGCGAACAGGTGTGTGCGCGAGTGGCCGGTGGGACGCGCCGAGAGAAACTGCGGCAGCTGCGCGAGGCGCTCAAAGCCGCCAGGCACATTGCGGTATCGGCCGAGCTCGGCGGCCGCCGCCGCGGCCGCCGCAATGGCGCCCGCGCTCGTGCCGCCAATGTTCTTGAAGCGAAACGCCTTGGAGAGCTCGTACACCGCCAGCGGATACACGACGCCGCTTGCGATGCCGCCCTTCATCACCACATCGCAGAGCCGAGTGGGCAAGGAAGGCGAAGAATCTGTGGCGGTGTTCATAGGAAGCCTTCGGAGCGGCGAATGCAACACCGCTGATCAGGTGTCAGGTGTCAGGTATCAGGTATCAGGTGCCCCTCGCGCTTGACGCGTCCAGGACCGCCACTCATGCTGGGTCAATGCAGGCACGGTGGTGAGGTTCGCGTGAAGCCTTGGGTTGTCCTCGAAGAAACACGCTCGCCCGACGGCACGAAGCTGACGCTGACCCGTCACGTCAGCGAGTACGTCATCCTCGCTAACGGAGAGCGCCTGATGTCGAGCCGCATGCACGGTTCGGAGGAAGCGCTCGCCACCTTCGGCTGCGCTCGCGCCTCGACCCTCGTGAGGCCGTGCGTCCTCGTCGGCGGCCTTGGCATGGGGTTCACGCTGCGTGCGGCACTCGACGTCCTTCCACCGGCGGCGCTGATCGTGGTTGCGGAGTTCGCTCCCGCCGTCGTCGAGTGGAACCGCGGTGCACTTGCCGCGCTGGCGAGTCGACCGCTCGATGACCCGCGCGTGCGCGTCGAGACGTGTGATGTGGCCGCGATGATGCGATCGAGTCCCGACCGGTTCGACGCCGTGCTCCTTGATGTCGACAACGGCCCGACCGCGCTCACGGCATTATCGAACGCCGGCCTGTACCAACGATCGCGGCATTGCTGTTGTGCGCGCGTCGCTTCGACACGATGGGGTGCTGGCTGTCTGGTCGGCGAGCGTTGATCGTGGGTTCGAGCGGCGTCTGCGTGACGCCGGCTTCAGCGTGACCCGCGAGCGCGTGCGCAGTCGCCTGCACAAAGGGCCCCGCCACACGATCATCGTCGCGCACAAACGCGCGAGCCTGCGGTGTTGACGGCGATAGTGACGCGAGGTATGCCGAGATGGTGACGAAGTCTTCGTCGGTGAGCTTGGCGACGACGGGGTTCATCAGCTCGGTCCACTCGCCGCGGCGCGCGCCAACCTGCATGTCGTACATCTGACGCGCGAGGTAACTCGGCGATCGTCCGGCAATGCCAGGTACCGGACCGAGTCCCATTAAATCAGCACCGTGACACGCGGCGCACGCCACCGTCCTCGTTCCTCCCGTTCGTACGAGCTGCTCGCCTTTCTTGAGGCTGCCGGCCGGCGCATATGCGACGAAACCCGAGCGTGGATCGCGAAGGATCTCGGTGCGCTCGGGATTCTCCGGTGTTTCGATGATGCGCATGCCGATCGGTTCCGTCGGGCTGCCGTCGACCGCCATCCACATGCCGCCGCGGCTCACAACTGTTGGAACCATGGTGGTTTCCACGACTCGGATCCACGGTGTCCATTTCATCGACCCGAAATACTCCGCCGTCTCCTTGATCTCCTCGGGCGTCATCGCTTTCGCGATCGCGATCATCAGGTTGGTGTTGTTCTTCCGCGGCTCCGCGCTCTTGCGCAAACCAGCGCGGAAGTCGTTCATCGTCTGAATGAAATAGGAGACCGGCAATCCTGAAACGCCGGCATTCTCCTGACGTCCCTTGCCGTTCGGGTAGTGGCAAAGAGCACAGGCGCGTACGTCGGGGCGCCGGCCGTGCGCGACGATGTCGGGCATGGACGGGTGATCGCCTGGAAACCAGTCAGCCGGTCCGAAGCCGTCGGAGATTTGCTGGCGCGTAAAGCTCAGAGGGCTGCCCGGAACCTGCTTGCTCGATGTGTCGGGCGGCGCCGTTGCGGGGGTGGTTCCCGGCGGCGGGGGCTGCGGAACGGCATAGGCCCACTCGGGCTTGTTTGCCGCTGCGCCCAGGTATTCAGCGGCTGCGAACGGCAGGAATGCAAGCGCGACGACCGGCAACAATTTGCGCACGTGTGAGTGTTGATCGACCCGGGGCGACAATCCAAACTGTTCACGCGGATCTGATTACGCGGATGAGTTATCCGCGGATATTACGCGGATTACGCGGAAATAGACACACACCGATCGGGGGCATTCCACGCAGCAACCCCCGATCGGTGTGTGTCTTTAATCCGTGTAATCTGTGTAATCCGCGGATAACTCGTCCGCGTAATCCACCTCCCGCCATGCCTCGCGCCAACCACGCCGACGTCGAGCAACGATTCACCGCTGCCCTCGAGACTCTGGTCGAACAGGTGAAGGGCGATCGCTCGATTCTCGCGGCGATTCTCTGCGGCAGCCTGTCGCACGACACGGTGTGGCAGAAATCCGACATCGACCTGGTGCTCGTGACCATCGACGACCGCAACGTGCCACAGTCTGACGTTGCCCTGAATGCGGACGGCGTGAATGTTCATGCGTTCCTGATGCCGCGCGCGCAGTTCCGTGCGACGGTCGACGGGTCGGTCCACAATTCGTTCATGCATGCGCTGTTGGCGAAGGGACGCCTCCTCTACACGCACGACGAAACCATCGCCGATCTGTGCGCCCGCCTTGCCGGCATCGGCACGCGCGACACCGAGCTGCAGCTGCTGCGTGCGGCCACGTCAGCGCTGGCCCCGATCGACAAGGCCCGCAAATGGTTTGTGACGCGGGGCGATCTCGACTACACCGCGCTGTGGATTCTCTACGCCGCAACGCCGCTCGCGCGGATCGAAGTGCTCGAGGCGCGGCTCGTCGCCGATCGTGAGGTCATCCCGCAGGCGATGACCCTGAACCCGACGTTCTTCAAGGTGGTCTACGCCGATCTCCTCAATGTGAAAAAGACCCGTACAACCGTGCGCGCCGCACTCGACGCGGTGGATGCGTATCTGGCGGCCAGGGCCGCGACGCTCCTTCGGCCGCTGATCGATCACCTGCGCGAGGCTGGCGAGGCCCGGTCCGCCACCGAGATTGAGAACCACTTCGCGCGAAACTTCGACGTCAAGGGCGTCACCACCGCGTGCGAGTACCTGGCCGACCAGGGGCTCATCGCCAAGGCGTCGACGCCGGTTCACCTCACGAAGAAAAGCAATATCGAGATGCAGGAATTGGCGTTCGTTTACCTGAGGGACCCGGCGGATGGCCACTGATGCGCCTGCTGAAACGCCGCGACACGAAGGCGCCGCGCACGACCATCGCGGTGCAAGGCGCGCGCGTGCACAATCTCAAGAACATCTCGGTCGAGATCCCGCGCGATCGTCTGGTTGTCATCACCGGTCTCTCCGGTTCGGGGAAATCGAGCCTGGCGTTCGACACCATCTACGCCGAGGGCCAGCGCCGCTACATGGAGTCGCTGTCGAGTTACGCCAAGCGCTTCGTCGCGCAGGTCACCAAGCCCGACGTCGACTTTGTGTTCGGCCTGTCGCCGGTCATTTCGATCGAGCAGAAAACGCTTACCGCCAATCCCCGCTCGACGGTCGGCACCATGACCGATATCGCGAGCTACTTGAACCTTCTGTTCGCGACGATTGGCGAACCCCATTGTCCGCGGACCGGCGAACCGACGCCCAGCCGCACCTCGAGCCAGATTCTCGACGCGATCTTGTCGTTGCCGCAGGGAACGGAGATCGAGCTGCGCGCGCCGGTCTTCACGGTCTACGGCGAAGAGCTCGACTTCGTCTTCACTGAAATCCGCAAGAAGGGGTGCAGGCACGTGATCGTCGACGGCCGCCCGATCGATCTCTCGGAAAAGATCGACATCGACGAGCCGGCGGTGCGCGAGATGGACGCGGTGGTGGATCGGCTCGTGGTGAGCAGGCGTCACGAGAAGGCGATCAAAGCGGGTATCGCCAGCACGCTGTTGGTTGGCGACGGGCTGCTGCAGGTGCAGGTGATCAAGGGCGCGACCAAGATTGAGGCCGAGCGCTTCTACAAGGCGCTGTGCAGCGCGACGCATCATTTTGTCTATGGCGACATCGGCCCGGCGTTTTTCATGTTCAATAACCCGGAGAGCGCGTGCAGAACCTGCGGCGGTCTCGGCGTGGATAAGCTCACACACCCCGAGCTCCTCGTACCGGACGTCAAGCGCAGTATTCGCGCCGGCTGCTTCGTCCGTGAGGCCTTCAAGTACAACCCCGACACGTGGGACGGGCGCGATGATGTACAGCCTCGCCAAGGCGGTCGGCTTCTCGCTCGACATGCCATGGGAGGATCTCCCCAAAGCGGCGCGCGAGGCTGTCCTGTACGGGATCGAGACGAAGGTTCCGGTGACCTCCCCACCCGACGCGAAGATCAAGCGCGACGAACACGAGGGCAAGGAGTTCGGCTTTCGCGGCATCGCTCGACGCATCGAGCGGCACTACCGACGCTATCGGCAGCAGGGCGAAGCCAACTCCAGAATGGAGGCGTGGCTCGACAAGGTGATGGTCGAGCGTACGTGTCCCGACTGCGCGGGTACGCGGGTTCGCGCGACGCGGCTCCTCTTTACCATCGCGGGCAAGAGCATCCACGACGTTGGCCAGTTGCACTTCGACGAGCTCCATGCGTTTCTCGGCACCGTCAAGCCGACGGGTCGGGGCGCCGACGCAGGCCGGCAGGTTTTGAAAGAGATCCGCGGCCGGCTCGAGCTGCTGCTGGGTATCGGACTCGACTACCTGAGCTTCAATCGCCGATCGGCGACGCTCTCGGGCGGGGAGTCGCAGCGCATCCGGTTGTCTACGCAGATCGGATCCGGGCTGATGGGGATGTTGTACGTCCTCGACGAGCCGAGCATCGGCCTCCACCCGAAGGACAACGTCAAGATGATCGCCACGCTCGAACGGCTCCGCGACATCGGCAACACGGTGATTGTCGTCGAGCACGACGAGGACACCATGCGTGCCGCTGACCACCTCGTGGAAATGGGACCTGGACCCGGAGTGCACGGTGGCACCGTCGTCGTGCAGGGCACGGTCGACGCCCTGGTTGCCTGCAAAGCGTCGCCGACCGGCCAATTCCTCTCGGGAAGGCGCTCAATCGCGACGCCGCACCAGCGGCGGAAGGGCAATGGCAAGACGCTGACTGTACGCGGCGCGCGCGAGAACAATCTCAAATCGGTGGACGTGACGATTCCGCTCGGCATGCTGGTCGCGATCACCGGTGCCTCTGGATCGGGCAAGAGCACGCTCATCAACGACATCCTCTACAAGGCGCTATGGAAGCGGCTGGTGGACACGCGCACGCTGCCGGGTGATCACGAGGCATTGGTTGGCGCCGAGCACGTGCGCAAAGTGGTCAGCATCGATCAATCGCCGATCGGCCGCAACAGCCGATCGAACCCGGCGACCTACATCGGGTTCTACGACACGATTCGCGACCTCTTCACGCGCGCGCCGCTTGCGGTCGAGCGCGGCTACAAGCCAGGACGGTTCAGCTTCAACGTCAAAGGCGGGCGCTGCGAGGAATGTCAGGGCGAAGGCGCGATCACCACCCAGCTGTATTTCATGCCTGACGTCGAAGTGACCTGTGGGGCCTGCAAGGGCGCACGCTTCAACAGCGAAACACTGGAGGTGACGCTGCGCGGTAAGACGATCGACGACGTGTTGAACATGTCGGTAGAGGAAGGAGTGTCGTTTTTCGCCGGCGAACCCGCAGTGGGCAAGAAGATTCGAGGTGCTGCTTGATCTCGGCCTTGGCTACCTCACACTAGGGCAGTCGGCGACAACGCTGTCGGGCGGCGAGGCGCAGCGTATCAAGATTGCGACGGAGTTGAGCACGCTGCAGCGCTCCAAGCACACCGTGTACATTCTCGACGAGCCGACGACGGGTCTGCATCTGGCCGACATCGAGCGGCTGCTGCAGTCGTTAAACAAGCTGGTCGACGCCGGGCACACGGTGCTGCTCATCGAACACCATATGGATGTGATCAAGACAGCCGACCACGTGATCGATCTCGGCCCCGAAGGTGGGCACGCCGGCGGCGAAGTCGTGGTGACCGGCCGGCCGGAGGACATCGCTGGTTGTAAAAAGTCGTATACGGGAAGATTTCTCAAGCCGCACTTGCAGGGGCGAGATCGCGGTCAGGTCACGAAAAACGGGGATACAACATGAACGTTCTCGTCGTTGGGGCGACTGGCCTTGTCGGTCTTGAAATCTGCCGGCGGCTTCAGGAAACCGATCATTCGGTGCGCGCGTTGGTTCGGGCCACGGCCGAGGCTGCAAAGCGCGCCGAGCTCGACACGCTCGGCGTGGAAATGGTCGAAGGGGATCTCAAGGATCCCGCATCGCTCGACCGCGCCTGCGCTGGTGTGCACGCGATCATTTCGACCGCGTCATCAACCTTGTCGCGACAGGGTGGAGATTCGATCAAGAGCGTCGATCAGGATGGCCAGCTGGCGCTCGTCGATGCGGCGGTTGAGCGGGGGCCGAGCACTTCGTCTTTGTCTCGTTCCGGCAGAACCCGCGCATCGAACATCCGCTCACCGCTGCCAAACGCGCCGTCGAACGACGATTGAAAGGGTCTGGGATGCGCTACACCATCCTGCAGGCGTCGTACTTCATGGAGGTGTGGCTCACGCCTGCGCTGGGCTTCGACTATGCCCAGCGCAAGGTGCGTCTTTACGGAGATGGGACCAACCCGATCAGTTGGATTTCGTACCGCGACGTCGCCCGCATCGCCGCGGCCGCAGTCGATCAACCGGCGGCGCACAATGCAGTCGTCGAACTCGGCGGTCCGCAAGCGCTCAGCCCGCGCGAAGTGGTCCGGTTGTTCGAAGCCGCGGGTGTGGGGCCGATAAAGACGGAGGAGATCAGTGAGGCCGATCTCGAATCGCAAATGGCCGCCGCGACCGACCCGTTGCAGCAGAGCTTTGCCGGACTGATGCTGCAGTGCGCGAAGGGTGATGCCGTGGACGTCACCAACGCCGCGAGGCTCTTTCCCTTTGAGATGACGTCGGTACGCACCTACATTGCGAGTCAATTGACAGGTACGTAATGGCGGCCGCGTTCGACCGTTGATGACGCGCGCACGCCGTAACGCGTTACCAGCAGCGGTAACGCCTTACGGCCATGCGCACCCTGAGTAGCGCTTATCTGTAAACGTGCACCTGATACGAGCCGCGGTCAACGCTCACGCCAGTAATGTCGATCTTCAGGCCCGACCCCGCCGTCTTGACGGAGTTGTAGGGCAGCGCGGCGTTGTAATACGCCGTCGGTGACGCATCGAAGAATGACGACACCGCCGGTGCGGTGTAGGTCTTCGTGAGCGTCTTTGACGAATTCATCACCTGCGACAACGTGACCGAGTGCGTGTCGACGCCAAGGGTGGCGTCCCAGGTCTGCCACCGTGACGACCAGAGTGTACGGCCATCCGGTCTCACATTCGCCGCCGGATGCGCGTCGATCGGCAGGATTTGTCCGAGCCCGGGGTGGAGCGACGTGTCGTTGTCTGGGACAGCGGAGTTCCGGTACGAGATCAGCAAGCCGCGCGCGTAGCACTGCTTTTCGAGCCAGTTACCCGAGAGGAAGTTGTAGGCGCCGCACAGGCTCGTGTCGTTGCGGATGTAGCTGCGCGATTCGGCGAGGTAGTAGTGGAAGTACGACTCGGTGTACTGTCCGCCCGAAAGCTGGCGGAATCCACTCAACGCCCATTCCGTCGCATTCGTCGCATTGTCGTCGATGGTGCCCACGCGAATCGAGTCGACCGCAAAGCCCGGTCTCACCACGGACGCCATCGGTCCAGTACCTGAAGCGGAACCGCCGTTGTCCCTGTTGGCAGCGTCGCGTTGAGTGTCACCCAGGCACCGGATGCCCCAGTAATGCCGAACCCGAAGTTTTGCTCCGTTGGGATTTGTCGTCGTCGACGTGCTTGTCGGTACGTGCTGCCAGGCGCCGCCCACTTGCGCATCGAGGTAGGCGTAGTCCCAATCGGTCTCGATGTCCCATGCCGCACGGAAGGAAATAGGCGTCGCCGTCGTCGCCGTATACGAGCGGACCATCGCGTTGTCCAGATTGTCGCCGCGACCCGAGTAGTAATAGTTCGGGTCCGCTCCGTCGACCGGGAACGCCGAGTTTGTGCGTGTGACGTCCGGCAAATCCACGCGCAGCGCCTGGAAGCGGCC
>CAVXMP010000018.1:0-374449 GCA_963762925.1 uncultured Acidobacteriota bacterium | reverse complement strand
GGACCATGCGTAAATCCCGATCGGGGTTGCCTTGAATGATCACTGTTCTCTGCTCTGTAATTACAACGTCCCAGCCGATCGATCGCGGTCCCAGTGGTCGCCGGTCGATCCGCGTCGACCCAGTCGAGGAATGGCCACGAGAAAATCAACCTCGTCAGTTTGGTCACCGAGGGCCGAAATTGCGTGAAGTAAGCGCGAGCCGTGAGGAAGTTCAGCATGTGCCGATAATCCTGCTTCCTTCGCCGAAGCCGCAGATCGCGTATTCGTTGTGTGTGAAGAAAGCAGTGCGCCCTAGTTGTCAACTCCAGCCAACGCTCGACTCGCGGCTCCGAGCGCCTCAGCGTTACCGGATGCAGCCATCCCGTCCTCTCATGATCCGGGTTCGGGTTGCAGCCTACTCGTGTGTTGGACGCGTTTCGTCGTGCCAGGGGCTGATGATCGTATCACCCACGGTGGGAGGGACCAACGACAGTCGCACTGAGCCGCCGCAAGCCCACCGCTACAGCTGGAATACGCCGCAAAACGATGCAAGAGGGTGCATGGCGAATGTGCACTCAGGGCGATCAATCAAAAGCGCGAGCGACGTCGCCGGCGACAACACCAGTGGGCCGAGCATTTACGGACTCCGCTGCAAGACATTAGTGCCTGAGCGGGCCGCCTGCTCGCGAAGAATACATCGCGCGAATCCACCCTCTCCTGATGTGCGTGTGACGACGTGCGAAAAAACAAGAAGTCTGCACATGGCGATGTAAGGGAAATGACCGATACGTAAGGTTGTTAACGCCCCCTGATACCCCGAATAAGCGGTCGGGTCCTGAAGCGCCGGTCGTTCGCGCCACCTGTGGCGTGTGCTGACGGGCGTTTGTTTTGGCCGGCCGCTCCTTTCCAGAAGGGAGTGTTATGACGACCGATTCCGATTCGCGTGCTCGTGTGTCCTGATGTCCCTCTTTGTCGCCGTCACCGCCGCATCCGGCCCCGCGCAGACGCTTCCTCGGTGGACGAAGCACACCTCCCTCGCCAGCCCTAGCGGATCATGAGAAGACGCGGATTATGGCGCTCCCTGTCAACAGTTTCGAGGCCCTCACCGACGACGAAGTGGTCGCGGCCGGTAATGCGCTGACCTGGCTCATGGCCGGATCGCTCGCCGGCCTGGCAACGCTCGAAGCGCTTGGCTATGACGCCTACACCTTAGCCCGACGAATGGGCAACGTACCACCTGTTGTATGAGCCGACCGGCCCGGGCTTTCGCGGACTCGGGATGGTGATCGTCAATCGTGCGCCCGCGACGAACGTCATCATCCACGCCAACATATCGGCACCGATACGAATCGCATCTGACCAGCCGTTTGTTCTTCGAGGACTTGGGCGCGGTCGCGCTGATCTGGACGGGCGTGAAGCGGTGCGACAGCACCACGATTTCGCCCTGCATGAGCGCTACGGCGAAGAACGCGGTTTGCAGTGGTTATGGCGAACGGATCAGTGACGCCAGCCGGTCCACCGCAATGTGATCACAGCCATGACGGTCGCCGGCACTCGCGCGCGATGCCGTATTGCTGGACATCCACTCGAACAGCGTTGAACCCCGGCATGTCGTGTTGAGTACAGGAGGGCCAGACCTGGCCGCGCAGCCGCCCGACTTCTTTCCCAACCGCGTGCGCGACCGTTTGCTTTCGACCACCGCGATGACGGCGGGATCGTGCGATCTCCCCGACGATCCCGCGGCACCGTTTCGATATTGCGGCCGGTATGTTCAGCAGAAATGTGCAACGGCCTGACGACGCAGGAAGCCTGTGGGTCCATGCTCCCGCGGCACCACGGGCGGTATGTGCAAGTGGAGCTGCGGAGCACAGTATTCGATTCGACCGCGAACACGCGCGTGGTGATTAATGCGTTTCGGAGCGAGCTGCCCTGAGGGTCAGACGTGAATCAGCTTCGAGCCGTTGCGGGCGGCGTGCTCGGCCCAGGACAGATAACAATCGGAAAGCCTGGTCGCACCGAGTGGACGGCCGAGGGCGTGTTGCGCGAACCGTACGCACCATCCCGCATTCCCCTCGATCAACGTCGGCCCGTCGGGTGCGATCGCCACGTCCCATCCGATCGACGGATATTCTGGAAATGCCGCGTGGGCCGCGAGGGCAACTCTCACCGCTTCGGGCCAAAATGGCAGCTGTGTACCGACAAACCGATGCCCCGTGATAGGGTGCTGCTCGACGCGAACCATGGCCTGTGGTAGCGGTTTGGCCGCCGCGGGTCCGAGTATCCCATCCCGGTCAACGGGACTGGCGAGTCCGCCCAGCGCGTAGTTGTCCACTGATGGGTGGGTTACAGGCATCCGAAGGATGGAGGCGAGGAGCTCGGGAGCTCCGTCGAAGGTCCGGCAGGTCATCATTCGACTGTGCAGAGCGCGCCCGATGACAACCGGGCCAGGACCGGATGATTCGATATTCGATGCTGGAGGATGATCGGTGTCTCGGCCGAGCATCTGGCAAGGTACTCGAGGAGCTCCGCATCTTTCATCAACGGACCCTCAGCTGCGCGCCACGCATCGTCGTCCCGCACGTAGGTCCAGAGCGTGGCGCCCTTACCGAGTTGGCCAAATGCCTCTTTTGCGAAAAGATCGCTGCGCGGCAACAGCGGGCCAGCGCCATACCACGCGGCCAGTTGGCCCGCCTCAAACTCGCCTAATATCGTCGCGGTTGGGAGCCGATGTCGCAGGCACACTGCGTTAAAGCGCCGCTTGTCCTGGAGGTCCGTCAGCGACGTATGCATCGTGGATCGAACTTCGCGCAAGAACCTGCCGTGGGCCTGCGTCGGCACATACATGCCCACCTCTGGCGGTTCTCCGGCCGATACAAACCCAGTCGATAGTAGTTCGGCGGCGTGATCTCGTACTTCAGTGCGACGTACAACTCGTCGACGAGTTGCAACGCGCGGAACGATCCGCCAAGTTGGATCGACTGCGATGCACATCTGTTCGTTGTCTTCCACGCCTCGCGGGCGATGTGCGCGAAGCGCTGCAGAGTTTTGCGCGCCGAGCGCTCGCGGTGCAGCCCCGTATAGACGCGCAACATCCGAGCCCCAGCCGTTCCCGCGGCGCGCTCGGCGGGTCTCACGTCGCGATCAGTGGCCGTTTGCGCGTCCATCACACACCCCTTTTGAAACCGAGTCCGGAAATCGTCCGTTACGCCGCGCCGTGCTTGCGGAAAAACGCACGAGTCCGTTCATCCGCCAACAGCGGCCGATGTACTTGCAGCAAGTTCACGTCCGAGTAGCGGTTACCTTCGAGGACGACGAAACCCTCGGTGGTGACGATGACATCCCATCCGACATAGGGGTTATCCAGAGGCATCCGCGCGGCAAGCGACAGAATGCCCTCGCGAATCTCCCGCCAATGCGGGACTTGAATGCCGGCGATTTCGGTGCCTGAGTCGGGATGTCGCTGATGCACGCGAGTCGGGTATCTCCCTGGGAAGGTGGCACCCGCGCCGAGCGCCCCCGTTTCCACATCGACAGCGGCACTGATGCCCCCTTTGCTCCAGTTGTCGACGGGGAACGATGCGGACGTGCCAAAGCGATGGACGGCCGCGGCGATAAATGGCATCCCGCGATCGACGTCAATCATGGTCACGATGCGAATCGTATTCGTCGATTCGGAGTAAACGCGGGATGCGTACTCGTGCTGATAGATGCGATCGGTGACGACATGCTGCTCCTGCCGAAGAAGTCGGACGAAATCCGCAAAGGCCATGCCCTGGTTGTTCACCACCAAGCCGGCATCGTCAAGCCGGAGGAACCGGATTTTCCCGCCGCCGCCGCCGAACCGTGGCTTGACGACCAGCTCGCCGTAGCGAGCCACGAGCTCCAGCACTGCGGCTTCATCCAGTCGCCGACCGGTATCGGTCGACATGAACTGCCCTTCGCCCACGAGCGCGCGCAGCGGCGCCGTCCGACACTGCAAGCTGTCGAGCATGACCGCAAACACGAACTTGTCGTCGAGCACGTGGGGAGAGCGATTGATGTGGAAGGTGCGGACGAATCGCGAAAGGTCGGACAAGTACAACGTCGAATCGTTGCGCTCCAAATCGTAAAGGACGTACGATTCGCTCAGAAAACCACGACGCATCATCCGCAGTCTTGCCGCGAACGGCACACGACGGCCGACGCTGCTTTTCAGTTCGCGCCTCACGAGTCCAGCCATCTGCCGCGTGCGGCCCAAGACCTTCTCGTAGTTGCGGTTGAGTATTCTCATCGTGCCTTTGTGAATGGTGCGGCAAGCGACGCCGCACCCCCGCGTATCGGGCGATCCGCGTCGGTTCGCGCGTGCTATGTGCGAGGCGCCGACTGCTGACGGGCGTTCGCCTGCTCGGCCCAGGTCTGATAGCTCGCTGTCAAGCGCGTGCGTCCGAACGGCTGGCCTGTGGCGTGTTGGACCATCCGAACGCCCCATCCCGCATTGGCCTCGATCATCACTGGCCCCTCAGGCGTAATCGCCACGTCCCACCCAATTGACGGGAATTGTGGATACAGCGCATGTGCAGCCACCGCCATCTGCTTGGCTTCGTTCCAAAAAGGCAGTTGCATGCCGGCAATGCGAGCCCCAGTGACGGGATGAGCATGCGACTCGGCGCATACCGCCGGGGAGGTTCTTCGGAGACCGCCGGCCCCAGCACCCCTTCGCTGTCGACGCCGCTGGCCAAACCACCCTGTGAGTAGTTATCGACAGACCGACTGTCCAGCGGCATGCGAAACACGGCGCGAATGACTTCTGGCGTCGTGTCGTACCCGCGGCAGGTCACGATTCGGGCGGTGCACAACGCGCCCGACGACAGTGGTGCGATGGCTGGATGGTTGCGCATCCGCGGCTGCAAAATAATGGGCGTGTTGCGCGACAGTTGACTCAGCACCTCGAGCAGTTCGCGCCTCAGTTACCGGCGGCGCGTCCCCTGATTGCCACCTCTCGCGGCCCGTGTACGTCCACAGCATTGCGCCACGTCCCGCAATGCCACACGCTTCCTTGCTGAACAGATCTTCTCGCGGCAGCGCCACGTCCCCGCCATTGACCACGCGGCCGCTTTCGAATTCACCGAGTGTCGGCACGACCGCGATGCCATGCTCCCGACATCGTTCAGAGAACAGGCGTTTGTCGTCGACAGAGGCCTCGACGATCGCGAGCGTCGTGAAAAGGCGGCGGCGGAACTTCTTGTGCACTCGGCTCGGGATGTAAAACGCCGCGTCGCCTCGATTCTCCGCGCTGTAAAGCGCGTAGCGGTAGTAATCGTCGGGAACGAGATCGTATTTGACGGCGACGAACAAGCGCGTCGAGAAATTGAATGAGCGACGACCGCGCGCCAAGTGTGACGGCGTGTCGTGCATACTTGCGATTGACTTTCCACGTGCTGGGCGCCAGGCGAACGCAACGCTTCAACCACCGGGTCGCCGTCAGCTTGCCGTCGAGCCAGGGCCCAGTGGAGCGCGGTTGAGGCCAGCGGCTGATCGTCGCCTTCGCGCGGCGCCTCGACGCGACGGTCCGAGTGGGACTGGAGCGGACGACCCCGTTCGGAGATTCGTTCGGTTGTCATTGTTCGCACGTTTCCGTCGGTGTATCGAGACCCAGCGGAGACACGAAAGGGGCCACTCTCACCGTGCAGCCCGGCCTCCGAGCAAGCACGGGTAGTATAGCGATTGCGAGTTGCGGGGCTAAACATTTGCGGCGCGGCATCGTCGCCGGCGGTACGCTCCTCCTCGCTCTCTCAACTGAATAATGTTCCCCATGTTACCCGTGCCCACTATGCCCGTCACTGTTCCTGTCCCGCTGCTCTGGACCGGCGGCTGGGACTCGACGTTTCGGCTACTGTGCCTGCTCCTCGTCGAAAGCGACCCGTCGAGCCCCACTACGTCATCACGATTGACAGGCCCTCGATTGGTGCTGAACTGCGCACGATGGCGCGCCTCAAACAGGCGCTGTTTCGCGGATTTCCAGGCTGCCGCGCGTTGCTCCGCCCATCGCACCTGTTCGATGTGACGGATTTGACACCCAACGAGACACCGCTGCACAGATGCGAGGGCTCAAAGCGGTCGACTACATCGGACGCCAGTACGAACACCTGGCGCGCTACGCCCAGCAGTTGGGGCTCGAGGGCCTGGAATTGTCGGTCCACCGCGACGATCGCGCGTATCTCTTTCTTCGCGAAGACGTGCGCCGCGTCGAGAGCAGCGACGGAGAAGCCTATTGGACGCTCGTCGACGCTCCCGCCAACCCCAATCTTCTGTTGTTTCGGGCCTTTCGGTTCCCGCTCTTCGAACTCACCAAGCTCGACATGGAGCAAGTGGCCGCCGAACACGGCTTTTCCGCCCTCATGGAGCAGACGTGGTTTTGCCACAAGCCGCTGCCCGGCGACGTGCCGTGTGGGCGGTGCGGCCCCTGTGGGTATGCCATGACCGAGGGCATGAGCAGGCGGCTCCCATGGACCAGTCGCCTACGATATTACGCGCGACGCGCGCGGAAGCGATTTACGTAAGTAACCGCTACGACCGACAGACTGTTTATCCTGAGGGCGCCGCCCTTTGTTGCCCGTGGAGCAGACTTGGTTGCCGCGACCCACGATGCTCATTGAGGAGGTAGATGGCGACTCGAATCGCAATTCATCGCGATCGCATGATTCACAAGAACGGCGAGGTGCAATCCTATTCCGACCGTTGGATCGAGGTGGCGAGGAACATGGGTGTGGAGGTGACCATCGTCGACGCGTTCGCGCCAGACTTCTTCGACCGGCTGAACGGCTGTGATGGGTTCATGTGGCGCTTTGGTTATGAGACTCGCCAGCGCCTCTCCGCGAAGCGGCTCTTGCCAGCAGTCGAACACGGCCTCGGCATTCCGGTTTCCCGTCTTGGAAGACCGCGTGGCACTTCGAAGATAAGATTGGCCAACACTACCTGCTCCAGGCGGCCAATATCCCTACCCCACAGACGTGGGTGTTCTGGCACGTGGATCGCGCGGTCGACTTCTGCGCGAAGGCTTCGTATCCGCTGGTGTTGAAACTCGCGGTTGGGTTCCAATCGTCCAATGTGCGTTTATTGAAAGACGCCGCTGACGCGACCTACTGGGCGCGACTCATGTTCGGACCCGGGACAACGTCGGTGGCGCAGGCGGAGACGTCCAGATCGTCTCAGCGCTCGGCGCTGGGACGCATGCGCGACGCCGGCCGCGCGCTTTTCGGTCGTCCCGTGATCCAGAAGTACGAAAAAGCTGAATTGCAGCAGGGTTACTTCTTTGTCCAGGAGTTTCTACCCGGAAACGAATTTGATACGCGAGTCACGATCATCGGGAACCGCGCGTTCGCCTTCCGCCGCTACAATCGCCAGAACGATTTTCGCGCGAGTGGAAGCGGCAAGCTCAATTGGGATCCCGCGGCCATCGACTTGGAAACCGTCCGACTTGCCTTCCACGTTGCACAAAAACTTGGAACACAGTCTCTGGCCGTCGACGCGTTGCGCCGAGGCGACGAGCGGCTGATTGTCGAGATCAGCTACACCTACGCAAGCTGGGCGGTACGCGATTGCCCAGGACACTGGGTGCTAGACGGCGACTCCCTGAGAGGGAGCTCAGGTGGGTGGCCAGTCCCGTTTCACCCGAGGACGCGATCCTCGAGGACTTCCTCGCCGTCATCCGATCTGGCGCGCCCGCACCCGCGACGCGTTGATCGGTTGGCCGATCGCGGACATTTGTCCTATATTCCGGGCTATTTTGTTGCTTGTTGGGTAGACTTTGTTGATCTGTGCTTCGTGCAGAACGAACAGCGCTCAGGTGTGCGAACGAGTGCCCGACAAGCACGATCTGGCGAGGCTCTTGCTCGGGTGGGTGGGCTATCCTGTTTAAGCGCCAGAACGTCGACGGCGCTCGCCCGGCGGCCGGCCCTCGCATCTGGGCCGGCAGCCTGGATTGGATGTAATCGAGCCACCCATATATGACAGCGATTCTCGGAATTTCCGCGTTCTATCACGATTCCGCCGCCGCTCTGGTCGTCGATGGTCAGATCGTGGCCGCTGCACAGGAAGAGCGCTTTTCGCGCAAAAAACACGACGACGGCTTCCCGGCGCGCGCCATCGACTACTGCCTCGCGGAAGCGGGCCTCACCGCCGATCGCCTGGACTATGTGGGCTTCTACGACAAGCCGCTGCTCGAAGTTCGAGCGGCTCCTGGAGACCTACCTGGCGTATGCGCCCCAGGGGTTCCCATCCTTCGTCAAGGCGATGCCGGTATGGCTCACGCGAAAAGCTGTATCTGCCGCGGGCGATCAGCCGCGGCCTGAAGGGTCAGTACAAGAAGCGCTACATCTTTACCGGCCACCACGAATCACACGCGGCCAGCGCCTTCTTCCCCTCGCCGTTCGAAGAAGCCGCCATCCTCACGCTCGACGGCGTCGGCGAGTGGTCGACATCGGCACTCGCCGTCGGACGAGGCAACACGATCACGATGGCGCACGAGCTGCGGTTCCCGCACTCGCTTGGGTCTGCTCTATTCCGCCTTCACCTACTACACGGGCTTCGAAGTGAACTCCGGCGAGTACAAGGTGATGGGCCTTGCCCCCTACGGCGAGCCGCGATTCACGACGACACATCCTCGAGCACCTGATCGATCTGAAGGACGACGGATCGTTCCGCATGGACATGTGCGTACTTCAACTACTGCCAGGGCCTGACGATGACGTCGCCGAAATTTGACGCCCTCTTCGGCGGCCCGCCGCGCAAGGCCGACGCGCCCGTGACCCAGCGCGATATGGACCTCGCGGCGTCCATCCAGAACGTGACCGAAGAGATCATGTTGCGCTGTGCGCGGCATGCGCACGCCATCACCGGGATGAAGGATCTGTGCCTTGCCGGAGGCGTGGCGCTCAACTGCGTCGGCAACGGCCGGATCCTCCGCGAAGGTCCGTTCGACGATGTCTGGATTCAGCCGGCCGCCGGCGACGCGGGCGGCGCACTCGGCGTGGCTTTGTTCATCTGGCACCAACTGCTCGATCGTCCGCGCACGGCCCAGAAGACCGACAGCCAAAGCGCGTCCCTGCTCGGGCCAGCCTTCGGCGATGACGCGATCGAGGCTTTCCTCGACCGCAGTGGGCGCCGGGTACACGCGTATCGACGACGAAACGCGGATGTGCGATCACGTCGCCGACGCGATCGCCGCCGGCAAGGTCATCGGGTGGTTCCAGGGCCGGATGGAGTTCGGGCCGCGCGCGCTCGGCGTCACGGAGCATCATCGGCGATGCGCGCGACCCGCGGATGCAGTCGATCATCAACGTCAAGGTGAAGTTCCGCGAAGGGTTCCGCCCATTTGCGCCCGGCGGTGCTCAAGGAGCGCGCGCACGAATTTTTTGAGGTGCGGCCGGACCACGACAGCCCGTACATGCTGCTCGTCGCGCCCGTGCAGCAGGCGAAACGCCGGCCGCTCACGGTCGCGGAGGCGACGGCCACGGGCATCGCGAAGCTGCAAGTCCATCGCTCGGAGGTGCCGGCAATCACGCACGTCGACTTCTCCGCTCGCGTGCAAACCGTCGATCGCGAGCGGCACGGCCTCTACTGGCAGTTGCTCGACAGCTTCAATCGCAAGACCGGCTGCCCAGTGATCGTCAACACCAGCTTCAATCTCGGCTGGGAGCCGATCGTCTGCACGCCGAAGGAGGCCTACGACACGTTCATGGGCTCAGACATCGACGTGCTGTGTATGGGCCATTTCGTGCTGGAAAAGGCGGCGCAGCCGGCGTGGATTGAAGTCGGCGACGCCGAACGCCCGGAGGCGATTGTCGACGAGGTGTGGTGCAGCCCGTGTCACCAGGCACCGCTTGAAGTCTCGGCTGGTCAGGCGGCATGCTCGGCGTGCGGCCACCGCTACCCCTTCGTCGATGGCATCCCGCAGATGTTTTATCCGCACGACACCTTTGCGGACGCCGCGGATGTCACCGAGCGGGTCAAATCGTTTTATGAAGAGATGCCGTATCCGAGCTACGACGGTGTCGATTCGGTGCGAACGCTCATCGACAAATCGCGCCGCGGTCAGTACGAAAGCATGTTGAACGATGCCATCCCGTACAACAGCACGGTGCTCGACGTCGGCTGCGGAACCGGCCAGCTGACGAACTTTCTCGGCATCGGCTGTCGCAGGGTCATCGGCGCCGACTTGAGCCTCAACGCGCTGCGCCTCGGGAGAGACTTCGCGCGCGAACAGGGCCTCCCGCGCGTCAAGTACGTGCAGATGAATCTGTTCCGCCCCTGTTTCAAGCCGCAGCAATTCGACGTCGTCATCTGCAACGGGGTGCTGCATCACACCAGCGACCCGGTGAATGGACTCCAGCAGATCGCTCGGCTGGTCAAGCCCGGAGGGCACATCGTCATCGGCCTCTACAACACCTACGGCCGCTTGATGACCGACACGCGCCGGCTGGTCCCTGGCGCGGCGCCGCATCGTCACCCGCACGGATCGACGCACACGATTGGCGAAGTGCTCAACTGGTTCCGTGAGAGCGACCTGGAATTCGTGCGCGGCATCCCGCGCGTCACGCTCGGCGGCGAGGACGCCAATCGGCACAACCTGTTCACGCCGTCGACGCCCGGCAGCAAGCCGGATCATTTCTGGGTGCAGGCCAGTCGCATTGTCAACGGCCATCGGGAAGGTGGATCGTTCCTGATGATTGCACGGAGGCCCTCCGCCGTTACCGCGGCCGCCACGCAGGCCCAGATCGAGAAGAGGCTCGCACTGTCATGGCAGTAATCAAATTGAACCGCAATCCGCCGGACCGCGAGCTTCGTCAGTTTGCGATCATCTTTTTCCTGTTTTGCCTGGTGGTGGCGGCGATCGCCTATTTCAGGGACTCGATCAACGTTGCGGCCTGGGCGCTCACGATCGGCGTCCTGATTGGCGCGATCGGTTACATGCGCGTGGCATTTGTTCGCCCGATTTACCTCGGCTGGATGTACGCCGCGTATCCGATAGGTTGGGTGGTGTCTCACATCGTCCTGGCCATGGTTTTTTATCTTCTCGTCACGCCTGTGGGATGGTTGATGAAGCTCCTTCGGTACGATCCTCTCGAGCGGCAGTTCGCACGGGCTGCCAGAGACGTACTGGACACCCATCGAGGCACGGTCCGACAAAACCAGCTACTTCCGCCAGTTCTGAAGGAGTACACGTGGCCGGCAACGCTCACGACGACGATTTCTCCGCCCAGGCCGAGACTGCACAGCCGGGGGCCCTCCGCGAACTCACCTACTTCCTGGCACACAACAAGAAGTGGTGGATCACGCCTATCTTTGTCGTGCTTCTGCTCGTGGGAGCGTTCCTGATTCTAGGCAGCACCGCAGCCGCGCCTTTTATCTACACGCTGTTTTAGAGCGCAATTCCCTGCATTGCATGGGAATTGCGGGTACGGCTTGGGGCTTGGGGCTTGGGGCTTGGGGCTTGGGGCTTGAGGCTTGAGGTAATGAACAGATCGACGTCACACAACGCGGCCGCGCGAAGCGAGCCCCGATGGCCGCTGGTCATGTGGAGCGCGCAGTTGCTCCTGGCTATCCCATTCGTCGCGTTCGGCATGCGCCGGCTGCTTGCCGGGGAGTCGCTTGGCTCCTTGATGCTGCCCGCATTCGTCGTCGGACTCGCCTGGGTGGCGCTGATCGTCCTCGTGGTCGGCACGCGTCGAGGCCGCGAGTGGATCCGCATGTGGCGTTACCAACTGCTCGTGTGTGCGGTTACCGCGGTTCTCGCGACGGCGGTCATCGGCGAGGCCGGCGTCAGGATAGCCGCCGATTCCGACGTCGACGGCAACGTCTTCGTACGCGGGCACCACCTTGCACCACGACGATTCCCAGTGAAACGCGTCGAAGCCGCCGCGCACGCGTACCTGGCCGCGCCGGCGACGTCGTTCATGATGGCCGACCCGCTCCTCGGATGGGTACCCAGACCTGGCGTGAAGACGAGTCGGTACACCTATAACGCGGACGGCATTCGCGTCACCTCGCCCGAACTCGTGTACGAGAAGCAGCCGCCCGTCAATACGCTGCGCATCGCGCTCTTCGGCGATTCGTTCACAAACGGAGCAGAGGTCTTGAACGACGAGACCTGGGGCGTTTTCACCGAAGCCGCACTTCGCGAATCCGGTAGAGCCGTGGAAGTGCTGAATTTCGGAGTCAACGGATACGGCATGGACCAGGCGTATCTGCGCTGGCGTTATAGCGGCGCGGAGTACAAGCCGGACGTCGTCGTCTTCGGCCTTCAACTCGAGAACGCGAAACGCAACACCAACCTGATCCGACCGATGTACACGCGTACAACCGAGAACCTGCCGTTTGCGAAACCGCGATTTGTGCTCGAGGGCGGAGAGCTGCGGTTGATCAACTCGCCGGTCGTCTCCGTGGAGCAGCTCCCACAGACGCTGCAAAATTTCGACGCGTGGCCTTTGGCCAAGTACCAGGCGTATTATGACCGCTCCAATTACGCGGCGCGTCCGTGGTCATCGAGCAAGAGTCTGACCTTTGCGGCGCAGATGATGGGCGAGGCCATCTCGAAGCCGCCGGACGACGATGTGACCACGCCGGAGGAGCGTGCGCTCGCGATCGCCATTCTCGAGGCGTTCAAGCAAAGCGTCGAGGCGACGGGGGCGAAGTTCCTCGTGTACTACCTGCCGAAACGTCACGAACTGCGGATGTTGCGTGCCGGCAAGCCCGTGCCAGACGACCCGTTCCTGCAAATGCTGGCGCAGCGCTTCGAGATGTTGAGCGTCGCCGACGCACTGCAGCAGGCGGAGCGCAGCGGCGCAGCCGAACGACTCTATCGGCCGGGCGGGCACTTCACGCCGGAAGCCAACAAGATCGTCGCCCAGGTGCTGGCCCAGAGACTTTCGAGCGCACACGAGGCTCCTGGGAAGACGAACTAATGGCGCGTATCTCGTGGATAAGGACCGGCCGCTCCGTTGTCGCGTCCGATAAACAGGGGCGATCATCTGGATTAGACGGGGTTAGCAACTGCATTCGCGCGCTGTGAAAGGTGAGGCGCCGCCGTGACACTGAAATGCCCGCTCCGCGGCAGGCAAGCCTGGTCACTCGTCCTGTTGTTCGTCGTGCTCAGCGTCGTGTCGTTCACTGCCCAAAGCAAGCCACGAGGCGTCGTGCGGCTCGCCTGGGACGCCAGTCCCGATCCAAATGTGGTCGGCTACGCCGTGCATGTCGGCACCACGTCCGGCCAATACACCCAGACGTTCGACGTTCGTAAGCGCAGAACGTTTACCTACAGGAGAGCGGTCGTCGGGCGTCGCTATTTCTTCGCGGTCTCCGCGTACAACGACGGTGGGCTTGGTCCGCTTTCATCCGAGGTGTCGGTGGTGGCAGTTGCGCTAAAGCCTCGGGCACGTCCTGCGAAGCCTGCCTTGAATCAATCGGCGCGCTCGCCCTCTAACTCGATCGATCGCCGCTGAGCGGTTCTAGGGGGAGCAGAACCCAGTTCAAAGTTCAAAGCTCAAAATCGCATCCAGCCGCTGCAAAACACGGCACCGCTTTAAGCATTCTTAACTTTGAACTTTGAACTTTGAACTGAAAACTACGAACGTTGCCTCCCCGCTGCGTCGATGTAGTTCGCAAGTTGAATGGCCATGAAGTTGGTGGCAAATGACATGGTCGGCTGATACGCGCCCACGACCTCGCGCGGATCGCGCACCATCACGGGCGCGATCACGTCGAGCGCGGGTGAAGTCACGAGGCGCGCGCGTAGCGCCGCCCAGTACGCGGAACGCTGCTGCATCATTTTCATGTCCGCCCAGCTCGACTGGACGTCGTTCCACGGCGCATCCGACGGTGAAAGTCGTCTGAATTCCGCGGCGGCGCCACTCCGCTCGCGTTGCTTCTGCGCCTGCCGCTCGGCGCGGTCGCCGGCGTCGGCGGGCAGACCCGTGTTGGCGTCCTCGATGGCCGCAAGCGGTCCATACAATCGTTGAAACGCCTGATTCGCCAGCGCGCCGCCAACTCGCAGCCGCAGCGGCATGCGGACGGCGACGTCGATGATGCTGCGGTGCGCGTAGAGGACATCGGAGGCAAACGTTCTGGAATTTCCCTGCACGTGCGAAGCGGCCGAGTAGCGCCGGCTCGCCGGCCAGATTCCCACCCACTCCGCTCCCGAGATCGGGCGAACGCGCGCAACTTCTGCGAGTCGGTTCGCATGCCGCTCGCGCACCCGCTCGACGAACTCGGGCCGCAAATGCACGAGCGACCCGTGGTGTTCGAGCCATGCGACTGTGCCGATGCCGTTCGCTGGAGGACGGCTCCCGCCACCGCCTAGCCAGCGGCGGACTCGTTCGAGCGCTGACGGCACGGTGCGCGCGCGCAACCACCCGGGCATGAAGTGATCCTTGAGGAACGTGTCGGCGAGTTGCCCGCTGACGATCAGATCGAAGCGCTGATCAAGCTGCGTGTCCGGAACGCAGAGTCCGTGCGCCTGGCCGCGTTGCTCGGATCCCTGAAGCGCAACGGTCCGCTCCATCAGGTGTTCGTAGAAGTCAACCGGCCGCTCGGCAAAGAAATGCGGAACACCGGCCGCCGCCGCTACCTTCTGCGCGATCGTGCTTTCGCGATTGTGCCGCGTCACGAACGTGACCGCTCCCTCACGTTTGTCCTCGGGCAGGGCCGCGAGAATGGCGCGCGAATCACGGCCGCCGCTCAAGGTGAAACCGACCGACTCCACGCCGTCGGTCATTTCGTGGGCGGCGACACGCATCGCATGCACGAGCTCGGCGCAAAAGTCTTCAGAATCCGATGGCTCTGTCTCCCGAGGCTCCCATACGACAGCGGTCGTGAGGCGAACGCCGGACGGAGTCGCGCTGAAGCTCGAGATGCTCGCCGGTGGAAGCTCGGAAATGCCCTGTCGCGTCGTGAACGGGTAGGTGACGCTGCTGAAGATCAACAGCTCCGCGATTGACGTCAGGTCGAACGACGTTTGCCTGCCAGAGAGCTGTGCGACCGTGTCGATATGGCTGCCCGCGGCCACGAGTTGCCCGCGCTCGTCGGCCGCGACATACGCGGGCCGCACGCCCATCGGATCGGTCAGCAGCGTGAGCCCATGGTCATCGCAACGGCCGACGACGAACACGCCGCTGAGACTGTGCCATAACGCGTCCGCTGCCGTGTCTAACCAGCGGGATGCAACCGCGCTGAGGAATCCATCCTCGGCGCGGGGGGCGGCCATACCGCGGAGAATCGGCCGGCCAACGCAAAAGTAGAACTCGCCTGAAGAGGTCGTAAACGGCGCGTACCCGGCGGTCGGCGCGACCTGAACAACAACCGACCCCCAGGGGAACCGTTTGGTGATGATCTGCCGCGACGACAGATGTGGCCGCTGCGAGAGCATCTCGGCGGTCGCCGACGTGTCCGCTTGCGTGTCGAACGTGATCGCGAAGTCGCTCATCGTGCGACCTGCCCCTTCAACACGGCCAACGGCTGCAACACACGCTTCCGCATCCACACCGAATCCGCGCGGCGGCTCTCGATGCGGTTGGCGACGTGATCCACCCAATACATCAGCAGGATCGCCGGCACGACACGATCGGACATCCCCACCCGCGCCACATATTTGCGGAGTTCGTGTGCCCCATCGTGCGGAATCGCGTGCCGCAGGAGGCTTGCGACCACATCGAACCGCTGCCATCGCTCATGCGCGTTCGACTCGCCCGCGATCGGCATGCACTGAAGCAGGTCGAGAAGCGGCAGTCCCTCCGGCGAGAACAGCTCCCAATCGACGACTGCGGAGAGACCGCCGGTTGCGTCGTACAAGCAGTTGGTCAAGGCGAAGTCGCCATGTGCCCAGACAAACGGCATTGGCTGTCCGACGACCTCGCGCATGGCCGCGACGATCGCGTCGAAGGTGCGTGCGTTCGCAGCGTCGTCGATCCGGCAAGCCGCTTGAATTCGCCGGACGGGCGCCGCGAATCGTGCCTCAAAGCATGCTTCATCGACGACGCGCTCCTGCCTCGTGCGCAAGTGGAGGCTGGTGATGAATTGAACCGCGTCCGGTTGCCATGCCGAGGATTGCAATGCCGTCTGAGGCAGCTCGCGCCCGTCGAGCATTTCCTCGCCGTAGTACGCGTAATCACCGATGCAGCCACGAACGGTGGCGCGCGGGACGAGCGCGCGGTCGTGAGCGGTGAGGGCATCAGATTGATGGAGGCGTTCGAGCGCCTTGAAGTTGCGCTCGGCTCGAAACCGCGCGACGGGAGTGCGAGGCACCTTGATGAGCACGCGACGATCGCCACACGACGCCATGATGGCGGTCTTGCCGATTTTCCGGACGAGAAGCCGCTCGATGCTGCCCCTCGGCCCAGTGGCGGCAATCTCGCTCAGCACCCGATCGAGCAGCGACCCGGCGACCGGGGCACGCGCGAACACCGTCGCCTGCACATCGGCTCGTCGGGCGCGGGCCTTCTGGGCGGCGCTGCAGGGTGGTCATGACGATTTCCGCAATTCTGCTCCCGCTCGTGATCACGCCGGCACTGTTGGTCGCACTGAATGCCTCCGCGGTCAGCGCCTGCTTCCAGGCCTTGCCGGGCAGCGACAGCACGGTACTGACCGATCTCCGCGCGGCGGACCGGCACCCGGTTGTGCCGCGCCACCAGCACACACTGGCCGTCGTGGCGCAACACGCGGGCGACCTCGTGCTCCAGGTTGCGAGCAGGTCCTCTGTTCCGGCCAGCGGAGCGGAGTGGCACCTGGTCGCCGTCAACGACCACATAGTCGAAGACGTTGTCTGCGAACGGCAACGCGGCTGAGGAACTCACCGCGACGCGAAGGAATCGCGCGGCGGGCAACGGCGACGTGTTCACAATCGCCTCGGATCGGGAGAGCAGGAACAACGCTCTGGCGTCCGCGCGCGGAGACGCCAGCAGCAGCAGCGCGGTGCGGCCGTGCAGATCGTCACCCTGATCACCGGCGACGTGCGTGCCGCTCATGCGACGGCAGGAGCGCGCTTCAGCAGCTCGTCGTACAACTGTTCCAGCCGCATCATCATGGCATCGAGGCCGAACCGCATTCGCACACTCTCGGCGGAGACGCGCCCAACCTCGGCGCGAAGCTCGGGATCCGCGAGGTAACGCATGATCTCCCTGGCGATCGCCGCGGGATCGTCCGGCGACACGAGGGAGCCGAGCTCCGGCCCGGTGACGATCTCAGGGATCCCGCCCACGTGCGTCGCAACCACCGGCGTGCCAGCCGCCATCGCTTCGATGACGACCTTGCCAAAGGGCTCCGATCGGGTGGGAAGCGCGAACACATCGAACGAACGCATCCACGCGGGTATATCGCGCCGATAGCCGACAAATCTCACGTGCTGCGATAGCCCGAGCTCGTCTACCAAGGCGCGGCACGCTCGGTCGTAGTCCGTCTCGTCGGGCGGTGGGCAGCCCACTATTGCCAGGAGCGCGGTTGGAAAGCGTTGGAGCACGGCTGGCAATGCCTGAATCAGTGTCGTTACACCCTTGCGAGGCACGATTTGTCCGACGAACCCAATCACCAGTCGATCGCGCGCGTCGAGCTCCTGACGTCGGTCGTCGCGTTCGTCGTACCGCGACAGATCGACGGCGTTGTAAATGGTGACGGTCTTGTGCGCGAAGAGTGTGTCGGCGCGCAGTTCCGCTGCAACGGCGTTGGAGTTGGTCACGATCCGCGACGCCACCCGATAGCCAAACTGCGAGCGCGCACCTTTGACGGGGTTGCGCACGTGCTGCACATAGGGGACGCGGCACCACGCCGCGGCCTGTACGACGCTGCGGCGACTGGCCGAGGTGTTTCCATGCACAAGAGCGATACGACGGGCGCGCAGCAGTCGCGTGTACCACGCCACTTCCGTCATGAACGCCCAGACCTCCCTCTTCGTGAGCCGGCTGAGTGGATGAATCACAACCGGCACGTTGATCTCGGCCAACCGTTGCGGCAGGTCGCCCGGCTCGGGACATACCACGACTGGATCGAACCGGACTCGGTCAAGACGCGAGACGATGTCGAGGAGCGACGTTGCGCTGCCGCCATGTGCCGAGCTCCAGGAATTGACGTAGAGAATCGGGGCAACACTGCTCATGACGGTCACGCCGGCACGGTGGCGATGGCGCGTCGCTGCATCAGCCCGTAATAGAGGTCCTCATACGCGCGGACCATCGTGGCCAACGAGAACTCGGCTTGCGCGCGCGTGCGCGCCGCTCGTGCCATGGTGAGCCGCCGCTCCGGCGCAACCATGAGCGATTCGAGCGTGTTCGCGAGCGCGATCGGATCGTTCGAGGGCACCAGCACACCCGTGCGATCGTCTTCGACGAGCTCACCGGCTCCACCCACGCGCGTGGCGACGACGGGCAGCCCAGAGGCCATCGCCTCCTGAATCGTGTTCGAGAGTCCCTCGGACAGCGAGGTCAGGACGAACACGTCAAAGGCCGCAAGTACCCGCTCAACATCCGGCCGTTCCCCCAGAAATCGAACGCTCGCGGCGATGCCGAGCGCGTCCGCGCGTGACGCAAGTTCCTGCTGCAACGGTCCATCGCCGACGATGATGGTGGTGACGCGCAGGTTGCGGCGCTGGAGCTCAGCAGCCGCGTCGAGGAGCATCGCCTGATTCTTCACGGGCACGAGGCGGCCCACGGTGCCCACGACGAACTCAGTTGCGTCCACTCCCAGCAGTTGACGCGCGTCGCTCTGACTGCGCTCCTGGAACCGCGAGAGATCGACGCCATTGCGAATCGTGCGGATCCGGTCGGCGGGAAACCGGACTTCCGCCGCCATTCGCGCGGCGAGCGTGGAGGATACCGACAGAACCTGATCGACGCGGCGCCATGCCCAGTTCTGCACCATGAGATTGCGCGTCTTCGTATTCAGCGTCCCGTGTTCGCCGTGCACGACCACAGGGACCCGCGCCAGTCTGGCGGCGAGCAGCCCCTCGCACAACGTTCCCCACGCGTGGGTGTGCACGATGTGCGGGCGCTCACGACGCATCAACGCGGCCAGACGCGCCACGAGCAAGGGATCGTTTCCCGCACGCCGTTGCAACTCGAACAGAGGAACGTGTTCGGCCAGACGCTTCTTCGCCGCGGTCGCCGGTCGACAGCTACAGATGCTGCTCGTCACCCGCGCCCGATCGTGGGCGTTCACCAGCTTGGTCACGCCGAGCTCCATGCCGCCGAAGCGAAGCTCGTACATCACGTGCATCACGCGAAGCGGACCAGCGATGGTGCCAGGGGTTTCCATCAGGCACGCACCCAAACGGTGATCACCAGCGCGGCCCACGGCTCCTTGATCACACGGCCCTCATGTCGAGCACGAGGGTGCGATCGGAGGCCGGAGATGACACGCTCACCAGCGGGCTGACACCATGTCTCACCATGTACCACGCCAGTGCGGCCCACTCGTATCGCACGTACCTTCCTGTCGTACGGATATCGCCACCACGATGCGGGCCGCGACGGCGACGCTGCCAGCGCCGGGTAAATTCCGAGTGTGATGTCCGACGACCGAAACACCGCAGCAAAGGTCGCGAGCGCCCGCCGCGTGTGATACGGGGAGGTCACGATCAACAGCCGGACGATCGAGCGTCGCTGGCAGTATTCCAATGCCGCGAACGCTTCGTCGTAGGTATTGGTGACGAGCGACGGCAGCGTCTCGATACGCGCGGGCTCGACACCGAGCGACGAGAGCCAGGCGCCGCGGGCGGCGCAGTGGTAGCAGTTTTCCGGCGTGGGGGTCACAGGGTTGGTCAGCAACACCATGGCGGCGGGGGTGCGTTTCGCCAATTGGGCGGCTGCAGGCAAGCGCTCCCACTCGTGGCTGCCCAGGACGACCACCGCCTGCGGTGAATCAAGTTCGCGCGCGACGACCAGGATATCGCCAGCGCGTCGACCGACAGCGACAGCAAGCATCAGCGCAACCACCGCCACCGCCCACAGCCGGCGCGCGCGGCCGCGGCGCGGCAGGACGCTAACGACCATTCCTCAGGTGCCGAGCGCGCGCGAGCATCATCCGCTCCCATTCGTGAATCAGACGCAGAAACTCCGCGCGCTCGGACACAGCCAGCGCTGAGGGCTGCTGCCATGCGCCATCACGGATCTGCACGCGCTGACTTCTGAAGTCGTAGATGGTGCGGCCGTCGTGTCGCAAGAACGCGATCTGCCGCGGGCGGTGAAGATTGCCGAGATACTGAAACACTTCTCTGCCGTGAACGGCTTCGACGCGGGGCTGCGACGGCGCCTCGGCCGGGACGCGCAACGCGGCGCCAATCGCGTCGCGCAGATCGCGTTCCGCAAACGGCTCCTCGACGACGATCGGCAGATTGGCTGCAATCAATGGTATTCGCGTTTGAACGTCGTTGAGCGCATAGCCGTGCCCGAGAAAGCTCTCGTCGAACAGGCTCTCTCCATGATCGGCGGTGACAATGATCGCGGGTTGTTTTTCGCGCGCGTTGCGCACGCGTTCGAGCAACACGCCCACCGCGCGATCGACGTTTGCCGCCGTGTTCACATACGTCGCCCACAGGGCATCCCGGTTTTGTGGCCGGATCGAACCTCGCGGCAGTCTGGCCGATGAGACAATCGTCTCGATCTGATCGTGCGAGTAGGGAAAGTGCGTGTCATGGAAGTTCACGTACAGAAACAGCGGCTCGGAGCCGCCGCCGCCTTCGCCCAGGAACGTATCGACACGCTCCTGCACGACCGTAAATGGCACCGCCAGACTGCCGGCAGTCGTAAACGTGGAGTAGCGCCGGTTGCGATCCTGCCGCGCGTCGTACCAGACATCGGCACGCTCGAAGCCCACCTGGCTTTCGGGTCCGCTGAATGACTCGTCCTGGCCGGAAAAGTAAGCCGTGAAATAGCCGTTCGCATTGAAGTCGTCGATGAGCGTCCGCCCGTCGCGACCCGCCGCAAGGCTGCCGGAGAGCAGGTGGTATCGCGACGGCGCCGTATAGCCATTGTGCGAATACGCACGATTCGACAACACACCCTGTGCCGCGAGCGCGTTCAGGACCGGCGTAATCGGCTTCCCCTCGTGAGCGGCACCAAGCAAATCGGCGCGAAAGCTTTCGAGCACGACGAGCACGACGTCGGGCCGGCGCACCCACGGCTCAGTGACGGGAGGACGCTCGGCATACGGCGGCGTTCCGGCAGGCAAATCTCCTCCGACCCCGTCCTCATCGATGCCGTTTCCAGGGACGTCGAGACCGTAGGGAAACACTGACGCATCGAACAGATCCGGATCCGACAATCGGCCGACAACTCCGAAGCCGTCGCGGTCGACATCCGTCAACACATCCGCCGCCATCGCCAGAACCTTCCCCGACGGTTTTCGCAGCAGCCCGTTCTCCAGCGCGTCGCTGGCGGCGCTCGCAACAATGGCGGCGCCCACGGCGAGAACGAAGATCGCGACCGGGATAAAAAGGTGCCTGCTCGAGAGCACGATCGGCCGCTTGTCTCGGGAGTATCTCGTCGTCAGCCACACCAGCCCGCCGGCTGCACCCCCACCGGCGAGCAGTAACCACCCAGGTGCGACGAGATGTGGCGACACAACCGCGATGATCTCGCCGACCTTGCCCCCGGCGAGCTCCATCGACAGCGACAAATCGACGAGATCCCCCAGGTAAGAGGCCAGTTCGTACACGATGACATCAGCGACCAGCAAGGGGGTGACGCCGACCAGCAGCGCGGACACGGCGGCTGTACGCGCCCGCACGCGAAGCCGAGTCAACAGCCAGATGACCACAGCCGCGAGCACTCCCACAACAGCCGCGTCGGCGAGCAGCGACAGCAACACGAACGCGGCCGTCTGCCCCGCTCCAGCCAGGTAGTCGACCGTGAGAAACCCCCCCGTGAAGTAGTTCTTGGTGCGTTGCAGCAAGAGGGCGTCGACAACGGAGACGAGCAACGCGCCCGCGCCCGTGACGGCAGCCCAGTTGGGAAGGAAATCTCGCATTCGGTGTGGTGATCGCAGACTATCTTCCCACGCCCGCTACATTTTGGCGCCTGTCACAATAGTGTGTGGCCGTTCGGCCTGGAGGGACAGCTTGATCGATTTGCACATGCACACAACGTCGTCCGACGGCAGATATACCCCGGAGGAGCTCGTCGAGCGGGCGTGGAGCGCCGGGATCCGGACGATGAGCGTGACCGATCACGATACGCTCGCGGGCATCGCGGCGGCGGCCACGGCCGCGGCGCTGCGCGGGATGGCACTGGTCCCCGGCATCGAGATCACAGCCGTTCACAAGGGCAAAGACGTGCACGTCCTCGGCTATTTCGTCAACGAATCGACGGCAGGCTTGACCGAACTGCTCACGGCTCAGCGCCGCCAGCGGCTGGACCGCGCCATCGAAATCGCCGCGCGCCTGGCCCGACTGGGCGTGCCCGTCGACGCCGATGCGATGATCGCAAGTGCCTCCGCGCGGGGTGGCAAGTCCCTCGCTCGGCCGCAGATCGCCGAACTGCTGATCGCTGCGGGGCACGTGAGCTCCGTCGCCGAAGCGTTCGAACGATATCTCGGAGAAGACAGCCCTGCGTATGTTCCCCATCGCGGCGCGACGCCCGCGGAGGTCGTGGAGCTGCGTCGCCCGCGGCGGAGGCGCCCCTTCGCTTGCGCACCCCGGCTACCGCGGCGCAGGGCCGAGCGCGCCGAAAGACGACCTCATTCCCGACTTGATCGATGCGGGGCTCGTGGCCGTCGAGGCGATTCACAGCTCGCACGATGCGCAACAGCAAGCCCACTACATCAAGCTGGCGGAAACGCATGGCCTCGCGATAACGGGCGGCTCCGACTATCACGGTGAAGGGACGCGGCGCGCCGAGTTCTTCGGCGTGGTTCACCTGCCGTCCGCATACTTCGACGCGTTTGTCGAACGCGCCAAGTCTGCGCAGGCGCGCGGCACGCACTGACCGTCGTGCGCGATCGGGGTGCGTTCCGAAACGGTCAACTCGCCGGCGCCGTTTTGAACTGCTCGATCGCTGTCAGCAGCAACTTCGTGGCCGCAAGCTGGTCCAAGTCAACATTCTCGGGCGCGCTCAAGTCGTGGACGAAGAACAGCGTCATGCGCTGACGACGGCTGACCAGCATCTTGCCGGCGGTGCGTAGCTGAAACCAAAGCGGGTCCTCGATAAATTCGTCGCCGTAGTGCAAGACGTAGAGCGCGAGGGCTTTGCCGCCAGGTGAGGGGCGCAACACGTGCACTGGCATTCCGGGCGCAGCAGCGAGACGCGTGACCTCGTGCCGGTCGAAACTGGCCCCGAACCGCGGTCCGTAGGCGACCGCAAGCTCTGGGTGGTGGTACAGCGCTTTGAGGTCGGACGAGCGCACCACGGTGAGCCGCACCTCGTCGGTTCCGCTCGAATAGTTGCGTTCGAACCAGTCGTCGCTGCCGAAACGATTCAATCCCCAATTTGCACTGCGGCCACTCGCGGTCGATCGGTAGCCGGCCAGCGAGGAGCCAATCGTGGCCGTACTCAAGCCGTCGTCCTCGCTGCCGCCGCCATAACTGTGGATGAGCGTCGGCACGAGTGCAATCAGGAACAACACACAAATGGCGGGAACGTAACGCATCGAGATCATCTGGACACCATTGTGGAGATCATGCGCGAGGTGGCGGTGCGGACGTTACGTCACGCCCCGTCCCTCCGAGCCAGAAGATCACGGGTAGCGCAAGCGCAAAGGTCAGCATGCCGGACAACGGGTGCACGAACGTATCCAGAATCGCGCCCCCTTGCCATTGCACCAGGAGCACGAGCGCGACCACCCGGAGCAGGTTTGCGGCGATGGCGAGCGGGGCCGCGCTGAGGAGGACCAGCAGTCTCCGCGTGCGGCTCGTGGCTGAGTACACCGTGAGACATGCCACTGCCGCCGCGGCGTACAACGTCGAGAACCCACTGCACGCGTCAGCCACTTCCACGGCACCATTCGCCATGTGCAGCGTGGTGCCTTCGACGTAGATGGGCAATCCAATCACGCCAATGATGGCCGCGCTTCCAGCCGTGGCTATTTGCCGAAGCTGCCAGTGAATCTGTTCGGTAAACGCCAGCGGGATCGGCAGGGAGAAGGCCAGGAAGGCCAGCGGAAACGCGATCGCTCGCGTTCGCGGCGCACCGAGCAACAGCAAGGAAAGGCCGGGAAGCGCCAGGATGAGCGCGGCCGCGGAGAGCAACTGGGTATGGATGCCGGCGTCGATCGCGTGAAGGAGCAGAGCCGGAACCAGGAACGCAAAGCCCCACGGGCTCGAGCTGCGCGGCAAGCCGGCGAGCGGTTTCAGCTCCTGATAGGCAAAATACGCGACAACCGGCGGGATCAAGAGCCCGTGCGCATGCTGCCACACGCTCATCGTCCATCTGTCGAACAGCCACGCGACGGTGGGAGCAAACAGAAGCACAAATTCAGCGGCGAGAAGGACCATCACGACGCGGCCCCCCGTGCTGTGGATGACCGCCTCGCGGCCGCCGGTAACGGGTGCGCGGCTACCGGTCAACGTCGAGGTGGATGGAAGCATGCGCACCTGTCTTTCAATCCTTGAGCGACGCCAGTACCTGTTGTGCGTCGCCGGAGCGCGGATTCAGCTTGAGCGCCGTCTGAAGCGCCTGCCGCGCCCGGTCGGGCTGCCCATTTTTCGAATACGCAAGGCCGAGGTGATAGTGGTAGAGCGCGTTGTTCGGGTCAGCGGCGATGCTCTGCTCGAAGCGTACGATCGCATCTCCGAAGCGATGTCGCTGATAGTAAACCCACCCGAGTGTGTGCTGCACGCCGGCATTCGCCGGCAATTGGTCGAAGGCGGACTCGGCGAGTTGCTCGGCGGCGTCGAGGTTCTCTCCCTCGTCGGCATAAATCGCTGCGAGGTTGTTGGCGGCGAGGGCCGCACGCGGTTCCATTTGGAGGACTTCGGCGTAGCGCTTCTTGGCATCGGCGACGTTGCCCTGTGCGTGAACGATCACGGCGCTCATCAGCCGCGCGGCGATGTTTTTTGGTTCACGGCGCGACAGATCGTCGAGCTCGCTGCGTGCGAGCTCCATCCTCTGCCCGTCCGAGTACACGCGCGCCAATAAGGAAATCGCTGTGGGGTTCAAGGGATCCACGTCGATGGCGTGGCGAAGTACTTCCTCGGCTCTCGCGAGGTTGCGCTCGGCGACGTACACCCTTGCCGTCAGGAAGAGCAGGTCTGGATCGTCCGGGCGGGCGGCGAGCGCGGCTTCAACCCTGGCGCGCGCCGCGGGCACCTTGTCCTGCAGCATATCGAGGGCCGTCAGACCGGCAAGCGGTTCGAAGAGGGCAGGATTAAGCCGAAGCGCCTCTGTGAACGACGCGCGAGCGGCGGAGACGTTACCGACCATCGTCTGCAGCGAACCCTCGAGGGCATGGACATCGGCGACGGCTGGTGCCTGTTGCTTCAACGCTTTGAGAGCGGTCGCCGCGCGCTGGAGATCGCGGCGGGCCATCCACGCGCGGATCAGCACCAGTCGCGCGTCGATGCTGTTCGGCGCGTTCTGCAACGCCTCTTCGGCGACAAGGACGGCGCTGTCGACGGCGTTGCGCGCAAGATGCAGGCGCGAGAGCTGCACTTGCGCCATGGCGGCGCGCGGATTCTGCCGCAGCACTTCGGTAAAGCTCTTGATCGCATCACTCGTGCGGTGACTACCCGACTCGGCGAGGCCGCGGACGTAATAGGCGGCCGCCAGGCGTGGACTGGCGGTGACCGCCGCGCGCGCGCGCTCGAGCGCCTGCTCGCGTTTACCTTCGCTCAGCAGCCATCGTGCCTTGAGGAGCAGCGCCGCTGCGTTGTTGCGATCGTTGGCAAGCAACTGGTTGAGCATGCGGTGCGCGTCGGCGGTACGGCCGGCCGTGTATGTCAGTCCCGCCAGGCGTGTCTCGGCGGCCGCGGCGGTCGCCTTCGCTTTGGCCAGCGGCTCCAGCACCTGGCGCGCCTCGTCGGGGCGAGCGCTTGAAATGTAATAATCGGCGAGCGCAAATTGCACCGCGGGTGTGCGCGCGTGCTGCGCTGCCAATTTGAGATGCTGCTCGGCTTGCGCACTGCGGCTGGTGGCGACATACAGCGCCGCCAGTGCGCGGTTGGTGAGCACGTTGTTGCGATCGAGCGCGAACGCGCGCGACAGCGACTGTTCGGCGGCAGCCGCATTGCCCGAGGACCACTGGAAATTCCCGAGTGCCAGCCAGACCGGCACCGAGGCCGGATCAGTTGCCACGGCTTTCTCGAACGCCGCGTTCGCTTCCTCGCGCTGACCCTGAGCGATTTTCAAGATCGCGAGATTCGTGTAGCTGTGACTCCGCGTCGGGTCGAGCGCAATGGCTTCGTTGATTTGCGCAACGGCGCCGTCGAGATCCTTGAGGCCGGCCAGCGAATTGCCGAAGATGATCAGCGCCTCGGCATTTTTGGGATGTTTATCGAGCACGCGTTCGATGCGCGTTCGCGCATCCTGGTACTGACCGGCCAGCAGCAGGTAGGTTGCCGCCTTGAGCTGTGCCGGCACGTCGTCGGGCATCAGATCCGCGGCACGGATGTATTCCTTGTAGGCGTGCTCGGCGTCACCGTTGGCGGCATAGGCCTGCGCCAATTTGTAGCGAGCTTCGCCCCACATTCCGTCGAGCTCGACGGCGTTGCGGAATTCGATGATCGCTTGTTTGGGCTTGCCCGCCTCCAGAAACCGATCACCGTTCTGGAGGTGTTCGCGTTTTGCCGCCTCCTGCGAGCAGGCTGCCGCGCCCATGGCGAGACACACGACGAAGAAGAACGCGCGAGAAGAGTGGAGCCTGGACTCGCCGTTGCGCAGTTGCACGTCTATCGACTTCCCAACCCAGACAACACCGCGCGCGCTTCGTCTGCGCCGGCGACGTTGGGCTTGATATTGAGCGCACGTTCCAGCGTGTCGCGAGCCTTGTCGGGGTGTCCGGCTTTCGCGTACGCCAACCCGAGATGCAGCAGGTACTCAGGCCTGCGCGGATCCTTCGCGACGCTGAACTCCAGCGGCGTAATGGCGAGTTGGGCCATATCTCGCTTGTAATACACCCAGCCGAGGGTGTCACTCACCTCCGCGCTTTCGGGCAGTTCTGCCTTGGCACTCTGCGCAAGCGTGAGCGCGACGTCGAGTTTTTCTGAGCGATCCGCATAGATGTAGGCGAGATTATTCGACGCAACCGGCGCGCGACCCGTTCCGGCGACAATCTGCTCATAGACCTTCCGCGACTCGTCCGGCTTCCCCTGGGCGTCCAGAATGGTGCCGATCATCGTGCGCGCGCCGATCGATTCGGGTTTGCGTTGCGCGATTTGCTCGAACTCGGCGCGCGCCTCATCGAGACGCTGCTGCTGGAGGTAAATGTTGCCGAGCATGCTGTAGGCGTCGAGCCTGGAGGGATCACTCTCGAGCGTCGCGCGTATGTGTTTCTCAGCGGCCACTTTATCGCCGACCGTCCACTCGAATCGGCCGGCGAGCATCAGCAGGTCGGCGCTGTGCGGGTCACGCGCGAGCGCACGGGTGATTCTGCTGCGTCCGTCTTCCGGGCGTTTGAGGTACACATCCACCGCGACGCGCGCCATGAGCGCTTCGACATTGGCCGGATTCAGTTCAAGCGCCTTGTCCAACTCGCGCTCGGCGCCGCGGCCGTCCCGTTTCGCCATCAGTAATTGGCCGTACAACGAGCGAACCGGTGACGAGGCCGGAACCTCTCGAATGAGAGCCTGGAGTTCAGCCTCTGCGGCGGGGAGCTCGCGCTTGGCCAGGAGCGCACGGGCCAACACCAACCGCGCATCGATACTCGCCGGGAGCTTCTGGCGTGCCGATCGCGCGTGCACGAGTGCCTGAGTGACATCGCCGCGTGCGAGAAGCAGACGCGCAAGCTCCAGTTCGGCTGGACTCAGCTGCGGGCTCAGACGGAGCGCTTCGGTAAAGCTCTTGATCCCTTCCTCGACGTTCGGCACGGCAGCGTAGATCGCGCCGAGCACGTAGTGGGCGGCTGCCGACTCCGAGTCGCTCGCCACGGCCTTCTTTGCGACTTCGAGGGCGTCGGCCGGTTTGCGATCTTCGTGCAGCCACTGTGCCTTGAGTGTCAGCAGATGCGTGTTGGTCGGCTCGTCTTTGAGCGCCGCATCGACGGCGGCGTAGGCTTTGTCCTTTTGCTTGTTCGCGTAATCAAGCGCCGCAAGGCGGGCCACCCCCATCGATCGCGTCGCTTTTTGCTTCGCAAGGGTGTCGTACAGGGGGCGTGCCTCGGCAATGCGATTAGTGCGGACGTAGAGATCGGCGAGGGTGAGCGTCGCAGAAGCGTCCTTCAAGTTGACCAGACGCAGGAGAGGAGCTTCCGCGTCGGCAGCACGGTTTTGCCGGATGTAGAACACGGCAAGCATACGGTTCGCGAGCTCGGCGTTGGCGTCGATGGCGAGCGCTTCCTTCAGCGCCTGCTCGGTCTCCGCGGCTTTGCCGCGTGTCCACATGAAGTGCGCGAGCGCGATCCTGGAGGGCACGGACTTCGGATCGATCTCGAGAGCCTTGCGGAAAGCCGCCTCGGCGGCAGCGATGTTGCCACGGGACGCCTCCAGCGTGCCGAGATTGGAGTGCGGTCGCGCGTCGGTCGGCGCGATCTGCATGGCCAGCTCGAGTTCGCGAATCGCGGCTGGTGTATCTTTCAAGCCGGCCAGCGCATACGCCAGCGCCAACTGCGCATCCACGTTTTTCGGATCGACCTTGAGCGCGGTCTGCGCGTGGGTCCGCGCGGTCTCGAAGTCCCCGCCATTCAACCGAAGTCGCGCAGCATCGAGCTGCACGTCAGCGCGATCGGGCATCAGATCCGCGGCGCGCAGGTACTCTTTGACAGCGTCAGCCTGTCTCCCGGTCCGGTCGTATGCTTTCGCAAGTTTGTATCGCGCCTCGCCAAGCTTGGGATCGATCTTCAGCGCGTTGCGATACTCCACCACCGCAGAGGAAAACTTGCTCTCCGCCATGTAGGCATCGCCCTTGGCGACATACTGCATTTTTGCGACCTGCGGGTCGGTGCAGGCACTCAACATCAGACAGACGCCCACCGCGACCAGCAACCGAAGACTTAGCGCTTTCCTGTTCATAAACGTTCCTGCATCCGGGCGACGCGGCGGGGACGCCGCAAATCGGTCATAAACGCGAGTTCTTGGGAACCTGAGGAGCAAGCAGTCAGCCACAACACCGATTCTTCGGTAAGTCTTTGAGCATAACCTACTTGGCGACGCCTATTGGAGAGCACGCCAGGCCCTGCCGCAGGGTCATCGCTTGTGCGGCAGACTTAAGTCAGCTACGGCGTCGGGTGCCGGTACTTTGACCGACGCGAGCCCGCCCGGTACAATTGAGCGCGTCGCTGGGTTGTCAGCGATTCCCACAAATACAAATTTCGACCGGTTACGCCTCCGAGGCGCAACTGCTGTGCTTGCCTTGTTCCAGCTCTGGAGACTTCAGTTGTCATCCGGAGTACTTTCGAACTCCGTGATGGCTTCTCAAGCCGGTTCGTAAGGGGCTTTACTGACCCCAAACTTACGCGCCCTCTGCGTACGGTTCGGTAATTTCTACTCGACCTCGGTTACGGAATTTGCACGACAAGCTCAGGTTTAGCCAAACCTGACGAAACGTTCGTGGCAAGCGAATTGCCAACTGCTGAGCGCGGTCGTTGCCAGCCCGTCAATTTTGGGCCGCGCACAAAACGATCGCGTTCCTGCTGCTAGCCAGCATCCGTCGCCAAATTGATCGTCGTCTGCACGGCAACCCCGCCGTGGACGCGGGATTACTGTGTCACCACTGTCGCGGGAGGTTTGGGTTTGACTGCACATCGGAACGTATCCAATATCGCTGGTTCGAACACGGTCTCGCGAGCGACGCGACGCGCCGCTGCCCTGAGCATCTTCGCAGTCTTGCTCGTCGGCACCACGGCGGCGGCGCAGTCCTTCCAGTTGATGTTTGATTTCGGGGTCCCTGCAGGCCGGCAACCACGCGGCAATCTGACGCTAGGTCCCGATGGGTGCTTCTACGGCACCGCGGTCGCGGGTGGCGCGGCCAACGGAACGATCTTTCGGCGCTGTTCGGGTTTGACCACCACGATTTTTACGTTTAACGGCGCGACCAATGGTTCCTACCCACAGGCCGGACTGACCCTCGCCTCCGACGACTATCTCTACGGCACAACCCGAAGCGGCGGGGCCTCGAACGCTGGGACGATTTTCAAGATCAACCCCGTGACCAGGCAGCTAACCACCCTGCATGTGTTCAGCGGCGGAAACGGCTCGCAGTCGATCGCAGAACTCACGGAAGGGCCGGACGGGCGCATGTACGGCGTCACGACGATGGGCGGCTCGGCCGGCAGAGGGGTGGCGTTCGCCATCCAGAAATCAGGCTCTGGCTTCACGGTCCTGCGCACCTTCACCGGCGCGAATGGTCGGACGCCTTCGGGACGACTGGTTTTGGCGTCCGACGACTTTCTCTATGGAACAACCACCAGCGGCGGTTCCGTTGAGAAGGGGACGATTTTCCGATTGAGTCCGACAGGTGCGTTGACCACGCTGGTGTCGTTTACCGGAGCCAACGGCGCGAACCCCAACGCGGGCCTGGTGCAAGCGTCCGACGGGTATTTGTATGGGACGACGTCGAGCGGCGGCGCGAACTCGCTAGGGACCGCGTTTCGCATCACCCTCGGCGGTGCGTTGACGGTGCTGGAATCGTTTAGCGGGTCAAATGGTTCTTATCCGTACGGCGAGCTCACGTCGGCATCTGATGGGTTGTTGTACGGGACGACGATGCTGGGCGGGAATGGTTCCGGCGTGATCTACAAAATGACGCGCGGCGGCACGGTGACCGTGCTCCGCAATCTGTCGACGACCGACGGCACGCGGCCGGAAAGCGCACTCGTACAAGCCAACGGACGTTTTTATGGGGTGACACCCAACAACGGTCCCTCCGGCGCGGCAGGAACCCTGTTCGAGATCACGAGTTCAGGCGCGTTCACGCGCCTGCACGCCTTCAACGGCTCGCCCTCAACCCCGCACGCTCCGCTTCTCGCGCATCCCGACGGCACCCTGTATGGCGTGTCATCCGCCGGCGGGTCGACGGGATCCGGCACCGTCTTCAAGCTGATTCCCGGCGTCGGTGTCCAGGTGCTGCATGAATTCTACGGCCCGGCGAACGGCTCGGGCGTGTACGACGGGCTGACGCGTGGCTCCGACGGATCGCTGTACGGCACCGCACCGGGCGGCGGCGCGTCGGTGGCCGGGACGATCTTCAAGATCACCACGGGGGGAACGTTCTCACTGCTGGCGTCCGCATCCGATAACGGCAACGGCGTCTACCCCTACGGCACCATCGTCCAGGGTAAGGATGGGGCCTATTACGGTGTGATGGTGGGCGGTGGCTCCGGATCGTCGGGAACCATCTTCAGGACAACGTCCGGAGGTTCGGTCACGCGCGAGTTTTCCTTCAATGCCTCAACGAGCGGGAAAACGCCCTACGGGCGTTTGGAAGTCGGACCCGACGGTCTGCTCTACGGAACGGCGAGCGCGGGCGGGGCGTCGCTCAGAGGCACCTTGTTCTCGTTCGACCCCGCGGCCGGACGGTTCACCTTGCTGGTCACATTCAAGGATAGCAACGGAGCAACCCCATTTGCAGGCGTGATCCTGGGCTCCGATGGGCGGCTGTACGGCACCACGTCCAACGGCGGACAGTACGGCTACGGCACTATCTTCGCCTACGACTTGGACGACCGTCGCCTGACCACGCTGCACTCGTTCAACTCGGCGAACGGCGCCTACCCCAAAGCTGCGTTAATTGAGGCATCCAACGGCCGGCTCTACGGAACGACGACGTCCGGAGGCGCCTCGGGGCGCGGTGTCGTGTATAGCATCGGGAAGACCGGTGGCTATTCCCTCATCCATTCGTTCAACGGCAGCGATGGCGCGAGTCCGCGTGGCGGCTTGGTGCAGGCCGCAGATTCCTATTTGTATGGGGCCACGTCGTCGGGTGGATCCACGGGGAGCGGCGTGCTCTATCGAATCGCACCAGGTGGCAGCGTGCCAACGAATCTGCCGCCCACCGTCGCACTCACCGCACCGCTTCCGGGCGCGCCGTTCACCGGGCCAGCGGATATCACACTGAAGGCAACCGCAGCTGATGCGGACGGGACGGTTGCCGAAGTTGCCTTCTACGCGAACGGGACGCTGCTCGGCAAGGACACGTCGAGTCCCTACAGCTTCGCCTGGGACGGGGCCGCGGCGGGAAACTATAGCGTCACCGCCGTCGCGCGCGACAATGACGGCGCGACTAAAACGTCGCTGGCGTGGCGGTCACGGTCTCCGGGTCGTCCACGCGGGTCAATGTGGCACGTGCGACCAACGGCGCAACCGCGATCGCCTCGTCGGTCTTTGGTACCGGGTATGCGGCGGCAGCGGTGAATAACGGCGACCGCCGCGGTGTGACCTTTGGCAGTGGCGGAACCTGGAAGGACGGAACGTCAAAGTCGTTCCCCGACTGGGTAGAAGTGAGATTCTCCGCCGCGAAGACGATCGATGAGGTCAATGTCTTCACGCTTGCAGGACGACTACCTGAATGCCGTTGAGCCGACGGCGACCATGACCTTCTCGAAACACGGCGTGCGCGATTTCACCGTCCAGGTACTGGACGGGGACGGCCTGGCAAACGGTCGGCGGCGGCGCCGTGAGCGGCAATAACCGGGTGTGGCGCAAGCTCGCCTTTACGCCGGTCACCACCACCAAAATTCGCGTGCTGGTCCAATTGGGCCTGAACAACTACAGCCGGATCACTGAAATTGAGGTCTATTAACCGCCGGTAGAACATCCTCCGCGCGGCCCGGGCCGCGTTGTGCGGGGCATGCACCTCAACGAGTGTGGATGCCCCTCAGCGCCAGCAATCGGCAACCCCCGCCGATTGAGTCCAACATCTTCCTGCTCGACATCCGCACACTGCTTCCCCGCTCAATCGACCGGTAACCGCCTCGACCAATATCTATGGCCATGCGTCGTCGGCTGCGGTATGCGCGGCGGCGTGGGCCGCGACGTAAAGCCCCAGTGCTTGCGCGAGCGCGTTTGCACATTTAGTCAGTAACTAGTTATTCACGTCTCGAATGTTTCTGCCGATTCAGCCGCGAACATGCCATCGTGCCAGCCCTTGCCGATCTTGACGAGCGCGACTCTCGTGGAGGTGACTTGCGATATCGTAGCCACCGGCGCGATGCCGACTCACACACGGATGGCGCTTTGTTCAGAACGTGTGGACAGAACGCCCGGGTATTCAAAGCACCCAGTCGTCATCACGATTTAAATCAACATCTGTGGCCATCTGCGTCATCTGCGGCGATTCCCATCGGCGTCATCTGCGGCCATTCCCATCTGCGTCATCTGCGGCCATTCCCATCTGCGTCATCTGCGGCCATTCTCATCTGCGTCATCTGCGGCCATTCCCATCTGCGTCATCTGCGGCCATTCTTATCTGCGTCATCTGCGGCCATTCCCATCGGCGTCATCGGCGGCCATTCCCCGGGCGACAAAACAAATGGGCAGGTGCGCTGGTGCGCACCTGCCCACGTGAACAGAATGGCGAGTCGAGGGATCCGGTCTCCTAGACCGTGCGTTTGCGCCGCAGGGCGGCCCCAGTCCCGAGGAGACCGATGCCGAACAGCACCAGCGATGCCGGTTCCGGCGCCTTCGGCGTTCCCGTGGGCTGGAACGCGCGTTCGGTGACGCGCCGCTGTTAATCACCGAGACGAATCCTGGCTCCCATTCGGTTGCATTGGTCCGAATCAGCAGAACAAGGCTGCTCTCGCCCGGATTGACTTCGAAACTCGGCGTGGGGAAATTGAAGCCCACCACTTCACCCGGGCCATCGCGGTCGACCGTGAGCGGGTTCTGCGTTCCCGTCTGGAAGAACCCGTCGGGGCAGGCCGCGCAGGCGATCACGCCACCGTCGAGGATGTACCACACGTCGGTGAGGAACCCGGTGAAACTCGAGCCCGTCAGTCGATGAACCAGGTTGAACTCGCTGTCATTGGACACCTGGTAATAAAAGTCGAGCGTCCCGCCGGCCGACTCGTAGACCGCGGAAGCAATGTCGACGACCAGGGTCGCCTCACTGGCATTCTCGTAGAACACGGAATCGAGCTCGGTGCCGCCGGGAAAAGGAATGCCCGCGGCGTTGTCCGTTTGACCTGGTGAGAGTGGCGTTGCGTCCGCTCGCGCGACACCGAGGGTCAATGCGCCGACGATCAGGACTGGCATGAGTGCCGTTCGTAGTTTCTTCATTCGATTCATCTCTACCCTCTTGTTGCGGGAAAAAAAACGGGACGGTTACCACGCTGGCCGGTGCAGGGCCGCCAGGTCTTACCTGGTGACCTCCTACTGAGCAAGATAGCGTCCGTCCGCCATTGCTCTCGTCATTCCCTGTGTAATACGTTGCAACAGAACGGGTTAGCTTGATGAGTTGGTAAAGGCTGTCAACCCCGAAGCGCGCTCGACGCAGACTTTATGGCCGTGGAACGGATGCGCTGGAACGTTGCGCGCCGGGGATCGGCGCAGGGTTACTCGGCAGGCTGGCGGGCGGTGAGAGTACAAAAGAAAAGGCAGGTGCACGTGTGCGCACCTGCCCGAAAACAGTGGCCCAGAGGACGGGAGCGTCCCGTTGGTTAGGCCTTACGTCGGCGGCGCATCGCAGCGCCGGTTCCCAGCAAGCCGATGCCGAAGAGCAGCAACGACGCCGGTTCCGGAGCGTTGTTGCCGACGCCGGGCTGGAATGCGTCTCGAGTGACCGTGCCGCTGTTGATGACGGACACGAATCCGGGTTCATAGACGGTGGCGTCCGTGCGGACCAGCAGAACGAGGCTGGCTTCGCCGGGATTGACTTCGAAATCGGGCGTCGGGAAATTGAAGCCCACGACTTCGCCGAAGCCGTCACGGTCGAACGTGAGCGGGTCCTGCGTTCCGGTTTCGAAGAAGCCGCCCGGGCAGGCCTCGCAGGCGATCACGCCGCCGTCGAGCACGTACCAGACGTCGGTCAAAAACCCGGTGAAGCTCGAGCCCGTCAACCGATGAACCAGGTTCTCGGCGCTGTCGTTTCGCACCTGGTAATAGAAGTCCAGCGTGCCTTCGAGCGACTCGTAGACAGCGGCCGAAACATCGACGACCAGGTTGGCCAATCCGACGTTCGCGTAGTACACGGAATCCAGCTCTGTGCCGCCGGGGAACGCGATCCCTTCGGCTCCAACCGTTTCACCTGGAGCGAGCGGCACGGCTTCCGCCCGTGGCGCCGCGGCAACGAGCGCGGCAACCACGAGAGCCGGAACGATTACCTTTTTGAGTTTGTTCATCCTATGAGCCAGAAGACGAATCCCGCTTCTGGTCATCATGTGTCGATACGCTTTCATGATCTGCACCCTCTTGTTACGTGAAGACTGGGACTTCATCCTCTGGCCGGCTGCACAGCCCGCCACGTGCCCAGTGCGATTATTGCGTGTTGTGCACCCGGTCCCGTTCGCATTCAGCAAGACACTGCCCGTGCGCTCCTCCTCTCGATGACGATTCCGACCCGTTGCAGCGGAGCCAATTGCCTACCTGCGACGCGCCGAGTGGCTCCCACCAATTTCGCTCGACGCAGACTTGGTTGCTGTTGGCTGTTACCGCATCGCTTTCGCGCGTCGGCGGCGCCGAAGCGCCAGACCGGCGGCAGGGACCAGCAGCAGCAACGTGACCGGTTCGGGCACCGAAAGTGCCCTTCCCATCGGAAGTCTTGGCACCTCGCCATCGCTTCCGGGCAGAAAACTTAGGTTGGAGATCTGCGGCTCCGATCCGATGAGGTTGTAGGCGAGAACCAAACCCAGATTGGTGATCGCGACATCATCGGTGTCGGGCCGACCGACGGCGGGGAGATCCATCCCGGTGGGCACGTTGAACAGGGCGCCGCTCAGCGGGTCTCCCGAGAGGTCGAACGCAATGATGCCGGAACTCTCAGCAGCTCGTGACGCGGTGCTCGAGTCCGGTACCGGAAACAGCGTGGATGCGGTGAGCGACCCGTCGGTCGCGCGGCCGGAGCCATTGCTCGTCATCAAAATCGGGTCGGCGTGCGCCAACGCCGGAGCGGCAACCGATCCAAGGAGTGCCAACAAGGCAAGACAGACGTATTGCACGGCTTCCCCCAGAGCAATAACAACACCACTGTCACGCAGATCGTCATAGGCCCGAAGTGCCAACGTTTCTACGACTTATGGCACCTCATCAACCCCGCAGTCGCCCTCTACGGCGACTTTTGTCGGAATCGGCGCTCTCTCGTGCGGCCCCCGCTATGTGGGAATGCGGCTCCCGCTATGTGTGAATGACGCCGGCGCGAATCAGATGCTGCACGATGTCCTCCGCGGCGTGCTCGGCGCCGACCTGCGTCGTGTCGATGCGAATCTCGGGATTTTGCGGGATTTCGTACGGCGAATCAATGCCCGTAAAGTTGGTCAGCTCACCGCGGCGCGCTTTCCCGTACAGCCCTTTCGGATCCCGTTCTTCGGCGACCGCCAGCGGCGTGTCGACAAACACTTCAAAGAATTCGCCGTCGGCCACCAGTTCGCGGGCCATGCGTCGCTCCGCCCGAAACGGCGAGATGAACGACACCAGGACAATCACCCCGGCATCGACCATGAGTTTCGACACTTCGGCGACACGGCGGATGTTTTCCACCCGGTCGGCGTCAGTAAACCCAAGGTCTTTATTCAACCCATGGCGCACGTTGTCGCCGTCGAGCAGATAGGTGTGATACCCGAGGCTGTGGAGTCGCTTCTCCGCGAAGTTGGCAATGGTCGATTTACCCGCCCCCGAGAGGCCCGTGAACCACAGCACGCACGGGCGTTGCGCCTTCAATTCGGCGCGCGCCTGCTTGTTCACATCGAACAGGTGCCAGTGCACGTTTTGCGAGCGCCGGAGGGCGAAGTGCAACATACCGGCGCCGACCGTGTTGTTGGTCAACCGGTCGATCAGAATGAAGCCACCCAGATCCCGACTCTCACGATAGGGCGCAAAGACGATCGGCCGATCGAGCTCGAGCCCGCAGACGCCGATATCGTTGAGCTCGAGTTTCTTCGCCGCGACATGCTCGAGCGTGTTGATGTTGACTTTGTATTTAAGGGGGGCGACCGTGGCCGATCACGGTTTGCGTGCCGATCTTCATGCGATACGAACGACCCTGCAACATCGGCCGCTCGTGCATCCAGACGATCGTCGCCTCGAACTGGTCGGCCACCTCCGGTGGCGCGCCGGCGGCTGCCAGCATGTCGCCGCGACTCACATCGACGTCCTCAGCCAGGACGATGGTCACCGACTGCCCCGCGACGGCGGTGTCGACTTCGTGGTCGCCCACAAGAATCCGGGCGACCGCCGTCGAGATTCCGGCCGGAAGCACCTTCACGGGGGAACCAATCGAAATTTCCCCAGCGACAATGAGTCCGGTGAGCCCGCGAAAGTCCGCCGACGGGCGATTGACCCATTGAACCGGCAGTCGAAATGGTGCAGCCTGCAGGTCGTCTGCCCCGGGCATGCGCTCGAGACACTCGAGCAGCGTCAGCCCCTCATACCACGGCGTCGACGCGCTTCGGGCCATCACGTTCGCGCCATCGACCGCCGAGATCGGAATCGCCGTCACATCGTCGAGCCCCAGACGTGTCGCGAATTCCCAATAGTCACGGGCAATTTGCTCGAAAATCTCGCGCGAGTACCCGACGAGATCCATCTTGTTGATCGCCAGCACCACGCGGCGAATACCAAGCAACGAGACCAAATAGCTGTGCCGACGGGTTTGCGTCAGGACGCCCTTGCGGGCGTCGATGAGAATCACGGCGGCGTCAGCGGTCGACGCGCCCGTCACCATATTGCGCGTGTACTGCTCGTGCCCCGGGGTATCGGCGACGATAAAGGTCCGCCGGTCGGTCGAAAAGAACCGGTACGCGACGTCGATCGTGATGCCCTGCTCCCGCTCCGCGGCGAGACCATCGACGAGCAAGGCAAAATCGAGGTCGGCGCCGCGCGTGCCGACCTTCTCCGAATCGGTGGCCAGCGTCGTGAGCTGATCTTCGAAGAGCACCTTCGATTGGTACAGCAGACGCCCGATCAGCGTGGATTTCCCATCATCCACGCTGCCGCACGTGATGAACCGTAACAGGCCCTTTTGCTGATGCGTCCGGAGATAGCTTTCGACGTCGCGCGTCGCCACGCCTCGGGTGCCGGGCATTAAAAGTAGCCTTCCTGCTTCTTCTTTTCCATTGATGACGCTTGATCGTGATCGATCAGACGACCTTGGCGCTCGGACGTCGTCGCGAGCAGCATTTCCTGAATGATCGCCGAGAGCGTGTCGGCGTCGCTTTCGATGGCACCACTCAGCGGGTAGCAGCCGAGCGTTCGGAAGCGCACGCGCTTCATCTCCGGTCGTTCTCCGGGTTGGAGGCGCATGCGCTCGTCGTCAACCATAATCCACGTGCCGTTGCGCCAGACGACCGGTCGTTCCCGCGCGTAATACAGCGGCACGATGGGAATCTTCTCGAGGTAGATGTATTGCCAGATGTCGATCTCGGTCCAGTTCGAGAGCGGGAACACCCGCACACTCTCGCCGGGAATGGTGCGCGCGTTATAGAGGCGCCAGAGCTCGGGGCGCTGATTTTTGGGATCCCACCGGTGCTGCGCGGATCGGACGGAGAACACCCGCTCCTTGGCGCGCGATTTTTCCTCGTCGCGGCGCGCTCCCCCGAACGCCGCGTCGAAGTCGTGCTCGTCAAGCGCCTGCTTGAGTCCCTGGGTCTTCATCACATCGGTGTAAATCGTGGAACCGTGCTCAAAAGGGTTGATGCCCAGCTCGACACCGTCGGTATTCGTGTGGACGAGCAGATCGAATCCGTAGCGCTTCGCCGCGTCGTCGCGAAACGCGATCATGTCGCGGAACTTCCAGGTCGTGTCCACGTGAAGAAACGGAAACGGTGGCTTCGCCGGAAAGAAGGCCTTGAGCGCCAGGTGCAGCATCACCGAGCTGTCTTTCCCGATTGAGTAGAGCATCACCGGCCGTTCGCACTCGGCCACCACCTCCCGCATGATGTGGATGCTTTCGGCTTCGAGACGTTGGAGGTGCGTCTGTGACGGACGCTCAATGGGCGCTGTGGCCGCGGTCGACTCGGACTGATCCATTTGGTGCATGAAAATCTACCATGGGCTGAACAACGCGAGCGCCCCAGTTGGGCTCGTGCTGCTGCCGCGCGGACCTCAGCTGCACAAGTCGGTCCGTCGTCGCTAACGAAGTTGTAAGTGCGGCCAAGCTCTTGCACCACCACTCGGTGCGGGCGAGGAGTTTCGCTGGCCGTCTACGGGCGCTATCCGTGCAAGTTCAACGGTTTAAAGAGATCGGCGCAGCAAATGGCCAGGCGGCTCGACGCGTCTCTGCAGTCCCCCGACTCGCGGGTAGGGCAGAAAAAAGTCGTTCGTAAATCTAACTTTGTGCGCTTTTCGTCGAACCGCAGCATGCGTCCACCGTTGAGATCACAACCGAGAGCCGGTCGAGGCGTGGTCCCATCCGAGGAGGACGTGTCCCAGATGCGACCGCCGGTTTCGGCGCTCGTTGTGGACTGCACATTGGCGGAGGCGCTCCCCACCGTGGCGCTCCTCGTCGACCACCAATTTCACGTCACGGTCGCCGACACGTTTGCGCGTGCGAAAACGCGACTCGCCGAATCTCCACCCGCGCTGCTGGTCACCGAGATACGCCTGCACCAGTACAACGGGCTCCAACTCGTGCTCCACGGCAAATCCCTGCGACCCGGCATGGCTGCTCTGGTGTTGTCACGCAGCGCTGATCCGGTGCTGCAGGCCGACGCCGAAGCGCTCGGCGCGATTTTCGTCGTCAAACCTGTCGACGATAAGGAGCTGCTGGCTGCGGCGTTCCGAACGCTTATGCGCGACGCCACGGACGAGACCGAGCGCATCACACCTCCTTTCGAGCGACGGGCGGAGCAACGTCGCGCCGTACAGCTCACGACCGCGTCGGATCGCCGTCGGACCGATCGACGCCGTGACCTCGCGTCGCTCCTGGAATGCGCAGGCGAGAGGGCCTAGTCGACGACCGTCGGGCGGGCTGTGCAATTTTGGCCGCGCTAGCCGTAACAAGTAGCTCAACCGTCACAATCGTAACGGTTGGGCTAGCGCGGCAGGCGATGATAAAGCGAAAAAACTCAGATTCGTTAGACTAACCAGCCCTTCTCCTGACCAGCTGGTGCGGCACTCCCATTGCCGTTCAGCTGGGTATGAGATACGAGCGCGCCATCGCCATAATCGCCTTTACTGGGTTGCTGCTGGCCGCGCGCTCGACGCAGGCAGCAACCGTCAGATTGGCCTGGGATCCGGCCGTTGACGGCATTACCACTGGATACGTGGTTTCCTACGGAACCGCGCAGGGGACGTACCTTCGGCAAGTCAACGTCGGGCTGGTGACGACGTTCGCCCTGACTGGCCTTCTCGACGGTACGCCTCACTTCTTTGTCGTGCAGGCGTATAACGCATCGGGCGAACGGAGTCTCATCTCACCGGAAGTGACGGCAACGACGCCGCCCGGGCAACCGGTGGCGCCTGGGTTACCCGGGCCGCCCTCCAGCTTGGTGGCCACGCTTCGGGATGGCCACTTCATCGAACTGCGCTGGCAGGCAGCTCTGGCCGGAACGCCGACGTATCGCGTTGACGTCGGCACGACGGAAGGCGCGAGCGATGTGAGCAGTGTGAGCGCAGGAACCGCAACGAGCGTCACCGTCGGATCTCTACCGTCGGGCACTTACTTTATTCGGGTGCACAGTGTGAACGCGGTTGGCATCAGCACCGCCACAAACGAGGTCGCTGTAGTCTGCGAGGACGTCGACCCGGACGAGCCGGCACCGCCGGCGGCGCCGGGGGCCCCGCTCAATTTGCGCGCAACCCTCCGCGATCGGCGGTTCATCGACCTCACGTGGCAACGACCCACCGCCGGCGCAACCGCTTACCGCGTCGAGGTCGGCACGGCCACGGGAAGCACGAACGTCAGCAGCTTCACGACCGGTGTGACGACAAGCTTCACCATCTCGAGTCTTGTCGCCGGCACCTACTACATTCGGGCTCGCAGTCTGAATGGGACGTTGGTCAGCGGCGCGAGCAACGAAGTGGTTATCGCGACCGTTCAAGGCGACGACGCACCGCGCAACGTTTCCGCGGTCATTATCAGTGGCACCACCGTTCGGCTCACGTGGGATCTTCCGCAGAATTCTACGGGAGTGGTTGGTTATCTCGTCGAGGCTGGTTCCGGGCCCGGCCTGTACAGAGTTGGCTTCCGTGACCGTCACGGCGAGAACCTTCACGACTCCGCCCGTCAGCAGCGGAACATACTTTTTCCGTGTGCGCGCGCGGAAAAGCACCGGCGCGGGATCGGCGTCGAGCGAGATCGGCGTACAGATCGGAAATAGCGTGACCTGCACGAACCCGCCGGGAGCGCCAACCCTCGTCGCAAGCGCTGTCGGCACGTTAGTCCAGCTCTCCTGGTCTAACGGCGCAGGACCAGTGCCCACGGGCTACGTGCTCGACGTGGGCACAACGCCTGGACGGCGGGATCTCGCGACGATGCTGTTTGGCGCTGGCATGATGAGCCTGTCGGCCTCCGCGGCCAACGGCACATACGCGTTGCGCCTGTCCGCCGTAAATGCGTGTGGTTCGAGCCCGTCACCCGATGTGACGCTCGCGGTCGGCGTCGCGGACCCGATAGTGCCAGGCAGCCCCGGCAGCCTCACCCGACAGGTCGTTGGACGCGTCGTCACGCTCACGTGGTCGCCTTCGGCAACCGGTGGCGAGAGCACGCGCTACGTCATCGAAGCGACAGACACGCAAGGCAACCCGATCGTTACCCTCGACACCGGGAATCTCTCGACGTCCTTCGTGCACGGGGATGTCCCACCCGGCACCTACGTTGTGCGCGTCCGCGCGGCGAACGCCGCCGGTGCGGGCACCGCGTCCAACTCTGTTACGGTCACCGTCACGCCCTAGTCGTGTAAGTTCTACCATGTAAGATGGTCGGTTCAGCTCGGCTGGATCGACCCTCGCGGCGGTGCCCAGCGGCGATGTGCTCGTCGATTGGCCCAGTTATCGATGTGCTTGCATTACAGCCGAGATGGCACGGTGGTTGCCCTCACGCGCCGCCGTGAATCACGGAAGAGCCGTCGCCGCTGTTGTGTGTTTCGTCCTTCTGCTATCAGCACCTGCGGCAGAGGCGGCGACGATAAAGTTAGCGTGGAGTCGGGTGAGTGAGGTAGCCGTCGGCTACGTCATCTGGTATGGAAAGGCATCCCGCCGGTACGACCAGGTCGTCCACGCCGGCAATGCGACGTCGTTTGCTGTCGCCGGCCTATCGAATGGGACAAGGTACTACTTCGCGGTTCAGGCTTATAGCCAAGACGGCACGCTAAGCGTGCTCTCCGCGGAAGTCGTCGGCATCACAGGCTCACCGATTCCCGCCGCTCCGCCCGCACCCCATAGTCTCGCGCTCACCGTTCGAGACGGCGTCGCGGAACTTCGATGGCAGACATCTGGCGCCGGGGCGCCGACGTACCATATCGAACTCGGTACGGCACCTGGCCGTACTGACATCAGCAGGTTTACGACGGGGACGACGACGACATTCGCAATTGGCGATCTTCCCGCGCGGACCTACTACTACATCCGGGTGCGCAGCGCGAATGATGTGGGCGTGAGCGCGCCGAGCAACGAAGTGAGATTTGAGCGCGCCAGTGGTCCCGACGCACCACGCCAACTGACAGCCGCGATACTGCCCGGCACCATCGCACGCCTCAGGTGGGCAGCGCCCTCGAACCCTACGGGCGTCACGGGTTACCTGGTCGAGATAGGCAGCGCGCCAGGTCGCAAGGATCTCGGCAGCACTGCCTTACGTGCGTTGGAAATTTCGATTCCCGCGATCGCGAGTCGGATCTACTTCGTGCGCGTCCGTTCACTCAAATCGAGCGGCCTCGGTTCCGCGTCGAACGAAGTCGTCGTCCAGTTTGGCGTCACGTCAACGTGTACGCGACCGCCCGGGTCGCCAACGCTCGTTGCACGCGTCGCAAGCACCATGGTGCAACTCACCTGGACCCGAGGGTCAGGGGACGCGACGACGGGTTATCTGCTCGACGTTATCGACCTCGCGAGCCCTGCACGCGGTGAGGTGATGACGGCTCAGTTCAGCACGAGCAGCATGTCGGTCTGGACACCCGCGCCGGACGGCGTTTATGCGTACCGGCTGCGCGCGGTCAACAGGTGTGGGGCGAGCCGATTCACACCCGCCGCAACCGCGACGGTGGGCGCCACCGCCGCGACGCCACCGAGCGCGCCCGTCGGGCTGCAGCAGCTCGTGTCTGGGCGTTCGCTATCGCTCGACTGGTCGCCGCCGTTTACGGGCGACGACGCCACACGCTATGTAATCGAAGTGACGGACTCCCGGCGGCTCCCAGTCGTCACCGTCGAGACCGGCAACAGCAGCACGAGATTTACCTACGACGGCGTACCGCCGGGTGAGTACACCGTGCGCGTTCGGGCCGGCAACACCGGCGGGGTTAGCGCACCGTCAAACACCGTCGCGGTCGTGATCAGGCCCTGAGCGGCAGCGACGCGCACGCCTGCTACTCTCTTGCGTAGGCCCAGAGCGCCAGGTGCAAGTACGCCGGCGCTGCACCGCTTGCCGCATGCAACACGAACTCCGGTCCTGCAACGTTTGCGGCGGGTCGCGCCAGAAATCGATTCGCCTCGAGTCGCGTGACCGCCATCGGCGCGCCACCATCCAGAATCAACATGACGCGCCGTTCTTGCACCATCAACTCCGCGGTCCCGCGATTGCGGTAGCGGCCGAGAAATGGCTTGATCTCGGCAACGGTGACTGGGGTTTCTTTCCGCACGGCCGGCGGTTGTTCCGGCAACCCGAGCACTTTCCCCAGCACTGATTGCGCAGTGCGGCGGAGCGGCGCGTTATCGAGGTTGCTGAGGATTGCGATTCCAACGCCACGATCCGGCGCGAAGCGAAGAATCGACGAGAATCCCGGCAACGTGCCGCCGTGTTTGTACATCAGTTCGCCGCGATCGCGCGCGATCATCAGCCCATATCCATAATGGCCGCCGACAAAGATGTTCGGGAGAGGCGTGTGCGGCGTCATCACAGCGTCAACCACCGCCTTCGGAAGTACCTGCCGATCGCCGATGCGGCCCTGATGCATGAGCGCAAAGAGGGCGCGTGAGAGGTCGGTCGCCGACGCCCACATGTAGCCGGCCGGCCAAATGCGCGTATCGTTTGCGATCGGCCGCACCACCGCCGCGACGCCGTTCTCGATCCGATGCCCCACCGCATGATTTGCCGCGGTCGCGACGCGGAGCCGCAGCGTTGAGCGGGTCATGCCGAGTGGGACAAAGATTTCGCGACGCATCACATCCGCGTAGGGCCGCTTACGTAGGCCTTCGAGTGCCGCGCCGGCAAGTGAGTAGCCGAGATTGGAATACGAGAACACGGTGCCCGGCGGAAGGAGGACATCCGTCGTCGTCAGCTCGCGCGCACTATCGCCGAGTGCGATTTCAGTGTCTGCACCCGAGTCGCCGGGCCGGTCGCGCATTCCCGACGTCTGTGACAGCAGCTGGTGGAACGTCATCGCGCCCACGCTCGCCGCGAGTCCCGGGATGTACGGGCCGACTGGCACTGTCGCTGCGAGCGGAATGCTCTCGAGCACTTTCATAACAGCGAGCGCGGTGAAGACCTTGGTCAGCGATCCCAGGTGGATAGCCGTATCAGCCTGGAGCGGTGCATGTGTCTCCAGGTTGGCGATGCCGTAGCCACGCGCCAGCATCCGATCGCCCGAGACCACCGCGATGCCGGCGCCGGGGACGCGCGCGGCTTTGAGCTCTGCCTCGATGAGGTCGATCACATCGGCGGGATCCGGCGCTTGCGACCGGGTCAGGGTTGCCGTCGCGAAGATCGCCATCAACACGATTGCAAGGCGCACCATGCGACCGATTCTGGCATGAGGGTGTCTAAATGCCGCGATCGAACTTCGCAGACTCGCGGCCGTTCGGCTTTCGGCTTTCGTCTCTCGGCTGGCTATCGGCTATCGGCTATGCGGCTATCGGGGTTGATGCTCACCTTCCGAACCACTCTCGCCGTCGGTGTTCTCCTGATGGCGGCGTGCGCCGCGCGCGGTGCGCGTGTCACGCCCGCAGCGGACATCGCACGTGCGGACCAGCTCGTCGTGGACGGCTGCTACCGATGTTTGCAAGAGGCGCTTGCCATTTACGAGCGGTTGCAGCGCACCGCCCGATCGCCGGTCGCGCTGCGCCAGGGTGCGTTCGAGACAGCCGTTCTGATCGTGCTGCGCGAGAAGGAGCTCGGCATTCCCTTTGAGGCCGCGCTGGCAAAGGTGCGGGCGTTGGCGACGGGCCTCACGGCGCCGGCGGGCCACCCCTCAGCTCAGGTGATTGCCGATCTCGCGGACCTCGCGCCAATGGAGTCGAGCGGGTTCGATCCAGACGAGGTCGCTGCTCGCAGCACGCGCGAGCGCCGGTTGCAATTGACGATGCTTCGACCGCAACTCGATGCGTCGACGATGCCCTCGACGCTAGAGACATATCTGGCGCTGAGCCTCGATTGTCAGGATGGTCAGGCGCGCCGGCGGCTCAATGTCGAACAACTCCAGCGCCAGTATGAACAGGTTGCGCTCTTGCGATATCGCCTTGCCGCCTGCGGCTTTGGCCCGCGACAGGCCTTTAGCGCGCTGCGGGAAGCCGACGCGCGTTGGGTCGAAACAACGTTCTTCGAAGGCCGCGCAGCGGGAAGCGGCCGGCGGCCGGACCTTCGCGCCGCGATCGATTGGTTCACCATGGCGCGAGCCGCGCTCCCGCAGTCGGCCGCGGTTCTTCTCGCTCTGGCACATGCGCAGCGCGGGTACGGGGATTTGGAGCCGGCGCTGGCCAGCTACGACGCGATCGTCGCGATGGTGCCGCGACACCGCGAGGCACTTCTTGGCCGCGCCATCACGCTGAGTTATCTCGACCGCCACGCGGAGGTGATCGAGACCACAACGCGGATGATCGATATGGGCACGTGGTTGATGGGCGACGCGTATTACTGGCGCGCGCGGAGCCGGTTCGTGTACTCAAGGCGTTGGACGAGGCGTGGACCGACGCCGAGCACGCCGTCGCGCTCGCGCCGAACACGAACGTCTACACGCTCGCAGGGGTGATTGTGTACGATCGCACGGAGCTCGGCGTCGCGAAAGACCGGTTCCAACACGCGCGCGACGCGGATGCGAGCAATTGCACGGCGCACTCGTACTTCGCGCTGGTCAACGCCGCGCAAGACAACTGGCCGGAGGCCACGCCTGTGTTCTCCCTCGCCATGACCTGCTTTGTGGGGGCCGCCGACGCGGCGACGCAGGAACTCGCGCAGATCGAAGCGTCGGACTACGATGCCGTCTTCAAAGCCCGCCTCGTCCGTCAACAGCAGAACACGATTGAGGAGAGCACCCTCAAAGCCGCACAGGCGGCGTATAACGCGGCGCAAGGCTTGTTGCGCGAAGGCAAGCGCGCGGCAGCCCGTGAACATTTACAGCTCGCGCTCGGCCACGCCGAGCTCAAGGAGCAGGCGGAGGCGCTGCAAAAGCTGATCGGACGGTAAGGACCAAGTGGGGTCAGGTCACGAAAAACGACTTTTGCGTTGCGCGGCTCTCGATCTACGCAACTGTTGCGCACAGTGCACCTCCCGCAGTGCGCGCCGCGGAGCCGTGAGGCGCGAGTGGCGCCCGCTAAGCCCTCGTAGCAACAGGTTGCGGGGTGTTCGCAAAAAGTATCAAAAGTCGTTTTTCGTGACCTGACCCCACCCGGCCCCCCCTACCCCCGACCCACCAGCACGTGCGCGTCTTCAGGGCACTATCTGAAACCGATACGCCACTTGCTGCGTCGTCCCGTTGCGCTCGGCCAGCACTTCGAGCACGTACTCGCCCTGGGCAAGCGGCGCGAGGACCAGATCGGCGACCGCCATACGGACCTGCAACACGTCATCGCTGCGCTCGGTCATCGCCACGGCGACCGGCAGCGTCTGGCCGGCTCGATTGAGGAGTCGCGCACTCGTCGTCGCGTCCGCCGCAAGCAGCGGGACCTCGAACCGCAGACGCTCGGTGCGCTGATACCGCGCGTCCGCCGTGGGTTGATACGCCAACCCCGTTGCCGGTCCTCGACGCCACGCCAATCCGCTCCGGCTCACGAGCGCGTCGGACTCGGGGACGTTCACTTCCCCTGTGGTCTGAAGCAATTTGCTTCCGCCTTTCGCGGTGAGCGCGAGGCGGATCAGATACCGCCCTGGAGCCAGCGCAGACGACCCGCGTTCAACCCAACTGATCGACCGCTGTCCCGGATCGAGGTTGATTTCTTTCACCATCGGAGCGGCCTCGCCGCGCTCATGTTCGAGCGTCGCGTGTAGCCGGCCTCCCTCCAGCCACTCGGCGCTTTTCGCCGTCGCCGCGTCGAGTTCGGTCGTGATCCAGATCTGCGCAGTGCTCGCCGCCGCTTGAAGGCGCACGCCGGCACCGGCTCGCGACGGGATAATGCTCTCGAGGGCACGGCGCAACTCTGGCGGCGTGTCGGAATGACCCGCCGGCGCGCCGTTGAGCAGACGATCGACGCGCGCCGACGCCGCTTCTGCTTCCGTCGGAGCCAGATACCCCGGTCGCGTCCGCACCACCGCGCCCGGGCGTTTCACGCGGACCGTCAGCTTACGAAGCCTCCCATCGAGTTTGGTGTTCGTGGAGTAATAACCGAGCAGGTAATAGCTCCCCGTGTCGGCCACCATGCGCTGTTGTGCGAGGTCGACGCCGGCTGGATCGATGATGGCGTATCCGTCTGTATTGGACGCGAGAACCTGCAGCGCCTCGAGTTGTCTGCGCAATGTGGCCGCGTCGGTGGTCGGCGGCGATGCGGTCCGCGAGATGTCGAACACCTGCATCCCTCGCGCATCGACAGGATAGAAGCTGACGTTGGCACGATTCGCGCGCTGCGCGATCTGTTCGAAGCGAACGTGATTGTTCACGCGGGCGGCAATCGCCCGCTCGCGTTCGCACGCGGTCAACGGGCCTTGCGCGCGAGAGTCCATCTGCCGAGCGCCTTCGCGTTCAACGCTGCTGGGGTCGGCCGGCCTGCAGCGGCGGCCGGTGCCCGCCGCGCCGGCGATGAGCGGCCGCCCCAATTGCGAATCGGGTTCGTGCAGGACCCATCCTTCGGTGAGAAGGACGACAAACTTCCGGTCTTCGCGCACGCTTTCGAGGTGAATGATCAGATCCTCGAGCGCGTCAAGCGTCTTCGACTCGCGTCGCCGCGCAATCACCGCGTCGGCAATGCCGAGCGTCTCACCTTCGGATGGATAGCACGTGTGAATGTCTTGCTCGCGCTTGTCCGGACTGCTCGGCTCACCGCGTTGCGCCCATTGCCAGTTGTCGCGCAACATGCCGTCGATGCTGGTCTCGCGCCGCGCGAGCGTGAGATTTCGTGCGGATATCTCTGGCGTCATGATGCCAATCACATCGTCCTCGGCTATCACGCGATCGAGCAGCTTGGTCGTTGGGTTCTGCGCGCGGTACGAACCGGTCCGCGAGACGTGCCACACGTCCATGAAGAGCACGAAGAGGCGGGTATCGGGATTTGCTGTCGGTGCGCGCGATTCGGCGCCCGCCGTCGCGAGCGACGCCGTCGCTTCGCGCGCCCGCCGCTCGCGCCTTGATCAGCCGAACGCGCTCGATGCGTTGCGGCGCGCCGTCTTCGAGCACCTCGAAATCCGCCGCCGTCAGATCCCCAACCGGCGTCGCGTCCTGCGTGACGTAGGCGTCGACGTGCACGAGGTTGGCGCCGCCGCGAAACCTTGGCGCCTGCTGTAACGTCGCGTCCTGCGCGACTGGCGCGGACGAAAGCGCCAGCAAAACGGCAGCAGCAATGGACGCGCATCTCATTGGGGGCTACTCGCTACCTGTCGACGGTCGACGGTCGACGGTCGCCAGTCACGGAACAATCCGAAACCGGTACGCGGCGATCTCTTTCTTTCCATCCTTTTCGACCGTGAGTTCCAGCACATATTCGCCTTGGGCGAGCGGCGCCAGCGTCAGGTCGGCGACGATGAGCGACAGTTGCAGCTTCTCGTCGCGCCGTTCGCTTAGCGAAACGACGAGCGGCAGCGCTTGCGCTGTGCGGTTGAGAACACGTCCCGAGACAACGGCGTCGGGCGCCAGTTTTGGCACCTCGAATCGGATGCGTTCGGTGCGCTGAAATCTCGCGTCGGCCGTCGCTAAATACTGCAGCCCGGTTGCGGGCCCGCGCCGCAATGCCATGCCGTTTCCGAGTAACGCCGTCTCGTCCGGTACGCGCAGATCGCTCGTGACCTGCAGCGGCAGTGCCCCGCCGGTCGCGGTCACTGAAAGCTCGTACGATGTAGCGGCCTGGCGGGAACGCGCTGGCGGACGTTTCGACCAGTGTCACGCTCCGCTGTCCCGGCTCGAAGCGCAACTCGCGTTCGATCGGCGGCGCCGCACCCCGTTCATGTTCGATCACGACACGTCCGCGGCCACCCTGCTGCCACTCGGCGCTCTTGACGGTGGCCGCGTCAAGCTCCGACGTAATCGACATGGACGTCGGACCCGAACCGGCGTGCAGGCGTAGCGGCACGTTGCCGCGGAGTGCCGTCAAGCTGTCGAGTGCTCGACGCAGCTCGGGATCCGTGGCACCGGCAGCCGTCGCGCTGGCACTCACCGACCGTGCCGCAGCCGCTTCTTCTTCGGTGGGCGCCAGATAGCCCGGTCGAGCGCGGACAGCGACGCCCGGACGTTTGACGCGCACCGTGAGCGTGCGGAAGCGACCATCCAGTTTGGTGTTGGTGGAGTAGTACCCCATCAGGTAATACAGACCGATGTCCGCGAGCGCGCGGCGGAGCGCGCCGTCGAGGTCCGACGTGTTCACCACCGCGACGCCATCGGTGTTCTCGGCCAGTTCGCGCAAGCGCGGTCTGACGCGATTGCAGCATCGCGCGATCAGCCGAAATGTTTGTCGCCCGCCGCAGGCTCAAATCCTCGTCGAAGACGGCAAGGCCGCGGGGGTCGACTGTGTAGAAGCTGACGTTGGCGCGGTTGGCGCGCTGCAGCAGGGTCCGGAAATCCTGTTCGAGATCTTCGGCCGCCAAACGAAGGCGTTCGCGCTCGCAGGCGTTGAAGTCCTGCGTGCCGGCCGGCGGCCCAGTCGTGAGTCGGCCGTCGACGCCGATGCCAACCGGTGGCGTGCGCGGGACGTTGTTCCCGATCGTCCGTCCGAGCCGGTCGTCGCGACGCGGAAGGCGCCAGCCTTCCGACAACAGAATCACAAACTTGCGTTCCTCGCGGATGCCCTCGAGATGAATGATGAGATCCTCGATCGCATCGAGCGTCTTTCGCTCGCGCCGGCGATCGATCAGCTCCTGCGCGATGTTCGCGGTCTCCCCCGTATCGGGATAGCAGAGTTGCAGCTCCTGCTCACGGGGGTCGTCCGTCACCAGACGCTGGCGCTGCCCCCAGAACCAATTCTGGCGAAAGATGCCGTCGATCGTCGTCGTGCGTCGTGCCAGCGTGAGGTTGCGCGCGGACATCTCGGGCGTCATCACCCCGATGAGATCGTCCTGCCCGATGAGGCGATCGAGCAAGTTCGTGATCGGCCCTTGCGCGCGGTACCAACCTTCAAGGTGCACGTGCCACACGTCCATGAACAGCACAAAGAGGCGGGCCTCGGAGTTGGCGGCCATCGCGCGCGACTCCGCAACCGTGTTTGGCTCCGCACGTGCCGCCTGCGAAACCGGAGGCCGTGCGCGGATGATCTCGAAGCTTTCAATCTTCTGCCGGACGCCGTCTTCGAGCACCTCGAAGTCCTCGGCCTGCAAATCCGGGACGGCCTCGCCGTTCTGGGACACGTAGGCGTCAATCCGAACGAGATTCGCGCCGGCGCGAAAACGCGGCTGCTCCGGCTGCGGCTGCGGCGGTTCCTGGGCCGCAGGCGCAAACGACAACACGCTGATGATGGCGACTGCGCACGCACATCCCTGCAGCGCGAACCGGCGCATCGGCGCGGTCATGATGCGTCCATCGCAGGGTTGCGCGATTTCGCCATCACGCTGCGGAGCATTCGAACGATCCAGCGAATGGCCAGCACAATCGCGACCAGAATCAACGCCGTGACGACGAGCGCCGCAATCGGGTACTTCAAGGCGAGCACGCCGAGGCCGAGCACGAAGGCATCCTCCGCGAAGCTGAGAAACCAGTTCGAGAACGGCTCCGGGCTGGTGTTCGCGGCGACGCGGGTACTCGCCTTCGTCAAATGGCTCCCGGCCGCAATCACCCCCCCGACAATGCCGATCATCGTCTGATATTCCGTAGAGGCGTCTCCGACAGTGGCGATCGCCACCGCCGCACCGCCGAGGGGCCGAATCACCGTGTGCACGGTGTCCCACAGCGAGTCGATCCACGGGATCTTGTCGGCAATGAATTCGATGGCATACAACGCCAACGCACCGCCAATCACCCAGTCGCTGTTGAAGACCTGATATTGCGGCGGCAAGGTCACCCACTGGAAGCGCGCGGCGAGACCGAGGACTGCCACCGTCGCATACAGATTGACACCTGAGGTCAACGAGAACCCGAGCGTCCGTCCCAGGGAAATGAGCAGATCCATGTCCGTCTCTCACAATAGCGGCAAAACGCTCCGTTGTGGCAAGCGAGCGCGAAAGAGACAGCAGGATTTATGGTACCGGCGGCAAAAGCCGATGACACAGGCGATGACGTCGGGGCATGCGCCTTGAAGCCAGCTCGGCCAATACGGCTGCAGCCTGGTCAAATACGGCTGGATGATCTGCTCCGGGTCTGCCGCACCGGCGAGCAGATCGACCACGCATTACTCAACGAGATGCTCACGCTGTTCATTCAAGAAAACAGCCGCCGGGTGTATGCGGCGCTGGCGGCGGCGGACAGCGGCGACGAGCGCGAACTGCGGGCGGCGGTGCACGCGCTCAAAGGAAGCGCCGCCCTCATCGGCGCCGACCATCTGCGCGATCTGGCGAGAGACCTGGAGTCCCATCTGGTTAGCGGCACGCCGACAAATCAACAGGACGCCGCCAAGGGTCTTTTCGACGCAGTACACCGCCGTGGTTTCAACGCTCCGATCCATGTATCCCGACCTGGCTGCGGACTGAGCGCGTCGCGCATGGCCAGCGTGAACCCATTCGAGCGCATCCGCAGCACCGAAGGGAAGGTCTTCCTTCTCCTGCTGGGTCTCGCGCTGCTGATGGTCGGCTTCGACGCCACCAACACGTGGATGGGGCGGTCGATCTGGTTTGCCGTTGTTGAAATGGTCGTGGTGCTCGCATACGTGACGATTGGGACGATTGGGACGGTGCGAATCGTCGCCCGCCCGGTCCGCCGCGCGGTCGAGCACTTTTCACGCATCAGCGGTGGCGATTATGCGAAGCCGGTGTTGACCCGCCGCACCGACGAATTCGGGGACATGTTGCGGGCGCTTGACCAGATGCGCATCAGTCTGGCCGATGCGGTGGCGGCGCGCGACGCCGCCGAGCGGCGCTATAGGGAAATTGTCGAACGATCGGTTCAGGGATTTTTTCAAACGAGTGAAGACGGACACGTGCTTGCCGCCAACGACGCGCTCGCGCAGTTGCTGGGGTTTGCGTCCTCGTCGGCACTCCTGGCCGAAGCCGACGGCCTCGCCGGACGGTTATACGTCGACCCGACCAGCGGGCCGAGTACATCCGGCAGCTCCATCTGCATGAGTCGGTGACCGGTTTCGAGTCGGCGTTGTGGCGGCGGGACGGCCGCGTGATTTGGGTGTCGCAAAGCGCCCGCCTGGTACGCGACAAAGACGGCAAGGCGTTGTACCTCGAAGGGTTCCTCGACGACATCACCGCGCGAAAAGATTCCGAGCAGCTCAGGGCCGACTTCGTTTCGTTTGTCACCCACCAGCTGCGCACGCCGCTATCGGGCATTCGCTGGATGTTGGAGCTCGCGGCGGCGGACGAGACCGATGCGACGGTCGCGTCCTTTATCGCCGACGCACACGCGTCGGCCCAACGGCTGATTGGCCTCGTCAACGATCTCCTGGACGTCGCGCGCCTCGAGTCGGGTCGTCTCATGGTCGCCGCCGTGCCGGTCGATGCCTCGGCGATGATCGCGATGATTACGCGCGAGCTCACGCCACTCGCCGACGCGAAGCGCCAGCGCATCATCGTGTCGGGAAACGGTGTGCCGCCTGTCTATGCCGACCCGCAGCTGCTGCGGCAGGCCGTACTGAACCTGCTGTCCAACGCCATCAAATACACCCCTGATGGCGGGCGCATCACCGTGCACACGCAGCAGGATGGGGACCGCGTCACCTGCCGGGTGCAGGACACAGGGATCGGGATTCCCGCCTCCGCGCAGAAGCACTTGTTCGAGAAGTTCTACCGCGCCGCGAACGCCGTGACGATCGATACCGAGGTACCGGCCTGGGTCTCTATCTCGTCAAGCTCATCGCCGAGCGATCGGGCAGATCGATCGCCTATGAATTCGACCGAGACTGAGGGAAGCGTGTTCACGTTGACGTTGCCTGTCGCGGCGGAGGTCAAGGCCATCGCATGACCGGGAAAACCATTCTGCTGGGCGAAGATGATCGATTTCTCCGACGCGCGATGCAAGTCGCCTTGACCAAGCGCGGCTTCAACATGATCCTTCGGTCGATGGGCAGGAAGTACTCGACCTGCTCGAGACTGAGAAGCCCGACCTGATTCTCCTGGACCTTCTGATGCCAAGGAAGACAGGCATCGAGGTCCTGAAGGCTGTGAGGGCGAATCCGCAAACGGCGGACCTGCGCGTGCTCGTGCTCTCCAATTCGTCCAAGGAGCTCGAGATGCAGGAAGCCCTTGCGCTCGGTATCGCTGGGTATTGGATCAAGGCCGACCTCTTCGCTCCAGGACTCGGCGATCGCGTTCAGGCGTTGCTCGAGTCCTAGACCTGATCCCTGATCCCTATCCCTGATCCCTATCCGATCCCTGATCCCTGATCCCTGATCCCTGAAACCTGATCCCACCCTGAAACCTGATCCCTGAAACCTGATCCCTGAAACCTGTTCCCTAGTCGGCTTCGCGCAAGAGCTCTTCGATCCGCTCCCGCACCATGGCGATGAGACGATCGCGATCGTCGTCATCCATTCCTGCCGTTTCGATGGGCTCGCCGACGCGGACGCGCACGTTGACCGGTCGTACCATCCAACTCCCCTTGCGCATCGCCGTGCGGCCGCCGCGCACCGAAACCGGGACAATCGGCGCCTGCGCCCGCAACGCCATCACAAAGCCACCCTTCTTGAACGGCAGCAAGTGGTCGGTGCGGCTGCGCGTGCCCTCCGGAAAAATCAGGAATGAGTTGCCCGCCCGGATGGATGCCGCCGCCCGTTCAATGGCGCGAAACGCCTCCTCACGGTTCTCGCGCGGCACGGGATGAATCCTCCGAGCTGCATCACCTTCCCGAGCACGGGCAAGCTGCTCAGTTCGGCCTTGTAGAGCACGTGCAGCCGCCGGTGCAGCGCTTGAAACAGCACCGGAGGGTCGACGTTGCTCTCATGATTGGAACAGAACACGACCGCGCGATCGTGGGGGATGTGCTCGCGTCCGATCACCCGGTAGCGAATCCCCGCGCACCCGAGCGCGAGCGCAACACCAGCATGACCGAGGGCGTAGAGCAGGCCCTTCGATCGGAGCAGCATGCGCCGCCGCCATGCCGATCGTGCCGATGATCAGGACGTAAAGGGAGACGACGACGTAGGTGAGGATGGAGCGGAGGACGGGCACCAGCACCTGAAGGTATCAGGGATCAGGGGTCAGGTGTCAGGAGTCAGAGTCAGGGGTAGGAGTCAGGCGCAGGATCAGATATCAGGGGTCAGGAGTGGATCAGGGATGACAGGGATCAGGGAAGGGATCAGGATTCAGGGATTAGTGGGGGCAAAAGAAAACGGCCACCCCGAAGGGATGGCCGTCGATAGTGACTGGGACTGTCGACTGTCGACTGTCGACTGCGGCGAAGAACCTAACTCGCTCGTGCCTGACGCCGTGCCACCGCCGCACGCGTGCTGGTGGTCGTCGTCGTGACCTTCGCGGGAACCGCCTTGGCGCGCGCCGCCGCGCGCTGCGCCGCGCGCGCTTTCATCATGAAGCAGCGCTCGAGCGCCTTCTCGACACGGTCTTCTATGTCGGCGATGGTAACGCGCATCACTTCGGACACCTCCGAGATGATGAGTGACTTGGCCCGATCGAGCATCCGCTTTTCACGGAAAGAGAGGCTCTTGGACTTCGAGAGAAACGTCAGGCTCTTGAGGACGTCCGCCATGTCGTAGATCGAGCCCGTGCGCATCTTGTCGGAGTTGTCCTTGAAGCGCCCCTTCCAGTTTGCGTGATTGTCGATCTTTCCGTCGCCGATTAGATGGAACAGACGCTCCACCTCTTCGTCGGTGATCGCGCGCCGCAAGCCGACGTTATCCACGTTGGCCACCGGCACGAGCACTGTCGTCTCGTTGGAAATGATGCGAAGATGGAAAAAGCCGCAGGTCGTGCCGAGGATTGTTTTTTCCTCGATCTTTTCCACGACGCCGAGACCATGGTTTGGGTAAATGACCTTGTCGCCAACCTGAAATGCCACGTGCGCCTCGCTTCGGGTGGTGAATCGGTAGGACTGGACGTGCTGCCGAGGAAGGAAGTATACCGCAGGCGACCGCCCCAAATCAACGGAAAAGGCCGAAAATCGGGCGTTTCTGCGCATGACGGGCGGCCGAGCGCCGGTTTTGCCGCTCTCGCCGCGGCCCTAACCCTTGCGCCCTCACACGGTTAAATGACGCCCGGCTGGCGCGGTAGAGACCCCGCTCCGTGACAACATATGACATTTGGCCGACGATGGATCGACCGCCATTTCGTGCAAATCTGAGCCTCAGTTACGCAGATATGGCTTTCAGTTATGCTGCGGCATGCGACGGGGCCGAACGCTTCTATTCACAGCCGGTCTGGCAGCTGTCCTGCTGGCAGATCCGCTCGCCGGGCAGGGACAACCCAATCGCCCCCGCGGTGAACTGCTTGCGCCCTACGTCCCAACGCCGCAGGAAGTCGTCGATCGCATGTTGCGGCTGGCAGGCGTGACCAAGGCAGACTGGTCTATGACCTCGGCTGCGGCGACGGTCGCATCCCGATCACCGCCGCCAAGGTTTACGGCGCGCGGGCGTGGGCGTGGATATCGACCCGCAGCGCATCGCCGAATCAAACGCCAATGCGAAGGCGGCCGGAGTCACTGGACTGGTCACGTTCCAGCTCCAGGACGCGATGAAAACCGACGTGTCCGAGTGCGACGGTGGTCACGCTTTACCTGCTGTCGGCCTCCAACCTCAAGCTCCGCCCGATTCTCACACGCCAGCTCAAGCCTGGCGCCCGCATTGTCGCCCACAACTTCAGCATGGGCGACTGGGAGCCGGATAAAGTGGACACATTCACCGACACGTCGAACAGCCGGCGCACACTGTATCTGTGGAAGGCCGACGGGAAGATTCGCCCATAAACGCGACCTACCGCGAACGGCTCCTCGCGCGCCGCGCGGTCGTCGCCCACGGTGACGCGCTCGCGGAACGCATCTCGTGGGCACGTCTGGCGCTCTTCGTCCTGGCGATCGGCCTTGTCGTCGCGCTCGGCTACGCGAGCCCTCCGTGGCTGGCCATCCCGATCCTGATCTTTGTGCCGCTGGCCTTCTACCATGGCCGCGTGCTCAATGCGCGCGATCGTGCGGCGCGCGCGGTGACGTTTTACGAACGTGGCCTGGCGCGGCTCGAAGACCGGTGGCAAGGCGGCGGCCTCACGGGCGAACGTTTCCGGGATCCCGCGCACCTCTATGCGGACGATCTCGACCTGTTCGGGACGGGGAGCCTCTTCGAGCTCATCGCCACAACCCGCACGACAGGCGGCGAACGCGTTCTCGCGAACTGGCTCCTGCATCCCGCAGCGGTGTCCGCGATCCTCGATCGTCAACAGGCGTTGCGGGAACTCGAACCGCGCCTGGATCTTCGGGAGGATCTCGCGGTGCTTGGACCGGACCTGCAGTCGGCGGTGCGAACCGAAGACCTCGAAGCCTGGGCCACGGCGCCTCCACAACTCACACAAACGTGGCCGCGGATCGTGCGCGCCGTTCGTGGCGGCCTTTGCGGTTTCGGGCATTGCCCTGTGGATCTGGTCCGGAACGCCGCCGGCGTGGTTACTCGTCGCAATACCTGCCGAAGCCGCCTTCGCATTGTTCTTTTGGAAACGCGTTCACGAAGTCGCGCACGGCGTCGAGCGGCGCGAACAGGAACTCGTCGTGCTCGCCGCGTTGATGGCGCGCATCGAGCGCGATCCTGTGTCCACGCCCCTTCTCACCAGGCTGCGCGACGAACTCCACGCGACGGGCCGCTCCCCCGCTGTCGAGATTCGCAACCTGGCCCGCATCGTCGATGTCCTGAGCTCCGCGCACAATCAGATCTTCGGACCAATTGCCGCGTTGCTGCTGCTCCAGATGCAGCTGGCGTTTACCGTCGAACGCTGGCGCGCGCGGTGCGGACCCGCGGTGCCGCGATGGCTGGCGGCAGTCGCCGAGTACGAGGCGCTGAGCGCACTTGCCACGTATCACGCGGAACATCCGCGCGATCCTTTTCCGGAAATTGTCGCCGCAGGCCCACCGATCTACGAGGGCGAGCAACTGGCGCACCCCTTGCTGCCAGGACATTCGGCGGTGCCGAACGACGTGCGCCTCGGCGGATCCCGGCCGCACGTTCTCGTCGTCAGCGGTTCGAACATGTCGGGGAAAAGCACGCTCTTGCGGACGGTCGGGGTCAACGCGGTGCTCGCGCAAGCCGGCGCGCCGGTACGCGCCGCGAGCCTGAAAATGAGCCCGCTCGCGATCGGATCGACGCTCAGGCTCAATGATTCGCTGCAGGAAGGCCGCTCGCGCTTCTACGCGGAAATCACGCGCATCGCGGCGATCGTCGCGCTGGCGAAACACATCGCCAAATCACCTCTCCAAATCTCCACCTCTCCAAATCTCCAACTCTCCACCTCTCCAGATCTCCAGATTCCCCGTGCCGTGCTGTTCCTGTGCGACGAGCTCCTGTCCGGCACGAACTCGGGCGATCGGCTTCAGGGAGCGACGGGCATTCTTCGCGGGCTGCTCTCGCTCGGCGCCATCGGTTTGGTGACGACGCATGATCTCGCGCTGACGACGGTGGCTGAGGAGCTGCAGCGATTGGCGCTCAACGTCCATTTCGAAGATCGGTTCGAGCACGATGTGCTGACCTTTGACTACACGCTTCGACCGGGCGTGGTACGGACAGGCAATGCGATTCCGCTTATGCGATCGGTAGGGCTCGATGTCTGAACTATTCGAGAAGTTGGGACTTTTCTATCTGGGGCGTCGCGTTGATCCCGAGACTCGGCAGACGACCGATGTACCGGTTTTGTACGAAGCGAACGACCTGGTCACACATGCAGCAATCATCGGCATGACAGGCAGCGGCAAGACGGGGCTCGGGATCGGGCTGCTCGAAGAGGCCGCCATGGACGGAGTGCCCGTCATTGCCATCGATCCCAAGGGCGATCTCGGCAACCTCTTGCTCACGTTTCCTGAGCTCTCGGCGTCAGCCTTTCAGCCGTGGGTCATGGCCGAAGACGCGCGCGGCAAGGGCATCGCCGAAAGCGAGCTGGCGGCGACAGAGGCGGCGCGTTGGAAGAGCGGCCTTGCGGAATGGGGTCAAACGGAGGACCGCATTGCGCGGCTGCGCGCGGCAGCGGATTTCGCCATCTACACGCCGGGCAGCACCGCCGCGGTACCGTTGTCGATTCTGAAATCGTTTGCGCCTCCGGCAGCCGCTGTGCTCGAGGACACGGAGCTTTTTGGCGAACGCGTGAGCACGGCCGCGACGAGTCTGCTCACCTTGGCCGGCGTCGAGTCCGACCCGCTCCGCAGCCGTGAGCACGTTCTCGTGTCGGCGCTGCTCCAGGATGCGTGGCATCGCGGCCAGACGCTTGACGTCGCATCACTCATCGCCGGCGTGCAGAAGCCGCCGGTCACCAAGGTGGGCGTCCTGGATCTGGAAACGTTCTATCCGGCCGCTGATCGATTCCAACTCGCGATGCGCCTCAACCAGCTCGTGGCCGCGCCGGATTTCGCGGTGTGGCTCGAAGGTGAAGCCCTCGACGTCGGCCGGCTGCTGTATTCGCCAGGCGGCAAGCCGCGCGTCTCGGTCGTCTCGATTGCGCACCTCGACGATCGCGAGCGCATGTTCTTCGTCTCGCTGCTGCTCAACGAGGTTGTCGGTTGGGTGCGGACGCAGCGCGGCACATCGAGCCTGCGCGCCATCATCTACTTCGACGAAGTGTTCGGGTTTCTTCCGCCGGTTGCCAATCCATCCTCAAAGGCGCCGCTGCTCACCTTGCTCAAACAGGCGCGGGCGTTCGGGGTCGGGATGGTGCTCGCGACGCAAAATCCCATCGACCTCGATTACAAGGCCTTGTCGAACACCGGCACGTGGTTTCTCGGCCGTCTGCAAACGCAGCGCGACAAAGACCGTCTGCTCGACGGTCTCGAGAGCGTGAGCGCGGCCAGCGGCAATCGCGCCAGCATGGACGCGACGCTCTCGAGCCTGGAAAAGCGCACCTTCCTGATGCATAACGTGCACGACGAAGGTCCAACGCTCTTCAAGACGCGCTGGACGATGTCGTATCTGCGCGGGCCGCTCGGGAGGGAAGAGATAACGCGCTTTCGAAGGTGCCAAGGGTGCCGGAGGTGCCGAGGGTGCCGGGGGTGCTGGTGCCGGAAGTACCTGAAGTGCCGGAAGTGCCGCCGGCACTTTCAGCACGGTCGGCACCTTCGGCACCCGCACCTTCGGCACTTTCGGCACCCTCGGCACTTCCGGCACCCTCGGGACGCTTGGCACCTTCGGCGCCAGTGCTCGCTCCCTCAATTCAGCAGTACTTCGCACCCGGCCCCGGTTCCGTCTACGAACCAGCCTTGCTCGGGGCCGTGCGACTCTCCTACAGCGACGCCAAGCTTGGCGTCGACGAAGTGCGCGATGTCGCCGTCACCACGCAGATTGCCGATGGTGCCGTGCCCGTGGACTGGGAGCAGGCGGAGCCGGCGCCGTTTGCCTTGAAAAGCCTGGTTCAGCAGGCGCAGCCGGGGATCTCGTTTGCGTCGCTGCCGGCAAGCGCGTCACAGCCGAAGAAATACGCGCAGTGGGAAAAGGAGCTGACGCGGTGGGCCAGTCAGTCGCAGAGTGTCGAACTGCTGCGAAGCGCGCGTGCGAAATTGACCTCGCATCCCGACGAAGCCGAGCGCGACTTCCGCATCCGCGTGCAGGAGGCCATGCGGCAGGTTCGTGATGCGGCGGTTGAAAAGACGCGCCAGAAGTACGCGGCCAAACTTGCCGCGGCCGAAGATCGCCTTCGGCGTGCCGAGGCCACGGTCGAACGCGAACAAGAGCAGGCCAGCGAATCCAAACTGCAAGCGGGCGTGTCGATCGCCGCCACGCTCGCCGGCGCGCTCCTCGGGCGACGCGCGGTGAGCCTCACCACACTCGGCCGCGCCACGACGGCAGCGCGCGGCATGGGCCGCATTGGACGCGAAGCGCAGGATGTCACGCGGGCGGAGGCGAATGTCGAGGCCCTCCGCGAAGCGCGCGACAAGATCGCCGCCGACCTCGAACGCGACATGCAGCAGGTGGCGTCGTCGTCCGATGTGTCGGCGGAAAAGTTTGACCGCGTGCTGCTCAAACCGAAGCGCGGCTCGGTGTCCGTGCAGTTGTTTGCCCTCGTGTGGATCCCGCGCGCGTGAAATCACGTATCAGGGATCAGGGATCAGGAATCAGGGATTCGGGGATTCGGGGATCAGGGATCAGGGGTCAGGGGTCAGGGGTCAGGGACAAGCGATCAGGCCATCGAGGGATCGCGCGGCTGAACGCAATGTTCGGTTGAACTGTACAGCTGGCGCGCATATGCTCTGGCCGGTCCCTTGCGGAGGTAGAAGATGCGTGTCGTCGCGTTAGCAGCGTTGCTCGCCAGTGTCGCCGTCGTCCTGCCCGCGTCGGGGACGACCCATCGTTCGCTGACGTTTAACGAGATCGTCAACCGGTCGGGCGTCATCTTTCGCGCCGAGGTCACGGCACAGCGCGCAGAGTGGCGCGAGCGGGCGGGGTCGCGCGCGATCGTGACGATCGTCGACTTTCGCCTCGAACGCGCGCTCAAGGGCTTGGTGGAGAGCGTTCGGCGGGTCGAATTTCTCGGCGGCACGATTGGGGACCGACAACTGGTCGTCCACGGCATGCCGCAATTCACGGTGGGAGACCGCGATGTTGTCTTCCTTCGCGATGTCCCCGACGTCTTTCCTGTGGTGGGAGGCACGCAAGGGCGATTCAAGATTCTGCGTGGCGCTGATGCCGTCGATCGCGTGATGTTTGCCGACAGCACACCGGTCCCATCGGTGAATCAGGTCGGCCGCGCACGCATCCTGGTGAGCCCCACCACACTCTCCGCACTGCGCGTCGATGACTTTGAATCCGCGATCCTCGAGGAGGTGCGTCGTGCGCGCCGTTAGCCGTATCCTTCGACGCGATCGAGCGCTGCTCGTCCTGGCACTGGTGTGCGCGACGGCGATTCCGCTGGCGTCCTACACCTTCGTCGTCGGCCGTTCGGTTTGGCCCGGTGCGATTGTCATGAACCTGCAGCTCGGTCCAACGGATGGCACGCTGGCCGACGGCTGCCGCGATTGGGGTGAGTGTGCCGAAGACGGACTCGCCATATGGAATGACGTGCTGCCGTCGGCGAACAACTTTCGCGTCGTTCGCGACTCAACCGTGCCGATTGGCGACGGTGACGAGGTGAACAGCGTCTTCTGGAACGACACCGTCTTCGGCGACCCGTTCGGCGAGGATACTCTGGCGATTACAACGCATTGGCGGCGTGGCAGTAGCCGTGTGGAAGCGGACGTCGTGTTCAACACCGCGAAGTCGTTCAATTCATATCGCGGAACCCTCGATGACGAGGTGAACGACTTTCGTCGCGTCGCCATTCATGAATTCGGGCATGTGCTCGGACTGAGCCATCCCGACGAGGCGGGCCAGTCGGTGAGAGCCATCATGAACAGCGTCGTCAGCGACATCGAATTCCCGCAGGACGACGACATCAACGGCGCCCGGGAGCTCTATCCGGGCACGCCGACCCCGCCGGCTGGCGGGACGCCGGTCCAGATCAATTTCCCGCCGCGTAACGAATCCGTCGACTTTAGAAATCAGCTCGAGGCCAAATACCGTGACGGCTTGCGCCGCGGGCAGAGTCAGAGTGCGGTCGATATCGAAGGCACGGTCGTGTGGACGCAGGAATATTTACGATACCGCGTGAACGCGTGCAGTCATTCCGTCGCCGTCAGTCGGGTATTCCTGCAGATCGAGGGGCGGGGCATCCAGCCCGTGTGCGGTACCGCGACGACCGCCCAGTTCCCGCCGCGCAACGAGCCGTTCAATTTCAGGACGCAGCTCGAATCGAAGTATCGGAACGAGCTGCAGCGCGCCCCGGTCGGGACCTACGTCGATACCGAGGGTGACATCGTGTGGACGCAGGAGTATTTACGCTACCGCGTCAGCCGTTGCGGTCACGCGCAAGCGGTCGAGCGCGTGATGCAGCAGATCGACGGACGCGGCATTCTGCCGACCTGTTGAGTGTGGGATGTCCTCACGCGGCGACGTGGCGAGGATCCTGTCACGGGCGAAGCCGCTCACGATGCACCGGGCACCCGCGCGTGCAAGGTGCGGTCAATCTGGGCCAGCTTGAGGAAGACGTGACCGAGCTTCACCCGGCGCTGATACGCATCGACCTCATCGAGGTGTGTCAGTAGCGCATCTTTGTCGAACAGGGGCGAGCGTAAGTCTTCGACGAGCGCTCGTAGCGCGTGCGTCGGTCGCAGGGCCTGTTCGAAATTCATCCACCCAAACGGACGGCTGCGCCCGATGCGCCCGCGCGATAAAAGAAACACGCTGCTGCTCACCGTGTCGATCGCCAGCCGACTCGCGCGCGCGAGCTCGTGCACAGGAATCGGCGCCGAGGCCGGCATGAACGTCGCGGCCAACGGCACGCGAAGCAGCGCCGGCGCGTGGCGCGCCAGCAGGCCCCGCGACAATTCGTTTTGAATGCGCTGGCGCATCGGCAGGCGCGTCACGGCCTGCGCAAGCGCACGGTCGGCAAAGGGCAAGGCCACGTCGAGGTGCGCGGAGGCGGCAAGCGGCTGGTGTGCGATCATCTGCACCGCCCGATGTTCGGTGATAAACGCCTCCATGGCGCGGTCGCCGGCTTGCACACCGCGCTCGCGGTAGCGGGCGGCTGTTTCGATGTGATCTTGCTCGTACGCCGCGGTGATGGGTGCCCGCTGGTCTTCGAAGAATTCGCGCTTCAGGTACCAGAGCGGCTTGCTCGGGAGCTGTGGCATCGCGGATAACAGCCGGTCCTCTGGCGACACGGTGGACCCGCTCTTCGTGGCGCGCACGCGCAAGAAGTGAAGGAACCGCTCGCGGCGCGTCCCGGTACTTGCGTAATGCCCGCCGAGTACCTCACCCAGCACGCCGCTGGCTGCGGACTGCGCTCCGCGATCGGCAAGCGAGCGGGCGGAGAGGCGCCAGTACGGAAACATGAGCGCTTCGCTCCGCGCAAACAGTTGGTCGAGATCACGCGGATACCCCAGCGCATCGGCGCCGAGCGGAACTTCGGCGTGGACTGTTCCGGCCACGGCTGCAAGGCGTCGAGCCATTCGCAACTCGAATTGATCCGGTTGACCGTGACTGACGGTCAGCGGCCGCATCGCCCGTTGGCCGTGGATCACCGCCGCAAGGAGCACGCGCGAGTCCCACCCCGCCGACAGCATGACGCCGACAGGCGCCGCGGCCGAGGCGACCGCATCAACCAGCAGTTGCCATATCTGATCGAGATCCGTGCGATCGTGCGGCTCCCCGACCCACAGCTGACTGGTCTCGGCAACACGCAGCGTTGTACCTGACCTCGGATCCCAGGACAGTTGCTGGCCCGGGAGTAACCGGCGAATTCCGGTGAACGGCGTTCTGCCGTTGAGGCACATGCCCGCCGTGAGAAACTGCACGACCCCGGCCGCATCAGGGCTGGCACCGAGCGCCAGCGCTAAAGGCGCGAGATGGCTCGAGAACAACACGCCCGCGCCCGTGGCCGCGTAATACACGGGAAAGCAACTGAGCCAGTCGCAGCCAACCGTCAGATGGCCTGCACTTGTCGAGACCGCCAGGTTTCCACGGACGAGTGGGGACAACGCGCCATGCGAGAAGAGCCGCGCCAGGGGTTCTTCGCGATCCAGCTCCAAATAGAGCGCGGCTTCGCCCATGGCCGCAATCAGCCCGGGTCCCGTGTCGCGAGTTGCGGTTCGGCCCTCGTGCGCGTGTCCGCCGAGACACACGCCGTCTCGTTCCACCGCCGAGACGTTGCCGAACACCAACCGGAAATGATCTTCCAACGTGCGGCAGCGATCGCGTTCCGCAGCCGTCGCTCCGAACAAGCAAGGCATCAGGCGACGTGTTCTGGCGTTGACAACAACTGATGACGCTAACAGAGCGGTCTACGCAGGTCAATCGTGATGACACATGCGCGGGGGCTATAATCGCGGCGTGCGTTTCGCCCCTGCAACTCGGTTCGGGCCGTATGAGGTCGTCTCCTTCATCGGGGCGGGCGGCATGGGCGAGGTTTACAAGGCGAGAGACACTCGACTCGACCGCATCGTCGCCGTCAAGGTGCTCTCTGCTCAAGTCGCGGCGAGATACCGAGATGCGTCAGCGGTTCGACCGCGAGGCTCGCGCCATTTCCGCGTTGAACCACCCGAACATCTGCTCCCTGTACGATGTCGGCCACCAGGACGATGTCGACTTCATCGTCATGGAGTTCCTCGAGGGGGAAACGCTCGCGCAGCGTTTGACACGAGGCCCGCTCGAAGTCGATCAACTCCTGAAATGTTCGATCGAGATCGCCGACGCTCTGGATAAGGCGCACCGTCAGGGCGTCGTTCACCGGGATCTGAAGCCGGCAAACATCATCCTCACATCGTCTGGCGCCAAGCTGCTGGACTTCGGGCTGGCGAAGCAACAGCAGGTGGTCAGCAGTACCTCGGGCGACGCAGCGACGCTGCCGCCCGGCCTTCTGACGACCGCTGGAATGATCGTGGGCACGGTCAGCTACATGGCGCCCGAACAGCTCGAGGCCGGGACCATCAATGCTCGGACCGATATCTTCGCGTTCGGCGCCGTCATGTACGAGATGGCCACGGGCAGACGCGCCTTCGAAGCGCGAAGCCAGGCGAGCGTCATCGCCGCCGTCTTGTCGTCCACACCGACGCCGGTTGCCGCTCTTCGGCCGAACATCCCGCCACCACTGGAAAGGGTCATCACGTCGTGCATGGCCAAGGATCCCGACGACCGGTGGCAAACCGCACGAGACCTGCTGCGCGAACTGAGATGGATCGCACAGACGTCCTCGGCTCACGTCCCCGTGTCGAGTGTTCCGGTTCGCCGCCGAGCCCGAGCCTGGGTGCCATGGACGGCATCGGCCATATTGGCGGCCATCCTCGTCGACCGTGGGCATTGTCGCCGCGCGTCGTTACTTCGACAGCGAAACAGGGCGTGCCGTCGATCCGGTTTACGGTCTCACCGCCAGCAGGTATGAGTATCGGCGGCCGAGCCAGCCCGCTGAACTCGCCGAGTTTCGAAGGAAATGCACCGGTCCTTGCGCCAGACGGAACGCAGTTGGCGCTCGTCGCAACCAATCCGGAGGGCAAGACGCGACTCTTCGTCAGACGACTCGATGCCGTCGAGCCGACACTCGTGGCCGACACCGAGGGCGCGACGCGCCCGTTCTGGTCGCCCGATGGCCGGTTTCTCGCGTTCTTCGCCGATGGCAAGCTGAAAATCACCGACATGCTCGGCGGCCGGCCGCAAGTGATCGCCGACGCGCCGGCGTCTTTCGGCGGCACGTGGAACGCCGACGGCCTCATTCTCTTCGCAACCCGCGGCGCCGGTCTCCAGGGCGTGGCGCCCACTGGCGGAACTCCGACGAAAGTCACGTCGCTGGATCGTGCACGAAAGGAAAACGCGCATATTTTTCCGAGTTTTCTTCCTGACGGCGCGCACTTCCTGTACGTGGTCCTGAGCGACGATCCGCAAGCCCGGGGAGTGTACGTTGGGTCGCTCGACGGACAACCGGGCGTGCAACTCCTGAGCGGTCGCTACAAGACGACGTATGCCGATCCCGGATATTTGATGTATGTGCGGGACGGGACGCTGGTTGCGCAGGCGTTCGACGCGCAGTACGCGGCAGCTCATCCCCGGCCCTCCGCAGCCGCTTGCCGATGTCGTCGTGCCGGGAGCGTTCTCGACGTCCCGCACCGGTGTTCTCGCGTTTCATCCGGAGAGCGACTCTCGATCGCAGCTGGTGTGGTTCGATCGGCAAGGTAACGAGCTCGGCAAGGTCGCCCACGCCGTCGACAATCATCCCATCGCGCTCTCTCCAGATCGGCAGCGTGTGGCGATCATCAAAAATGATCCGCAGAGCGAGTCGCGCAAACAAGACATCTGGCTGCTGGATCTGACGCGCGACATCGTGTCGCGGCTGACAGCGCACCCGGCCGACGATTGTTGTCCGGTGTGGTCACCCGATGGTCGTGAGATCGTATTCGGCTCGGATCGCGACGGACCGATGAGCGTCTACCGCATGTCGGCGGCGGGCGCGGGAGGCGAGCGTCTCCTCTTCAAAGGCGACGCCTCGGTCTCCGTGAAAGACTGGTCCGCCGACGGCAGTCAGCTGCTGCTGTCGATGCGCGACGATCTGTTTCTTTTGCCGCTCGCCGGCGACCATACCCTGCGGCCGGTGATTCAAAGTCCCGCACAGGAATCGGACGGGAAACTGTCGCCCGATGGCCGCTGGGTGGCGTACGTGTCGAACGAGTTCGGCCGCATGGACGTGTATGTCGCGTCGGTTGCGAAGCCAAGCGAGCGCTTGCAGTTGTCCACGGTCGGAGGGTATCAGCCGCAATGGAGCGCCGACGGCAGAGAGGTGTACTATGTCACGGCAGAAAGCAGGTTGATGGCCGTCGCGATCACGACCGCCCCTCGACTCCAAGCGACCCGACCGCGAGAATTGTTCCGCACTCAGCTGGCGTTTCCTGGCGACACTCCGTTCGTGACGCGCTACGACGTGTCTGCCGATGGTCGATTTCTTCTCAATGTGCCGGTGCAACCAGGCGAGCCGCCGGTAACTGTCGTGTTGAACTGGCAGTCGGAGCTGAAGGCCGCGAAGTAGGATGCGAGAAATGCGCATCGCGCTCGTGACAGCGGCCGTCATCCTGCTGGCAGCGCCAGCTTCCCCACAGATTCTGACCGGCGACATCCTGGGCAAAGTGACAGATCAGAGCGGTGCGGTGATGCCCGGCGTGGCGGTCACCGTTCAGAGCGCGGCCCTCCTCGGCCCGCGTTCGGTCACGACCGGGCCGACCGGCGCGTACCACTTTCCCGTGCTTCCCATTGGCACCTACGCGGTGGTCTTCGAAATCCAAGGCTTCCGTCGCGTCGTCCGTGAAGGCATCCGCATCGAGGCAGGGTTTACTGCCAGCGTTGATGTCGAACTCCTGCTGTCGGAGGTGACTGAAACCATCACGGTGGCCGCGCCGGCGCCGATCGTCGACGCCAACCGCGCCAGCGTCGGAGAGACATTCTCGCGCGAGCAGCTCGACTTGATTCCGTCGGCTCGGGATCCGTGGGCCGTTCTCGAGCAATCCCCGAACGTGCTGATGGACAGGCAGAACGTCGGCGGCAACAAGTCTGGCGATCAGGCGTTCTTCACGGCGCACGGCGGCAATCAACCGAACACGATGTGGAACGTCGACGGCGTGACGATCACCGATTTGGCGCAGACCGGTGCCTCACCGACCTTCTACGACTTTGATGCCTTCCAGGAGATCCGGATTAATACGGCAGGCAACGACGCGTCGCTGCAGACCGGCGGCGTCAACATCAACCTGATCACGCGGAGCGGCGGTAACCGGTTGCGCGGAACCGGTCGCGGTTTTCTCGCCGACAAGCGATGGCAGTCGGACAACGTGACCGCGGAACTCCGCAGCCAAGGCGCCGGCGCCGGCAATCCGGTGAGCGACGTCGCCGACTACGGATTCGAAATCGGCGGACCGATCAAGCAAGACAAGGCGTGGTTCTGGGGAGCGTATGCCCGGCAGGATGTCCGCGTCGGCGTCCTCGGCTTTCTCAAGCCCGGCGCAACTGACCCGAACGACCCAGAGAGTCTCGAGACGGATCGCACGCTGCTGACGCACTACAACGGCAAGGTCGATTGGCAGTGGCGGCCGGCCCACAAGATGACGTTCTTGCTGACACGAGGCGTTACCGGGCACGACGCCTTCAACGCCAGCAACACGCGCCCGTTGGAAACCACTCAGCGGCAGTCGAGCCCGACCACGATGTACAAGCTCGCTGAGCAGTGGGTACCGAACAGCCGCTGGTTGCTGGAGATGCAACTCGCTCGCGTCGAACAACACATCAATTTCGACTTCAACACGCCGGACCTGAGCGACGTGCAACGGCTTCAAGACATCGGCTCGGGGCAATGGCGACGCTCGTGGATTCGTTCCGAGCAGCGTCGGCAGCAGACTGAGCTCAAGGCGGACGCCCACGCGTTTTTGTCGGGCATCCTCGGCGGCGATCACTCGGTCAAGTTCGGTGTGCGTTACCGGCGCACACCCGAAAGCGGCACGCGTCATACTGGCGGATTCGCGACCGCGCGGGTGGACGATGGCGTGCCGGTTGAAGCCGATCTTCACCGTGATGCCGTGGTTCGAAAGGGATGTCGACGTGGTCCGCATATGCGACCGACTCGTACGAGCGGTCGAGGCTACGGCTCAATGTCGGCGCACGGATGGATTACACCGACGACGTTGCACTCCCGAGCTCGACGCCCGAGAATCCGATCGTTCCGCGACTGGCTCCCTGCGGTGACGTTTGCCGGCGCCGATTCCGGCGTGGCATTTCTCGATGTTTCGCCCCGGCTTGGTGTGCACCTACGACCTGAGCGGCAGCGGCCGAACGATCGCGAAGGCATCGACGGCGGTCTATTACGGACAAGGGATCTTCACCGCTGAGGAACTGACGCCCGGCGGCGATATCACGACGGTGACGGTTCCCGTGGCGCGACCTGAACGGCGACAGGTTCGTTCAACGCGACGAGTTGGACCTGCAACGGCTGTTATTTTTTAGCGCGAATTACGATCCCAATAACCCCGTGTCCACGTCGACGGGCACGATCGTCGACCCCGGGCTCGACAACGAGCGCACCTTTGAAGTCATCGTTGGCGTGGAACACGAACTCCTGCCACATATCGCTGTGGGCGCGAGCTACATTCGGCGGCGCTACGACCAGTTCCCGTGGTCACCAAATCGGGGTTGTCGAGCGAGGATTACGTCCCAATGACCCAGTCGTTCCCCTGCGGCAACAGCTCCTGCGAGCAGACGTCCTACGTTGCCACGTACTACGAGCTGCCGTTCACGATTCCCGCGACCGATGTGCTGACCAACCGAGATTTCGACCGCAGTCACCAGGGTTGGGAGTTCACGATCCGGCGGCGACTGGTCGGTCGCTGGATGGTCAACGGCAGCATCGGGTTGAACGATACACGACAGCACATTCGCGACTATCAGGATCCCACGAATGTCGAGATCTTGAACGGAGCCCAGGACAACGCCCGGAACTCGCGATGGGTCACGAAGCTGACGGGAATGTACGAGCTGTTTGCCGGCATCCGCGTCGCTGGATTTCTGCACGCTCGGCAGGGGTACCCGTTCGAACGCACCGTTCGATCACCGGCCCGCCGCGGCGGCATCGGTCGCGCCTTCGTCAATATCGATCGCTACGGCGACGTGCGGCTGGACACCCTGGTGACGCTCGACATGCGTGCGGAGAAGACGTTCACCATGGGGCAAGCCCGCGCAACCGTCAGTCTCGACGTGTTCAACGTCGGTAACGCCAACACCGTGCTGCAACGCGAGGGCGTCCAGAACCTGGCCAGCGCCAACCGTGTCGTGGAGATCCTCGCGCCGCGCATCGCCCGGATTGGAGTGCGACTTGCGTTCTGACCCGCCGCTTGGTCCGCCGCTTCGCCGATCACCGTGACCCTGCGCCGATTGGCCGTGTACGAGCGATCAGCGTCTTCGTGGTGTGGTGCGCATGTGCGGCGACGTCCCACGCCGCGGAGTGGTTTGTTGCCCCAGGCGGCACGGGGCCGGGCACGACGGACAACCCCTTCGGGCGCATCCAGCACGCGCTCAAGGTCGCACAGCCGGGCGACACCATCACGCTCCGCGAAGGGACCTATCGGGAGGCGCTGCGCACGGTTCGCCACGGCACGTCCGACAACGCGCATTCGACTGCGTGCTCCGGGACAGCGCGGCACCGTGATCGTCACCGCGCCGCGCCACGTGCTGATCGTCAACCATCGCTACTTCACTGTGGAGGGTCTCGTCATCGACGGTCAGTATGCGTTGTACGACACCATCAGCGTCGGCAGTGGCGGAGACTTTCTGACGCATCCGCAATACCGAGGTGCGGCGGTCAACGCACGATCTCGTCGATTTGAAAGATCCCGTGGGCGTGTCTGATCGAGAACTGCTTGATTCATCACGCCTTGAACGCTGCCGATGGGCGGCGCGATGCGCACGGCATCGCCGCCGGCGCGGTTCAGAATCTCACCGTGCGCAATACCGAGATCCACACGTTTTCGGGTGATGGGGTGCAGTTGGATCCTGACCGCTCGGCGCCAGGCTGGAACGTGGTCACCCTGGATAGCCTTCGGATCTGGCTGGCGCCGCTGCCCGCTGCCGAAAACGGATTTGCCAGCGGGCATCGTTCCTGGGGAAAACGCCGTCGACACCAAAGCGAGCGAGCAGCTGCCGCGTGCCACGCTGACCATCCGCAATACCACCGCATCGGGATTTCGCGGCGGCCTCGATCGGCAACATGGCGGCGTTCAATCTGAAAGAGAACATCAACGCTACGCTCGACCGCGTCACCGTGTTCGATTCGGAAATCGCCTTTCGCGTGCGCGGTGGCGGCACGAGAAGCGCCGGGGCGTGGGTCACAGTGACCAACGCCGTCGTGCACGACGTGACCACGGCCTATCGCTATGAGGACAGCGTTCAGAACCTGTCGCATCTGGAACAACACGGTCGGGAAGAGGCGTGACGCGCGTCTTCGAGGCTGCGGATTCGACGAGTGCCGGCTTGAACGTCCGCAACCTGCTGGTGCTGAGCTCGCGGCCCGCGGAGGCGGCACGGACCTCGAACATGACGGTCACGGAGCGTGTCTTTGTCGATGCCACGCACCACGATTACCGGCTCGTCGCGGGCGCGCCCGCGATCGATGCCGGCGTGTTGCTTCCGGCGGTGACGCTGGATCGCAACGGCGTGCGGCGGCCGGTCGGTGCTGCCTATGACATCGGGGCTTACGAGTGGCAGCTGCCCGAAGCTGGCACGGTCATCGTCTGGTTGCGCCCCTTCCGGTAGAATGAAGATTCCTCTCTAGCCGGAGTGGCGGAACTGGCAGACGCGCGGGACTCAAAATCCCGTACTCGCAAGGGTGTGTGGGTTCGACCCCCTCCTCCGGCACCACGATTAGCTCAATCACTTACAGCACACGGACATCACCGCCGCATCGTTCAGGGAGTGACCCCCGTTCGCGCTGCCCCCGCGCCCGTATAATCCGCGGCAAGCCTGTGGCCCTCAGCAGCGGCACCCGTCTCGGCCCGTACCAGATCCTCTCTGTCCTCGGAGCCGGAGGAATGGGCGAAGTGTACCGGGCGCGCGATACCAGGCTCAATCGCGACGTCGCGATCAAAGTCCTGCCTGATCTCTTCGCACGCGACGTCGAACGGCTCGCACGTTTCACGCGCGAAGCCCAGACGCTCGCTTCCCTCAACCATCCGAACATCGCACACATTCACGGCCTCGAGGAATCCGGCGCCGTGCGTGCCCTCGTCATGGAGCTGGTCGAAGGTGAGGAGCTGTCTCAGCGGATAGCCCGCGGGACCGATCGCGCTCGACGAAGCGCTGTTCATCGCGCGCCAGATCGCTGAGGCGCTCGAAGCTGCCCACGAACAGGCCATCATCCATCGCGATTTGAAACCAGCGAATATCAAGCAGCGCCCCGACGGCACGGTGAAGGTGATCGATTTCGGATTGGCCAAGGCCATGGACCAGGGCGGCGGCGCATCGGACGATTCGCAGTCGCCGACGATCACCGCGCCGGTGATGACCGAAGTGGGCATCATCCTCGGGACCGCCGCGTATATGAGCCCGGAACAGGCTCGCGGCAAGCCGGTTGACCGGCGTGCCGACATCTGGGCGTTCGGCGTCGTGCTGTTTGAGATGCTGACGGGCCGCCGACTCTTTACCGGCGAGACGACCTCCGACACGCTGGCGTCGGTGCTCACGACCGACCCCGATTGGGGCGCGCTACCGGCGACCGTCCCTTCGGGTGTTCGCCAACTGCTGCGCCGATGTCTCGACAAAGATCCGAAGCGACGACTGCGAGATATCGGCGACGCCCGCATGCAGATCGAGGACCTCATGGCCGGAGCACCAGAGGATCCCGCGGCGGCTGCGATCGTCCGCACGGTGCCGAGGTGGCGTCGCGCGATGCCGTGGGCATCAATTGCCGCCCTCGCAGCGGTGCTCGCGGCAGTGCTCGTGCTCTGGGTACCGTGGCGGCGGCAGTCGCCGCCGGCGCCCGTTCGTCTGAGCGCCGAGTTGGGCGCCGACGTGTCGCTGCGGCAGGATCTGGGGCCTGGTGCTGTTCTCTCTCCAGATGGGCAGACGCTGCGTCTTCGCCAGCGAGGCGTCAGCGGCGCCTGCGATGCTGTATGTCCGACGCCTCGACCAGCTCACCGCCACTTCGCTTGCGGGAACCGAGGACGCAACCAGTCCGTTTTTCTCACCCGACGGCGAGTGGATCGGATTCTTCGCCGGTGGAAAGCTCCGGCGGATTTCCGTGAAGGGAGGCTCGGCCGTCACGGTGTGCGACGCGCCACGTCAAGGCAATGGAGGGGCGTGGCACGAGGATGGCCACATCGTGTTCGGGCACGGGGCAAGCCCAGTTCTGTGGCGCGTCCCGTCCACGGGGGGGACCCCCGAGCCGCTCACGTCACTTGCCGACGGCGAGATCTTGCATCGCTGGCCGCAAATCCTGCCGGCCAACAGAGGCGTCCTGTATACCAGTACCACGAGCGACAACTGGGACGATGCCAGGATCATGGTGCAGCCACTGCCGTCCGGGGCACCAAAACTGGTGCAGCCTGGCACCTATGGCCGTTACGCGTCCAGTGGACACCTTTTGTACGTGCGAGGCGGGACCCTTTACGCCGCGCCGATCGATCTCGATCGCCTCGAAGTGATAGGTCCCTCAGTGTCTGCGGTCGAGGGCGTCGTCGCGACAGTCAATACTGGCGGCGCGCAATTCTCGCTGTCGGAAACAGGGACGTTGGTGTTCTTGCAGGGGCAGGGATATTCCGTCGCCGCGCCAATGGCGTTGATGGACCGCGCCGGAAATACCGTGCTGCTGCGCTCCACGCCTGCCGATTGGGGCAACCCGCAATTCTCGCCCGACGGAAAGCAACTCGCGGTCGACATCAACGACGGCAAGCAAACGGACATATGGGTACAGGACCTCCAAACGACCAAGCCGTCGCGGGTGACCTTCGACGCCGCCGACGACTATCATCCAACGTGGACGCCAGACGGGAAGCGCGTCGCGTTTACATCGACACGTGAGGGCGCACCGAATATTTATTGGCAGCGGGCCGACGGTGCCGGCGCTGTCGAGCGTCTGACACGAAGCGCGCAGCCGCAGACGGCAACCTCGTGGCATCCCAGCGCAGGGGCCTTGGCCATCCAGGAGGAAAATTCGCAAACCGGCAGTGACGTCCTCATCATGTCGCTCGGTTCCCCTGGGACTGCCGGTGCCGGACCAGGTAAGTCGGCGGTCTTCATGGCCAGCTCGTTCAACGAAGCGCAGCCGGCGTTCTCTCCTGATGGCCGCTGGCTGGCGTATCAGTCGAACGAGACGGGACGTGCCGAGGTCTTCGTCCGAGCCTTTCGAGGTTCGGGTAAATGGCAAGTGTCAACAGGCGGCGGAAGGGACGCCGCCTGGTCTGGTACGAAACCCGAGTTGGTGTTCCTGAGCACGACCCAGGACCGCATCATGGTGGCGCCGTACACCGTGACCGCCGACTCGTTTCAGTCAGAAGCCCCCCGCCCCTGGTCCAACGCGCTGATCGAGCGGCCCGTTCGAAGGGGGCGGAAGTTCGACTTGCATCCCGATGGAGAACGGGTGGTGATCGTTCCCGCGAAGCGGCAAGAATCCGATCACCTCACGATCATCTTCAACTTCTTCGACGCACTGCAGCGGCTTGCGCCCGTCTCGAAGTAACCCGACGAACCCAATCACAGACGTGCCTCAGGGGATCGTCACGATCTGCTCAGGCGTCAGCGCACTCGATCCGCAGGGATTTGCCGCACTGACGCTCAAGCCGTACGTGCCTGGTGCAACCGCGCTGCTGATACTGCGGGCGCTGATTGGAAATGCGCCCACGAGGGAACCTGTCACGTGGAGGACGTATTGGGTTGGCGCAGGACCGCTATCAGGTGGATCCCACAGCACGGAGATGGTGTTGCCGATTTTGTTCGCGAGGAAGTTGCCGGGCAGCTCGGGCGCTCCAGAGCATGGCCCGGGGAACGTGAGCATCACGGCGTCGGATGGTGCGCTCGTTCCGCCTGCGTTCACCGCCCGCACTCTCAACGTATACGTGCCCCCCGGTACTGACGGGAAGGAGAAATTTTCCGTCACGCCCATCGGCAAGGACGCCGTTAGCGATCCGGTGACATCGAGGAAGGTGTTGGACGGCGGTCCACCCCCAAACGTATTCTTCCAGGCAAGAGCCAACAACGATCCGTTGACAAGCCCCGTGAGGTTCGCTGGCGGAGACGGCGGAACGGGCACCCCCACGTGCAGGCGCACTTCGTTCGACGCCTCGCTCTCCCCTGCACTCGTCACCGTGTGCATCCGGATGAAGAACGAGCCGGAGGGTGCCACGAACCTGAAAATCGGCGCGGTGTCCCCTGTTGGGAGAGTCGCCAGCACCTGCCCGGGGGACACTCCCCCTCGGAGCACATAGCCCGTAGGCACAGGGCCTAATACAGGGGGAGTGAACCGTACGGTTACGAGCTGGCCCACAACCGAGTCCACCACGAGGCCCACCGGAGACTGCGGACTGGGTGGGCTTTCAACGGTAATCAGGGCCGTCGCGACGTTACCGCTGGGGCCGTTGATGTTGACGGCGCGATAGGTGAAGCTGTCCGCGCCGATGAAGCCCGTGGATGGCGTATAAGTGAAGCCGCCGTTGGTGTCGAGCGTGACCACCCCATGACTGGCAGCGGAGACGAGCGTGGCGGTCATCGCGCCGCCCGCTCTGCTGCTGTCGTTGGTCAGCACCCCTCGCGGCGCGACGATCAGCGGATTGTTGACGGAGGTGGTGTACGCGTCGTCTACAGAGACGGGGGTATTGGAAGATAACAAGAACGTCGCGACGCAGTTTCGCGACTCCGTCATGGTGACGATGCCGTCGGTGCAGTCGGGATCCCCGCTCCACCCACTGAACCCGCCGTCAGGATCGGGCGTTGCGAACAGGGTGACGACCGTTCCGGTGAAGTACCGCTTGAAACAGTCGGCGCCGCACGCGATGCCGGGAGGAGACGACGTCACAGTGCCGTCGTTCACGAGCGTGACCGACAGGGTATTGAATGAGGGACAGCTGCCTAACAGGCACTGGTACTCGAGGTTGTAGGTCATGAGGTTGTTGTCGCCGGACTCACGCGCTCGAGCTGTGAAGACACCGGTTTGATTCAGGGTCGTATCGACGATGCAGGTCGTGACATCTGTATCCGAGGCGACGAGCGTTCCATCAGGCCGGTACAACTCCAGGACACAGGAAGGAGCACCGCCCGATCCGGCCTGGTCGGTGAGCCGCAGGCTGATGGTGTCACCGGTGACTCCATTGAACACAAACAGGTCTGCATCACCCCGCGGATCGATGCGCGATCCGACGAGCGTGTCGCCCGGGTTGATCGAGCGCGCCACCGGCGACGGCGGCCCGAGCCGATCCAGTTCGATTGAGTAGGTGATGAGGCTGTTGTTTCCCGACTCACTGACGCGCGCCGTGAACAGCCCGGACGCGTCAAGTGTCGTGCGAATCTGGCAGGTCAGGCTGTTTGCTGCGGACGTCACGATGGTTCCGGCAGGTCGTACTAGCTCGAGTAAGCAGCTCGGGTTAGCGGCGCCACCCGATAGATCGACGACCTTGATCAGGACTACTTCGCCGAGGCTCCCCTGAAAACGAAACAGGTCAGAGTCGCCGACGATGCCAATGCTGCACGGTTGGATCTGGTCACCGGTACGCAACCAGCTGATCTGTCGGTTCCGAATTGCATGGTTGTCCTTCTGGCTGCGCCTCGGCAGCACCTGCACAAAGGACGAATGTACAGGTCACCAGAGCAATGCCGAACGGGTAGCGTGTCATAACTCGTTCCGTGTTCTCGCCGTCACAGGCGAAGTTGATTTCGTTAACGGCTCACGCGCATCTCGGGACGGGCGCTCGGACCTCACGCTCATTGGCGAGGTCGGTCGCTCCCACGTCGCCAGGCGTCACGAGCCCGGAATGAAGAGCGCCGTCAGAGCCGGATCGGCGATACCGAGGTTCGCTCCTTCCCCGACGCAAACCAAGCGGAACGTGGTTGAAGAACCTGCGGCAACGCTGAACACCCGCGTGCCTCCGAACGGCGCCCGGCGGAAGCCCGCTGCACTTCCTTCAATCGCTACTCCAGCATAGGGATTTTGGACAATCGTCCCGGTGGTGATTGAGCAAATGCCTTGGTCAATCGTTGTGAGATTTTCGAAATAGAAAGAGCCACTCGCGCTGACCAGGACGCGACCCGCAGCTGGGGCAGCAACGGTGACCTCCAAGATGATCAAATCCATGAGATGCGTCAAGTCCACGACCTCCCCAGGCAACTCGACCGATGGCTGGAGTCTCGGTGCGTCACCGATGTCGGCGATGGTGACGGTGCCATCGACGATGTGGCCGCCGGTCACTGAATTAGCCGCGAGCGCAGATGCTCCCACCGCGCCGTTGCCGATCGCGGCCGCGCCCACCGCGCCGTTCGCCAGGTCCGCGGTGCCGACGCCGCCATCGACGATGTGGACGCCGGACACGGAGTTTGCCGCAAGCGCAGATGCTCCCACCGCGCCGTTCGCCAGGTCCGCGGTGCCGACGCCGCCATCGACGATGTGGACGCCGGACACGGAGTTCGCCGCGAGCGCAGATGCTCCCACCGCGCCGTCGCCGATCGCGGCCGAGCCCACGGCACCATTCGCGATCGCGGCGGCTTTGACGGAACCAACTGAGAGGTGCACGTCCGTGATCGACAAGGGCGGGATGGCACTGCCTGACGCGATGGGTCTGGGAACGCCACCCTGGCTTGGACCCGTCAGAAATACGAGCGTGCCGTTATTCCCCGCGCTGTCGCGCCACGTCCCGCCGAGCGACGAGATACTGATCGCGGCTTCGAGATGGAGCGGCGTGCCGCTGGGCAGCACTGTGGAAATTCCGAAGCCGACCGTGCCATTCGGATTGAGAAACGCTATGCCGGAGGCGCTCCCAGCTGCTTCGGCGCCACAGCGGTCTTCGGTGCCATCAAGCGTGTAGATGCTGTTCTGTTGCGTAACGTTCAGCGTGATCACATTGCAGTAAGGCAGCAGTTGCCAGCGGAATACGCCAAGTGGTTGCGCTGTGGCCGGCGTCGCGGACCAGATCGCACTGATAACAAAGACGAGTAGTGTGATGCGCGGATAAGACATCGGAAGTCCCTTTCTCTGGGGGACTTGCATGTTACTTCGCGCATCAGGAGTTCAACGTAAGGGCAAATCACGACAGCGCGTATGGGCACGTACACGCGCGGCTCGCATTCACTGCTCCACAAGTCGAGTGGTATCGCCCTTCAAATTTGCATCCGAATTCGTTGAAGGCCGGTCGCATCAAAGCGAATGACGCCACCCGCGATCGGTCACTGACCGAATCGTGATCGGACTTCCGGGCGCGACGCTGGGGACCGTCCTCACAATCCCCAGGTATGTGCCCGGGCTAATGGTGACGGTGTCGCCGGCCAATCTGAGTGTCCGCCACCTCGGCCGTTTCATCAAGCCCGGTGAAAAAACGTTCCGCACATCGGATAACATCGCGCCCGCATGCGCACGAACGTCTGGCTCGTCGTCGCACCCCTGACGCTGTGGCTCGGTTGCAGTAACGCGCCACCGGCTCCACCGTACAGGCCCGTGGCCGACGTGAAGACGATCATGGCGAACATCATGGAGCCTGCCGCCGACCAGTACTGGGACACGGTGGGTACGGTCATCGACATGGAAGGCGAGCACGAGATCGCGCCGCAGACCCAGGAAGAATGGGACACGGCGCGGAATAACGCGTATGTGTTTACCGAAGCCGGCAATCTCCTGATGATGCCGACCCGCGCCAAGGACAATGCCGAGTGGATGCAGATGGCCCAGGCGCTGATCGACTCCGGCCAGAAAGCGATACGCGCGGCCGAGGCGAAGGACAAGACCGCCGTTTTCAATACCGGGGCAGAGGTGTACGAGGCGTGCACGAACTGTCATACCAAGTACAGCCCTGAGATCGTGAAGGCCAACCTGCGCTAGCGAGTTGGATTACGCGGAAGTGTTATCCGCGGATAACACCCTCCGCGTAATCACCGCCGGAAATGCTGATGACAGGCCGTGCACGATTCGTAGAGCTGATCGCTCAACCCTTCGAGCGCGGCCGCATCCTTTGCCTTCGCCGCCTTGAACGCTGCCGTGCCCACCTCGAGCAGGAGCCTGGCATCCTTGATCCACTGATCGCGGCCGCGCGAGCGCGCCGTCATCATCAATAAGTTCGCCGACTCACCGAGCATCAGCGTCTTGCCCTGCAGCTCCACCCACTCGGCGTCAGTCTTGGGCGTTCGCGTCGTGATGTAAAAAACCGCGTCGGACGTCGGATAGATCACCTGCACCATCAACTCGCTCATGGTGCCGATGACGGTCTGCCCTGTTTCCTGCGCCGGCGCCTGCGCGGCGGCCGTGACCGTGCCGCCGAGCAACCCCACCATCAGCAAGCCGGAAAGCCGCATGTCGCTACTCCTCGCTGGACGATACAAACGCCGAAATGATAGCGTCTCGCCGGTGTCGCCGCTGCCTTTCCTCGAATGGCTGGCCAGCACACGCTGGAGCATCGCCTTACACGAGTCGCTGTACATGTATCCGCTCGTCGAGTCGGCGCACGTACTGACGCTCTGCCTGTTCGTCGGGTTCGCCGTCATGCTCGATCTGCGATTGCTCGGGTTCACCCTCCGCTCCGTTCCGGTGTCGGAGCTGCTCGATCGTGTGTTGCCGTGGACCAAAGTCGGCTTTGTCATCATGATCGTGACCGGCGCGATGCTCTTTTACGCCATCCCGGTGCGCAACTATCAGAACATCTTCTTTCGCATCAAGATGGTGATGCTCCTGCTCGCCGGCCTCAACGTCTGGATATTCCACTTGCGTGTGGAGCGGCGCATCGCGGACTGGGATCTCGATCCGATCGCGCCGCGCGGCGCCCGCGCCGCCGCCGCCGTGTCGCTCGTGCTCTGGGCCGCGATCATCGTGTCCGGGCGCATGATTGCCTACAACTGGTTCGACTGCGATATCCAGCCGCAGCCCGCATTCATCAACTGGGCGGCGGGGTGCGTGGTGCCGCCGCAGTGAAGAAACCTCACGGCGGAAGTTCCCAGTTGACAGTTTCCAGTTCAAAGTTGAGTTCAGGTTCATGCTCTTACCATTTTTTACTTGGTGCGAAGCGTCCTTCGTGGGACAGACCATCCGCGAGTCGCTGTGGCTCTTTCCGGTGATCGAAGCGGTCCACTTGATTGGCCTGGCGGTGATCGGCGGGACCGTGCTGCTCGTCGACCTGCGGCTACTTGGCTGGGGGTTACGCCAACCGGTTCACGAGATCGCACGTGCGGTCCGTCCGTGGTTCCTGGTGAGCCTCGTGGTGATGATCGTCACCGGCGTCTCGCTCTTTCTCAGCGAGTCGGTGAAGTGTTACTACAGCCAGGCGTTCTGGGTGAAGATGACCTGCCTGCCCCTGGCCATCGCCTTTACACTCACGATCAAAGCACGCGTCGTCCGACGACAGGACCACGACATCCGACCGCTCGTCGCCACGCTCGTGGCCCTCATGTCGCTGGCGCTCTGGTTTACCGTCGGCGCCGCTGGACGGTGGATCGGGTTTTCGTAAGGGGACTCGTGGGGTCAGGTCACGAAAAACGAATGTTGGCAGTCGCGTTTCGGCCGTTTTTCGCGTTTTAGCCGTTGCTGACCGAAAAATCCGGCAGTTTCTGCGTACAAATGGAGTCCCCAAAAGGCCAAATTCGTTTTTCGTGACCTGACCCCGCCGCGCGGGGGATTGACCTACTGCGGCGGCGGAATCGGCTTGCCGCTGGTGTCCAGGAACGAGATGTTCTGAAATCCCTTCAGCTGGTCCTTGACCTTGGCGTAATCACCGACGATCACCACCACCGAGTTCTCCGAGCCCAGGAGCATCTGCGACGCCGTCTTCACCGCCTCGGTCGACATCGTCGAAACCGTTTTCTGAAAGGTTTCGGGATAATCCTTCGGGAGCCCGAACGCGTACATGGTGTTGAGCGTGTTCGAGAGCCCGTTCTGCGTGGCGTTCTGGATGACGAACAGTCCGCGCGCGTAGGTCTTCGCGTTATCGAGCTCGGTTTGCGCAGGACCTTCCGTGCGGAGCTTGTCGATTTCCTTGTAAATCTCCGTCAGTGTGGCGCCGGTCACGTCGTTGCGGACGTCGGCGACGGCGCGGTAGATGCCGGCCTGACCCATCGCCTGGAACACCGATTGCGGCGAGTAGGTGTAGCCCTTCTCCTCGCGGATGTTTCGCACCAGTCGTGAGTCGAAGGCGCCGCCGTAAATCTGGTTGGCGACGTTCAGCACCGGCCACCGTGGATCGTCGCGACGAATGGTGAAGTTGCCGACCGAGATCGACGACTGCACGCTGCCGGGACGCTGCACGAAGACGATCTTGCGTCCTTCGAGCGACGGCATCGCCGCTCGGACGGGCGCAGGTGTGGTGCCGCGCGTCCATCCGCCGAACGCCTTTTCGGCGGCGGCAAACGCGGCCTCGGGCGTGACATCGCCGGTGACGATCAAAAACGCGTTGCCCGGCTGGTAATGCGTCTTGTGATATTCGGTGATGGCCGTGCGCTGGATGCCGGTGAGGCTCTCGGGTGTGGCGCCGACCCGGGCGTAGGGATGCTCGCCAAAGAGCGTCTGTCGAAACGCGCGATTGGCAACAAACTGCGGCGACCCGAGCTGCGCCTTCAGCGCCTGCGCGGTGTTCTGCTTCAACAGCTCGATCTCGTCGGCCGGAAAGGTCGGGTTGCGAATCAGGTCGGCAAGCAGCGTGAGCATCGACGGGAGCGTGTCGGCCAGCCCGCGCATCGTGAAGGACGAAAAATCCTGCCCCGCCGTCGCTGAGAGGTTGGCGCCCATCGCGAAGATTTCGTTGCGAATCTTCCGGCTGTCGCGAGTCGTCGTGCCTTCCTGCAGCGCATCGACGACAAACTGCGCGACGCCCGCCTTGTCGGGCGGATCGGCCGCGAGCCCCGATTGAACCGTCAACACCGCCGAGACTTTCGGCACGGTGGCATAGCGCACCGCGACGACGCGAAGACCGTTCGACAAGGTGCGCTCAACGCGGGGCGGCGGCGTAAACGGGCGCTCCGCGCCAATCGGTGGACGCGGCGGCGCCTGCGCGTGAGCGACGGTGGCCAGCGACGCCGCAGCGATAACGAGCGCTGAAATTCGCAAGTGACTCATCGCGCACCTCCGCCGCTCGACGGCTTGACCGCCGGCCGGCTATCGATTGACGTCTGGTTGGTCTTGACAAACCACCGGCCCGCCGCGGCCTTGACGTCAGCGACCGTGACCTTGTCGAGCTCCGCGAGAATCGTGTTGATTCGCTTCGGGTCGTCGTCGAACAAGGCAAACACGCCGAGGAGGTTCGCCCGCCCGAAGCGCGGCATGAACCCGCCTTCCAGCTCCTCGAGAAACGCGGAGCGCATCGCCGTCTTCGCTTGCGCGAGCTCGGCTTCACTGATCCCGTTGGTCCGGATGTCGGCGAGGACGCTCTCGACGGCGTCGAGCACCTGCGCAGCCGTCTTGTCATTGAGGTAGTCGACGCGAAGGGTGAACAACATGGGCCCCTTGACGTCCCAATTGTTGCCGAGCAGGTTGAACGCGCCGCTCACCGCCATGGCGAGTCGGTCCTGTCGCACCAGCTTCTGATGCAGGCGCGCGCTTTCGTCACCGACCACGAGCGGGTCGAGCACGCTGAGAGCAAAAAAATCCTTGCTCATGCGCTCAGGCAGATGCCATCCGACTGCCAGAGCGGGAGTGCGCGCGAGGTTGTCTTCCCGGGTAAACCGCTTCTCTTCTTTCTGCGGAGGCTCCGAGACGTCGGGCGGCGGCGGCATCTGCTGGCGAGGAATGTTTCCGAAATGCTTCTCCGCAAGCTGACGCACGGTTGCGGCAGAGACATCGCCGACCACCACCAATACAGCGTTGTTGGGCGCGTAGTAGGTCTTGAAGAAATTCCGCACGTCGTCGAGCGTCGCCGCTTCCAGATGCGCCAGGTCGCCGTAGAAGTTGTGCGCGTTGGACCAGTTGGTATTCGCCCGCTGCCAGAGATCGAGCCACTCGAACGAGGCGTGCGGTTGGTTGAGCACGTTGACGCGGACTTCTTCGCTCACCACGTTCTGCTGGTTCTTGAGGTTCTCCGCGCTGACGTCGAGCGAGCGCATACGGTCGGCCTCGAGCCAGAGCGCGAGCTCGAGTGCATTCGACGGCAGCACCTCGAAGTAGTTGGTGTAATCAAGCCGCGTCGATCCGTTCACGACTCCGCCGGCTTGCTGGATGAGCGAGACGTGCTCCATCTTTTTCGCCTGCGCCGAGCCCTGGAACATCATGTGCTCGAAGAGATGGGCAAACCCGGTGCGCTCCTTCGGCTCGATGCGGAAGCCGATGTTGTAGACCACTTCCACCAGCGCCACCGGCGCGGCGTGATCTTCACTGACAACCACTTTGAGGCCGTTCGGCAGCGTGAAGTAGTCGACGGGGACGTTGAAGCGTGTGCTGGTTTGACCCGCCGCGGTCGTGGGAATCAGCAGCGCGAGGAGAAGCAGTCTTTTCACAATGGTCGCCCTAAAAGAAAAGTTCCAAGATGCCGAGCACCTTGGAACTCCAACTTTGAAGCCCTACCCGACTTACGAACCTTACCCGACTTACAGCCCTACCCGACCCACCAGCCCTACCAGCCCTACCAGACCTTAATTCCCGCCCGGTGGTTTCTTTTGTTTGTCGGTCGGATCGCGTCCATCCGGCGGTGCGCCGGTGCCTGACGATCCCATGAACATTTTGCGCCCGTCCGTAAACGTCACGTCACGTCCATTGGCGCGTTTGAGTGAGTGATCCTTCGTTTGATAGCCGTCGACGATCAACTCCGCACCCGAGACGGTGCCGTCCGGATTGACTTTGATGAGCGCGTCTCTGCGTCAACCCCCGGCGCAAGAGTGTGTTCGGCGTTCCCCCTTCGACCATCCACACTTCGGCGGTGCCGTCGGGTTTCTTCACCTCGATGTGAATCCAGGTGTGCGGATTGACCCACTCGAGCTTGACGACCTTGCCCTGAAGCCTGATCGGCGCGTTGGGGTCGAACTCGGCGCCAAACGCATGGTGCCCTGCGACTGGAACCGTAGCGGCGAGCAGGCCGAATCCTGCGATCAGCATCGACAGTGTCTTTCGCATCGCGTTCGTTCCTTGTTTTTCGTTTTCGTGCTTAGTGCTTGGTTCTTCGTTCGCTCGCGCGCTCGCCGCTCAGCACGTTCGAGAGCGCGTAGTTTCCCTCGTGGCACGCGTACTCATAGATTAACTCGTCCATCCTGGTGAAGGGAACCTCTGTGCTCCATGGCCTGGTAAATGTCGTGGCGTCGTCGATCGTGGCCTTGTAGAGAATCGTGTCGGCGGCGGTGCGTGTGAAGCGCTCGACGACGCGGAGGTTGTCGGAGGCGCCGCGAAACACCTGTGCTGGATGGAAGTTGGTCGTGTCGACCACCAGCGTGTCGCCCTCCCATCTGCCGATCGAGTCGCCGTACCAGAGCCGAATGTGCTTGGGTAAATGGCTGCCACCGAGGCGAATGGTGCGAACGTCATGAACCATTTCGACGAGGATCATGACGTGGTCCCTGGTCTGCACGATTTGGTAATTGTTGTTGTAAAAGTAGTTCGGCAGCATTGGCGGCCCACCGCTCGAGCCAAACGAGGTGATGCACCGCTCCGCGAGCGGCCGCAACTCGGGATGATCGTACTGACCACGCCCGCCATTGGCCGCCGCCCGTTCGCGCTGCCGCTGTTGTGCCTCCGCGGTCAGCGGCGGCACGCGGCCATCCGGGGGATCGACGATGAGCGAGGTCCGCGCGACCCCGTCAATTCGCGCGACCCGTTCGCCGGGCGCCAGCCAGAAATTGTTATAGCCGCCGACGTTGCCCGCGGCACCGGTTGACCCATCGCCGCCCTGCGGCGGCGCTGGACGACCGGGATCGCTCGGCTGGGCAAGCCGCTCGCGCCGATCTGCCGTCCCTTTCTCGAGCCGCGCGGCCTCGGCGTCCGACATGACGAGGCTGGTCATGCCACTCGGCCGCTCGAGCGGTGTCAGCGTCTCGTTCGTCCAATTGCCCTGCAGGTCGGGCTGGCCGTCGGCCGTGCGCGGCACCGACCAGACCTTTGGGCTACTGCGAAGCGCTGCCTTCGGTGCAGGCCCCTGCGCGGCAACCGACACGATCGCAACCGACACGGCGACGATGGCAAGCGCCAGTCGTTTCATCGTGTGCTTCCCCGCGCTATTGCGGCGACGGCTTTTTCGCCGCTTCGCGCTCTTGCGCCCGCGCGCCGCTCATCACGCCTTCGAGGCCGTAGTTCGCTTCGTGGCAGGCGTATTCGTAAACCTGCTCGGCCATCGCCTTGAAGGGCAACTCGCCGCTGAAGGGCGCCGTGAACGTCGTGGGATCCTCGATCGTGAATTTGTAATTGATGGTGTCGGCGTCGACGCGGGCCAACCGCTCCGTCACTCTCAGGTTTTCCCACGAGCCGCGAAATCCGTGCTGCGGATGGAAGTTCGTCGTCTCGATCACGAGCGTGTCGCCTTCCCACCGCCCGATAGAATCACCGAACCACTGCCGGACGCTTGCTGGCGGATGCTGGCCGCCTATCCGGACGATGCGCGCGTCGTGGACCATCTCCGACATGATCATCACGCTGTCTTTGCCCTGCACGATCGTGTAGTTGTTGTTGTAGAAATAATTCGGCAGCATTGGCGGACCCGCGTTGTTGCCGAAGGACGTAATGCAGCGTTCTCCGAGCGGCCGTAGTTCGGGATGATCGAACTCGCCGCCCGCCTTCTTCCGCGATTCCGCCGCCGCGGTCACGCGCGCGCGACCTTCGGTCGTGAGTGCGGGAACACGACCATCGGGCGGATCGATCAGGATCGAGCTGCGGGGTGCACCGTCAAGTCGTACGACGCGATCGCCCGGATCGATCCAGAACGAGTTGTAGCCGCCGACGACGCCCGCGCCCCCTTGCCACACGCGCTCGAGGTAAGTCGGCTCGGCGTTCGGACTCGGGCGCAACGCGCCTCCGACCGGGGGCGCTCCCCGATTGGGGTCGCTCGGCTGCTCGCGTGCGTCGATTGCTGCCTGCGTTCGACGCTCGAGCGAGGTGGCCTGGTCCTCGGTCATGACCAACGCCTGCCCTTGGGCGCGTTCGAGCGGTGTGATCGTCGCGTTGGTCCAGTTGCCTTGCAGATCGGGCTTGCCGTCAATCGTGCGCGGCATCACCCACTTGCGGGCCGCGGCAGGTTTCGCTTGCGATTGACCAGCGGGTTTCGCCACCGGCGCGGGTGCGGGCGCCTGCGCACCGGCGGACGCGAAGACCAGCGCAACGCAGGCGAGTGCGAGCGTCAACGTTCTCATTTCAGCGGCTCCTTGCGAAGGTGGCCGTACATCAGTTCGTGACGAACTCGACGCACTTGAACTCCCGAGCCGCGCGTTCTTGTTCACGTGACGATAGAGCGGCATGCTGATCTTCCACGGCCGTGTGAAGGTCTCGCGGATCCTCGATCGTCGCCTCGTACTGAATGTGATCCGGATCGGTGCAGCGTGTAGCGCTCGGTCACCTTCATCGACTTCGCTGTGATGGTTGCCGGCGCGATCGAACCAGGTCTGATCGTTGAAGCCGCTGACGTCGATGACGAGCGTGTCGCCCTCCCAGCGGCCGACCGACTGGCCCATCCAGGAATCGACCTGTGGCGGCCCTGGATCCTTCAGATACACGTTCCGGTCGGCGCCGGCGTACTCGTACGCGATGAAGAACGCCTTGTCGCTCTGGAAGATCTGAAACGGATACGGCATGTAGTTCGCGCGCGGCACGCCGGGGAGATAGCACTTGATCTCGGGATCGCGCGTACAACCAGTTCTCCTGGTTCTCTTTCTTCTTCGCGAGGGCTTCGGGCCTGTACGGAATCTCGTCGCCCTCGACGACGCCGACGCCGGAGGACGGCGCCGACGGCGCCAAACGCGAGGACTTCCTTGGCCGGCACGGGACCACCGGACCCGGTCGCATGGCCAGCGCCGGTCGCGCCATGTGCGCCTGAATATCCTAGTTGGCGCTGTTGAGCGCCTGCCAGATGCCGTTGAAATCGGGCTTGCCGTTGGCTAGCCGCGGAATATTGGGGGTGCGCGTTTGTCCGGTCAGCGGCGAAAGCGTGAGGACCGCAAATACCGCGGCGGCAACGCCCGCGACGACCGAGCTCCTCAACAGCCAGCGCATATCGCAGCCTCCTCTGAGCCGAGAATTATACGGCCAAGTGGGCATGTCGTTTGCTCGCCGTCTCATCCATGGCAAAGCGAACCGCACAAGGATGAGGATGCATTCGACATCGATCGTCCGGGAGCGTTTCTGAAGCACGAACGCCTGGCGCAGCGCATCGGCACAGGCGTTCTCGGGGTATTCGTCATCGCCGGCCTTGCCGGCATGTTTGGCAATGGACCTGTGAGCCGTACGCAGCGGCAGAACGGAAACGTGACGCTGCAGTTCGAACGGTTTGCACGACAACCTACCGCACCGAAGTTGAAATCTTGATACAGGGGTCAACCGGCGCGTCACAAGAGATTCGCATCCCGCGCGAGTTCCTTCGACGTATCGACATGCTCGAAGTGCGCCCGCCGACGCCCTGAAACGCCTTGACGCCGACACCGCAGTCTTCGAAGTCCCGGTGGCAAATGGAGCGGCTACGTTGGAGTTCCTCTACGCGCCCAAGTCGTTTGGCGTCCTTGAGGCGAACATCACCGCTGATGCCACACCGGGGTCGCAGCTTCGGCAACTTGTTTACTTCTGAGCGGAACGCCCATGAATCCTGTGTTTCGCGCGGTCTTGATCTTCGCGGTGCTGTGGACCGTGTTCCGCATCGGCGGCCGCCGCACACTCGCGGAAATCACCACCTTCGATTTCATTCTGCTGCTCATCATCGGCGACGCCGCGCAGCAGGCACTCATCGGCGACGACTACTCCATTACCACGGCGGCGCTCGTGGTCGTCACGCTCATGCTGCTCGACCTCATGATGGGACGGCTGGCGATCAGCGGCGATGGGATGCGGCGGTTGATCGAAAGCTGCCCCCGTGATCGTGATCGACAACGGCAAACCGCTCACCGCGGTGCTGCGCGACGAAGGCGTCGACTTGGAAGAAGTCATGACCGCGGCCCGAGAACTTCACGGGTTGCAGACGCTCGACGACATCAAATACGCCATCGTCGAACGTCACGGCGGCATTTCGATTGTGCCAACGCAGACGGCGAAATAAGAAGGGGCTGTTCCGCTGGCGTTTCAGGACGTCGGCGGCGACGCAACCGAATTCTCGGACTACGTGGCCGCCGGCTCCGAGATCGCCTGGACGACCTCGCCGGTTTCGCGCGGATTCGCCAGTCGCGTGGCGAGATCCGCCTGCGACACGATGCCGATAATGGCCCCGTCCTTGTCCACAATGGGAATCCGGCGCACTTGGCGCGCGGCCATCTGCTGCATGACGGTCTCGATCGAATCTTGCTCCTGGCAGCACGCAGGACTCGTCGTCATCACTTCGCTCACCGCAGTCCCGCGCGGGTCGCGGCCGGCGGCGACCACATTGAGGACGATGTCGCGATCGGTCAGCACGCCGATGAGCTTGTGCGTCGCTTCGTCTATGACGGGCACGAGTCCCACATCTTCGCGCCCCATGATTTCAGCAACTTCGACGACGGTGTGTTCAGGCTGGCAGCAGGTCGGCGATGGCGTCATCAATTCTCCGCAAGTCATCGGCGAGGCCTCCATGGCTTAGGTTGTGAACACAAAACCTGCATCGCCTGTGCCACTTGCCAGGCGCCCGCTCACCGGAGTGGCCAGGAAAAGGTCGCGCCAATCGAGACGCGCCAAAAATCAAACCCATCGTTCCTCAGCAGCAGATCCGGGTGGCCTTCCAGGAAGCGAAAGTAGCGAACGTCGCCGCGCACCCCAAACAGTTCGTTGACCAGCACATAGGCGCCGGCGCCGATATCGAGCCCCGCTTCGGTTCGGCTCTCTGCAAGCTCGCAAGCGGCGACGCAGGCGCGCGCGCGCAGCACTCCCGCCCCGAGCGCGATGTAGGGACGGACCAACGCCGTCTCGTCGGCCCAGATTCCGGCCAGGTTCACGGTGAAGGTGGTGATGCCGCTCTCGAGAAAGGGTGGTGCGTTGAACGTGCCCACGTGCGACACATCGAGCTCCACACCGAAGCCGTTCGCATCGACGATGGCGATCGAGGCGCCAGGTGTCCAGCCGGCATCTTCGATATCGCCGCCGACCGAGGAGCCGATGAACCCCGTGGCAAATCCCGTGAACCCCTTTTTCGCAATCTGTGCCTCGGCTGCGGACGGCAGCCACATACACACGAGCGCCACGATCAGTCGGCGTCGGACCACAACATCTTCCCTTCTTGCCGCAGCCATCTGCGCGCATCGCGCAGCCGCGGACAGCACGCCGCGACGAGGCGCCAGAACCGGCGCGAATGATTGAGCTCACGACGATGCATGAGCTCGTGGAGCAGCACGTACTCGCGAACGTAGTCCGGTACCTGAATCAGTCGCCAATTGAGCGTGATTGTCCCGGAGGGTGAGCACGCACCCCAGCGTGTCCGCTGATTGCGAACCGATACGCGCGGGACGCTGATGTTGTGCGACCTTGGCGAGCGCCAGCAGCTCCATGGGCAGCTCACGCCGCGCGCGAGCGCGAAGCGCGGCCTCGAGCGCCAGGTCAGCGGCCTCTCGGCGGTGAGCGGCGCGCGCGCGGAGGCGCGACCGCTCGCGTTCGATCCACGCCGCGTTGGCCTCGAGAAACGCTGCCGCGTCGCGCCGAGCGCCCCGTCGCGGCAACGTGACGCGAACGCGACCGTCGCGCAGCACGCGGAGGATGTAGCGCCGCGCGCGACGGTGCCGGACGAACACGACGATGTCACTCGTGGGTGTGGCTGTCGAACCGGAGAGTGGCAGGCTCAGCTGCACGTTGCACTACGATAACGCAAGATGGCTGAAATCGACCGGTTCGTCGACGCCGTGCGGGGCTGCACGTTTGACGACTTCCTGCTCAGCCCGCAGTACAGCGTGCTCGAACGGCGCGATCCGGCCGCGATCGATCTGTCCTGCCGCTTCTCCGAGCATATCCGCTCAAGCGTCCGCTGGTCTCCGCCAACATGGACACGGTCACGCGCGCGCCGATGGCCATCGTGCAGGCCGAAGAAGGCGGGCTCGGGATCATCGATCGCGGGTTCCGCGCGGGTGATATCGCGCCGCAGGTCCGCGAAGTCGAAAAGGTCAAGCGCACCCAGCACGTCATCATTCGCGATCCCTACGCCGTTGCGCCGAGACCTCCCTCGGCCGACGCCGTCGCGCTGATGCGACGCTCGCGCATGGGCACGCTCGTCGTGGTTGACGACCAGCGGCGGCTGAAGGGGCTTCTGACCGAGCGGGACGTCAGATTCATGCCAACCGATCGCGGCACCGTTGCCACGCGGATGACACCGGTCGATCGCGCTTGTGATCGGCGAAGGCGAACTGTCGCTCGAAGCGGCCGAGCGGCTGATGGTCGAACGCAAGATCAAAAAGCTGCCACTTGTCGATCGCCGACGGCGTGCTCGTCGGGCTGATTACGGCCAAGGACATCGTCAAACAGGAGCGGTTGCCGTTTGCCACGCGAGACGCGCAAGGACGCTTACGCGTCGGCGCGGCGATCGGCGCGAAGGGCGACTATCTCGAGCGCGCCGCCGAGCTGATACGCGCCGGCGTCGACGTGATCGTCATCGACATCGCGCATGGCCATTCGGTTGTGATGGCGCGAGCGATCGAGGCGTTTCGCAAGCGGTTCGGCGACTTCGAGCTGGTGGCGGGCAACGTCGCCACCGCCGAGGGCGTGACGTTTCTCGCCGAGCGGGGCGTGAACGCGATCAAAGTGGGCATCGGCCCCGGCGGCGGGTGCACGACGCGCATTACGACGAGCTTCGGCGTCCCGCAGGTCCAGGCGCTCGTCGAGTGCGCTCGCGCCACGGACGGCCGCGTTCCGCTCATTGCCGACGGCGGCATCCGCCGGCACGGCGCGATCCTCGAAGCGCTGGTCTTTGGCGGCGATACGGTCATGCTCGGAAGCATGTTTGCGGGCACAGAAGAAACGCCTGGCGAGATCGTACAAAAGTCCGTGGTCATGCCCGAGGCGCAGCGCACGGTCAAGGTCCCGTTCAAAGTGTTGCGCGGCATGGCATCGATTCAGGCGATTCGCGATCGGCTGGACGTCGAAGACGAAGACTACATCGACATGGAAGCGCTTGGGGCGGAAGGCACGGAGGTGAGCGTGCCGGCACGCGGTTCTGTGCGGCCGATCGTGCAGGACATCCTGCGGCACGTGTGTTCGTCGATCAGCTACGGCGGCGCGAGCAGCCTCGCGGAACTCAAAGACGCTCTTCTGGAACGATCCGTTTCGGTATCTGATTCGGTTGTCAGCGTCAGCGCGGCGGGAATCGTACGAAAGATAGCGGTCATTTCCCTGGCTTCAACAGACTCCACCCCACCTGGAGGCCGTGCGCGTTCAAGGATGGATTGCGCTCCACACGATTGCCGTTTGAAATGTGATCGAAACGGTACGACACGACGAGTGCCTGGGTTGGGCGGATCATTCGGCGTAGCCCCACGCCAACATGGGCGGTGAAGTTCGCTCGTGCCGTGCGCTGCGGGACCGGGGAGGACGTCCACAACATTCCGCCGCCAAGCTCCGCAAACGGTGCGTGCTTGCCGTGCGGTTCAAAGTTCCAGCGCCAGGTGAAGGGCGAGACGCCGAAGCCGTACGCGGCTTCGGGATGGTATTGCCGAAAGACCGGCGTGATCTCGACGGCCCATTCGAAGCGCCCGCGCAACGCGCCATTGAACGTCGCGCCAGTCAGGACTCTTCCCCACGACAACGTCTGCGAGAGATAGCGATGTCCCTCAGCCGAGTGAAACAAGACCACGCCCCACGCGTTGCCGATCGTCGTCATCCACTCCGTGGCGCCGCGATCGACGAGGGGCGCCGCATCGAGCGACGCGGAAGGAGCCGAACGCGCCGCGGCCTGAGACTGGCTTTCGGCTTGCCATGAGATCGAGAGCACTGTGACGGTTATCAGCAGTACCGTGCAGTGACGCAATCGACACTCGCGCAAGATGCTAAAGCACGTACTTCCGCGCGGCAATGGACGCAATCAGACTTCCGTTGAAATCACCGGCGCGGCGGCGCAGCACGACGAGCGGCGCGACCAGGAGCGGCAGCTCGCCATCGTCGAGGAGAAAATCAGGATTTTGCGGGTGGCCGCGCTCACGTTGCCCGATCGTAAAGGTCTCGTACAACAACACACCGCCAGGCTTCAATGCGGCCACGAGCGCGGGGATCAGCGGTCGGTGGAGGTAGCGAAACACGAGAATGGTGCCGTACACGTTGACGCCGAGATCGACGGCCTCATCCTCGAGATCGATACACGCGGTCTGCACGCGATTCTCGAGCGAGCCGGCAAGCGCCTCGAGCGTGAGGAGCGCGTCGCGATCGCGATCGACAGCGTGCACGCTCCACCCGTGGGCAGCAAGATACAGCGCGTTGCGGCCATGCCCGGTCGCGACATCGAGAACCAGCTCGTCTCGCGCGACGAGATCGATGTTCTCGAGCAGCCACTGCGACGGATCACTCACCGTCGACCACGCGCTCTGCAAACGTGATCAGATGGTCGTCGGGATCGGCAATGGCAAACTCGCGCATGCCATAGAACTGGGTCTTGAGCGGCATCACGATCTGGACGTGCGGCGCGACGCGCGCATGAAGCGCGTCGACTCCGGTGACCACGAAGAACATCGTTGCGGTCCCACCCGGTGTTCGCCGCATCGCGTCGGGAAAGTCGTGCGCCGCGGCTTTGGAATCGTTGAGAAACACGCCGACGCCGTCACGTTCGAGCCACACAAACACGTACGGCGCCGCGTCGGGAACCGTCTGCTTGACACTGAAACCCGAGCACACCCTGATAGAAGGCGGTGCTTCGATCGATATCTGCGACGAGCAGGCTGGGAGTGATGGAAGAGAATGTCGTCATGGACAAGGCTCCGCTCTGCTCGCGTCGCCTCCGTCGGTCAACCTGCGAGTGGGTGCCGGGTAGGGGCTCCATCGGGACCCCGCGAGGAACCGGGGGATTGTAGCAAGTTCAAAGTTCCAAGTTCAAAGTTCAAAGTGGAGACGTTGAGCCTGTCTCTCAACTTTGAACTTTGCACTGTGAACTGGTAACTTCTTGACCATGGCTCGCGGGTGGGAGTCGAAGTCGATCGAGTCTCAGCAGGAGGATGCGCGCGCGGCTTCGGTGCCGAAGCCGGTGCTCACGGCGGAGGAGCGGGCGCGCGCCGAACGGCGCACCGCGCTGCAGATGGCGCTTGCGCGTGCGCAGGCCGAACTCCAGGCCGCGTGTCAGCCGGCGTATCGGGACATGCTCCGCCTGAAGCTGGAGACCATCCGCGCTCAACTCGTTGAGCTTGGATAATTCTCGGTTGTGCTATTCTTTCGCAAAGCGAACCCTTCGCTAACCCCGCCCCGTTACGTACACCGTGCCACCCGTCCGACTATTCATAGGCAATCTTCCGTACCAAGCCACCGAAGACGACCTGCGATCACATTTCGCACAGGTCGGTCAGCCGACGCAAATCGTGCGACCGCTTGATCGAGAGACCGGTCGCGCGCGCGGCTTCGCGTTTGTCGAATACGCCGACCGCGAAACAGCGGAGACGGCGATCCGGCAGTTCGATGGGCAACTATTCATGGGCCGCCCGCTGGCGGTGAGCGAAGCGCGGGCGCGCGAAGACCGCGGGCCCGGCGGCCCACCGCGCGGGCCGTCAGGTCCCGGCGGACCACCGCGACCTGGCGGCTATGCATCCGCGGCCTGTGCCCACCGGGCCTGCGGGCGGGTTCAGCAGCCCACGGCCCGGCGGCGGCTTCAGCGGACCGCGTCCGGACGGCGGGTTCAGCGGGCCGCGCCCAGGCGGCTTCGGCCCCCTCGTCCCGGCGGACCCGGCGAAGGCACCGGCCCAGGTCGCGGAGGCCGCGACTTCGGGCCTCCCGCGCCGCCAAAAGGCAAGGGACCGCAAAAAACCATATCCAGCAGAAAGAGCGGGCGCCGAAAGGGCCGCATCCCCACGAAGTTTACTGGCCGCATGTACGACCTCGACGACATCGAAAAAGAGGACGACCTCAGTCGACGAACTCCCGGAGTTCATGAAACCGGAAGATGCGGCCGGTGGGGAACCCCCGGAGGTCGACCCCGCGGATACCGAGTCGGCCGATGCGAGCGTCGACGAGTCGCTCAGAGCCGACGACACCGACGATCGCGACGACAAGTAGGTGCCCGGCGACGCGCTCGGTCGTCCCACCATCGCACAGGTATCTGAAAAACCGCACAGCCTTCTGACAAAAGGGGTCAGGTCTATTCGAGGTCTTGCGCGCACTGCGCAATGACCTTGACTGAAGCCGACCCCATGTCTGCTGGCAGCCTGCTTGCTCACCGCGGAGCAATGCTTACGCGTGGTCAGGATCTCCGATTCGCGCCACGACCGCAACTGGCAACCGCCTGGGAACCAGCTTCATGCTCGCATCTTGACAAGACGATGAGCACGGCTCATACATTGAGGAGCCATGCCCTCGCCGACGCTCGAAATCCGGCACCTCTCCCTCGTCAACGAAATCGCGGCCACCGGCAGCGTCACGCGTGCGGCAGAGCGCCTGCATCTGACCCAGTCCGCCCTGTCGCACCAGCTGCGCGACATCGAATCACGTTTGGCGGTGCAGTTGTTCTTGCGACTCGGCAAGCGCATGGTGCTCACACCTGCCGGCGACCGCGTGCTCGGCGCCGCCACGCCGCGTGCTCGACGACATTGGGCGAACCGAAGACGATTTGCGACTGATGTCGCAGAACGGAAAGGGCGTGCTGCGGCTGTGCACGCAGTGCAACACGGGGTATCACTGGCTGCCACCGCTCCTGCAGTCGTTTCACCGCAAGTATCCCCGGCGTCGACGTCCAGATCATGGTGAACGCGACCGATCGGCCTATCGAGGCATTGCTCGAAGGGCAGATCGACCTCGCCGTCGTGACCAGTGAGGTCGACGACAAGCGGTTGATCTCGGCACCGCTGTTCGAAGACGAGCTCGTCGCTGTGGTCGCGCCGTCGCATCCGTTCGCGAAACGGCCGCATGTGGAGGCGGACGATTTCGCCGACGAGCATCTGATCATCTACACCGCCGATCGCAGCGACAGCTACACCTTTCGCCGCATCCTCTCGCCCGCAGGTGTCGAACCTGCCCGTGTGTCGCAGGTGCCGTTGACCGAAGCCATCCTCGAGCTGGTGAAGGCAGGTCTGGGTGTCAGCGTCATGGCGCGCTGGGCCATCGAGCCGGCAATCAAGACCGGCGCCGTCCGCGCGGTGCGCATCAGCCGTCGTGGGGTGTTTCGTCCGTGGTCGGCTGTGTGGCTTCGCGATCGTGTCGAGCCGAAGTGGCAGAAGGAATTCGTCGCGCTGCTGGCGAAGCAGGCGCTGCCGGCGAAGGTTGAGAGGCGGGGGTAGTCAGGTTTCAGGTGTCAGGTGTCAGGTGTCAGGTATCAGGGGGTCAAGGGATCAGGGATCAGGGGATCAAGGGATCAGGGATCGGCATCAGGGATCAGGGATCAGAGCAGGGCTCAGTTTCTGCCACGCTCGACCGGCGTGATGGTGGCAGAAACTGCATCGATCAGACCTGCGTTCAACGGAATTGCAGGCAAATTGTCGGGGAATGTGTCGTGCACTGCAGGACGACATGCGAATCAACAACTTCACCGACCTGCACGTGTGGCGGCACTCGATGAACCTCGTCGTCGACGTGTATCACGTGACCGAACAGTTCCCGAAAAGCGAGCTGTTTGTGCTCACGGCGCAAACCCATAAGTCAGTCATCTCGATCCCCAGCAACATCGCTGAAGGATTCAGACGCCAGCAACGATCGTTGCCGGCGTATCTCAATCACCTCGACATCGCACTTGGTTCCGAGGGCGAACTCTTCACCCAACTCGAGATCGGCCGAAGGCTCGGTTACGTCTCCGCAACAACGCTGCAAAAACCATTAGCAGACCTTGCGGAAGTAGGCCGCATGATCAACGGTTTGATCCGGTCGCTCGAATCAAGAGCAGTCATCACCCGCGAGAAGACCGCGGGCCGTGTGCACGGGCGCACAGGCTGATCGCCGATCCTCTCAGATCGCGCGTCTAACTAAAGGCCCGTGCTACATCCGATCCGTCATCCGATCCGCGATCGGATCCCTGATCCCTGATCCCTGATCCCTGATCTCGATCAGACGGCGCCCACGAGCGGATGCATCGCCAGGTTGAAGGCGGAAACGACCCGCCCGCCGGGCGCCGACTTGGCCCGACAGCAACGGCGGTCGCCCGATTTCGGCGGATCTATCACCACGAACGTCCGCATGAAGGCATCGATCAGCGACAACCCGCTCGCCTCTATACGACGTCGCCCCGCGCGTTGCCCACGCGGCTGGCCGCGGTGGAGTACCCGGGCCACTATGAAATTCGCCGGGTCAGTGCCGAGGGCGGCATCTCCTGTCACTCGTGTGGCCTGTCGGTGAGCACGGTGCTGATCGGGGAAGACGTCGGGCTCGAGCCGATCGACGATGGCCTCTGGGATCTGCATTTTGGACCGGTGCGGCTCGGCCGCTTCGACGAACGTCGGCACCGCATTCAACCGGCTAGCGTGCTGGCGACGACGATGAACGCCGGCGCGTGGAAGCTGCCGGACCTGTGGAGGCAGAGAACGCGCCCACAAGGTCCTTGGAAACGCACAGAACGCGTTTTCCACAGCTACCACACGCTCAATCATCGTCATCGTTACTTTCTGATGGACCTGTTACCCATGTCGCCGGACATCGCCGGCCGGCCAATTCCTGATCCCTGATCCCCTGATTCCTGTCCTGCTCGCTGATCCCTGATCCCTTGATACCTGATCCCTGATCCCTGATCCCTGATCCCTGACACCTGACGCCTGACACCTGACACCTGACGCCTGACGCCTGACGCTCACTCTCCCCGCAGCGCAGTAACCGGATCAACCGTCACAGCGCGCCGCGCCGGAATCGCCGCCGCCGCCAGCGCCACCAAACCGAGGGCGACAAGCGCGGGCAACGCAGTCCAGGCTTCCGCGCGTTCCAGGCTCGGCAGCGTGTGCACGAGCACCATTCCTGCGGCGGCGGCGAGTGCGATGCCCGCGACAAACCCGGCGCACACGGCGCGCAGTGCACGACCGATCACGAGTCGCGCGACGCTCGACGGCGTAGCGCCCAGCGCGAGACGAACGCCGAGCTCACGTGTGCGCTCCGCGACCGCGCGGGCGGTCACGCCGTAGATGCCGACCGCCGCGATCGCCACACCAAGTGCGCCCAGGACGATCAGCAGCGTGCTGCGGAAGCGCTGCGGCCCCAGCGAGTCGGACATGAACTGGTCGAGCGTCGTGACATGATCGATCGGCTGCGCCGGATCCACCGACAGCACGGCCGCGCGGATCGCGTTGGTGAACGCCAGCGGGTCGCCCGACACGCGCGCCACGAGCGACACCGGTGCGATCGCCACGTTGTTCTGCGCGTAGGTGACATAGAGCGTCGGCGCCGGCGCCTGACTGAAGCCGACGTCGCTGACGTCTTCGACCACGCCGATGACGGTGAAGGTACGGTTCGCGGCGCCGCGTTCAATCCGTCGTCCCAGGGGATCTTCCTGCGGCCAGAACCGCTCCGCGAACGAGCGGCTGATGACGACGACCGACGGCGCAGCGGGTCCGTCGGCATTGCTGAAATCGCGGCCATGCACGACGGGAATGCGAAGGGTCTTGAAGTAGTCGGGACTGACGCGGCGAAATTGCACCGTGTGCGCCTCGCCGGTCGGCGTCGGCTTGCCCTCGATGCGCACGAGTGTGACAAAGGCGAACCCCGGAACAAACGGGTTCAAGGTGGTGCTCGCAGCCAGCACCCCTGGGATCGTGCGCACACGTTCGAGCACCTGCGCAACAAACTGCGCCCGCGCCGGTTCGGTCGCGTAAGCGGCGGCCGTCAAGCGCAGCTGCGCGCCGAAAATTCCCGCCGGCTCGAACCCTGGATGCAGCCGCGAGGTCCGATCGAAGGCACCGAACAGAAGCGCGCCGCACACGAGGAGCACGACCGCCATCGCGGCCTCGCTCGCCACCAGCAGATGCCGCAGCCGCGCGTGCCGGTGCGATCCGGCCGCCCTGCGGCTGCCATCGGCGAGACCACGTGAGACGTCGCCACGCAGTTCGCGGAGGGCAGGGACGACGCCCGCGAGTAGTGCCACACCCAGCGCGAGCACGCCGGTGAGCGCCTGCACCCGCCAGTCGATGGTCACATCACCGAGGAGGCGCGCGGCCGTTGGATCAAGGGCGAGGAGGGCCGGCAATGTCCACGCGCCGATGAGGAGGCCGGCAGCGGCTCCTGCCGTCACGATGATCAGGGTCTCGACCAGCTGCAAACGAAGAATCGCCAGATGACCGGCGCCGAGTGCGGCGCGCAGCGCCATCTCCGCTCGCCGCGACATCACGTGCGCGAGGGTGAGATTGGCGAGGTTCGCGCACGCGATCAGCGTCAGCGCGATGACCCCGGCCAGCAGCACGAGCACGCTCGACCGCTGCTCGCCGAACTGCGCATCACGAAGCGTCGCCACATCCGCGGTCCACCCGCGGAGCATGACTGGTGATTCAGGAATCACGGCATCGATCGCCGTCTTCAGCTCAGTGGCGAGTTGGTCGATCGTGGCGCCGTTTCGGAGCCGCGCAAATGTCTGAATGAACGTCGCCGCGTTCTCCAGCACGCCTTCGTGAACATTGAGCGGGGTCCAGAAGTCGGCCTGCACCGGACCCGAGAGAAAATCGCGCGGCATGATCCCGATCACCTCGTGCGCCTCGCGATCGATGAGCACTGTTTGTCCAAGGATCGTCGCGTCCCCGCCAAACCGGCGCTGCCACAGGCGATGACTCAACACGACCACACGCGCGTTGGCCCGATCTTCGTCTTCGCTCCACGTCCGTCCGGCCAGTGGCACGCCGCCGAACAAGGCGAACATGCCCGGAGATGTCGCGGCGGCCGACACGCTTTCCGGCTCCCCCACGCCGCCAAGCACGCGTTCGCGCGCCCAGATGCCCTCGAGCGAGTCCACCAGTCGAATGCCGCCAGTGCGGAAGCGAAAAAATACCCGGGTGTGGAGCGGATTGCGTTGCGCGGTGCCGCTCATGCCCGGCGGCAGCGAAAACACCTGCACAACCCGATCGCCGTCCGGAAAGGGCAAGGGGCGGATCATCGTGGCGCTGACAACCGCGAGAACCGCACTTGCGGCACCGATCACGAGCGCCAGCGTGGCCACCGTCACCACCGCATAGGTGGGACTCGACAGAATCGTGCGGGACGCATCGCGAACGTCGCGGACCAGCGGATCGAACATGGCGCCTCCAGGCGGAGGCACGACGAACCCGCCGGCGAGGTTTCAAGGGGTGTCACAACCGGGAGCCCGCCGTGCCCGATCGTCACCATAGCGGTCCGTTGGTAATGAATCCAACTCATTCTTGGCATCAGGTCAATGAAACAAGTTCATATACTATGCGCCTGACTCCTAACACCTAAGCCCTATACCTGATACCTGAAACCTGACACCTGACACCTGACCCCCTGACTCACCTTCTCGATCACGCAAGGTATGCTTTGGGGGGTTATTCTCTTTGCCGTCCTGCACACCGTTGTTGGCCGCGCACGCGAAATCGGCGCCACGGTATGGGGGCTGGCGGCAGTGTCGGTCGGTCTTCTCCTACTGGAGCACGCGCGATGAGCCCCTCCCCAATTGTCGAAGTGGTGGTGGACGAGTTTGAAAAGATCAAGAAGCTCGCCGACAAATCGATTGCGCAAGTGGACGACGCGCAGCTCTGGGCCAAGCTGGATCCCGATGCCAATTCAATCGGCGTCCTCATGCGTCACATGGCGGGCAACATGCGCTCCCGCTGGACCGATTTCCGGACCAGCGATGGCGAGAAGCCCGATCGCAACCGGGACCAGGAGTTCGCGGAACCGTTGCTGCCACGCGAGCAGCTGATGGCCGAATGGGAAGACGGCTGGCGTCGCGTGTTCGATGCGCTCGCCTCGATCTCGGATGCCGATCTGGCCGACACCGTCTACATTCGTACTGAACCGCACTCGATCTACAAAGCGCTCAGCCGCCAGGTGGCGCATTATGCAGGGCACACCTACCAGATTCTCCTCCTCGCGAAGCATTTCAAGGGAAGCGACTGGAAAACGCTGTCGATCCCGCGCGGTCAGTCGGAGGAATTCAACCGGCGGATCCTCGCGAAGCTCAAAGCGCCGCGGGCGTAATGATCCGCTGGGGGCTTCTCGGCACCGCCCAGGTGAATCGTCGTCTCATCCCGGCAATGCGATCGGCGCGGCGTTCCACTGTAGCAGCGGTCGCCAGCCGCGATACCGATCGGGTCCGCGCCTACGCTGCCGAGTGGCAGATCCCGATCGCACATGACTCCTACGAAGCGCTGCTGCGGGATGCCGCGGTGGACGCCGTGTATCTGGCGCTTCCCAACACCCTGCATGTCGAATGGACCCTGCGCGCGCTCGACGCTGGCAAGCACGTGCTCTGCGAAAAGCCGCTGGCACTCGGCGGCGAGGACGTCGATCGGATAGCCGCAGTCGCCGGCGCGCGCGACCGCGTCGTCGCCGAAGCGTTCATGTATCGCCACGAGCCGTTGACCGCGCGCGTCGTCGAACTGATCGGCAGTGGCACGATCGGCGCGGTGACGATGATCGCCGGCGGATTCACCTTCGAGCAACAGCGAGAGCACGACATCCGCCTTAACCCCGCGCTCGGCGGCGGCAGCTTGTGGGACGTCGGGTGTTACCCGGTCAGCGCCATCAGGCTCATCGCCGGCGCCGAACCAGCGGAGGTATTTGGCTGGGCAACCATCGGCCCGACAGGCGTTGATGAGAGCTTTACCGGGTTGTTGCGCTTTGCGAGCGGTGCCGCGGCATCGGTGCACTGCAGCTTTCGCAGCCAGCACCGCACGTGGCTGGACATTCACGGCACCGACGGGACCCTTCGGGTGCCCGATCCCTATCGCCCTGCACCGCATGCGTCGATCGAAATCCGGCAAGGCGACCAGACGCGCACGGTCACCGTTGCCGGGTCGCCGCTCCTGTTCGTGCGCGAAGTGGAGGATTTTGTCGCCGCCATCGTCGATAGACGGCCGCCGGTCATGAATCTACGCGACAGCCGCGGCAATGCGGCGACGCTTGCTGCGCTGCACCAGTCTGCGAGGACCGGACGCCCAGTCGCCCTCCACGGCAATCGCCTGATCCCTGATCCCTGATCCCTGATCCCTGACTCCTGATTCCTGACTCCTGATTCCTGATCCTGAACGACGGTTGATCCTTAACGGAAGTCCGACATGATCGTTTACACCTATACGGTGTTATTTGGTCCCCGTGATATGTAAGCTGCGTTCATCCATCTTCCCGAGCAACGTACTGTAATACACGATGTTCCAAATGCCGTCGCCGACCTCTTCGAGGCCGATGTCTTCGCCGCGCAAGCACCTGGCTCAAGAACGGTCGCTTGCGTGTGGAGGCCGAAACGTGCCCGCGCTACTGATGCGACGGACTTCCACGTGCGCGGGATAGACCGGTGGTGTGATGCGCTCGGGATAGTCGACGCGTCGACGGCGTCCAGAGCGAAGAGGGCGTGCGGTCCCCGATGGCCTCGTGCGGGCGTTCGTCGTTGTAGCGAACGCGAAACGGCGTCGAACCGTCGCTGTTGCGCGCGCAGGCTGCTCGCGGCGGGACGCGTGGTCTCGCGTTTCAGTTCGCGATGCATCCGTTCGTGCTGTACCGTTTTCTTGGGGACTGGCACGGCGTAATCCGCTGGTGGACGATCCCGAGCTGCATCCACCACACGTTCAGGGCGGACAGCCCATGAATCCCGGTCGAGGCGAACGGTGCGCCGTTGTCGCTGCGGATCGCGTCGGGCAAGCCGACCGCGCGGAACAGTGCCCGGAACACCGGCTTCGCGCCCGCGACCGTCTTCACCGAGCGGAAGCCACGGCACACCAGCAGAGTCCGGCTCAAATGATCCGTCACGGTCAGCGGATAACAGTAGCAACCATCGCCGGTTCTGAACTGCCCTTTGAAGTCGGCGGGCCACACCTGATTCGGGCGCTCGGTCTGCAGCGGGGTCGCGCCCGGGGTGCGTCCACGTACGTCGGCGCCGATTCTTCTGGAGCAAGCGCGTGGCGCTCGAGGATCTCGTTGACGGTACTGCGGGCCGGCCAGGACCGCGTCGGATACCGCGTGCGGAGCACCCGCAGGAGCTTCTTGGCGCCCCAGCCGTACTCCTGGCGCGCCTCGACGATCAGCGCCTCCGTCGGCGTCGCTCGTCCGGTGCGGACACTGATGCGGGGCGTGGCTCCGGTCGGCCAAGCCCGCGCGGCCGCCGCCCCGATGACGCGCCAGCCACTTGTAGCCCGTCGGGCGTGTCACGCCGTAGCGCTCACACAGCTCCGTCATCGACCAGTGCCCGCTCTCGCAATCGCGCACGAACCTGAGCCGCTCGTCCAACACATTCGTTTCCATCCAAGGCATCTCCCTGGTGTAAACGATCCTGCCGGACTTGTGTCAACCATCAACCCGGTCTATACCTCCCTGCGACTCCTGACCCCTGACCCTGGCCTCCGCGATATGATCTTTGGATGGATGCTACGGACTCCACCATCCTCTGGCGCCTGTCCAACGGCCGGCGGGAGCAGTCGCGCGCAGTGATCCTGCCCGGGGGGCCGCCGCACACCGTGGCGTTCTTTGTGAACAACACGATGGACCGCGTCGAAAATTACGACACCATGGACCTTGCCATTTTCCGCGCGCAGGACATCAAGCGCTCGCTCCTCGATGACGGCTGGCGCGAGGACGTGTGATTCAACTCAACACCCGTCACCGCACCGTGCCGGTTCGTGTCGGCACCCTCACCGTCGGTGGAGGCGCCCCGATCGTCGTCCAGTCGATGACGATGACCGACACGGCCGACGCGGCGTCGACCGCGCGTCAGTGCCTGGAGTTGTGGGAAGCGGGCTCTGAAATGGTGCGCGTCACGGTGAACGTGCCCGAAGCGGCCGCGGCGGTACCCGGAGATTAAGCAGCGCATGCTCGACGCCGGCTGCACGGCGCCGCTCATCGGCGATTTCCACTACAACGGACATCTGCTGTTGACGCGTCACCCCCAGTGCGCCGCCGCACTCGACAAGTACCGGATCAACCCGGGGAACGTCGGGACTGGCAAGCGGCGTGACGAACAGTTCTCCACGATCTGCAAGGTCGCCATCGATTATGGCAAGCCCGTTCGCATCGGCGTCAACGGCGGCTCGCTCAACCAGGAGCTCGTCATGGCGAAGATGCAGGAGAACACCGACAAGGCACTGGGACAGAGCTCGGAAGACATCATCAACGAGTGCATGGTGCTCTCGGCGATCCAGTCGACGGAACTCGCGCTCGAAACTGGTTTGCGAAAAGACCAGATCATCATCTCGTGCAAGACGTCGCGGCCCGTGCACTTGATTGAGGTCTACCGCGCGCTCGCACGGCGCACCGATCAGCCGCTGCACCTGGGCCTCACCGAAGCCGGCATGGGCATCAAGGGGCTGGTGTGGTCGGCCTCGGCCATGGGCGCGCTCCTGCACGACGGCATTGGCGACACCATTCGCGTTTCGCTGACGCCGCGTCCGGGCGGTGATCGGCGTGACGAAGTGTATGCCGCGTGCGAGTTGCTGCAGGCCCTCGGCCTGCGCACCTTCGCCCCGAGTGTCACCGCATGTCCGGGTTGCGGACGCACCACAAGCGCGACGTTCCAGGAGCTTGCCGAACGAGTGCAGGTCGTACATCCGGGAAAAGATGCCTGAGTGGAAGAACCAGTACGACGGAGTCGAGATGTTGACGCTGGCCGTCATGGGGTGCGTCGTGAACGGCCCGGGCGAGTCCAAGGCCGCGAACATCGGGATCTCGCTCCCGGGGACAGGTGAGGCGCCGCACTGCCCGGTGTTCATTGACGGCGAGCTCGCGCAGACGCTGCGTGGCACGTACGAAGAGCTTGCCGCCGCCTTCCAGGCGCTCGTCGACGACTACGTGGTCACCCACTATTCGCGGAAACCGGCGGTCCCCGTCGCGCGGTGATCACGATTCGAGAGGCGACGGCCGCGGATCGCGAGTTTGTTCTCGCGCTTGCCGATCGGCTGGCTGATTTCGATCGGCCGCCCTGGCGCAGCGCCGCCGAGATCGCGATGGCCGATCGCCTGGCCCTCGCCTCGCAACTCGACGCCCCCTCGCCCGAGCACGACTTATTTGTCGCCGAGCTCAACGAACACGCCGCCGGCTGCCTGCTCATGTGGGCGCTCGAGGACTACTTCACGCACGAGCGTTACGCGCATATTTCGGTGATCGCCGTCAGTGCCGACATGCAGGGTCGCGGCGTCGGCGCAGCGCTGATGGCGCATGCCGAGGCGTGGGCGCGCGCACGCGGTCACACTCGCGTCACGCTCAGTGTCTTCGAACGCAACCATCGTGCGCAGCGACTCTACGAGCGAGCTGGATACGACGTCGAAATGCGACGCTACATCAAGCTGCTGTAGCTACATCTCGATCTGCAACTCCGGATCTTCTGTTCTCCTGTCGCTGATGTAGACGCTGTACCTTGTACTTGCCTATGGGCGTGTGGTGCCCAACTCGACACTCGATCTTGTCCTTTCCCTTTTTGACACAATCCCGCAGGATGTCAGGGTTGTCGAAGACAATCTTGACGAAATCATTCGTCCCGAGGCACTCGAATCTCGTCGTCGATCTTCCACTTCGACCTTTCCATTTCCATTGTCTTGAAGGCTTTGAAAAAAGGTGTGGTGATCGTCTGACAAACGTCGTCGCTCGTCACGATAGACGACGATCGTGCCCTTCCTCCCTCCCCTTTCCCTGCGGCCAAACCAAAAAAACGCGGTCGCTGCCGCTGCCAGGGCTAGTACGGTGGTCGGCGCGGTTCTCGATTTCATCGGGAATCTCCTCTGCTAGCGCGTTACATTTCAATCTGCAGCTCCGGGTCTTCTTTCGCAGTGCCAAGGTACACGCTGTACCAGTAGGTGCCGACGGGGGCCGACCGGAGGTCGCACTCGATCTTCTTTTTCCCTTTTTTTTCGCACCCCTGGAGAGGGTCGCCCTGCGCTTTGTCGAAGCGGATTTCGACGTCGAGAGACGCCGTGCACCCCGATCGATTCGACGATCTCCCACTTCACTTTGCGCATGGTCGTTTTCTTCACCCCGAAGAAGGGCGTGGTATTCGTCTGGCACGTGTTCGATTTGTCTCGATACGCCTCAATCGTACCTTCATGAAGGGCTCTGCCGGATTGGGCGATCGTCGGGGCGCAAGAGAACAACACTCCACTTATCACGGTGAGCACGAGAACGGCGCGAAGCTTCATTGGGGGGGGTCTCCTGGAACCGGACGTGGGAATATCAACGACTGAAAGCGTGGCGAGCTTCTCAGCGCGGCGAAGTCTTCTTCTTCGGCGATCCCCGCACGGCTGCTAACCGGCTGCCGCCGCTCGCTCGAGCGCAAACAGAGCTGCGTCATTCTCGCCTAGCAGCGCGTGGACAACCGCAGCGCGAAACAGAACCTGCACGTTGGCGGAATCGAGTTGCTGCGCCTGCTGCAGCTTAGCGCGGGCCGTCTCCACGTCGCCGCTCTTCGCCGAGTAGATCGCCAGTGATGCGAGATTTACCGCGTCGAGAGGATTCACTTTAAGGTCCGCCTCGGTCAGTCGAATCGCTTCCCGATAGGCGCGACGAGCCTCTGCCTGTCGCCCGAGCTTGCGGTTGGCATCTCCGATGTTGCGAAACGTTCCCGCGGCGTTGGGGCGGATCTTGAGGGACGCCTCGTAGGCTTCGATCGCCTTCGGGTACTGCGCGCGACGGTGGTAGAGCGCGCCCAAGTTGGCATACGCAAACGCCGAGGGCTGAATCGCAATCGCTCGGTCGTACTGCTCCACCGCCAGATCGTCCTTTCCCTGCGCTTGATACGCGGTCCCGAGCTGCTGATGCCCGATGTAGTTGTCGGGTTGCAGCTCAATCACTCGTTTAAACGCTTCAGCGGCTTCGTCGTAGCGCGCCGCTTGGTAAAGACGGACACCCAGGAAACTGTAGTGCTCCCAATAATTCGGCCGCAGCGCGATCGCTTTGCGGAACTCCGCAATCGCCTCCTCCAACCGACCCTTTCTCGCGAGGATGTTGCCCAACTCACGGCGCGCGTCGTCGTAATTAGGTTGGACGGCGAGAGCACGTTGTAGTTCCTCGATCGCTTCGTCGAGCCGCCCGCTCCCTGCCAATGTCACCGCGAGTGAATAGCGAACGTTCGGCCGGTCGGGATCGAGCCGCAGCGCGGTGGTGCCGGCGTCGATGGCGTCCTGTGCCGCCGCGGGATTCCGGGTGTCCATGTAACGCGCCCACAGCGCTTCCCCGCGCGCGGCATGGGCGATCGCGAAGTTGGGATCAAGGCGCACAGCCTCGTCAAACGCGGAGAGTGCCGCATCGGTGTTGCCTTTGATGTCGCGGCGGTCGAGCAGAGCGCGGCCCCGCCAGTAGCGCTGCCAGCGCATCGGGACTGACTTGTCGGCTGCTCGGCAAGCTTCGCGCGTTCGGCGGCCGACACTTGAACCGACAGCTTGCGTCCGAGTGACGCGGCCAGTCTCGATTGCAGCTCGAACACCCGTTCGCGCAAACCCTCGACGCTTTCGCCCCATTCGACGGCGCGATCCGGCCGAACGAGGTTGATGCTGAGACGCACGCGCTCCCCGGCCACCTGGACGCTGCCTTCGACGAGGTAGTCGGCACCGAGTTCCTTGGCCACCTTCGACGGCTCGGTCTCGCGCCGCCAGACGGTGATCACGGCCGCCCGCGAGAGCACGGTGATGCCGTTGAGGGAGGCCAGGCTCGTCGTCAAACTGTCCGCCACACCGGCGGCAAGGTAGTCGTTGGCGTCCGAGCCCGTCGCGTTGTCAAACGGCAGCACCGCAACCACTCGCATCAATTCGGCGGCGGCGTCGCTGGTCGGCCAACGCAGGGTTGCGACAAGTCCCGAGATCGCTGCTATCAGCAGCACGGCGGCGGCGATCGACCACGCACGGATCGTCAACCGGCGGGGAGTTGGCGCGAGCGCCGGCAAATCTCGATCGATTCGAGCGCAGCAGATTCGCGATATCCCGCGCACCGGCCGGCCGGCGCGCGGGGTCGCGGGCGAGCATGTTGTCGACCAGCGCGTCGATACTGGCCGGCACGTGCTCGTTGATTTCACGGATGTGCGGCCGCGGCGCTTCCACGACCTGCTGCATCAATGCCAGACGGCTGGGCGTGTGAAACGGCCGGCGGCCCCCGAGCATTTCAAAGAGCAGAACTCCTAACGCGTACAGGTCCGTGTGCGGACCGAGCGGTTCGCCAAGCCACTGCTCCGGCGCCGCGTACGCTGGCGTCCCCGCGTACACTCCCGGCCCGCTCTGCAAGACCGGACTCGTTTCCTCGTTCTCGAGAGAGGTCGTGTGTGCAATCCCGAAGTCCAGGATCTTCGCGCGGCCTTGCGGCGTCAGCATCACGTTGCCCGGCTTGAGGTCGCGGTGAATAATGCCGTGCGCGTGCGCCTCGGCAAGCCCGTCGGCGAGTTGTTCGCCGATGCGGAGGGCGTCGGCAACCGCGAGACGCCCGCGCTTCAGCCGCGCCGCCAGGGTCTCGCCTTCGACATATTCGAAGACGATGACGAGCTCGCCGGCGACGTCCAGGACGTCGTGCACCGCGGCAATGCTCGGATGACTCAGGCGCGCAGCCGCACGGGCCTCGCGCAGCAGCTGTTCGCGTGCTTGCACCGTCGCGGCCGCGTCTCCGGTGAACGTTTTGAGCGCGACGCGGCGGCCGAGACGAGAGTCCTCGGCGAGCAACACCGTTCCCATTCCGCCGCCACCGAGTGGGCCGACGACACGGTACGGCCCGTACTCCTGGGGGGTTGGGGCCGGCATCCGCGCATGAGAATAGCGGCTGGCAATCAGCCGGGTCAACGGTCGAACGCCAAATAGAGGTCAGCTTTCGACAATGCTCGACTGCGCACCGGTGATGAGTCGCACGCTGCGTTGATGGGTCGCGTACGCCGCGGCCCATTGCAAGAGGACAGAAAGACGATTGCGGAAGCCGATGAGAAAGAGGATGTGCACAAACAGCCAGACGAGCCAACCCGCGTAACCCGAGACGCGCGCCCACCCGAAGTCGGCGATCGCGGCGGCGCGGCCGATCGTCGCCATGTTGCCGGGGTCGCGATAGCGGAATGGCAGCGGCGGCGACCCTTGCGTGAGCCGCAGCACGTTGCGCGCCGCACGGGTCCCCTGTTGTTTCGCCACTTGCGCGACACCCGGCAGCGGCTGGCCGGTTTGGTGACTGAAGTTGGCCAAATCGCCGGCGACGAAGATCTCCGGATGTTCCGGCACAGAGAGATCGGGGTTGACGATCACGCGGCCTGCCCGATCGATTGGCGCACCCAGGCTGCGCCCGAGCGGCGAAGCCGCCACTCCGGCAGCCCATAGGATCGTATGGACGCGCAACTCGTCGTCGTCGGCAGCCCCGCGGAGCGTCAGCGAGTCGACGCCGATGTTGGTAACGGCCACGTTCTCCCACACCTCGACGCCGAGACGCGTAAGCGCGCGGCGCGCCGAGTCGCGCAGCGACTCGGGGAATGACGAGAGGATCGACGGTCCTGCCTCGACCAGGACGATGCGGGCCGATTCCGGATCGATCGCATCGAACTCCCGCCGCAGGCTGTGATGCGCAATCTCGGCGAGCGCGCCGGCCAGTTCCACGCCAGTCGGACCGCCGCCGATGATCGCGAACGTCAGTAGGTGCCGCTTCCTCGCCGGGTCGGGCTCTCGCTCCGCCTCTTCGAAGGCCATCAGCATCCGTCGCCGAATCGCGAGCGCATCGTCGAGCGTCTTGAGACCAGGCGCCTCCGCGCGCCCACTCTGGATGGCCGAAGTACCAGTGGGTGACGCCGCGGCGACGATCAGAAAGTCGTAGGTGACGATTTCGCCGTGATCGAGGTGAACGGCACGTGCGGTCCGGGTCGATGCGCAGCGACCGTTCCCAGCAGCACGCGCACGTTCGCTTGTCTGCGAAGAATCCACCGGATCGGCGACGCGATGTCCCCGGCGAGAGGCCCGCTGTCGCCACCTGATACAGCAGGGCTGGAAGACGTGATGGTTGTGACGATCGATCAGCGTGACCCGCACCGGCGCTTGCGGAGGGCGCGGGCGGCGTCGAGGCCGGCGAAGCCGCCACCGACAATCACCACATGCTTTGTACTTTGCCATCGAACTCGCAGAGCTTTACTGTCGATGAATGCCGCCTCCTGCTGTCGCTCCCACCGGAATCACACTGTCGAGACGGCCTGTCCGCTCGATTGTCCCGACGCCTGCACGCTGCGGATCACGCTTCGCGGCGGCCGCATCGCGCGTATTGATGGATGGCACGACAACGAGTCACGCGTGGATACATCTGCGCCAAAGTCCGCGCGCTTCGACAAACGCGTCTACGGAGACGACCGGCTGCTCCATCCCGGCGCGATCCGCAAGGGTGCAAAGGGCGCGGGCGGACATCGCGCCGCGATTCGTGGGACGAAGCGCTCGATCCATTGCGGAAAAAATGTCAGTCGGTGCGGGCCGAGCACGGCGCCGAAGCGATCCTGCCGCTCTGCTACGGCGGCTCGAATGGCCTGCTGACTCAGGACACGACCGACGCCATGCTGTTCCGACGCATTGGGGCGTCCCGTCTGCTGCGCACAGTCTGCGCGGCGCCGACCGGCGCCGCCAACCAGGGCCTCTACGGCAAGATGCCGTCGGTCGACTATCAGGATTATCCCGAAGCGCGCGTCATCGTCATCTGGGGCGTCAACCCCGGCGCATCGGGCATTCATCTGATGCCGTTCATGAAAGACGCGCGCAACGCGGAGCGACGTTGATCGTCATGGATCCGCGCATGACCAGCGTTGCGCGGCAACGCGGATATCTACCTTGCCGGTCAAGCCAGGCACCGATTTCGTCGTGGCGCTCGCGATGCACCGCCATCTGTTCGAGGGGGGACACGCCGACCAGGCGTTCCTGCAGCGCACACCGACCGGTGCCGACGCGCTGCGGGAGCGCGCGCAGCCCTGGACGATCGAACGTGCTGCCGACGTCGCCGGCGTCCCCGCCGACGTCGCTCGAGCGTTCGCGGAGATTTACGCGACCATCAGCCCCGCGCTCGTGAAGTGTGGATGGGGACTGGAGCGTAACCGCAACGGCGGCAGCGCCGCGGCTGCGATGCTGGCGCTTCCGGCTGTCGGCCGGCAAGTTCGGCGTGCGCGGCGGCGGATACTCGATGAGCAATTCCGCCGCGCTGGAATATCGAGCGAACGTGGCTGCACGATCAGGAACCGGCAACGCGCGCCATCAACATGAATCACCTCGGGCGGGTCCTGACCGACCAATCGCTCTCGCCACCCATCAAGATGCTCTTCATCTACAACTGCAACCCCGCGGTCACGATGCCGGATCAGAACCGCGTGCTCGAAGGTCTCAAACGCGAGGATCTGTTCACCGTCGTCTTCGATCAGGTGCTGACCGATAGCGCCCAGTACGCCGACGTGGTGCTTCCTGCGACCACGTTCCTCGAGCATTACGACACGGCTAAGGCGTATGGGCCGATCACGATGCAACTCGCTCGCCCCGTGATCGATCAAGTCGGTGAGTCGCGTGCGAACGCGGAGGTCTTTGCGGACCTGCTCCGACGAATGGGACTGAGTGAGCCGGGTGATCCAGCCGACGATCTCGAGAATATGTTTCAGGTGCTGGAGGGACTGCCGACCCCGTATGGAACACAGTTGCAAGAGCAGTGGACGGCGTCTCCGCCGTATGGGGGCCGCCCGATTCAGTTCGTGGATGTTTTTCCGCGCACGCCGAACGGCAAGGTCCACCTCTGTCCTGAGAGCCTCGATCAACAGGCGCCGCTCGGGTTGTATGGTTTTCAGCCAGACCCAGGCACCGCTGATTACCCGCTGGCGCTGATCTCACCGGCCAGTGAGCGCACGATCAGTTCGACCCTCGGGGAGTTACCCCGCCCTGGCATCCGTGTCGACATGCATCCGCAGGATGCCGGCACGCGCGGCATTGCCGACGGGGACGCGATCCGGATGTTCAATCAGTTGGGCGAGGTGCGGCTGCACGCCCGGGTAACGCCGCTGACGCGTCCCGGCACGGTCGCGATGCCAAAAGGAGTGTGGCGCCGGCACACGGGCAACGGACTCACATCCAATGCCCTAGTGCCGGACTCGCTCACGGATCTTGGTGGCGGTGCGTGCTTCAACGATGCACGCGTCCAGGTCGAACGAGTACGGCCGGCGTAGCCGAGAAGCGCGGTTTCGTATGCGGCCAGCGGATTGATCGGGGGGATCGATCTGCTGGTTCCGCAAACGCATCCTGCCGCGACCTAGGCTGCGGGCTCGCTGTCGTTCGATTCCGGGATGGATGAAGACGGTGTCAAGTCAGACGGCAGTTTGCCACGTCCGCCGCGGCTCGCCATGCCACCCTTACGGCCGGCTTCGCGAGCTTCATCGGACGACCATTCGTGGGCGGTGCCCTTCTGATGGGCGGCGCGACCACCCTTGCTGGCGATCTCGCGCTGTTTGTCGGCCGACATAGATGCGAAGCCTCGACGTTCTTTGCGTGTTTCGTTCACGGTGCGCTCCTCCTGCGCCCTTATTCGCAAGGCACGTGCCACCTCAACCACCGGCGAAATTCGAAAAACAGGCCTGATTCGTTAGCACTTTGGCGCCGATGGCGAATGCATGCAAACAGCGTCGTGAACGAATTCACTACAGTAGAGGTTGGGTCTGGTTTGGATTCATACGCCATGGCGGCGGTCAGGGGCCGCCGATCCGGTCTTCCGCGAGGGCTCGTTGCTCGCGGAAATACTCGCAGCCGGTGCAGTTCCGCACGTCAAACGCGAAGCCGACCACCGGATAGAGCATGGGGTGAGCGCAGAACAACAGCGCGCCGTCCGCGATCGTATGCAATCCGATGTCGATCGGGATCTCGGCGGTGCGTCTGCCGTACCAACATCGCCGGTGGCGGTCTTCGGGTTCCATAGGGGGACCATGAGAACCAAGAACCAGGAACGAACAACAGAACTAAGAACGACCGTCCGTCATGATACGACTAGAATGACATTATGAGCATGTGCGGCGGACCACCGATGCCGGCCGATCGGCCGGACACCAACACCAGCGGGCGAAAAGTGTTCTGCGTCAAGTTCCAGAAAGAACTCCCGGGACTCGATGCCCCACCGTGGCCGGGCGAAATCGGCCAGCGCCTCTATCAGCATGTCTCTGCGGAAGCATGGAAGCTCTGGGAAGAACGGCAGAAAATGATTCTCAACGAGTACCGCTTGATGCCGTGGCAGAAAGAAGCGCAGGAGCTGATTCGCAAGCAAATGGAAGACTTCTTCTTCGGAGAAGGCGCGGCGTTGCCTCCGGGCTATGTGCCGCAGCAGTCGAAGGGGTAGAAGCTGAACGCTCGCGGCTTACGGGGGTACGGCTTACGGGCTTACGGCTTAGGAGACGATAGGTAGCGATCGGTCAATCACGAAGGCGAGGCGTGCGTGCGCGGCGCGCAACGCCGCCTCAACCATCGCCGGCGACTCTCCCCTCGCAAAAATAAATCCCAAGTAGCTTGCCCCTTCCGGCACCGGCACGAGCTGTTGACCGGCTTTCGCCGTGATTTGCACGTGCCACACGCCCGGGACGCACGTTGCTTCGTCAACGCCGTCGGTGCGCCGATACACGCCCGGGCGTGGGATCGGAATCATCATCACCCCTGAAGCGTCGGGCTCGCGCACCCAGCGTTCCGGCGACTCACCGAGCGCGTGCCGGAGCAGCAACTCTTCGAGGCCGACGCGCGCACCGCCCGGGCCGTCGAACTCGAGCGCGCGCGCACACAGACCGCCGATCGGGCGGGCGGCGACTTCCAACACGAACACGCCACGCTCATTCACTCGACACTCGGCGTGCACGGGACCGTGATACAAGCCAACAGCCCGAACGGCGGCCGCAACAGCGTCTCGAATATCTCGTTGCACCGATTCCGGCGCACGCGACGGCGTAATGTAGATGGTCTCCTCGAAAAACGGGCCATCGAGCGGTTCCGGCTTGTCGAAGATCGCGAGCGTTTGCAACGAGCCGTGATGCAGCAACGCTTCGACGGCATACTCGCGGCCTGGGATGAAGCTCTCGATCTGAATCGCGTCGGTTGCGCTGTCTTGCATTTCGCGCACGTCCGGGGCGCGGAGCAGTCGCTGCAGCCGCTCGAACGCGGCGATAAACTCGGCCGGCGTATCCGCCCGCATCACACCGCGACTGCCCGACAACGAGAGCGGCTTGACCACGACGGGCAGCGGAATCTTGGCCACGTAGGCGGCCGGATTCGCATCAACCGGGAGCGTCAGATACCAGGGCGCGGGCAGGCCCGCCGCCTGTAGGCGCTCGCGCGTCAGCCGCTTATCGCGTGCGGCGGCAGCCGCCTCGGGCGGATGTCCCGGCAGCCCCAGCAATGTGGACGCGAACGCCGCAATCCGTGTGGCGCGGTCGCCGACGACGAGAATGCCCGCGGGCGGCGCCTGGTCGACCGCGCGCATGATGGCATCGACCGATGCCGCCTCCTGGTGAAAGCGAATCGGGATGGCGCTGTCCCACCATGGATCGTCGAGTTGATCGCAGCGATCGGTCGCAAACAGGAGCTTGACGCCGAGCCGCTCGGCCGCCTCGCCGAACATGCGCGTCTGATACCCCGTCGTCGTCGCGAGAAGCAGGATTCTCTTCACTGAGCCCTAAATCAACTTACAACTTAGGACTCTGAACGTGAACTGGCAACTGCCAGCGCTCTACACCAGAGCTACCTGCTCTGCATTAGGCTCCGCTCAACAGTACCAAGGTTCGTCGAGATACGGGATTGCGGCGCGCGCCAGGTGCGGGGAAGCGTCGGCCGACACGAGCGACCAGATGTCCGCGAAGACTGCGGCGCGTGTCTGGTTCGCGCGCACCCCGACGAGGTCGGCGACGGTTCTCTGCAGGACGTCGACGCGTGGGTCCGCGTGGCGCCAAGGGTAGGTCAACGACGTGGCATCGAAGTTCCCGATGCGGGCCATCACGTCGTCGAGTTCCAGCAGCCGTGAGCCTTGCGTGATTAACAGCCGCAGGCCCCACTGCACCGGCGCGACATGATCGACGAGGTTCAAGCGGGCCACGGTCTCCAGCAGGTCACGGTACCCGGCGAGTGTGGTCCATGGCGTGAACGCGACAAACGTTGGCACAAGTGTGAGTCCCGCCGCACGAGTCACGTGCACGGCCTCTTCGAAATCGGCGCGGGTATGACGCTTCTCGAACTTCTCCAGGATTGCATCGTCCACCGCTTCCACGGCAGACGTCACAAACAAGCATCCGGTAGTGGCGAGTGTCGGAAGAAGCTCGCGGTTTCGCAGCAGGTGCTCGATTTTGATCGTGACGTCGTAACTCACCTGCGGGTGTCGCGCATGGAACGCTTCGATGATCCGGCGGGCGTGCGTTGGACCATTGAAAAAATCGGGATCGCCGAACGTGATGTGTTCGGCGCCCATCGCCACCTGCTGATCGACATCAGCCAGAACTGTGTCGACGGCAACCACGCGGAACTGGCCGTCGTAGACGGGAACGATGGGACAGTGGCGGCACCTGTGCTTACACCCGCGCGTTGCGTCGGTTGCTCCGGTCACACGGCGTGAGCCGTCCGGAAGTTGCACCGCTGCATAACGGTCGAGTGGCGGGAGGCCGGTGCGATCCGGTGTGATGAACTCGAGCCGCGGGAGCGCAGGCCTACCGTTCCCTTTCCCCGCGAGAACCGCACCCTCGGCACGTTCGGCACCTTCGGCACCTTTGGCACCGGCACCTTCGGCACCTTTGGACGCCCCTGCCCACTTCACCAAATCGTCCTCGGCTTCCGGCCCGAAGACATCGGTCACTCCACAATCGCGGAGCAGCGATGCGTTCAAGGGTGCATAAAGGCCGTATGCGCAAAGCGGTACAAGCGGGTGGCGGTCGTGAATATGCGCGATCACCGGCAGCGCAAGACGTGTGGCCGTATGCATCGGCAGGTGAAAGGCCACGCACTCCGCCTGCGCGATGTCCTCGTCCGCGAGCGGTTCGCGCGACAAGTCTCTTGCGGTTACCTCGAAGCCCGCACGACGGAGCCACGCCGCGGGCGAGGCCAGCCCAAACGGCTGACGCCCCAGGTCGTAGGTGGATATCAGCAGAACCGCCACGTCTTCTGAGTGTACTTGCCCACCGTAGCTCGCGAGCGAAGAAAGTCGAGCGAAGGTGGGCGTCAGCCGTCGCGCGTGCTCAGGAAATGGCTGCGAGCTCCTCCGCCGACGGACGCGGCGTCGCCAGGCTCACGCCCACGAGTGCCGCCAGCGACAAGGCCAACGCCGGATACACGGTGGCAACCTTGTACGGATACCCGCCATTGGCGCGCGAATAGATTTCCCAGCCGAGAGTCGTGATCATCCCTGCCGCGATCGACGCCACACCCCCTGCCCGTGTCACCCGCGGCCATAAGAACGCCGCCAGGAGTGCCGGTGTGATCGATGCGCCGTACATCGTGTACGCCCACAGCGCCATTTCCAGAATCGTGGTGAAAAAGCGCAGCGCGAGGAATCCGACGATGCCCAGCACGATGACGAAGATGCGAGTGAGCAGCAGGATCTGGCGATCCGTGGCCGCAGGATTGATCACCTTCTGGTAGACGTCACGCATGAGCGCGCTCGCAGGCGTGAGCAGAAAGCTGTTCGCCGTCGACACGATAATTGCCGCGGCGCCGCAGAGCAGAAGGATCCCAAGGAACGGCGGCAAGATGGTCCCGGCGACCTGGATGACGATGGCCTCAGAATCGGACGCGTTCAGGCCGGGAATGACGACGCTGCCAAACACACCGACGGCGATGATCAGCGTCTCGACCAGAATCGTACCGATGATCCAACCGACCACCGACAGCCTCGCGTGGCGCTCGTCCTTGGCCGAAAAAAACTTCTGGTACATGTTCGCTTCGCCCATCAACAGGAGCATCGTCGGCAGAAACAACGCCATCGCGTCTTTCCACGGATCGAGGGTGCCGAAGAGCGCCACCTGATCGGGGCGGAGCGCACTGAACGCCTCACCCATTCCCCCTGCGTGGAGGATCAGATAGATGACCGCCAGCCCGACGCCGACGATCATCGCGATGCCGTTGCCGATGTCGAGATACGCGACCGAAAGCATGCCGGCCAAGGCCGTATAGACAACGCAAAAGGCCATGGTCAAGAGCGCCCCGGTGCCGATGTCCACGCCGGCGGCCAGGTTGAGGAGCCTTCCGCCGCCGCGAAACTGGTAGGCGGCGATGGTGGTGTACGCGATGACCACGACGATCGTCCCGAGCACTCGCGCCGTTGGTCCGTAGCGCAGCTCGAGGATATCGGGCATGGTGTACTTGGCGATCCGGCGCACGCGCGGCGCCAGGAAATAGGCGAGCACGATGCCCGTCCACGCGCCTGCCGACTGCCACAATGCGGGGAAGCCGGCGCGGTAGCCGAGACCGGCGCCACCGAAGAGACTCCCTGACCCAATCCATGTGGCGAGCAGGGTGAAGACGAGCACATGCCAGGGCAGCGTGCGCCCAGCGACCAGAAAGTCGTCGCCCGTTTTGGCATGACGGGCCGTATAAATCCCGAGCACGACGAGAACGCCTAAGTACGCGAGAACCGCGTAGAGCTGCATTGCGGAACAATAATGCGAAAGCGCAATAGAGCCAAAGTGCCAAAGGTGCCGGAGGTGCCGAGGGTGCTGGTGCTTTGCACCCCTCGGCACCCTTGGCACCTTCGGCACCTTCGGCACCTTATTACTTGCTATCCTTCGCGAGTGGCCTTAGAGGAATACAAGAAGAAGCGCAACTTCTCCAAGACACCTGAACCCTCGGGACAGGCCGGTGAGAAAAAACCGGCGAGCGCGCCGTTATTCTTCTGCGTGCAAAAGCATCTCGCGTCGCATCTCCATTACGACTTCCGTCTCGAATGGAAGGGTGTGCTGCTGTCGTGGGCGGTGCCGAAAGGCCCGTCGCTCAATCCGGCTGACAAGCGACTCGCCATGCACGTCGAGGATCACCCCATCGAGTACGGCACGTTCGAAGGCGTGATCCCCGAAGGGTATGGCGCCGGCATTGTCATGCTCTGGGACCGGGGCACGTGGGAACCGGAGAGCGATGATGTTGAGGCCGCGCTCAAGAAGGGCGACCTCAAGTTCCGCTTGAACGGATTCAAGTTGAAGGGATCGTGGGTGCTCGTGCGCACCGGCGGCGGCTACGGTGGACGTGCCGGGCAACCCGGACGCAGCTGGCTGCTCATCAAGCACCGCGACGACTGGGCGGGGCCATCGATATCACCACATTCGCCCCGCACAGCGTCAAGACGCCCGACGCCGATCTCGCCGACATTCTCGCCGCTGATAATCCGCAGATCTGGCACAGCCACGCGCCGGCCAAGGGCGGAGACGCAGGTCAGATGTTCAATCGCATCATTCGCCAAGCGCTGGAGATCAAAGCGGGGAATGCGGCAGCCTCGAAGGTGCCGGAGGTGCCAGAGGTGCCGGAGGTGCGGAAGGCAACGGCGGGCACGAAGTCAGCGAAAAAGGCGCCAACCGCGGCCGTGAAGGTGTCAAAAAGCGCACGGCGGAAAGCGCCACCGTCGAGGAAAACCTCCGCGAAGACGAAGGCTGCAGCGCCGCGCAAGTAGAGGGCGCTTTCAGGGGTCAGGTGTCAGGGGTCAGGTATCAGGGAACAGGAATCAGGGAACAGGAATCAGGGATCAGGGATCAGGGATGGATCAGGGATCAGGGACAGGGATCAGGGATCAGGAAAACACGAACTCGGTCGCACGCCTAGCTTGAGATGAGAGACATCGCCTTCGCGTCCTTCGTGTCCTTCGCGTATGGCTTCGGTGCCGCTCTCCTCCGTGCTTCCGTGTCTTCCGTGGCTTCCGCTCCTCTCCGTGCTTCCGTGCTTCCGTGCCTTCCGTGCTTCCGTGGCTTCCGTGTCTTCCGTGGCTTCCGTGCTTCCGTGCTTGGGGTTCACTTACGGTAGTCCAGCGCCGGTTTGCGGTCTCCCAGACGGGTCGTGTATTTGAACCCGGGGCCGCGTCGCTGGTCGAACTCGGCACGCGCTTGTTGAACGTGGCTGGGATCGCTGAAGAGATCGATCGTTGTCAGCGTCATCGCCTTTGCCGCGACGAGCATCCCTTTGACGCCGATCGACGTGCCGCCGGCGGCGGTCGCCTGCCAACTGTGGGCCGGTGTGCCCGGCACCCACGTCGCCGCGGTCACTTGCACCGTCGGTACACGCCAGCTGACATCGCCGAGATCAGTCGACGCGCTGCCGATCGCCGCCCTCCGGTGTGAGCACGCTGTTCGCCGAATCGACGGGCGGCAGCGTGCCGTCGAGTGTCTTACGGATTCGGTCGGCAAACGCCCGTTCGTCCGGCGTGTAGCTCGAAGCCGCCGACGCGGAGCAGGTTCTTCTGCATCAGGCCGCACCAGGTGATTGTTCGGCAGCACGTTCCACACCGCGCCGGTCAACTCGAGTTCCACCGTGGTGTCGGTTCCGAGCGCCGCACCTTTGGACGCGTTGACAATGCGATCCCAGATCGCCGTGAGGATGCGCATGTCGTTATGCCGCGCGTAGTAGTAGACCTCGGCGAAATCCGGCACGACGTTCGGCGCTTTGCCGCCATTGGTGATCACGTAGTGGATGCGCGTATCCGACGGGATGTGCTCGCGCATCATGTTCACCATGTGGTCCATGGCTTCGACGCCGTCGAGTGCGGAGCGGCCACGATCGGGCGCCGCCGACGCGTGCGCGGATGTGCCGCGGAACCTGAACTTGCCGGTCACGTTGGCAAGTGTGCTGCTCGCACTCGCGGCGTTGCGGTCGCCCGGATGCCATCCCACGACCGCATCGACATCGTCGAACAACCCGGCGCGGAGCATATAGACCTTGCCCGAACCGCCTTCTTCCGCCGGCGTGCCGTAGAAGCGGATCGTGCCGGCACGCTTGTTCGCGGCAAGCCACTCCTTGACAGCAATCGCGGCCGCAGTCGACGCCGTGCCAAACAAGTGATGGCCGCAGCCATGTCCCGGCCCTTCGGCCACCAGCGGCTGGCGCTCGGGTGTCGCCGCCTGCGAGAGACCTGGCAGCGCGTCGAACTCGCCGACGATACCGATCACCGGCTTGCCACTGCCCCATGTCGCCGTAAACGCGGTGGGGATCTCCGCTACGCCGCTATTCACGGTGAAGCCGGCTGACTTCAGTTGGTCCTGAAGCAGAGCCGAGCTCTTCGTCTCCTGGTAGCCGACTTCTGCGAAGGACCAGATCTGCATCGCCACCTTGGCATACGCCTGGGCCTTCTGATCGATCGACGCGAGCACCGCATTCTGATCAATGCCCTGTGCCATGAGCGTCAGCCGTGCCGGAACGATCAACGCCAGCAACAGGAGCACTGCAAGGCCGCGTATCTTCATGTCTGCATCCTTCAACTTTGAACTTTGAACTTTGAACTGGGAACTGGGAACTTACGCGCCCTACGACAGCAGTCTCCGGCTCAGAACCGACCACACGGCATACGACAGTCGGCGGCGATCGTGGCGTGCGATGTCGCTGCACCAGAACTCGCCACTTATCACTTCCGTGCCTTCCGCCACCTGCCCGAGATCGAGCGGCCGCTTGTGCTCGGTCGAATAGCGCCCCAGCACTTCCTCTGACGGATGGGAGGTATTGAACAGAATGACATCAACCGGACGACCGATGGTGCGCGAGACCCACTTCGCCGCGTCTGCCGCACTGAAATCTTTCATGCCGCGGCCTTCCGTCAACAGGTTGGCGACCAACACGACCGGCCCTTGCATTGTTGCCAGGGCCTCGCGCACACCGTCAACCAGGAGCGTCGGCATGAGACTGGTGAAAAAACTGCCGGGACCGATGGTCACCGCGTCGAACGACCGAATCGCATCACCCGCTGTCGGCAGGATGTGGGCATCGGGCTCGAGCCAGATGTCGCGGACTTCGTGACCGCGGGCATGACCCAAATCCACCTCGACCTCACCGCAGTGAATGGTGCCATCGGCGTACTCGGCGCAGAGCATCGCCTGCTCGATGGTGACGGGCCAGACATAGCCCTGGCAACCAAGCAGCGCCCGCAGTCCACCCACCGCCGCCAGGAAATCGCCGCTGTATTGCTGCATCATCGATAACAGGAGATTCCCGCCCGTATGCCCGCCAAGTCGCGCATGTTCGAGTGTGGGCAGGCGGGCGAGCAGCACGCGGCGCGCTTCGCCTTCGTTGCGGGCGAGTGCGAGCGCGCAGCGCAGGACATCCCCCGGTGGCAGCACGCCCAGCTCGTCGCGCAACTGACCGGAGCTCCCACCCGTATCAAACATGGTGACCACGGCATTGACCGATAGCCACGGGTTGCGTTTCAAACCGCCGAGAAGGCTCGGGAGGCCCGTGCCTCCGCCGAAGCACCCGATTCTCAGCTTCTTGAGCTGCATGTGGAGCAACGATTCTACAATTGACGTATGTCTGTGGCCCTGAAAACCCCGTTGCAGCCAGTGGTCGACGATCTGCAGCGCATCTTCGGCAGCCGGTTGATCGCGGTGATGGCTTATGGATGGCGTCCTCGCGATCGTGTGCCGAGCCTTGCCTTGGTGCACACGCTGACCTTCGAGGAGCTCACGGCGTGCGCGGCGTGCGCGGCGCATTGGCATCGTGCCGGCTGCGCGACGCCTCTTGTGCTCACACAGCACGAATTTGTACGCTCGCTCGACGCCTTTCCTATCGAGTACGACGAGATTCTGTCGACGGGCCAGCTGGTCGCAGGCACGGATCCGTTCGCAGGATTATCGATCGGGCGAGACGATCTCCGCCGCGCGTGCGAAGTGCAGGCGAAGAGTCACCTTGTGCATCTGCGCGAGGATTATCTCGAGAGCGGCGCGCGCCCCGCCGCCGTCGCCAGCCTGGTGCGCGACTCTGCTCCCGCGTTTGTGGCACTTCTCCGCCATCTCGCGCGTTTGGATCGTGCGTCGCTCGCGACGAGCGCCGAGCTCGTCGCGTATGCGTCGAGCCGTTTCGGTCTCGACGCGCGCCTCGTCGGCGATATTCAGGCGCTCACCGCCCCGGACAGCATGTCCACCGTTGACGCCGGTCGAATCTTCCCGGCGTATCTCGCCGCGGTTGAGCGTCTCGCGGAATTCGTCGACAAGTGGCGCTCGGCATGACGACCCTTCGGCAACGCGGAGCGCTGGCGGCGGCAATCGTGGTGTGCGTGTCGTACGGCGCGACACTCTATGCACAGGACCCGCCCGAGCTCAGCGCACCAGTCAATGATTTCGCCGGCGTCATCAACGCGAACGCGGAACGTCAACTCGCCGACCTCATCCGCGCACTGCGCGAGGCAAGCGGCGACACGATTGTTGTCGCAACCGTCGACACGTTCCAGCCGTACGCCGACCTCCCGTCCTATGCCGTCAAGATGTTCGAGAACCACGGTAAAGGGATCGGCGAGAAGGGCAAGGACAACGGACTCCTCCTCGTGCTCGCCGTCAAGGATCGAGCCGTGCGCGTCGAGACCGGTACGATCTCGAAGGCATCATCACCGACGGCTTCGCGGGCGAGACCAGCCGGGAAACGATGGTGCCGTTTTTTCGGACCGGCGACTACGGCGGCGGTCTTGTCGCCGGCGCCACGCGGTTGGCGCAGCGGATCGCGCAGGCGCGGAACGTGACCCTGGAGGGCGTCGAGCAACCCGCGGCGCCGGTGCAGCCGAACGTCAACCCTGACATTCCGTGGATCTTCTTTCTCATCGCCGGGTGGATGCTCTGGAGTTTCCTGCGGTCGTTGTTTGGGCCACGGCGGCGGGGCCGGCGGCGCTGGAGCAGCCATGTTGGTCCGTTTGGTGCAGGGTACGGAGGTTTTGGCGGTGGCGGGATGGAGCTCGGGCGGCGGCGGGTTCGGTGGCGGCTTCGGCGGATTCGGTGGCGGCCGATCGGGCGGCGGCGGTGGCGGGGCCAGCTGGTAAGGATTGCGAGGATCGCGATGACGCGGATACGCGGAGTAAGATTTTGTTGGATTACAGCGAGGAGTTGTCGATGAGGACCGTTGTTCGCACCTCTGCAGTTGTCGCATTGTTTGCGCTGGCGTCGATCGCCACGTCCGGCTGTTCGTATAACCGGTTCGTCGGACAGGAAGAGGCGATCAAGACCCAGTGGGCTCAGGTGGAAAATCAGTTGCAGCGCCGCAACGATCTGATTCCGAACCTGGTGGAAACCACGAGGGGTTCGCGCAGCAGGAGCGCGATGTCTTCGGCCAGATCGCCGATTCGCGCGCCAAGCTGGCAGGCGCGCAGACGCCGGAGCAGAAGATCGCCGCGGCCAACGAGCAGAGCACCGCCCTGGCGCGGCTCCTCGTCGTCGTCGAAAACTACCCGCAGCTGCGGTCGAGCGAGACGTTCGCGCGCCTGATGGACGAGCTTTCCGGCACCGAGAACCGGTTATCCGTCGAACGCATGCGCTACAACGAACGGGTGCAGGAGTACAACACCGCGCGGCGGCAATTCCCGGCGAACATCACGGCAGGGATCTTCAGCTTCAAGGAGTACCCCCTGTTCCAGGTGCCCGAGTCCGCCAAGGTAGCGCCCAAGGTCGACTTCGCGCGACCGCCGACCCAGTAGGCAGGCAGGTTCGCCCGCCGGCGCCAACTGCACCCCTTCGCGGCTCCGGGTTCGTCGCGGCGCAGCATCCTTGCACGCCACGACTGCGGGTTCGCCGCGCCCGCCTTCTGCGGTCCGGGTGCGTCTGCAGGAACGGCGGCGGACTGAGCCTGGCGCCGCCGTTTCAGCATCTAACTACTCCTGGATGACCGCACGGCCGGGCGCCCCTGCGGCCCTGAGCGAGCGGAGCGAGTCGAAGGGCGCACCTTGCACCCGCGCCAACGTGCGCAGACGGTCGGCGCGGCCACATCCTTTCCAACCCCAGGAGCCCCTGGATCATCCAAACTAATGCCGGTGGACGATGTTGCCCTTGCTGCTCAAGGGGATACACAGGCGTTCGAGCGCGTTTACCACGCCCATCTCGGGCGGGTGTTCAACCTCGCACGCCGGATGGCGGGACCTGAAGCGGCCGACGAGGTTGCACAAGATGTCTTTGTGCGCGTGTGGCAGAAGCTCCACACGTTTCGGGGAGAGTCTTCGTTCGCGACCTGGCTGCATCGGTTGGCGGTCAACGTCATCGTCGAGCGCTTCCGCGCACTCGGGACGGCGCGCGATCGGTTTCTTGCCGATAGCGAGGAGACGCTCGAGCGCCTTCCCGGCAGTGGGCTGGCGCCGCTCCGCTACGACTCGCGGATCGATCTCGACGCGGCACTCAAGCGGCTGCCCCCGGGCGCCCGCACCGTGTTCGTCCTTCACGACGTCGAAGGATATCGGCACGACGAGATCGGCAAGATTCTCGGAGTTTCAGTCGGGACGTCCAAGTCGCAGCTGCACCGCGCCCGGATGACGCTGCGCACGCACTTGAACGCTACGGAGAGGGTCACGTGAAGATGCACTGGACTGAGCGACTATCGGATTACCTGGACGGCGGCTCGCGCCCGCCGAGCGCGCCGCTTGCGATGCCCATCTCGCGTCCTGTCAGGAATGTCGCACGGCCCTTCAAGAAATCCAACTCGTGACCTCGCTCGCACGGGCGGACGCAGACGTGTTACCGGCCAACGATCTGTGGCCGGGCATACTCGCGCGGATCGAATCCCCCCGCGTGGTCGACTTCGCCGCGCGTGCGCCGCGCCGCATCTCGTTCACCCTCCCGCAGCTGGCGCTCGCCGCATCTCTACTGATCGCCGTTTCAGCCGGCGTCGCGTATGTCGCGACCGGTCGTGTCGCCAGTCGCCCCGCCACCTCGCAAGAAATACCCATTCAGGCGATGGCGGAACCGATGATGCCGCCGTCGCCCGATATCGCGCCCGCCAATTTTGCTGATGCCCAGTTCGATCGGGCGGTGACGGACCTGGAACGAATTCTCGTGGAGCAGCGCGACGAACTCGATCCGCGGACGGTGATGGTGATTGAGCGGAACCTGGCCGCGATCGACGCAGCAATCCGGGAAGCGCGGGCGGCGCTCGATTCCGACCCGGCAAATTCGTTCCTCAACTCGCATTTGGCCGACGCGCGCCGTCGCAAAATCGAACTGCTGCGCCACGCCACGACGCTCAATTCCGCGGGAGATTAGGACCGATGGTTCGCGAAGATGAGTTCGAACCGTTACGAACCGCTGCTTCAGGAGACAGGACGATATGAATCGCATGTGGACCCTCACGGCTGCCGTGTGCCTGGCCATCGCCGCGCCGCTTGCGGCGCAGGACCGCGCCACACCGGTCGCCGATACCCAGCAGCCACCGATCCAGGCGCGCCCCGGCGGTCCCGAGGGATCGCCGAAGACGGATCAAACAGTGGACGTCGTCAAAGGGACGCGGCTGGTGCTCAATAACAATGCGGGCGAAGTCGTGGTGCGCACTTGGGACCGCGAGCAGGTCCGGGTGCAGGCGACGCACAGCGATCGCGAAAAGATCGACGTGCAAACGGCCGAGATGACGCTGCGCATTCGCGCTCGCGCGGCGCGCGGCCCGTCCAGCCTGGTCGATTATCAAATCACCGTACCGCGATGGATGCCGGTGAATCTCGCGGGGACGTATCTCGAAACGACGATCGAAGGCACGGCAGCCGAAGTCACGGTTGAAACCGTTCACGGCAACGTGAAGGTTGTCGGCGGATCGGGCAACGTGTCCGTGCGGTCGGTCGAAGGCACGATCAGCGTAGAGAAAGCCGCCGGACGTGTGCAGGCGACGACAGTGAACGAAGGCATCCGCCTGGTCGACGTCTCCGGCGATATGACGGCTGAAACGACCAACGGGGACATCACGGTTGAGAACGCGCAGACATCGAGCCTTGAGGTGTCAACGGTCAACGGCGATGTCACCTTCAACGGCACGGTGCGCGAGAAAGGATCGTACCGGCTGACCACGCACGGCGGCGATATCCGCGTCGGGCTTGGTGGCGCCACCAACGCGACGGTGTTCGTGCGCACCTTCCAAGGGGATTTCGCCGCGGACTTCCCGATCCAACTACCCGACGGTCAGACCGCGCGGAGCGGCAGCAAGCGCTTCAACTTCACGCTCGGAAACGGCAGCGCGCGCATCGAGGTGCAGTCGTTCAACGGCGACATCGTTCTCGCGAAAGGCCGCGTGCTCTCCACGGAGGAGTTGCGTCAGCAGCGCAGGAAAGGTGAGCCGGTCAAGGGCAAGGATTTGGCCATCGGTTTCGAACCTGACGTCGATCACGATCTCGATCACAACCTCGATGTCGATGTCGATCACACCGTCGATGTTGATGCCGACGTCGATGTCAACCACGACTTCGAGTTCGACTTCGACTTCGACCACCAGTTCGATGTTGAGTACGACTTCGACGAGATGCTCGATTTCGATCTCGACGCCGCGCCGCACCCACTGCCGGTGGCGGTTCCGATGCCGCATCCCCTGCCACGCCCAATGCCGGTGGCGGTGCCGATGCCACTGGGAAATCCAACGCCGCCGCGCATCAAGTGATCGACCGACGCGCGAAGCTCCCTGATCCCTGATCCCTGACACCTGAGACACCTGCCGACCTGACACCTGACACCCGACACCTGCACCTGACACCTGAAACCTGGCTCGGTGTAACCTGTTTGCGATGACCCTCGCAGAGGCTCTACTTCCCGAGTTCGACCGCGAAATGGGCCTGACCCGCCGCGTCCTCGAGCGCGTGCCCGACGGACAGTTCGACTGGAAGCCGCACGAGAAGAGCATGACGCTCGGCCGCCTCGCCGAGCATCTGACCGAGATGCCGATGTGGCTCGCGGTCTCGATTACGCAATCGGGCGTCGACGTGAGCACGCCGCGGCCGCCCGATTACAAATCACCGGCCACGCGCGCTGCGTTACTCGCCGTCTTCGACAGGAATGTCGCCGAAGCACGGACGGCGCTCGCCGGCCGCGGCGACGGCGAGCTGATGGCGCCGTGGAAACTCAAGAAAGAGGGCAAAGAGCTGTTCACGATGCCCAAGGTCGCCGTCATTCGCAGCTTCGCGATGAACCACATGATTCATCATCGCGGCCAGATGATGGTGTACCTGCGTCTGCAGAACGTCGCCGTGCCGTCGGTTTACGGTCCATCGGCAGACGAGCAAATGTTTTGACCGCGATGTTCACGCTGCCAACGTAAATTGCACCGTGACCACCATGATCACGGGTGTGGCCACGCCGTTGAGCAGTGTCGCTCGAATTCCCACTGCGATCGTCGCCGCAAGTGTAACGATCGGCCCGATCGACGGCTGTTCGCCACGACGCCAGCGTATCTGCGTCATCTGCGGTCATCTGCGTCATCTGCGGCCGCCAATCTGCGTCATCTGCGGCCAGTTTCATCTGCGGCCAACCCAATCTGCGTCATCTGCGGCCATCTGCGTCATCTGCGTCAATCTGCGTCATCTGCGGCCAACGCAATCGGCGTCATCTGCGGCCAACCCTATCTGCGTCATCTGCGCCGCACGGCACTGGCGCTATACTCTGGTCACTCAGGAGGATTTGCATGGCTGCTCCCGCCCGAACCGGCTCGGTGTCCCGACGCGACTTCGCCCGGCTGTTTGCTGCCGGCGGCTCCGCCGCACTGTTCGCCCATCCGTCGTGGGCGCAATCACTTGCGTCGCGTGCCGCGGCGCCGCCGCTCGGCACCGGCACCGGTGAGGCCTTCTGGAGGAGCGTGCGCGCGCAGTTCGTCATGCCGCCGGAACTCGCCGTGATGAACGCCGCCAACCTCTGCCCCGCGTCCGGCCCGGTGCTCGAGGTGCTCACGCGCGAGACCAAAAGCGTCGACCAGGATCCATCGCAGCAGAATCGCAATCGTCTGGGCGCAGCCAAAGAGAACACACGCAAGGCCCTCGCCGAGTTCCTGCGCGTGACGCCGGAAGAGATCGTCATCACGCGCAACACCAGCGAATCGAACAACCTGATTTCGAGCGGGCTCGATCTGAAAGCGGGAGACGAAGTCCTGCTCTTCGCGGACAACCATCCCTCCAACAACACCGCGTGGCAGGAGAAGGCGAAGCGCTTCGGCTATGCGCTCGTGGTGGTGCCACAGAAGAATCCGCACCCCGGCGCCGACTATTACGTTGACGCATTCACCAAGGCCATCACGCCGCGCACGCGGGTGCTCGCGTTCACGCACCTCACGAGCACGGTCGGTGATCTGTTTCCAGCCAGGGAACTGTGCCGGCTCGCACGCGAGCGCGGCATCATGAGCGTCATTGACGGCGCCCAGACTTTCGGGCTGCTCGATGTCGATCTGTCGGACATCCAACCCGACTTCTATGCCGGCAGCGCGCACAAGTGGCCGTGCGGCGCGCGGAGTGCGGCGTGCTCTACGTCAACACGCGCGTCCACGACAAGCTGTGGGGGTCCATCTACAGCGCGTATCCCGGCGCGGTCGGCATCTCGCGCAAAGTCGAGGCCTTCGGCCAGCGCGACGAGGCGACGATCATCGCCTTCGGCGAAGCGCTCGCCTTTCAGACAACGGTCGGTCGCAAAGCGATCGAGCAGCGCTCCCGCGCGCTGGCGCAGCAGCTCATGGCCGGCCTGGTGCGGATGGACGGGGTGCGACTCTGGACCAATCCGGCGCCGGACCGATCGGCAGCGGTCGTGTCGTTTCAGCCCGGATCACTCGACTCGCGAAAGCTCGCGCAATCACTCTACGAAAAAGAGCGCATCGGGATCACGACGCGCGGCGGTGACGATCGTCCCGGCCTGCGCGTGTCGCCGCACTTTTTCAACACGCCCGAGGAAATCGATCGGTTGCTTGGCGCGCTCTCCGGCTATCTGCGCACGAGCGTGTAGGGCGCCGCGCGCGGATTCTTCGCGGACGCGCGTGTGGCACGTGCGCCGCGACCGCCCTCTTCGGTTGCGGTCGCGTCTGCGGGTTCGCGCGCACGTTGGAACCACGCGCGCGCGCTGCAGGCACATCGGCGGGCTGAACCTCACGCCGACGTTTTACCTCCAAGATGTCTTGAAGGTACAAACGGCGGCGCCGAAATGCAGCCCGCCGACGTGCCTGCAGCGGCGAGCGCCAGCGAGCCGCGAACCTGCAGCCGCGAGCGCCAGCGAGCGGCGCCCCCGCAGCGCGTGCGACGGATGTCAGCGCACGCGCGCCCAGGCAGCGCGTGCGCCGCACCAACTACTGCGAAGACGGCGTCGTGCGCACCGTCGGGTACTTGATCCCCAGCTGCTCCAGATACGTCGCGTACTTCGTCGGGTCGTAATAGAACTTCTTCATCTCACCGCGATACTTCTCGAGAATCGCTTTGTTCAACCACACCGGCGGCGGCGTGTCCTTGGCGATAAACGGAATGTACTTCTGCTCCTTCGTCTGCACGTTGTTGAAATAGTCCCACGCCTGCGAGACCAACTCCGGGCGGGTGAGGAAATCGAGAATGGTCATCGCCTGCGCCTTGGCGCCCGCAATCACGCCCTTGTGCGCGATGGGCGTCGCCATGGAAATGGCGTTCGCCCAGTTGTGGCCAGGCAGGCCGGGGATATTCGACGGGATAGCGCAGGGTAACGGTCGGCACGTTCCACGAGATGTCGCCGATGTCGTCCGAGCCGCCTCCGCGCTTGTCCTCTTCGCGCACGGGCATGCCGAGCGGCGCGATGGACATCGCCAGGCCTTCCTGACGCGGATTGCCGAGCTCTTTCTGAATCGCACGCGCCAGCGTCTGATCGGCATCGCTCCACGTCGGCAGGCCGACCCGCTTGATGTTCTCGTACATCGTCTCGGCCGTGATCTTGTTCATATGCTGCGGCCAGGCGGTGCCCAGGATGCGCGAGCTCCACTTGGTGTTGGTCATCAGCGCCGCGCCTTCGGCCATCTTGTTGCCGATCTCCCACATCTCTTTGATGTGCGCGTAGTCGGTATCGCGGAAGTAGTACCAGATGCTGGCGTTTCGAGGGACCACGTTGGGCTGGTCGCCGCCGTTGGTGATCACCGAGTGCGAGCGCTGGGTGAGGCGGAGATGCTCGCGGCGATAGTTCCAGCCGGCGCTCATCAGCTCGACCGCGTCGAGGGCGGAGCGGCCGCGCCATGGGGCCGAGGCGCTGTGCGCGGATTCGCCTTCGAACGTGTACTCGATCGACACGAGCCCGTTATTGCCACCTTCACCCCACGACACTTCGAGGTTGTTGCCGACGTGGGTGAAGAGGCAGATGTCGACGCCCTTGAAAAGCCCGTCGCGGACGAACCAGGCCTTGGACGCGACGAGTTCCTCCGCCACACCGGGCCATAGCATCAACGTGCCTGGAAGCTTCTCGCGTTCCATCACCGCCTTCACGGCGATGGCGGCCAGGATATTCAGCGGCATGCCCGAGTTGTGGCCTTCGCCGTGTCCGGGCGCGCCGTCGATGATCGGGTCGTGATACGCGACGCCTGGCTTTTGCGAGGCCTGAGGAATGCCATCGATATCGGAGCCGAGCGCGATCACCGGCTTGCCCGATCCCCAGCGTGCCACCCACGCCGTCGGAATGCCGGACGTGCCGCGCTCGATCGTGAACCCGTTCTTCTCGAGAATCCCCGTGAGATACCGCGACGTCTCAACTTCCTGGAAGCCGAGCTCGCCGAAGCTGAAGACGGAGTCGACCATCTCCTGCGCCAACTTGGCGCGGTCGTCGATGGTCGACGCGGCTTCTTTCTTGAACGCGTCGAGCCGGGGGTTGGCGTTCGCGGGCTTCGCGGTCTGTGCGTCGCCAGTCGACGCGATCAATGAGATCGTGAACGCCAGCACCGAGATACAACGTAGGCGTGACATGAATCCTCCATCGGACGTAGCGCGGGCCGTGCGCGCCCGTTTGTTGCGCGGGCCGTTCCTCCCTGGCGACTCGCGATTCGACGGAGTCGAAGCCAGGGCCGCGTTAAAGTGTATCTGAAGTGTTTTCCGACTACCGTCCTCTCGCCCGCTGGGCGGGCGGCCACAAAATGACCGTCTACGCGTGGGCGCGCCCGCGACGGTTTCCCGAGCTGCCGCCACCCGTCGCGCGCTACTTCGATGTGGCCGCCGAGGCGCGGGTGCTCGCCTTGTGTCATTGGCATCCGGAGCCGGCGGCGCATCCCACGCTGATTCTGCTGCACGGTCTCGAGGGCTCGGGCGAGGCCCATTACATGCGTGGCATCGCGGCCAAAGCCTGGCCGCGCGGCTTCAATGTCGTCCGGCTGAATCAGCGCAACTGCGGCGGCACCGAGCACCTCTCGCGCGGGTTGTACCATTCCGGACTGACGGCGGATCCCGAGTTCGTCCTTCGTGAGCTCATCGAGCGGGATCGACTCACGCGACTAGCGATTGCGGGCTACTCGCTTGGCGGCAATCTCGCGCTGAAGCTCGCAGGTGAATTGGGGCGTGACACGCCGCCCGAGCTCAAGGCCGTGTGCGCCGTGTCGCCGGTCCTCGAACTCGACGCCTGCGTCCAGGCCATCGAGCGAAGGCAAAACATCGCCTATCAGTGGAACTTCGTGCGCAACCTGAAGAGCCGTATGCGTCGGAAATCGCGGGCGTTCCCCGGCGATTGGGATTTGCGGAATCTGCGGCGTATCTGGACGATCCGCGCCTTCGACGAGCATTACACGGCGCCGCACCACGGCTTTGCAGGAGCGAGCGACTACTACCATCGCGCCAGCGCCATGCGTGTGATCGATCGTGTCGAGATTCCCGCGTTGGTCATCACGGCCGAGGACGATCCGTTCGTACCGCCCGAGCCGTTTCGCGATCCCCGCATCGTCGGCAATCCACACATCACCACGATTGTGACGTCACACGGGGGCCACTGCGGATTTGTCGCCGACGCCAATGGCTACGACGGTTACTGGGCGGAGCAACGGATCGTCGACTTCGCAGCCACCCACACGGCTTGAGGCGCCCGAAAAGGGGTCTGACCCCTTTTCCAGCATCATCGGGAAGGAAAAGGGGTCAGACCCCTTTTCGGGCCCCAAGCCTCTCCAGCATCATCTGCCCGAACGCCGCGCCCTTGCCTTCGTCTTCGTGCTTGAAATAGACGAACACGTCCTTGCACGTCGTGCCGAGATCACGTGCGGTATCCGCCCAGCGCGAGATATCGGCGTCCTGATAGCCCTCGTCGCGCAGCCGGAAGTAGGCGTAGTCGGCGGTGGTGACGAGCGGTATCGATCGCTTTTCGCTGTCGGCGATGCACAAGGCGAAGTTGCGTGCGCGCAGCCGGCTGTAGATGTCCTCATCGAGCCACGAGTCGTGCCGGAACTCGAACGCCGCGCACACGCGCGGCGGCAAGGTGCCAAGAAAGTCGTCGAACAGCGCCAGCTCTTTCTTGAAGTTCGGCGGCAACTGAAAGAGCAGCGCCCCAAGCTTCGGGCCGAGCTCCGCGGCCACCTCACAGAAAGCGCCGACGGAACTCCCGACATCGCGCAGCCGGCGATCGTGCGTAATGCGCTTGGGTGCCTTGAGTGTGAAGCGGAAGTGATCGGGGACCTGCGACGCCCAGTTGGTCACCAGCGTCGTCGTCGGCATCCGATAGAACGTGTAATTGATTTCGACCGTGTTGAAACGCGTCGCGTAGTAGGGCAGCATCTTTGCCGCCGGAAGATCCGGCGGGTAGAAGCTGCCCTTCCACTCGGGGTAGTTGTAGCCCGATGTTCCAACCAAGATCACGCGTCAGTTACCAGCGCGGCTCGCGTCGGCCGCCCCCGGCCCCGCCGCCGCCGTAACCGCCGCCACGGCCGCCGCCGCCCCCGCCACCGAAATCGCCTGCCGGCTTGGGACGTGCTTCGTTGACGACGAGTGCACGGCCCTCCATCTGATACTGGTGGAATTCCGAAATGGCTTTCTGCGCGTCTTCATCATTAGCCATTTCAACAAAGGCGAATCCGCGTGCGCGACCCGTTGCCTGGTCGCGCATCACGCGCACGTTGTCGACCGCTCCTGCGCGGCTGAACAACTCCGTCAACTCCTCGTCCGTTGCTTTGTACGGCAGGTTCCCAACATACAATCTGCGGCCCATCGAGCGCTCCTCCGACTCTCACGCGCGCACCACGACACGACCCGACGTCACACACGCGCGCGCTGCGCGACGTTGAGAAAGCGCTCGCATTCTGGGCCTGCGGGGACTCATATAGTCTCGGAGACACGGCATGTGCGGGGCTTCCCCCTGCGGTTAGCGGGGCGAGTATAGCAAGAACTGGGTGCCGTGGTGCTTGGGTTCCTGTGTGCTGAGGTGCGGTGCGGTGCCGGGGTGCGGTACGCGAGGGGCCGAGGGGCCGTCGCGGAGGCGCCGAGGTCCACATGGTACATTCAGACGGATGTTGGATTGCGGGCACTGGCGCCTCATCGTGGTCACGGTGGTGGCAGCAGCCGGCTGCGCCGGCCGCGAGGCGCCGCCTCGGGAGTTCTCACTGCGCGGGCAAATTCTCGCCGTCCGGTCCGACCACGAGCTGCTCGTCAAGCACGACGAAATCAAAGGGTTCATGCCGGCGATGACCATGCCCTACCAGGTGCGCGATCGCGAGCTGATGCGAGGGCGGACGCCTGGTGATGTCATCGACGCCACGGTGGCCGTCAGCGACACGAGCGCTTGGCTCACACGGATCGAAAAGGTCGGCACCGCACCGATCCCCGACGCTGTTCCGGACGGCTCGCCTGGCACAGGTGCCCGCGTCCTTGCCGAAGGTGAACCCGTCCCCGACGCAGCGTTGGTCAACCAGCGCGGTGACGCCATCAGCATCTCCGCTTTGCGCGGCACGGCCGTGGCGATCACCTTCATTTACACGCGCTGTCCGCTGCCGCAGTATTGTCCCCTCCTCGACCGCCGCTTCGCCGACGTGCAGCGCCTGGTTCAGGCGGATGCAGGACTCAGAGGTCGCGTGCGCTTGATCTCCGTGAGCTTCGATCCCGACGCCGATACGCCTGCCGTGCTCAGCGCGCATGCCAACAAACTCGGCGCCGATCCACACCTCTGGCACTTCGCGACCGCTGCACGAGAGATCGTCGATCCGTTTGCCGCCTCCTTCGGCGTGAGCGTGATGCGCGAGGCGGATCAGACCATCACCCACAACATGCGGACCGCGGTGATCGATGCTGACGGCCGCGTCGCGGCGATCCACGACGGGACGGAGTGGACGCCCGGACAAATCGTCGCTGACCTTCGTCGCGCGCTGCCGGCGAAATGATCGCGCCGCGCACGGCGTTTTCCACGCGTGAATGGAATCTCATCCAGCGTCTGAGCACGCCGCGCAAGGTACAGGCGTGGCTCAACGCGCTCCCCTACAACACCGAGAAAGGCGGCGGCACGCAGCGGAGCTTTCGCGGTGTCATGCGCACCGGCCGCGCGCATTGCATGGAGGCGGCGCTCTTTGCCGCCGTGGTCCTGGAGCAACACGGCTATCCGCCAATCGTGATGAGCCTGGCGTCGAAAGACTGGCTCGATCACGTCATCTTCATCTATCAGCACAGGAGGCGCTGGGGTTCGGTCGCGCGCTCGCGCGATCCTGGTTTGCATGGGCGCAGAGCGGTGTTCCGATCGGCGCGGACGCTGGCGCTGAGTTACGCGGACGGTTACGTCGATTTAACCGGCCGGCTGGTCGGCTACGGGGTCTGCAACCTCGACGAGGCGCTGCCGACATATGACTGGCGCCTCACGCGACATAACGTGTGGAAGGTCGAGAACCTGCTGATCGATTGGCCACACAAGAAGATCAAGACGTCGAACGCACGCTATCGTGCGCTGTTCAAGTACTACAAGGAATTCCGCGAACGGACGGGAAAGAAACCGTGGCGGCACTTGCGTGGGCGCGAGCGGTGGGCGCCGCTCCCGGCCGATCGGCACTTCGAGCCGTAAGGCTCAGGGATCGGCGGCCAGCGGATTGCGCGCGACGGCGTCGGTCCGTCCGCGCGGCCGCCCATCGAGGATCACGCCGCCGGCGGTCGACTCGCGCGTAAGCGGGCGCGTGAGACACGTCGGACCACCGCCGCCCTTGAGACTGATTTCTGAACCGTCGTAGACCACGACTTCCGCGCCTGCGGCCTCGAGCCGGGCTCGAGTCACCGGATTGCCGTCGACCATCACGCAGCGGCGCGGCGCGATTGCGAGTACGTTGGCGCCCATCGAGTCGAATTCGTCGTCTGGCACTTCGACGAACCGAATGCCCTGTGCACACAGCCACTCGCGGAACGGAACCGGCATCAACGGCGAATACACCACCGCAAGATCGTCGTCGACGGGACTCACCAGCGACATCAGATGGAACACGTCCTGAGGCCCGCGATAGTGCGGTAGCGGAACAACCACCAGTGTGACGCCGGATCCGACGAAATTGCGCAATTGGTGGATGCCGTCGTCATTGGTCCTGTATCCACGGCCGACGACGAGTGTCCGCTCGTCGAGCCACACCACATCGCCACCCTCCAGCGCACCGGGTGGTTCGATCGCGCCGAGCACATCGAATCCCCGTGAGCGAAACGCCTGCGCTTGCGAGTCGGGCTCCGCGATGCGCGACGCCTTCCCCATTCGACAGAGCACGATGCCGCGCGGCGTGACAATCGACGCGTCTGGTACGTAGATCGCGTCGAGTGTGAGACCGTCGTCACCGGGCAAATCCTCGATCTCGGCGCCCGACGCCTGAACCAACGCAGAGAAGGCGGCAAATTGTTCCGCCGCGCGGCCGAAATCCGGCGGCGCCGTAAAGTTCAGCGCCTGCCAATCGCGCGCGATGCGATCGGCGTCGACGAACACACCGCGCGGAGAACGCAGCGCAACGCGCGACAGTCGGCCATATTCGTTGAAGCTCACGTCGTTGTCACAGTTCTTCGTTTCATCCATACGTATAACGGAAGACCGGCAAGCAGGGAGAGAAACCCGTAGAAGACCGTCTCAGCGCCGGCGCCGCCAATCGCGAACATCGCGAACACGAATGCCAGCACGCTCACCACCGCGGCACCGCCGTCGGGACGCGGTTGGCCCGGCATCAACCAGACCGCGAGTGAACAAAACGCGTAAGGGATCAAGGTGCTCAGCGTTGCCAGCAGGATGATGAACGTGAACAACTCGACGAGACCGCGCGCGTAGTTCATCGCGACGAGGGCGGAGCCAAGCACGCCGGCGATGAGCGTGGCCGCGATGGGCGTCCCGCTCGGCGACACGCGTCCGAATACCGGCGGGAAGAGACCGTCGGCGGCGACCGCCATCGGCCATTGTCCCGCAACGAGGATCCACCCGTTCAACGCGCCGAAACACGAGATTGCGGCGCCGGCGGCAACCAGCCGCGCTGCGCTATCGCCCATCAGCACGCGGGCGCCATCCGCGAACGGCGCCGTGGAGGTCGCGAGCGTCTCCGGCGGCACAAGACTCATCACACCGATCGTCGAGACGATGTACACGATGGCCGTCAGCACGGTTCCGATGACGGTGGCGCGCGGGATGGTGCGCGCCGCATCGCGCACGCTCGACGCCGGAATGGTTGCGCACTCCAGCCCGAGAAATGCCCACAGCGTGAGCGTCATCGTCGTCACAATGTCGCGGCCGAGCGAGGTTGCGCGTGGCGACGACATCGCAAACGCGTCGGGCTGGAAAAAGAACACGCCGCCGATGCCGACGACGGCGAGCGGGAGGATCTTGAGGGCGGTGGTGAGGATCTGCATGTGACCCGCGGCCTTCACCCCAAGGACGTTGACTCCGATCAGAACCCAGACAACGCCAACAGCCAGCCACGCCGCGATCGATGGCGTGCGCACCAACTGCGGCACAAACGGATCGAGATACCCGACGAAGGCCACGGCGAGCGCGGCCAACGTGGCAACCACCGAGAGCCAGTAGCCCCATGCGACGAGGAAGCCGGGCACGTCGCCGAAGGCCAGGCGCGTGTACGCGTATGGGCCACCGGTCGCGGGAACCTGCCGTGCCAGCCGCGCAAACACGAGCGCCAGCATGACGGCTCCCCCCGCAGACAACAGCCATCCAATCAGGCTCACACCACGGTAGGCGGCCAAGGACGAGGGCAGCAGAAAGACGCCGGAGCCGATCATGTTGCCCATGACGAGCGACACGGCAGCCCAGAAGCCGAGGACGCGCGGAGGAGCAGCGCTCACAGCTCTCGTCGGATCACAAGGCTCGCGCCACTGACCGTTCCAAGAGGTCTGCATTCGCCTCGAGCGCAGCCATCACGGCATCAACGTCCGCCTCGTTGTTGTAGGCGTGAAACGAGACGCGCAAGCCATTCCCACGAGACGATGCGACAATTCCCCGTTCTGCCAGCCGCGAGACCAGCGCCGGCGCGTCGAGACTCTGCACGACCACGAGCGCACCCCGCCGCGCGGGCGATGCCGGCGTACGGACGACGAACCCGGCGCCCGACGCGGCTGTGTAATAGCGAGCCACCAACCTGCCGACGTGTTCGGCAGCGCTGTCGTAGCCTATCTGGTCGAGCAACCGCAGACCCGCAAGTGCGGCGTAAGCGCTCGGCACCGGAGGGGTGCCACTTTCGAATCGCCGCGCCGTCTCGGGCCAGTCGAGGGCATCGATCCGGAACGCAAATGGGTTGATTCGCCCAAACCAGCCCGTGATGCTGGGCTCGAGCTGCGCAATCAGATCGCGCCGCACATAGAGAAAGCCGATGCCCGCGGCCGCCAGCAGGTACTTCAGACAACCCGTCACCATGAAGTCCACGCCCAGCTCACGCACGTTGAGTGGGCCCGACCCGGTGTGCTGGTAATCGTCCATGAAGACCAACGCGCCACGGGCATGGCACATGGCGGTCAGCGCCGCGATGTCGGTCTTGTGACCATTCCTGAAACAGACGTGGGTAGCAGGGACGATAAGCGTCGTGTCATCGACGACAGCCTCGTACGCCTCAATGGGCAGACTGTCGCCGTCGGCACGCGCCCACGCGATTTGCGCGCCGCGCGGCTGCTGCGCCAACCATATCTGCGCCATGGTTGGGAACTCGAATTCGCCCATCACGACGCCACGGCGCGCGCCGCCGAAATTCAACGCACTCGCAATCGCGTTGATGCCACCGGAGGCAGCCGGCACCACGGCCACCTCCTCTGCCTCGGCACCGATGGAGGCTGCAAACGCGGCACGAAGCACGTTGACCTGTTCGACCCAGAGTTCCCAAGGCGACCCGCCGTCGTGCCACGTGTGGATCCATTCGCTCAGCGCGGTTTCAACGTCGGTCGAAAGCGCTCCCTGTGAGCATGAGTTGACGTAGACACGCCGCTTGAAAATCGGAAAGCGCGCACGAAATTGGTCGGGTGAAAGTCTGGACATGACAACCACAAGCCTCTACTACTAAAGTGCCACGCGTGGCAGATTTTTTTCGTGTCAACGTTCGCGTTCATTGGGCCGACACCGACGCGGCAGGCATCGTCTGGTTCGGTAATTTTCTCCGGTTCTTCGAAGAAGCGGAGGATGAGATGTTCCGCGCGCTCGGCAGGACGCGTCTCGAACTGGTGCGCGATTTCGGCATCCTCATGCCACGCCTCGAAGCCACATGCCGGTATAGATCTCCTGCCCGCGCCGAAGAAGTGCTCGCCGTCGGCATTGCCGTATCAGAACTCACCGAGCGCCGAATCAGCTACGCCTTCGAAGCGCACGAGCGCGACATGCAGCGCCTGGTGTGCGAAGGCAGCTATCGCGTGGCCTGCGTGGCCGCCGACACCTTCAAGCCGCGCGATTTCCCTCCCGCCATGCGCCTGCTCATCAAACGCCTGCCAGAAGTGATCGCCGATCAGCTCTTGCCGCGCCGTCGGCCGAGTCCCGGTTGGATCTGATCCCGCAATTCGGTGGCGTTGCCGCCGAGTTGTGCATGGCTTTCTCCTCACAGCTTTCGGCTCTCGGCAAGAGCGTGTCGGCGCGTACGCGCATAAAAGAACGAGATAACCGCGAGAAACGGTAAGAACGACGGGACGGTGTAGCGCAACCCTTCGACGAAAAACGTCGTTCCCGCGATCGCGATCAGCGTGATGATGCCGAAGACAGCTGCCACCCTGTGCGCGGGCAGTCGAATCGGTAGCGCCGCCACGCGCTCCGGCGAGAGCGAGGCGCGGAAGCGCAGATACGTCAACAGGATCACAATCCAGATGAACAGCATGCCGGCGACGGCCGTGCCGAAGAGCGCGAGAAAGCCGACATCGGGCGAGAAGACGGCCAGGAGGATGGCCAGCGCCATGCCCGCGCTCGCTACAACGACTGCGCGGATAGGAACGCCGGCCGGTGACACTGCCGACACCCAGGCCGGTACGAACCCCGATCGTGACAGCGAGAACAGCATCCGAGTCGTCGTATAAAGGTTGGTGTTTGCGCTGGACAGAGCCGCCGAAATGACCACGAGGTTCATCGCGCCCGCGGCGTACGGAATCCCCACCGCGGTGAAGGCGCGGACGAACGGACTTCCGGTGATGCCACCTTGCCGGCCGGCGATCTGATCCCACGGCGTCATCATGAGCATCACGCTGATCGCCAGCAGGTAAAACAGGATCAGCCGCAGGACCATCGTCCGCATCGCCCTGGGGATGGACTGTTCGGGATGCTGCGCTTCTCCCGCCGTGATGGCGATGACCTCCACGCCCATGTAGCTCGTGATGACGAGCGTCAAGGCCAGCCAAGCACCGCTCCATCCGTGCGGCAGGAATCCCCCCGGGCCGTCGACCAGGTTGCGGATACCGGCGGCGGGCAACGGCCCAAAGCCAAGGACAATCGTGATCCCGACGACGATAAAGGCGACGATGGCAACGACCTTGATCAGTGCGAACCAGTACTCGAACTCGCCGAATCGGGTCACTCTCGAGGTGTTGATCAGCAACAGACCGATCGACGCCGCGGCGACCCACACCCACTGCGCCACACCGGGGAACCAGAACCCGAAATAAATCGCCACCGCGGTGACCTCGGCGCCGATGGCCAAGACCTGAATGAACGCATAGCTGGCGCGCACGGCGAAGCCGAGCCACGGCGAAAGGTACCGCTCCGCGTAGACGCCGAAGGAGCCAGCCGTCGGGTGCACCACCGCCATTTCGGCAAGCGCGTAGGCCATGATGAGCGCGATGACGGCGCCCAGTAGGTAGGTGAGGATGACGGCGGGGCCCGCCAAACTGATGGTAAAGGTGCTGCCGAGGAAGAGACCGACACCAATAGCGCCCCCGATGGCGATCATCGTGAGCTGTCGCTGATTCAGCCCGCGATGGAGGCCTTCTTCGGTCGCAGCCGGGGTCGCGCTGATTTCAGCAACGGCCATCGGAAATCATACGCAGGCTCGCAGTCATCCGGCCTGTTGCAGCGGTGGCTGACGCTTGCGCGTCGACGGTCGACGGTCGCGATCAGCGCGCGCGTGTAGCCCGTCGCGTACCCGGCCGAGCAGGTCACTCAGTTGGGTGAGAGCAGTGCGCGGCATGAAGGACAGGATGTCTTCGATGTCCGCGGCGTGCGCCGGCAAGACCTCGTCGGTGACACTGCTCCCCTTGGCGGTCAGCGCGACGCGGATGACGCGGCGGTCCTTGGCGTCCGGACGCCGTTCGACGAGCCCCTGCTCTTCGAGTCGATCGACAATGCCCGTGAGATTGCCCGACGTCACGAGGAGCAGTCGACTGAGCTCGACGAATGTGAAGCCGCCGACGTCAGCTCGCGCAAGCTCGGCGAGAACGTCGAACTGCGGCAGCGTCAACCGCCATCGTTGCGCGATGGTCTGACGCGCTTCGCGCATCAGCAGGTTGTAACAGGTCGCGATCCTGAGATGGGTGCGCATCGATTCGCGCCTCCGTCCCTGCACGATGTTCTGTCGGTCCGTCATTGCGTGCCGCGTCCCGGCCGAGGGTTGCAGGTAACGCGCAAACCACTCGAGGATGCGGTTATTCACATCGAGGGCATCGGCGCGCGAATGCCGCGACAGGCTGTGATCGCCGTGAGCATACGACACGAGCTCGGCCGTCTTGCCGAGTTGTCGAAGCGCGTAGAACATCATTTCGCCTTCGCCAAAGAGAATGGTCAGATCCTTTTCGCCGTGGAGGATCAAGACCGGCGTCGTGACCTTATCCAAGTGGAAGAACGCGGACTGTGAGAAGTAGCGCTCGGGGTACTCGAACGGGCTGCCGCCCATACGGGCCTGACCGGTTTCGATGTTGCGCGAATCCCGATCGCGGCCGCTCGCCCAGTTGCGGAAAAGCTCGGGAGGTGTCGCGCCCGACACGGCCGCAGCGAAGATATTCGTCCGCGTAATCAGGTTGGATGTCGCGTACGCGCCGAAGCTGTGCCCCCACACCGCAAATTTTCCGTTCGTGAATCCCATCTGGCGCACGGCGTTGACCGCGGGGACAACACACTTTTCAAATGAGTCCGCCGTCTGGCCGACCTTTATTTTGACGTTTGGCATCAGCATCGCGTAGCCGTGGCTGATGAACATCTGATCGCGCGCGTTGAACCGGTGGCGGTTTTGCGTGAGCTTTTCGTAGATCCAGGTGATGACCGGGACTTTGTCAGCCGCGCTCATGCCCGCAGGCTTATAGAGCAAGGCGCCCAAGCGCTCGCCATCCGCGTTGTCGAAATAGAATAGCTCCGGCTTGCTGAAATTGAAGCGCGCGAGTTGTGGATTCAGGGCGGTGATGCGCGTCCGCTGCCCGGCAGGTGTGAGCAGCCACAGGTCCGTCGGCCGGGTGGCAGCCTCGATCGACGCCACGATTCCAGAGGAGACAGGTTGCAGCCGCCCGAAGGACTCTTCGCCGCGCACGACGGGCTCGAGCTTTTGATCCGCCACCGTGTAGCGATAGATCGTTTCGTCATAGCTCTTGTTGTCGACCGCTTTGAAAAACAGCGCCGTTCCGTCCAGGCTCCACACCGGGCCGCTTACCTGATCGGTGATCGACGTGGTGACGTTCTTCGAAGAGCCGTCCGCCTCGACAACATACACATCCATGAATGGCTGCGCCGTCGAGTACATTCCCGGCTTGCCGGGCTCGAGCTCGGGGTCGGTCACCGACGGATCAGCAACGAGCGTCGCAAAGCGCTTGCGATCGGGCGTCCACGTCGGCTCGCCGATGGAGAGCTTCAGCGACTCGAGCCACGGCTTCCCTTCGCCGCCCTCGACCGGCATGATCATCAGCCGCCCACCACGAACGTACGCGATGCGATCGCCGTCGGGCCACCACGAGAGTCGGCCGCGCTCGGTCAGCTTGCGGGCAGGCGCCAACGCCGTCGCACCGGCCGGCACCGTCAACACGAAGCTGTCGTTCTGCTCTTTCCCGATGATGCCGAGCGTCTCCGGGCTCGGTGCGACGTAGAGGATGTAGCGTCCGCTCGGCGACAACTGGAAGGAGCGCAGGATGATCGGCTGCGGAGTCAGCACCGTCGACGCGCCCGTTGTGGCATCGATCGAAACCAGGCGCGCGGCGTCCGTATTCGTAAAGAACTGATCTCCAGGAATGCGCGCATCCGTGTTCTTGACCGATCGCACACGATACGGCGCTTGCGGCGTTGCGGGCACGGCCGCGGCGACGACCACTACCCTCCCTGAGGGATCCCACTGCGGCGCCTGCTCAATGCGCGCGGTAAACGTCTCGCCGACGGGAGTCATCTGGTCGCGCTCCGCGTCCCAGATCACGGTGCGGCCGGCGCCGTTCTCTTCACGGAGAAAGGCGAGCCTGCGGCCGTCAGGAGACCAGACCGGAAACGAGCTGTGCACCGCGCCCGAAGAAAGCGCGCGCGGCGCTCCCACCTGAGGTCCGAGCGATTGCACAAAGACGTGTCCGGTGGGCCGCCCCTCCTGCACGTTCCACTCATCGTCCTTGTCAGTGAGGACGTAGGCGATCCAGCGGCCGGTCGACGACAGCGCAATTGGCTGCCCGCCGGCAAATGTCCGCACTGCGAGCATGTCCTCAACGGTAAAGCGCGCCGGGGTCTGCGCAACGGCAGCGGGAGCCACCAGCGTCGCCAACATCACGACGAGGGAAGACGTGCGCATGCCCATGGAACCTCCTGATGGTTTCCGCCACGGCCGGTCAGGCCTTGACCGCAAGCTGATGGTTACCGTGTTCCCTGACGTCGGTTCACCGGCAGATCAAGCTTCGCGCGGTCCACGATCTGACCATTCTTGATGACCGTGTCGATATTCTTCGCGTTCTGGATGTCTTTGGTTGGATCGCCGCGGAGCAGCACGACGTCGGCCAGCTTCCCCACTTCGATCGTGCCGAGTGTTTCGAGCTTACCGAGGGCGCGAGCGGCGTTGCGGGTCGCGATGACCACGACATCCGCCGGGCTGATGCCGCCGGCAACGAGCAGTTCGAGCTCGCGATGCAGGGCGGCGCCCGATGTCTGATCGGTGCCGGCGGCGACGATGTCCTTGCCGGCTTCGTTGAGTCGCTTCATGTTCTCCTGCGCGACGGGCGTCATGACCTTCATCCAGGCGGCCCAGCGATTCGCTTTCTGGGTGGCCGACTCCTCGGTCTTGAGGCGTTGCCGTTCGTCCGCTTCGATGGTGTCCAGGTACAGCGGCTCGTCGAGGAACTCCGGATGATCGGCGAGACGGCTGTAGTTGTCGCCGATGGTCAGCGTCGAGACGGTTGGCACCCGCTTGACGCCGATCATCTTCAAGTACGCCTCGCTCACCGGCGCTTGGATGATCGGGTGCGCCATCGTGTCGGCGCCCGCGTAAATCGCTTCGATCGAATTGTGTTCGTTCGAGGTGTGGATGATCACCCGGACGCCCTTGCTGTGGTAGTAGCGAATGATCTTCTCGAGCAGGTCTTCAGAAAGTTGGTTGATCTGCGGCCGCGTGCCCCAGCCGTGCTCGTCCTGCCCGATCTTCGCCAGGTCGGGTTTGGTCGCCAGGTGCTCGTCGAGCAGCTTCCGGTCGGCCGGCCACGCCTCGATGTTGTACGGCCCGCCATGTCCGTTCGGACTCGCCACTGTGCCGCCGGTGGCGAGGATCCGTGGGCTGACGATGGCGCCGCTTTGCTCCTTGCCGCGCAGGCCCATGATGAAGTCGGGCCTGTTGCCCGCGTCGAAGACGGTGGTCACACCGGCATAGAGGTAGCCGTGGAGCGCGCGAACCGCGTCGCGTTCCTGTTCGGCCGCCGGTCGATTACCACCGCGTCCGCCGCGTAAGTGAATATGCGCGTCGATCATGCCTGGCATCAGGAACTTGCCTGTGCCGTCGATCACACGCGCGCCGGCTGGCGCCTGCACGGTCGTACCGACCGCCGTAACGCGATTGCCTTCGACGATCACCGTGGTGCCCGGCGCCGGCGTCGCGCCGGTGCCGTCGATGAGCGTCACGTTCCGAATGGCGATTGCGCTGCCACCCTGCGCGGTGGCGACAACCGACGCCGCGGCGGCAATTGCCGCTGAGATGACGATGCGTCTCATCATGACTCGTTCCTAGAACCGATAGCGGATGGCCAACTGCCCTTCGATGGCTCCCTGACGCTGTGTTACCTGGCCAAACGTTGCCGGTGGGTTGTTCACGTCCAGACCGATGGTGTTGTTGACTTGAGTCGCGGCATTGTTGTTTGTCAGGTTGAACACATCGGCGCGAATCTCGATGCGGTTCGACCCCGCAAGCGTGAACTGTTTCACCGCGCTGAGGTCGAGCGCCGTCTGTGTCGGGTAGCGGAACGAGTTGCGCGTGAGCGCCGCCGGGCGGTCGACGAACGAGCTCCGTTGTGCCGGTCACGCCGTCGCCGTCGGCGTCGATCCCGACGATACCGGTGTAAGGGAAGCCAGAACGCGAGGTGAGGATGGCGCCAATGTTGATACCCCACGGCACGCGGACGTAGCCGCTCGCGGCGAGGTTGTGCGGCGCGTCATTCGCCCCCGGACCCTGTTGGTAGCTGCGATCACCATCGACATCCGTCAGGCCAGGCACGAACGATTCGTTGGTTCGAAAATTGTCGGTGTCGCCGCGAGCCTTGCTGTAGGTGTAGTTCACGCGCACTTCGTAGCGCGCCGACGAGCGACGCGTGACGCCGAGCTTGAGGGCGTCGTACTGCGTCTCGCCGCTGTTGAACTGCAGCTGCAGATCGCGGAAGCCGGTGAACGGGATGTTGTAGGGTCCGCCGGTGCGATTCGGCACGCCGAGCGGTCGAAGCAGGTTTGCCTGCGCCGCGGTTCGCGTCTGACCGGGACCGAGGGGAAGATACGGCGGCGCGTTGATGTCGAGGGTCGATAACATCTCATACGCGCGGACGCGCACGTAGTCGGCCGACATCGCCCAGTTCGGCCCCAGCTCCTGCTGGAAGCCGATCGTCGAGTTGAAGAAGTACGGCGCGATGCGCTGCAACGTGTCGCCGATGCTGAACGGGAAAGTCGTCGCCCTCGTAGACCGGGACACGTGACCGTCGCGCGCGGCACCGCCGCGGCGCCGGTCGGAAACGCGGTGAACCGGTTGGGGAAGGCTCGGGAACAGCGCATCGCCCTGCCGCAGGTCGATCGCCGCCTGGCCGACCGGGCCGAAGTTCGACTCGCGGTTGATGAGCGACGATTCGAGCGTGTCGTAGAAGATGCCGGTGTTGCCGCGAATCACCGTCTTGCCGGTGTTGCCGACGTTCCAGGCGAAGCCGACGCGCGGCGCGATGTTGTTGTGGTCGCCCTGAATGAGCGTGTCGACGTCCCAGCGCACGCCGAGGTTCAGCGTGACAGCCGCGCGCGATCTCCCAGTCGTCCTGCGCGAACAGCGCACCCATCGTGTCGTTGAAGTTCAAACCCGAGTTGCCGAAGCTCTGCGTGTACTGGAAGGGATAGGTCGCCGGGTTGCGCGGCGTTGAACGGGAACGGCGTGCCGGCGGCGAAGGTATAGGTGCCGGCGAAGTTGTTGAAGAACGTGACGAAGCGCCACGACTGGATGACGTCGCCGCCGAACTTCCACTGGTGCGAGCCGGTCACGAATCGAGAAGTTGTTGACGAACTGCAGCCGCTTCTCGACCAGGTTCTGCGGCAGCCCGGTCGGCGGCCCAGTGTTGCCGACGCCGGCGCGGCTGACCGAGACCGGCACGTTCGAGAAGTCGGGCGTCCGCGACGCCACGCCGTCTCTCGGCGGTGAGCGGCGAGTAGCAGTCGGTGGTGTTGTAGGTGTAGCGGGCCCGCGCCTCGTTCACCTTGTTCGACCCGAACAGCGTCACCAGCGAGCTGACGACGGTGTCGCTCTGCGACTCGTTGTTGGTGCGGCGGTCGAAGGTGTTGAGTCCGCCGATGCCGCCGTTCTCGCTGCCGTTGCGCGTCAGGCTGTAGCGCGCGTCGAGCACGTTGCTGCTCGTTGAAGCGGTGATCGATGCGCCCGAAGCCCTGGTTGATGTGCGACTTGCGTCGGGAACGTGCCGGGATCGAGCACCGACGTCACCACCGACTCGCCGTTGACGCGGTCGACTCCCAGGAGCCGAAGAAGTGCGTCTTGTCGCGGCGCGATGGGGCCGCCAAGCACGCCGCCCCACTGCTGGCGATCCTGCTTCGCCGGCGGGTTGCCGGTGATCGGGTTGTCGCCGACCAGGCTGGTCGGGCGGAAGTAGCCGAAGACCGTGCCTTCGAACCGGTTGGTCCCGCTCTTGGTCACCACGCTGATCGTGCCGGCGCCGGTCTGCCCGGTCTCGGCCTTGAAGCCGCTGGTGATGACCTGCAGTTCCTTGATCGTCTCGAGCGACAGGCCGCTGCCGCCGCCGAACGCGCCGTCGAGCGTGCGGATCTCGCGGCCGGTCATCGACACGCCGTCCGCGATGAAGTTCGCGGTGCGCCGTCCCTGGCCGGCGAGCGAGATGTCGCCGCCCGACTGCACGACCTCGCCGGTCGCCTTGAGCAGCGACATGAAATCGCGGCCGCCGCCGGCCGGCAGATCGGTCAGCATCGTCTGGTCGAGAATTGCCGATCGTTCGCTCTCGCGCGTGCGCACCATCGGCGCGCCCGCGGTGACGGTCACCGTCTCCTGCAGCGCCGGCGACGCCGAGCTGCAGATCGATCTGCGGCAGCGTGTTGGCCTGGAACTCGAGACCCTCGCGGGTGATCGTCTGGAAGCCGCTCAGTTCCGCGGTCAGCGTCCAGCTGGCCGGTCGGCGGCACGGTCGGAAAGTTGTACTTGCCCCGCTCGTCGGTCACCGACGTGCGGACCAGCCCGGTGTCGAGATTGCGAAGGGTGACCGTCACGCCGGGCAACACCGCGCCGCAGTTGTCGGTCACGGTTCCGGCCAGATCGAAGTGTGTCTGCGCGCCAACGCCGGCGCAACGGTCAAACCGGCGACCAAGCCGGCGACCAGACAAACGACCGCACACGTACAACGCATGATCCCTCCAATGCCACGGGTCGCCGAACCAAAGCCATTCGAGTTTAGATAGTTTAGGATTCGACGAGTTCGTGCATTCTGTGCTTGGGCTCCAATGCTGTCAAGGCGAATCGCAGGTCACGAAAACACGAAAAAGACGAAAACACGAAAAAGAACGGAGTTCTGGAGTGGACATGGCAGCGAAGCTGGCGTCACGACCGATCCTCGTCATCGCCCTACTCCTCGCGACAGCGGGGTGGACGCACGTCGCGACCGTCTCGCCAGATCGTCTTGAGGATCGGCAGGCCAGGCCGCAGCCGCCGCCGATCCTCCGGAGCTCGTCGAGGCGCGCGCGCGCGAAAAGCAGGCACTCGATCAGCTCGAACGCGTGGTCCGTGGATATCTGTGGCCCGCCTCCGACGCGGAGCGAGCGGAGGCTGAGGCTGCGCTCAAAGAGCCCGCCTATGCAAACGTGTCACGCAAGCGCTTCCTTGATCTGGAAGAGCTGCTTCGTCGCGGCCGAACGGAATATCCCGCGTTGACGGCAAGGGCGGACACGAGTTCGCTTCAGGAGCTTTCGCTTTCAATACCCGCGGGGCCCGTGGTGCCGGTGTTTGTACAGTTGCCGCCGGGATACACACCCGAGAAATCGTGGCCACTGATGTGGGCCATGCACGGCGGACCGCCGAGCAATCCCGCGCAGATCCGCGGATCCGCCGAGCGCATGATCAGAGTCTGGGCCGAAGCGGCGGCCACGGCCGGCTGGATCGTCGCATCACCCGGAATCACGCCTTCGCTGACCGCAGGAGCGCGTACGGAAAACCGCTTGCCGTACGGAGTGTTTCATCCCGAGCAGGTCGACACGATCCTGCGGAGCCTGCGGGCGCGCTACCGCATCAACCCTGATCGAATGGTGTCGACGGGGATCTCCCTCGGGTCAAACTACTCTCTGCAGTTTGCCGCCGCCCGCCCCGGATGGTTCTCGGCCATCGTCCCGGTCTCGACTGAAGGAGACTCGCGTGAGCTGCTGCTGCGCAACTTGAAAGACACGCCAGTCTACGTCCTCGAAGGTGCGCGCGACCGCAACATCTGGGGAATCGAGGGGCCGCGCGCGTTGGCGGGGATCGTGACCGGGTTCGGGTACGACATGACCTATCGCGAGTTCCCGGATCGCGCACACGAGGGGTTCGAGGATCACTATGCGGATGTGTTGCGCGCGCTCGAACTTCGGCCTCGGGTCAATTACCCCAAAGAGGTGTTGCGGGTCCCGCATGGCGCGATCATTCCCGTCGAGCGGAGGGTGCGATGGATCGAAACGGATACACGTCAAGGACTCGTGCGCGCAAGGGTTACAAGCCCGACCCGCATCGACATCGACACGCGCTGGGTGCGCGAGCTGACGCTATATCTTCACGATCGCCTGGTGGATCTCGATAAGCCTCTCGAGATCTGGGTCAACGGCGTCCAGGAGTTCACGGGCATTGTTCCGCGGTCGATCGCGACCGCTCTCGAGGAGGCGCGCACACTGGACGACGAGCGGCGGATCTCGGCGGCGCGCGTCAAGGTCAAGGTGAGCGCCGGCGCCGCCGACGCCGGCCGCGCGCTCTCGTCGGCGTTTGTGCCACGCTACCCGGAGAAAACACTTTCCTACTGGGAGCGCTTCGCCGTTGCGGCGCTGAGCGAGCGCTTGCCCACCGTTGGCTTCGATGGACCTGAAGTCGCAATGCCGTCGGGTGCAGTGTCCGCCGCCGAACAAGTGGCCATTCGAGTGAATAGCGTCACACGCGGGGCGCCGTTCGCGTCGACTGGTCTTCGTGCCGGGGACCTGTTGCTGGAAGTCGGCGGCGAGCCGTTCTTTCGTGGAAATGGCGGTGTCGACGGGCTGCGGCAATGGCTGATGCGGGAATTGCGCAGCGATCCGGTGGCGCTCGATCTGATTGTGTGGCGCGGCGGACGCAAGCAGACGCTGACGAGCAATGTCGCGCTGGGACCGTACGCGAGCGAACCCAAAACCCCGAACTAGAAAACGCGGAGGAGATTCACGCGGATAACACAGGACGTCGCGAGCGTTGACTCGGATGGGCTCGCATGAGGTGGGGCGCGCGCCGCGTTCGGGCGACACACGACCCTGTGCGGTAATTCGCTTCGACGAAACCCTCCGCCCTTTTGTAATCCGGCGGACATCTCCTAATCCGCGTCGTTCTGTGTTTTCTACGACAACTTCACTTCCGCAACACCGTTGCGGATCGTCATGACCGTGCCGGAGGCCGCCGAAAGCTTCTGCTGTCGCGCGAGGATCCGTTCGGCGACGGCACCCGATGCGAGTCCTGCGGTGCCGCGTTGGGTCGGAGGCAACGAGCGGAACAAGTCGATGGGGTACACGGTCAACGCCTCGAGGCGGCCGTCGCGGAAGCGCATGCTCGGCACTACCGCTTCCCAGATCGCGTCGGCAGCGCTTCCCGGCGCATCGAAACTGCGCGGCATCACCTTCTGAAAAAATCCGGACGGGGAGAGCTGGTCGAGCTCGCAGTTGTCGTAGATTTCCTGAGGGATCTGCCAGATCGTTTCCGCTTGAAAGTAGAGATTGCCCAAGCTGTAGAAGATTGGAAATCCGCGGTACATCTCCAGCGGTCGAATGACGTGCGGGCCGTGACCGAGGAACGCATGGGCACCCGCATCGATGCACGCGCGCGCGAATGGCTGCCAGGAAGTCGGCTGGCTGCTCGCGGTTGGCACCGCTTTCGTGCGCGTGGATCGTGACCAGCACGACGTCGGCTTCGGCGCGAGCGCGGGCGACTTGCTCGACGATCGCCCGCTGGTCGCGCGTATCCGCCTCGGTCAACGCCCGCGCCTGCGGCCCTTCCCGGAAGGTATTTCCGAGGAACCGCAATGAAGCGCCGCCGGCATCAGCGCCGCCACCGCCGCTGCCCGGCAACAGGCGCTGCGTCTCGCGCAAGGTTGCGAGACGCTCCGCAGGCAGCTCGTAGATGCGGCGAATGCCAAGCGGATTGAGCCCTGGTCGTCCCGGAATATCGGCGTGAGCGGCGCTGGCCTCGCTGCCATCACGGAACGTCGACGCGCAGCCGATGAGCGCGACGCGTCCGTTGGCGGTGTCCAGATATCGTGGCGCGCGAGCCTGCGCGAGATTGGTTCCGGCTCCCGCGGCGACGATACCTGCCTCGCGCAGATGGCGCAGCGTCGCCAGTAAGCCGCCGTGGCCGTAATCGAGCGCGTGGTTGTTGGCGACCGTTGTGAGATTGAACCCCGCCCACCGCAGGTCCGCGGCAATACGCGGATCGGCGATCAGATTCAGGTCCCCGCATGCGCCCGTCTGCGTCGGGTACCCCTCCATCTCGTGAAAGGTCATCTCGCAGTTGAAAAACCCGGCGTCGGCACCCTGAAAGATCTTGAGCAGCCCGGTGACTTCCGGCTGGGTGAGCGCGCGCAGAGGCCGCGTGATGATCGCGTCGCCGCCGGCGGCAACGGTCAGCGCGCGACCTTGAGACGCGCGGAGACGAGGGGCGAGCAGCAACCCGGCCGTCGCCACGGCCGTTCGGCGCAGGAATACCCGCCGCCGAACGGTCGTCGCTGTATCCGTCACGGTCGACGCCTCAGAAGGTGACGCGTGCCGACACCTGGAAGCGGCGTGGCGGTAAGGCGCTGGTCGTCTGCATGAAGGTCGCGAGGGGCGCCTCAGCAAGACCCCAGACGCTGTTCACGCCGTTCACATTCAACCGGTTCGTCAGATTGAACACCTCGAAGCGGCCTTCGAGTGTCGTGCCACCGAACCGGACGCGCCTCACCAAACTCATGTCCGCGGTCACAGTGCCCGCACGCCTGAAGCTGTTTCGCTCGGCGATCTGGCCGTCAATCACTGGGCGCTCGCGCGTGTTCCGATCGCCGTTGATGTCCTGACCAATCCGCGGATCGACGGTGGAGCCCGATCGCGCGCGCACGATCCCGGCGAGCTGGAGTTCCCACGGCAGTTGCACGATACCGTTGAGCGAGAACTGATGCGGAGTGTCGGTCGAGCCCCGGCCCGCTTCCAGCTCCCGGTTGTTCGGGATCGAGCGGCAGAGAGTTGCCGTCACGGAAGTCGTCGCCGTTGTTGGTCAGGCGCGACCACGTATATTGCCCCTGCAGGCTGAAGCCGTTGACAAAGCGGCGGTTGAGCTCGAGGCGCAGTGCCTTGTAATCGCGACCAGCCGGTTGATTCGATCACCCAGAGATTGCGATAGTTGCTGTACGGGTAACCGTTCGGGAGGAAAATCAAACACCCCCGCCGGGTATCGGCCGCCCCGGCACCCCGAAGGGGCGCAGCGCATCGCCCTGTTGCGGTGTCGCGTCGCGCACCGGTCGCGTAATCGAGGAACGGCGGTGCGTTGAGGTCAGTGGGAACGATGACGTTTTCGCCGCGGTTGTAGGTGAAGTCCACCGACGCAGAGAAGTCCTTCCACAACTGCCGCTCGAAACCGACCGTGTAGTTATACGACTCGGGATGCTGTCGCAGATCGGGCGCGAATTCCGCGACCTCCATGTACACAGCCCCGGGCGCCGAGGTCACACCCGGCGGAAGGACCGGGCCCGGCAGTTTGCTCGGAAACTGCGGAAACTGCGCGTCGCCAGGGGCAAGACGTCACCGAGCGGAATCCATTGGCGTCCTGGTAGGCCTCGAACGCGTCGACCGTGCTGAACACGTCGCTGTGGAAAATGCCGAAGCCGCCGCGAAACACCATGCGGCCGTTGCTGGTCGGATCCCACGCGAAGCCGATGCGCGGCGCGATGTTGTTCTTGTCGGGCACCGAAGACTCGTACTGGTAGCGCACGCCGAGATTCAACGTGAGATTCTCGAGCGGCTTCCAGTCGTCCTGCGCGAACAGCGCGACGTGCCATTCGTCCAGCTTGCAACTCACCGCCGCCGTCTGGCCCGAAGAATCCCTGGGCATAGCTCACCGGGAAGGACGCCGGATTGTTCGGGTTGTAGGGGAACGGCGCGCCCGGCGAGAACGTATACGTACCGTCCAGATTGCTGTGAATCAGCCCGCCCGGCGTGGCGCTGTGCACGCTCGTGCCGAATTTCATCACGTGCCGGTTGACATGCAGCGTCACCTTGTCGGCGATCTGAATCATCCGGTCGGGTGCCGTCTGCGCCGAATACCCGGGGAAGGTCGCTTGCGACGGATAGGTCAGCCCGACGCCGCCCTCGGTCAACGTCGTCGCGTCGCGGATCGAGCTGTAGTCCTCGTTCGAATACGCGACCTTCACCTCATTGACGGCACGATTCGACATGATCGTCGTATAGGTCGCCTGGAACGTCACGTCGTCATTGATCGACGACCGTCGGGTTCTCGGCAACGGTCAGACCGCCAATGCCGCCCTCGCCCGGTCTCGTCGCCGATGATGAACGACCCTTCGAGGGTGTTGTTGTCGTTGAAGCGATGGTTCAGTTTGGCCGAGGAAGCGCGTGCGGTTGGATCCGATCGGGAAGGTGCCCTGGTACTTGCCGTTATCGATCGTCGCGGTGACGACCGCCTGCGTCGTCCTCGTTGCGGTACTCGAAGCTCGAAAAGAAGTGCGTTCGATTGCGCCTGATCGGGCCCGCCGAAGGTGAAGCCGGTATCCTGCCGATCGTAGGGCGCCCGCAGGCCGGTCAGCCGGTCTCGCGCATCCCAGGACCCCGGGACGCACGAACATAAATCGCGCTGCCGTGCAGGTCGTTGGTCCCGCTCTTGGTGATCACCGAGACGATGCCGGACATCGACTGGCCGTACTCAGCCGAAAACTGATTGCTCAACACGCTGAACTCGGCGATGGCGTCGAGCGAGACGTCAGCTTTCTGCACGCCGTGCTGATCGCGGGTGTTGTTGAAGCCGTCGAGCTGGTACGAGGTATAGCGCGAGAACACGCCGCTGATCGTCTGGCTCTGCGATCCGGCGACGGCGCCGGTGGCGACGTCGGACACGCCGGACCCCATCAGCGCGAGGTCGAGAAAGTCGCGGCCGACCAGTGGCAGTTCCGAATCTGCTCCTGCGTGATGCTCATGGCCTTCATCGCCTGGCCGGTATCGAGCAACGCCGTTTCGCCGACGACGGTCACGGTCTCGGCGACGGTGCCGACGGTCAGCGTCACATTGATGATCGGCTTGGTGTTGGCGGCGAATCGCAGACCTTGACGCCGGTGTGGCCGAGAAGCCGGCGAGCTCAACCGACAACGCGCCACGTGCCCTGCGGCGGCAGCGCGGCAAAGTAGTAGAGGCCGACCTGCGTCGGTGACCACGGTTCGCGTGAGGCCGGTTTCCTCGTTGCGCACGGTAACGGTGACGCCCGGCAGCACCCCGCCTTGATCGTCTTTGACCGTCCCGCTCAAATCGAACGTGCTGACTTGTGCGTCGAGACGCTCGCGATCGGCAGCAGCGGCCAGGGCCAGCGCGACACAAATGCCCACTTACCAACATTGCCGACCTCCCGTGTGTGTGCGGAACGATGCTGGCCTCACAAGTGACCGGGCTCGATACTTTAGTCTTAAACAAGCGGGATGCTATGGGGAGCCAGTGCGCCGTGTCAAGGCGATTCGGGCGCTTTGCGGGGACGAGAGTGTGGCCGGATCAGCGGGCGATCAGCACGAGACGCACTTGTGGTTGTTCTTGGCGCCGAGCTTGACGAGCAGCGCAAGCGTTTCGGGGAACGGCTGCACGCGCTGCGTCGGCGCGTTGGCCATGTCGGCCGTCGTCTGCCCCTCGCGATTGAGCCGCGTGACGTCGGCGCCCTTCGAGACCAGGAACAGGATGCTTTCGGTGTCCCCGCGGGCCGCGGCGTGATGAATCGCGGTATTGCCGTCGTAATCCATGGCGTTGACGTCGGCGCCGAGTTCGTCGACCAGGTAACGGATGGCGGCGAGAAACCCGGTCGGCGCATAGCGGTGCGAGTTGGCGGCGAAGCCCTCGCCATAGCCGACGCCGGCCGCGGCCAGCAGCGGCGGCACGCCGGGGCCGCCGACCGGAATCGGCGGCAGCCCGGAGACGTCGGGCGCCGCCTCGCGCTGGCTCTCGGCCGGACGCGGCCGGCCAGCCGGCCGCATCGTCGGGATGTTCGGATCCGCGCCCGTGCGGCCACCAGCAGCCGCATGGCCTCGACGTCGCTCGCGTAGGCGGCGCGCCAGAACGGCGTGGCGCCGATCTCGTCCACACCGGACAGATCGGTGTTGAAACTGGTAAACCACACTTTCCTCGTTGACCCGGGCGTTGACGTCGGCGCCCTTGGCGAGCAGCGCCCTCATCAGCTCGAGATACGAGAGCTTCTGCTGCAGGTAGGCCTGCGGCTGCGGGTACATCGATTTCGGGCCCCACTGGATATTGATCGCCGCGTACAAAGGCGTGACGCCGCCGACGCTGGCCAGCGTCACGTCGGCGCCGCGCTCGATCAGGTACTGCGGCGAGATCGAAATGGCCGTTGATGATCGCCATCAGTAGCGGGCTGGTCTTGTCGCCGGCGCTCACCGTATTCACGTCGGCGCCGGCAGTCGACCAGGGCCTTCACCGAGTCGACGTACCCTGTCGCACCGCGAACAGCAACGGCGTGAGACCGCCCTGTGTGCCGACCAGTTCGTTGTAGCTGTAGGGCCGTCGCACGCCGGCGACGCCTGTGGGCACGCCGCGTCCGCGCGCGGCCGGGCCGCCCGCAGGCGCACCGGGAGGTGCGGGCCCCCGCGCGGGTCGGCGCCGTCAGATTCACGACCTTGCTGGTCGCGTCGAGCTGCGCACCGCGCGCCGACAGGATCTCGATTGCGCTGGCGCGGTTGCGGGCCGCGGCAAACATCAGCGCGGTCTGTTCCATGGCGCTCTCACGCGCGTCGACATCGGCGCCCCGTCGACGCAGCATGCGAATCGTACTCGACGTCGCCAGACGCCGCCGCCAGCATCAGGACCGTCGTCCCGCTGGTGTCGGCTGCGTTTACGTCGGCGCCGCCCTTGATCAAAGCCGCGACCACCGCACCATGTCCCGCTTCGGCGGCAAGCGCGAGCGGTGTGTAGCCACCCAACCGGGTTCGCGACGTCACGCTCGCGCCGCTCTGCAACAACACGTCGGCCAGCGCGAGGTCGCCGTTGCACTGGCCGCCCAGTGCAGCGCGCTCATCCCGTCGCCCTGTGCCAGGTTCACATCTGCACCGTCGCGCAGCAGCTTTTGCACGGCCGCACGATCGCCGGCGCGCGCGGCATCGGCGACTGGGGTTGCCGGTGCCGCGGCATAAAGAGCGATTGAACAGAGCAAACCCGTCGCAAGAGCAGCGAGCCTACCGCGTGTGTTCATTCCCGCCCGTGCGAGCATTCTCGGCTTTCCGCGCGTAGTGCCGTGCATCGTTACGCCAGCGTCGTTTCCTGCGCGGCATTGAGATCGAACGTGCCGGTGCTGTCACCGAACGTCTGCCGGTCGTCGACGCCGAGCATGTGCAGCGACGCTCAGCATCACGTTCGCCATCGGCCCGTCCGCCTGGCGCGCGATGTGCAGGTTGCCCTTCAATTTGCCGTTCGCATGGCCGGCGAGGAAGAGCGGACAGCGCACATGGTTGTGCATGTTGCCGTCGCCCATGGGCGAGCCGTAGACGATGAGACTGTGATCGAGCAGCGAACCGTCGCCATCCGGCGTGCTCTTCAGCTTCTCGAGGAAGTACGGCATCAGGCTAACCTGATACTTGTTGATCTGGTGGAACTGCAGGATCCGATCCTCGCGGCCGCCGTGATGCGACGCGGGATGGAAACCGGTGCTGACGCCGCTCTTCGGATAGACGCGCCCGGAGGCGTCGCGGCCCGTCTTGAACGAAAAGACGCGGGTGATGTCGGACGCGAAGGCGATCGCCTGCAGGTCGAACATCAGCTTGACGTGCTCTTCGAAATCGTCCGGCACGCCGGCGGGCGCTTCGGGCAGCTCGCGGACGTCGCCGCTGCGTGTTGCGCGCTTCGATGGTCGAATACGGCGCTCGATCTCGCGCATGTCATCAAGATAATCGTTCAAGCGGGCGCGGTCCGACGGGATCAGCTGCGGCCGCAGCCGCGCGAATTCCTCGCGACACCCAGTCGAGGATGCTGCGGTCCGCCTTGCGCTGCGCGCGGCGTTGCTCCGGCGTGGCGCCGAGCCCGAACAGCTGATCGAACACGGCGCGCGGATCGCGCACCATCGGCAGTGGCTGCGTCGGCGTGGCCCAGCTGATCGTGTCCATGTAGACGCAGGCGTAGCCGTAGGCGCAGCTGCCAGCCTGGTCGATGTTCTCGATGCAGAGCTGCATCGACGGAATCGGCGTGTCCTGGCCGAAGCGCTGCGCGTAGATCTGATCGAGCGAGACGTCCGACCTCGACGTCCGAGCCCTGCGTCTGCTTCGGATGCGCCTGCGTGAGGAACACGGCGCTCGATCGGAAATGATCGCCGCCGATCTCGGGCAGTTCGAGCGCCTCGGCCATCGCGCGCGCTGGTGTTGCTGACAATCGTCAGGTAGTCGCGGTACGGCTCGAGATGCGCTCATCGCGGTCGGCGAGAGATCGAACGCGCGCCCGGTCGCGGCCGGCGACCACAGGTTCTTCGACGCGCCAAACGCCGTCGCGCCGGCCGAGCCGTGCACCATCTCGATGCACGCGAGCCGCGTCTTGTCGCCGCGGCGGTCTGCGCCATCGCGACGCCGGCCGGCACCATCGCGTCGAGCAACGGCAGCGCGATCGTCGCGCCCATGCCGCGAAGAACCGTCCGCCGTGAAATGTGCTTTTTCGAGATGAACATTGCGCTCTCCTGTTACGCCACCGGCGTGGCGCCGTCGTTAGTGCCGTCCGGCGATCGTTGTCGGGCTATCCTCGACCGCGCGCATCTGAAACGCGGGGCTCGCGATCACGCCCGTGATGAATGCCGAGATCTTGTAATCCTGTTTGCGCCGCCGCGCGAACGATCGCGCGCACGGTCGGCATGTCCGCCGCCTCGATCCGCCGGCCGAGCGCGTAGGTCATCAGGTTTTCGGTAAAGCTCTGCAGCACGATGTCCTTGCGCTTCAACAGTGCATCGCGCAGACCCGTCAGCCCGCTGATCCTGCGTGCCGTCGTACAGCTCGCCAGACGAATCGATCGGCTGGCCGTTGTCCTTGATGCGGTAGTGGCCAGTCACGTCGAAGTGTTCGAGCGCCAGGCCCAACGGATCGATCACACGATGACACGAGCTGCAGGCAGGGCTCGCGCGGTGCTCTTCCATTCGCTCGCGCACCGATAGCAGCCGCCCGTGCGACCGCGCCGGCTCGAGGTCGGGCACGTTCGGCGGCGGCGGCGGCGGTGGTGTCCCCAGCAGCACCTCCATCACCCACTTGCCCCGCAGGACCGGAGAGGTGCGATCGGCAATCGACGTGAGCGTCAGAACGCTGCCGTGGCCGAGAATCGCCGCGCCGGTCGTCGGGCAATGAGTACCCTGCGGAACGCCGCGCCGCTGACGTCGGGAATGCCGTAGTGCGCCGCCAGCCGCTCGTTGACGAATGTGTAGTCGGCCGTGAGCAGCTCCAGCACGCTGCGATCCTCGCGCACCAGGTTTTCGAAGAACGCTCGCGTTTCCGTCGCCATCGCCGCGCCGAGCGTGTAGTCGTAATACGGGATAGAGCGGCGGATCGGGCATTGATCTTCTCGAGCTCCTGCAGGCGCAGCCACTGCGCCGCGAACCGCGAGCGCCAGCGCCTCGGAACGCGGATCGGCAAGCAGACGCTTCATCTGCTGCGCAAGTTTCGCGCTGCAGCTGTCCCTTCGCCGCCGCTGCCGTCAGCTCATCGTCAGGCAGCGTCGCCCACAGGAAATAGGACAACCGCGAGGCCAGGTCGAATTCGCTGATCCGGTAGTTGTGACCGGTCCGAGCGGAGTCGGCCGGCGCCTGTTCGAAGCGAAACAGGAAACGGGGACTCACCAGCACGGCCTGCAGCGCCGTCCGAATACCCGCCTCGAAGTCGCCGTCCTGACGCGCCTCTCGATAGACCTGCATGAGGCGCTCGAGCGTCGCCGCGTCGACACGGCGCGCGAAAGGCGCTTGATCGGCCAGCGCACGAATGATCTTCGTGGCACACGGCGCGTCCTCGGCCACACTCGTCGGGCGGCAGATGAACAGCTTCCGGCGGCTCCCGTGTCGGCCACGCCGGTGACCATCTGCGGCCCCGCGATGCTGAAGTTCAACATATGCGGCAGCGTGGTGACGCCCGACGGCAAGGCCGATCTGGCCGTCCGCGAGCGTGTGCTCGACTGGTGCGATGAGGTCGTCGACCGACGCCTTGAAGCGCTGAATGAACGCCGCCGTGACGCGTTTCTGTCCCGCCTGGATCTTGCACGAGCGGCGTGAAGATGTTCATCCCGTTCGGATCCGATTCCGTCATCCTCGGGTTGACATCCATCAGGGCGACGCGCTCGCCGTCGATCGACACCTCGATCTGCTCGCCGCGCGCCGGGCTGCCGTAGAGCACGTTGCTCGACGACGCGAGCATCATGCGGAAGCTGTACTCGCCGTCCGCGGGAAACACGTGCAGCACAGAGATGCCCCCGCGCGTGCCGATCGGCGCGCCGTCGACGCGCCGCATCTGCGATGCGGTGCGAGGAATGCTGTAGGCGGCTTCCGACGCGCTGGCGTTGCGATCGCCGATGGCCAGCCAACTGATTCGCGTGGCGGCGCGCAGGTATCCCTGCATCAATGTGGCGGACGAGACCTGCACATCGGCAACGTTGTCGAATCCGCCGCTCGACGTGTCGGGAGGAAGAAACGCGTCGACGTCGATCTCGAGAGCCAGCAGATCGCGGATCGATCTCGCATACTCGGCACGGTTCAGACGCTGAAATGGCCGCGGTCCGACATGCGGTCGAGTCGCGGCCACCTGATCGATGTGGGTCTCGAGCGCGGCGGCGACGCCGAGGAGTGTCGCCTCGTCGGGGCGCTTCGCCCCGGGCGGCGGCATCATCCCCGCGCGCAGTTTCCGGATGATCTTTTCGGCAATGGGCGCTTCCTGCGCCGCGTGCGTCGCGTCAAACGCGGCGAGCGTCAGGCCGCCGGCCTTTCTGCGATCGTTGTGGCACGTCGTGCAGTACTGCCGGACGGCAGCGGTGGCAGCATCGAGGGCGACCGCTGGTGCGGCACGGTCGTGCGACGCGATCGGCGCTGGCCGGGCGGCCGCCTTCTGAGCGGGCGGCGGTGCCTGCTTGGCGGTGAGGCCAACCTGCCCGTCGACCCGATGAGCACGGCGATCAGAATGCGGAACGCAGCTCGCGTCATGGATGTCTCTGAATGTCGCGACACGCAGGACAGTGCCGCTGTCAGAATATCCTTTAAGCCTAACTTTTCCAGCGAAATTCGGCCGCATTCACCACGCCGCCATCGTGCCACTGTCATACCGGCGCGCGCCTGCCAGCGAAGTCGTTTATACCTAAAAGATTGTGGCATACTCATGCGCACTCGACGCGCGGTGCACCTCGCGGCGCGCCGTCACATTGCGCAGGAGCTGTTCGTGCAGGTTCTCGGATTGCCCCTTTCCAGCCTGATCGTTCTCATCGTCATCCCACTCGGCCTGATCGCGTATCAGGTACTTCCTGTGCTGGCAGATCAAGACCGGCCGGCGTGAATGAGATGGCATTGCCACCGTCATGAGTCCAACGCTCGCCGGCTATCTCGTCTTCGGCACCTACATCGTGCTGATGGTAGTGATCGGATTGTGGTCGGGGCGTCAGCAGAAGGGCGCCGACGACCTCTGGACCGCCGGTCGCCGGTTTGGCACCGTCGTCATGATCCTCGGCCTGATGTCCTCGGTGATGCACGGCGGTTCGATTCTGAGCGGCGTGGCGTTCGCGGCGGCGTACGGCGGCGTGGCGATTCTGCCGCTCATCAGCTTCGCTGCCGGCTTTCTTGTCATCCTGTTGTTCTTTGCCCGCAAGCTGCGCGACATCGGCGCCTTCACGCTGTCGGACTTCATGGCCGATCGCTTCAACAGCGTTGGTCTACGCGCGTTCACGGCAGTTGTCATCGCCCTGTCCTGCATCGTGTACCTCGTCGCGCAGATCCGCGGGATGGGCATCGTTCTGAGTGGGCTTCTCGATCTGCCATTTGTGACAGCAATGGCCGTTGGCACGCTGCTCTTCGTGTTCTATGTCGTCGTCGGCGGGATCCTGGCGGTGATGTGGACCAACATCGCCCAGTTCCTGTTCATGTGGCTGGGCCTGCTGGTCATTGTGCCGTACGTCTGGCAAACGGCCGGCGGCTGGACACACATGCTCGAGCGTGCGGAAGCAATGGCCCCGGGCTGGACGTCGGTCGTCGGCACGCAGTGGACCTGGGCCTATCTGCTGTCATGGTGGCTGGTCTGGTTTATCGCCTACTCGACGCGCATCGAGCTGATCACCAAAGTCTTCATCGCCCGCGACAGCAACGTGGCGCGCTACGCGCTGCCGACCACATGCCTGCTGGTGATGGTGTTCCTGCTTTTCGGCAACCTCTACCTGGGTGCGGCGGCACGCGTGCTCGTGTTCGACGGTCTGACCACGCCAGACGCGGCGTTCCCCGCCCTCGTCACGCTCGTGCTCGGTCCGATCGGCACCGCTGTGGTGCTGACGAGCATCGCCAGCGCCGCCAATGAATCGCTGCTGCTCCTCGCCGGCGCCGCCGTCGCGCACGACCTCGTCCGCAAGTCGTGGCACGAGCGCGCCGGCATCATCCGCAGCGAGGCCTATTACCTGGCGTCTCGCGCTGTCACGCTGGTCATCGTCGGAGCGTGTCGTTCATCGCCGCGATCAACACGCCGGCGTTGATCCTCGCCATCGTGTCGTACTCAGTCGCGATGATTGGCGCGACGTTTTTCTTCCCGCTGCTCTTCGGGCTGTCCTCGCCGCGGACGACACCGGCAGCCGCCACCGCTTCGTCGGTCGGCGGCTTCCTCATGACCGTCGTCTGGACGGCGCTGACGTTGGCAAAGGTCGCCGTGGGCCGCGAGCCGTGCACCCGATCGTGCCCGGGTCTTGTCGTCCGCCTTGTGCTCATTGTCGCCGTCACGCCGTTTACACGACCCGCGCCACCCGAAGCGCTCGCACGCTTCTTCAAGCGACACACCGGGCCGGCCCGGTCGCCCCTTGCAGCCGCTCGCGGGTGCCGCGGCAGATGGCGCGGCACCCGCCCACCGCATTTCGACTGACCAAGGGAGGTTCTGATGAACGTACGGACAGTGCTCACGACCGACGATGGTTGCTGGCGCTGGCGGCGGCTGCCGCTCGCCCAGCAGGCGGCCGCGCCCGCGGCCAGCAGCGATCGCCGGAGGAGCGCGCCGCCGCCGCACGAGCCGAACACGAAAAGATGATGGCGATGCCGCGGCCGATCGACGCCGTCGATTCGGTGTGGCTCGAGGAGTTGACGTGGCTCGAGGTCCGCGACGCCATTCGCGCCGGTAAGACGACGATCATCGTCCCGACCGGAGGGATGGAACAGAACGGAGCCTACCTCGCCACCGGCAAACACAACTACGTCAATCGCGCCGGCTGCGAAGCTATCGCCCGCAAGCTCGGCAACGCGCTGTGTGCACCCAACGTGCCGTTCGTTCCCGAGGGCAACTTCGATCCGCCGACCGGCGCCATGCCCTATCCTGGCAGCATCGGCGTCAGCGATGCGACATTTCAGGCCTGCTGTCAGACATCGCCAACAGCTTCCGCGTCACCGGATTCCAGAACGTGATCCTGCTTGGCGACAGCGGCGGCAATCAGCGCGGGATGAAGGAGACAGCCGCGGCCTGTCGGCGAAATGGGCAGCGCGGGAAAGACCCGCATTTTTCATATCGGCCCGAATACTACGAGGGGTTCAATCAGGTCGTTGAATTCGTCGGAAAAGACCTTTGGCTGGAAGCAAGTACCCGACGGCAGCCACGACGACGTGCTCATTACCGCGATCATCATGACCGTGAACCCGGACCACGTGCGGATGAAGCAGCGCACCGCCAAAGGCCTGACGAAAACGAATTCCATCGAGCTCACGCCGGTGGCGAAGGCGATTGAAGTCGGCCAGGCGCTCGTGAACGCGCGCGGAGATCACGGTCGAGGCGATCAAGAAGGCGATCGGCGCGACCGGAAGTAGCCGCGCGAGGCTCGCGGCGGCAGGAGTAGGCGGCGGGACGCCCGCCGCGAGGACGCGGGCTGCTACCTCGCTCGCGGGTGAACTTCTGCACGCGCTTTCCGGTCTCGACCTCCGCGGTGTAGACATTGCCCTTCGAATCGATGTCCAGGTTGTGGACCCACCCGAACTGACCCGCATTGCGTCCACCCGAGCCGAAGGATTCCGACGATCTTCAGCGTCTTGCGATCGAGAAGCCACACGACGTGATTGGAGCCGTCCGACACCGCGAGCCATTTCTGATCGGGATCACGTGAGAGCGCGACATCCCACGCCGTGCCCAGCGAACGGGTCTCGGGTCGAATCAGCACCTCGGCGACGAAGCCACCGTCCTTGCGGAACACCTGCACGCGGTTTCCCATGCGATCGGTCACGTAGACGAAGCCGTCGGTGGACACCGCGACGCCGTGGACCGGACCGCGGAACTGGCGAGACGGCGGCGCCGCCGGATCGTAGGGCTCCTTGTTGAGCATCTGCTCGGTTGGCGGAAGGACCGGTCAGTCGACGGGCCTTTCGCCGTAGCCACCCCAGTGCCGCTTATACCCGCCGCTTGTCGCGTCGAACACGACGACGCGCTTGTTCTTATAGCCGTCAGCGATGTAGACCTCGTTCGCGCCCGCATCGACTTCCACCGCGGCCGGCCCGCCGAGTGTCTTTTGGTCGTTGCTTCCTTCCCGTTGACCTGACCGACCAATTTGGAGGAGGAACTTTCCCTCGTGTGAGAACTTCAAAACGTGATTGTCCTTGTCGCCGTTGCCGCCGACCCAGACGTTGCCCTGCGGATCGACGTGAATGCCATGTTCCAACTCGAACCAGTCGTAGCCGGGACCGGGGCCACCCCACGCCTGGACCACATTGCCGTCGGGATCAAACTCGATCACCGGAGGCGCGGGCACGCAGCACATCGCCGTCGGGGGCTTCTGTGCCGCAGCCGCTTCCTCCGGCGTCAGCGACGCAGGACGATGGATGATCCAGACGTGATCGCGGGCATCGACGGCAAGACCCGACGACTTGGCCCACGATCCAATTGTTGGGGAGACGCTTCGGCCAGAACGGATCGACACGGTACCGTTCCGCGCGACCGGCCCCTGCCAATACTGCTGCTGACGGAGGTGCCGCCGCGGACTCGGTGATCGCCGGCGGTGCGTTCGGAGCGCGTCCGCATCCCAAGGTCACGATTGTTGCGGCAAACACCACGGCAAGGGATTGGTTCGACGATCCGGTTAACACGAGACGCACTTGTTGTTGTTCTTCGCGCCGAGCTTCATCAGCACGGACAAGGTTTCGGGGAAGGGTTGAACGCGCTGCACCGGCGCGTTCGCCATGTCCGCGGTGGTCTTGCCCTCGCGATTGACCTTGGTCACGTCGGCACCCTTCGAAACCAGATAGAGGATGGTCTCGGTATCGCCGCGCGCCGCCGCGTTATGAACTGCGGTGTTGCCTTCGTAGTCGACCGCGTTGACGTCGGCGCCGAGCTCCTCGACGAGATACTTGATGGCCGGCAGGAAGCCGCTCGGCGCGTAGTGATGGGTGTTGGCGGCGAAGCCTTCTCCGTAACCCGCTCCGGCCGCCGCGAGCAGCGGAGGCACACCAATGCCGCCGACCGGAACCGGCGGAAGGCCTGACACATCGTCAATTGCTGTCGCGGTAGCCCGCAATGTCGCCGGTGCGCGGACGCCCTGGGGGCCGGACCGTTGCAATGTGGGGATCCGCGCCGTGGGCGACAAGCAGGCGCATGGCCTGGACGTCACTGGCATACGCCGCGCGCCAGAACGGCGTCGCCCCGGCTTCGTCGACGCCTGACATATCTGTGTTGTAGCCGCTGTACCAGACCTTCTTTTGCAGGCGAGCGTTCGGATCGGCGCCTTTCTCGAGCAGCAGTTTCATGAAGTCGAGATAGCTCAATCGCTGCTGAAGATGCGCGCGCGGCTGCGGATACATCGATTTGGGCGCCCACTGGACATTGAGTGCGGCGTACAGCGGCGTAACGCCGCCTGCGCTTGCCAGTGTGACATCGGCGCCTTTGTCGATGAGCGACTGTGCCGTATCGAAGTGGCCATTGATGACGGCAATCAGCGCCGGGCTGGTCTTGTCGCCTCCGCTCACCTGATTGACATCGGCACCGCCGGCGACGAGCGCACGCACAGCATCGACGTAGCCTTCGCGCGCGGCGAAATGGAGCGCTGTCAAGCCTCCCGTGCTCCCGACAAGCTCGTTGAAAATATACGGTCGATCCACGCCGGCAACCTGCGGGCGCTCCGGCCCCGATTGCGCACCGGGACGTCGGGCACGACCGCCCTGCGACAACTCGGCCAGATCAACGACCTTCGACGTCGCTGCCGCCGTCGCCCCAGCGGCCATCAACACCTCGATTGCCTGCACGCGGTTCCTCCCGGCCGCGAACAGCAGCGCCGTGCGCTCCATGGTGCGGTCTCGTGCATTGACGTCGGCGCCGTGCTGCAGCAGGAAGCGAAGCGCGTCGGGTTGTCCGGCGGCCGCCGCGAGCATCAGCGCGGTCGTGCCGCTCGTATCGGCCGCCTTCGCGTCAGCGCCTGCGTCGAGCAGCGCGCGAACGACGGCCGCATGACCGTTCGCTGCGGCGAGCAGCAGTGGCGTGACTCCGTCAATGCGCGTGGCGGCCTTCAGGTTCGCGCCGGCGTGTACCAGCATGTTGACCAGCTCGCCATCGCCGTTGGTTGCGGCCCAATGCAGGGCCGTCATCCGTCGCCCTGCGCCGCATTGACGTCGGCGCCGTCTTGCAGAAGCTTTCGCACGACGGCGTGATTGCCGGTCCTCGCCGCGTCCGCGACCAGCGCGTCGCTCTGCGCTGCCTGCAACGCCACCGCGAAAACCAATGCGCCTGCGATCGCGAGCGTGCCCGCCTTCTTCGACAACCATGTCAACGATTGAGACACGTCGCGCACCCTACGTGGCACTGTTCAAGTCGAGCGTGCCCGTGCTATCGCCAAGATTCTTCTCTTCGTCCAAGCCGAGCATGTGCATCATGCTGAGCATGGCGTTGGCCATCGGCGTGCCGTCGGGCGTGTTGATGTGCAGGTTGCCTTTCAGCTCGCCCGACGCGTGACCCGCGAGGAACAACGGGCAGCGCTTGTGGTTGTGCACATTCGGATTGCCCATCGGTGAGCCGTAGATCACCAGGCTGTGATCGAGAAGCGAGCCGTCACCGTCCGGCGTGGCCTTCAACTTGTCGAGGAAGTAGGGCATCAGGCTGACGTGATATTTGTTGATCGCGTTGAACTGCAGAATGCGATCCTCCCGTTCCTGATGATGTGAAGCGGGGTGGAAACTCGCGTTGACGCCGCTCTTCGGGTAGACGCGACCTGAGCTGTCACGGCTCATCTTGAACGAGAAGACGCGGGTGATCTCCGATGCCAGTGCGATAGCCTGCAGATCGAACATCAGTCTGACGTGCTCCTCGAAATCGTCGGGCACGCCGGCAGGTGCTTCCGGCAACTCGCGTGCTTCGCCGCTGCGGTTGTGCGCCTCGATTCTCTGGATTCGTCGCTCGATCTCGCGGACATCGTCCAGATATTCGTTGAGCCGCGCGCGATCCGAAGGCCCGAGCGTTTGCCGGATGCTGGCGACCTGTGTGGCCATCCAGTCGAGCACGCTGCGATCGGCGCTCCGTTCGGCGGCACGCTCGTCGGGCGTCGAGCCGAAGCCAAACAGCTGGTCGAATGCCGCTCGCGGATCACGGACCATCGGCAGCGGTTCTGTGGCGCTCGCCCAACTGACGGTGTCGGTGTAGACGCACGTGTAACCGTAGGCGCAGCCGCCGGACTGGTCGATATTCTCGATACACAACTGCATCGACGGGATGGGCGTGTCCTGTCCCATGCGTTGCGCGTAGATCTGGTCCATCGACGGTCCAACGAAGACGTCGGATCCCTGCGTCTGCTTGGGATGCGCCTGCGTCAGGAACACCGCGCTGGAGCGGAAATGGTCGCCGCCGATTTCGGGCAGACCGAACGCCTCCGCCATGCGCACGTCGGTGTTGCTGATGATCGTGAGGTGCTCGCGATACGGCTCGAGTGGGCTCATCGCGGTAGGCGACGAGATCGAAGCCACGGCCGCTGGCCACCGGCGACCACAGGTGCTTCTCTCGCCCGAACACTGTTGCGCCGGCGGAGCCATGCACCATTTCGATGCAGACGAGCCGTGTCTTTGGCGCCGCGGCGGTTCGTGCCCATGCCGTGCCCGCCGGCACCATCGCGTCGAGCAGCGGCAGCGCAAGCGTGACGCCCATACCGCGCAGCACCATTCGGCGAGACATATGCTTCTTTGCGATGAACATCTTCTTCGTTCTCCCGGATCGAACGCGGGGCTAAGGCCGCGCGCTACATGTACGAAGCGAGGCGCCACTACCGCTGGCCGGTTGTCTCCGTTGCTTCGATGGTCCGCTGCTGAAACGCGGGGCTGGCGATGACGCTCATGATAAAGGCGGACATCTTGTAGTCCTGCCTTTCCGGCGTCACGCACGATCGCGCGAACAGTGGGCATGTCGAACGCTTCGACGCGACGCCCGAGCGCGTAGGTCATCAGAAACTCGCTGAATGTGCGGAGAACCGTCTCCTGGCGCTTCAGCAGCACGTCTCGTAAACCGGTTGGGCCATTGATCGCGGTTCCGTCGAACAGCTCGCCGGCGGCGTCAACCGGTTGATCGCTGTCCTTCATTCGGTATCGACCGGTGACGTCAAAGTTCTCGAGCGCGAGGCCGAGCGGGTCGATCACGCGGTGGCACGAGCTGCACGCGGGGCTGGCCCGGTGCTGCTCCATGCGCTGACGCACCGACAGCAGGCGTCCGTCATGCGCGGCTCCGACTTCCGCGAGGTCGGGGACGTTCGGCGGCGGGGGCGGCGGCGGCGATCCAAGGAGCACCTCCATGACCCACTTGCCGCGTAACACCGGCGAGGTGCGATCGGCGACCGAGGTGAGCGTCAGCACGCTGCCATGCCCCAGGATGCCGCGCCGCATCGCACCTGGACCGTCCAACGACACGCGACGAAAGGCGTCGCCCGACACGCCGGGGATGCCGTAGTGCCTCGCCAGTCGCTCGTTGAGAAACGTGTAGTCCGCAGTGAGCAGTTCGAGCACACTTCGGTCCTCACGCACGAGATGGCGCAAAGAGGAGACGTGTCTCCTCCGCCATGGCCTCGCCCAGCGTGTAGTCATAGTAAGGATAGAGAAGCGCGTCGGGATGGATCTTCTCGATGTCGTTCAAGCGCAGCCACTGCGTTGCGAAGCGCGACGCCATCGCTTCTGCGCGCGAATCGGCGAGCATGCGTTTGACCTGCTGCGCCAGTTGCGAGCGCAGTTTTCCGCCCTGCGCGAGCTGCACGAGCTCCTGGTCGGGCAGCGTGCTCCAGAGGAAGTACGACAGGCGTGAGGCGAGTTCGAGCTCGCCAATGCGGCGCGTCTGAGCCGTGCGGTCGGCGACGGTCCCCTGCTCGAAACGGAAGATGAACCGGGGGCTCGCGAGGATCGCGCGCAGCGCAAAGCGAATGCCGCCTTCAAAGCCGCCCGCATTCCCCCCTGCTGATAAAAGCCCATCAACCCTGCGAAGTCGGTTGCGCTCACGCGCCGCCGCGGTACGCCTGCGCGGCCAGGCCGCGCACGATGTCCTTCGCGCAGGGGAGCTCCTCTGCTTCGCGCGTCGGCCGGCAGGTGAAGATGCGGCGGCGGCTCACGTTATCCGAAATGCCGGTGACCACATGCGGGCCATTGATGTTGACGTCTCGCAAGTGCGGCAACGCTGTCACCCCGAGTCCGATGTGCGAATCGGCGAGCGTATGCTCGATCGGCGACATCAAGTCGTCCACCGGTCCCTTGAAGCGCTGAATGAACGCCGCGGTCACGCGGTGCGGGCCAGCGGTCACGTTCACGCGCGGTGTATAGGCGTTCATGCCCTTGGCGTCGGCCTCCGACATCCGCGGGTCGATGTCGACGAGGGCGACGCGAACGCCGTCGATCGAGACTTCGAGCTGCTCGCCGCGCGCCGTGCTGCCAAAGAGCGTTCCGTCGCCGCTCGAGTGCAACATCAGCCGGAAGCTGTACTCGCCATCCGCGGGGAAGATGTGCACGACGGAGACACCGCCGCGGGTTCCGATCGGCGCACCTCGACGCGCTGCATCTGCGACGCCGTGCGCGGCACGCGATAGGTTGCTTCCGTCGGCTTGGCGGTGCGGTCGCCGACGGCGAGCGTGGCAATGCGACTCGCCGCGCGTACGTAGCCTTCGACCAGGGTCGCGGAGGGCGCTTGCACATCGGCGACGTTATCGAAGCCGCCGCTCACCGTGTCGGGAGGAAGAAATGTCGATACATCGATGTCGAGCCCGAGCAGATCGCGAATCGAGCGCGCATACTCGGCCCGGTTGAGACGCTGGAAAGGACGCCGTGCCGGGATTCGGGTTGAGCGCGGCGGCCTTATCGACGTGCGCTTCGAGCGCCGTCACGAGGCCCAGGAGCGTGGCCGGGTCGGGCCGCTTCGCACCCGGCGGCGGCATCATGCCGACACGCAGCTTGCGAATCATCTTCTCGGCGATCTCGACGTCGGCTTCGGCCTTGCTCGCGTCGAAACCGGCGAGGGTCAGACCGCCGGCTTTACCTCGCTCGCTGTGGCACGACACGCAGTATTGGGCGACGACAGCCGTGGACTCCGATAGCGAGAGGGAAGCACCTGCGGCCGGCGAGAGCAACCGCTGTGGACTCGGACGCGGCGATGGCAGCCCTTGCGCAGTCAGGCTCGCCAAACAGGCCGTGACCAGCAGGACGAGAAATCCCAGCGTCAGTATCCGCATTGCTCTCCCAGTCCGATACTTTAAGCCTATAACATTGACGCCTGAACGCGGAAGAAAACGGTGGCAGCGGCGCCTCAGCGGACTTGGGGGAGAGAACGGGGAGGCGGCTTGTCGTGGGAGTGCAGTCCGTCGCGCAACTCACCAAGCAAATCGTTCAACAGCGCGAGCCGTTCGCGTGGCATGACCGACAGCATCTGTGCGACATCGGTGGCGTGCAGCGGCAGGATCTCGTCCATTCGCCGCTTGCCCAGGGGGGTCAAGCGCATGCGGGTGACGCGCCGATCGGTGCGTTCCGCCTCGCGTTTGACCAACCCATCTGCCTCGAGGCGGTCGATGATTCCCGTGAGGTTGCCGGACGTCACCAGCAGCAAGCGGCTCAGTTCCACGAACGTGAAACCCTGCTCCGACGCGCGCGCGAGCTCGGCGAGCACGTCGAACTGGGGCAGCGTGAGATTCCAGCGCTCCACGGCTCGGCGCATCTCGCGCATCATCAGATTGCGACAACGGGCCAGGCGTAAATGCACCTGCAGCGGCAGACGCGTTCGTGGCGACGCTCCCGCCCGCTCAATGACCGCATCAGGGGACCTTGACATCGGCTGACAAGCATACCGTGTCCGCCGCGCCGCAGGCTGCGGCGAATCAGCCCGAGGGCGGCGGTGAAGGTAAGGCAGCGGTGGCCTCGATTTCGACTGTGGCATCACGATCCACGAGCGCGGTGACCGCGACGAGCGCCATGGCCGGGTAATGGACGCCCATGCGCTCGCGCCAGACGACGTTCAGGCAGGGGCGGCTCGCACGATACGCCTCGATATCCGTGACATACACGGTCATGCGCACGACGTGTTCCGCCGCACCACCGGCTGCCCGCACCACGGCCAGTGTCTTATCGAGTGCTTCGGTGAATTGGCTGACGAACCCGGGATCGCCCACGTGGCCGTCGACCGTTGCGGCCGTCTGACCGGCCACGAACAGCAATCTCCAGCCGGGCGGCACCAATAGGCCGTGATTGAACCCGCGCGGCGCGCCGAGCGCCGGCGGATTGATCTCTTCGAACCCGCTCATTACCGTACGGGGATGACGCGCGCATCGGGAGCCGACGCGCACAGGACTTCCGGATCCCTGCTCGATCTTGAGCGGCGCTGCCACGATCACCGCACCCGTTGCGGGCAACTTGTCGACGTTGGCCAGCTGCGTCAGTCCGAACTTGCCCGCGCCGTGCATGATCGAGTGATTGGGGAACGGCGGGTCAGCTTGCGCTCCCACGGCGGCGTCGGTCCCAACGGCTTCGGTGCCGACGCCGAGGATGTCGCGCTCGCGCGTCAGGAATTCGCCGAGTCTTTGCCGAAGCCTGGATAGTGCGGGCTGCCGTTCGCGCCGGCGTTGAAAAATGCTTTGGCGTCGTTGCTGCGGCTGCCCCATCCGGTGCGAAGCACCACCCACGCGCCGTTCGGAATGCGGCCGTGCGTCTTTTCCCACTCGAGGATGGTTTGCGGCGACAGCACGTAATCGGCGCTCTTCGCCACATCGGCGGTCACATCGATGGAGACCGCGGGGCCGATAAACTGCTTTGCCTCCAGATCATCGACGCAGGCCTTACCCTTGCCAGTTACCCAGTGACATGGCGCATCGAAGTGCGTGCCGACGTGCTCACCGATCTCTATCCAGTTCCAATACCACGCCGGACCCTTGGCGTCATAGTTCGAGATTTCGTGCTTCTTGAAACCCGGCGTGTTCGCAAACGGCGGTGGCAGCTGGATGATCGGCGTCGTCGGCGTGAGCTGCTGCGTGAGATCGACGACCTGGACCTGTCCACCGGCGAGGCCCTTGGTGAGTTCCGCCAGTGGCTCCGAAGCCGCAGGCGCCGCCGCCGCTGGTGCGGCCCGGTGGCGGGGTCCCGCCGCACGCGGTGATCACCGACACTAGTACCATTGCAACAATGGGTGAATGTCTTGGCATCAGTCCTCCTCCGTCGTCCGCCATTATCGTTCCAATTCCAATCCCCGGGCAGTGTCTCGAGGAGTCCGCGCACGCGCGCGAGAAAGCGAAATGCCGCCATGCCATCGGTGGCGCGGTGATCGAAGGTCAGCGCCAATGCCATCATCGGCCGGACCACGACGGTATCGTCCACGACGACGGCCTGTTTGCGGACTGCGCCGAGGCTGAGAATGGCCACCTGCGGCTGGTTCAAAATCGGCGTGCCGGTAATGCCGCCGAAGACGCCGGGGTTGGTCAGCGTAAACGTTCCGCCTTGTACGTCCTCGGGCCGAAGCTGCCGCGTTCGCGCCTTGGTGACGATATCGTGCATCGATCGCGCGAGACCGAGCGAGCGATAGATTATCGGCGCCGCGAACGACGGGCACGATGAGTTCGTCGGTGTCGGGCAGCGCCACCGCCATGCCGAGATTGATGGTCGGCTTGAACACGATCTGATCGCCAACGATCGAGCTATTGAGGACAGGGAAATCCTGCAGCGCGCGCACGCAGGCGGCCGCACCGAACACGGTATAGGTGAGCGGCGCACCCGTGTGCGCACGGAATGCCTCGCGGCCCTCCAGCACGGCCGCTACCGCACTCATGTCGGCCTCACTCTGCGCCGTCGCGTGTGGACTGATCCGGACGGACCATCGCATGTGTCGCGCGATGCGTTTGCGAACCGGCGACATCGCCACGACGCGGTCGCCGTCGACCGGCCGATACAGGAACTCGGGCGGCGGCCCACCCGCGTTGCGCGAGCCGCGATCGTTCGGCGGCCGAACCTCCGGCCCTCGTTCACGCCCTCCAGATTCGAGAAATTGCCGGACGTCGCGCTTGGCGATGCGCCCACCGCGACCGGACCCGGGATGCTCGTCAACTGACCTAACGACAAACCCGCACGTTGCGCGTCGGCAAGCACCGCGGGCGAAAACGTGCGATTAGGTGGATGTGAGGTCGCCGCGGGGACGGCGCGGATCGACGTGTCGGAGGCTACCCGAGCGGGTCCGCCGGCAACGACGTGACGAGCGCCAGCGGCTGACGCGCCCTCCCGCCGGAACGAGACGAGCTGCGGCGCATGGGTCGACTTGAAATGCCCGCCCGGCTCCTCCTGCCCCGCTGCCGCCGACTGCGTGGCCACCGTTTCCGAGGGTGATTGCGCGCCAACGGTCGTTGCCGCCCGATCTTCGCGCAGCTCAATGATCGCGACCGACGCGCCGACAGCGACGGTCTCGCCCTCGCTCGCGAGGATCCTGGCCAGAATGCCGGCGGCCGGGGCCGGGACCTCGGTGTCGACCTTGTCGGTGGACAGTTCGAAGAGCGGCTCGTCCTGCGCCACCGGCTCACCCGGCTGCTTGAGCCATTTGACGATCGTCCCCTCGGACAGCGACTCGCCCATCTGGGGCATCACCACCTGCACGTACGCGCGCCTCGCTCATTGCATCACCCGAATGCTCCACGCGGAGCCGCAAGCCCTCTACGGCCCGCCGTCCTCCAACACGTCCACGGCGGCGCGATAGATCTTGTCGGCGTTCGGCAGCACGGCGTCTTCAAGCGGCCGGCGAACGGCACCGGCACGTCGAGGCTGGCGACACGTGTCACCGGCGCGTCGAGCACGTCGAACGCTTCCTGCGCGATGATCGCGGCCACTTCCCCACCGAACCCGCCGGTCAGGTGCGCCTCATAGACCACGAGGGCGCGCGATGTTTTGCGCACGCTGTTCAGAAAGCTGTCCTTGTCGAGCGGGCAGAGCGATCGCAAGTCGATCACTTCGCACTGCGCGCCTTCGTTGGACAGCCGATCAGCGACGGCGAGGCACTCGTGCACCATAGCCCCGTAGGTCACGATGGTCAGATCCCGGCCTTCACGCTTGATGTCAGCGACGCCGAGCGGGACGATGAAATCGTCGTCGGGCACGTCCTCGCGAATGCGGCGATACAGATGCTTGTGCTCGAAATAGATGACCGGGTTGTTGTCGCGAATCGCGGCTTTGAGCAGGCCCTTGGCATCGTACGGCGTTGCCGGCTGGACCACCTTCAGGCCCGGCACGTGAGTGAACCACGCCTCTGGATTCTGCGAGTGGAACGGCCCGCCGCGAAAACCGCCACCCGCGGGTCCGCGAAACACCACCGGGACCGGAGTTCCCCAGCGGTAGTGCGCCTTCGCCGCAAAATTGACGATCTGGTCGAACGCGCAGGCGATGAAATCGGCGAACTGGAACTCCACGACCGGGCGCAGGCCTTCGATGGCTGCCGCGGAGGCGGCGCCGACGAACCCGCTTTCGCTGATTGGGGTATCAATGACGCGGTCGGCGCCGAACTCCTCGACGAACCCACGCGTGATCTTGAACGCGCCGCCGAAGGTTGCGATGTCTTCGCCGAGCAGGATCACGTTGCGATCCCGCCGCATCTCATCACGCAGGCCGTCGGAAATGGCCTCGAGGTAGGTCCGAACACTCATTCTGCAAACAACCCATGCATAACCGTGGATGGATCGGGTGCGGGCAGCGCCTCGGCATAGGGGACCGCCTCCTCAATCACCCTCCGGCACTCGGCATCAATCGACGCGACCTCGCTGGCGGGCACGTTCCCTTCGCCTTCGAGATATTCCTGGAACAGTCGAATCGGATCGCGGCGCTCCCAGAACTCGCGCAGATCGGCCGGGACGTACGCCATGTCGTCGTGCTCGCCGTGGCCGCGTTGACGGAACGTCTTGAACTCGACGAGATACGGTCCGTTGCCACTCCGTGCGTGATCGATCGCCTTGCGCGCCAGGCGGCGGACCTCGAAGATGTCGTTGCCAAAGCCGATCTCGGCCGGGATATTGAACGCCGGGGCACGATCCGCGACATTTGCGACGGGCATCTGCAGGTTCGTCGGCGTCGAATACGCAAAGCAGTTGTTCTCGACGATGACGACCAGCGGCAGCTTGTGAATGGCGGCGAAATTCAAGCCTTCGTAGAAGTCGCCGGGGCTGGTGGCGCCGTCGCCCGTCAGCGCCGCGTAGATGCGCGGTTCGCGCGCGGTACTTGAACGCCAGCGCGAAACCCGCGCCGGAGGGAATCCACGACGCCATCGAGCCGTTGTGATACGGCGCCATACCGTACTGCTCGAGATCGGCGAGAAACAGCCCGAGCTCGCGGCCGTGCGCCGGGCGGAATGTCCTTGCCCAGCCATCGGGCCATGCACGTGCTTCGGCTCGACGCCGCGCATGAACCAGCCGGCGAGACCACGCGCGACGGTGGAGAAATAATCGCGCTTCTGCAGCAGGCTCACCACGCCGGTCGCGATCGCCTCCTGCCCCATGCCGAGATAGACGGCGCCGACGATCTTGCCCTGCCGATACAGTGCGGAGAGCTTCTGCTCGAACGTGCGCGCCATGCGCATGGCGCGATACATCGCCAGCAGCTCGGCGCGCGGCAGCGGCTCTTCGGGGCGAATCGCACGGCGGTCCAGCGCCGGGTCGAGAAATCGCCGTGTCGGCCGGACCGGACACCGCCGGCGTGTGGGACTGAGTGATGGATGCCATGCTGCGCCAACGACAGATCGAGTCGCAAAAGAGTTCCTTTAAGTCTAAACTTCCGGTCACTATAGCATCGATCGTGCGCGATGCTATCCCGCGATCGGCACGACGAAATGCCAGCCTGCACATGTGGCGCCCGCTTGATTTCGTGAAGCATTCGCCGCCGCCGGTCGACTGGCCGTCGCGTGCCGACGCGCACCGCGCGCAGTGGTTCAGCCCGCTGCATCGGGACGTCTGCCGCTCGAGCGGCGCACCTGGGTACCGGCGATGGTGCCGTGGCGCGCAACCGCCGACGGCCTGGTGACCGACGCCGTCGTCGACTGGTACGAGCGATTCGCTCAGGGGCAGCCAGGCGCGCTGGTCGTCGAAGCCACCGGCGTGCGCGACATTCCGAGTGGGCCGCTGCTTCGCGCTGGCGACGACCGGTTCGTGCCCGGCCTTGCACGCATCGCTGACGGCGCCCGGCGTGCGAGCGGCGGTCGCACGCGACTGTTCGTGCAACTCATCGACTTCCTGCCGATTCGCCGCCGGCCGCCGCGCGACGCGTACCTCTCGCGCTACCTCGTTGTGGACACGCGACACCGTGCAGCGCTCGGACTCTCGACGCCAGCGACCACGAGATTCGTGCGCAATTGGCCGCGATGAGCGATGTGGAGCTGGCCGGCGTGCTCGACCCCCGCGAACTGGAGGCGCTGCAGTTCGGCTATCGCGATCGGGTTACCGACTTGGACAAGCCGCACGTCCGCGATCTTCCGCAGGTGCTCCCGGAAGCATTTGCCGCGGCCGCAGCCCGCGTCGAACAGGCCGGTTTCGACGGCGTCGAGTTGCACTACGCGCACGCGTACACGATGGCCGGGTTCCTGTCCGCCAGCAACGACAGGACCGATGGCTACGGCGGAACGCTCGAGGAACGTGTGCGCCTGCCGCTCGAGGTCTTTCGCGCGGTCCGCGACCGCGTGTCGCGCGATTTCATCGTGGGCTGCCGATTTCTCACCGACGAGATCGTCGCCGACGGTAGCCGCCTCGACTGACACCCTCTACTTCTCGCGGGAGTTCGCGCGAGCCGGCCTCGACTTCCTGTCGCTGTCGCGCGGCGGAAAATTCGACGACGCCAAACAGCCGGAAGTCGGCGCGGCCGCCTATCCCTACACCGGCGAAAGCGGCTGGGAATGCATGCCGACTGTTTTCGCCGACGTGCGCGGGCCATTCGGGCGTAATGTCGCCGACGCCGCCGCGGTCCGGCGCGCCGTGCGCGATGCAGGCTTTGACACGCCGGTGGTTGTGACCGGCGGCATTCACGCATTCGAGCAGGCCGAACACATCTCAGCCACCGGCGCGGCCGACATCGTCGGCGCCGCGCGGCAGACGCTGGCGGATCCTGACTGGTTCCTGCAAGATCGAGCGCGGCCTCGGACGACGAGGTTCGCCGGTGTTCGTTCACCAACTACTGTGAGGCCCTCGATCAGCGTCATCGTCAGGTGACGTGCAAGTTGTGGGATCGACTCGAGCGCGACGCTCGGCGGGCGTCCGTCGATGGCGTCGCGTCTGACGGCGCCGCCACGGCGTCTCACCGCGCCTGATCGGCGAAGTGGCCGGCAATGCTTCGCGAAACCGTTTAGACTTCAACGACTGCCTTGAACGGATCGCGGCCTTTCTCTTCCAATGCGCTCTGATACATCCGACCGCTCCCGGCCCCGCTCTTCCCCTCGCCGGCCGCGCCGCCGTGGTGACCGGCGGCGGTCGCGGCGCCGGCGCGGCGATCGCACGCCGACTCGCCGCGGATGGCGCTCACGTCGTGATCGCGGCGCGGACGCGCGAGCAAATCGAGCAGGTCGCGGCAGAAGTGCGCGCTACGCGGCGGCATCGCTGACGCCATCGTCTGCGATGTCGACGCGACCCCGCTCGGTCGCGCAGCTCGCCGATGCGGCACGACAGACTGTTCGATCGTGATCGACATTCTGTCAACAACGCTGGCGTCGCGATGGCGGCGCCGCTGGTGCGCACCACGCTCGAAGACTGGAACACGGCGTTCACCGTCAACGCGACGAGCGCGTTTCTGTGCCTGCAAGCGCTTTTTGCCCGACGATGCTGAACGCGGGCTGGGGCGCGTCGTCAACATCGCGTCGACGGCGGCGATCTCGGGCGATCGCTACATCGCCGCGTATGCCGCCTCGAAGCATGCGCTGCTCGGGCTCACGCGTTCGGCCGCCGCCGAAGTCGCCGCGCACGGCATCACGGTCAATGCGATTTGTCCGAGCTTCCTTGCGACCGACATGACTGACGCAGTCGGTTGCGCGCATCGTCGCCGCCACCGGGCGATCACGTGAGGACGCGATTGCCTCGCTGATGCGGCGCAACCCGCAAAACCGGCTGGTGGAGACCGGCGAAGTGGCAGCCGCGACTGCGTATTTATGCAGCCAGGCCGCGGCCGGTGTGAACGGCACAACGCTCGTGATCGATGGCGGCGAGCTGCGCCGCTGAATCCGGAGACTTCGGTGACAGGTCCCACGTCATTCCTCTATGCCCACGATGAAGCCACCGGCGTCGTCACGCTGACGCTGAATCGTCCCGAGCGGATGAACGCGCTGACCTTCGAGGTCTACGACGAATTGCGGCAGACGTTTCGCGACCCTCGACAGCGCAGCCGGGCGTGCGCGCGATCGTGCTCACCGGAGCCGGAACATCGTTCTGCACCGGCGGCGACGTGCACGACATCATCGGGCCGTTGCTGTCGCGTGATCTTGCGCGGCCTGCTCGAGTTCACGCAGATGACTTGCGACCTGGTGCTCGCGATGCGCCAATGCCGACGACCGATCGTCGCGGCGCTGAACGGGACCGTCGCGGGTGCCGGCGCCGTGATCGCCGCAGCCGCCGATATTGCGCATCGCCGTGCCGTCAGCGCGCATCGCGTTCCTCTTCACAAAAGTCGGACTTTCCGGCGCGGACATGGGATCGGCATGGCTGCTGCCACGCATCGTCGGCCTCGGGCGTGCGACGGAGCTGCTGATGACCGGCGCGTTCATCTCGGCCGACGAGGCCTACCGGATCGGCCTTTACAACGCCGTCGTTGAACCGACTTCGCTGGCCGACGCCGCACGAACACGCGCTGAGGCGCTGGCGCGCGGACCCTCGTTCGCGATCGAGATCACCAAGGATGCGCTCAACCGCGAGGCACACATGGACCTGGTGAGCGCGCTCGAAGCCGAAGCGCAAATTCAGGCCGCATTGATGCTGCATCCCGACTTCAAGGAAGCGTACGAGGCGTTTCGTGACAAGCGCACGGCGAGGTTCTCGTGACGCGCGAGTGGCCGTCGCTTGCGGACCTCGCAGACCAGCGTCGGTCCATTTCTCGAGCCACAGCACGTCGATCACGCATCACGGATGCTGACGTGGAGCGGTCGCGCATCTGCTCGCCCGCGAGGAGCCAAGTAGTGACGCGACAGCGCGGCAAGATGCGCGCGCACTCCTGCGACTTAATCGGAACCGCCGGCTGGCTGAACGCGATCGCCGACCAGGATCTGCGAACGCTGTGCGTGACGCGCGAGATCACCGCCGCGATGAGCCCGCTCGCCGATGCCGTGTTGCGCTGCAAGGCCTCGGCGGCACACCGATTGTGCTCGCGGGCACGGAAGCACAGCGGGCGCGTGGCTGCCCGGCATCATCGCGGGGCGCGTCATGAGCGGCTTCGCCATGACGGAGCCCGAGGCGGGATCGGATGTCGCGGCGCTCCGCACGACGGCGCGGCGCGATGGCACGTCGTGGGTCATCGAAGGCGAGAAGCACCTCATCTCCAATGCCGGCCTCGCCGATGTTTACGTCGTGTTTGCGCGGACCTCGCCTGGGCCGGGAAGTCGCGGTATCTCGGCATTCGTGGTACCCGCCGACGCGCCAGGGCTGTCGTTCGCGGGCGCTCAGGTGCTCGCCGCACCGCATCCGCTCGGGCGTCTGCGGTTCGATGAGTGTCGCGTCGCCGGCCGACGCGCTGCTCGGCGAGATCGATCACGGCTTCAAACTCGGCATGATGACGCTCGATCGCCTGCGTCCCACGGTCGGCGCCGCCGCGTGCGGCATGGCGGCACGGGCGCTGGACGAAGCGGTGAGTCACGCGGCCACACGGCGTCAGTTCGGACAGCCGATCGGCAGCTTTCAGCTCATTCGCGAAAAGATCGGCCGCATGGCGACTGAGCTTCGCGCGGCGCGTCTGCTCGTCTACCACGCCGCTTGGACGAAGGATCGCGGCGCGCGACGCATCACCGTCGAAGCGGCGATGGCCAAGAGCTACGCCACGGAAGCGGCGCAGCGGATCGTGGACGAAGCCGTGCAAATTGTCGGCGGCGCCGGCGTCGTCGTCGGACATCCCGGTGGAGCGGCTGTATCGATCAGTCCGCGCGCTGCGGATCTATGAGGGCGCGACGGAGATTCAACGCCTGATCATCGCGGAGGCGTTGCTGTCAGGCGCGACTCACCTCATGACACGTCCGATGGACATCGTCTGCGTCGGCGGCTGGCCCGGGCGGTCTCTATTTCTCACTGCTGATGAAGAAGGCCGACCCGCGGCATCGCGTCCGTGTCATCGAGCGCAACCGGCCCGACGACACCTTCGGCTTCGGCGTCGTGTTCTCCGACGCGACGATGGTCGGCATTGCGCAGGCCGACGCGGAGGCATACCAGGACATCGCCAAGCACCTCGTGCACTGGGACGACATCGATGTGCACTATCGTGGCTCGCTGATCACGGTCGACCGGCCACGGCTTCAGCGGCGTCAGCCGCCACACCCTGCTTGCGCGTGTTGCAAGAGCAAGCGGTCGCGGCGGGCGTCGAAGTGCGCTTCGAGTCAGAAGTGAACGTCGCTCGCTGACTTCGATGGCGCGGATCTCGTCGTCGCGGCCGACGGCGCCAACAGTACGATACGACGCCTGCTCGGCGACCGCGTGTCGGTGGCGACCGACGTGCGGCCGAATCGGTTCGTCTGGCTCGGCACGACGAAGCCGTTCCCCGCATTCACGTTCTATTTCAAGTGCAACGAGCACGGGCTCTGGCGCGTTCATGCCTACGAGTACGAACCGGGCCGCTCGACGCTTCATCGTCGAGTGCCGCGACGAGACCTGGCGGGCTGCCGGCCTTGACCGCGCGACAGAGGCCGAGAGCGCCGCGTTTCTCGAGCGCCTGTTCGCTCGACGAGCTCGACGGCCACGCGCTCATTACGAATCGCAGTATCTGGCGGCAGTTCCCGACCATCGTCGACGCGGCCATGGTCGGTGGACAACACGGTGCTCATCGGCGACGCAGCCCACACCGCGCATTTCTCCGTCGGGTCCGGGCACGCGGATGGCGATGGAGGACGCCGTCGCGCTTCGCACGGCGCTCGTCACCGAGCTCGCCGCACAGGAGACGCGAGCCGCGGCCGGCATGCAGCGCGCGCTCCAGGCCTACGAGCTCGCGCGGCGTCCGCAGGTCGAGAGCCTTCAGCGCGCCGCGCAGGCGTCGCTCGCCTGGTTCGAGGAAACCGAGCGCTACATGGACCAGTCGCCGCTCCAGTTCGCCTTCACGCTGCTCACCCGATCGCTGCGCATCACGCACGAGGACCTTCGCGTCCGCGATCCGAAGTTTCTCGCTGCAGCGTCGATGAATCGGTCGCCGATACCGCCGCACGGCAGACGGGTCAACCGCGTCGCGGGGCGCGCGTGCCGCCGCCGATGTTCACGCCGTTTCGGCTGCGCGATCTGGTGATCCCCAATCGCATCGTCATGTCGCCGATGTGCCAATACGTAGCCGACGACGGCACCGTCGGCGACTGGCACCTGGTGCACCTTGGAAGCCGAGCGATTGGCGGCGCCGGACTCGTCATGGCGGAGATGACCGACGTCTCGCGCGATGCGCGCATCTCGCCTTGGTGCGCCGGTCTCTACGCGCCGCGAGCACGCAGCCGCGTGGAAGCGCATCGTCGATTTCGTCCACGCGCAGAGCCCCGCGAAAATCGGCATTCAGCTCGGGCATGCGGGCCGCAAAGGCGCGACGAAGCGTATGTGGGAGGGCGACAACGAGCCGCTCGAGCGAAGGCGGCTGGCCGCTGGTGTCGGCCTCGCCGATCCCTTACTTCCCGGACCGCAGCCCGGTGCCGCGCGAGATGACGCGCGACGGACATGCGCCGCGCCGAAGCCGATTACGCCGCCGCCGCGGAGTTGGCCGAACGAAGCCGGGTTCGACCTGCTCGAAATTCACATGGCGCACGGTTATCTGCTGGCGTCGTTCATCTCGCCGCTCACCAACGAGCGGACGGACGAGTACGGCGGATCGCTCGAAAACCGCATGCGTTTCCCGCTTGGCGATTTTCGACGCATGCCGGCTGTCTGGCCAGCGCACAAGCCGATGAGCGTGCGCATCAGCGCAGTCGACTGGATGCCTGGCGGGATCGAACCGCAGGACGCGGTCGAGGTCGCGCGCTGCTCCAGCAGCATGGCTGCGACATCGTCGACGTCTCGGCGGGCCAGACGGTGCACGATCAACGGCCCGATCTACGGCCGCCTGTTCCAGACGCCGTTCGCCGATCGCATCCGCCACGAGGTTGGCGATGCCAACGATGGCAGTGGGCAACATCTCGTCGTACATGGACGTGAACACGATCATTGCCGCGGGCCGCGCCGATCTGTGCCTGCTCGCGCGCGCCCATCTGTTCGATCCGTACTGGACGCGGCATGCCGCCTGGATGCAGAACTGGCCATTGCCGTGGCCCGACCCGTACCGCTCGGTCGAGCGCTACACGCCCCGCTTTGAGTTCCGATTTACCGGAGATAAGTGAGGAGTGTAGGCGGCGAGGTAGTTGAGCGACTAATCGCTGCAAACACTTGGCTGTTTGACCACTCGATTCTCGCAGCCAATGCGGCCGATCGTTCGGTTCTTCATCGTTGTGTGGCGACTCACATCGGATTGCTGTGCGTGAAAGCCAAAAATCTCGTCGGGAAATGCTTCCACGTCATGCCTCGCGCGCCGCCGACCGAGCTGAATGGTTTATATTTCAACTGTTCCACACCGTTGCTCTCAGCAGACGTATCGCCGTGCGAGCGGGATCTGCACCGCTCCGGCTCTTGTTGCCGCGATCGCGCGCGTCGATTGTAGGTGTTACCGTCACCGAACGGAATCTATGAGCGACCACGTTGCCCTCGTTCGCCAGATGATCGATAGCTACTGCCGCATGGATGCCGCGGCCCTCGAGACCGTGCTGCACGAACAGTCGAAACACACGGCGCCAGGCTCCGACTTCGGCACCGATATGGAGGGTCGCGGCAAGATCGGCGCCTACTTCCGGCAGAACGTCTTCGCGGCTTTCGAGCGCGTCAATTTCGAAGTCGTGCACCTCTGGCAGGATCGCGAGGCGTCGGTCGTCGTCGTCGAGTGGCGCAGCCACCTGTGGCCCAAGACGGGCAAGAACTACTCCAACACCGGCGCGTTCGTCATCGAGATTCGCGATGGGCTGATCTACTGGGTCCGCGAGTACTTCGACACCGAGAAGGCGAACAAGCACGTGAACGCTTGAGCGCGACGGATCGTCCGCCGGCCGCGGCTCCGGCGCGCGTGGTGCGTTTTCACGCTGGAATGGCGGGCGCGCTGGCGCCGTTCGCCTTCTTCGTCGGCGGCGTGGTGTGGCTCGGCCTCTCCGGCGCCCCCGACGAGCGCGGATTCTGGCCCGTGCTGGTCGCCGCGATGAGCCTAGGGCTGCTCCTCGCCCGGGATCGCACGGCGTACTGCGAAGCAGTGATCGCGGGCATGTCGCGTGAGATCGTCATGATCATGGTCATGGCGTGGCTGCTCGCCTCCGTGCTCGGCGTCCTGCTCAGTACCACGGGATTCATCGAGGCGCTCACGTGGACCGCCGCGCAACTGGGACTCGGGCCCGTCTTGTTCGTGGGGGCAACCTTCCTGGCCTGCGTGGGCGTTTCGACCGCGACCGGCACCAGTTTCGGCACGATCCTGATTGCCGGACCGTTGCTCTACCCGGCTGGCGTCCTGCTGGGCGCCGATCCCGCTACCATGATTGGAGCCGTCCTCGGCGGGGCGGTATTCGGAGACAGCATCTCGCCGATTTCGGACACGACGATCGCCAGCGCGTTCAGCCAGAACGCCGACATCGCCGGAACCGTCCGGAGCCGCCTCAAGTACGTCGTGCCTGCCGCGCTGCTCGCGCTGGTGGCCTATCTCATCAGCGCGTCCGGCTCGGCACAACCGATGGCGGCCGCCGCCGCGGTCACGGCCGGTCCGAAAGGCCTTTTGATGCTGGCGGCGCCCATCGCGGTGACGGTACCTGCTCCTGAACGGGCGGCATCTGTTGCACGGCCTGCTCGCCGGCTTGATGGTGGGCATCGTCGTGGGCGTCGCGTCCGGGCTCTTGCCGATCACGCAGCTGCTGACAATCGATCGGGAGAATTTCGTTGCGCGCAGCTTCATCATTGACGGCATCACGCGCGGCCTGGGCATCAGTGTCTTCACGATCTTCCTGCTCGGTCTGGTGGCGGCGCTCGAGGCGAGCGGCATCGTGGATCGTGTTGTCCGGCTCACCGACCGTCAGATCGGGAGCGCGCGCTCGGCCGAGGGGTGGATCGTGGGCGTCACGACCGCGATCGTTCTGCTCACGACGCACAGCATCGTGGCGGTGCTGACCGTCGGGGAGTTCGCGGCGCGCACTGGTTCGCGGTTCGGCATCCACCCATACCGGCGCGCGAATCTGCTCGACGTGACCGTCTGCACCTTTCCGTTCCTGCTGCCGTATTTCATCCCCGTGATTCTCGCGGCGAGCGTCACCGCAGGTGCCGCCGGTCGAGGCGTCCCGAGCGTGGGTCCACTATGGACCGGGCTCCACAATTTCCAGAGTTGGGCCCTCATCATTGTGATCGTGACGGCGGTGGTCACCGGTTTCGGGCGCCGTTTCGCGCCGGACCAGGCGAGCGCGCAGCACGGGACGGCGTCGATCGACGGAAGCGCTTGACATGCCACTGACGAGGTCATATTGTTCGACCCCATATAGTTGAAGCTTGAAGTAACTCTGCGCCAGGCGTCGGCTCCGTCACGGGTGTGGGCTCCAACCGGAAGGTCATAATGTCGAAGGTATTGTTCACAGCAGCGGCTGCAATGGCCGCCGTCGCGATCATCTCCGGAGCTGCGCAGGCGCCGACGGATGGGGCCAGGCTGGACAGCCTCGTGGACCGATTCATCAAGATGCGCCGCGATTCGTCACAGGGGATCGTGGCCAGCGCGGCGCGCCGGGCGACGACGTTCCGCGCGCTCCGCGACGAGCTCGAAGCCATTCCCCCGGCACGCCTGAACCCCGAACAACAGGTCGACTGGATGGCGATCAAGGGACAGATTGCCGGCACGCTCCACGATCTCGAGACGCTGCGGGCCTGGGAGAAGAATGCGGAGGCGTTCGTCCAGTTCGGATCGGTGAGCAACGCCCTCGCGCAGGAGGGGTTGCCAACCGCCCGGGCCGACCGCGTAATCGAAGCGTTGGCGGCCGCCACCGCCGCACTGGCTGAGGCGAAGACCGCGCTGAAGACGCCGGTGCGGCGCTTCACCGAAGGCGCCATCTACCAGGCGCGTGAGTGGCTGACGTTCGTGAAGTCGGATGTCGCTTCTTTCGCCGCCGGCGCCGGCGAGGCCCGGCCGCGCCTCGAATCGGCCAACGCGGCCGCCATCTCTGCGCTGGATAGCTTCATCGCCTACCTCGAGAAAGACGTCCTGCCGCGCTCCACCACCTCATTCGACATTGGCAAGGCGGAGTATGCGCGGATCCTGAAGGAACACTGGTTCATGGACGCGGGCCCGGACGAGATTCTCGCCCGCGGGCAGCGGGCGTTTGCCGAGACCGAGAAGCTGGCGCAGCAGGTGGCCGAGCGCATCAAGCCCGGCGCCCCTGGGTCGAGGTGTATGAAGAGCTGAAGAACGATCATCCTCCGGCGGATCGGCTGAAAGAGGAATACCAGGCTCAGATGGACGCGGCGCAGGCCTATCTGACGCGCCACGAGATCGTGACGCTTCCGCCAGGAGAGCGCGTCATCACCATCGACACCCCGCCGGCGACGCCGGCGCTCGTCTCCATTCGGCACGTTCAGCTCGGTGGGCCCGTTCAGCAAGGAACTCCTCGGTCGTCTTGTGCTGACGCCGATCGAAGATCACCTGACGCCGGATCAGCGTCGCGAGCGGCTGCGGTCGCACCACCGCGCCTGGATTCCGATCATCGCCGTGCACGAGGCCTACCCCGGACATCACGTGCAGGCGCTCAAGGTCAACGAGAATCCGCGCATTCTGCGGCGCGTCATCAGGGAGTCGATTTTCTCGGAGGGCTGGGGGCTGTTCACCGAAGAGATGATGTTCGAGCAGGGGTTCCTGAAAGGCGACGACGTGCGGCTGACGCAGCTGCGCAACCGCCTGTGGCGCGCCGCCCGCGTCATCATCGACGTCGGCATGCACACCGGGACGATGACCTTCGAGGAAGGCGTCAAGTTCCTGGTCGACAAGGTGCGCTTCGAGCCGTACGCCGCGGAGCTGGAAGTCGGCATGTACGCGCGCCGGCCCACCTACGTGCTGGGATATCTGATCGGGATGCTCGAAATCCAGGAGATGCGCGCGGCGTACGAGAAGAAGTTTGGCAAGCCGGCCAAGCCTCACGTCTTCGTACGACCGGCTGCTACGTATTGGCGCACTTCCGCCGTCATTGGTCCGAGCCGAGTTGCTCGGTGACCCAGTGCCGCTGACGCATTGAGGAGGACATCATGATGGCGCGGATGGTTCTGATTGCATTGCTGTTCGGCAGTTCGCCAGCGTTCGCGCAGGAGCAGACCGGGGTCCTGCAGGGCCGTGTTACCGACTCCTCTGGCGGTGTCCTGCCCGGGGTCACGGTCACGGTGTCCAGTGAGGCGATTCTGGGCGGCTCGCGAACCACGGTCACCGGCGACACCGGGACCTATCGGCTCCCGAACCTGCCCGTCGGCACCTACGAGCTTCGCGTCGAGCTCGCGGGCTTCGACGCGAACGTGTTCCAGGGCATTCGCGTCCAAGCCGGCACGACATACACCGTGGACGGCCGCCTGGGTGTGGCGAGCGTGGCCGAGTCGGTGACCGTCAACGGCGAGTCGCCGGTCATCGATTCGGGGTCGACGGCCGTCGGCTTCACGTTCACCAAGGAGATCATGAACACCGTGCCGAATGCGCGCGATGTGTGGGCGATGGTGGCGCAGTCGCCAGGAGTGACGACGAGCGCGGTCAACGTCGGCGGCACGCAGACGGGCAACCAGCTCACCTTCCGGGGCCACGGTGTCGACCCGCGCCAGAACACCTACATCCTGGCCGGCGCCAACGTCACCGACAACAGCAACAACGGCGCCTCGCAGTTCTACTTCGACGTCGACTCCTTCGACGAGATGCAGGTGCAGACCAACTCGCACAACGCCGAGGTGCAGACGCCGGGCATGGTCATCAACGTCGTGCCGAAGTCCGGCGGCAACCAGTTCCGCGGCGCCGCCAGCGTCTACTTCGGCAACGAGTCGATCCAGTCCAATAACGTTGACGACGATCTGCGGGCGCGGGGCGTCGATCGGGCCAGCAACCTGAATAAGTACTTCGATGCGGGCTTCGATGTCGGCGGCCCGATCGTGCGCGACAAGTTCTGGTTCTGGGGCGCCTACCGCTGGCAGGAAGTCGAGAACTTCATCACCGGCACGAGCAATCCCGACGGCTCGTTCCCCATCGACCGGACCTTCCTCTGGTATCCGTCGGTGAAGATCATCTGGCGGCCGACGCTGGCGCACAACGTCTCCGGCTACTTCAACCTGGCCGAAGAAGGCTCGTTACAATCGCGGTCTGAGCGCGCTGCGTCCGCTCGAGACCACACAGGACCAGCAGGGCGCACCGACCCCGCGAATCTTCGCTTTCCGTGACGATTGGACCGTCCGGGGGAACCTGCTCGTGAGCGCGAAGGCCAACGTCATCGACGCCGGCTTCCGGCTCGACGCCCGTCCGGGCATCGACACCGACAACGCCCCGGCGCGTATGGATCAGGCGACCGGCATCTGGGCCGGCGGGCCGCCAAACCTGTTCGGAGTCACCCAGGAAACGCGCGGCGGGTGGCATCACCGCGCTCGTACTTCAAAGACAACCTGCTCGGCGGCTCGCACGACTTCAAGTTCGGCTTCGACATGACGCGCTACCGCACGCTTCGGCAACCGCGGCGGCGGCGCGATGACCATTTACCCGGCCGACCATCGCCTGATCTTCTTCAACGGCACCCCGGTGGAAGTGCTGCTCTTCCAGTCGGGCGCGCAGAGCGTCACGAACCCATCGCGGTCGGCGTACGCGCAGGACTCGTGCAAGCTCCGCCGCCTGACGCTGAACGTGGGGCTCCGCTGGGACTGGCAGAGCAATCGGCTGAACGAAGCGACAGGCGCCGACCAGCCGATACTTCGCCGAACCGTGTCCGGCAAGAAGCCACCGGCGACCTCGTGACGTGGAACACCGTTCGCGCCCCGCGCTCGGCATCATCTACGACCTCTTTGGCACATCCAAGACCCTGCTCAAGGCGAGCTACGCTCGGTATTACTGGCAGATCTGGACCGACAAGGGCAACCAGACGAGCGCTCGCCGGCGACCGCACCTTCACGCTACACCTGGAACGATGCGAACGGCGACCGCCAGTTCACGTCCAACGAAGCCGGCGTCCCTTCTCTCGGTCGACGATCCGGCCACGCAGCCAGTGACGGTCGATCCCGACTTGAAGCCGACCAAGACCGACGAGTTCACCGTTGGCGTTGCGCACGAGCTGATGGCGAACGTCTCGGTGACGGCGTCGCTCATGCAGCGGAAAGACAGCGACCTTGATTGGCGCATCAATCGTGAGATCTAGCCCGGCGGACTACACGCCCGTCAACGGCATCGATCCGGGACCCGACGGGCGGCTCGGGACGCGCGGACGACGGCGGCGCGCTGACGTTCTACGAGCTGGCCTCGGCGAAGCGGGCGCTGTCGGCGAACTTCATCACCGGGCGACCCGGCTTCACGCAGGAGTACCGCGGCTTCGAGGTGACCGTGAACCGACGGCTGGTCAACCGCTGGCAGATGGTGGCGTCGTTCACCGCGGGAAAACAGAAGGAAAACTACGGCGCCGGTTCGTTCCAGAACCCGCAAGACATCGACCTCATCGACGACACCCGCATCGCCAGTTCAGTTCCGTACGTCGGAAAGCTCATGGGCAGCTACCAGCTGCCTGGCGTTTGACGGTGAGCGGCTTCTACCAGTACGTCGCCGGGACGCACTTCACGCGCACGGTGAACTCGTCGGTCGCCGTCGGCCGGACGCTCGCACAGGGCAACGTCACGGCGCTCTCCGGCCGTCGCAATGAGGACAGCTACGACCCGCTCAGCCTGCTCGACCTGCGGCTTGGGTACGACCTGCCGATTGCCACGCCCTGGCATATCGCTGGCGCTCGACGTCTTCAACGTGCTGAACGTCAACACCGTCACCAGCGTGCAGGTGCTCTCCGGCACCGCGTATAACCGGGTGCTGCAGTTGGTTCCGCCGCGCATCCTCCGCTTCGGCGGGAAGATCCGGTTCTGAGCCGTGGGGTCGCCGAAGATCATCACCGGGGCGGCGGCTGGCGTCGCGCTGTGTCTCCTGCTGGCGGGCGACGCTCCCGCGCAGTCTGAACGCAGGGCGGACGCGCTTGGAGCCTCGGGGCTTTGGGCTTATGAAACGCTGAAACCCGCAAAGGGCGAGGCGACGCGTTTGAATGGGTTCTTCCTGTTCCAGGACGGTGTGTTCCTGCAGGAGGCGTTGAACGAAGGCGAGCCATTCGACCAGCAGCTCGTTCAGGCGCACGCCGGCTCCTACACCGTCGACGACGCGGTTCGGCTCGTGGCGGAGGTTCAGCTGGCCTTCAGGCCCGGGCGCACTCCACCGGTCACGTCGAGTCCGGGCCGAACGCACCAGATAAAGCCGTCGCGCGACGGGGAGCGGCTCACGCTGACCTTCGGAAGTGGGACCGTGCAGACATTCCGTCGGGTCGGGCCGGGAGCTGGCAAAATCGTGCTGCTCGACCGCGGAGCGCTGGCCCTCGTGGACGGTCACTTCCTCATCGTCGCCGAGGCCGGCGCGCGGCGTGTCGTCGGAGCCGGTCGCGCCGAAAGCCGCGGCACCGCGCTGCAGCTGCAGGCGGATCGGTGGGTCACGAGCAACGGGGAAACCGTGCGTTATCAGCGGAACGTCCGGGTCGACGCCACGCTCGAAGGCGGCGAGCTGCGACTGCCAGGCGAGGCTCCGCTGCGCGTCCGCAGTACTCCCGCGCCAGTGCGATGAGATCCGCCGTTCAGGAGGCTGATTGAATCAGGATCTTCGGGGTAAGGTCGCGCTCGTCACGGGCGCCGCGCGCGGACTCGGGTTGCTCGTGTGCAGGGATCTGGCGCGCGAAGGAATGCGCGTCGCCGGGGTGGACATGCGCGGCGACCTCCTGGCCAGCGAAATGCAGAAACTCCGTGACGAGACGTCGGCGGAGGTTTTGGCGCTGCCGGCGGATCTCTCGGACGAGGCCGCAGTCGCTGCCGCGGTTGGTCAGACGGTCGAGCGGCTCGGGCCCATCGACTTGCTGGTCAATAACGCCGGAATCCGCGAGATCGCGCCGGTGTGGAAGACCGACACCGCGATGTGGGACCGGATCCACGGGGCGAACCTCAAGGGACAATTCCTCTGCACCCGCGAGGTGCTCAACCAGTCGATGCTGGCGGCCGGCGAAGGCACGCTCATCTTCGTCTCCTCGGGATCCGGTAAGAAGGGCGAAGAGGATTCGTCCGCGTACTGTGCATCGAAGTGGGGCGTCATCGGATTCGCCGAATCCGTGGCTAAGGACCTTAAGAAGACCCGAATCAGGGTCACGGTGCTGACGCCGGGGATGATCGAGACGCCGATGGCCGTCGAGTCGGAAGCGTGGGCCCTTGGCCTTGACTGGCTGAACCCCGAGTACGTGTCGCAGGCCATCTTGTTCTGTGCCCGCCAGGACGCCAATACCATTCTTCCCGAAGTGCGCATCTATCACCGCGCGCAGATCTGAGCCGTCCCGCCTTCGTGATCCGCATGAAGGCTACTTACCGCAACAGGAGCATCGCCACATGACGCAGACGCACTGGTTCGCCGCCTTGGTTGCTGTCGCCCTCGTGTTTCCCGAGGTGGCGTCGACGCAGGGGCCGCCGAAGATCCTGTTCGACCACACCCACACGTTCCCCGAGACGGCGGAGTACCTCAATGCCGTCGCCAAAGCCTACCCGGAGATCGCCCGGCTGCAGTCGATCGGCAAAAGCTTTCTCGGCAAGGATCTCCTCGTCCTCGAGATCACGCAGCGCAAGACCGGCGACGGCGCGAAGAAGCCGGGGTACTGGATCGACGGGAACCTGCACGCTGGCGAAGTGTTTGGCGGGGAGGCGACGCTGCACACGATTCAAACGCTAGTGACCGGCTACGGCGCCGATCCGGTCATCACGCGCGTCGTCGACGACTACGTGTTCTACATCATGCCAAAGCTGAACCCCGACGGGGCAGACCACTACTTGACGCGCCCGGACGGCATGCGCAGTGTCGTGCGTCCCTTCGACGAGGACGGTGATGGGCGCGCCGACGAGGACCCGGCCAACGATCTCAACGGCGACGGCTCCATCACGATGATGCGCGTCCGGGATCCGAGCGGTACGCTCCGCACGTCCCCCGAGGACCCCCGGCTGATGACCGCCGTGAACAGCGGCACCGATCCCGCAGCGTGGAAGGGCGAGTGGCGCGTCTATAGCGAGGGCATCGACGACGACGGCGACGGCCGCTTCAACGAGGATGGCGTCGGCGGCATCGACATCAACCGAAACTTCCCGGAGCTCTGGCTGCCTCCACCCACGTCGTTCAACCCAGGCGCCTACCCGCTGTCGGAGCCAGAGTCGCGCGCCGTGGCCGACTTCATGATCAACCGGAAGAACCTGACCGGCTCGATCAACTACCACATGGCCGGTAACGTCGCCGTGCACCCGCCGTCGACCCTCCGCGTCGATCCGCTCGGCGGCGCCGAGATCGAGCCGTCGTTCGACGATCAGCAGGTCTATCGGCGCTTCGGGGCCAAGGCGATCGAGCTGAACGACACGGCGAAGGTGCAGGTCTTCAAGGTGCGCGGCTCGTCCCCGGCCACCTCGCACGGGATGATCTGGGGAACGCTGATCGACTGGGCCTACTACCAACTCGGAATCTTCAGCTGGATCTTCGAGGTCGGCGCGCCCCCAGGCGCCAAGGAGATCTTCCCGTCGAACGGACGAGAGATCGACCGCCTGCGCTGGAGCGACGAGAACTACGGCGGCAAGCTGTTCCTGCCGTGGCAGCCATTCGACCATCCGCAGCTCGGTAAGGTCGAGATTGGCGGGTTCATCGGCAAGGTCTACGACCCGCGGTACAAGACCTACACGAACACGATGATGTTGCCCGGGCCACAGTACGAGCGGCTGCTGGCGAACCACACGAAATGGCACCTCTTTCTCATCCAACAGGCGCCGCTCGTGCGCATCGTCAACGTCTCGGTCACCGGCGGCGAGAACGGCTACTTTACGGTGACCGCCGACATCGTGAACCAAGGGGCGCTCCCGACGAACGTGACCGAGCAAGCGCTCGAGGCAGGGATCGCGACTGCGGTGCTGGCAAAAGCGTCGGTCACGGGCGGGACGCTTGTCAGTCAGACGGCAACGGTCACGCTGGGCCACCTGCCGGCGAAGAGCAGCGCCGGCTCAGGCTCCGGACGCGCCTCGTGGGTCGTGCGCGCCGGCGCCGGCGCGTCGAGCGTCACCATCGAGGCCATCTCGGAAAAGGGGGGCACGCACACGCGCACGGTGCCGCTCAAGTAGAGGGTCGGCCCTGGAATGAGTGTGACGCTGAGATGGGCTCACGAACTCGGCGTCCTGCCTTTTTGACCAGGTCCGTAGAGCGGCCGCCCAGGCCGTTCGCTGGTGATCGCGCCGTCCGCGATGACAGCGCGCCCATTAACGAAGACATGACGGATTCCGACAGAATAATGGTTCGGATCCTCGAACGTGGCTCTGTCTTGAACGGTTGCGGGATCGAACAGAACGAGGTCGGCAAACATGCCGGGGCGAATCAGACCTCGGTCGACGATCCCGACACGGATAGCCGCCTGCGACGTCATCCTGCGCACGGCCTCTTCCACGGTGAGCAGTTTCTGGTCACGGACGTAGTAGCCCAGAATCCGCGTGAACGTGCCCCACGCGCGCGGGTGCGATTTCGACTCCGACAGCTTGCCGTCCTCAGCCTTGGCACCGGAGTCGGTATCGAACGAGATCAATGGATGCCGCATCACGGTGCGCACGTCCTCTTCGTTCATGATCGAAATGATCACCGACGATTCGCCACGATCGGCGATGACCAAATCCATGACGGCGTCACGCGGATCCTTGCCCATTGCCTTGCCGATCTCCGCGAGCGTCATGCCTTCGTACTTGCGCAGCTGCGGGTCGAGCACGCTGCTGAGCATCACCCCGGCTGCGCCGCCGGATCCGTACCATTGGTTCTCGTATGGAGCGTTCGGATCGTCCATCTCGCGCTTGATCCGTTCGCGCTGCGCCGGATCTTTGAGGCGCGCGATCATCCTGTTGGTGCCGCCTTCCCGTACCCACAGCGGCAGGCAGGCGTCGAGGCCGTTCGACGCGCGGCTGTACGGGTAGACGTTGGCGCTGACGCGGAGACCGCGCGCACGCGCGGCGTCGATCCGGCGCAGCACTTCCGGCATTTTTCCCCAATTCGCTTTGTACGCGCTCTTCAAGTGCCAGATCTCCGCGGGGACGTCGGCGCGCTCGGCGATGGTGAAGACCTCCTCGAGCGACTCGAAAATCTGATTGCCTTCGGAGCGCTGATGGGTGATGTAGATGCCGCCGTACTTCGCGGCGACCTTGGCGAGCTCGACGAGCTCCTCGGTTGACGCGAAGCGATTTGGGACGTATTGCAGCGAGGAACTGACGCCGAGCGCGCCCTGCTCCATCGCCTGCGCGACCAGCTGTCGCATCTGATCGAGCTCGGCCGCCGACGCCACGCGGTTCTCTTTGCCGACCACGTAGTCGCGCAGCCCGCCCGACCCGACGAAGGTGCCGACATTGATTGCCGGCGGTGTCCGCTCAAGTCGGCGGAAATACTCGTCGAGCGTGCGCCAGTCGTGGGTGACGCCGAAGTGGGCATACGAGGCTTTCCCGTCCTCGACCATGCGGTCGCTGACCGGTGCGATCGATCCGCCTTCGCCGGTAATCTCGGTGGTCACACCCTGCGTGATCTTGCTGGCCGCGCGCGGATCGACCAGCACATTGAACTCGGACTGGCCGAGCAGATCGATGAAGCCGGGGGCCAAGACCAGGCCACTGGCGTCCAGTCTGGTTGCCGACTGTGCGGATTGCAGGTTCCCGACGGCCTGAATGCGGTCGCCAGTGATGCCGACGTCACCGCGAAACCACGGAGCGCCGGTGCCGTCGACGATGCGCGCGTTGACGATGACGACGTCGTAGGTCTGCGATGTTCCTGCGCCCGCCGCAGGCTGCGCCGGCGTCGCCGCCGATTGAGTACCCGAGCACGATGCGAACATCAACAATGCAAGCGTCGCAAGCGTCACCCGCCGGACACACACCATGAGGGCACCTCGGTCGAAGTTGTTCGCGCCATTGTAAATGAGAGATGACGTCGGCGGGACACGCTCGCCTCAGATGAAAGCGGTCTTCAGATGACCAGACCCTCAGATCCAGAGCCGTCGAATCGGCCGGCCAGCGAGAACGCTTCTCGAGGCAACGGGACCTCGAGGCCGCTGATAGCGCCCGCAACGAGTTCGCCAACTGCCGGCGCGATCATGAAGCCGTGGCCGCTGAACCCGACTGCGAGATGAATTCCGTCATAGCCTGGAGCAGGGCCGAGCAGCGGCCGTGCATCCGGTGTCGTGTCGTAGACACCGGTGAGCACGTGATGTACCGGCAGCTCCGCGAGCAATGGGACCAGCGTCGCTCCGGCGCGCAGCGCTTCCTCCAGGAAGGTCAGGTCATCGGTGTCTGACGTCTCGCGCAGCCATCCGAGATAGAACACGCCTGATGAGAGCTGCTTGCCCGCGAACGCCCGCTCGGCGGCGACCAATAAGGGAGGCAGCACACCGACCGGCGCCGCTGCCGTGAAAGCGAGGCGACGGCGCTCTTTGCCAATTGGCAGTTCGAGACCGAAGGTTTCTGCAAGCGACACGCTATCGACACCGGCCGCGAGCACGACGTGCGCCGCTTCGTAGACGTCGTGGTCCGTTGTCACGCGCCAGCTCGCGGGGCCGGGCGCGATAGACTGCGCCTCGGCGTAGACGATTCGCGTCCCACGCGCGCGCGCACGGGCGGCCAATGCGAACGTCACGCCATGGCAATCCTCGATGAAACCGTCCTCGCTGCAGAAACTGGCGCCGATGATCCCAGTGGACACGACCCCTGGCAATAGCCGCCGGATCGCGTCCGGCTCGAGGATTTCGGAGGGAATGCCGAGCCGATTCTGCATCTCGACGTTCCGTCGGTAACGCGCCAGCAGCTCGGGTGATTCCGCTGCGAATAGGTAGCCCGAGCGTTCGAAGACAAACGGATGCTCCGGCTCGAGGATCTCGTTGATGCGCTCGTAGAACCGCACAGACCGGCGCGCGAGCAGGCAGTCGGCCTCGCCCTCGAACTGCTGCCGGATGCCGCCAGGACAGATGCCGGTTGCACCGCTGGCCAGCGTTCGGCGCTCGATGAGGACGACATTGCCGATGCCCTGCTCACCGAGATGGTAAGCGACCGAGCAGCCGATAATGCCGCCGCCCACGATCACCACATCGGCTACAGCCATCCCACGCCTTCTATTCGTCCGGCAATCTGTTGAAAATCTGGGCGCGTGGATCGATTCCGGCCTTGCGCAGCGCACGCCAGGAGCGCGCAAACACCAGCGATGCCAGACCCATCACCGCGAGCCACGCAACCGTCGACTTGAGATACCAAGGAGACGCAGACGTGAGATCCGCAACGACCTGCACAACGAGCAGTCCCAGCAGCAGCACGATAGCCGCTCCCGCAATCGCGATCTGGGGGCCGCGCGAACGGATGAACGCGACGTTGCGGTAGAGATCGGGATTCACGCGCGGGAGCGTGACGACGGCAATGGCGACGACCACGAAGTTCACGAGCATGGACACAACCAGGAGGTCCACGCCGAGAAAGAAGTCGCCGGCCATATGACAGCCGACGACTGACAGGCTGCCGGCAACAGCGGTCAGTGTGATCGCGTGGTGTGGCGTGCGGTACCTGCGGTGGATCCTGGCGAACACCGTGGGGAAAATGCGGTCCGCGCTGAACGCGTAGATCATGCGTGAATTGGCGAGCATCACGGACGGGATGGAGTCGAGGATCCCCCCCGTGACGGCCAGCAGCATGATGATGGCCAACCAAGCCGGCATGAGCGGCGCGAGCAGTGCCGGCGCCGAGACATCCTGCACGAGCGACACCCGGTAGATGTGTTCCCACGGCACGGCGTGGTAGACGCTGGCGCTAAAGGCAATGTAATAGAGCGTGACCGCGCCAATTGCGATGACGATGGAGCGCGGCAGATTCCGCGACGGGTTCTGAGCCTCGCCTCCGGCCTGCGCGATCGCATCAAACCCGATGAACGACGAAAACAGAATGACGGCGGCCGCAAGAAAGGTTTCCGTCGTGAACTCCGGGAGGGGAACCGCCGGCGGTCCGGTCACGGCGCGTGCGGAAAGCGCCGCCATGAAATCTTCCTGCGAAGAGAGAAAGCCTGTAACCGTCATCAGCACCGGCCCGACCACCATGATGATCGTCATCGCGATCACGGCCCGTTCGTACGTCCTGATTCCTAGAATATTGACCGCCCAAAAAGCCCAGATGGCCGCCAGTGCAAGCGGCACGCGCACGAGACCGGTATTGAAATATGGGGCAAGCTCCGGCCATCCCGCCGTGGCGACGAGGTCGCGAATCATCGGCACGAGCAAGTAGCCCACCACTCCCATCCCCATCGACAGCCCGAACCACTGCGCGAAGCTTGAAAGAAAGCCGAAAAAGGGGCTGAGCCCACGCGTGGCGAACACATAACTGCCACCCGCGCGAGGCATGGTCGAAGAGAGGATGGCGTAGCACAGGGCCGCGAGTCCGGCGGGCACCGCCGCCACGAGGAAGGCCAGCGGCACGGCCGCACCGATGCCCGGCTGCGAGCGCTGGATCATGAACGGAATGATGTTGATCCCGACCCCGATCATGGCGCACAGTGCCGTCGCGATCAGGCCGAGGAGCCCCATCTCGCGCGCGAGATGTGCGCGCGGAACCGACGCCGCGACGGAATCACCGGGGGAGCGACGCGCGCTCACGCACCCACGCGGCGGAGATGCAGGAGATTGCCGCTCGGAAACGAGATGGTGAATCGATCGCCCTCGATTTGCGCATCACAGACTTCCACGCGACTGGCGGATTGGTCTATCTCGAGCGGTCGGCGCCCTCCTCCCTGGAAGATGAGGCGGTGATGGAAAGTCAGATGCGTGCCGTCATAGGCATAGGCGCCCGCCTCCGCACTGCCCCACACCCCGTCAGGGAACGGCACGAAGTAAAGCGTCGCCCACCGGTCGGCAGTCAACAGCAGGACGCCATCCACCGAATGCGTCGCCCCGTTCGCCACATAGGTTTCCGTCTGCCACGCCCCCTTGATGTCGAGGGCCGGGGTCACTGGGTAGCTGTCGCCCACAGCGTCTTCACCTGATCGTCCAAGCCCGTCATCTCCCAGTGAATGAGAGAGATCGGGATGGGACCTGCGGCAAGGAACTCATCGTGGAACCGGCCCAGATCAAACTTGTTACCGAGCTGCAGAGCGCGGTCGGACAAGAGCTGTTCGAGTTGAATCTTTCCCATGAAGTAGTTCATGCCGTACGTTGGACGGCGAAGGTAGATTGAGAGGTCGTAGCGCGCGAGGTCCGGCTCCATCAATGGCACTTCGGCGACCATGTGGTCGATCGCCTGCTGCAAGGTGAACTGCCCGGTCTGCATGTTCAACTCGCAAGGAATCCGGATCGCTCGCTTCAACTGCGCAATGTAGAAAAGCTCCTTCGCCCGCGGCAAGTTATCGAGCAAGCCGGCCTGGAGGAACATCTCCTCGATGTAGAACCCCCAGCCTTCGGAGCGCGCCCCGTCGCGGTAGTTCCGGCGAATAGGATTGGCGTTGCGGCGTTGCACGAGACCATCGAACTGGTGACCGGGGATCGACGCATGGATGTGGTTGTTGCGGGGATCCCTGTAGGTCAGTTCTTCCCAGAAGTGGCGCTTGCCGCCCGGGCGAACAATCCAGAACGCGTCGGTCTCGAACTCCGCCGGCGCATCGGGAGGAATCGTCATCAGATCGTGCTTCTTCATGAATTCGCGGATGTGTGTTTCGGCCTCCTGGACGCGGCGCGTATGCTCGGCCTCGGACGTGACCGGCTGCATCGGCGGCAGTGCTCGGTTGCGATGCTCCTCGATCTCGAGAAACGTCCGGGCGCGGCCCTCTTCCCGCAGCCCAAGCTGACGCACATCGCGCGCGGTGAACGGCATGAGGCGCACGTTGCGCAGGTACCAATCGTAGTTCTCTAACCCGACCGACGCCGGCTCCTTCATGCTCGCTTGATTTTCCACGAGCCAGCGGTGGAACCCTTCCGTCGCGATGAGCGCCTGGCGCGCGTCATTCACAAGCTCTGAATGGTGTTGCGGGAGCCGGTCGATCAGATCCTTGTACCAGCCGACGACGCCTTCCGGCGGGACCGCGCGCCTCGGTTCACCCTGGTTGATGCCATCCGATTGAGCGAGCTGTCGGATCGCGATACCGGCCAGCTCGCCGGAGGCTGAAGTGAGAAGAGTGCGTGCGTCGGTCAGAAATCGAGGGACCGCGGCGAGCTGCGCCTGGAACTGCTTCAACCGATCGGGCGGCACCGGGACGGAGGTGTAGGGAAGGCGCGCGATCGCGTCGACGTAGAGTCCAGGGTCTCTCGCCCACGGACGTACGACCCGATGGTCGAAGTCCAGCCCATCGAGCTCGGCGCGGACGAGTAGATAGTCCACCCGCCGAGGCACCGGCCACGCCGCCGGCTTGATGGCACCGAGGCGTTGCCGCAGGCCATCAACTGCCCGCTTCTGACTCTCGATGGCTGGCGGCCGGTAGTCCGGTAACGCATCACTCATCCTGGGCTGCCGAACTTTGATGTACTCCTCGTGCACACCGAGCAGTTGCTGGTATCCATCCGGCGTTTGACTGAGACCAGACGTCGACGACACGGCGAGGACGAGAAGCGTGAGCGCGAGAGATGTTCGGGACATGTTGAATACCTATGGGTTGCGGGTGGCGCGAGGTCTCAGTTCGGCAGCAAGAAAGCGTTCCATCTTCCCGAACGCGTCAATCCACGATTGCGATCGCGTAAAAAAATGCAGCTCCCCCGGATACGCTTCGAACTCGAACCGCTTGCCGTGCGCCAAGAGTGCATCGATCAGGCGCAAAGACTGGAGGATACTGACATTGGGATCGTCGGTACCGTGAAGAATCATGACCGGTGATTCGATGCGTTCGATGAAAGAGATGGCCGACGACTGCCGGTACAGATCCGGCGCGGCGTCCGGCGTTGACAGGCGGGCAACCACGGCCCCCCGTCCCGCCGTCTCATATACCATTTTCATGTCTGCGACGCCGGCGATGTCGACACCCGCGCGGAACACCGTCGGATCCTTCGTCAACAGGCTGAGCACGAGGTGTCCGCCGTAGCTCATACCGTACACACCGACCCGATCGGTGTCGACGAGTCCTAGCGTCTTCAGGTACCGCACGCCAGAGACCGCGTCGAGTCGGTCTCCGCCGCCGAGATCCTGGTAGTTGGCGACACGGTAGTCGCGCCCGTACCCGCTGCTTCCTCGATAGTCGACATTCAGGACGACGTATCCGAGTTGCGCGAGTCGCTGATGCCATGCGTACCAGGTCAGGTTGTCCTTCTGCGGCCCAGGGCCAACGTAGACGTCCTGATAGGAGGCGGCTTGGTGGACATGCACGATCGCAGGAAACAGGCCGGCAGGAGTGGCGACTGGCGGAACGAAAAGCTGCGCCTTGACAGTCAGACCGTCGTGACCGGGGTAGGTGACCAGTCGCGGTTCCTGCCAGCGGTCGGTCATCGGTTTGGGTGGATTTGAGTTCGTGAGACGGAGCGGCGGCTTCGATCCGTCTGCGGCCTGGACAAAGACCTCGTTGATCGACCGCGCGTCGGAACGCAGGTACAGGATTCGTGTGCCGGAGTGGTCAAGCTGCAGCCCCGAGTGGACGGCGCGTTCGGTTGTCACACGCGTCGGCGAACCGCCCGTTACCGCTACCCTATAGACCTGGGGTTGGCCGGGCCCCACTTCATTCGACGTGAAGTAGATCCAGTTGTCGGCTCCAAGCACGGTCTCGCGAATCTCGAACGGCCCGGACGTGAGCGGTCGAGACTGCCGGGTCGTCACGTCGAATGTATACAGATGATTCCATCCGGAAGCCTCCGACGTGTAGACGATTCGAGAACCGTCGTGTACGAAGCTGGCAAACCCACGCCCGAGCGGCAGGTACTGCGCGTCGCGTTCCTCCAGAAGTGTGTCGACCGAGCCACTGGCCGCGTCGGCAAGCAAGAGCCGACGGTCCTTGAAATCATCCGACACGCGCTCGACCAGCAATGAACGGCCATCGGGAGACCAACCGAGAACCGACTCGGAAAGCAGCGAAGGCGCGACCCAGGTGATCACCCCAGACTCGAGATCGATGACGCCGCGCTCGCTTGTCCCAGGCTGGCTGAAGGGGAACGCGAGGAGCCTTCCAACGTAGGGCGGCACGAGCGTGAACGACTGTCCGGGCGTACCGGCGGAGAAGGCGAGCCGCCGTCCGTCGGGGGACCAGAGCGGCCCGCCAAGAGACTTTCCCGCAATCTGGATGTCGCGGACCGCACCGGTGTCGCGGTGGGCCACTTGCAGCCGCCCGCGGCTGGCATAGACAATACTCTTGCCGTCCGGCGAATACGCCGCGTTGCCCCTGGGTTCCCCGGCTGGCCCGAAATCAGTGATGCGCCCTTCGCTCACCGACACGATCTTGAGCCCACCATCCTGTCCGTAGAGAATCTCAGACGCATCAGGCGACCAGACCGGCGGTTGGCCGGCGCTATTACCTCTTGGGTTGCCGATGAAACGCTCGGCATGCGAGAGGCGACGAGGCTCTCCACCGACAGCCGCCACGACGTAGAGGTCCTGGCGCATCCAGTCGTCGTGAAGGTACGCGACCAGCGACCCATCGGGTGACCAGCTCGCCTGATACGTCCACTTGCTTCGAAAGAACTCGCGCATGTCCATCGCAGGCGACGAAGATTGCGCGGCCGGTCGAACGAGGCCAAACGCCAGCGCAAGCACGGCAGACGAAAGAAACACCCAGGCGACGCTGCGACGTGTAATCGACCGCCGTCGGGACAGTTTAGCCTTCAACATTTTACGTGCGAAGTATTCTGAGACGTGATAACCCTGTCAAGCACATTCGGGAGGTCCACCCGTGCAGCACTCCCCCGAGCACACAAACAGGAGCGAACGATGAAGCACACGACGTGGCTGGCCGCTGCGACACTGGTAATGCTGACGAGTTGTGCACGGACCACACCTGACCAGCAGATCGTCAACGATGCTGCCGCGGCCCTTGGCGGCCTCGATCGTCTGCAGACGATCCGGACGCTCGCGCTCGAGGGCGAGGGTCTTCACTACTATTTGGGTCAGGACGTCGTTCCGGGGGCGTCGGGGCAGACGTTTACGGTCAGCGACTACAAGCGCGTGATCGATCTTCCGGCCGAACGCATGCGCAGCGAGCTGACCCGGACGCCAAATTTCTTGTACTTTCAGGGGCAGATGCCGCAGCGCCAGGTGCAGGGCGTCGACGGGGAGGTCGGCTACAACGTCAACGCCAGAGGCAACGCCACGCGCGTCGCGACCCAGGCGGCGCAGGAGCGCCGCACGGAGTTCCATCACCACCCGCTCACCATCGTGCGCGCAGCGCTCGCGCCCGGCGCGAGCCTCAGCAATGCGAGAACAGAAGGAGCGGAGCGCGTGGTCGACATCAAGGCCACGAATGGTCTTCAGTTCGTCCTCGCCATCGACGGTTCGGGACTGCCAACTCGCGTCGAGTCTGGTACCGACCACCCGAATCTTGGCGATGTGACACTGTCAACGCTCTTTGCCGACTACCAGAAGGTGGACGGGCTGACACTTCCAGGCCGCGTGACGACGAAACTCGACGGTTTCACGACGAGCGAGATCCGCTTCAAGGCACAGGCGCTGGACGGCGACGTCGGTGATCTGGCGGCACCCGCGTCCGCGGCATCAGGCAGCGCGGGCGCCGCCCCGTCCCCGCCCACTATCGTGATCGAAGAGGTGTCCGCGGGGGTCTGGCGCCTCTCCGGACAATCGCATCACAGCGTGCTGGTGGAATTCCTCGACCACCTGATGCTGATCGAAGCGCCGCAGAGCGAAGCGCGCACCCTCGCCGTCATCGCCAAGGCTCGCGAACTGCGACCCGACAAGCCATTGACCACGCTGATCTCTACCCATCACCACTTCGATCACACGGCCGGTATCCGCGCCGCCGTTTCGGAGGGGTTGACCATCCTCACGCACAGCGGTAACCGGTCCTTCATCGAGGACGTCGTGAACCGGCCGCATACGATCGCGCCCGACGCGCTGGTCCGAAAGCCGAATGCCCTTAAACTGCAGACTGTCGATGACGGGCAGACGATTGAAGATAAGTCGCGGAAGGTGGTGCTCTATCACATCCTCGATCATCCGCATTCCCAGACGATGCTGATGGCCTACTTCCCACGCGAGCGGCTGCTGGTGGAGGTCGATACGTTCGTCCCGACCTCGGAGAGACCGGTGAATCCCTACATCGTCGCGTCGGCGGCGAAGATGGTCGAGAACATCAAGACGCGCAATCTGCGCGTGGAGCGGATCGTGCCGCTGCATTTTTCAATCGAGCCGATGGACGCGCTCGCGAAATTGGCCGCGACCCCGGCGAACTGAGCTGGACATTCAGGTATCGAGTTCTTTTTTTTCACTGGCTGCTTGGTCGGCCGGTCCTTCGGTTTCCAAGGAGGCTTCGATGCGCGTTCTCCGAGTTCTCACGATGACCACGGTTGTGTTGGCGGTGGCGGCGACCGGTCTGGCGCAGCCCCAGGCGCAGCGTTCACCCGCCGAGCGCGCGGCGGCACAGAAAGCTGAACACGACAAACTGATGGCAATGCCGCGCCCGTTCGAGGCAGTCGACTCGGTGTGGCTCTCGGAGTTGACATGGCTCGAAGTGCGCGATGCCCAGCGCGCAGGCAAGACCACCATCATCATCGTGACTGGCGGCGTCGAGCAAAATGGCCCATACCTGGCCACCGGCAAGCATCAGTACATCAACCAGGTCACCTGCGAGGCCGTTGCCCGGAAACTCACGACCGCACTCTGCGCGCCGATCGTCCCGTTTGTGCCCCAGGGTGACATCGATCTCTCCCTCCGGGATGATGCTCTATCCGGGCACCATCGGTGTCACAGAGTCCACGTATCAGGCCCTGCTCACCGACCTCGCCAACAGCTTCAGGGTCACCGGTTTCGAAAACATCGTGTTACTTGGCGATAGTGGCGGCAATCAGCGTGGGATGAAGGAAGTGGCATCGACGCTCAACGCGAAGTGGACCGGTACGAAGAGCCGCATCCACTACATTCCCGAGTACTACAACTGGGGTCCCGCCACTGAGTTCGCCGAGAAGGCCCTGGGGTGGAAGCAGGGCAACGACGGCCACCACGACGACGCCGTGAGCTCAGCGCTCATGATGACCGCCGATCCAAACAGCGTCCGGATTAAGCAGCGCATCGCCAGTGGCAAGGCTTCGATCAACGGTGTCTCGCTCACGCCCGTCGACAAGGTCATCGAGGGAGGAAAGCAAATCACGAATTGGCGTGCGGACCAGACCGTCGCCGCGATCAAGAAGGCCATCGCCGCGCCGGCAACCAATCGGCAGTAAGTGCGGCGTGGAGCTCGTGCCCGTTGTCGCACGGGCTCCATCCCGCATCGGACGTCTGCTCGCCCTCCTCAGAAGCCCGACCCCGTGCCATCCTAAGGTATCGTCGGCACGATGCCTTTGAAAGTGAATTTCTGCGCGCGCAGTCCAGGAACGGCTTCGGCGACGTAGAGGTGACCTTGAGAATCCGTGGTGAGGTTGTGGGTGATGCCGAGCTGGCCCGGCGCACTCCCTTCAGTGCCTAGGGACCCAAGCACCGCCAAGTCGCTGCGCCGCAGGATCCAGACTTTGTGTTCCGTCCCGTCTGCCACGAAGATGAACTGCTGCTGTGGATCGTGGGACAACGCCAGTGAGAACGCCGCGCCTGATCCGGGCCGTATGATGCGTTCCGCTAGGGACTTGCCACTTCGATCGAAGACCTGGATTCGATTATTCTGCCGATCCCCCACATAGATCAGCCCGTCACGTGAGCCCGTGATCCCGTGGACGACCGAGAACTGCGGTGGCGCGGACACATCGTCATCGCTGCGTCGTGCTCGGGGAATGTCCTCCGGGCGCTTGCCGTAGGCACCCCAGTGTCGGAGGTAGCGTCCCGTCTCGGCGTCGAACACAACGACGCGCCGATTGGTGTAGCCATCGGCAACGAACAGCTCGTTGGTCTCAGGCGAGACGTAGATCTCAGACGGTCTACCCAGCAGCTCGACGTCATTACTTCCGCCGGTTACGCCCGTCCGTCCGATCGCGAGCACCAGCTTGCCGGCGCGCGTGAACTTCAGGATCTGGTGCTCATCGCGAGCGCCTGCCCAGACGTAGTCTTTGTGATCCAGAAACAGTCCGTGAATCACGGTCCACTGCTTGGACTCGCCCCGAGCGCTCCACTGCTGCACGAAGGCACCCGAAGGATCGAACTCCGCGACGCGCCCCTCGGTCGTGAGCCAAACATGATCGCGGGCGTCGGCGCTGACGCCCAGGACTTCTCCCCAGGTCCAATCGGCCGGCAGCCTTGGCCACGCCGGATCCGCTTCGAAAGCCGGCACGCCGTCGGCAGTTGCGCGCGCGACTTTGGCATCCCCCGACGGGGAGCACGACCCAAGGAACAGAAGGAGGACACCGACGGGGCCCGGCGCGCAGGCTGCGCGCAGCGCGTGGCGGCGCACTGCGGGCACCATCATTGACCGACCGCGAGTTGCGCTGGAGTCAGTGCGTTCGGTGGAATGGTCGATGAGGTGCCCTTGTACGAGAATCTTTGCGCGCGGTTGCCCGGTGCCACTTCAGCTGTGCACGAGTTACCCTTCGAATCACTGGCAAGATAATGCGGGGACCTGAAGTCGCCGGGTGCGGCGCTGCGGGTTCCAAACTGGTACAGGATTTCAAGAGTCTTGCGATTGGCCACGACCAGACGGGAATTGCCGTAATCAGCGACATAGAGAAACTGCTGGTGCGGATCGGCCGAGAACGCGACCCCCGCGGCCGATTGCCTCGATGGGCCGGCCCGGTTGATAAACAACTGCGTGACATATTTTCCGTCAAGGGTGAACACTTGAACGCGCCGGCCTCCGCGGTCCGCCACATACACCAAGCCATCGTTTGAGATCTTGACGGCGTGGACGGGATTGATGAACTGCGTCGGGCCTGGACCCTCAGTGTCGAGTGGCGGGAGGACCTTGGGCACCGGTGGCGGCGACGGTGACCCAACCCCCTGGGGACCGTCCTCCGGTGTGTTGCCGAAGGCGCCCCACATCCGCTTGAACGCGCCCGTGTCGGCGTCAAAGACAATGATCCGCCGGTTGCCGTAACCATCGGCGACAAACAGCTCGTTGGTTTTCGCGTACACGCTCGTGTCAGCGGGTCTGTTCAGGTTCTTCGTATCCGCGTTGCCGCCGTTCACATTGACGCCGCCAATCTGCAGCAGGAATTTTCCCTCAGCTGTGAACTTCAGCAGCATGTCGTCGGACAGGAGCTTCGGGGCCAGCGCAAACGTGACGCCGGTAATCCAGACATTGCCCTTGTGGTCGACCGAGATCCCGTGCGGCGTGTCCGGCCAATCAAATCCTTGGCCTGTCCCACCCCACGCGCCGACGAAGCGGCCCTCCGCATCGAAGTGCAGGACAGGAGGGGCTGCCCGGCTCTTCAAGGTTTCGTCGACTGACATCGGACGGTGAAGAATCCAGACATGATCGCGGCCATCGACGGCCACTGACGACACGATCCCCATCACCCAGTTATTGGGAAGTTGCGGCCACGTGGGATCAACCTCGAACACCGGCATCAGAGGAGACGGGCGCGCGCTCTGCGCGAAGCCCCGAAGATCACGCAAATCGGTGGCGGTGGCCACGATCAGGCTGAACAACGCGACACGTGCCCCTGTTTTCAACATGACACGTGCTCCACGATCTCACCGTATGCGCGGCCCGAGGTCGTCCGCGCCGCGGCGGACGGACGGGCCAAGCCGTGGCACCCTCCTGCTCCGCGGCGCGACGATCGAGAGGCTAGAAGTTCCACTTGACGCCGACCCTGAGCTGACGCGGTGGCTGGATACGGGACGGCACGTTGAAGAGCGGGTGGTCGAGGCGAAGCTGGCTCACCTCGATCACTTTCCCGGAGTTCAGGGCATTGAATACATCGGCGATCGCAGCCAGCGTATCCTACCGCCCAGCTGAAATCTCTTCTCTATCCGCAGGTCCAAGTTGGTCTGATTGTCGAACCGGTGCGTGCCGGCCGGTTCGACCGCGACGTCGATGAACGTCTCCGAGAGGATCTGAGGATAGGTGGTCTGGAAGAAACGGACGGTGGTTGCGCCGGCGACGCCGCCAGTGCCGGAGATCGCATTGGTCGTGGGGATGCCGCTCAGTGCCTGGAGATATGCGCTGAACGTAAATCCGTAAGGCGCAAGGTAGGTCCCGAATACCTTGAACTGATGCCGCGGGCCCATGGGCAGATCCCCATACCGATTAATGTAACTGTTGGGATCGGTGTAGGTCGCGGAATTCGATCCGCCGCCGAAGCCGTTACCCACGTTTCCCAAGCCACGGCCCCACACATATGACGTTTCCCACTGATATCGGTCCTGCATGCGTCTGCGGGCCACGAACTCCACGCCGTTGTACTTGCGCTCGAGTTCGACGGGCTCGTCGGGGCGCCCGCCCGGATTGGTCAGCACCGTCTGACCAGGGATTCCCCGGAACTGCGTCCGAAGCGTATAGATCGTCATCGGCTGATTGTTGAGAGGATTGATGACGGTGATCGGATCGTACGCGGACCAGGGAACAACCGCATTAATCGACCCGAGAATGTTTCCATCCCGTTTGATGATTCCCGTGACGGCCAAGGACACCGTCGGGCTGAGCGCACGCTCCAGGCCCACTGTATAGACGTCGGCGTACATGTTCTGCAGATCCGGATCGAGCCTCGGCCTCAAGGCGGGATTCGGTCGCGTATCGGCTCTCCTGATGCCTTCTTCTCCCACCTGGTAAATCCGGTCGCCGTTGAGATCGGCCCAGTCTGTACTCGACGTAGCCAAATCCGGCTAGTGTCACAGTGCCGACATAGCTGGTATTGAACTGGTTATAGAAGCGGCCCCCACTCACCTTCAAGATTGAGCGGCGGTCACCGCCGATATCCCAAACCGCGCCAAGACGCGGCGCCGCGGTCGTGATCTTGACCAATCCGGACTCCGGGGGGTAGACCACTTCCGGCTGCCACTGGCCAGGTCCGGCCGTCGATTCCGCCAGGCTTCCGTTGACATGGTCGACACGCAGGCCCAGATTCAACGTCAGCCTGTCCTTGACGACCCACTGATCCTGGAGGTACGCGGACATGGTGCGGTTTTCCTGCGCCTGCAGGATCGGCCCGTTCCAGAGGCGGACCCTGAATGGGTCGCCATTGAAGAGGCGATGCTCGGTGTCAGGCGTCTGCGACAAGCATCGTTCGCTGCAGCCGACGAGTTCTCCCGGGCCTCGCGCGCCCTGGACGAAGCGCTCCGCGTAGGTCGGCTCAATGCCCCAGTCGAATCCCACCTTGAAATTGTGGCTCCCTGCCAGCCAGTTGTCCCGGTAATGACTGAGGTCCACCTTCACCCCATGCCGGTTCCGTCTGTTGTCGCCAAAGTTGTGCTGATCTCCTCCGGTGAAGACACCCGTCGCTGCGTCGAGGTACATCGGCGACCCGTCATTGTTGGGATTGGTGGCGAGCAACTGGAAGGTGGTACTGCTTGCCTTGACGTTGAGTAATGTCCTGTCGCTCAACACCGCCTGCCAGCTCGGAGCGATGATGTAATTGTTCTTCTCGACCCCGGTCCACACCCGTGGATCGCCGCTATTGGCGAAGGTGGCGACCGCGGTGTAAGGAAAGTTGAGATAGGCGCGAGCATAGAACAGCATCTCGAAGCGGTTCGCGGTCGTCACGATCGCCGTTCCCTTGGCGAAGTACGTCTGGTCGGTCGTATCCAGGGGGGCGCTGAAATCGGGGCGCCGTTCGGACATATCGAGGTACCGGTAGTTGCCGAAGAACCATGCCCGGCCCCGTTTCACTGGCCCGCCAAGCATCCCCCCGGCATCTGCAAGGTGCTCGAACGCTGTGCTGGTCCGGATGCCGGCCGCTCGCAGGGCATCCGAGACGTTGTCGGACTCGAGTCGCTTCCCCTGGTAGAAGACGTTTCCCCCACCGCTGAACGTGTCTCCACCTGATTTCGTGACGTAATTGAAAACTCCGCCGCTCGCGTCGCCGAACTCGGCAGAAATGCCTGCAGTCGTCACCTGCACTTCCTGAAATACGTCAGGCGGCAGCACCGTCGACGTCGTGTTGGTCACAGGGTCGTTGGTGTTCACGCCATCAAGCGCGTATTGATTCTGTCGCGCCGTGGAGCCGTGAACATTGTTCACCGGTGCGAAGTCGTAATTGGCGTTGGTGACGCCCGGCATGATGTTGAGAATCTGGGTAAATTCGCGGGCAATCGGAATATTCTCCATCGTGGCTAGATCGGCCCGGTTGACCAGCGAGGAATTCCGGGTGTCGACGATGGGTGCCTCACCGACGACCGTCAGCGACTCCTGGAGCTGGGCGAGCGCCAGTTCGGCATCGATGCCGAGCGACTCGCCGGACTGCAGCGTGATCCGCTCGTGCTTGATTCCCTGAAATCCCGACAGCTCGAACGTTATCGTGTACGTTCCAGGGGGGAGAGAGGGAAAGCGGTACGCTCCCTGCTCATTCGTGACGCGAACCTCCTGTCCGCCGAGCAGTTGCGCGCTCGCTGCGACGACCGTCACGCCCGCCAGTCGCGAGCCGGATGGATCCATCACAGTGCCAAACACCGATCCGTCCACGGTCTGCGCGCCGACGCCGGTCGTCAGGCCGACCGCGCATGCGGCAATCAACAGCCAATGAACACAGGACCTCAATCTCTTCTGCACTGCACACCTCCATTCCGATTCCCGATGCCGGCCGTTGTTCCCGATTGCGAATTGACGGTCAACCCGGACCTGCGCGATTCCCATCCAGAGGTCCGTGAGTCGTACGAATGACACCGACTGCGAAATCTTGAAAACGTTTTATGTATAAACAATTGAGGGATTTATCATCCCGCGGCAAGGGTGTCAAGACCTTGCCGGCATGCCGAGAGAGGCGTCCTGTTCACCCGTGACGCGGAATCTCGCCACACAATCCACCCCACACGCCCCGACGCGTGACACTCAGCGACTTGACTCTCTAAATTGTTTATGTTTGTACTATCGCTCGAAACGTATCGGTCGAAGTTCGTGAATCGGTCGCATCGCTCTTGCCAACTTGCCCCAGTGCACGCAGCGATGTCAGGAGTCTTCAAATGATTGCATCCCAGCCGCGTCGGTCCTCGGGCTCGAGTTCAGGACTTCTGTCCAAAGGCCGCTCTACGCCTGTGGGTTTCACGCTCGCGCTTGCGCTTGCGCTCGGACTGTTGGCCTCCGGAGTGGCACACGCGCAAGGTCTGGCGGGTGCATGGCGGTTGGTAAGTTTCGAAGGAGGCGGGAGCACTGGTCAGGCGGCCGGTCATCTGCTGATGGTCGACGGCCGATGGTCGCTGACCTACACGATGGTGGGAGCAGCGTCGCTCCCCGACGGCCGGGCGCACGGGGGCGGGTACGCGGCAAAGGGCGATACGCTCACGCTCCAAGTCGAGTGGTCAATGCAGAACGTGGGCGGCAAGGCCTCGGTCACGAACAAGCCGAGTGAGAACGTCACCCAGTTCACCGTGGAAGGTGACCAGTTGACCATTCGCTACAAGAGCGGCGGAGTCATGCAGTTCCGGCGGATTCGAGGCGGCGCCTAATCCACACATCACCACGCGATCATGGCCTCTTCGAACAGGCGTGCGAGTTCCTCGGGACCCGCGGGCCGCGGCGACAGCTTCGTGACACGATGCTGCGGGAGTGTCCCCTCGACGAGCGCGGGAATGTCCGCGGGCGTGTAGCCAATCGCGCGCAGCCCATTTGGCGTCTTCAGCTCGCGCATGAACCAGGTGATGCGATCCGCGAGAATCTTGCCTGCGTCCTCTTTCCGCGCGCCCGCCACGTCGGCGCCGAGTGCAGCGGCGGCTTGCAGGTGACGCTCGGGGTTGGCGCTCGCGGTGAAGCGAAACACCGCAGGCGCATTCAAAATCACGGAGATGCCGTGCGGCACGAGCGCGTCGGGCACGGTATAGCCGGGCGCACGATATGTCTTCACTGACCGGATACCGGGTACGACATGCCGTGCGGCAAATGCACACCCGCGTTCCCGAATCCAACTCCGGCGTAGGAAGCGGCAAGAAGCATTTGCGAGCGCGCTTCATCGTCTGACGGATCGGCGACCGCACGGACGATGAATTGCGCCACCATCCGCAGCGCCTGCAGCGACCAGATATCGCTGATCGGATTCGAGCCCTGATATGCCGGGCGCAGCGCCGGGCGCTCGGGACGCGGTCGCCCGGTATACGGGAGTGCCGTGAACGATTCGATCGCATGGCTGAGAATATCCAGACCACTCGACGCCGCAACCTCCGCAGGCATCGTCCGCGTGTTGTCGGGATCGAGCAGTCCAAGCGTCGGTTTCAGACGCCGGCTCGCGATGCCGGTCTTGGCGTGCAGGCGAGTGAGATCGAAGATGCTGACACCTGTCGTTTCACTGCCGGTGCCGGCGGTCGTCGGGATCGCGATCAATGGTTTCAGCGGCCCTGGAACCGGCAAACCCTTCCCCACTGGCGGATGCACGTAATCGAGAAAGTCGGCCGGAGGATACGTCGTGTACAAGTTCACGGCTTTGGCAGTATCGATCGTCGAGCCGCCTCCGACGGCGACAAACGCGTCGCAGGGGTGCTGCTCCGCGAAGGCGATCGCATCGAGGAACGACTCGTCGGTGGGCTCGACACGGACACGGTCGTAGACGACAAAGCCGATGCCGCTCGCCTCCAGCGATTCGACCACCGAATGCACGGGGGGCAGCCCACTCAGTGTGCGATCGGTCACGACCATCACACTGCGGACGCCGAGATCAACCAGATCGGAGCCGACCTCTCGGTAACGCCAGGGCCAAAGCGGATGGACGCGGCCGCCATCTCGAATGCAGTGTCGTTGTGCAGCTTGTTCATGGCCGCTTCGCGGCTGTCAATGCCATGCCGCGCTTATTCTCTCTCGGCTGTTAGGTCCGTCGCTAGATCTCCCGGTGCGGGTTTCTCGGACGTTCCCGCGCGCGAACGCCAAGGCACGTATAATCGCGCAGCAATGCGGCCTGTCCCTGCGCTTCTCGTCACGTTTCTTGTGTCGTTCACGCTCTCCGCACAGTCGGGACCTCACGACGCGCTCGCGCGCGAGATTTACAAAGAGCTCGTCGAGATCAACACCACCGACACGCCCGCGGGCAACGTCACCAAAGCCGCTGACGCGATGGCCGCGCGACTGCGCGCGGCGGGGTTCGCCGCCGGCGACGTGCGCGTGCTCGGACCCGATCCGAAGAAAGGCAATCTCGTCGCGCGGCTGCGCGGCACGGGCGCGAAAAAGCCGATCCTCTTGCTCGCCCACCTGGATGTGGTCGAAGCCAAACGCGAGGACTGGTCCGTCGATCCGTTTACGTTTCTCGAGAAAGACGGCTTCTTCTACGGCCGCGGGACGTCCGACGACAAGAGCATGGCCGCTCAATTCGTCGCCAACATGATTCGCCTCAAGCGCGAAGGCGTCACACTCGAGCGCGATCTGATTCTGGCGCTCACCGCCGACGAGGAGGGCGGCGCCTTCAACGGCGTCGACTGGCTCGTGAAAAACCATCGCGAGCTGATCGATGCCGAGTTTGCCATCAACGAGGGCGGCGGCGGCAGCATCAGCGGCGGCAAGTACCCGGACGATGGAGGTTCAGGCGAGCGAGAAGGTCTATCAAGACGTCCGTCTCGAAGTGAAGAACGCGGGCGGCCATAGTTCGCTGCCGACCAAGGACAACGCGATCTCCCACTTGTCGGCGGGCCTCGCACGCCTGGCCGCGTATGAATTCCCGGTCGCGTTCAACGAGATTACGCGCGCGTACTTTGCGCGATCCGCGGCGGTCGAGGGCGATCCGAAAATCGCCGCCGACATGCGCGCCGTTGCCCAGCCGTCACCTGATCTCGCAGCGGCAGCTCGGCTTTCGGCGATGCAGCCGTACTACAACGCCATGATGCGCACGACGTGCGTGGCCACACTGCTCGAAGGGGGCCACGCCCGCAATGCCTTGCCGCAACTGGCTCGTGCGAACGTCAACTGCCGGATCCTGCCCGGTGTGTCTCCCGCGTCAGTCAGAGAAACGCTGGTCAAAGTCCTGGCGGATGCCGCCATCGACGTGTCCTTCGTCGCCCAGGCGACGCCCAGCAAGCCGTCGCCCTTACGACCGGACGTCATGGATGTGGTCGAGTCGTTGACTAAGAAGTATTACCCAGGTGTGGTCGTCGTCCCGGTGATGAGCACAGGGGCCACCGACGGCCTCTACCTGCGAAATGGCGAGATTCCGACCTACGGCATTGACGGCACGTTCGGCGACATCGACGACGTGCGCGCGCACGGCAGAGACGAGCGCATGGGCGTGAAACAGTTCTTCGAAGGGCTCGAGTTTCAGTATCAGTTGATCACGTCGCTTGGGCGCTAGCACAGCGCGCTTTTTTTTGCTCCGCTGGGGCCTCAACGTGGACAGTACCAATGGTGAGTGATGGATCCGGCGCGCAACCGGACATGCGGCTCCAGCGCTTACGCGCTGAGCTCGACGCGATCGATGGACGCATCGTCGAAGCCCTCGCCGACCGCCTTCGCGTCGTCGGTGTGATCAGCGCATTCAAAGAGACCCGACCCGATCAGATCCGCGACCGGCGCCGCGAAGAGGAATTGTTGCAGCACCTGCAGGTGCTCGCACGCGATCTGCGGCTCGATCCGCACTTCGTGACCCGGCTCTTCCGCGAGATTCTCGACTATTCGCTGCGGCGGCAGGAGGAGCATCTGCTGTCGCGCTCGCGCGGCTCGGATGCGCTCACCGTGATCGCCTGTCAAGGAACCGAGGGCGCGTGGGGGCACATCGCTGCCCTGCGTCACTTCGGCGTCCGCAGCGGCGATGTCGAATACCGCCCGTTCGATACCTTGCGCGCGATGCTGGAGGCGGTCGGGAGCGGCGCCGCGAACTTCGCGATGCTGCCGATCGAGAACACCAGCGCCGGCTCGATGAACGAAGCCTACGATCTGCTGGCGCAGATGGACGTCGCGGTGGTCGGCGAAGAAATTCAGAAAATCGATCATTGTCTGGTCGCTGTCGAGGCGGTCCCGCTCGAGCGCATCAAGCGAATCCTCGCTGATCCACAGGCCATCGAGCAGTGCGCGGGGTTTCTGGCGGCGCTGCCGCAGTGTCAAGTGGAGTCGTTGACCGACGTGGCGATGGCGGCACGACGGGTGCGGCAGGATCAGAACTTGTCACAGGCGGCGATCGCGAGTGAAGAAGCGGCCAACCGATGGGGCCTCAACGTCCTCGCGCGCGACATCATGGACCAGCGCGAGAACTACACGCGCTTTGTCGTCGTTGGCCCGCGATTGTTAGCGTGTGATTCCCGGATCCCATGTAAAACGTCGCTGATCTTCACGACCAAGCACGAGGAGGGGGCCCTCGTGTCGTGCCTCAACGTGCTCGCCTCACACGGGCTCAGCCTTACCAAGCTCGAGTCGAGGCCGCGACCGGGGTCGCCGTGGGAGTACGTGTTTTACGTGGACTTCCTGGGCAATCTTCACGATCCGGCGGCCGAACGCGCGCTGCGCGAAGTTGCCGCCCATGTCCTCTCGATGAAGGTCCTGGGCTGCTATCCCGCGCGGATGCCGAAGGCGGATGATCGTCCTCACCGGGCCTAGAACCAAGCCGCAGTGGCAAGGATGTTGCTCCTGACGGTGTAGGAGTACACCATGGCCCCCAAACACGAGGAACCAACGCTGCGCTACGTTGACCCGCAGCAGGTCGCGATTCAGGGCATGCGTTCCGAAGCGATGACCATTCGTGGCACCGCCGGCAAGATCCTCGGCACGCTTCAGGGGTTTGTCATCGATGCGGTTACCGAACAGCTGCGCTATCTCGTGGTCAGGACCTCAGGCGTGCTGGCACGAACCGCGCTTCTCCCGTTTGAGCTTGCACGTGTCGACGTCGCCAAGGGCTCGATCGAGGTGGCCGCCGACGAGCGGGATTTCCACAGTACGGGCGAGTTTTTCTCGAATTGGGAAGGCAAGGCGGTCACCACCTAAGAAGAGTCGGCTAAGAACCCAGCTCCGCGCTCGACCACCTGCATCGTGTGATAGAAGAGTCGGCGGAGGACGTCCGATGCAACGGTTCATAGCGGTGCTTGGGTTCGGTCTGCTCGTGTCACTGACCGTCGGCGCGCAGGCACCGCCCAAGCAGGCGGGCGCCGAGCCCAAGGCCACGTGGTACTTCTACACGGTCAAATGGGGGTTACAGGACGAGTTCCTGGACCTCTTCCAGCGCAATCACTATCCGATTCTCAAGGCGAAGGAAAAGGCGGGCATGTACCCATTGGTGCGAACGCTCGTGCCCGAATTTCATGGGGATGGCCGCGCAGACTGGACATTCGCTGTAGAGCTGGTTGTTCCACCCAACCCGCCGACGACGCCCACTGACGAGGAGATCATTGCGAAGCTCTATCCCAACCGGGCGAAGTTCGCCCAGGAGGAACAGCGCCGCTTCGAAGTCCTCGCTGCCCACTGGGACGTGCCGCTCAACCGGCTCGATCTCGACGCGCGCAAGCCAACCCGGTAACGCAGGCCTTCGACAGATTCAGGGCAAGCGGCCTTCTCCACTTTTGCGTGACCAAGGTCTGGAAGCTCGCGGGGCCGGGTCTCATCGTCGCAGCGTCCGGCATCGGATCCGGCGATATCGTGTCGGCGACGGTCGGCGGCGCGAATCACGGCGTCGTGCTGCTCTGGGCGGTCGTCGTTGGCGCGTTCTTCAAGTTCGTCCTCAACGAAGGGATCGCGCGGTGGCAACTCGCCACCGACATGACCGCGCTCGAAGGATGGGCCGAGTACCTGCCCCGTTGGGTCATTCTCTATTTCACGCTCTACCTGATCGTCTGGACCATCGCCGTGAGCGCCGCGCTCACGAGCGCGGCGGGACTTGGGATCGCCAATCTCACGGGCGGGACTCTCTCGCAACCGTGGGGCGCGGTCATCCACAGCCTCGTTGGCGGCACATTCGTCGCGCTCGGCGGCTATCGTGGGTTCGAGAAGCTGATGAAATCGCTCGTGGCGATCATGGGGTTCAGCATCCTGATCTGCGCGCTGCTCACGTTTGACGATGGCGGCGCGGTGGTCCGTGGGTTGCTCGTTCCGGTCGTTCCGCGCGGCGAGTACCACACAGGTCCTCTCGATCATCGGCGGCATTGGCGGCTCGATCGTCATCCTGTCCTACAACTATTGGATGCGGGAAGAAAAGCTCACGGGCGCAGCTGTCTTGAGCTACGTTCGAGGCGACGTGGCGGTCGCCTACCTGTTCACCGCGCTGTTCGGCATGTCGATCATGCTGTTAGCAAACCAAGCGTTCTTCAGAGCGGGGTTGCAGGTCACCGATACGGAGGCGGTACCGCGCATGGCGGAGATGATGGGCGTCGTGCTCGGTCGATTCGGCGTCTATGCCTTCTCCATTGGCTTCTGGGCGGCAGTGTTTGCCTCGCTCCTCGGCGTGTGGCAGAGCATTCCTTATATCTTTGCGGACGTGTACGGCATTCTGCGCAAGCTGCCGGCGACCGAGCGCACCACCCTTACGCGGATCAGCAGCACGCCGTATCGGCTCGCCCTGCTCTCGATCACATTGATACCGCTGCCGTTCGCCCTCCTCGGGCGGCCGATCCTCATCGTCGTGACATTCACGATTATCGGCAGCCTGTTTATTCCCTTTCTGGCCGGGACGCTTTTGTATTTGAACAACCGGGTGGCTTGGACGTCGGACGTCCCGCACAATCACTGGACCACCAACGCGCTCCTGGTCGTGATCCTCACACTCTTTGCCGCCGTCGGAGCGCTCGAAGTGATGAACACACTTTGAGCGACGTGGGTGTCAGTGCGCGATCGGCAGTCCGCTCAGTCGAGGTCGAACCCGCGGATCGGCTTGGTTACCGGCTCCTGCTTCGCCTTCTGCAGCGCTTCCTCGAACCGCTTCGAGAGGGCGTCGCCGCGCGTCTTTTCATCCTGCACCGATTGCTGGAACAGCGCTTCGCGCTTCGCAGCCTGCTCCGCCACAATGCGCTGCGCGTCGTTCAGCTCGGGACGATCAGGGTTGGGGGGAGCGCTGTGCTCGACGATACGACCGAGGTTCAGATCGACAACCAGCATCGCACCGCAGCACGGACACGTCAGTTCACGTTCGCTCTTGAGCTTGGACATGCATCTGACAGGGTACACTGAACGGGCCGGACTAGCGCCCGGCCCCCACGATGTCCTCTGACGCCGGCCGCCCGACCGCGCACACGATGCGTATCGTCACCTATAACATTCACAAGTGCCGCGGGCTTGACGGCCGCACGCGACCGGAGCGGATCGCGGCGGTGCTCGCGACCATCAACGCCGACATCATCGCGCTGCAGGAAGTTGTCGGCGCCAGTCCATTGAAGCCTGGGCAAGCGGCAGAAATCGGCGCCGCATTCGGCATGGGCTGGGTGATGGCTCCGACCCGTCACCTGCGCAATTCGCTCTACGGCAACGTCGTCCTCAGCCGGTTTCCGGTGACGCATCACCAACAGTACGATCTGAGCTGGAAAACCTGCGAGCCGCGCCTGGCGCAGCGGGTCGACCTGGCGATCGACGGCACCGACGTGCTGCACTTCTACAACGTCCATCTGGGAACGGCGCTGCTCGAGCGCCGCGACCAGGCGCGGCGTCTGGCCTCGGTCGTGCACGACCGCCGGGTGTCGGGCCCGAAGATCGTGCTGGGCGATTTCAACGAATGGGCGCGCGGATTGGCGACCGACGTGCTCGCGGAAAAGCTGCAGAGCATCGATCTGCGACAGCACCTGCAACGCAAGCGCACCTATCCCGGCTTCTTCCCGCTCGTGCACCTCGATCACATTTACTACGAAGGCGCCCGCGTCGAGATCGACAAGGTGTGGCTGCCGAAGGATCGGATGGCGATGATGGCGTCCGATCACTTGCCGCTCGTCGCTGATCTCACACTCCGGTCGCGGTCGCTCGAGAACCGGCTGCGCGCCGCGTGATCTGCCGGCGGCGCGGCGCGCCTTGACAGCGTAGATAGCCACAGTGATATCACTTCGCTATCACAGGAGTGTTCTGTCGCCGATGGCTATCGTTCGCGAACGCGAATCGAACGGCGTACTCCGGAATTCCGATCTTGCTCGTTCTACTGGTCGCCGCGGGCCGCCGAAGTCTGGGGGCCTCGTGCCTGGTGATTCGCGCCGAGAACCCTCCGGCCATCATCGCCATCGTGCTGATGCTCGCCCTCACGGTGTGCGCCGGTTCGGATTCTTCATGGTCAATCCCAACCAGGCGCAGGTGCTCCAGTTGTTCGGCGCCTATCGCGGCACGGCGAAGGCGCAAGGGCTCCGCTGGGCCAATCCGTTGCTGGCGAAGAAGATGGTGTCGCAACGCGTCCGCAATTTCGAAAGCTCGCATCTCAAGGTGAACGACAACGAGGGCAATCCCATCGAGATCGCCGCCGTCGTGGTGTGGAAGGTGGTCGACACGGCCGAGGCGGTGTTCGAAGTCGACGATTTCGAGAACTACGTCCACGTGCAAACCGAAGCCGCCGCTGCGGAACCTGGCGACGAGTTACCCCTACGACGCGCACGACGAACACTATTTCGCTTCGCGGCCACACGTCGGCCATCGCCGACCACCTCAAACGCGAGGTGCAGGATCGCCTCGCCAAGGCAGGCGTCGAGGTGATCGAAGCGCGCATCAGCCACCTGGCGTACGCGCCGGAGATCGCCGCCGCGATGTTGCAGCGCCAGCAGGCCGGCGCGATCATCGCGGCGCGGCAGCGATCGTCGAAGGCGCGGTCGGCATGGTCGAAATGGCGCTCGCGATGTTGTCGCAGAAATCGATCATCGAGCTCGACGAAGAGCGGCGGGCGCAGATGGTCAGCAACCTCCTCGTCGTCCTCTGCGGGGAGCGCGGCGCCACGCCGGTGATCAACGCCGGCACCATCTATCAATAACGCCGATGGCCGACCGGAAGGCGTTTCTGCTGCGGATCGATCCCAAGCTGCTCGACGCGGTGCAGCGCTGGGCGGACGACGACCTGCGCAGCCTCAACGCCCAGATCGAATTCCTCCTGCGCTGCGCGCTGCGCGACGCCGGACGCCTCAAAGGGCGACAGCTCCGCCGCGGAAGGGCACGGAAGTAGCCGACTGGCGGCGGTCAGATTGGTGGGTGCGCCGGGCTGCTGCCGGCCTGGCGCGCGTCAGGATGTGGCCAGTCGCGGACGGCGCCGCGCGCACAAAGACAATTAGGGCCGGTCTACAGACCGGCCCCTGCAGTCCTTCGTAGCGTCGGTCGTGAACCGTCAGTCCTGAACCGCCGTGACGAACGGCCGTTCCGAACCGTTGTCGGTTAGCCCTCTTCTTCGAACTCTCCGTCCACAAGTGGGCCGAGCCGAGTCGATGGACGCAGTGCCTCGCGATAGTCGTAGAGCGGAAGATCCTTGACGTGCAGCGGGTTGATGCAACCGGGCGAGACCTGAGCCAAGACGACGGTGACAGGACTCCCGGACGTGCCTTCGCGGAACGAAAGGCGGCAGCCGCAGGCGAGACGGGCGTGTTCGAAACCTTTCAGCATCGTACTGAAAGGATCATACTACGAAGTCCCGAGCAGCGCGGCGATCTCCTTGTCGAAGACGTTCTTCGGCGCAATGCCCAAGTGCTTCTTGCAGACCTTGCCGTCTTTGCTGATCAGAAACGAGGCGGGAATGCCCCACACCGGCCCGTAGGCGTCCTGCACGTCCTCGCGTCCCTCGCCCAGGAGAATCGGGTAATTGATCTTGTATCCTGCGCAAATGCGCGCGCCTTCGGCGCATCATCGTCGACCGAGTAGCCGATGATGGTGAGTTTGTCGCGGTACTTGGCCTGCAGTTCGACGAACCCTGGAATTTCCGCTTTGCAGGGGCCGCACCATGTGGCCCAGAAGTTGAGGAGGACCGTCTTCCCCTTGAACGAGGCGAGTGACACTTCCTTGCCGTCGAGATCCTTCAACTTGAAATCGTAGTTTGCGGGCTTCGCGTTGACCATGCACGCCCCGCCGTCCTGTTCGGGCGCCCCAGCGATGGCGCCCCCGGGGCCGGCATCATGCGAGGCGACAGGCGCGAGCGCCGCAGAGGCCGGGGAGGGCTCGGCTTCGACCAGCCTGCCACACAAACGGCACACTGAGCGCGAGAAGCGCGATAAACGTGGCGGCCATCGCGGCCATCCGCAGCTTGACGCTTGGCTGGTCCATGCCTCCTATCTTACTAGGGAACTGTCGCCTGTTCGAGTCGCCGTTGCCCCCGTTTGGGGACGGGGGGGTCGTGATCCCGCGCTGTTTCGGCCTTCCGCGACGGACTGAATCTTGCTCGCGGACACTCAGCCATTTCGATTTCACTATAAGATGGCGTTCAAGCTGCCAGGAGTTTAGGCCCATGCCGATGTGTTTGCGTGGCCGGTCCCGTTGTTTGCCAGTGTTGGTCGTCGCGGCCCTTGTGATGGGTGCCGTCGAAGCGGGGGCACAAACGCCATTTATCCCCTACTACGGCAAGAACGCGATCCGCTACGACCACTTCGGGTGGCAGACCTACCAGACCGACCACTTCGAGATCTACTTCTACGACGAGATCGAACCGCACCTCGAGCGGATGGCCGGCTATGCCGAGAGCGCCTATCAGCACATCAGCTCCGAGCTGAAGCACGACCTCGCCGGCAAGGTGCCGCTGATCCTCTTTCCAGACCAGCGCCGAGTTCTACCAGCAGAACGTCATCCCCGGGGCCGCGCAGGAAGGCGTCGGCGCCTTCGCCGAGCCCAGCCGCTACCGCATCCTGATGCCGATGGACGAGCCGCCGGACCTGCTCTACCGGCTGATGGTCCACGAGCTCACCCATATCTTCCAGTTCGACATCATCCCGACGTCGCTGATCCGCGGCAACACGCCGCTGTGGGTGAACGAGGGCATGTCCGACTACATGACCGGCGTGTGGAGCCCGCTCGACATCATGATGGTGCGCGACGCCGCCATCGCCGACGTGATCCCGCCGATGAGCCAGCTGCAGGGCTACGGCAACCTCGGCAACCTGCGCGGCATCTACAACCTCGGCCACGCCGCCTTCGAGTTCATGGAAGCGAAGTGGGGCAAGGAAGGCGTCCGGCAGTTCGTCTTCGCGCTGCGCAAGAGCATCATCGGCGGCGGCGACGACGCCTACCTGGAGGCGTTCCAGATCTCGGCCGAGGAGTGGGACATCGAGTTCGACCGCTACCTGAAAGAGCGGTTCAAGCCGTTCCGCGACAAGGAGCGGCCGGCCGACTACGGCCGCAACCTCGCCCCCAGTCCCGACAAGACGCGCTACGCCCAGGCCTATCGATCGAGCCGTCGCCGTCGGGCGACCTGATCGCGGCGATGACCGGCAACTCGCGGCGACCGCGAGCTCGACATCGTGCTGATCTCGACCAAGGACGGCCAGGTGATTCGCAACCTCACCCCGGGCTTCGACCAGTCGCGCGGCTTCGAGTACATCATCCAGCCGGGCGGCCGCTGGATCTCGGTGCCGTGGATGTCGTGGTCGCCGCACGGGCGACCGGCTCGCCTACTTCGTGCGCACCGAGAAAGACCGCTCGCTGGTCCTCGAGGACGTGCTCAGCCGGCGCATCGTGCAGCGGGTCGAGCTGAACCACGGTCGACGCGCCCGAGTCACCCGACTTCTCGCCCGACGGCAACTAGGTGGCGTTCTCGGCGATCGCAGGACGGCGTGACCGACATCTTCGTCCGTCGACCTCGAGAGCCGCGCCGATCACCAACGTCACCAAGGACGCGCTTCGCCGACTACGCGCCGACCTGGACGCCCGACGGCAGCTCGATCGTCATCCTGACACGCGTCAGCGGCAACGAGAAGCTGTTCCGGGTCGAGGTCGCCGACGGCAAGCGCACCCAGCTCACCTTCGGCACCCACGACGAGGGCGGCGCGCAGTTCATCGACGACCGACACCCTGGTCTTCTCCTCCACCGCCGTCGATCCCAACGAGGCGGTCGACCCCGAGGTGGCCAAGAACGGCGCCATCTACAACATCTGGACGCTCAACATCAAGACCGGCGAGCTCGACCGCTACACCGACGCGGTCGGCGGCAATCACTCGCCGGTCGTGCTCAAGGGCGGCAGCGGACAACGGGCCGCGCATCGCCTTTGTCAGCTACTACAAGGGCGAATACGGCGTGCACATCCTCGACCGCAGGAGCCGATCGGCAAGGCGACCACCGAGGACTTCGGCGCGCCCGGCCCGATCGTCGACTTCCAGGCGCCGCTGACCCACACGATGGTCGACGGCAACGTGAAGCGCAAGGGCAGCTTCGAGAAGCTCTACCTCGAGGGCCGGCCGCCGGTGAACATCGGCGTGACCAGCGGCGGCGACTTCCTCGGCGGCACCGCCGATCGCCGTTCACCGACGTGCTCGGCGACCAGCAGTTCACGCTTTTCGCCGCTTCGGTGTCGCAGTACCGCTCGTTCTCGGGTCGCTACCTGAACCTCGAACGCCGCTTCCAGTACGCGGTGCAGGGCTTCTCGCAGACGCAGTTCTTCTACGGGCAGTTCCAGAACGTCTTCTACGACCCGGCGTTCAGCGGCATCATCGACCGCGACCTGGCCGTCGCCACGCAGACCTACGCGCGGCGGCACGGTCGTTCGGCATCTGGCCGTTCAACCGCTACCGCCGGCTCGAGCTGTCCGGCGGCGTCGTCAACTACGCAGGAGCGTTCGAGGACCCGGGGCTGCGAGGAGTACTCGCAGGACTACCAGCAGCAGCAGTTCGGCCGCCAGCTGCTCAACAACGGCACGATGGTGCCGCTCGGCGTGGCGTTCGTGCAGGAGACGACGATCTTCCGCGAGTTCGGCCCGCTGGCCGGCAACACCGTGCGGCTGTCGCTACGAGGTCGCGCCGACGATCGGCAGCTTGCTGTCGCGGCAGACCGTCGACGCCGACGCGCGCAAGTACTTCCGCCTCGGCGGCATCGGGCCTGCTCGCGCTGCGCGCCCGCGGCTTCAAGAGCTGGGGCGACAACCCCGGCTACTTCTACTTCGGCGGCAACTCCGAGATGCGCGGCTACGAGTACCTGCGATTCGTCGGCCAGAACGCCGCCCATCTCAACGCCGAGCTGCGCATTCCCGCTGATCCACGCGATGGCCACGCCGATCGGCATCCTCGGCGGGATCCGCGGCACGCTCTTCGCCAACGTCGGCGGCGCGTTCGTGGAAGGGACAGCCGATTCAAGTTCGTGGACGAACGACACGTCGATCGAGCGCCCGATCGTCGGCTACGCGAACGACCCGAACGACCCGGCGCCGGCCGCCGATCTACGGCGATCCGATGGCTGGTCGACGGGTTCCGCCTGGTCGACGCGCGGCGCCAGCTACGGCATCGGCCTGCAGACCTTCGCGCTCGGCTTCCCCATGCACTTCGACTGGAGCTGGCGCACGCTGTTCAACAAGGACCGGGAAGACGTCATCTACGCCCAGCAGGGCGGCAGCACGCGTTCCGCAGGGTGAAGTTCACGGTGTGGATTGGGTATGACTTCTGATCAGCGGCTAGCGGCTAGGGGCTAGCGGCTAGATGTCACACTGTCAGCGCGGACAGCGCGCACGCATCATGTCACCGCATCCTGGACAGTGGGCCAGCTGGGCCGTAGTCAGCGCTTCAAGTCCAGGCGCTAGCCGCTAGCCGCGAGCCGCTATCATGCAGCCAAAGCGCTGGCAGGACTCCGCCACCGAAACGGTGCAGGTGGTCCTGCCCAACGACTCGAACCCGCTCGGGTTCATCCTCGGCGGCACGGTGATGCACCTCATCGACATCACCGGCGCGATCGCCTGCCACCGCCACACCAACAGCCTGGCGCTCACCGCTGCGGTCGACGGGCTGGAGTTCGTGCACACCATCCGCGTCGGCGACATGATCATCCTGAAGTCGCGCGTCACCGGCACGTTCACGACCTCGCTCGAAGTCGAGGTCGAGGTGTTCAGCGAAGCGGTCACGACCGGCGAGCGGCGAGCTGACCAGCCGCGCCTACCTGACCTTCGTCGCCATCGACCGCGAGGCCGGCCGCAGCCGGTGCCGCCGCTGCTGGAGACCGACGACGACGGCGCCGCTCGGCGGCGCGCACGCCAGCGGCGGCCGAGCGCCGTGGCGCGCAAGCGGGAGACGTCTCAGCGCGAAAGGTCGAATCACGAGCGCGTGAACGTTCGCTCGAGAATCGCGGCTGCGTCGGTGCAAGCGCATCGGAGCGCCTGCTATCAAGCCCATTCGTCCTGCCGCGCGAGGCGGTCTTAGAGCCGCCTCTACGTTGATGTTTCGCGGTCGGTCGGCCGCCGCTGCGGTCGTGACCCCGGTCAGCCGCGTCGAGCCGCACCTCGCTGCGGTCGAGGTCGAGCGCCACGCGGTACGGGCTCAGGAAGCGGTGGCCGACGATGCCGCCGAGCTGGAACCCGAGCAGCACGCTGGGCGCGCGCAGGTTGAGCACCACCACCGAGAAGTTGCGGTACTCGATGTCGCGGAACTGCAGGTTGAGCCCCTGCATCAGGAACGCGTCGCGGTCCCAGCCCGAGGTGCCGTAGACCTTCAGCGCGATGCGGCGGCCGAGCGGCCGGCCGGGCGCAGCGCGTCGGCGGTCGCCTTGCTGATCGAGATCACCTCGCCGCCGGTGTCGACGACGAAGTAGGCGGGGCGGTGCCGTTGATCAGCCCACGCACCATCGCCAGCCGGTGCATGCCGCATCGGCAGGCGGATGTCGGCCGGTCTCCTCGGGCAGCGTCTCGCCGATCGTCAGCTTGCGCGTCGCGTAGTCGATGGTCATCGACAGCCCGAGCGCCATCGGCGAGAAGCTCTCCATCTCGCGCTTCGGGATGCCGCGCAGTGCCGGGTTCTTGATCAGCACCGGCACGTCGGGTCACCTTGAGCGTGCCGACCTCGAACGAGTCCATGCGCCCCAGCTGCAGGCCGCGCAGGCCGACCTCGCCGACACCGGCGCTGAGCGTGTAGGTGATCGGCGCGACGCCGGCCGACTGGGCGACCTGCCGCGAAATCGTCGTCTGCTCGGACCCGGTGTCGAGGACGAAGTCGGTCCAGCGGCCGCCGTTGACCTTGGCCTTGACGATCACCTTGTCCTGCACGAGCCGGAAGTCGACGGTGTGCAGCCGGCCGCGCGAGTCGTCGTCGAGGGCGTTCGGCTGCGGTCTCGCGAACGCCTTGCAGGAAGCGGATCTGCGCCTTCGACCACAGCGCCTTGTCGCTGCGGTCCTTGTTGGGCAGCAGGTTGACGTAGTTGCTGTAGGCCGCCGCGGCCTGATCGTAGCGGTGCATGCGCTCGAGATGGAGCCGGCGGTGTGGTGGAGCTCGCCGTCGCGCGGCGCGAGCTACGCAGCGCCGCCTGCACTTCGTCCAGCGCCTCGTCGAGCTTCGAGCTTCGACGCCAGCGCCTTGGCCAGCCCGTGCGGCCCGCGCGACATCTCGGGCGCGAGCGCCAGCGCGTCGCGCAATCGCCGCTTCCCCGATTCGTCGAACAGGCCGGCCGACCACAGCGCGTCGGCGTGCGCGGCGATCGCTTCGGGATTCTTCGGCGCCAATTGTCGTAGATTGCTTGCGTCGTGCTGCGCGCTGCGAACTCGCCGAGACCAAGTTGCGAGGTCACGAGCCCGATGCGTGCCCGGAGCTGCAGCGCAGGATCGTCGCTGGCGAGCGCGATTCGATACGCCACGCGCCTCCTGAAAGCGCGTGTCCTCGAACAGAAGGGTGGCGAGCTGGAACTGCAGCTCGGCATCGCCCGAGCCACTCGCCAGTGGTCCGGCAAACAGGCCGGCGCAGGTAATGGAGATGAGCGCTAGGCGCCGCCATATCGACATCTTCAATCCTCACGATTCACGGCGAGCTGGCGCGAACTCGCCAAAGAAAAACATAGGGTGCCAAGGTGCCGGAGGTGCCGAGGGTGCCGGAGGTGCGGAACGCGCCGGAGGTGCGGAGCGTGCGGGATGTGCACTTCGGCACGTTTCGGCACGATTGGCAGCACCTTCGGCACCCTCGGCACCTTTGGCACCTTTGGCACTTCTGACTCTGGACTTATATCACTTCTGGAAGTGCTTGGCGTTGATGTCGATGTAGTTCTTCCACTTCTCGGGCACCTCGTCGAGGGCGAAGATGGCCTCTACCGGGCAAGCCGGCACGCAGGCGCCGCAATCGATGCATTCGTCCGGATGGATATAGAGTTTCGTCGCCGACTCGAAATCGCCCTCGTCTTTGCGGGGGTGGATGCAATCCACCGGGCAGACGTCCACGCACGCCGAGTCTTTCGTGCCGATACAGGGTTCCGTGATGATGTACGCCAACTCTCGTCCTCCGTATCAAGCAGTCATCGTGTCGTGCGGCGGCAGGTGCCCAAGGCGCATCGAAATACGGCGCGCCAGGTCCCACGCGCCTTTGTGGTGATCGGCGAGAATCGGCCGTTCGTCCGTGCCGTGCGCGAAGAAGCCGACGCGCGCGACCTCCTTGCCGGTGTAGTCCCGCACCGGCGCGCAGGTGCAATAGAGACGCTGCATCGCGTCGGGCTCCACGGGCGGTGGCCCGAGGCGCACCATCGTCGTATCTGGACGTTGTAAGTCGTCTCGGTGCACGAGCCGTAAACAACTCAGGCGCCGCGTTGCCTGCCGGGGCGAGAAGTACAGGGCACAGTGGGCCGGCATCTCCTTGCCGTAAACCGTGTGCATGGCGACCTCGTCGGGACCCGTGGTCCAAAGTAGGTGACCTCTCCGGACGACGGAATCGCGATGAAGCCCCGATGCGCCGTCTTCAGCACGTACTCGCGCATGATCGGGTAGGCGTGCAGCCGAAGCTCTGAGCGCCCGAGAGCTTTGAAGCTCAAATCCAGCATCTTGAGCGTCAGGCATACCGTTGCGTCTCCTCGTCCTGGCGCACATAGCCACGGCGCCGCAGCACCGCGAGCAGCCGATGGACACTCGATGGCGGCTGGCGCAACGCCCGCGCCAGGTCCGAAAGGCTCATGCCGCGCGCACTGGCGCTCAGGACTTCGCAGACTTCCAGCGCCTTTTCAATCGAGGTTGTGACAGCTTTTGAGGATTCCACCATGCGGAACGGAGTTTCGTATCTAAGAATGTAGGCCCTATCGCACCGCGCGTCAAGACGCGATACGATGCGCGCGTGGCAACGCTCCAGATTGGCCAGACGCTCGCGCATTACCGCATCCTGGAGAAGCTAGGTTCGGGCGGGATGGGCGTGGTCTATAAGGCGCAGGACCTCACCCTGGGTCGCCACGTGGCGATCAAGCTCCTGCCGACGGGCTCTGCCACCGATGAGGAAGCCGTCGAACGCTTTCGGCGCGAAGCGCGGACCGCGTCCACGCTGAATCACCCCAACATCTGCACCATCTACAGCTTCGGCGAATACGAAGGTCTCTTGCTGCTCGCCATGGAGTTGCTCGATGGCGAAACGCTGGATAAGAAGATCAATGGGCGCGCGCTTGGATCTCGCGTCGGTCCTCTCCACGGCCACCCACATTGCCGATGCCCTGGAGGCAGCGCACGCGGAAGGCATTCTCCATCGCGACATCAAACCGGCGAACATCTTCATCACCAAACGCGGCCACGTGAAGGTGCTCGACTTCGGCCTCGCCAAACTGGCCGCCGGCTACGGCGGTCACGCCGGCGATGCCAGCTTGACCCAGCACTTTTCCAGCATGACCGGGACGACGGTCGGCACGGTCTCGTACATGTCGCCGGAGCAAGCGCGTGGCGAAGAGCTCGATCAACGCACCGATCTGTTTTCGTTCGGCGTCGTCCTCTACGAGATGGCGACGGGGCGGCAAAGCTTCACCGGGCAGCACGACGGCGGTGATCTTCGACGGCATCCTCAACCGGGATCCCGCGCCGGCGCGCTCGCTCAACTCATCGGTGCCCGGTGAACTCGAGCGCATCATCATCAAATCGCTCGAGAAAGATCGTACGCTCCGTTATCAAACAGCGGCCGACATGCGCGCCGATCTGCAGCGGCTCAGGCGAGACTCCACATCTCGAGATGTGGCCTCGTCAGTATCAGGCGGTTCCTCGGCATCCGCGACGGTCATGCTCCCCTCTGGCAGCGGGCTGGTTGGTGCGTCGACACCGTCTGCTGGATCGTTGTCCGCGCCAACCGTGAGTGTGCCGGCCACAGTCGTGACCTCGCCGACCATCCCTGCTGTCGGCACGTCGATTGCGCCCGCGGTGCGACGTTTCTCTACCGGATTCCTGATCGCGGTCTCCGTGTGTGGCATCACGCTGGTGCTCGTGTTGGGCACGATGGGCGTCACGCTGCTGACCGTGCGGTGGGCTCGAGAGAGCGGGAATATCCAAAGCGCGGGCGCGCCGACACCGCTCCCCGGCACGCCGACCGTCACCGCGCCGGGGGCATCGCCCTCGGCGGTGACGCCGCAACCCGGAGCAGGCTCCACCGCACCCGCCGCCGCACCAGCAACACCACCAACCGCAGCAGCAACCCCACCAGCCGCGGCAACGACACCACCAGGGGTCGCCGCGCGCGGTGCGATCAAGGGAACCACCGTGGAACCCGCACCGGCGTCGCGGGGGCGCGTCACGAACCCCGATGAGACGGCGGCCGCCGAACGGCTGGACATCGCGCAGGCGAAGATTGCGAACAATCTTCTCGATCTCGCCATTGCCGATCTGCAACAGATCGTGCAGGACTACCCGACCACGCGCGCAGCGGCCGACGCCGGGTTTCTGGGCGCCTCACTCCTCGAACAGCTGGGTCGCGCCGACGACGCGATGGCGGCGCATCTGGAATTCGGCCGCCGGTTTAGAAGCGATCCGCGTGTCGCCGATAGCAAACTCCGGCTGGCCGACCTCACGCTCCGCTCACGGCGTCCCAATCGCGAATTGGCGGCGCGTGACGTGTTGAGCGAGATCGTGCGGGAGAGCCCGCGCACTCCGCAGGCGCTCCAGGCGCTGAACGCAAAGATGAAGATCGAGAACGACCGTCGGTTGCGCGAACGCGATCCGGTGCTTGGCATCGACGTCCCCGCCGTGCTGGTCACGGAGCGAACCCTGACCGAGCAGTTTCCGACGCATCCGTCGACCATGATTGCGCTCAACCGGCTGGCCGGGCGGTACATGGAGATCAATCAGTATCAGCATGCGGCGCAGGCGCTCAGCGATCTGGCAACGCGTTTTCCAACCAATGGAGTAGATGCGTGGTTTCGGCTCGGAGAGCTCTACGAGCGGCGGCTGAAGGATCCGGCAAGGGCACGGGGCGCGTACTCGAAGGTCCCACCCGGCTCGGCCCGGTATCGAGACGCGCAGCGCAAACTCAAACCGTAGGTGGCGCGCCGTCCACAGCCGCGCTAGATACGCCGAGCGTGCGACATACCCAGGGGACTAACAAGGCATCCGCGGATTCCGCGGATTACGCGGATTGGACTCGACCTCGTCGCGGCCTACGGCCGCCACGGTGATCTGATCCAGCTGCGGCGACACGCCTCACCCACATACTTCAGAGGTGTGTCGCCGCAGCTGAATCAGATCACCGTCGCGCCGGCGAAGCCGGCGCGACGTGGTCGAGAAGAAGGCGCGCCATCGGCTCTTGAAAGCCACGCACGCCAGCCGCCTGTGCAATCCGCGTAATCGGCGTAATCCGCGGATGATTTTTGTGCGTGCCCGCGCACCTACTTCGCCGGCGGCGCGCGGATCTCAATCCGCCCGTTGACCACATCCAACGCAATCACCGGCTCTCCCCGCCCCAGCGTCGCCTCGCCCCATCGCGGCCCCCACGTGTCCTTCATCGCGAGTGCGATATCGGACTCAATCGTCCCGTTCAGCGCCAGCGCCATGATGCGCGCATGACTGGGACGCTCGGCGAGCGCCAGTCTGATGGTGCCGTTGAAAGTGCGGAGACGCAGCAATCCGTCGGGCGACAGCTGACCACGCTCGATAGTGATGTCGCCGATACCGGACTCGAGCCGCAGGGTTCCTGATACGTCGGTGGCGGTAATCGAGCCGCGACGAACGTCAGCTGCAATCGTGCCGTCCAGTCCGCGGAGCGTCACGCGGCCTTCGAGGAGGTGCACCGACGACAGGTGTGCCCCCCGCGGCACGCGCACCGTGACCTCGGCGCGATACGCGGGATCTGTGCCGCTGTCGACCTGCAGAGCGCTGACCCGCACGTCGGTGCCGGTTTCCGCAAACTCGACGGGAATACGCTCCAGGCCAGCCTCGGTGGGGGCGCGGCGCACGACCTCGATTTCCGCATCGGCGCGCGTCCATCCTTCGATGTGGACGGCGCCAATCGTGATCTCGATGCTGAGCGTGCGCGTCGGGGGCAGGAGGACGGTTCGGACCTGACGGTCGAGTGCGGCGCCGGCAGGGCTCGGCGTCGCGAGCCACGCGCAGCACACCAGCGCGCGCGTGAGGTGAGTGACGCGGATCAGACGATTTTCATCCGACCTCGGAACCCTCCATCGTAATCGTGGAAGTGCGAGACCGCCTTTTCGGGATGGCACCAGCAGTATACCCCTCGCCGTTGTCGAAGTCCACCAGCCACAGGCCCTTCGCTTCGAGCCCCATGGCTTCAATCGCACTGGCCCACTCGCGCACCGCGGTCGCGATCGTGGCTTCGATCGCCGCGCGCGACGAGTCGTGTTCGGGCACGCCCTCCAGATCGGCCGAGAGCCGTTCGACACGGCTCACCGCATCCGCGGTGATGGCTTTGACCTTCGGAAGCAAGCCGCCCGCTTCATCGAGAGAGAAGATACGCCGCGTGGACTGCTGCGATTGCACTCGGGCATTATACTGGGGACGCGGGCCGCGCCTGGACTGCCGAGTAACTCTGTGCGTACGATCGTCCTGATTATTCTGCTTGGCGCAGCCACGGGCGCACATGCGCAGAGCCTGCCCTCGGAGCCGATCGCCTTCGCGAGCGGGCGCGTGGTCTTAGGCGGCGAGTTTGCCGCCACGATCGCCCCCGAAGACCCCGGGTTTTTCAATTACACGGATTACGAGTACAGCGCGCTTCGCAACCTTCGTCTCGGCCTGACCGCCGAAGTGCGCGCGCATCCGCGGCTCCAGTTTCTCGGAGAAATTCGCCTCGATCGCGGGCACGCGTTCGAAGCGTACGCGCATGTACGCGCGGATTCGACCTTGGCTCTCGCGCCGCATTGATATCCAAGTGGGTCGGATTCCGCCAACCTTCGGCGCCTTCGGCGGCGACGCGTACGGCAGCGAGAACCTGCTCATCGGATATCCGCTGGCCTATCAGTACCTCACCTCGTTGCGCACCGACGCCATGCCTGCTACCACCGCGGAGCTGCTGCGCATGCGCGGCCGCGGGTGGCTGGTCAACTACCAACTGGGGAACACCGCCCCCGGCCCGGGGCTGCCAGTGGTCAACGCGATCCACCGGGACACAGGTGTGCAGGTGCACGGGGTCTCGGGGGTCGTCGAGTGGACCGGCGCGGTCACCGCCGGATCGCTCTCGAACCCTCGTGTGCGCGATGACAATGGTGGCCGGCAGCTCGCGGGTCGCGCCGTCGTGCACGCAACACCTGGCCTGGCGCTGGGAATCTCTGCCGCCCGCGGCGCCTTCATGGATCGTGCGCTTCAGCCGGTCTTGACCGGCGGCGCGCAGGTGGACGAAGCCGTTCAACGAGCCCTCGGTCTGGACGCCGAATACTCGGCTGGACGATTCATCGGCCGCGGAGAAGTCATCTGGTCGCGCTGGACGCTGCCGATGCCGTTTACCGGTGGACCACTGCGTGCCTCATCGGTGCTGGCCGAAGCCCGCTATCGGCTGATCCCGGGTGTCCACGTCGCGGCACGGGCCGAGCGGCTCGGATTTCAGCGCGTGCAGTTCGACACCGTGCGTGAAGCGTGGGATGCGCCGGTCATGCGCTTGGAAGTCGGCGCCGGCTGGTCGATTCAACGCAACGTGATGTTGAAAACGTCGTGGCAGCGCAACGTGCGCGATGCAGGCCGCGTTCGCCATGATCTCTAGCCGCCGCACAGATCGCGTACTGGTTTTGATGAACGTCCGGTTGTTGATCTCGGTATTCATGGCCGCCGCGGGATTAGCCGTCCCGGCAGCCGAGTCGCCTCGTGAGCAAGGCGCAGCAGGGGCCATTCACGGTCGGCTGGAGATCCGACGCCTCGCGAAACCTGTCGAGCGCCGGCCCGACGCAGGCGAACCAGGGTCTCCAGGGCCGCGCGACCTGCCGGATTTGCGCCGTGGCGTGGTGTACCTCGAAACCGCACCCCAGGGCGCATTCGAGGAACGCGAGTCGCGGCGCGCTGTGATGGACCAACGCAACGAAACGTTTTTGCCGCACGTCCTGGCGGTCACGGCCGGTACGCTTGTCGACTTTCCCAACAGTGACAAGACCTACCACAATGTCTTTTCTCTCTCGAAAGCCAAGCGCTTCGATCTCGGCCGCTACGCCGCGGGGCACGCCAAGTCCGTGCGCTTCGATCGTGCTGGCGTGGTGCGAGTCTTCTGCGATATCCATTCGCACATGAGCGCGTTTGTCCTCGTCTTCAACCACCCGTTTTTCGATGTGACCGAGCCCGACGGACGATTTCGGCTCGGCAACGTTCCACCGGGCACCTACACCGTGATCGGCTGGTACGAGGGTGAAGCGCGCGTCTCGCGATCGGTGACGTTGCCGGCCGGCGTGACCGTGGACCTCGAAATGGTCGTACCGTGACGCGTGCGCTCGAATCGCTGACCAACCGGATCTTCCTCGCGAGTACGCTGCTCGCGACCGTGTCGATCGGCGCTGGTGTGTACTTCGTCAGTGATCGCCTTCGCGCCGAGGCCGAAATCGAACTCGAACGGGACCTCAGTGAAGCCGCGGCGTTTGTCGAGCAGCAGCGCGCGGCGCTCCTCGAGAGTTTCTTGCTCACTGCGCGCCTGATCGCCGATCTGCCGACGCTCAAGGCTGCCATGGGTACGCGCGACGCGCCGACGGTACAACCGATCGCGGACGAATACCGACGCCAGGCAGGATCGGACGTGTTCGTGGTCACCGATCGCACCGGCACGGTGCTCGCCGCCTTCGGTGGCGATGAGACGCTTGATGACGAAATGCCGCGGGCACCGAGCGTACGGCGCGCGCTCAACGGCGAGCTCGCGCTCGCCTACTGGGCCCATCCCGGCGGCGTCATGCAGGTGGTGAGCGTCCCCGTGACGGTCGGATCGGAACTGCTTGGGTCACTGACGGTGGGCTACCTGCTCGACACGAAGCGGGCGGCGGAGTTCAAGGTGTTGACGGGCGCTGACATTGCGTTCGCCGTCGGCGGCCAGGTGCGTGCCTCGACGCTTGGTCCGGAGTTCCACGCCGCGCTGGCGCCGCTCCTGAGCGCCGGCCGCGTACCGCGTGTACAGATTGCGGACGTCGAATACACCGCGCTGGTCAAGCCGTTGCCCCCGCCACCGGCGATGGCCATCGAGTCCGCCGGTGTGAGCGAGGTTCCCAAGGCGTTGGTGTTGCGGTCGCGAACCGATCGCATGCGGACCCTCGACGCCATTCAGACCGGGTTGGCCGTTGTCGCCGTCGTCACCGTCCTGCTCGCCGTCGCTGTCAGCTACGGCGTCGCGCGCACGATTACGCGGCCTCTGGCCACGATTACCGATCACATGCGGGACTTGGCGGTCACCGGCGATCTCACCCAGAAGATCCCGCTGGCGCGGACGCGAGGGTGGCACGACGAAGATGCGCGCCTGCTGGCGACGACCTTCAATACGCTCATCGATTCGATCGCCCGCTTTCAGCGCGAGGCGGCGCAGCGCGAGCGGTTGTCGTCGCTCGGCCGCATGTCGACGGTGATCGCGCACGAGATTCGCAATCCGCTGATGATCATCAAAGGCGCGCTGCGGCAGGTCACGCACGCCGGCGCAACCGCCGGCGACATCCGCGAGGCGGCCTCCGACATCCATGGCGAGATCGAACGCCTGAATCGCGTCGTCAACGAGGTCCTCGATTTCGCGCGTCCCATTCGCTACGATCTTGCGGACACCGACGTCAACGCGCTCTGCCAGTCGGCCGCGAGGGCCGTCGAAGCCGCCCAGGCCGATCCGCCGGTGGCCCTGCAGCTTGATGGCGATGCTCCGGTGATCCGGACCGACGGCGAGCGACTACGCACCGTTCTCGTCAACCTGTTGACCAACGCTCGCCACGCCGTCGGCGCACGCGACGGCGAGGGCAAGCGCCTTCCGGTCGAGAGTGCCAATGCCGGCGCCGTCGTGCTCAGCACTGCGCGCGTCGCAGAACGTCGCGTGTCGATTGCGATCGCCGATACCGGTGTCGGCATCGCGCTCGAGGATCTCCCCGCATCTTCGATCCCTATTTCACGACCCGACGTGCGGGCACCGGTTTGGGCTTACCAATCGCCCGGAATATCATCGACGGACTTGGCGGGACGATCGGCGTCCACAGCGCGCCAGGGAAAGGTACGACCATTCGAATCGAGCTGGGAGACGCCGCTCTCTTGCCGCGCGCCTGATCGATGCCATCCGGAAGCATTCTTCTTGCCGACGATGAGGAGAAGATCCTCAAGACGCTGGGCCGTGCCCTTCGCGAAGAAGGTCATGACGTGGTCACCACCCCGCGCGCCATCGAGGCGCAGCGCCTTCTCGTGGAGCGGCCCTTCGATTTGCTCGTGATCGACTACCTGATGCCGCAGCGCACCGGACTCGAAGTGATCCGCGAGCTCGTCTCCACGACACCCGAAGGTGAACGTCCGGCCATCGTGATGATGACGGCGCACGGCACGGTCGAAAGCGCGGTTGAGGCGATGAAGCTTGGCGCGCGCGACTATCTGCAAAAGCCGTTCGAGGTCGACGAGCTCCTGGTCACGGTGCGGAGACTCCTCGAAGAACAGCGAACCAAGACCGGACTTCGCTATCTGCTCAGCGAGCGCGACGCCGAGTTCAATCACTACGGACTGGTGGGCCGCAGCCGCGCCGTGCTCGACGTGATTCGTCGGGCGGAGCTCGTCGCGGAATCGCGCAGCACTGTGCTGCTCACTGGCGAGACCGGCACCGGCAAGGAGCTGGTCGCCCGCGCCATCCACGCGCGCAGCGGGCAGCGCGACATGCCGCTCATCAAGGTCAACTGCGCGGCGATTCCTGAAACGCTGCTCGAGTCCGAGCTCTTCGGCCACATGCGCGGTGCCTTTACCGGCGCCGTGTTCACCAAGAAGGGGCGCTTCGCACTGGCGGACGGCGGTACGATCTTCCTCGATGAGATCGCGACCATCAGCATCGCCGTGCAGGCAAAGCTCCTGCGTGTGTTGCAGGACCGGGAGTTCGAGCCGCTCGGATCAGAGCGCACGCAGAAAGTGGACGTGCGGGTGATTGCCGCAACCAATCGCGACTTACGGCAGATGGTCAGCACGCGCAAGTTCCAGGAGGACCTGTACTATCGCCTCAACGTGATCCCCATCACGATTCCGCCGTTGCGCGAGCGGCGCGAGGACATCCCGCTGCTGGTCGAACATTTCCTGCGCCATTATGCGCAGAACAGCGGCAAACGCATCGAAGCCGTGGATCCGCTGTTGATGGACGAACTCGAACGCTACGACTGGCCCGGTAACGTCCGTGAGCTCGAGAACACGATCGAACGCGCGGTCGTGCTCACCACCGGCTCACGCCTCACCCGCGAGACGCTGTGGCTCATGGGCGCCGCGGCACCCTCGAGCACAGGGTTACCTTCGGCAAGGCTGCACGCAAATCTCGAGTGGGCCGAACGTGAGACGATCAGGCAGGCGCTGGCGCAAGCAGGGGGCATCAAGAAGGACGCGGCCGAACTGATGGGCATCAGCCAGCGCGCGCTCAGTCACTACCTGCAGAAATATAAATTCGACAAAGGTGAGCCGGAATAACGGCGTCCGGTCCGGCTTACGGCCGTCGTAAGCGCTTACTCCGAGCGTAACGTTTTCCTCTATGGCGCCGGCAAACTCAATGAAATCCAGCAGTTCTTGTCGGCATCGGCCTTGCTGATATCCGACTGGGAACAACTATGCGTGCATCTGTACCAACGCTGATATTCGCGGCAGCCGTGGCGGGGACGGCGCACTTGCTGAACCCGGCATTGTCGCCGGCGCAGCAGGCCCCCGCCACGGTTTCCGCGCCGAGAATTATAGAGGTCATCGCCCGCAAGTTCGAATTCGAACCCTCACGCATCGACGTGACGGAAGGCGATCACGTCCGGCTTGTGGTCCGGTCCGAGGACGGGGTGCATGGCTTCTCGATCAAGAAGTTCAATGTCAATAAGATGGTGCCACGCGGCAAGGACCCTGTGACGATCGATTTCGTGGCATCGGCGCCAGGAACGTTTCCAATTCTGTGTTCAGAGGAGTGCGGAGACGGGCACGAGGACATGACGGGGACACTCGTGGTCCGTGCAAAAGCCAAGTAGCAGCGGACCACAGACTCAAAGGGGACACAACGTGAGAGTGACGCACTCGGCCGTCGCGGCCGTATTGATGATCGGCCTTACCACGTCTGCGTACGCGCAGGCGGCAGGCGACCCGCCGCCCGAGGCGTCAGGCACCGCAGCCACGACACCACCACCGGCACCGGCGCAGGAAGACGATCCGGATCGCGACGTCAACCTTGCACAACCCGATTTCACGCTCGGCGCGCTTCCCACGACATTGCGCGTGCCCCGGCACAAGAGCTCGTTCCGGGTCACGCACCGCTTCGCGCGGCCGTTGGGGCGCGGGGATTTCGGTGATCTCGTCAACGACTTCTTCGGCCTCGACAACGGCGCGCTCATCGGTCTCGAATATCGGTTCGGGCTGTTCCGCGGCACTCAGATTGGCGTGCACCGCACGTCCGGCAAGACGATTCAGTTTTTCGGGCAGTACGACCTCGTCGCGCAGAGTGCTGACTTCCCGCTCGGCATCGACATTCTCGCAGCGGTCGAAGGCATCGATAACTTCCGTGAAGAGGTACTCCCCCACGATTGGCCTCCTGCTGTCACGCGAGATCGGCGAGCACGGCGCGATTTACATCGAGCCGATGTTTGTCGGCAATACCAACCCGTTCGAGAACGACGACGACGACAACACGGTGATGTTTGGTCTCGGCGCGCGACTTCGCATACGGCCGACGACATACCTGGTGATCGAGGGTGCGCCGCATACCGGATACGATAACGGTGCCGCCCACCTCACGTTCGGTATCGAGAAGCGCGCGGGCGGCCACTTGTTCCAATTGAACTTCTCGAACCACTTTGGCACGACCTTCGCTCAGATCGCCCGCGGCGGCACGACCTACGACGACTGGTACATGGGATTCAATATTTCGCGAAAGTTTTTTAGATAACCGGGAAGACGAGGGTTTTTGATGAATCAGTTACGAACGTTTCTGAGTGCCGGGATTGCGACGCTCGTGGTCGCCGCGGTGGCCGGATGCGGCGGCGGATCACCGACGCAGCCATCGAACGGTGGTGGAACGGGTGGCGGTGGCACGGGCGGCGGCGGCGGTAGTGTGACGACCACCACAATAACGATCACCTCGAGCGGCGTGACGCCCAACGACATCACCGTCACCGCCGGCAGCCGGGTCACGTTCATCAACAACGACACGCGCAATCACGAGATGAACTCAGATCCTCATCCGACACACGGCGATTGCCCGGCGATCGATCTGATTGGCTTCATCTCCCCTGGCCAGAACAAGCAGACGGGCAACTTCACCACGGTTCGGACCTGCACGTTCCACGATCACAACGATCCGGATAACGCGAATTTGAAGGGCCAGATTCGCGTGCAGTAGACGGCTAGCTGCCCCTGAATGTCGCCTTCCTCTTTTCGAGGTTGGCGGCAATCCCCTCCCGCGCATCCTCGCTCTCAAACAGGCGCTGCTGCAATTCGCGTTCGAGCGCGAGTCCGTCTGAAAAACTCATCTCCAGACCCGATTGTACCGCCCGCTTGATGTGCCCGACCGCGCGACTGGCGCGGTGGGGCGGCGTAAACTGCCGCGCGTACTCGAGCGTCGCTTCCCGGAAGCTCTTGCCGTGGAGGTCGTTCTCGCTCCAGACCAGATTGACCAGGCCGAGCCCGCGCGCCTCGTCAAAAGACATCAGCGTGCCCGTCACCATCAATTCAATCGCCTTGGCTTTGCCGACCAGCCGCGCGAGGCGTTGCGTACCGCCGGTTCCTGGCAGCACGCCGAGCGCGACTTCGGGCAGACCAATTTTGCCGGCGCCCTGGCGCGCGACCCGGATGTCTGCTGCCATCGCGACTTCGAGGCCGCCACCCACGGTGTGGCCGTTGAGTGCGGCAATCACCAGTTTCGGTGTCTGTTCGAGCCGGTTCATCGTCTCGTTGGCATGCAGGCAGAAGTAGTACTTGAACGCCGGCGTCGCGTCCTTCAGCATGGGGATGTTGGCGCCGGCGCAAAAGAACTTCTCTCCCGCGCCCGTGATGACGATCACATGAACGGTGTCGTCCATGCGAGCCGCGAGCACGGCCTCGTCAATCTCCCGCATCATCTCGTAAGAGTAGGTGTTTGCCGGTGGGTCGCTCAGTTCCAGGAGGGCGATGCCATCTGCGATGGTGACGTTGAGTTTGGTATATGGCATCGCGGGCCGGCGTCAGGTGTCAGGTGTCAGGTATCAGGCGGCGCCTCATTCAGCCCGCCGCCGCCCTTGCAGCCCTGAGCGAGCGGAGCGAGTCGAGGGGCGAACCTGCCCGACCGCTCATTCCTCAGTGCGCACGTATTCGAAGTCGATCGGCTGCCGGTTGATGCCACGCTGCGGCGGCGCGATGTAGTTGGCAAACTGCCCGGGCTTGAAGACCGGCTTCACCTGCAAGCTGCGCAGGTAGTCCTTGTCGGCGTGTGTCGGCAGCCATTCGTCCTTGCGACGCTGCCATTCCTCAGCCGTCAGCAGATTGCCCCATGGATCGAAGCGACGCCCCGCGTAGACGCCGATATTCCGGTTGAACTTCCGCGACGGCAGGAAAATACGATCCGAGAAACCGTGGGCTTCGAGCACTCGCTTGTTCCAGCGGTCCACGCCGGCCTGACAATCGCCGACGTACCAATCGCGCAGCACTTCGTTGAGGGCGTTGCGCATCGGCACTTCCTGCCGGTTGATGCGGCCGCTCTCATCGAGAAGGTCGAGCATATACACGCTGCCTTCGAGGATGTGATCGTCGTCGAACTTGTCCTCTTCGGCCCTGCCCTTCAGACCGTTCGTAAAGTAGTTGGCGGCATTGCTCGACACCTCACCGCCATGCAGGTCGAGACTTTGACTGAACCAGAAATTGACGAATTTCTGAATCAGCGGGATCTCGATGCCGCCCATCTTGCGCACATCGCCGGAGAAGCCCGACTCCTTGAGCAACTCGCAGGTGCGCTCGAGAATGCGGGCAATCCCGGTTTCGCCGACGAACATGTGATGCGCTTCTTCGGTGAGCATGAAGCGTGTCGTGCGCGCGAGCGGGTCGAGCGAGCTTTCGGACAGCGACAGGAGCTGCGATTTGCCGTCACGGTCCGTGAACATGGTGAAGGAGAAGAAGTCGAGCCAGGTATCGATCGGCTCGTTGAACGCCTCGAGCATGCGCGGCGAATCCGTGTTGCCGCTGCGGCGTTCGAGAAGTGCCTCGGCTTCCTCTCGGCCGTCGCGGCCGAAGTAGGAGTGCAGCATGTAGACCATGGCCCAGAGATGACGGCCCTCCTCGACATTGACCTGAAAGAGGTTGCGCAGGTCATACAGACTCGGGCAATGCGACCCGAGCTCGCGCTGCTGCTCGACGCTGGCCGGCTCGGTGTCCCCTTGCAGCACGATCAGACGCCGCAGGGGGTTGCGGAACTCGCCCGGCACTTCCTGCCATACCGGCTGGCCCTTGAAATCGCCGAAGCCGATCCGCCGATCGGGCGTCGGTTCCGCGAGGAAGATCCCCCATCGATACTCGGGCAGCTTGACGTAGTCGAAATGCGCCCAGCCTGCGGCATCGACGCTCACCGCCGTGCGCAAATACACCTGATGGTGATCCTGGAAGCCTTGCGGGCCCATGTCACGCCACCAGTCGAGGTAGGCCGGTTGCCAGTGCTCGAGCGCACGCTGCAGCCGTTTATTGCCGTTGAGGCCGATGTTGTTCGGAATCCGTTCGCTAGAAATCATGACGACCCTGCCTACGTACGCTTCCAGTCAAACGCGGGACGGCCTTCGCGGCCATACACCGTGAGCGCACCACGTTCGCCGACGGCGTTGGGCCGCTGGAAGATCCAGTTTTGCCACGCCGTGAGCCGGCCGAAGATCTTCGTCTCCATCGTCTCTGGCCCGGCGAATCGCAGGTTCGCTTCCATGCCCGTGAGGGCGTCCGGCGAAAACGCTGTGCGTTCCTCGATGGCGAGCCGCACTTCGTCTTCCCAGTCCATGTCGTCGGGCGCGAACGACACCAGGCCCGCGTCGAGTGCCTCCTGGGCATCGAGGGGAGCGGCCTCATCGAGGACTTCCTGCACGCGCTCCGGTTCGCCGAGAAATCGCGTCTGCAGGCGGGACAGACCGGTGCTCATCGGATAGGCGCCCCCGTTCATCACTGACAGCTGGATGGTATTGCGATCCTCGTCAGGATTCATCATGTAGATCCGGTCGCAGGCCAGGGCAACATCGAAGAGTGTGCCGGCAAACGCACTGCCGGGTTCCACCAGCGCAAACAGACTGCGTGCGGTAAGGTCGAGCCGCTTGAGCGTGCGGCGGATCTGGCCCGTGATCTCGCGCACGAGCCAGTGGCTGCGATGCTCGTCGAGCGCGCGGTCGACGCTGAGCACGGCTTCCGGGTCGCCAGTCGTGCGCACCAAGACCGTCCCGATCTCCGGCTCGTTCAATCGCAGGCGCAGCAGCGCATCGTCGATCTCGCGGAAGGCGCGCAAGGCCCACGCCTGGTCGCCGGCGGCGATGAACTCGTCGGGTGTGGCAGGCTGCGCGACATCGGGCGCGCTGATCGTCAGCTCGCAGGTGCGTTTGGCGCGGTCGATGCTGCCGCGCACATAGCGGTAGGCGATCGCGTCACCGTCGATCGTCGGATTGAGCGGACCGAGGCGAATCCCTGGACCGTCGGCTGGCCGGTCCGACTGGCTGGCGAGCTCCTGCGCGCGCTTCGCAACAGCGTCCTTGAACTGACTGGCCGGCGAGACTTTGTCGACCAGCCGCCATTCGACGGCGCGCTTGCCGCGAACACCCTCCACGAGGGTGCTGAACACATCCGCGAGATCGCGACGGACCTTGCGTTTGTCGACGACGCGCGTCAGGCCGCCGGTGCCGGGCAGCACGCCAAGAAGCGGTGTTTCGGGCAACGCCACCGAGGCGGAGCCATCGTCGACAAGAAAAATCTCATCGCAGGCGAGCGCCAGCTCGTAGCCGCCGCCCGCACAGATCCCATTGAGCGCGGCAAGAAACTTCACGCCGCTCCTGGCGCTCATGTCTTCCATGCCGAGACGGGTCTCGTTGGTGAATTTGCAGAAATTCACCTTGAAGGTGTGCGAGGAGGTCCCGAGCATGAAGATGTTGGCCCCGGCGCAGAAGATGCGCGGCTTGAGACTGGAGATGACAACGGCGTGAACTTCCGGATGCTCGAAACGCAACCGCTGCAGCGCGTCGGCGAGCTCGATATCCACGCCCAGATCGTAGGAGTTGAGCTTGAGTTTGTAATCGAGTGGGCGCAGCCCCGCGTCTTCCTTGACGTCCATCGCGAGCGTCGCCACCGGGCCGTCGAACGAGAGCTTCCAGTGCTTGTACTGATCGGGTGAGGTTTCGAAGGTGATCGAGGCGGCTTCCGCGGTGACCGTCGGTTCCATGTTTTCTTCGCGTCCTTCGCGACCCTTCGCGCCCTTTGTGACGTTCGTGACCCTGGCACGTCGAGAGGTCTTTCGATCGGCCTGCCTTCGCGCGCCGGGTGCGGAGAGGCCGATCTTTCGACCGGCCTGCGCGCGTCTTTTCGGCAGTGTACATCAGTTTAAACGAGCGTTCAAACCGTGGTATAAGTCAGCAGAGTGCCGAAATTAGCCGCCACCGCCGACCGCCGAACCGAAATTCTCAAGAGCGCTGCGGCCGCCTTCCGGCATCGCGGCTATCACGGTGCGAGCGTCGACGAAATCGCGTCAGCCCTGGAAATGACGAAGGGCAATCTCTACTATTACTTCCGCAATAAAGAAGAGATTCTCTTCGCCTGCCACGATTACTCCCTCGACGTGCTGCTCACGCTGATGACGGAGGTCGAGGCAGAGGATTCCCGGCCGGATGCGAAGTTGCGCAAGCTCGTGCTCGCGTTTATCCATCTGATCCTGGACGAGCTGCAGGGCACAGCGCTCACGCTGGATCTACAGGCGCTCTCGCCGCCGCTCTTGAAACGCGTGATCGCCAAGCGTGATCGCTTCGACCACGGCATGCGCGCGATCATCCAGCAGGGGATCGACGGCGGCATCTTTCGCGACGGCGACCCGAAGATGATCGCCTTTGCCATCATGGGCGCCGTCAACTGGATCTCGAAGTGGTTCGACCCGGCGGGCCCGGCGACCTCGAACGAGATTGGCGACGCGTTCGCGGATTATCTGGTCGGGGGGCTGCTGCGGTCGTAAGAACGGTCAACAGGGCTTGTTAATTCGCGGTTTCCCCGGGCTTGAGCTCGAGCACTTGGATGTTGGTGCCGGCGAGGTGCTGTTTCAATTGCGCGGGTGTTCCCGTGAGCAAGGGAAACGTGCCGTAATGCATCGGCACCACCTGCTTCACGCCTAGCCATTTCGCCGCCATCGCTGCGGTATCGGGTCCCATCGTGAACCGATCGCCGATCGGGAGGAACGCGATCTCGGGTTTGTACAACTCGCCAATCAGCTTCATGTCGCTGAAGAGCGCGGTATCGCCGGCAAAATACAGCGACTGAGCGTTTTCGAGCTTCACGACGAACCCCGCCGGTTCGCCCAGATAGACGATGCCGTTGTCATCGAAGCTGCTGCTGTGCTGTGCCTCAGTCATGGTCACGCGCAGTCCTTGAACCTCGATCGTCCCGCCTTTATTCATCGGCTCGAGATTCTGGACGCCCTTGGTTCCCAGCCACGAGGTGACTTCCCAGATGCCGACGACAACAGCGCCGGTTGTCTTCGCCATCGCCGCCGCATCGGTGATGTGATCGCTGTGCCCGTGGGAGACGAGAATCACGTCGGCCTGTTTCGGTTTGGCCTGTTCCGGGAACGACGGATTGCCGGTGTACCACGGATCGAGCAGCACCGTCTTACCGCCAGGCGTCTTGAGAACAAACGAGGAGTGGCCGAGCCACGTGATCGCGAGAGAGGCCATAACCGGCAAGTATACTGAGAGTATTGACTGAAGCGCCTTTGGTGTTCGTGCGGCCACGCGAGCCGAAACCCGAGTGGCTGAAAGTGCGCGCGCCAGGATCGGAAAACTATCTCCGGCTCCGCGACATCATGCGCGGCCTCAAGCTCAATACTGTCTGCGAAGACGCGCACTGTCCGAACATCGGCGAGTGCTGGCACCACGGCACGGCCACCTTCATGATTCTCGGCGACGTCTGCACACGGGCATGCGCGTACTGCGCCGTCGCGCACGGGAAACCGGCCACGCTCGATATCGACGAGCCGCGGCGTGTTGCCGAGGCGGTCAAGGCGATGGGGCTCAAGTACGCGGTCATCACATCGGTCGATCGCGACGATTTGACGGACGGCGGCGCGAGCATTTTTGCCGACACGATTCGTCAGATCCGCGTGCTCACACCCGACACACGCGTCGAAGTGCTGATTCCAGATTTCAAAGGCGATGCCGCGGCGCTCCACGCGGTGCTCGATGCCAGGCCCGACGTCATCAATCACAACACCGAAACCGTGCCGCGTCTCTATCGCATGGCGCGTTCGGGCGGAAAGTACAGCCGCTGCCTGGAACTGCTCGATCGCGCGCGCCACTACGCGCCCGCGATTCCGACGAAGACCGGTCTGATGGTCGGCCTCGGCGAAGAGAAGCCCGAGCTCGTGGATGTGTTTCGCGATCTTCGACAGGTCGGTGTCCTCGATCTTGACGCTCGGCCAGTCCTCCGGCCGTCCCCCGACCACGCCGTGATGACGCGCTATTACGATCCCGACGAGTTCCGGGAATTGAAGCAGCTCGCGCTCGGCCTCGGGTTTGTGCACGTCGAAGCCGGTCCGCTCGTCCGCAGCTCCTATCACGCGGACGAACAGGCAGAGGCGTATCAGGCCGCGACGCGCTAGCGCAGCGCCGCGGAGTCAGGTGTCAGGTAGCAGATATCAGATACCAGGTCGCAGGTAGACCTCGAGGACGAGAGCGTTTTTCTCAGACCCTCGACCCGCGCCGCAACGTTCGCGTAAGTCCCCAAGTCAGACAGCCGCCACCTGATACTGTTGCCCGCTCACTCTTCCCACAGGTCACGCGGGCCGCGCGCCTATTGACTTACAAATTGTAAGATCGATAATAACTCAGTGAAACAGCTACCGAGACTCTCGTCTACTGAGCGGCTGATTCTCGAACTCCTCGCCGCGCATGGGGAGCTATTCGGTCTACGGATGGTGGAATTGTCACGCGGTCGCCTCAAACGCGGCACTGTTTACGTGACGCTCGGCCGCATGCACGACAAGGGCTACCTCGAGTCCCGGCAGGAGGACCTCGCAGACGGCGCCATCGGGCTTCCCCGCCGTCTCTATCGCCCCACGGCGTATGCGATACGGGTTCTGGAGGCGTGGCGACTGGCCGAGCAAATGTTGGGCGGCGGACAGCCGCAGGAGGCGTCGTAGGCGTGCGCGAGATCGTCCTGTACGAGTTAATCCGAGACTCGCCCGCCAATAACGCGACCGTGTCGCACGCGCAGCGACGGACCGAATTGCTCGCACGTGCATCGTCGGCGGCGTCTCCCCTGATGATCGCCGCGCTCGGACTCACCTTTGCACGCCGCCAAACACCTCACGCGTGGCGGCGCGCGCTCGGTGTGTGGACAATGAGCGCCTTGGCGTTTGCGACGTTCTTTCCGCTCAACGTCCCGCTCCCGCACGCAGCGCTTGCCGCGATTGTCCTGGCGCGCCGCAGGGTGTCGTTCCCGAGCCCGCTGTGACAATGTCATTCGAATTGCTGCTGCGGCCGGTCAGCCGCTCACGGCCATGTCGCTGTGTCTCTTGATCCCTGATCCCTGATCCCTGATCCCTGATCCCTGATTCCTGATTCCTGATTCCTGACCCCTACTTTCGCCGCGGCTTGAACACGTGCGTGGCTGTCCGAAGAACATTTCGGCCGACTCCATCAGCGTCTCAGACAAGGTTGGATGCGGGTGGATGCTCACTTTAAGTCCGATGCCGTCGCGGCCATCTCGATGGCGAGCACGCCTTCGGCGATCAGCTCGCCCGCGCCCGACCCGACGATGCCGACGCCGAGGATGCGCTCCGTGGCCGGGTCGATCAGCATCTTGGTCATCCCGTCGACACGATCGATCGCGATCGCGCGGCCCGAGCCGGCCATGGGAACCGCACGATATCGACTTTGCGGCCTTCCTGCTCGCGCCTGGGTCTCGGTCAATCCCGCCCAGGCGATTTCGGGATCGGTGAAGACGACGGCTGGAATCGCGCTGCGGCTCGAACGCTACCTTGTGGCCGGCGAGGCCTCGATCGCGACGCGCGCTTCGTGCGACGCCTTGTGCGCCAGCATCGGCTCGCCGGCGATGTCGCCGATGGCGAAAATCGTCGGTTCCTCGTCCGGCGCTGGGTCGGTCTGATGAATCCGCGGTCCGTTGACCTGTACGCGAGTTTTGTCGAGTCCGGCAATCGTCGGCGTTCGGCCGTCGGCCAACCGACGACGAGCACGTGCTCGAACGTTGGTTTCACCTCGGCGCCCCTTGCCCTCGAACGTGACCTTGATGCCCGTGCTCGAGCGCGCGGCGACGTTACCTTCGTCGAGAGCAGCACCTTGTCGAACGTCTTCTCGACCCGTTGCGACAAATAGCGCACGAGATCGCGATCGGCGCCTGGCAGCAATCCCGCCGTCATCTCGACGACCGAGACTTTCGTGCCGAACGCGGCATACACCGACCCGAGCTCGAGGCCGATGTAGCCGCCGCCGACGACCAGCAGTGACTTGGGGATTTCCGGCAGATCGAGCGCGCCAGTCGAATCCATGACGCGGGGAGTCGACCGCGACGGCGCCGACGCGTGTCGGCTGCGACCCGGTCGCCAGCACGATGTAGTCGGCGGCGATGTCCTCCGTCCCTCCGCTGGTCCGTTCGCACGCGCAGCGACGTGGGGCTGGCGAACGACGCCCAGCCCTGAATGTAGCTGACCTTGCGGAGCTTGGCGACCTGGCCGGTGCCGCTCGTCAGCTTCTCGACGACATGGTTCTTGAACCCGCGCACGCGCTCGACGTCGATGCGAGGCGTGCCGAATTCGATGCCCCATTCGCGCGCGTGATGCGCTTCCTCAGCACTTTCGCGACGTGCAACAGCGCTTTCGACGGGATGCATCCGCGGTAAAGACACACGCCGCCGGGATTCTTTTCAGGATCGACAAGCGTGACCTGCATCCCGAGATCCGCCGCGTAGAACGCCGCGGCGTACCCGCCCGGACCGGCTCCAACAACTAACGACGCGTGTCGCCATCAGCCGCGAAGGGCCAGAGTGAAGGGCTGCTCGAGCGCCTCGACCACCCAGCGCAGGAACCGAATCGCATCGGCGCCGTCAATCACGCGGTGGTCGTAACTCAACGACAACGGCAGAAGCTGCCGCGGCACGAAGGCGCCATCCTTGAAGACCGCTTCGACTGCACCACGCGATACGCCGAGAATGGCGACTTCGGGCCAATTGACGATAGGCGTGAAAGACGTGCCGCCGATGCCGCCGAGATTGCTGATCGACATCGACCCGCCCGACATCTCGTCGAGCGTGAGCTTGCGCTGGCGGGCCTTCTCGGCAAGCTGCTGGATCTCGACGGCAATCTGCAGGATGTTCTTCTGGTCGGCGTTGCGAACGACCGGCACGAGCAAACCGTTGTTCGGTATCAACCGCGATGCCGATGTGGACGTATTTCTTGTAGATGATCGACTCGGTCGCCACGTCGATCGACGCGTTGAACTGCGGAAAGGCTTTCGAGTGCGCTCGCCACGATCTTGGCGAGGATCGGCCGTGACCGTGAGCTTGCCACCCATGCGCTCGGCCTCGGCCGCGTACTTCGGCCGCACCTGCTCGAGCATCGTCATGTCCGCTTTGTCGAACTGCGTGACGTGTGGAATCGCATTCCAGGCGTTACTGAGGTGCTCCGCGGTTTTCCGGCGGATGCCAGTCATCTGTTTGCGCTCGACCTCGCCCCATTTGCTGAAGTCGGGCAACGCAGGTCCGCCCGCAGGCAGCTTGCCGGGGCTGGGCGCAATAGCGCCACCACCGACGCTGCTCATCACATGACGCGCGAACTCTTTGACATCGGTTTCGCTGATTCGCCCACCGGGACCGCTGCCCGTGACCTGCGCGATGTCCACGCCAATCTCTCGCGCGAGGCGCCGCACCGAGGGCGCGGCAGGAGCGGGACGGCGCGCTCCCCGCGCCGGAGGCGCGCCGGATGGGCCTGCGCGGCCGCTGTTGCCGGCTGCCGTCCGCGAATATCGACCACCGATGCGCGTCGGTCGTCGCGCTTGGGCGGCTCGGTGTCCCCCGCGTCGGCGGCAGGCTGCTCCTGCTTCTCTGTCGGTGCCGAGGCCCCGCCTTTCTCGCCGTCGGTGCTTCTTTCGCCGGCGCGGCATCGTCTTTCTCGCTGCGGCGCGTCCTCTTGGGTCCGCGGCCCGCGCGTCCGCTTTGGGCGCGGCCTGCTTTGCGGCGCAGCTTCTTCTTTCCGCTGGCGTTCTTTGGCGGCGCGCCAGCCGCCTTGGCGGCTCGGCGGCGCCGGCACCATTCCGTCGATCACGAGGACGACCTGGCCCGGTTTGACCTTGTCGCCAGCCTTGACTTTCAGTTCCTTGATCACGCCCTCCACCGAGGAAGGCACCTCGATGGTGGCCTTGTCGGTCTCGAGCTCGAGGACCGGCTGATCCTGGGTGAGCCGATCACCGACCTTGACGAGGATGCGGAGGACGTCACCCTTTTCGACGCCCTCGCCTAAATTCGGGAGTTTGAATTCCTGCACGTAGGAATCTCCTGTGCGGCTTGGAGCTTGCGGACTTGTGGCTTGGGCCCTGCGGATGCGAAACGCACTCGCGCGGCCATCAAGCCGCGAGTCCGAAGCCTCGACACGATTAGCTAATCGCTGGATCCGCCTTTTCGGGATTGATCTCGAGATCGCGAATCGCCTGCTGCACGAGCTCCGGTTGCACTTGCTTCTCCATCAGCAGCGCGTTGAGCGTGCCGAGGACGATGAAGCGCGCATCCACTTCGAAGAAGTCGCGCAGGGCGGCGCGAGTTTCCGAGCGGCCGAAACCATCGGTACCGAGCGACTGGATCCGGCGCGGCAGCCAGCGATCGATCGAGTCCGGCAGCACCTTGAGATAGTCCGACGCCGCAATGAACGGGCCGGGCGCATTCATGCGTCGCCTGCGTCACGTACGGCACGCGCGGCTTGTCTCCGGGATGCAGACGGTTCCAGCGCTCGCACGCATGTCCGTCGCGGTAGAGATTGAGGTAGCTGGTCACGCTCCAGACGTCGGCGCCGACGCCGTATTTCTCCTCGAGGATGGCTCTGCGCCTTGAGCGCCTCGCCGACGATCGTTCCGCTGCCGAAGATCTGCGCGCGCAGCTTGCTGTCGGGCAGGGTCGTCGGCTTGATGACGTACATCCCTTTGAGGATGCCGTCGCGCGCGCCGTCGGGCATCGCGCGGATGCTCGTACTGCTCGTTCATCAGCGTCAGGTAATAGAAGATGTTCTCCTGATCGCCGTACATCCGCTTGATGCCGTCCTCGATGATCACGGCGAGCTCGTAGGCAAACGCCGGATCGTACGCCTGGCACGTCGGGTACGGGCATCGCATACACGTGGCTGTTGCCATCCTGATGCTGCAGGCCTTCGCCATTGAGCGTCGTCCGGCCGGCGGTGCCGCCGAGCACGAATCCGCGCATGCGCATGTCGGCAGCCGGCCCAGATCAGATCGCCGATGCGCTGGAACCCGAACATCGAGTAGAAGATGAAGAACGGAATCGTGTTGATGCCGTGCGTCGCATACGCGGTGCCCGGCCGCGATGAACGACGACATCGAGCCGGCTTCGTTGATGCCCTCTTCGAGGATCTGCCCGTCCTGCGCTTCCTTGTAATACAGGAGCGTGTCCATATCGACCGGCTCGTACAGCTGGCCGCCGTGCGCGTAGATGCCAACCTGCCGGAACAGCGCTTCCATGCCGAAGGTGCGCGCTTCGTCCGGGACGATCGGCACGACCAGCTTGCCGATCTGCTCGTCGCGCAGGAGCTTCGACAGCATGCGCACGAACACCATCGTGGTGCTGGCCTTGCGGGCTTCGGTCCCCTTGTGGAACTCGCCAAACAGCTCGCTCAAGTTCGGTCGAATCGGCTCGGAGCGCACCTTGCGCGTCGGCACCGGCCCGCCAAGCGTCTTGCGGCGTTCGAGCATGTACTTGAGCTCGACGCTTTCCTGCGGCGGGCGGTAAAACGGCGCCTTGGCGACTTCCTCATCCGAAATCGGAATGCCAAACCGCGTGCGGAACGCTTTGACCTCGTCGTCGTTGAGTTTTTTCTGCTGGTGGGTGACGTTCTTTCCTTCGCCCGATTCGCCGACGCCGTAGCCCTTGATCGTGCGGGCGAGGATGACGGTCGGCATGCCCTTGGTCTCGTGCGCGCGCTTGTACGCGTTGTAGACCTTGGCGGGATCGTGACCGCCGAGCGTCAGCCGTTTGAGCTGCTCGTCCGACAGGTGCTTGACCATCTCGAGCAGCCGCGGGTCGGCGCCCCAGAACTGCTTGCGCACGTAGGCGCCCGATTCGACGGCGTACTTCTGGTATTCGCCGTCGACGACCTCGCCCATCCGCTTGACGAGCAGGCCCTCGGTGTCCTTTTCGAGCAGGTCATCCCACTCGGCGCCCCAGATCACTTTGATGCACGTTCCAGCCGGCGCCGCGGAAGATGGCCTCCAGCTCCTGGATGATGTGGCCGTTGCCGCGCACCGGGCCGTCGAGCCGCTGCAAGTTGCAATTGATGACGAAGATCAGGTTGTCGAGCTTCTCGCGCGACGCCAGCGTGATTGCGCCGAGCGCTTCGGGTTCGTCGGTTTCGCCGTCGCCGAGAAACGCCCACACCTTCGCGTCGGTCCGGGGTTTGAGACCGCGGTCCTCGAGGTAGCGGTTGAAACGCGCCTGATAGATCGCCATGATCGGGCCCGAGCCCCATCGAGACCGTCGGGAACTCCCAAAAGTCGGGCATCAGCCACGGGATGCGGATAGGAGGACAAGCCGCCGTCGGGCCTGCAGTTCCCGCCGGAAGTTTTCGATCTGCTCGACCGACAGACGGCCTTCGACGAACGCGCGCGCGTAAATGCCCGGCGACGCGTGGCCCTGGAAATAAATACATGTCGGCGTCGTCGCCTCGTCGCGGCCGCGGAAAAAGTGATTGAATGCCACCTCGTACAAGCGTCGCGGACGAGGCGTAGGTGGAGATGTGGCCGCCGATGCCGTCTTCGACGCGGTTGGCGCGCACAACCATCGCCATCGCGTTCCAGCGCACCAGGCTCTTGATACGCCGCTCGATTTCGCGGCTGCCTGGGTACGGCACTTCTTCGCGACGGATGAAGCGTATTGATGTAGGGGGTGTTCGCCGTGAATGGAAGTTTGACGCCGTTCTGCTGCGCATGAATCCCGAGCTCGCGCAACAACCGGCCGACGCGCGCGGGCCCTCCGTGCTGCAGCACATAGTCGAGCGATTCGAGCCACTCTCGCGTCTCGAGTGCCTCGAGGTCGCCGGCCTCGGTTGGGGCAGTATTCCTCATGACCGTCACAGACCTTTCGTTTCGTCGTTGGACAACCTTACTATTGTAGTCCGCACGAAGCGCGCCCTGCTCACTTGTTCGGTTGATGTATCGATGTCATCACCTGATCTGATGGCGGCGCAGTCGGCGATCGTCGACTGCACACGCTGCACGCGCCTGCGCAGCTACTGCGACCGCGTCGCCACCGAGAAGCGCGCCGCGTTTCGACACGAGCTCTACTGGGGGCGGCCAGTGCCGGGCTTTGGCGATCCGCTGGCGCGCGTCCTCATTCTCGGGCTCGCGCCGGCCGCACATGGTGCCAACCGCACAGGCCGCGTGTTCACTGGCGATGGCGTGATGGATCCGGGACTTCCTGATGGCGGCGCTGCATCACGCGGGCTTCGCCAACCTCGCCACCTCGCACCGCATCGATGACGGCCTTTGTCTCCAAGATGTGTACATTGCCGCGACGGTCCGCTGCGCGCCGCCCGACAACAAGCCGCTGCCCGAGGAGATCGCCGCGTGCGCGTCGCACCTCGACGCGGAAGTCGCCGCATTGCCACGACGTGCAAGTGGTCGTCACGCTGGGAAAGATCGCATGGGACGCGTGGTTTCAACATCTCGCACGGAAGGGATTCGCCGATCCGCCCGCGACCAAGGTTTGCCCACGGTGCCGTCTTCGATCCACGCACCTTCGGCACCCCCGGCACCCCGGCACCTCGGCACCTCCGGCACCTTCGGCACCTTCGGCACCTCGTCGGGTGCTATCACCCATCGCGGCAAAACACGAACACTGGGAAGTTGACGCCGGCGATGTACGAGGCGGTGTTTGATCAGGTCGTGAAGCAATGCCTACGGCCGACTCCGCGCCCAAGCGAGCGTCGCGAGTCGAAGGGCTTGCCCTGAGCGAGCGCAGCGAGTCGAACGGTTAACGCTAGCGGGTTCAGTTCCCCGGCTTCATCCGATACGCCGCGTCGGCAAACGCCGTTCTGAGGATGGCCGTGTTTTCCCTGGCGAGATTCGCGTCCATGCCTTCGATGCTCTTGCGCAGAGCCGCGAACGCGGGCCCCACCTTCTTCATGGTCGCGTCAAGATCGACGTCCTTGGTCTGCGCCCCGACTGCGGCTCCCGCTACTGCGAAACCGAGCGCGAGCCCTGGCGCCATAAATGCAATGCGCCGCATGGATCCTCCCCTTCAAGTTCGCGTCATCCTAAGCTGCGCCGAGGATCCACTGCAACTTCGCTCGATCGAGATTGCCACCCGACATGACCGCGACGACCCGCTGGCCGGCGAGCGAGCGGCGCAGCTTCACTGCGGCTGCCAGCGACGCCGCACCGGCGCCTTCGGCCAGATTATGAGTGGTGGCAAGCGCCATCCTCACGCCCCCGGCGAGCTCCTCTTCGGAGAGCGTGACGATGTCGTCGAGCTCGCGGCGAAGAATCTCGAATGGCAGGTCGAACGTGACGCGGGTCGCCATGCCCTCGGCAAACGTGTCGGCACTCGCGCCGACCACGCGCTCCTTGCCGCGCCAGGATCGCGTGAACGCGTCGGCTTTTTCTGCCTGCACGCCGATGACTCGCGCTTTGGACCCGAGCGCCGGAGCGCGCGAGGCAGTTTCCGCAGGCGCCGCTCCCGCCCCCGAGCGGGACGAGAATCGTGTCCACATCGGGGAGTTCTTCGAAGATCTCGAGCGCATACGTGGCCACGCCGGCAATGAGGAGCGGTTCGTTGGCGGAGTGGACGTAGCGGGCTCCCGTCGCGGTCGCCGCCTGTTCGCAGCGTTCTCGCGCCTCATCGAAATCTCGTCCGCCTTCCGTGACCGTCGCGCCAAACGCGCGCATTGCGGCGTTCTTGTCGGGATTGTTGCCTTCCGGCACAAAGACGGTGCACTGGACGCGTTCGAGTTGCGAGGCGAACGCAATCGACTGTCCATGATTTCCGGTGCTTGCCGTGACGATTCCGCGTGCGCGTTCGTCGGCCGTCAGCGTGCGGACCAGGTTGAGTCCGCCGCGCACCTTGAAAGCGCTCGTCGGGTTGTGATTCTCGTGTTTGACGCGAAGAGTCGAGTCCGGTCTCGTTGCTCAGAAGGGGATGCGACATGAGCGGCGTCGGCCGGATGATGTCCGAGATCCGTGTGCGCGCCGCATAAATGTCGTTGAGGGTCATGACACTCCGTTTCGTGCCGCGATCGCCAGATCGGGTCGATCCGAAATTACACCGTCGACGCCCCACGCAAACAGACGTTTTACGTCATCAGGATCATCAATAACCCACACCTGAATGGTCGCGTCCTCCGCGTGGACCTGCCGCACGAAAGCGGGAGAGACGACGCGGAGGCGACCGGCGCGCTCGGGGACCTGGAACGAACAATAGGGCTTGCGTGTGACAGGCGGGAGTCCGTCCACGATCGGTAGAGCGTCCAGCGCGCCTCGGGTTCCGACGCGCTGGTTGCGATTTCCGGAGCCTCGGAACGCACGGTTTCGAGCGCAAGCCGATGAAACGAGCCGATGCACACCCGATCGACGGCACGAGCGGCGCGGACGACGGCGACAACCGCGCGGGCGAGCGCTGGTGAGGGTTCTTTCAGCTCGATGATCGTCAGAGTTTCGTATTGTCGCAACAAGGTGTCGAGCGCCGGCACGCCGATGCCGAGACCACGAAACGGGTATTCGCCATCGCGCTGAAAATGGAATCCGGCATCGACCTGTGCCAACTCCGCCGCGGTGCGCGCGCCAACCGCTCCTGCCACGTTGGTTGTACGATCGAGTGCGGCATCATGAATGACGACCGGGATACCGTCTCGCGACAAGTGGACGTCGCATTCCACACCGTCGGCCCCGCACGCGAGCCCGCGTTCGAATGCGGCCAAGGTGTTTTCCGGCGCCAGCTTTGCGCCCCGCGGTGCGCAAAGATCAGACGTGTAGACGACCGAAAGATTGATCGAGGAGGCGCGGACGCGCTCACGGCGTCATAATAGTGGCATGCGGTCACAGTCCAGACCAACGACACTCGGAGAGCTCAGAGCCGCGGTTGAGCGAGGCGATGTTCGCCGGCGCAGCGTCAAAGACGAAGTGCGCGAGAATCTCATCGCCAAGCTGCGCGCCAAGCGAGCCGCTGTTTCCCGGCATCATCGGCTACGACGACACCGTCATTCCCGAGATCGTCAACGCGATTCTTGCCCGACATCATTTCATCCTGCTTGGCCTTCGCGGGCAGGCCAAGACACGGATCCTCCGCGCGCTCACCTCGCTCCTCGACGATGAAATTCCGGCGGTTCCGGGGAGCGAAATCAACGACGATCCGCTGGCGCCGCTCAGCGCGTACGCGCGTCAGCGCGTGCGAGGCGAAGGCGATCGCCTGCCGATCGTCTGGGTGCCACGCGAGGCGCGCTACGTGGAGAAGCTGGCCACGCCGGACGTCACCATCGCCGACATCATCGGCGACATCGATCCGATCAAGGCCGCCAGAGCGGGCTCCAGCTCGGCAGCGAGCTGGCGATGCACTTTGGCCTGCTGCCGCGCGCGAACCGGGGCTTGTTTGCGATCAACGAGCTGCCGGATCTCGCGGGCAAGATTCAGGTCGGCTTGTTCAACATCCTCGAGGAAGGCGACGTGCAGATCAAAGGGTATCCGGTCCGCCTTCCGCTCGACGTGATGGTGCTCTTCACCGCCAACCCGGAAGACTACACGGCGCGGGGAAAAATCATCACGCCGCTCAAGGACCGCATCGGGTCGGAGATTCGCACCCACTACATGTCGAGCCGCGCACAGGCCATGGAGATCACCTCGCAGGAAGCGTGGGTCGAGCGCGGCGGCGCCATCGACGTGCCCGTGTTCGTCCGTGAGATCGTCGAAGAGGTCGCGTTTCAGGCGCGCAACGAACGCAAGATCGACAAACGCTCGGGCGTGAGTCAGCGCATGCCGATCAGCGTCCTCGAAAACGTCGTCTCGAACGCCGAACGGCGCGCCTTCCTGCACGGCGAGGCGCCCGTGGCCGCGCGTGCGATCGACCTGTATGCGGCGCTTCCGTCGATGACCGGCAAGTTCGAGCTGGAATACGAAGGCGAGCTCAAAGGCGCCGACAATGTCGCCCGCGAGTTGATTCGTTCGGCGGTCTCGACCGTGTTCGACGGCTATTTTCCGAACGTGACATGCGGCCGGTCATCGAGTGGTTCGATCTCGGCGGCACTCTGAACCTCGGCGACGCCGTCCCGGCCAAGGAGCTTGTCGATCACGCCAGGCGGGTGCAGGGCCTGATCGAGCTCGCGCATCGCGCCGGCATCGCGCCCGATGCGCCCGCGCCGATGCTCGCGGCCGGGATCGATTTCGTCCTCGAGGGGCTTTACTCGCAGAAGAAAATCGGGCGGACGGAGGAAGGCGGCTATCACGGCAGCGAGCCGGCCCGCCGGCGCGAAACGCCGCAGGGGCGGACACCCGTGTTGACGCCGGATGATGATGACGCGGATGCCCAGCCGGGGCGGAAGAAGAAGCGGTACTACAACTAGGGATCAGGGTCAGGTTCTCAGGTATCAGGTACCGGAGATTGCGCGGATTAAAGCGGGGATTACCTAACGTGGCGGATTACCTAACGCTGTTCAAGGGCCGGTCTTTAGACCGGCCCGAAACCATGAAATACAAGTACTCCAAATACACGCCCTCGCTGCTTGACGACCTCGACATGGACGAGCTCATGTCGAAGCTGTCCGATTTGATGTTGTCGAGCGGCTTTGGCAACCCCTGGGGCGATCCGACCGACGACCACGACCGGACGATGCAGGCGCTGCACGACGCGATCCTCGAAGCGCTCTTCAGCGGCGGTGTGCTGCCGCCGGATGTGCTCGAGAAACTGTTCGGTGATCCGGCGGACGGCGATCAGGAGCAGATGCGGGAACAGCTCGAGGAACTGATCCAACAGATCATCGAGCGCATGCAGGAGTCGGGTTACATCACACCGTCGCCAGATTTAGAGACGGAGCGCCAGCGCCGCGCGCAGGGCGGCGGACCGGGCGAGGACAGCAACGAACAGGTCAAGTTCGAGGTCACCGACAAGGCGCTCGACTTCCTCGGCTACAAGGCGCTCCGCGACCTGCTCGGATCACTCGGCCACAGCAGTGCCGGACGCCACGATACGCGCGATCTGTCGACCGGAATCGAGGCGAGCGGCGCCCCCAAACCGTACGAATTCGGCGACACGATGAATCTCGACGCGACTGCCACGATCATGAATGCAGTGCAGCGGATGGGCCGGGCCGAGGAAAGGGGTCTGACCCCTTTTTCACTGGGAACGGGGAGAAAAAGGGGTCAGACCCCTTTGCCAGCGCCAGCCAGGGCATCGACATCGCCTACGAGGACCTCATGGTCGCACAGGGCGAGTATCAAAGCTCCTGCGCCACGGTGTTGATGCTCGATTGCAGCCACAGCATGATCTTGTACGGCGAGGATCGCTTTACACCCGCCAAGCGCGTCGCCATGGCGCTGGCGCATTTGCTGCGGACACAGTTTCCCGGCGACACGATGCACGCGGTCCTCTTCCACGATTCCGCGGAGGAGATTCCGCTGCGCGAGCTCGGACGTGTGCGCGTTGGACCTTACTACACGAACACGCGCGAGGGACTGCGGCTGGCCCGCCGCATCCTCGAAAAGCAGCGCAAGGACATGCGCCAGATCGTGATGATTACCGACGGCAAGCCATCGGCTCTCACCCAGCCCGACGGCCGCATCTACAAGAACGCCTTCGGTCTCGATCCATTCGTCATCGCGGAAACGCTCGCCGAAGTCTCAGCCTGCGCCAAAGCCGGCATCATGATCAATACGTTCATGCTGGCGCGAGACTACGACCTGGTCGCGTTTGTCCGCCGCGTTGCCGCGATGTGCCGCGGCAAGGCGTATTTCACCACGCCGTATACCCTCGGTGAGTACGTCCTGATGGATTACATGGACAAGAAGACGCGCACGATTCACTGATGCTGCCGGCGACCATTCCCCTGTTTCCGCTCCCGAATGTCGTTCTCTTTCCGAACGTCTTTCTGCCGCTGCATATTTTCGAGCCGCGATACCGCCAGATGGTGCATCAGGCGCTCGCCGCCGACCGGATGATCGGCATGGTGCTGCTCAAACCCGGCTACGAAGGGCAATACGAGCAGACGCCGCCGATCTACGACGTCGGTTGCGCCGGCACGATCACGCATGTGGAGCGGCTCCCCGACGGGCGCTTCAACATCGTCCTCAAGGGCATCGAGAAGTTTCGGGTCGAGCGCGAGCACCCGCCAACCGACATGGTTCCTTACCGAGAGGCGCAGGTCTCCACCCTGTCCGAAGCGCTCACCGCCGACGGCCGTGCAGTGCTGCAGCAACAGCGCGTCGACCTCGAGACCAGGCTCGCACCCCTTTTCAGCGCCGCGCGCGCGTCCAGCCGGTTGCCGGAAATCATGTCGGACGAAGACCTGGTCAACGCGCTGGCGCAGTATCTCGCCCTCGAACCGGTCGAAAAGCAGGCGCTCCTGGAGCTTCCCGGCCCGGTGGTGCGCGCCAAGGCGCTGCTGGAACTACTGGAAATGAAAAGCTTCGGCGAAGGACGGGAGGGGGGAACGGTGCACTGAAACCTCAGTGCGTCATCGCATACATGAGGATGTTGATGCCGACGGCGTAGCCATTCGGCGAGAAGTTATAAAAGTACTGCGGGTCCTCGCCTTCACGCTCCCAGGCATCGGAAATATCGGTGTTGTGGGTCATCAGAACCATCAGCTGCCCATGGCGATTGCTGATGCCGCGGACGACGACACTGTCGGTCTCCGGAGGCCGCTCTGAGGTGCCGCCACCGCTCCGGCGCCAATGGCTGATTGACGGAATCTGCGGCATCCGCTCGATCTGGAACATGGTCGTGAACATCGGATGGTCCGGGGTGATATCGCGGATCGGGTACTCAGCGGGCGGCAGCACGCGACCGATCTGATCTTCCCAGTTGGACAGGGCAAAGTTGCCCCACGAATCGTCGGCCCAGATGAACCCCCCTTTGGCAAGGTACAGCCGCAGCTGCTCGACTTCAGGTTCGGTAAAGAGCGCCGTCCCGGCGTCCTCCAGATGGAGCCACGGACACTGGAACACGAAGTCGTCGGTGACAGGGACCACGAGATGGTTGGGGTCGCCGGTGGGCTGCTTGCCGACGCGCACCTTGGTGAGTTCCGCCAGCCGGATCGAAAAATTCACGTCGGCGTCCGGATAGTCGGTGTTCCAGCCTGAGCCGCTCTGCTCGCGATAGCCGCTCGTATACATCCCGCGGCAAAAACTGAAGGCGCCGTCGTAGCTGTCGGCCTTGGGCAGGCGCGGCGGGACGCGGTTGTAACCGCGGCCGTAACCGCGGAAGAAATCCTGGGCGCTTGCCGCCGCAGCGACGAGCAAGACCGCAAGCAGCAACGCGGATCGACGCCTCATCTCAGTGCGACAGCGCATAGAGCGCGATGTTCAACCCGATCGCATAGCCGTCGGGCGAGAAATTGTAGAAGAACTTCGGATCCTCGCCCTCACGCTCCCACGAATCGGAGAGGTCGGTGTTGTGCGACATCAGCACCATGATCCGGTCGTGTGCGTCGGTAATCGCCGCGATATGCGGACGGGCGCTCTCGGGACCCATCTCGGAGGTCTCGCCGCGCGATTGCCACCAGAACTGGATCGATGGCACCTGCGGCACCTTGGTGACGTTGAACATCATCCGATAGATCGAGTGGTCGAGCGGCAGCTCGTGAATCGGATATTGCGCGGGCGGAAGCACCTTGCCGATCTCGGCGGCGAAATCCTCCCACGCCCAGGGTCCCCAGTAGTCGTCCGCCCACAAGAATCCGCCCTTGAGGAGGTAGGCTCGAAGTCCGGCGGCGTCGGCCTCACTGAACCCCGCGCTGCCCGGATCGGACATGATGACCATCGGACAGAGATCGAGCCACTCGTCGGTGGGTCGCACGACAAAGTGATTGGGCTCAGCGCCCGTCCTGCTGACACGCGTCTTGGTCAACTCGCTCAGCCGAATCGAGAAATTGATTTCCGCGTGCGGGTAATCGGTGCTCCAGCCAAGCCCGCGCTCGTGCCGCCGCACCTGCCGATACATCAACCGGCAGAAGGTGAAGCCGCCGTCGAAGTCCGACATGCGGGGAAAGCGCGGCGGCTGCCCCGGTCCCTCACCCATCCCGCCGAACCCGCGGAACCAGTCTTGGGCAGACACAGATGTCGCAGCGAACATGACGGCGATGACGATCCGCAGTGTCCGTCGCGACGCCACCGATGGCCGCAGATAAAACGGCCGCAGATGGCGCAGATAAACGCAGATAGCGGCTTGGATCGTGATGCGCAACGTGGCCGTCAAAGCGCCAAGGCGTTTTGTAACGGTTGCGATGTCGGACAAGATCCAAACTGAATCATCTGTGTCCATCTGCGTCATCTGCGGCTTAGACCATCTGCGTCCATCTGCGGCTATTTCTGCTGCCCCGGTTTCGCCAGGGAGCGGTAATACTCCTCGACGAGCTTGCGGAACTGCTGCGGCACTTCATCAGCACCATTGAGCAGCGCGCGATCGCCGTCGCTGCCCACTCTTCGGCGCAGATCGTATTCGAAGCGCTTCATGCCCTCGCTGATAAACGTCTGCAGCCGCTCGAGCTCGGCGATGTCGCGATAGTTGCGCGTGTCTTCGAGCTCGCGCAGTCGCTTGAGAATCTCGTCGAGATCCTTGGTGTCGAGTTTCTGCTCACGCAGCATGTCGCGAAGTTGCCGCGTCTCCCCCGACCAGCGCGAGACCTCGCCGCGGAACTGACGGACGTCTTCGGGTGAGAACCAATCACCCGGCCGGCGATCACCGCCGAGGCCGAAGCCACCTTCGCGCCACGGCCCTACCGTATCGCCATCACCGCCGCCACCGTCCGCATTGCGCTCGCCGCCCTGTCCACCCTGGCCGCCCTGACCCTGTTGGCCCTGCTGACCCTGCTGGCCCTGTTGGCCCTGCTGACCCTGTTGGCCCTGCTGGCCCTGCTGACCCTGTTGGCCCTGCTGACCCTGTTGGCCCTGTTGGCCCTGCTGGCCTTGTTGCCCCTGCTGGCCTTGTTGGCCCTGCTGGCCTTGTTGGCCCTGTTCGCCTTGCTGGCCTTGTTGACCCTGTGAACCTTGTTTTCCTTGTTGCCCTTGTGCACCCTGTTTTCCCTGTGCACCTTGTTGACCCTGCTGCGCGCGCTCCTGCATGCGGCGCCCGAGCGACTCCACGCCGCGCGCGATCTCGCGCGCCTTGTCGAGCGTCTCGGCGGTTCGATCGCGGCCGCCGGGGCCAAGCGCGCGCTGCGCCTCGCGGAGCGTCTCCCGTACTTTGTCGAGGTTCTTGCCGATATCGTCTTCGAGCTGGCGCACCAGCTCCTGCGTCCCTGCGCTCGACATCAGGCTGCGCGTGTAGCGGACCTTCTCCTTGATCTTGTCGTCGCGAATCTGGCCGGCCGCTTCCTGCATCTTGCGCGACGTCTCGCGCGCCTCGCGAGCAATCTCGCTCGACGCCTTGTCGAGCTGTTTCTCGAGGCCGCCGACCTTTCCTTCAAGGGCTTCCTTGCGCTCGCCGAGCAATTGCTGCTTAAACGAGCGTTCCGCGGTGCCCAGGCTCGGAAGATTGCGCACGTCGTCTGAGATCTGCCGCTGCTCTTCGGCGGCTTCTTCCGCCTCGCGCAACGCCTCCTTCACTTCGCGTTCCGCGCGAGCACCCTGCGCGCCCTGCAGCTGGCGCTGGGCCTCGCGCAAGCGCTCGGCGGCTGCGGCAGCCTGACCGGCGGCACCCGGGTCACCGCTGGCCGAGGCGCGGCGCATCGCATCGGCCGCTTCCTGCATGCGGCGCGCCGCATCGCGCAAGTCCGGCCGATTCTGCTCCCGCGACAGCCGTTCGAGTTGACGTGCGGCTTCCTGAGCCTGCTCGGCGAGCGCGCGCTGCAGGTCCGCCGAATTGCGCGGCGACTGACCGTTGGCCATCCGTCGCTGTCGTTCGAGCTCTTGCTCCTGGCGGCGCGCGAGCTCCTTCAGCTTCTCGGCAAGCTCGTCGACTTGACGCTCGGCACTCTCGGCCGACGCGCGCTCGTTGGTCTCGTACTGATTCGCCATGCGATCGAGTTCGAGCTTGAACAAGTCGGCAAGGTCCTCCGCGATCGACCCGGCACCACCGCCGCCACCACCGCCGCCTGCCTGCCGCTGTGTCTGCACCTGGAGCTCGTATTCCTCCTCCGCCTGCTGCAGAAATTTCAGCGCCTTGTTCTCGGGAGGCAGCGCGCCATCCGGACTCTGCGCCTGGAGCTTCGACTCCGCGGCTTGCATCTCCGCCGCCGCTTGGGGCAGGACTTCCGCGATCGTCTTGAACGACGGGTCCGGCGTGACCAGACGGCTGTTCATCCGCTCCACCAAGCCGGCGACCTGCTCGCGTAACTTGCTTTGCGACAGTGCGAGCACGACGAGGGCTTCGCGCACCTTATCGGCGCCCATCGTCTTCCGATCGCGCTGGACCTTGAACGTGCCCGCGATAATTTGTCGCTGCTGCTGCGAGAGCGCACCGACTTCGGCGCCCGCGCCGCCGCCGCCACCGCCTCCACCGCCCATCGACATGGCGGGCTTGAAGTCCTTGCCGAAAGGACGGATGCGGAGGAAATAGATGTCGCTCGTCGCACGCTTCGGGCCTGCAACGGTGTCGTTGTCGAGCGCACGCGCGTAATAGGAGACGGAGTCGCCGGCCTGTACGCCCAGCTCCTCGAGGTAGAAGGTATGACCGGCCGTGACCTCCGGCAGCGCCTTCTTGCCGTCGTAGAGTCGGAGTGTCTTCTCTTCGCCGCCGTTGATCGAGTACACCGAGTTGCAGGTCGCGCACCGCGAAGTCGTCATCAGCCTTCGCTTCGACAAAGAATTCCTCGACGGGCGTCGCATTCGTGTCGCGCCCCGGCTTCGATAATGTGACAGAGGGCGTCTGATCCGAGAGCAGATCGATCGTGTACTGCGGCGACGCTGCCACCTTTTCGCCGGCAGCGGCATCGAGTTCGACGCGGTAGAACCCCTGCTTCGCGACGGCCACGACCGCGCTGAAGGTTCCATCGGCGTTTGCGGTCAGCGCCGTCGCCGAGCCGTCGTCGAGCAGAATCCGTCCGCCCTTGGCGGTCATCGTCGGCGTCACCTTGACGTTGACGTTGGTGCCGCGCAGCGCCGCGATATCGCCGCCGTCTTCGACGGTGCGCGGCGCCAGACCCGTGTAGGTCGGGAAGTGATATTCGAGGTCAAGCTGCTTCACGTACGGCAGCTCGACGACTTTGAGGTTGAACACCGGCGAGCGCACGCCCGCGGCTTCCACGAAATACTCCACCGGCTCCGCGAGATCGAACAACATCCCGTCGTAGGATCCATTTTCGGTGCGGGCCATCGGCAGCCGCTCGTATGCGGCCGTTGGCGACTTTCGCAGCACGAGCGTCGCGTCGGCCGATTCGAACCCGGAGAGCTTGGCGCTGATCGTCAAATCGGCGCCGCGCGGCACATTCGTGCTGCCGGGGGTCACTTCGATTCGGTAGGGCGCGGCCGCCTCGACATCTCGCGAGATGATCAGGAGCGCGGAAAGGGCCTGTCTCAGGTAGGCAGGACCAAAGGCAAAGACGAGCAGCGCGACTACGGCGACGATGCCTGCGGCCGTGGCGTAGCGGCGGATCGGCAAGCGCTCGACACGCCGGCCGTGATCGATTTCGTGGCAGCGCTCCAGTGCGGCTTCGACCAGGCGACGCACCAGCGCCGGCGACATCTCGTGCGCGCGACCCGTCTGCTCGGCCTCCATCGCGGTGATGATCGTGGCTTCGAGCGTCGGTTCGTGTTCTTCGAGATAGAGCGCCACTTGCTCGTCGCTCACCTTGCGCATGAGTGGGCGCACGATGAACCAGGCCGCGGACGCGAAGATCGCAAGACCAAGGGCGACGCGGAAGGCGAAAATCGCGTCGGGACTGAAGCGCAGCGACTCGAGCGCGTAGGCGGATCCCACGAGCACGGCCGCCATGCTCACGACAAACCAGGCAACGCCTCGCAACACCAGTTTCATCCGCCAGCGCCTTCGCACCTGGCGAATGACATCCATGAGCGCTGAGCGGGCGGTGCCGCTCGTGTCCTGACCCAGCATGCGTGCCTCCAGACCGTTACGCGGCCCGCGAAAGTCGATGTGCGAGAAGGGATTCGGCCGTTAACAGCAGAATACCTGCGAATAGTAAGTACCACCAGAGACGTTGTGCGCGCTCTTGCGCATCGTCGGGCAAGGCGACGGCGCCACGGGCGCCCACCGCTGCGCTAGTACCGCTGGTCACGGAGGCGCTGATTTCCTTGGGATCGATGGCCGTTCGGTCGGATTCGATGAGCTCGACGTTGCTTGCGGCAACCGCGGTCGGGCTGCCCGGACGCGCCTCGCGGACTTCATAAAATCCTGATTCGTCGAGCTCGAGCACGCGACTTTGCTCCCCTTCGAGGTCTTCGCGTTTTCCGGAGGGAGCGAGGATGAGACTGCCGGTCGTCGGTTGTGCACCGACCGCCGGGGGGCGTCCTCCAGCCACCAGTTCGGTGAGATCGATGACCTGACCGACGGTGGCGAAGGCAGGGCGGTCCCGGTGCGAACTCAGGTGCCGCACCACCTGGTGGACAAACGGCAGAAACACGGGTTTGAGCGCAAGATCGTTCCAGTACCAAATCGAGCGTCGAGGCCCAGAGCAACACGCGGCCGCGTCCGATCTGGCGCTCGAGAAGCGCCGGTGATCCGTCGTCGAAGCGCGCGAGCACTTGCGCATCCTTCGTCGGCGTCACGTTTCGATAACCGTAAAAACGCGCGGCGGAGAAATCGCCGCTCCGCGGCGCGCGGAACGGCTCGAACACGGCGTGACCATACGCGAGTCCGCCCAACGAGGCCGCCGTGCCTCGGCTGCGATCGATCGCGGCCGCCGCGGTGGCCGGCAGAATATCCGCCGCAGAGGCCGGCCACGTGGCCTGCGGACCATTGACGACGAGGATGCCGCCACCGTTCTCCACGAATCGCTTGAGGCGAGCGGCAGTTGCGTCGGCTGGGCTGACGTCGTCGAAGATGATCACGCGCGTGCGATCCAGGACCTCGTCGCTGAGGGCATCGACCGCGCGACTGGTTACGGCAAAACGCGGCGCCTCGCCGATCGCCAACGCGCGCGTCAGATACAGCGCTGAGGTGCGCGTGGCGCGGCTCACCAACGCGACTTCGAGGGGGCGCGGAGGTGTGAGCACGAAGTAAAAGGCGTTGTCCGCAGCCAAACCATCGTCGCTGATGCGAACAGCCGCGCGCGTGTTGTCTGCGGTAATCGTCACGGGTGCAAAGGTCGTGGTTCCGGCACCGAACGCCGCGAGAGAGACCGGCATTGTCTGCACGGCGCGCCCGTCAATTTCAAGCGATACGTTGAGATTCGTCACCGGCGTTTGGCTGCGGTTGATTGCACCCGCGGTGACGATCACACGCTCCTGCCCCGAGAATGTCTCGCGCGCAATCGTCACCGGTGTTACGGCAACGTTCTGCACGTCACCGGCATCGATGACCACCGGCGTCACCACGGTGGCATCGGGGAAGCGAACGGCATCCGACGCGGTCCAACCGCTGCGCTGGAAATCACTGATGATGATCACTTCCCGGCGGGGCAGGTTGGACTCGGCGATGAGACTGCCTGCCACTTTGAATGCGGGGCCGTAACGCGTGGCGCCGGCACCGGGCCGTGCCGCGGTGATCTCGGCCAGCAGGCGCGGACGTTCGTCGGTTGGCCGCACCGCTACTTCGGCCGAGGTCGAGAAAAACACGAGGGAGGCGCGGTCGCCAGGCACGAGCGTGGCGACCGCGTTGGCCGCAGCGCGCTGCGCACGCTGCCACTGATCGCCATGTCCCATGCTGTAGGACCGATCGAGCAGGATCACGACGTCGCGCGATCCGTCGGTAGACGCGGCCAACGTCGCGCCTCGAAGGAACGGGCGTGCAAACGCCGCCACGATCAGGGCCAGCGCCGCGAGCCGGAGCGCCAGCAGAGCCCAGTTGCGAATCCGGTGCCTGCGCACGGATTGGTACGGCACGCGCTTCAGGAACATCAGCGAGGGAAACGCGACCACGTTCTTGCGCTCTTTCTGAATCAGATGAATCAGAACCGGGATAGCCAGTGCAGCCAGGCCAGCGAAGAACAACGGTGCTAAGAACGACATTACCGAACTCTCGTCAGCCGATCGCGAATCGACAAGTAGTTGAACAATGCGTAGTCGAGCGGCGTCGAGGTGCTGAGCATCGTGTAGTCGATACGATGCTCCGCCGCGCGCGCGGTCAACGCGGCAATGTGCTCCCGCACCAGGGCGCGATATTGCTCGGCGAGCGCGCTCGGCACGATCGGAATCTGATCGCCACTCTCGATATCCTCGAACGCCGACGGCTCAGAAAACTCGAATTCGACCTCTGCCGGGTCGAGCACGTGAAAGATGATGACGTCGTTGCCGCGAAAGCGAATGAGGCTGAGCGCGTCCATCACATCCTGCGGCTCTTCGTAAAGGTCCGAGATCAACACGACGATGCCGCGGCGGCCGAAGTGCTCGGCGAGTTTTCTGAGCGGCGGCCCAAGCCGGCCGGGACGCACGGCCTTCGCGCGATCGAGGGTGTGCAGCACGACGTCCATGTGCTTGGCGGAGGCGGGTACGAAGTCGACGATGTCTTCGTCGAAGGTGACGAGCCCGACGCGATCGCGCTGCTTGTGAACAAGATAGGTCAGGCACGCCGCCAAGGTCTTCGCGTACTCGAGCTTGGTGAGCCGGGCGCCGAACTCCATCGACTTCGACGTGTCCAGGAGCACGGTGAAGTTCGCGTTCGAGTCGGCCTCGAACTCCTTGATGTAGTACCGATCGGTCCGCGCGAACACTTTCCAGTCGACGCGCCGGATGTCGTCGCCGGGCACGTAGCCGCGGTGTTCGGCAAAGTCGACCGACGCGCCAAAATACGGCGTCCGGTGCAACCCGTTGATCACACCGTCGACGACGCTGCGGGCGACGAGATCGAGGTTGCCGACCCGCGCCAGTACCTGCCGGGTCGACAAACCGCGCGCCAGGAATTATCGGGCCCTGCTCCATCACATCCCCGAACGCGGCACCGGCACGGCTTCGAGCAGGCGATCGACCAGCGTGTCGCTGCTGATACCCTCCGACTGGGCGTGGAAGTTCGTGAGCACGCGGTGCCGCAGCACGGGATGCGCCAGCGCGCGGATGTCCTCGTAGGTGACGTGATAGCGGCCCTGCGTCAACGCGCGCGCCTTGCCGCCGAGGACAAGGAACTGCGCCGCGCGCACGCTCGCGCCAAACGCAATCCACTTCTTGATGAAATCCGGGGTCGTCGGCGACTTCGGCCGGCTCGCGCGGACCAGCGAGAGCGCGTAGCGCATGATCGGCTCCGCCACAGGCACGCGGCGCACGAGCCGCTGGAACGCCACAAGATCGGGGCCGTTGACCGGACGCTCGAACGTCGGTTCCTGGATCGCCGTGGTGCGGTCGGACGACGTTGTATTCCTCCTCTTCCGGAGGATGCTCGATGACGATGTGAAACATGAAGCGATCGAGCTGCGCCTCGGGCAAAGGATACGTACCTTCAAGCTCAATCGGGTTCTGCGTCGCGAACACGAAGAACGGCTCTTCGAGCTGATAGGTTCGGCCCTTGAATCGTCGCGCGGTGCTCCTGCATGGCCTCGAGGAGCGCGGACTGAGTTTTCGGCGGTGTGCGGTTGATCTCGTCGGCGAGCAGAATGTTGCAGAAGATCGGCCCCGGCGCAAAGACCATCTGCCGCCGGCCGGTGGCCGGGTCTTCGTTGATGATGTCGGTGCCGGTGATGTCCGACGGCATCAGGTCGGGTGTGAACTGAATGCGTGAGAACTTGAGGTCGACGACTTTGGCGAGCGTATGGATTAAGAGCGTCTTCGCCAGTCCGGGCACACCGACGATCAAACTGTTGCCGCCGACAAACAAGGTGAGCAGCACCTGCCCGACGACGTCTTCCTGGCCCACGATCACTTTGTGCAGCTCGGTCAGAATTTTTTCGCGGCCCGCCTTCATCCGGTCGGCAAGGGCGACATCGTCCGGCGAATCGAGATGGATGGTTTCGGTGCTTTCACGGGTCATTTCCACGATGGCTCCTCGTCAGTGCGTCAACGCGTAAATCACGTAGTTCACCCCGAACTTGTACGCTTCGTTCGAGAGATCGATCGGCACGTACCCCTGGTCGGAGAACTCCCAGTATTCGCCGATGTCGTTGTTGTAATTGGCAATCAGCAGCAGACGCTTCTTCGGATCGTTGTCCTCGAACATCCCGTGGAAGGTCGCCTTGACGCCGCGGTCGTACAGCTGCACGAACTCGAGCGAGTTGATTTCGAAAAACGAATGAAAGATCGGATTCGAGGCATCGAGCTCGAGCAGACGTCCGTCGGGCACGACGCGCCGCATCTGTTCCTCGAAGTTGTACCGATGATCCCCGCGAAAGTCGTCGAAGATGACGAATCCGCCCTTGCCGAGATAACTGCGCATCGACGCGACTTCCTCGTCGCTCATCGTCCAGAACCCGGGCTCCGACATGTAGGCCACCGGATAACTGAACAGCTCGGGATCGTCGAGCGCGAGGATATTGCTCTCGTCGAGATGCGGATTGAGGAGCGTGATTTCCTGCAGGATGCGCATGAAATGACGTTCCGCACGCGGGTAGTCGTGCGCCCATGGCGGCTCGCGCCGGTACCCGCCGTCGGACCCGCCGTATCGCAACCGGACAAAGGCAAAACGGCCGTCGTATGCGACGCGCGCGTCGCTGTCGATCGCCGGGGCAGGGCGCCCTCGCCTGAACCCACCCTGCGCCGCCACGCTGGCCGCGAGCGTTGCCGCGACGATGATGCTAAGACAGGCCAACCGCACGCCGGTAACCCCACTCCGCGCACATCAAGCCGATGATCAGTACGAGCATGATCGGCAGATGCCACAGATCGCGTTCCTCGACAGACGTCACGCCGCGGCCGGTGTACTTCAAGTCTTCGGCGAGGCCCTGAATCGTTGCCGGGGTATAGAAGCGTCCGCCCGTTTCGTCGGCGACGCGTCGCAGCGTGGCGGCATGCATGGTGGCGTCGAAGTACTCAGCGTCTCCGGGCGCGGAGCGAAGATGGGTGATCGCAGATCCGATCGTCTTCCCGCCGCGCGTGGCCTCGATCTTGGCTTCGTACCATCCCTGCGGACCGGTGGGTACGGTCGCGGAGTATTCGCCGCTGCGTTTGCCGCTCCACTGCATCGGCACGTCGATGATGCTGCCGTCGGGGCCCGTGACATGCGCCATAACCGCGGCGTCATTCAGTTCCACGAATGTGGGATCGACGATGTCGGCGCGCAGCGTGGCGCTTTCCGACGGCTCGACTCGGTCGGTGGTCGACTGCACTTCCACGCCGTCCGGCACGCCGTCGACGAGCCAGCGCAGGAGCTGCCGCCAGAAATGCTCGTGCGTCATGTCCTCAACCGTAATCGGCGCGGCCATCTGCCACTGCCACGAATCCTGCAAGGTGAACGCAAACGCTTTGCCGCGGCCGTAGCGCTGGAAGGCGAGTACCGGCCGTTCGCGCCGCGACTCGTCTGTCCCCGCCAGCAGCGTCGTCGCACCCGGCTTGATCAACTCGATGCGGTTGATGGTGGTGACGCCCGGTTCGAGCGTCCTGAGGAAATTCCACTTCTCGGCTGACGCCGCTTCGTTTTCGGCAATCTGCGAGATCGCCTGCCCAACACCCGCGCGCGTCGGCTGAATCTTGAGATGGGCCAGCGCGGGCTCCTGGCCGCGCGCCGACGGATCGAGCACCACCGGCAGCACGTCGCCGATCGACGTCCCGGCATAGCCACCTTCGCCAAAGGCACGGGCGCCGCCGAGCATCAGCAGGCCGCCTCCGCGCCGATCGACGAACTCGCTAATCATCTTGATTTGGTCGCCGCTAAACGCACCCGCTTCGATGCTGCCGAGGATCAGCGCGCGGTACGCAAACAGCTCTTCGCGCGTCTTGGGAAAGGCGGCGGCGAGCTCCTCGCCGCTGTCGACGCCAATGCGCATGTACTTGTTGTCGGCGGTTCGCTGCAGACTGACGACCACCAGGTTGGGATCGTCGGCAACGGCGCGGCGCAGGAACTTCATCTCGGGCCGCGGTTCGCCCTCGAAGTAGAGAATCTTCTCCTTGCGGTCGCGCACGTCGATCAGGGCTTCGCGGGCGTTGTTCTCGGTGACGAGTTCGCCCTCCTGCGGTGCGACGCGGAACCGCATCACCCGCGGCCCGGGCTCGCCGACCGTGAAGCGCACGCGCGCGGTCGCGGCGGACCCGTCGTCCGGCAACTTCACGGCGTGGGTGCCAACGATCCGGCCTTCGTCCTCGATGTCGATGTTGACGCTCTTGCCGGCGTATCCGGTTTGAGTGAGGACAACGTCCACCATCAAGGTCGTGCCCTTGAGCGCCGTCCGGGGTGTGCTGACGCGGCCAATCTGAATATCGCGATCGAGGGTTTCCCGGCCGACGCCGACGGTAAAGACCGGAACACCCTGCGACTTCAACGCCAGCAGCGATTCGCCAAGACCCTCGGCGGTCGTGTCCGCCCCGTCGCTGACCAGCACAACCCCAGCGAGGGGCAAGCCGGCGAGCTCCTGGCGCGCACCGTCGAGCGCGGCGCCGAGATGCGTCTGCGCCCCGAGGAACGTGAGGTCGTCTTCATCCTCGACCCGCGATGCGAACGAGGAGAACCGGAACGTGCGTACGAGAAAGCGCTGCGACAGATTCCCGAGCATGCCGCGGTCGGCGGCGCCGAATTCCTGCCGCAGGAACGTGCCCCGCGGTTGCTTGTCGTGATCCGCGATTTGCATGCTGCGGGAATCGTCCAGCAACACCGCTACGAAATTCTGCTGCGGCACCGCCGCTTTGACGACGAGCACCGGACGGAAGAGACAGAAGACGACGACCGCCAGCAGCGCGACGCGCAGACCAGCGAGCACCGCGCGATCGCGCGGGCGCAACTTACGCCCTGTTGTGCGATAGGTCGCCACCGTGACGGCAACAGCCGCGACGGCGACCAGCGCTGCGAGGTAAGAGCCACTCGAGGCCGCAAAGCGAAGGTCGCCTTGCGAAAACACGACCGGCCGATACTGGAAAAGCAGTTGAAAGAGGCTGTCGAACACCGGGACTTGTCGGATTCTACTCGACTGAGACGTCCGGCGCTCCTGACTGGCCGTTCAAATCGTGCCCGCCTGACGCCTCATGACTTTAAAGGCAGGGATTAAGCTCGTCAGCGTCGCGTGCTGGTCACTCTGACTGTCCCGAGGCGGGACAGGATGGTCAAACGCCTTGTTGCAGTCGCGCAGCGATCACATCGGCGATGCGCGCGCCATGAAAGCGCCCGTTTTCGATGAACACCGAGCCGGTTTTCCGGCCTGCCTGCTGCCCGCCGGCGATAAACAGACCGGGCACGTTGCTCTCGAACGTGAGCTGGTCGACTTTCGGAGCGTTGGTTTCCGGGTTGACCTCAACGCCCGCGCGGCGGAGGAACTCCGGGTCGGCCTGGTAACCGGTCAACAGCAGAACCGCGTCGGCGGGAATTCGCGAGGGCTCCGGCTCGACGACCACTTCCGACGGCCGAATGTCCAGAACCCGTGTGTGGAAGCGGGCAGCAATAGACCCCTCTTTGATGCGATTCTCGATGTCCGGCTTGACCCAGTATTTCACCGAATCACCGATGGTGGAGCCACGGTGCACGAGCGTGACCTGCGCGCCGCTGCGGTATAGCTCCAGCGCCGCTTCAACCGCGGAATTCTTTCCGCCAACGATCACCACGCGCTTGCGGTAGTAGTTGTGGGCCTCATCGTAAAAATGCCGCACGTGCGGCAGATCTTCCCCGGGCACGCCGAGGAGATTCGGACGATCGTAGTAGCCCATCGCGAGCACGACCAGGCGCGTCTGACGAACCCGGCGTGGCCCGCGCTCGCTCCGCGTTTCAATGACGAAGATGCCGTCTTCCTGCTCGATCGTGAGCGCCTCCTCGTGCAACGACACCTGCAGCTGAAACGCGTCGGTCACTTTGCGGTAATACTGGAGCGCTTCGAGCCGCGTCGGCTTTTCGTACGGTGTCGTGAACGGCACCCCGCCGATCTCCATCAGCTCGGGGGTGGTGAAGAACACCATATTGATCGGGAACCGCCGAATGGCATCGACGAGTGTGCCCTTCTCGAGCACCAGGTAATCGATTCCGAGGCGCTTGAGCGCCAAGGCCGTAGCTAACCCCGAGGGGCCGCCGCCAATGACGATGACGTCGCGAACGGACATCCCTCGATGATAATAGGCGCTTACTCAGGAGTTCTCATGCGCGTAACAGTATTGGTCCTCTGCGCCGCGCTGCACACGAGCGCCGTCTCGGCACAAACGCAACCGCCTCCGCAGCAGCCGCCCCCGGTGTTTCGCGGCGGGGTCGACTTGCTGACGGTGGATGCGACCGTGGTCGACGGCGAGGGCCGTCAAATCAAAGATCTGACGGCCGCCGATTTCACCGTCGAGGTTGATGGCCGGCCGCGTCCAATCGTCTCGGCGGAATACGTCAAGCTCGTCGACGACACGCCGATGCCGGTTGGCGCGCGCAAAGCGACCGTCCGCCAAGCGGACCCAAACGAAGCCTTTTTTTCCACCAACACCCGGGAGTTGACACCGGGCCGCATGATCCTGCTTCTCGTTGACCAGGGCAACATCCGGGTCGGTCAGGGACGGCAGATGATGCGGAGCGCCGTCAAGTTCGTGGACGGCCTCGATCCGAACGACCGTGTCGCGCTCGTCGCCATGCCTGGGCCTGGCCCGCTCGTCGACTTCACCACCGACCACGAGAAAGTGCGCGAGGGGCTGCTGGCAACAGTGGGTATGGCGATGAAGTTTCAGGGGCGCTTTCACATCAGCCTCAGCGAAGCCATCGCCACGGTCGAACACAGCGACGCGATGATGACCCAGGCCATGATCCTGCGCGAATGCGCGGGAGTCCTGCAAAATGCGGCAGCGGCTGTGCAGTGCGAGCTCGAAGTCGAACAGGAGGCCAGCGAGATCGCGAGTCAGCAGCGAATGCAGACGCAGAACTCCTTGCGGACGATTCGCGACGCCCTGCGCAGTCTGGCCCCGATCGAGGGCCCAAAGAGCGTCATCCTGATTTCGGAAGGCCTCGTGCTCGAGGGCCTCGGCTCCGACGTCGAGGAGATTGCGGCCGTCGCCGCCGATGTGCGCGCGAGTCTCGAGGTGATGCTGCTCGACGTCCCGGGCGTTGACGTGGCCGAGGCCCAGCGACCGACGACCCCGCGCGAGGATCGCGAGTTGCAGGTGCGCGGCCTCGAATCGCTCGCGGGAAGCTCCCGCGGCGCGCTGCATCGTGTGTTCTCGAGCGGCGATCAGGCGTTCACGCGCGTGATGCGATCGATCGCCGGCTATTACCTGCTCGCCGTCGAAGCGCGTCCCAGCGATCGCGACGGGCGCCGTCATCGCATCAACGTCAAGACGGCACGGCGCGGGGCGACGTTGTACTCACGCCGCGGGTTTCTCGCGCCGACCGCGCCCGGCGCGTCGACGCCGGCCGACGCTGTGGGCAAGGCACTCCGCGCGCCGCTGACAATGAACGACATTCCCATGCGGCTGGCGACGTGGACGTACAAAGAGGCCGGCAGCTCGCGCGTGCGACTGCTCATCACCGCCGAAGTCGAGCGCACGGCGACGCAGTCGCTCGACTACACCGCCGGTTTCATTCTGATCGATCGGAACAACAAGGTGACTGCGAGCACGATCGAGCAGAAAACACTGGACGCCCACGAAAACGATCCCGGCCTCGCCGTGTACGCCGGCGCCGTTCCGATCGAACCCGGCACTTACTTACTTCGCTTCGCGGCAGCCGACGGCGAAGGCCGCATGGGTTCGGTCGAGCGCAAGCTCGACGCGTGGCAAATGAGCGGACCGGGACTCAACGTCGGCGATCTGCTGGTGTCGCAGGCGCCCTCGGAGCGTGGCGCCCGTCTCGTCCCGTCGATCGAACCGCAAATCGGTAACGGCCGACTGGCGGCGATGATCGAAGTGTACGCATCGACGCCGCAACTGCTCGAAGGCGTGCAGGCGACACTCGACGTCCTGCCCGCGGAAAACGAAAAGCCGATCACAAGCACACCGATGCAGGTCGCGCCGGGCTCCTCCACAGAGGTTGGATCGATTCAGGCGGTGATGAGCACGACGGCGCTGCCGCCGGGACGTTACTTCGCCCGCGCGACCATCGTCCAAGGCGGCAAGGCGCAAGGGCATTTCGTGCGGCCGTTCCGCGTCATCGTCAGTGGAACGGCCGCGACAGCGGCAGTGCCGGGCGCCTATACGCCCACGGCGCTTCCGATGGAACTCGCCGAGGCCATCCTGCGCGACTTCCCCATGGTCGAGCGCAAAGCCCTTCTCACGCCCGACGTGATGGCGGCGGTGCTGACGAGCGCCGAGAAGAGCCGCCCCGCCGCAGGTGCCAAGACAGCAATCGCCACCGCGCGCAGCGGCAAGTTCGGGCCTGCGGCACTTGCGGCATTAGCAGATGGCGACCAGGTGCTCGCGGCATTCTTGCGCGGTATCGATTTTTTTGCGCAAGGACAAGTCGACCGCGCGGCGCAGCAGTTCAATGTTGCGATGCAGCAAGCTCCGACCTTCGCGCCGGTTCGCATGTATCTCGGGGTGATTCTGTCGTTGACGAATCGACATCGCGAAGCAGCCAGTCTGTTGTCGAGCGTGCCTGAGGATGTGGGTGGCCCGGCGCCGGTGGCGCGGCTGGCAGCCATCAACTGGCTGCACGCAGGCGACGCGGGGCTCGCGATCGAATCACTGGAGAAGGCGATCAAGGGGAACGATGAGGGCGCTGTCCGCGCGCTGGCGCTCGCCTATGTCGTCGGCAACCGGACTGCTGATGCGTTGCCGCTTCTGGCGCAGCATCTGACCGCACACCCCACCGACCAGGCGGCCCTTCTCGCCGGCATCTACGCAACGTACGTCACGCACGCCGGCGGCGCCAACCCCGCATCACTGGCGACGGACCGCACGCGCGCCCAGGCATGGGCGAAGGCCTATGCCTCGTCCGGCGGCAGCGTGCAGAGTCTCTCGCAGGCGTGGATGAAACATCTCGACGGCCTGAAATAGGATCGTGTGCCGGCGTGAGTTTCCAGTTCCCACTTCCCAGTTCAAAGTTGAGTTATCAGTTGATCGATAACTGACCACTAAACTTTGAACTGGAAACTTGTCAGTTACCTGCTGGCGCGACCAGCGAAGTTTTTCGCGCGCTGTAACTCCGGCCGCTCCGTATCCGCCTCCTGCGCCACGTCCAGCAGCTTCTTGTAGTAGCTCGCCGCCTTCGCCTTGTCACCGGCCGCCTCCGCTGCGGTCGCGGCGCCGTAGATCCCGCGGAAGCGGTTTGGTTCCTTCTTCATCGTGGTCTCGAACGCGGTGAGCGCGTCTTTGGCGCGGCCGGCCTCCATCAGCATGAACCCAAGCAGCTCGCGTGCCGGTGCGAGCGGTCCGGGCGTGACCGCCGACTTATCCGTCGCGTCCTCAGCATCGGCGGCGGCGCTGAGCTGGGCGATTCCCTCGTCCTTCTTGCCCATCGCGAAGGTCTGCCACGCCAGCGCGACGCGACGCTGAATGTCGAGCTGCTCGGCCCAGTACGCGTCCTTGAGTTCGACCTCGCGTTGTTGAAGCGCTGCGATCTTCTCGATCTCGACGGTCGCCGCGGCGGGGTTGCCGCTGCGCGCCGCACCGATCGCGCGCGCAAAATGCGTGATCGCTTCGGTATACGGAGTGGTGGGAGCCGGACGCGGCGTCAAACTGGCGGCCATCGCCCAATCGGCGCGTTCGAGCGCATAGCGCGCGGGAATCGCGGCGATGGCAAACGAATTGGAGCCGCCCTGGGGCGCGGAGGCCGTTGGCGCGGCGGCAGCAGCAGGCGCCGCATCGGCAAAGGCCGCGGCTTCGTCGACCAGCGCCTTGGCCGCGTTGTCCTGGGCGGTCTGGAGAAACGCGTAGGTCTCGTAGTCCATGGCGTGGAGCGCTTCGGCGACGCCACCGGTCTTCTTCGCCTCGGTGGCCGACCGCTTATTGGTCTCGATCGATTCTTTCCAGGATCCGACGCGGGTGAAGGTATGCGACGGCATGTGCAGTGCGTGCGGGATCGCCGGCGCGAGCGACGCGTACTTGCGCGCGGCGGCGAGCGCTTTGTCGGCGAGCGGCGGCGCGTCGTAGGCGTGGATGATGTAGTGGGCCAGGCCCGGGTGCGTGGGCATTTGCTGGAACAGCGGCTCGAGAATGGCGGCCGCCTGCACGTTCTTCGCATACGTCTTGTCCGTCGGCGTCGCCGATTGCGCGACCGACAAGGCGTAGAAAATCTTGACTTCCTTGTCGTTGGGATTGGCGTCGGACACGGCTTTCATCGCCGTCTCGTAGCTGGTGATGCGAGCGCGCTGCGTCGCGGCATCGGGGCTGCTGTAGAGAATGGTGACGGCCTCGATGAGCGCGCGCTCGCGCGGCGTTGGCGATCCCACACCCTTCGCCTTGTCCATAATCGCTTTGCCGCGCTCAATCGACGGCGCCGCGCGCAGCCCGCCGAACGGATTTCCCCACTGCGTCATGCCGAGCCCCCAATGGGCCATCGCGCATCCAGGATCGCGGTCGGCGATCGACTGGAACATCTTCGTTGCCTCGGGGAACCAGAACGAGTGCAGCAGCGCGATCGCCTTGTTGAAGTCGTCCTTGACCGCCGGCGCACACGAGGTCTCAAAGTTCACGCTGGCGCTGCCGATTTGATCCGGCGACATCGCGCCGTGATCTTCATGCTGCGCACGGGCAGCAGCCGGCAACGCGAGCGTACAGATACAAACAAGAACGGTCACGAGTTGGCGCTTCATGGGTGTCTCCTTGCGCGGCGGATCTGTCCGCCGATGCGGTAACCGAAAGCGGAAATCATTGCGGTTGCGATGACGAGCTTGTCGTACGTCCAAAGGTGAGCCGGTCGAGGCCGACGCGCCCGTTGTTGATGACGAGCAACGGATCCTGAAGCGTGGCCACCTGCTCGAGAGGATTGCGCTCGACCACGACGAGATCGGCTTCGAAGCCCGGCGCTACCTGGCCGATCTGTTTGTCGAGCCGCAGCATCTCGGCGCCAGTTATCGTTGCCGCGCGCAGCGCCGCCAGCGGCGTGAGGCCCGCAGCAACGAGATTGGCGACTTCCTTCGACACGCGGCCGACGCTCGCCGGACCATAGCCGGTGTCCGAACCGGCAACGATCTTGACGCCCAGCTTGTTCGCTCGCGCGATCGCGTCGTTGAGGCGCGGCAGCATGTGCTGTCCGCGGAGTTGCAAGTCGCGATTATCGTAATCGCCCCCGACATCCGCCACGTCCTTGAGCGCCTCCATCGTCGGATCGAAGAAGGTGCCCTGCTTGGCCATCAACTGCAGCGTTTCGTCGGTCAAGTAAGTGCCATGCTCGATGCTGCGAACGCCGGCCCTCACCGCCGCCTGCGCCCCTTCTGCGCCGTGCGCGTGTGCTTGAACCGGCACGTTCTTCGTGGCCGCTTCCTGCACGATCGCGCGCAATTCGTCCTCCGATACACCTGCTTGCGCGGGTCGGTGTCGGGCGTCCCCGCGCGTTCGGTCGCGAGCACCTTGATCCAGTCGACACCGTGCGAAAGGTTGGCCTGCACCACTCGGCGCATGGCCTCAACGCTGACGACGCCACCACCACGCATCAGATCGGCGAGCGCGGGCGTATCGAAAAATGCTTCCTCCGCCAGCGTGGGCCGCACGTGATAGCCGGCCGCCGCCACATCAGGCCCCACCACGGCTCCTTGCTTCACGAGCTCGCGCATGCCGACGTCGATGTAATTCGATACCCCGGCGCTGCGGACGGTGGTCACGCCGCTCTCGAGTGCGGTGCGCAGCGCGCGCAGGTTGGCAATGTGCACATGCGCGTCCACCAGACCCGGGATGACGTAGCGCCCGCGCGCGTCGAGCACCTTCACGCCGCTCGAGGGGACGGCCGTGGAGACGGATTCGATACGCCCGCCGCGCAACAGCACCGTGACGCCGCGTTGCACGGTTCCGTCCGCGACGTTGATCACGTGCGCGTTGATGAGGGCAATCGCATCCTGGGGAAGGCTGCCGCGCTGCGCACCGGCCAAGAGCACGCTGGAAAGACTGAGCGTCAATGCGAGGAAGCGATGCATGGTGTTTCGACCCTGGCCGCAGCCATCTTGAACCTGTGCGCCATGTTCCCGCAATGGCGACCGGGATTGTCGGATATGCCCACTGACCGGACACTGGCGCCCGCTCGGTCCGCGCCAGTGCCAATTCCCGGAAGATGCGCAAAAGCAAGGAAAAACCTGCCTAAAATACGGCAGTTTTGGCGGGTCGGCGGCCTGATCGCTATTTTTTACCCATCGCGATCGGACCCCGAGCCCCTTCAGACCAATCAGACCAAGGAGAATCGATGCACGCGCCAACTAAGTACGTGGAGAAAGGACTGGCAATTGCGGCGGAGGGCGCCTGGCAGGTGTTTTCGCGCGTCAATCGGATCAGCCAGAACCCGTCCTTCATCCCGAGATGGTCGGACAAGCCGCTGCTGAAGTCGTATCAGAAGACCAAGCCGCCGCTCGGATGGCCGCGCGAAACCGATTCGCTGTGCCCCAACTGCGTGCGCGAAGCGCGGCAGGCCATCCTCGATGGCACCAAGCCGCTCGAATCGCTCCTCAACGAAAAGGTCGGCGAGATCAAGGCAACGATTCTCGAGAAGGACGGCAAGATCGTCATGGTCAAGGACTGCCCTGTTCATGGGCACTTCGAAGACACGATGGCCATCGACACGGCCTTCTTCCGCCACCTCGAAGAGGTGTTTCCCGGCCGCGACATTCAGGCGCACAACGACGAGAAACTGCACAACCACGGCAGCAGCACCGTCAAGTACGGCCGCGGCTCGGTGCTGACCGTCGATCTCACCAACCGCTGCAACATGATGTGCGACCCGTGCTTCATGGACGCCAATCAGGTGGGTTTCGTCCACGAGCTCTCGTGGGAAGACATCAAGACGGTGCTCGACAACGCCATCACGATCAAGCCGCGCCGGCAGATGTCGGTGCAGTTTTCCGGTGGCGAACCGACGCTGTCGCCGTATTTTCTCGACGCCGTCCGCTACGCGCGCAAGGTCGGCTACAACTCGGTCCAGGCCGCGACCAACGGCATCGAATTCGCCAAGAGCGTCGACTTCGCGAAGGCCGCTGCTGAAGCGGGACTGCGCTACGCGTATCTGCAGTTTGACGGCATCGGCAATGCCGCCAACTCGCATCGCCGTGTCGGCAACCTGTTCGACGTGAAGCTTCGCGCCATCGAGAACCTGTACGCCGCCGGGGTCGACATCGTCCCGGTTATCACGATCGTCAACGGCCTCAACAACGAGCAGGTCGGCCGGGTCATCGAGTTCGCGCTCGACAATCCCAAGAAGATCAACTTCTTGTCGTTCCAACCCGTGTCGTTCACGGGACGCGACGAGGAAGTCACGCCGGAACGCCGTGCGGCGCAGCGCTACACGCTGTCGCATCTCGCGCACGATGTGAAGAACCAGACTGGTCTGGGCGAGCCGATTCGCGACTGGTTCCCGATCTCGTTCATGGCCACGTTCACTGATTGGGCGGACGTCGTGCACGGGCCCGATCGCGAGTGGGGTCAGCTCACCTGCGGATGCCACCCGAACTGCGGCATCGGCATGGCGGTGATGATCGACAAGGAAACCAAGGAGGCGGTGCCGGTCACGGCGTTCCTCCACGCCGATCAGCTCGCGAAAGACCTCGCCGAAGTCAACGATGCGGCGCGCGGCAAGTGGGGATCAATCATCGGCATGACGCTCGCGCTCATGCGTAACTACGATCCGTTCAAGGCGCCGAAGCACTTCAAGATTGCCGACCTGCTGAAGAAATTCGACAAGACCTTCGGCGCCACCGGCAGGAATTACGGCAAGGTCGAGGGCGACCGGACGATGAACGACATCGAGAAGCGGCGCGCCGATCGCTGGAATTTCCTCTTCATCGCCGGGATGTGGTTCCAGGACCTCTTCAACTACGACTTCCGCCGCACCGAGATGTGCATCATCCCGTATGCGACGCAGCAAGGTGAAATCTCCTTCTGCGCCTACAACACGGGCATCGGCTGGCGCAACATCATCGAGAAGATGCACATGACGGCCACGCTCACCAAGTGGTACGACGAGCACGGTCGGCACGAAATCTTCGCCGGCAACAAGAGCGTGCCGCTCTCGACGACGGAGCACTCGCTCAAACTCAACGCCGAAGCGGTCGCTGCCGGGGCGCAGACCGACCTCGACGATCTCGGCATCGCGAAGAACGCGCGCGAAGAAAAGCTGAAGGCGCGACAGGCGCAGAAGCAGCTCACGCCCGATGAAGCGCGGCATCATGCCGAAATGGAAAAGCTGTATCGCCAGCACGTGCTCAAAGAAGAAGCCGCGCCGGTGATCCAGATTCAAGGCCTCGGGTCGAAGAAGAAGGCACCGCAGCCGACAGTGAACTAGTCGACGGTCGACGGTCGACGGTCGACGGTCGACGGTAAAGAAACGACCACGGGCGGGCTCAGTTTGGGTCCGCCCGTTGTCTGTACGGCCATTTATCGACTCGCGCCGTCTGGGATCGCGGAGGTGACCCCGAACCCTGTGCTGGAGCGCCTTATGTGTAGGAGGTTCGTATTAACGTGGCGGGATGACTCTTAGAACGCTCGGCGCGCCCGAGCATTCGTGGCGGGAAACCGGCCTACGCAGTTAGACCGAACGCCACTACCCGCCGACCCGCTTACACGGCGTCGGCCAACTTTCGCATGGTCCCACCGAGTGCAACTTGCTGTACGTGACCTTGCTCTCCGTCTTGCCAGCCGCGGAGGTTGTCACGATCTCGATCGTCAGGCTGCCGTCGGGTGCTACGCCAAACGCTTCCCGCACGTTTGTCGTCACACCCGACGCATTTTGCAATGTCCCATCCGCGATGAGCGCCTTCCCCTCCCATTTCGACAGCATCGCGATGCTGCCGCCCTGCCCGGCCGGCGTGGACGTCTTCTCGCCGGGCCGATACATTCGTGCGTGTCCTTCGTTGATTCGGCTCTCGATGATCAGCGTGCCGTTCGCCGGTTGGGTGATGTGGAGTATTTCGGGCACGCCAGCGGGGATCAGGCCGGGTAATCCGGCATTCGACGTCACAGTGCTTCGGGCTTTATCGAGCGTCCAGTACCGGAAAATTGCGCGGGCGCCGCCGTGGGCGCCGTTGCGGCAGCCGACGCCTTGCTTGTGAGATCCCTATCGTTGCGGACCACCCCGCCGGCTGCCGCTGCTGCCTGCCGTGTTTCGCCAAGCGGACCGAGATCGAGCGCGACGATCTTTTCGCGGTCGCGCGCGTAAAGCGTCGTGCCGACCAGCGTTGGCGTCGTCCATGTCGTGGTGTCGAAAATCTTGGCTTCCGAGAGGATCGTGACACCTTGCGGCGTCAGCTTCGCCAGGGCCACATCGCCGTCCTCGTCCATGATGATCGCCTTGCCATCGGCATAAACCATACTCGCGCGGCCGAAGCCTCGATGCTGCCACGCCGATTGCCCCGTCTTGATATTGAGCGCCGTCAAAAAGGCGGGACCGAAATCGCCCGTGGTGCCATACACATAGTCGCCAAGCCGCACCGCGTTCAAGAACATGTAGCGCACGCGATTGGTGAACCACAGCTCTTCTGGCATCGTGGCGTCCGCGACTTTGCGCAGACGAATCGCCCGGCTGCCGGCCTTATAGGCCGACGACACGAACAGGATGTCGTCATCGCCCCAGATCGGCGTGGTGCAATTGAGATCGTTGCCAGGATCGTGCGGGAAGGCCCACAGGATCTGGCCATTGGCGGGATTGATGCCTTGGATGGTGCCACCGCCAAGGACCACCATCTGCTCCTGGCCGGCGAAATCGATCAGAATCGGCGCCGCGCCCGACGTGAGAAAATCACCGCTCTTCCAGACAACCCTTCCGTCACTCTGAGCAAACGCCATCACCGACTGGCCAGGCCCACCGACCGAGCAGATGACCATGTCGCGATACGCGATGAAGCTGCACGCATGGCCGACCTTCACGGACGGTCGAATGAGCAGTTCCGGCGCGTCGAACTCCTTGACGAGATCGTGCGACCAGATGACCCGACCAGTGCGCTTATCCAGCGCGAACACCTGATTGTTGGTGCCGAGCGTAAACAGTCGATCGCCGACGATGAGCGGCGTTGAATGCGGGCCGGCGCCGAAGCTGAAGTCCTCGCGTCGAGACGGATACTTATGTTCCCAAACCGTCTTGCCTGTCGTGGCGTCGAGGGCAACGACCGCCTCTTCGGCGTCCCACGGCCCTTGACGCGCGCGCCCATTGCCCGACCGATACATCGTGTAGAGGCGCCCCTCGTCCACAAGGATCGACGAATGACCGGTGCCGAGCGGCCGCGACCAGATCACGCGCGGTCCCCCTTCAGGAAACGTGTCGCCCAAGGCGCCGGATTCAACGATGAAGTTTCTGTTTGGGCCGCCCCATTGACGCCAGGCGGCGAGCGCGGACGTGCTCTGCGCGATCACGGCGGCTGACCACAACGGAGACACCGTCAACAACGTGCCGACTATCCAAAAGATTCGTACTCGCATACGCCCGCCCTTCGTGGCGGGCTTACATTACAAGCTGCTCGCGAGCACGTCCAGTGCGCCGCGCAGCGTCGAGTCGTCGGCGCGCACCCGAGGACGCCGTGGACGTGGCGTTACCTCACCGACGTGGGCTGACCGAGAAGTCGTTCCATTTCGTCCATGACGCGGTTCATCTTCCGAATTGTCAAGTCGAGCGGCTCACCGGACGTCATGTCTACGCCCGCGTCCTTGAGCAAATCAATCGGCGCCTTGGAGCCGCCAGCCGCCAGAAACGCGCGGTATCGACCGACCGCGGCGGGGTCACCGCTGATCACTTTCTCCGCCAGCGCCGTCGACGCGGTAAACGAGGTCGCGTACTGGAACACGTAAAACGGGCGGAAGAAATGATTGACGTATGCCCATTCGTGCGCCACGTAGTCGTCGACAATCGCGACCTTCGCGTCATGGCCGTAATACTTGCGCGTGATCTCGAGATACAGCTTCGAGAGCGCGTCACCGGTCAGCGATTGACCTTTCTCGGCAAGCTCGTGCATGCGAAGCTCGAACTCCGCGAACTGCGCTTGCCGGAAGAGAGTGCCCTTCACGCCTTCGAGATAGTTGCCAAGAATCGCCAGGCGCGCCTTGGGGTCGGTGATCTTTCTGAGCATCTCCTCGTTCAGCAATGCTTCGTTGAACGTCGATGCGACCTCCGCCACGAAGATCGGGTACCCGGCCGTCGGAAAAGGCTGCGTCTTGTTGGAGAACCAGCTGTGCATGGCATGACCGAGCTCGTGCGCGAGCGCCGACACGTCGTCGTATTTGCCGTTGTAGTTGATCAACAGGTACGGATGCGCGTCGTAGGCGGCGCCCGACATGTAGGCCCCCGATCGCTTGCCCGGCGTCGGGTAGTAGTCGATCCAACGATCCTTGAAGGCACGATCGAGGACCTGGACGTAGTCTTCGCCAAGGCGCGCCGTTGCCGCTTTCACCTCCCGCTGCGCCTCCTCTACCGAGTAGTCGAGCGGTACACCCGACACGAGCGGCGCGTAGAGATCGTAGTAATGCAATTCGGGTAGTTGCAGCATGCGCTGACGTAATTTGAGATAGCGGTGGAACGCGGGGAGATGACGGTTCACGCCTGCGACAAGCTCGTGATACACGGTTTGCGGGATGTTGGGGCCATCAAGCGCGCTCGCGAGATTGGAATCGTAGCTGCGCGCGCGCGCCTCGAATTGCGCGGCCTGTACCGCGGTGCTCAACGTGGCGCCAATCGTCCGACGGAAGGACCCCAACGCGCCGAAGAACGCCTCCATCGTGCGACGGCGATCGGCGCGGTTCGCCACGCCGCGTGCCGCCGAGTAGCCCGAGACGTCAAGACGAACGGTTTGGCCATCCGATAGCTTGATCGTCGGCCAGGGCAAATCCGCATTCAAAAAGATATTCGCGATAGTGGACGGACCACCGGCAAGCGGGCTGGCATGCGCCATCAGCGCTTCTTCGTGCGCAGTCAGCGTGTGCGCCTTCCGGCGAAGCACGTCGCGGACGTTGAATCCGAACGGTGTGAGTGCAGGCGTTGACTCGATCCATTTCTCAATCGTGACCGGGTCAAGCGTCAGGAGCTCTGGCTCGAAGAACGCCCAGGCGGCGCCGAAGCGCGCGCCGAGTTGCCGCATTTCATCGACCAGCGCCTGATTGGCGGAGACGCGCGTATCCTGATCCGCGGCAAGGTTGGCGTATACGAACAGCCGGCCCAATGCCTTCTGGTGCGCCGCCTGCAGGGCAAGTGCCGAGGCCAGTCGCTCTGGAGACCGACCGAGCGTACCGGCAAATGCGTCGGCCTCGCCGAGTGACCCCGCGACACGATCTTTCTCCGTGCGCCAGGCGGCATCACTGGGAAACAGATCGGCCAGGTTCCATTTGTACTGGTCGGCAATCGTCTCGCGGGTGCGCTCCTGCGCCGGGCTCACCGTCGTCAACGCCATCGCCAGCACAGTCACAGTGCCAAACATCCACGGTGCTTTCATCGGTCGAGCATAACGCAGCGCATTTGTCGTCTCTCGAGATCGCCGCCCGAAACCCGGGGCGACCGGTGGGACGACTCATTTTGCGACTGCCACCTGGTGCCCTGGAAGCGTGTATGCTCCGATGCCATCAGGAGCCTCATGAAATCACCCCGCACCCTCCATCCGGCGTTGCTCGGCGTCGTCTGCGTGTTGCTGACGGCGACGCTGCAAGGCCAGTCGCGCACCTATCCCATGGCCAAGAGCGGCGGCAATTACATGTACAACTACTACTTCCCACCGGCGCCAGGCTCGACGCCGTGGGCACCGGCCTGGGCACCTGACGGAAAGTCGATCGCCGTCGCCATGAGCGGCTCCATCTGGCGGATCGATCCATCAACCGGGGCCGCGGACGAACTGACCGCCGACGACAAATATCACTCCCTTCCTGCATGGTCGCCCGACGGGCGCTATCTCGCGTACGTTGCGGACGATGGCGGAACCAACATCCATCTCTACATGCTGGATGTCGCGACGGGGAAAACGTGGCCGCTTGGCAACGATCAGTTCGTCTACACGGACCCGACCTTTTCGCCGGATGGCACCCGCCTCGCGTATGTGAGCACCAAGCCAAACGGTTATTTCAACGTCTACGTGCGGCCGATTCGCGACGGTCAGTGGGCTGGCGACGAGATCGCGATCACCAGCGACCACTCGTTCGGCCGCGATCGGCTGTACTTCGGCGAGTGGGACGTGAACATCACACCGGCATGGATGAAGGACAGCCGCGAGCTGCTGATCGTCTCGAACCGCGACGTGCCGCTGGGATCCGGCAACGTCGTGCGCGTGCCCGCCGTCGCCAACGGGATCGCGAAGGCACAGACGGTACTCAACGAACAGACGTTGTATCGACCCCGCCCTGATGTGTCGGTGGACGGCAAGCGCTTCCTCTACACGTCCACGCGCGGCTCCGCCGATCAGTACAACAACCTCTACGTCCAGCCGACGAAGGGCGGCGAGCCGTACAAGCTCACGTTCTTTCAGCACGACGCGTTTCATCCGCGGTGGTCTCCCGATGGGGAATGGATCGCGTACATCACGAACGGCACGCCGAACGGGCTGCCGCAGCTGGCCCTGCTGGAAACCTACGGCGGTGAGCAACGCCCGGTGACGATTACGTCTCGGCGCTTCAAGCGCCCTATGGGGGTACTGAGCGTGCGCGTCATGGACGCGTCCCAAGGCGGCGAAACGGCGTCGAGAGTGCACCTGGTGGCTGCGGACGGCAAGGCGTACGCGCCTGCCGACGCATACGCGCGCGTCACCGGGTCGGGCGATCGGATGTTCCACACGCCAGGACCGTTCCGGCTCGAAGTACCAGCAGGAAAAGTCACGATGGACATCGTCAAAGGCTTCGAGTTCGTCCCCGCCAAAGTCGAGGCGACGGTTGCGGCGGGCGAAGTCACGACGATCTCTGTGCCGCTCGAACGCCTCACCGACATGTCGGCAAAGGGGTGGTATAGCGGGTCCACGCACGTTCACATGAACTACGCCGGGAACCTCCACAACACACTCGAAAATCTGATGATGATGTCGGCGGCGGAAGATCAGGACATGGTCAACAACCAGGTCGCAAACAAAGACAACCGCATTCTCGATTATCAGTATTTCGTGCCTGGCGGCGGCGCGCATCCGATTTCGACGCGTGATCGCGTCGTCGTCGTCGGCCAGGAGTACCGACCGCCGTTTTACGGGCACGTCTTCATGTTTCAATTGAAAAAGCACCTGATCAGCCCATTTCTCACAGGCTATGAAGGCACCGCTGTCGAGAGCCTCTACCCGAGCAATACGGACATGCTGCGTAAGGCGAAGGCGCAAGGCGCGACGACCGGTTATGTGCATCCGTATTCAGGCGATCGCGATCCGATTGAAGGCAACCTCGGCGGTGGTAAAGGATTTATCGTCGACGCCGCGCTCGGCGCGACAGACGCGCTCGAGTGGTCGAACTCTGGGCGCGGAGGCTTCTACCCGTGGTACGCAGTCCTCAACAACGGTCTGCGTATTACGGCAGTCGGCGGTGAAGATTCCATCAGCAGCATGCACGCCTCGAAGCTGGTCGGCTCGGCGCGGACCTACGTGCACACGGGCGACCGCGGTCTCGACGCGGACGCGTGGTTCGAGCACCTGCGCAAAGGCCACGCGTTTGTCAGCACCGGGCCGATCGTGGAGCTCACGGTGAACGGCCGGCTCCCTGGCGAAACAGTGGCGCTCCCTGCAAGTGGCGCCGACGTGGAGATCGCGGCGCGCGTGCGTTCGATTACACCGCTCGAGACGGTCACGCTCGTGTTCAACGGCGACGTTGTCGAGAAAGTTGCGCTGTCGGCGAATGCGAAGAGTGCCGACTTCAAAAAAACACTGCACGTCACGCGTAGTGGCTGGTATCACCTGCGCGCTGAGGGCTCTCCCTCCCAGCGTTACCCTCTCGATACGACCTTTGCGCAGGCCTTTACCAACCCGGTGTGGATCCGCGTCGGCGAGCGGCCCGTCAGAAGCAGGGCAGCGGCGGAGTCTCGCTGAAATGGATCGATCTGCTGCAAAAGCAGGCGGACGCATGGCCGGATTGGCGCTCGCAGAAAGAAAAAGATCACGTCTTCGCACAATTCGACGAAGCACGCGCCGTCTACCGCCGATTCTTGAGTGAGGCCGGGGTCGCGACGGCGGCCGAGCGGTGACCGACGACGCGACACGCCCGCTCCGTGATGTTCGCGTCGTCAGTATGGCCCTCAACGTCCCCGGGCCGCTGGCGGTGCAGCGGCTCGCGGCCGAAGGGGCAACCGTCGTCAAGATCGAACCGCCCTCTGGCGATCCGTTGCTAGGCATGTCGCCCGAGTGGTATGCGGAGCTGCACCGCGATGTGCGAGTCGAGCGGGTCGATCTCAAACGCAACGAAGGTCGAGAGCGACTGCAGGTCTTGCTGCACGACGCCGACGTCTTCCTGAGCAGCCAGCGTCCAGCTTCGCTGGCGCGGCTCGGGCTCGACTCGGCGTCGCTTGGCGCCGTGCGCTGGGTCAACATCGTTGGCGATTGTGCGGAGCCAGAGGTCGCGGGCCACGACTTGACCTATCAAGCGCGAGCCGGCCTTCTTGGCGAGTCGATGCCACCGAGCCTGTTTGCCGACGTGATGGGATCGGAGCGCGCATTCGCTGCCGTCGTGATGTTGTTGCGACAACCGCCGGGCGCGCGGGCGAAGGTTGGCCTGTACGACAGCCTGACGCCGTTACTGGCGCCCTTGAAGCATGGCGTCACTGCGACCGGTGGCATTCTCGGCGGAGGCCTTCCCGCCTATCGCATCTACGGCACGCGCGACGGTCGCTGCGCAATCGCCGCGCTCGAACCGCATTTTCGCGCGCGGCTGTATCAGGCGCTCAATCTCGCGCCCGAGACACCGCTCGACGACGCAATGCTCGCGCGCACCGCCGAGGAGTGGGAGCAGTGGGCGCGTGAACGAGACTTGCCGATTGCTGCTGTGCGAACACCGTAAAGCCACGGAGACACAGAAAAACGGCGGGTGCGCGTTGGGTCGCGGCCTTCGGCCGGCGAAGCCGGCGCGACCCAACGCCCTGTCCACGAAGAAGAGCGTTGCCACGAAAACACGAAATAACGAAAACACGAAACCAAAACGGAAACCAATCCCATTTAATCCCCAAATCCGCGTACTCTTTTAAAGAATGCGCGGATTAAGAAGATTAAATGGATTTTCGCGCTTCGCCGCATCTCCGTGCCCCGCGCTTACGGCAACGAGAATGCCACGAGCGCGGCGGTCTCTGACTGGCCGATTGCGATGACCACATATTGCTTGCCGCCGATGCTGTAGGTCATCGGTGTCGCGGTCGTGCGCGTGTTGAACGGGTGACGCCAGAGCGTCTCGCCGGTCATCGCATCCACGGCGTTGAGGCCGACGTCGCCTCCGCCCACAAAGACGAGGCCGCCCGCGGTGACAATCGCGCCCGGCGCGCCGGCGGCGCCGAGTTTCGCCGGCAGCGGCACATCCTTCAGCGCCGGATGCGATCGCAGCGCCGGCGTGTCGCCGATCGGCACGCGCCAGGCGATCTCGCCGCGATTGAGATCGATGGCCGTCAAGTGACCGTACGGTGGCTTCAGCAGCGGCAGACCGTCCATGAACGTCGCGCCCGGCGCGCGATTGATGTAGTCGGCGTCCACTTCGTCGGCACGAGGATTATTGGGCGACCTGTCAGGAGGCTGCAGCCGCAGAATCGCGGCGTTGTTCGAGCTGGTCTTCACGTACAGCATCCCCGTGGCAGGATCGAACGCGCCACCACCCCAGTTCGCGCCGCCGATGACGCCCGGCCGCATCACGGTTCCCTGCTCCGACGGCGGCGTGTAGAGCGGCCCGAGGCGGTACTTCGATAACTCTGCGCGCGCCGCCTCCCGCGTCTGCGGCGTCAGATCAAACGCATCGTCGAGGGTGACGCCCTGTTCGCTAATCGCCGGCGGCTTCGACGGAAACGGCTGTGTCGGCCAGGACTGCTCACCCGGCATGTCGCTCTTGCCCACCGGCCGCTCCTCAATCGGCCAGACAGGCTCACCTGTCACGCGATCGAAGACGAACACCAACCCTTGCTTCGTGAGTTGCACCACCGCTTCGATGCGTTTGCCGCCGACGGTGATCGGCACGAGGATTGGCGCGGATGGGAGGTCGTAATCCCACAAGCCATGATGCACGACCTGGAAATGCCATTTGCGAACTCCGGTCGCGGCATCGACACACACGATCGACTCGGCAAAGAGATTCGCCCCCGGCCGCCGCGCTCCGTAATAGTCGTTACTCGGCGTCGTCACGGGCAAATACAGCAGGCCGCGATCAGCGTCGAGTGACATCGGCGCCCACACGTTGGTGTGACCGGTAAAGCGCCAGGAGTCGCCGGGCCACGTGTCGTGCCCGTATTCACCCGGCTGTGGCACGGTATGGAACGTCCACACAATCTTGCCTGTGCGCACGTCGAAGGCACGGATGTCGCCGGGCGGATCGTTGCGGTAGGTCAGCCGATCGCCGACGCCATTACCGAGAATCACGAGATCTTTGTAGACAACCGGCGGCGACGTGTTCGTGTAGTGTTTTGGATTGACCTTCCAAGAAAGGCCCTGGGTGAGATCGACACTTCCGCCGCTCCCGAACGACGCGATCGGTTTTCCCGATTCGGCGTCGAGCGAGATCAAGCGGTAGCGACTGTTGATGAAAATGCGCGGGTTGCCGTCGCCGAGCCATGCGGCGACGCCGCGGTGCACGAACCCCGTCCCGTTGGGCGGCTGACCATCCTTGAACGGTTCGGGATCGTAGCGCCACAACTCGCGGCCGGTCCGTGCTTCGAGCGCGACGACCCGGTTATACGGCGTGCTGACGTACAGCACGTTGTCGATCATCAGCGGCGTGTTTTGAAAGTTGCCAGGCTGCGTGCCGTATTCCTTCAGCGGTCCTTCGTCCGGCTTCCAGGTCCACGCCGGCGTGAGCCGGCTCACGTTACCGCGATGGATCTCGGCTAGCGGGGAATAGTGAGTTGCCCCTTGATCGCCGGCGTAAACCGGCCAATCTGATCGCGCGCGAGCAGGTTGCGCCGCCGGCCCGTCGGCGCCGATGGCGATGAGCACGGCCGCAGCGAGAGAAAGACGTCGCATGGCGGCGCAGCGTATCAGATCAGCGCGCGAACACGTACTCGGTCGTATACGGGCGGCTGCCAAGATAGGCGTCGCGATCGGCAGGCGCGTAAATCCGCACCTGTCGATCGATCTCGTAGCGTGGTGGCCAGTCAAGCAAGCCGAGCGCCGACGAGGAGGCGAAACGAGCGCGGAATTGCGGTTCCTCCGAGCGCTCGAACAGCAAAAATGGTTCGCGGCCTTGCTGCCGAAGCCACGCGATTGCCGTATCAAGCGAAGACGGGTCCAACGAGTCCCACAGCACGGACTCACGATTGGCGTAGTAGCGCACCGTGCCGCTCTGCCAGACGTTGATGAACACGGCGTTGGGAGGGAGCCGGTCGCGGACAAAGTGCCCGGCGTGGCGGAACCGCGCCTCCAGTGCCTGAAGTTCGAACGCTTGCCGGTCGATTGCGCTGGAGACGCCGAACACCGACAGCCCCACCGCAACGGCCGCCACAAGCGCCGGCCGCTTCAGCAACACCGCTGCAACAGCGGTTGCGAGCGCGATGGCAAGAGCAATCGCCGGCAGCAGGAACCGCACGTACCACCACTCTTCGAATGGCCGATAGAGCAAATAGATCGCTGCGGTCGTCGCCACCATCGCCACCGCACACCACGCCAATCCACGCACCTCGCGGCGAACGACAAACGGGGCGCCAAGTGCGAGCAATAAGAACGGCGTCTGCGTTTCGAAGAGCGCGCGTCCGTAATGCGCGAGATTGGTTGTGACGTACGCGGCACTGAAGAGGTCGGCGGCATTGCCATATCCCAACCGCGCCGGGTGGCCATACAAGCGCCAGTTGAGTACCGCCACCGCAAGGATCCCGGGCGCACAGGCTGCAATGAACTGGGAACACGCACGAAAAGGCCGATCAGATTGCGCGATCAGCCACACGGCCACAACCAGCGTGAGCGGGGCCAGATTGGGACGCACGAGAACCGCAAGGCCGGTGAGAGCGCCGGTGATCCACGCCCGTCTCGAGACATCGCTTGTCGCGCCGGCCATAACCGCCATCCACATGGCGGCGGTGGTGATGTCGTTCATCGGCTGCACGGCCTGGAACAACACGATCGGCGATGTCGCGACGAGGATGGCGGCCGCTGCCCCCGCGATCGGGCTTGCCAGGTGGCGCGTTACGACAAACGTGCACCACACGAGAATCACCGACGCAACTGGTGTGACGAGAAAGATGCCGTCGATGCCGCCCGCCAATCGGAAAGGGGCCATGAGCAGAGCGAACCCGGGAGCACAGATCGGCGACGCAAAGGCAGGACGAACAGGCGAAGGAATGAACCCCCCGGGGGCGGACGTGAGTGGCGCGTGTGGCCATGGAGCGTGAGGCGCGAACGGCAAGTACGGCTGCAACGAGCCGCGCGCGAACGCGTCGGCCATCAACGCGTAACACGAGGAATCGGAGCCGCCGACCGCCCACGTCCCGTGGACGACGCCAACGATGAAGAGCGACAGCGCCGCCAGCATCGCCACCACAATGGCGGCTCGGCTCATCGCTCGATCCGGTGCCGCACTAATACTTCGAGCGCGCGCACGCCGTCACGCCACCCGATCTTCTTGCCCTGCGCCCGGCTGCGCGGCTGGAAGCGAATTGGCCGTTCGACAATGATCAGGCCTCGCCGTAGCACCTTGGCTGTGATCTCGGGCTCGATGTCGAAGCGGTCCGCCTGGAGGTCCAAGCCACGCGCCACCTCGATGCGCATGATCTTGTAGCAGGTTTCCATGTCGGTGAGCGACGCTCCGTACAGCAGGTTGGTCACGCCCGTCAGAAGCCTGTTCGCGACGATCGTGAGCCACGGCGCCGCAGGCGTGCCGTTCAGAAACCGCGAGCCGTAAACCACAAAGGCTTCGCCGGCAAGAATCGGCGCCACAAGATCGGCGAGCTGTGCGGGATCGAGCTCCAGATCGGCATCCTGTATGGCGACGATCGTGCCGCGCGCCTGTTCGAAGCCGGTGCGAATCGCGCGGCCCTTTCCCTTGTTGATGGGTGCGTGAAAAATCCGCACCATCTCTGGCGCATCAGGCATCGCATCGAGTGCCGCACGCGTGCCGTCGGTTGAGCCGTCGTTGACGATGAGAATCTCGCGTGCCACCGGCAACGGGATCTCGAGCAGCCGTTCGATGACGGACGTGACGGTGGATTCCTCGTTGTAGACAGGGACGACGATCGACAGCAATTCCAACGACAGGCTCAGGACGGCTGCTGCTACGGTCGCTTGGGAGCGGTCTTCCGCGGCGGCGGACCGGGCCGATACTCAATCATGACGTTGCTCACCGCGGCAATCGGACGGCCGGGCGCGGTAAAGGTGTCGATCGCGCCGTCGGCGCGCACGACGCGGAGTTTTTCGCCGAGGAGACTGACGTGATCGGCGACGTCGTCGGGCAACTCGATTGAGATCAGTTCAGTACCGGTCGGCGCGACCGCCTTCATCCCACCGGGACCGGCGCCGCCCTGCAACCGGTCGAACAAGTCAGCGGCGCTGCGGAATTGATTCTGAATCACCGCGCGATCCACCAGCGTGTTATCCATCGTCAGCACGCCGATCGTGGCGGTGTAATCGCGGAAGGCCGTTTTCGCTTTGATGAGCTCCTCGGAATACGTGTGCCGATTGTGCAGCTCGAAGGAGAGCACGACGGGACCGCGGTGCGGCGGAATCTTGATCAACACGCCACCCTGGGGCTCGCGCCCCGTGAGCACGTCACAGAATCGCCGCATGGTTTTGACGCCAATGCCGAGTTCGGACGGGCATTGGAGCTCGGCCTGAATCCGGGTGAGAGGCGGCGGGGCCGGCGCTTTCCTGGGCGCGGCAGGCTTCCGCGTTTGTGCGTCGACGATGGCCATCGTCGCGGCCAGCATCACGGGAAGCCAGAGAATGTCTCGCAGCCGCATACGCGCAGTTTAGCAGGCGGGCTACTCGTCCAGACAGGACGCGCCCGCCGGTGTCATGGCGTTAATCGCGAGGCCTAACCCCGGGCTTTTCTGTTTGAGGAGTTCGAGAAATTCCAGCCGCGTCCGGCCCTGATCGCGGAAGGCCCCGAGCATGGCGGAGGTAATCGTGTAGGAGTTCTGTTTTTCCACGCCGCGCATGGCCATGCAGAGATGCGTCGCCTCGCACACTACGGCAACGCCGAGCGGATTGACCTTGGAGCGAATCGTTTCGGCGATCTGATTGGTCAGGCGCTCCTGCAGTTGCAGGCGCCGCGCGAAGATGTCGACCAGGCGCGGGAGCTTGCTCAACCCGATCACGCGGCCGTTAGGGATATAAGCGACGTGGCATTTTCCGAAAAACGGCAGCAGGTGATGCTCGCACAGACTGTAGAAGTCGATGTCGCGCACGATCACCATCTCGCTATAATCGACGCTGAAGAGCGCGCCGTTCAGTGTCTCATCGATGTCCGTGTCGTACCCGCTCGTGAGAAATTTCAGCGCTGTTGCAACTCGCTGTGGCGTGCGCACCAGCCCTTCACGCGACGGATCCTCGCCGAGCTCCACGAGCAGGCGCGTGATGAGATCGTGCATCTCGCTATTGTATCTCGCGGGTGTCGCGCTCCTGGGCGCAGTCCACGCGTCGCAGGACCCTGATGCGCTGTATCGCGAACGAGACAGCGGCACCAACGCCGCTGACGCGGCACAGATTTGGGCCGCACGCCTCGCCGCGAATTCGAGCGACTTCGAGTCGGCGTGGAAGCTGGCGCGTGCGCGCTACTGGCTCGGGACCAACGGCGAGCCGCCGCAGCAGCGACGGCCCGCACTCGAAGGTGGGATCGAGTCGGGCCGGAAAGCGATAGCGATCCAGCCAAGCCGTCCCGAAGGCCATTTCTGGGCCGCCGCGAACATGGGCGCGCTCGCCGAATCGTTCGGCCTCCGCCAAGGCATCAAGTATCGCGGACCGATTCGCGACGAGCTGCAGACGGTGCTCAAGATGGATCCGGCATTCCTGCAAGGGTCGGCGGACCGCGCGCTCGGACGGTGGTATTACAAAGTGCCGGGGATGTTCGGGGGCAGCAAGGCGAAGTCCGAAGAGTATTTACGCAAGGCGCTGTCCTACAATCCGCGGAGTGTGATCACGCGGCTGTTCCTTGCCGAAACGCTGCTCGCACTCGATCGTCCGGCCGAAGCCCGCAAGGAATTGGACACCGCGCTCGCGGCGCCAGACGATCCCGAGTGGGTTCCCGAGGATAAGCGATTCAAACAGCAGGCGCGCGCGCTGCTCACGAGTCTCGCGAAGACACCGTAGGCGCGCGGAACGGTCGACGGACGGTCGACGGTTCGACGGTCGACGGTCGACGGGAAAAGGCTACTTCGAGGGGTATCGTAAAAGCCGCGGCCGCTCTTCTTCCCGAGACGGCCTGCGAGAACCATGCGCTTGAGTAAGGGCGGCGGCGCAAATCGAGTCTCGCGAAATTCGTCGAACATGATGTTGGCGATGAAATAGGTGGTGTCGAGGCCGACGAAGTCGAGCAGGGTGAAAGGCCCCATCGGGTAGCCGCAGCCAAGCTTCATCCCCTTATCGATGTCTTCGACAGTGCCGAGTCCCTCCTCGAGGCAGCGCACCGCATCAAGAAGATACGGCACCAGCAGACGGTTGACGATGAAGCCGCCCTTGTCCGGTGCGGTGATCGGGTCCTTGCCCACTGCCGTGGCAAAGTCGAACAAGGCCTGATACGTGTCCGCACTCGTGGTGAGCGCACGAATCACCTCCACCAGTTTCATCAGCGGAACAGGATTGAAGAAGTGAAGGCCACCGACCTTGTCGGGCCGCTTAGTCGCCGCCGCGAGCTCCGTGACACATAACGACGACGTATTCGAGGCGATGAGGCAGTGCGGGCCCACATGCGCCTCGACCTGGGCGTAGGCGGCTTTCTTCGCCTCGACGTTTTCGACAATCGCCTCGACGATCAGATCGCAATCCTTCAAGTCGGCGTAGCTCGTGGTGCCCTGAAGATTGCCGAGCGTCTTGGTCCGATCCTCGGCGACCACCTTGCCCTTGGCAACGCCGTCCGACAGAAACTTATCGATGCGGCCGAGACCCTTCTGCAGAAACTGATCGTTGACCTCGAGCACGATGGTCTTGAAACCCGCGGCGGCGGAAATCTGCGCGATGCCGCCACCCATCAACCCACACCCCAACACGCCGACCGTCTTGATTGCCATACATGTCTAGGGGTCAGGTCATGAAAATCGACAAATCGCCCACCCATTGGCCCAATGCTCACGGTGGCCACTGGCAGCAGACGATTTGTCGATTTTCACGACCAGACCCCTACTCCTTTTCCCTGGTCCCTGGTCCCTGACGACTACAACGCTTCGACAACCGCAGCAATCCCCTGCCCGCCGCCAATGCACGCCGTCGCCAGCCCGTACTTCTTGCCGCGGCGGCGCAGCTCGAGCGTCAGCGTCAGCAGCAGACGCGCGCCGCTTGCCCCGAGCGGATGGCCGAGCGCAATGGCCCCGCCGTTCACGTTCACTTTGTTGCGATCCAGTCCGAGCTCTTTCTCGACGGCAAGATACTGCCCCGCAAACGCTTCGTTCACTTCGATCAAATCGATGTCGTCGAGTGTCAGACCAGCCCGCTCGAGCGCTTTGCGCGTGGCCGGCGCCGGCCCCATTCCCATGTAGGACGGGTCGACGCCGACCGCGGCCCAACTCACCAGGCGCGCTATCGCCTTGAGCCCCTTGTCATTCACCGCGCGTTCGGATGCGAGTACCAGCGCGGCCGCGCCGTCGACGATGCCACTGGCATTGCCGGCGGTGACGCTGCCGTCCTTGGAAAATGCCGTGGGCAGCTTGGCCAGCCCCTCGATGGTCGTGTCCGGCCGCATGTGATCATCTTTGTCGACGACCGTGACGCCTTTGCGGGTCTTGATTTCGACCGGCACCACTTCGTCCGCAAAGCGGCCCTCCGCCCACGCTCGCACCGCCGCCTGTTGACTGCGCAGCGCAAAACAATCCTGTTCCTGGCGAGAGATTCCATACTTGGCCGCGCACTTCTCCGCCGTCTGCGCCATGAAGAGTCCGCAGTACGGGTCGAGGAGCGCCTCATACAAGTAATCTTCGAGCTTGCCTTGTCCGAGGCGCAGCCCCGTGCGGAGTCCGCGCATGACATGCGGCGCCTGGCTCATACTCTCGGTGCCGCCTGCCAGCACCATCTCCGCTTCGTCGAGTTGAATGAGCTGCGCGCCGCTGACCGCGGCCTGAATGCCGGAGCCGCAAAGACGATTGACGGTGAGAGCAGGCACTTCGATCGGGACGCCTGCCTTCAGCGCGACGTGACGCGCGCCGTAAATCGCATCGCTGCTGGTCTGAAGGACGTTCCCCACGACTGCGTGGTCGATCCATTCAGGTTTGACGCCTGTCTTGTCGAACGCGCCCTTCGCCGCGATCGCGCCGAGCTCGAGCGCCGAGAGATCTTTCAATGCGCCAACGTACTCGGTCATCGGAGTGCGGGCGCCGCCAAGGATAAAAACGTCTTTTGCCATTGGGTTCCATCGCGGGCCTAAACCACTCCGGCCGGTCCGCGCTATATGTGAGTGTCCAAGAAAGAAACGATGACGTCGCCGACTTCACGAGTGCCGAGCGTTCCGCCAATATCGGCCGTGGTCCGCCGATCGTGCACGGCGCGCTCGACTGCGCTTTCGATCGCGGAGGCTTCCGCCTTCCACCCCAGTGTCTCCAGCATCAGTGCCGCGGACAGAATGGCCCCCATCGGGTTGGCGATGTTCTTCCCGGCGAGCGGCGGCGCCGAGCCATGAACGGGCTCGAAGAGCGACGTGCGACCCGGGTGGATGTTCGCCGACGCCGCCATCCCTAATCCGCCCTGGAGCGCGCCGCCAATATCCGTGACGATGTCGCCGAAGAGGTTGTTGGTGACGATCACTTCAAACTGCCCGGGATCCTTCACCAGAAACATGGCCAGCGCATCGATGTACATATGCGTGGCGACAATCGACGGATACTCGAGAGCAACGCTCTTGAACACGCGCTGCCAGAGCGCGTGCCCCTGCTGCATGGCGTTGCTCTTGTCTGCCATGCAGACTTTGGTCAGGCCGTTCGTCTTCGCGTACTCAAAGGCGTGGCGGATGATGCGATTGACGCCCTTGAAGGTGTTGATCTCTTCCTGCACCGCGACCTCGTCGTCGGTTCCCGCCTTGAACCGACCGCCGATACTCACGTACACCCCTTCGGTGTTTTCGCGAAACACGACAAAGTTGATGTCGGCACGGCCGCGATTCTTCAGCGGCGAGAGACGGTCGTCGAGCAGTCGAACCGGACGATAGTTGACGTAGAGGTCCAACTCGAAACGGGTGCCGAGCAAAATGTCGCGCGCGTGCCGGTTATCGGCCACTCGTGGATCGCCGAGCGCGCCGACGAAGATCGCCGCGAACTCCTCGCGCAACATCCGGTACCCGTCGGCGGGCAGCGTCTCACCGGTCGCAAGGTAGTGATCGGCGCTCCACGGGAGATGCTGCAGATCCAATTTCTTGCCCGACGCGACGGACACGGCTTCTAACACCTTGACGGCTTCAGCGGTGACGTCTTTGCCAATTCCGTCGCCCGGAATTAATGCAACCCGCATCACTGCTCGTGACTATCCACTGATAACTACAACTTTGAACTGGAAACTGGTCACTGGAAACTCTCAGAGTATTTCCACTGCCATGGCCATCCCCATCCCGCCGCTGACGCACAGCGTCGCCAGCCCCATCGTCACCTTGCGTCGCTGCATTTCGTGCAAGAGCGTCACCACGATGCGCGCTCCGGTGCAGCCGATCGGATGTCCGAGCGCAATCGCGCCGCCGTTGACATTGAGCTTGTCGGCGGGAATCGGCAGGTCCTTGAGCACGGCGAGGACCTGCGCCGCAAACGCTTCATTCAATTCGACCAACCCGAACTCCGACAACTCAAATCCATAACGCTCGCGGAGCTTCTCGATTGCGGGGACCGGCCCGATTCCCATGATCCGAGGGTCGACACCCGCGCTTGCCCAGCCGGAGATCTGCGCCATCGGCGTCAGGTTGCGATCCGCCGCCCACTGGTCGGACGCGAGCACAAGCGCGGCGCCGCCGTCGGTGATGCCGGAGGAGGACCCAGCGGTGATGATGCCGTCGTGACCTTCCACCTTCGGAAATGTCAGCGGCAGCTTCGCCAGTGCCTCCATGGTCGAGCCATGGCGCGGATGCTCGTCGGTGTCGACCAAGACGGTCGCGCCCTTCTGCGTGACCGGCACGGGCGCGATCTCGCGAGTGAAATAGCCGGCTTTCTGCGCGGCCTCCGCCTTCTGCTGACTCTCCAGCGCGAATCGATCCGATGCCTCGCGACTGATCCCGTACTGGCGCGCGAGTACCTCCGCAGTCTCGCCCATGATCAGCCCTGAGAGTGGATCCTGGAAGCCGTCGCGGTACATCGCGTCGACCAACTGAAAGTTACCCATCCGGTGTCCCCAACGAGCGTCGGAGGCATCGACGAGATACGGCACCCGGCTCATCGACTCCATCCCGCCGGCGAGTACGCATTCTGACTCGCCGAGCAGAATGCTTTGCGCGGCCGCGGCAATCGCCTGCAGGCCAGAGGCACAGGCCTTGTTGACGGTGTACGCGGGGGCACGCCAGGGAATACCGACGCGATGGGCGACCTGCCGAGAGGGATTGGGACCCGAGCCGGCCTGGCGTGCCTGCCCGAAGACAACTTCGTCGACTTCGTCGACCGGAACCTGCGCCCGCTCGAGCGCAGCACGGGCGGCAATCGCGCCGAGCTCCGCCGGATGTATGTCCTTGAGTGAACCGCCGAAACGGCCGATCGGTGTGCGCGCCGCACCGAGAATCACGACGGTACGCGCGGCCATAAGAGGTTGATTCTATCAAACGCTTGTTCAAACATGTGCCGCTGGCCGTTCTGCCCATTCCAATTGGCCCAGTTGAGCTAGGCGTCGAACTGTCCAGCCAGTTCGTCCCGGGACTAATCCGTGATTTTGGTCCCGCAATTCACCCTCGTGGATCGACTCGTCACGCTGACCCTTCTGTTTGACCCAACTTGCTAAATTGGGGTATTTCTTGGATTGAACGATTGGTATGTTTTTTCCGTTAGACGGCCGACGGGTTGGAAACGACATACGTCAGTCGCAAGTAGCTTCTTCAAGGAGATGGTTAATGTACGCACGCATTAGTGCTTTTCTTGTGGCGTTCGCGCTGGCCGTGAGTGGCTACGCGGTCGCGCAGGAAACGACCGGCAGCCTCGCAGGCCAGGTCGTCGACCCGCAAGGCCTCGCCGTTCCTGGCGCCACAGTGACGGTGATCGGTCCGCAAGGCGCACAAGCCTTTGTGACCGATGCAGACGGCCGGTACGTTGCGCCCTTCCTCACGCCCGGGATTTACTCGGTGCGGGCGGAACTATCCGGATTCAAGGCGTCCGAACAGACAGGGGGTGCAGGTCGCGCTTGCACAGCGCCGCGAGGTCAACCTCCGGCTTGAAACAGGTGGTGTCACCGAGACCGTGCAGGTGACGAGTGAAACGCCGGTGATTGACACGCGCAGCACGACGGTCGGCGGCGTGCTGGATCCCGAGCAACTGAATCATCTGCCAGTGGGACGATCGCTCGCCTCGACCCTGTATCTCGTGCCTGGAGTCAGTGACAGCTCCGGTGTCGGATCGGCGAACCCGTCGATTGGCGGTGCCAGCGGGCTCGAGAACAACTACATCATCGACGGCGTCAACATCACCGACGTCGGCTTTGGCGGTTTCGGTGCGTACAACTCGACGTTCGGATCGCTTGGCGCCGGCGTCACGAGTGACTTCATCAGCGAAACCCAGGTCAAGACGGCCGGATTCGAGGCCGAGTACGGCGAGGCAAGCGGCGGCATCGTCAACGTCGTCACCAAGAGCGGCAGCAATGCGTTCAACGGCAGCGCGTTCGGCTACACGCGTCCAAGCTCGGCGCGAGGCCGGATGGGACCAGTTGACCACGCCAAACGGCACGGTCAATACCGCGTCATCGGAGAATCACGACGCCGGCATCTCCTTGGGCGGCCGCATCGTCCCTGATCGGGTGTTCTTCTTCGGCACTTATAACCCGCAGTGGCAGAATCGGGCGTTCACCGCGCCAGACAATCCAACGCTGATCTTCCCGTACGCGGCGCTTGGCGAAGTCGATCGCAGGCGGGTAATCCAGGCGTATGCCGCCAAGCTGACCGGCCAGATCAACACCAGCCATCGCCTCGACTTCTCGGCCTTCGGCGATCCGTCCAAGGGTGAAAGCGGCTTGCAGCGATTCACCACACTTCGGCGCATTGCCTATCCGGGCGCGGCGGGGACTACGGACATCCGCGGCGGCTTCAGCGAGCTCGAATATGGCGGCCACAATCAAAGCCTCCGCTACGACGGCGTCGTCGGATCGCGCTGGCTGCTCGAAGCCAACATGGCGAACTCGAGCCAGAAGTTCAATGAAACGCCGGAAGTCAACGAGTGGAACTACACCGACTTTCGTCCGGGGAACGTTCCGCAGGGGTCGCACCGGCGGCGTTGGCTTCTTCGAAAACAACAACGGAGGAAATCTCCAGTACGGGGTGAAATCAACCCACATCCTGAGCGGCTTGGGCAACCACGAAATCCGCTACGGCGTGCAGGCCGAAACCATCAACTTCACGCGCGCGACCGACTACAGCGGTCCGCCTGTCACGTTGTCGAACGGACGTACCACGACGACGGGCGTTCCGGTGCAGATTCGCAGCGGTGGCGGGGTCACGTATTACCGCGCCACCCGTGGCCTTCTCGCCCCACACGAGGAGACGACGCAGGATTACAGGAGCTTCTTCATTCAGGACACATGGCAGATCGGCCGGCTGACGCTCCGCCCCGGCATCCGCTACGACCGCCAGTACCTGGAAGGCGTGCCTCCCGGCGGTGTCGACTTGCCGACCGGCGTCGTCGATGCGCCTGATCTCTGCTTTAGCGGCGACCAGCGTCCGGGCGAAGGGACCGGAATCGGCGACCCGATCACGTGCAACTTCACGTGGCAGAACTGGGCGCCGCGCCTCGGCGCAACCTTTGATCTCTTCGGCAACGGTCGCGCCAAGGTGTTCGCGTCGTGGGGCCGCTTCTACGCGAAGATCCCGAACGACCTGGCCGCGCGGGCGATGTCGGCGGACGCGGGGATCACGCGGCAGCACTACCGTGACGCCGGGCTGACGCAGCCGGTTCCGAATGGCGAGGTGTTTGCCGCCGTTGCCGGCAACCAGCACTTCATTCGAACGAGCGACCATCCGGCGATCATCGATCCGGACGCTGGGTCTACCTACAAGAACGAGATGCTCGCGGGAATCGAGTTCGATGTGCTCGGCAACGCGAATCTCGGCTTCCGCTACATGCGCCGCACGATGCCGCAGATTCTCGAGGATATTGGCCAGTTGCCGATCGCCGGGTATTTCCTCGGCACCGACCAGCCGGTCGACTACTTCATCACCAATGTGAACGCGGACACGCAGGTTGTGCAGTGCTGCGGCTTCAACGCGGCGTTCGAGGATCCTGCCCATACCTACGACTCGTTCGAAGTGACCCTCAACAAGCGGTTCAGCGGCAACTGGAGCGCGATCGCGTCGTACCGGTTCAGCCGACTGGCCGGCAACTTCGAAGGGTTCTTCCGCTCCGACAACGGGCAGTCCGACCCAGCGATCTCGTCGCTGTTCGACTTCCCCACCAACGATCCGAGCTACACCGCGCTGGCCGACGAGCATGGCGGCTTGGGTGATATCCGCTACCAGGGCTCGAGTCTTGGCGACGGCCGGCTGCCGAACGATCGTCCGCATCAGCTCAAGCTGTACGGCAGCTATTTGTTCCGCGACATCAACTTCGGATTCGGCTTCAACGCCGGCTCAGGCCGATCGCTCACTGCGATGGGCGCTAACCCGGTGTACGCGAACGCGGGCGAAATCCCGCTGACCATCCGCGGTGCGGGAATGGAGACGGTCGACGGTTTCAAAGAGCGCACCCCCGCCGAGATCTCGCTCGACGTTCACGCGGATTATGCATTCCGTCTCGGCGAGCGCCGCCTCACGCTCCTCGCCGATGCGTTCAACCTGTTCAACCGGCAGTCGGCAACGTGGTACGACTACTTCTACGAAACGACCACTGGCGTGCTGAACCCGAACTTCGGTCAGGCCGTCAACGGCGGCAGTTCGTCGGCTCCGTCGTTTGCCCCGCCCTTCAACCTCCGATTGGGCGTCCGCTTCGATTGGTAAGAGCAGAACGGCAATGCGGGGCGTGACGCCCCGTCGAGCAATTTCCTGGGGGGCGGAGCAATCCGCCCCCGTTTTTTTGTTTGTGGGTACTCGGATCGCGTCCTGAAAAGCTCTAACAGCAACGTGAGAGTTCAACCTGCCATGTGCAAGCGCCTGCTAAGCGTTCTCTTTCTCATCGCCGCCTCCACGGCGGCCGGTTCGGCGCAACAGCCGACATTTCCATCGCGTGTCGAGCTCGTCACCGTGGATGTGGTCGTGTTCGATAGACAGGGCAATCCTGTCGAGGGTCTTACGCGCGGCGACTTCACGATCAAGGAAGACGGGGATCCGCAGAGCGTTGCCGCGTTTGAAGCGGTCTCGAGCCACGAGCCCACGGCCACAACGCCGCGGGCGCAGCGGGTGTCGACCAACGAGGAGCAGCCAGACGCAGCCGGCCGTTGGTTCTTCGTCGTGTTCGATGACGTGAACATCACGCCAACGGCGACGGCTCGGGCGCGCGAGGCCCTGACGCAATTCATCGACCGCGTGCTGCGGCCGGGCGACCGCGTCATGATTGCACCGGCCTCCGATGCATCGAACTGGACGGGCGAACTGCCGCGCGATCGCGAAGATCTGATCGCGTACGTGCAGCGCCTGCAAGGCGAGCGCGTTACCGAGAGCGGTGCCGAGCGGATCTGGGACCACGAGGCGATGGCGATCGCGCTCGGCCGCGACAAGCAGGCACTGGCGCAGGTGGCACGCCGGTACTACGAAAACAACATTCTGATCGAAGGTGGGGGTACGCCAAGCCGCAACTCACCCGCCCGAGAGGCGCTCGATGTCGATCCGGGCATCCCGCTGATTCAGACCAAGGCGCGGCAGACCTACACCGAAGCGCGCTCGCGGATGCAGACGTCGCTCGGGACGCTCGAGCGTCTTTCCGCGGCGTTAGCCGATGCACGGGGGCGCAAGACGCTGCTGTTCTTCTCGGAAGGGTTCATCATGGACACGAGCCTGCCGAACTTCCGCACGCTGCTGCAGGCCGCACGCAATGCGAACGTCGCGGTCCACTTCGTTGACGTGCGCAGTCAGATGGGTGCCATCGGCGGTGCGGGGATGCCGGGCGGGAGCGTCGAAATCGGCCCGGCGACGGATGACCGGGATGCAACCACGGCGCTGGCGTTTGCCACACGCGAGTCGGAAGGGACGCGCTCGATTGCGGAAGACACCGGCGGCAGCACCATCTCGGGAACGAACCTGCTTGCGGGGTTGTCGCGCGTCGCCAACGAGGGGCGCGCGTATTACCTGCTCGGATATAGTCCGACAAACACGAGGCGCGATGGGCGGTTTCGCAAGATCGACGTCACGGTAAATCGACGCGACCTGACGGTACGCGCGCGCGGCGGCTACTTCGCGGCGTCGAAAGATCGTGAGGCCTCGCGCCCGGATCCGGACAAGCTCGATCCACGGGTTCGCGCCGGCCTAGATTCCCCGTTCGGTGCCATCGGAATTCCGTTGCGGCTCACCAGCTACGTGCTCGGCCGCCAAGCGGGCGGCAAGGTCCAGACACTCCTGGTCGCCGAAGCAGATCCCGCTCCGTTGCGGCTGCAGCCGCAAGGGGGAAAATACACAGCGACGCTGGATTCGTATGTGCTGGTGCACGACCGGAGTCGTGATTCGGTAGAGCGCAACGAACGGGTCGTCGATCTCAACGTGCCTGCTGACGTGTTCGAGCAGGTGGCGCAAACCGGGATTCCGATCCTGCGCGAGTTCGCGCTGGAGCCCGGCCGCTATCAGGCAACCCTCCTCCTGCGCGATCGCGCGTCGGGTGCGGTCGGCAGCGTACGGCACCAATTCGAAGTGCCGGGGCCGAACGAGTTCAGGGTGACCACGCCCATCGTGACCGACGTGGCACAACCCCCGGCCGCAGCCGGTCAGGCGCCGCGACCGGTGCCGATCGCGCGCCGGACGTTCAAAGCCGGCTCGCGCATCGCGGCTGCGTTCGAGATCCTCGGCGCGTCGGATCGCTCCCCTGCCGGTCCGCAGGTTAGCGTGGCCTACACGTTGCGGCGAACTGATGGCACGGTCGTGGCCGCGTCTCAGCCCCAGGCCCTTCGACCGAACGCACGCGGTGAGTTCGCCGTCACCATCGGGGTAACGCTCCCGCCAGGCGCATCCGGCGATCACGAACTGCACATCTCAGTCCGCGACGAGGCCGCCGTCCGGGTTCTCGAGCATGTCGAGGCATTAACGATCGCTCCGTAGCGTGGACTTTACTGGTCGACACGCGCGGCGTATCCTTGCGCCTTCCTCGTCAGTGTCAGGAGGGTAGGATGAAAACTCTTGTCGCACTCGCAATGGCGCTCTTTTTCTCATCCGCAGGCGCGACACACGCGCAGTCAGGTGACGAACTCTCCCGTCGCCAGGCGCTGGAGCGCTACCGCGCCGGCCAAGAACTCCTGAGCGCCGAGCGGTACGAACTCGCCGCTGCCGAGTTCACAGCTGCGATCAAGCTCGACCCGCTACTGACACTGGCGCACTACGGTCTCGGCCAGGCGTACATGGGACTCAAACGGTACACCTCCGCGATCCTGGCGTTTACCGGGTGTCGTCAGGCCTACGCGACGCTCGCTAACATGCGCCAGTCCAACGCCTTCGAAATCGACCGTCGCATGGACGACGAGATCCACGAAGTACGTCAATCACTCGATGCGGCGCGCACCGGCAAGATCAAATATGCCGGCGAGAACAGCGTCGTTGTGAACCAGCTCGAAAAACGGCTCGACGACCTCGAGCGGATGCGCCAGAACCGGTTGCGCGGCGAGCAGAACCAGGCGCCCCCCGAATTGTCGCTCGCCCTCGGCAGCGCGCACTATCGCAACGGTCAGGCGCAGGACGCCGAGCGCGAATGGCTCCTTGCGGTCAAGGGGAACCCAAAACTTGGTGAGGCGTATAACAATCTCGCCGCCCTTTATCTCGTGACCGGACGGAAGCTCGAAGCCGAGACGGCGGTCAAGAACGCCGAGCGCGCGGGCTTCCGGCTCAACCCGCGGCTCAAGAACGACATCAAAGCCATGCGCTAGCACGTGTCATGGCGTCAGGGTCGCCGGGTTATTGTCGATCTGCGCGCGCTGGAGCTTCCCGCTGAAGTCCACGTAGACCGACTTCCATTCCGAGAACACCTCGAGTGCCGCGATTCCAGCCTCGCGATGGCCGTTGCCTGTCGCCTTCGTGCCACCGAACGGCAGATGCACTTCCGCCCCGATGGTTGGCGCGTTGACGTAGAAGATCCCGGTATACATCTCGCGCATGGCGCGGAAGGCGCGATTGATGTCCTGTGTGTAGATCGATGCCGACAGGCCGTATTGCACGTCATTGCCAATCGCAATGGCCTCGTCCAGCGAGCGGCACTTGATCACCGAGACCACCGGCCCGAAGATTTCCTCGCGCGCGATGCGCATCGACGGCTGCACATCGACAAACACCGTCGGTTGGTGGAAGTGCCCTTTCGCAAAGGCGCCATCCGTCAACTGCTGGCCACCGCAGGCCACCGTGGCACCTTCCTGCCGGCCAATCTCGACGTAGCTCGTCACCCTGGCGAGCTGCTTGTCGCTAATCGACGGCCCCACCATGGTCGCCGGATCGGCTCCGTCGCCGACGCGCAAGGCGTTGACGCGGCGCACGAACTCGTCACGAACCGATCGTGAACCTGCTCGTGAATGATCAGGCGGCTGGCCGCAGTGCATCGCTGCCCGGTGGTGCCGAACCCGCCCCATAACGCGCCCTCGAGCGCCAGCTCGAGGTTCGCGTCGTCCATCACCATGATGCAGTTCTTCCCGCCCATCTCGAGATGAACCTTCTTGAAATATGGCGCGGCATTCTGATTGACCAGGCGGCCGACCGCGGTCGATCCCGTGAACGACACCACCGCTACGTCCTTGTGCGTCGTGAGCAGTTCGCCGATGGCGGGGCCGCCGGTCACCATATTGACGACGCCGGCGGGCACGCCGGCCTGCTCGAGCACGCGGACGAAATTCGCCGCCGAGAGCGGCGTCAACTCTGACGGCTTGAACACCACCGTGTTGCCGCACACAAGGGCGGGCACGATCTTCCACGAGGGGATCGCCATGGGGAAATTCCAGGGCGTAATGATCGAGCAGACACCAAGCGGTTGGCGCATCGACATGGCGAACTTGTCGGGAAGCTCCGACGGCACGGTTTGACCGTACATGCGCCGCCCCTCGGCAGCGAGGAAGTAGGTCATGTCGATGGCTTCCTGCACATCGCCGCGCGCTTCCTCGAGCACCTTGCCCATTTCGCGAGTCATGTCACGCGCGAAGGTTTCTTTGTTATCGGCGATCAGCTGGGCGGCGCGGAACAGAATCTCCCCGCGTTTCGGCGCTGGGGTCAGCCGCCAGCTGTCGAACGCTGCACGCGCTGCCTCGATCGCCGCCGTGGCGTCCTCGACGGTGGAGTCGGGGAACAGGCCAATGAGATCGTCGTGGTTGGCCGGATTGCGGTTCTCGCACACGCGGCCAGAGGACGAGTGAATCCAGCGTCCGCCGATGTAGTTATCGTGGATCGGCGCGGTCGGCGTAGTCGGTCCAGTCATGTCCCTGCGATTGTATCTATGCCGCGGTGTGCCACGATTCGTCACCTAAGACCGCTTTGCCACTAACTGACACCACGGGCGACTGAGACCTTCGCCTGACAACGCCCGGGCAACCACCCCTATTTGCACGTCAATTCCCGCCGATACCTCTTCTATGAGGTGGCAGGAATATTGAATTACGGTGGCTGAGGGCAGTTGATATGAGGCCATACGTGACCGCTCAAACGCATCGGCAACTCGCAGTTTTCGTCGGCGGTGGTCCGGACTCACTGGCGATTGTCGAGCCAGTGCTCGACGGCCGTGCCTACGACGTGGAGTTTGTCGCCTCGGACGACGAGCCCTATGCGACGGTGGCCGCGCTCAAGCCCGACCTGGTTGTCGTTTGCCTGGGGCTCGACGACCCCGCTGGCTTCCAGCTGCTGACCATGCTGCGCCTGGACCCCGAGACGGCCAGCATCCCGGTGCTGTCCTATGTGAGAGACGGCGAGGTCAACGCGCTCGGCCCTGCCGGAGTGGACCCCAACCCGATGCGGTTGCCCAATACGGCATCGCTCGCGACGAAAGTTCCCAATTAAGCCAACTAAAGCAAAGGGTGGTCGGTCGCCTAAACCAAAGCCTGTTCCAGCGCCGTATAATCCGGAGCCAGTGCAGGACGACACCACGCGTGAGACCGATCGCATCGAGCTGTTGGGGGCACTCCGCGGTGAGGTCATGGTCTTCCAGCACACCGCCGTCCATCAGATCAGCAAGGGCGGAATGCAGGTGGAAACGTCCTTCCCGCTGCAGCTGGATTCTCTCCACGATTTCCGTCTCACCTTAGGCGATCGCTCGATTGTCGTGAAAGGCCGCGTCGCTCACTCGCGCATCTGCGAGTTCGACCAGGAAGGCGTTACCTACCGTACCGGCATCGAGTTCATCGAGCCGTCGGAACCAGTGGCCGAAGTCATCAGCGAGTTCGTTGACGAACTGAAGCCGGAACGCACCCCGCAATAGGCTGACAGGCTCGCCGGGGCAGCAGTCCCCTCTCACCGGCGCGATGCGCGCGGCAAAACTTCCTAACCCTTTACGTTCAGGTGATCGAGATAGTCGCCTGACTCGATGCGTTCGGCGCGGCCCAGCGGCGCGTTGTAGAAATACGCCCAGGCGCGCTGTACCTGACCGCTGTCCAACGTGACTTCGGTCAGGACACGAGTGTAGAGGCTGCGGTCCGGTTCGTTCGGGCGATAACCCTCGATCTCATCGAGGATGGCGAGCACGGCGGTTGGGTCGCTCGTCTCGTGCACCTCACCCCAGACGCGGCTCCCGTCGTTGGTCGGCACGGCGGCCGGATAGATGCCAAGGTCGAACAAGCGCAGCGTTGATCGTGCCGCGACTTTGCAAACCGAAGGTTTGGGTTGACGCGCTGCCGCCCTGGCCGATTGAACGGCGTCATCAGGGTGCCGTAGAAAAAGACGTGCTCGGACACGGCGGATGGAAAGTTTAGCAGAACTGGCTGGGCGACAGGTCGGCTGTCGATGTGCAACGCCTTAGAAAAGCCCACGTTGACGCACGTGGGCTTGGACTGTCGGGCGATGCTGCGATGGTCGCCGGCATTACTGGCGGGGCGCCTCGTGGCCGTGGAGGCCCTTCATCGCCTCGAGCGCCTCGAACACTTCGCTGGGGACCGTGAACGCGAGTGAAACGGTATTGTCGTCGCCGGCAAGCTGCAGCGAATCCACCATCGCCTTGAGCTCCGGCTTCGACCCGGCCTGCATCTTCGCCAACGCCAGGAAGCCGTTGAGCACGTCGCGGAGGTTTTTCGCCGATTCGGCGTCTTTGGTTTCGGCCTTGATCACGCCGCTCACGCCGCCGTTGACATGCGCCGCGGCCGAGAACCACTGCAAAGCGGAGACTTGGGAGCTGATTTCGCTAGGGAGTCTGGCCTCGCGGGCAAGAGCGTCGAAGCGGCCGACGGCCCAGGCGGTCGTCGCATCGAGCTCGTTGATCTGGCGCATCATCTCGGGATTGGACAGCACGTTCGCGCCGGTCTTGGCGTCGATGGCGCTCTTGACCGAGGCGTAGCTGCCGAACGCCACCAGGTCGACATCAAGGAAGGCGACCGCCATCTCGTTGTTTCCGGTCGTTTCATTGGCGTGGGTCAGGAGGGTCTTGCTGCGGTACTGCTCGACCTTGCCGCCGTGATCGAGCGCGAGTCCCTCGAGCACGGACTGTTTGAAGCTGCCGCGGGCGATGACGATCGGCGAGTCGTGGGGCTGCCAAGTCGTCGCGCCTGCGGACTGCGGCATCATCGCGGCGATGACCGTGTCGATGTCCTGCTCGATATTGATGCCGGTTTTCTGCTGAAATTCGTCGCGTTCCTCGGTGTTGGGCTCGAATCGCGAAACCGCTCGCGGAACTCGGAATTCATGACCTCGCGGACGTTGGCGTAGGCGACGACGGCGGCATTGGCGGGGACGTATTGAAGCTCGTCGGGGCCGGCGGCTCGGGAGAAGACTGGGACTGAAAGTCCCATATATGAGGCCACGAGCCCGGTTGTGAGGCCGACGACCAGGAAGGCAATCGCCGCCATCACGAAATACCGCGTCCTTTTCGACATATCTCTCCCTCTGGTTGATTATACGAGCGGGTCGGTGAACAGGTTCGATGCCGACCGTGATTTCTGGGACGGGCTGTGCTCAACAGGTTCGCGATGGGCCAAGCTCCGCGGTGCCCGGGCCCGCACGAGTGGTGCGGCGTCGCGCGGCCTACTGCTCCAGCACATATTCCTTACGGTCGACGTGCGCGCCGCGAGGTAGAGAAAAATCGCGATATACGGCGCCCAGCCATGCCAGCGCCACTGGGGCCGACGGCGCATCGCGAAACAGCCCCTGAAGCACGCTCACCACGCCTTCCGACGGCATCGCGTGCGGCACCAGCGCCTGCAGGTAGTACGCGATGGTGAACCGCTTCATGTAGCCCGGCAGCGCCATCGCGACCTGCTCCCAGCCGAACGCGAACACGAGCCCGATGACCAGCGGCCGCTTGAAAAACGCGCCGACGAAGGCGAACAGCGCGCCGTAGCACGGCCAGGCCGAGTCCGAGTAAGCCGAGGTCGGTCAGCAGCTGACCGAACGAGCTGGCGACCTCGGCGAAACGGCACCAGCAGGAAATACACCAGCATCACCGACGGCAGCACGACCAGCGAGGTGCACGACGACGTAGGCCAGGTACTTGCCGATCAGCACGGCCGCCGCGCGGAATCGGCCGCGTGAACAGATAAGTGATCGTCTTGTCCTCGACCTCGTCGGCCATCAGCGCCGTCCCGTAGAAGACGCCGAGCACCGGAATGATGAACCGCAGGAAGAGCACCCAGATCATCACGCCGAAGATGCTGATCCCGCCGACGCGCTGGCCGTTGACGCGCAGCGCCGGACATGCCGAACGTCTCGACGCACCCGGACGATCAGCGCGAGGATGACGGGACCGCCGACGACCAGCGCCATGAAGATGGTGCGCCGCGACCACAGCATCTCGCCGAGCGACAGGTCCAAGACGCGGCGAGCGGCGGTCCAGTACGACATCGGTCGGCCTGCGTGCGGACCGATACCGATTGTGGCGGAGTCGAAGCGCTGTGCTGATCGACACTGATGGCGGTGGATCGAAGGGCCAGTCATTGCTTCACCAGGTAACGGAAGACCGCCTGCAGGTTGTCGTCGGGCGAGGCGACCTCTTCGATCGTGCCGGCGTCGCCGCTCGCGGCCAGCTCGGTGAGCCGCGCGTAAAACGCATCGGGCCTGGCCGTCTCCACCACCACCGCGCCCGGCTCGAACTTGCAGGCTGAGCACGTCGTCGTCGACCAGAAACCGGCGCGCCAGGGCGCGCGGGTCGGCGCCGCGCACGTACACGGTGTGCGGATGCGTGTCGATCAGGTCGCGGATCGGCGTGCACGTTGCCTTCGGCGACGATCCGGCCGTTGTTGATCAGCAGGATGTTCGAGGTCATCGACTCGATCTCGTGCAGGATGTGGCTCGAGACGATGATGTGCTTGCCGGCGCGCGCCCAGTCTTTGATGAATCGAATGGTCTTCCGCCGCATCAGCGGATCCATCCCGGTGAGCGGCTCGTCGAGGATGAGCAGGTCGGGATCGTGCACCAGCGCCTGCGCCATCTTGACGCGCTGCCGCATGCCCTTACTGTAGGCGCCGATCTTCTTGTCCGCGGCGTCGAGCAGATCGACCTGCTCGAGGGCGCGCTGCGCGGCCGCTGCCGCTTCGCTGTCCGACGAGCCCGTTGAGCCGCACGAGCGCGGTGACCCACTCGAGTCCCGTCATCCGGTCGTAGAAGGCGTCCTGCTCCGGACAGAAGCCGATGCGTGAAATAGACAGCGGGGTTGCCCCAGATCGGCTTCGCCAAGCACCCTGATCGAACCCTTGCTCGGCTTGAGCTGTCCGGTCATCAGTTTCATGAACGTCGACTTGCCGGCGCCGTTGGGCCCGAGCAGCCCTGTGATCCCCTGCGGGATCTTGACAGTGACGTCGTTGAGGCCACTGACCTGTCCATACCACTTCGACAGTTGCTCGGCGTGCGACGAGCGGCTCCGTCTCCAGTCGTCACTGCACCACCTCGACGCCCGCGCACGCGCCGCTCGAGGATGTAGGCGGACATGGCCGATGAGCGCCACGATCACCAGCAGCGCGCCACTGCCGCCGGCAGGTCGTAGCGCGGCGTCAGACGGAAAATTACATCGCCCAGCTGTTCGAGCGCCGCGTTCGGCGACAGCCACGCGAGGCGAGCTGCGGCCGGTAATGCCGCGCACGGCGTTGAAGAGCGCGCTGGTGAAGAACATCAGCCCTGCGTACATGATCCCGACGAAGCGGCTGCTCTTCGACATCGACGACAGCGCCAGCATCGTCATCGAGGCGAGCAGCACCTGCATGCAGCGAGAACAATGTGATGGCAGGGATCAGGAAGATGTTGTCGCGAACGAATGTGAAGCTTCCCGCGAACATGATCTGGACGAGCAACAGCATGATCGCCGGCGCCCAGGTGACCGCCGTGAGAAACAGGAACAGGATGGCCAGTTTGCCGGCCACGTACTCCGCACGCGTCAGCGGCTTCGACAGGTAAACCTGCAAGGCGTTGGCGCGCCGATCGTTGGCGATCAATCCGGCGCCAACATAGATGGTGACGAAGAACACGAATATGCCCTGTGATCGAGGAACTCGCGGAAGGTCTCGGCCTTGACGCCGAGGATCGCTGCCGCCTGGGCGAAATTCGACGGCAACGTAGATCTGCACCGCGCGGACCACGAACGGCGACCAGGCGAGAAGGAGCAGGCCGATAAATGCGCGCTTGCGCGAAAAGCGACTTCACGCCGCTGCGGGTGATTACGGCCCAGCCGCGCCCCACCGCCGCGCGTGTACCCGCGTAGCGGCGGTACCCCTGATCGTGAATCGGCATCGGTTACCGTTCCCCTACTGCGCGGGCAAAGACGTCTTCGAGGGTGGGGACGCTTGGACGCAGGTGGCGAATCTGTGCGCCTTCGCGCGAGGCAAGTCCGAAGAGAATACGCGCGCCCTCGTCCGCAGTGCCCGGAACGAACACGCGCATGATGTCTTCGTCGGTGTCGTGGCACTCGTAGCCTTGACTGCGCAGCGTGGCGATAAACCGCGGCGTGTCGCCCTTGATGCGCACTTCATACACCCGCCCGGCCGGACCCTTCAACTCGTCGATGGGTCCGTTCGCGGTTACCTGGCCTTTGTCCATGACGATGACGTGGTCGCAGGTGTATTCGACGTCGGGCAGCAAGTGCGACGACAGGATGAGATTGACGCCCTTGTTGCGCGCGAGGTCGCGAATCAACTCCAGCATCTCGTCGCGGCCTTTCGGGTCCATCCCGTTTGTCGGCTCGTCGAGAAACAGGAGATCGGGATCGTGCACCAGCGCCTGCGCGAGCTTGATCCGCTGCTTCATGCCGGTGGAGTAGGTTTCGAGGTTGCGGTAGCGCGCTTCGCCGAGGCCGACGTAGTAGAGGACCTCGTGCGCGCGCTGCATCGCGTCGGCCGCAGGCAAGCCGGCGAGCTGGCCGCAATACGCGACAAACGAGACGGCATTCATCCCCGGGATGTGCGCGTCGCTCTCCGGCATATAACCGAGACGCGCGCGGATCTCGAGCGGCGACTTGGCCACGTCGAGCCCGAGAACGGTCATCGTGCCGCTTTCCGGTTTCAGGAAGCCGAGCAGCGCCTTGAGAAGGGTGCTTTTTCCTGCACCATTCGGCCCCAGCAAGCCAATCGCTCCCGGCAAAAAGGTGGTGGAGACGTCCCGAAGCGCAACATTCTTTCCGTAGCGAACGGTGACCCGGTCGCACTCGACGACCGGGGAAACCTCTGGCATCAGGAGAGTATACGGAAGCGCCGAGTGAGTCGTTCGCTCGCTCGCGGAGCCAAAGGTCCGCGCTGCGTGTGGCAACCCCTGCGCGACCACGCGTCGCGTTGATACCATACCGCCATGCGTTGGCTTGTCGGGACGGCGATTGCGATCGCGTGTCTCGCCATTGGCGGGTTCGGTTGGCAGCGTGGCTGGCTCCGTGGCGGCAGGAGCGGCCCGCCCTCGGTGTTGCTCGTCAGCGTCGACACACTGCGCGCGGATCGGCTCGGAAGCTACGGGTACAAAGGGGCGATCGACACCCGTACTCGATCGCACTCGCGGCTCGCGGCCTGCGTTTCGCGCAGGCGGCCACGGTGGCGCCGCTGACCCTGCCCGCGCACACCTCGCTGCTTTCCGGCACGTTCCCGACCTTTCACGGCGTGCGCGACAACGGCAGCTTCTATGTCGACGACGAGCATCACCACCCTGCCGAAGTGCTTCACGGCGCGCGGATACCGCACGGGCGGATTTGTCGGCGCGTTCGTGCTCGATCGGCGCTGGGGCCTCGCCCAGGGGTTCGACCACTACTTCGACGACTTCGACCTGTCGCGCTATGACATGACCGCGGGCCTCGATGCGGCGCAGCGACCGGGCAAGCGAAGTGGTCGATCAGGCGCTGGCGTGGCTTGCCGGCGAAGGCGACCGCCCGTTCTTCTTGCCTGGGTGCATCTCTACGATCCGCACAGCCCGTACACGCCGCCCGAGCCATACCGTTCGCGGTTTCCAGCCACGATGCAGGGCGCGTACGACGGCGAAGTGGCCGCGACCGACGCGCAGATCGGGCGGCTCCTGGAGTATCTCGAGTCGAGCGACCGGCTCGATCAGACGATCGTCGTCGTCGTCGGCGACCACGGCGAATCGCTCGGCGAACACCACGAGCAGCAGCACGGTTTCTTCGTCTACGACGCGTCGGTGCACATCCCGCTGATCGTCGCCGGGCCGGGCGTGCCCGCGCGCGCCGTGCCCGATCAGGTGCGGATCGTCGACGTGATGCCGACGATCCTGGATCTCGCCGGCGCCGAAGTGCCGGCAGCCGTGCAGGGCGTGAGCCTGCTGCCGCTGGCGCGGGGCGAGCCGCTGGATCTCCTGGGATTCAGCGAAACGTGGTATCCGCGCTATCACTACGGGTGGAGCGAGCTCATGGCGGTCAAGGATGGACGCTACAAGTTCATCGCCGCGCCTCGACGCGAGCTCTATGACACGCAGGTCGATCCTGGGCGAGACCAACGACATTGCCGGCGGCGAACGCGCGCGCTCGCCGATGCGCTCGAGACGGGCGCTCCGCGACATGACCGCTCGAACGGCGGCTGCCGCGACGCCCAGCGCGCCCCGGCCGGTCGATCCGGACGTGGCGAACGGCTGCGCGCGCTCGGCTACGTCGGCGACGACCGTCACGCGGGCGGCGATGGTCGAACGGCCGCGCGGCGATCCGAAAGACATGATCGGCCTCTACAACCTGCTGAAGTTGGCGGGAAACGATTCGGTCGCCGGCAAGCTGGACGAGGGCATTGCCAAGGTCCGGCAGGTGCTCGCGGCCGACCCTGAGGTGATCGAGGCGCACACGATGCTCGGGAACATGCACATCGAAGGCGGGCCGCGTTGGCGATGCGATAGCCGCGTATCAACGCGCGCTCGCCGTCGATCCCGAGCACGAGGGCGCGGCGTGGAGTCTGGCGCTGGCCTATCGTCAGGCCGGAAAGCTCGACGAGGCGCGCGCCGGGTTCGAGCGCGTGTTGGAGCTCAATCCGCGCGGCGCGAAAGCGTTGTATCAGCTCGCGGAATTGTCGATGCTGCGGCGCGAGTTCGCGACGGCGGCCGATGCGCTGGAAAAAGGCCTGACGCTCGACGGCGATCGCGGCGCGTTCCTCGTCAAGCTCGGAGAGGCGCGCCTCGAGCTGAAACAACTCGACGCGGCCGAGACCGCGCTGCGCGAGGCGATCAAGACCAAGCGCGATCAGTCCATGGCGCACTACAACCTTGGACTCGTCCACGAGGCGCGGGGCGATTGGCAGGCCGCGGCGGCGGCGTACGAGGCCGAGATCGCGGTGAGCCCGAAGCTTTACCAGCCGCATTTCAATCTGGCGAAACTGCTGACGCGCGCCGGGCGGCCGGCCGACGCGGTCGCGCACTTTCGCGCCGCAGTGGACCTCAACCCGGACTTTGGCAACCGGCTCCTGTACCTCGCGAAAGCGCTGCTCGACACCGGCGATCTCGAGGCCGCCGAAGACTTCGCGACTCGTGGTCTGGTGTTGAAGCCGGATCCGGGGATGGCGCCGCTCGGTCACTACGTGCTGGCCGACGTGTACTCACGTCAGGGGCGCGAGTCGCGATGCGGCGCGGCATCTCGCGGCGGGTAAGCGAGCCGAACGGGCGGCAGGAGGTCCTGGACGCCAGTGACAGCCCTGCGCTCGCATCGCTGGCTCGGTCGGCATTGTGGCGGTCGCACTGGGCGTGGCGTGCACGCGCACGGCACCGCCGCGCCCGCGACGCCGGCCGCGGCGCCACCTGCGTCGTCATCACCATCGATACGCTGCGGGCCGATCGCGTCGGCGCCTACGGCAACACAACGTCGCGACACCGAACATGGATCGTCTGGCGCGCGAAGGCGCCATCGCGCTTCGCGCGTCGGCGCATGTGCCGCTCACGCGTCCATCGCACATCTCGCTCTTCACCGGACTCTATCCGGCCGAGCACGGCATCCGAGACAACGTCTCGCCGCCGCTCGCAAGCGACGTGCCTCTCCTCGCCGAGATTCTGCAACAGCGCGGCTTCCGGACCGGCGCCTTTGTCTCTTCGATCGTGCTGTCGAAGCAGTCGGGGCTCGGTCGCGGCTTCGACCGACTACTCGGACCAATTCGAGATCGGCGAAGACGACGCGCGGTTCCTCAACACGATCCAGAAGCGCGGCGATGCCACCGTCGCAGAGGCGGCGACGTGGCTCGGCGCAGCCGGCGCCGGAGCGGCGCTTCGCCTGGGTGCATCTTTACGATCCGCACGACCCGTACGAGCCGCCGGAGCCGTACGCCTCGCGGTATGCCGGTCGGCCGTACGACGGCGAAGTCGCATGGTCCGACGAGCTCGTGGGCCGGATCGACGCTGCGACCGCCGCCGCCGGACTGCGCGACGACACGCTCTTTATCGTGACATCGGACCATGGCGAAGGACTCGACGAGCACGGCGAGGCGGTGCACGGGTTCTTCATCTACGAAACGACACTTCGCGTCCCGTTCATCGCTCGCGGCCCGGGTATCAAGCCGGGGACCAGGCTCGACGCCCTGACGCGGACCGTTGATGTGCTACCGACGCTCCTCGATCTGCTCGGCCTCGCCGACCAGACTCCTGCTGTCTCAGGCCGCTCGCTGGCGGCCGCGCTGCGGCGGCGCGGGCGAGCCGTTGGACGACGAACCAGCGTTTGCCGAATCGCTCGTGCCGCTGGTGCATTACGGATGGAGCGACCTGCGCGCGCTGCGGCTCGGGCAATGGAAGTACATCCTGGCGCCTCGGCCCGAGCTCTACGATCTCGAGCGCGATCCGGGAGAGCTGAACAATCTCGTCGAACGCGAGCCCGCACGCGCGCGCTCGCTGCGGGCAGGACTCGAGCAGCGATTGCGTCAGGAGCAGGCCGCGATCCGTGAGCCGGGCACGGCGAAGACCTCGGTGTCCGCGGATCTGCTCGAGAAGCTGGGCGCGCTCGGCTACGTCAGTCCCGGAGGTGCCTCGACGAGCCGCGCGTCGGGAGCCGATCCGAAGGACAAGCTCGACGAATATCAGACGCTCAACACGCTCATGCGCGAGGGGCTCGTGAGCCTGCGCGAGGGTCGCCACGCCGCCAGCCTCGCTCGCTTCAACAGCCTCTTCGCGCGCGGGATCGACAGCTTCGAGGTCGCACTACTACGCGGCGCGCGCGCTCACCGGCCTCAAACGATGGCGCGAGGCCGCCGCCCACTACGAGAAGGCCATTCGAGCATCTCCCCAGTTACTCGGCGGCGTATCTCGGACTCAGCGACGCGCACCTTGCCGACGGCAAGCCCAAATTGGCGCTCGATGCCGTCCGGCGCGGGCAAAGGCGTCGCCCGACGATCCCCGGCTCATGGAAGGCGAAGGGCGATATCGCCCGTCGCCTCGGCGATGCGGCCCTCGCGGTGCGATGCTTACGAACGCGTAGCGCAGATGGCCCCGCGCGATGCGCTTGTGCGGGTCAAACTCGGGGAGCTCTATCGAGACATGAATCAGCCGGCGGACGCCGCTCGCCTGCTGCGTGAGGCCGTCGAACTCGATCCTGGTCCCGCATCGTACTGGAACTCGCTCGGGATGATCCTCGGCGGCAGCGGCGACCTGGCCGGTGCGGAGCAGGCCTTCCGCGAGGCGTCGACGCGCGATCGGACGAACGCGCAGTACGCCTACAACCTTGGGCTCGCGCTCGCCCGACAAGCCAAGCGCGACGAGGCGGCGGCGCAGTTTCGCCGGACGCTCGAGATCGACCCGCGATTCGCGGCGGCTCGCCAGCAACTCGCCGAGCTGAGATAGATGACCCGGCGCGTTGCCGCGATCGTGGTGATGGTCGCGACGCGTGGGGTGGACCTTCTCCTCCGCTTCCAACTTTGCGTTCCTGAATTGGGATGACGAAGCGGTCATCCTGCAAAACCGGGCTCTCGAGTGGCCGGGCGTCCTCACCTGGGCCTTTACCACGACCTACATGGAGCACTATCAGCCCCTCAGCTGGCTGGTATGGGCGGGGTTCAAGCACGCCTTCGGTCTCGATCCATCCGCCTTCCACGTCGCGAATGTGATCGCACACATCGCGTGCGTGCTGCTGGTGTGGCTCGTGGCGCGCCTCGTTCTCACGCGCGCGCAGGCTGATCTGACGCAGCGTACGCGCGACGCTGCGGCGTTCGCGGCCGCGCTCTTGTTCGGCCTGCACCCGCTACGTGTCGAGGTCGTGGCCTGGATCAGTGCGCTGCCCTACGCACTCGCGCTCGCGTTGACGCTCGCATCGCTCGCTGCCTATGTGCGTGCAGGCGTCCACACGTCGCAACGCTGGTGGATGGCGGCCCTCGTGCTCTATGCGGCTTCGCTGATGGCGCGGCCTGTGGCGCTTGGATTTCCTGTCGTGCTCATCGGCGTCGACGTCTGGCTCCTCCAGAGGAGCGCCCGCGCCAGCGTCCGCAAGGTATGGCCGTTCGCCGTGTTCGCCGTCCTCGCCGCGGTGGTTGAGAGCACCGCGCGAGTCCCAGGGCTCAATGACGCCAGCTGGGTCGTTCGCTTGCAGTGGGCGTCCTCTGCACCGTTCGTTTACCTCTGGCACACAGTGGCGCCGCTCGGGCTCACGCCGCTCGATGCCCTGCCTCTCACGCCCGTCGCACGTCCAGGAGTGATGGCTGCGGCCTTGCTCGCGCTGGTTGCGGTCACTGTGGCAGCGTGGACGTTTCGCCACCGTTCTCCAACAGCGCTGGCGGCGTGGGTTGCGTATCTCGCGCTTCTCACCCCGGCCGCGGGATTGGTGCCGAGCGGCCTTCAATTGACTGCCGATCGCTATACCTATTTTCCTGGTGTGGTGGTCGCGATGTTCGTGGCAGGCAGCGTCGCCAGCTGGGCCGCCAGACGCAGCGCTCGAATATCGCTCGCGACCGCCGCGTTCTTGATTGTCGCTCTCGCCTGCGTCTTCGCGACGCGTCGAACGCTGGCGCCGTGGTCTGACTCGATCTCGCTGTGGAGTCGCGTCGTGGCATTGGAGCCGACCAACGACGTCGGGCTCTACAACCTCGCGACCGCGCTCGCGGCCGCCGGCCGTGCCCAGGAGGCTGAAGTGCAGTATCGACAACTCCTAACGCTGCAGCCGGGACACGCCAGCGCCAGGGCCAACCTCGATCGACTCGCAGCCGCCCGCCTCGAGGGTGAGGGCAACGCCAGCGCCGCGCGCGGCGACTTCGCCCATGCAGCGGAGCGTTACCAGCAAGCGATCACTCTCGATCCGGGACGCACGCATTCCCATGCAGGCCGGGGGATGGCGCTGGCGAGTCTCGGGCGCGCTTCGGAGGCGATACCTGCGCTTCGAGAGGCGATGCGGCAAGGCGAGCGCGAACCCGCGGTCCCAAACGCGTTAGCCGTGTTGCTGTTGCAAATTGGTGAGACCCGTGAGGCGCGAACGGTGATGGAAGCCGGCTTGCGTGATCATCCAAACGATGTGAATCTCGCGCACAACCTCGCGCGGTTGTTGGCCACGACTCCGGGCCTCGGGGACGCGGACCGGGCGCTGGCGCTCACACTCGCGCGCGCCGTCGTCGAGTCGACTCGCGGCCGCGACCCGCGCGCGACGGCGACCCTCGCCGAAGCGTTCGCGGCCAACGGCCGGTTCGCCGAAGCGTCGACCACCAACGCGCGCGCGGCAGGGCTCGCGACCGCGCAGGGCGACCACGAACTCGCCGTACAGATCACTGCCCGGGGCGCGCGTATCGAGGCCCCGGGCAGTGAGAAAGCGAGTCTCGCTCGGTCTTAGAACCGGACCTTTGCGCCGATCATCAACCGCCGCGGCAGGATGAAGCGCGACGGCACGAGGTAGTTTGCGTTGCCAAGCTGCTGACTGAGCACGCTCTCGTTGGCATCGCTGTTCAGCAGATTCAGGACGTCGCCAAACATGGCAAGTTCCGCGGTGCCACCGAGAGTGAACGACTTCTCGATGCGTGTGTCGAGTGTTTGCCACAGCTTGGTGCGATCCTCTCCGTCGCTGACCTGGCCGACGATGCGAGTCGTGCCGGGGATACGCGTCACAGCCGTCGGCACACGAATCGTCACTGTAGATCGGCCTGCCGCTCTGCAGCTTGATAATTGAACGACGAGGTCATGCCCCATGGCAGCTGATAGAGAAACTGCGTCTTCAACGATCACAGGGCGGTCGCCGATCAGAGCGGCCGTCGCGTGTTGATGAAGTCGTTGGGATTCTGGCCAAATATGCCCGCCGTGCTCGACCTGCGACGTGAGCGGCGTGGCGCGCGCCGAGCTCGAACCCTGACGGCCCGTGGATTTCGAGAGCGTCAAGCCGAAGTTCGCCTGCCACCGGTTCGACATCCGCTTTTTGAGTCTCGAACGCGACGCCGTTGTAGCGCGAATGCATCTGGTCGGGGTTGGCAGCAGGAACAGACGCGATCTTCGGCACCGCTGACGCAACTGGTAGACCTGGGCACGTTCGCGCCCGCCGGCGCGACTGAAGGTCACGAGTTGATACACACCGCCGGATTTCGGCGAACGCGGTGTTCTCGCTCGCGACGTTTGTAGACGTAGCTCACCGGGAAGCCGAGGTTCGATTGCCAGCTGCTGCTCAAAGCCGACGATGTACTGATCCGTTTATGGGTTCTTGAGATCCGGATCGATGGTCAGGCTGCTGTTGTCGGAGACCAGCTCCAGTTCCAGATCGGCCGTCCCGTGGCGCTGTAGTGCCGTCGAACAGGATAGCGCGGCGTCATCGCCGGCGAGATGTTGTCGAACTCGCTGGTGACGATGCCGCCGTAATAGCGCCCCGCGTGCAGCTTGACCAGTCGACGTTCCCGCGTCATTGAGCTTGAAGATTGAGGCCGAACCGCGGCGACGACGCTGTTCCAGCGTAAGACCTTGTCGACGCGCGGGCGACTCTGCGCCGGTCTCGTTCCCCTGCGGGTCCAGCATCCGCGACGAGCGGAGTCGCCCTTGCTGTCGTCGTAGCGCAGGCCAAGGTTCAGCGTCGCGCCGGCCGAGCTGATAGGTATCGTCGACGTAGAACGCCGAGCGACTTCTTCGGCCGCCCTCATGCCAGGGCAGCTGCGTGTAGCCGTACGCCGGCGTCGAGCCGTAGGTGTAGATGTAGTCGTTCGGCCCGAGGCGTAGTCGCCGACGCCGCTGTTGAACTGGACGCCGAGCTTGAAGTCGTGGCTGCCGCCCATGAACTTTTCGGCGTACTTGGTGACCTTGCCGCAGAACGCCGTTTTCTCGCTCTTGCCGTCGTACCAGGAGTAGATGCCGCCGGTGATCTGCCCCGTGTCGAGATCGTTGAACCGCGGGCTGACGCGCGGGCCGCCGTTGAGCGGATCGCCGTGGTCGACGCCGTAGAAGCCCGAGTAACGCGCCTCGACACGGTCTTGTTGAGACACGAGTGTCCACATCACGCCCGGGCGAGGGGTTGTGGCCAGTTCTCGACGCCGATCGTGCTCGGCGCCGTCGTCGGCGGTCGCGCGGCCCGGAATCCGGTAGAAGTCGTCGTGGATCTGGAACTGCACCGTTGTTCTGGTTGATCTGGTAGTTGAGCTTGCAGAAGTACGCGCTTCGCCGACGACCGCGCCGGGAACTCGGGATCGGTGCCGGGCTGAGAGTCGGAGTCCTTCTGATACTGAAACGAGCCGAAAAACCAGAGCTTGTCCTTCATGATCGGCCCGCCAAGCTGCACCGTCGTGTCCTTGAACTCGTCGCGGTGGTACGGCAGGCCGTCGTCCTGGTCGTCGTCCGTGTTACGGCCAGTGAGGTCCTGGTTCTGGAAGTAGAAGTTGGCGTCGCCGTGGAAGTTGTTGCTGCCCTGGCGTGTGACCACGTTGAAGACGGCGCCCGCAGGTTGCCGTACTCGGCCGGCGCGCCGAGCGAGAGGACCTGCACCTCTTCGATCGCGTCGGTGTTCGGCCACGGCCACGCGGCGCCGGTCAACGGCGCCGTGAAGTCGGTGCCGTCGAGCAGATACGTGTTCTCGGTGGTCGCTGAGCCGAACGACTGCGACCGCGAGCTGGTGGAGGTCGCCGGGCTGACGCCCGGCGCGGCGTTGATCAGATCGAAGAACGTGAAGCGGCGCACCGGCGCGTTCTCGATCCACTCACGAGAGTAATTGGTCGCCACCTGCGCGGTTTGGCGTGTCGACCACCGGCGTGTCGGCGACGACGGTGATCGTTTCCGACTGCGTGCTCACCCTCAGTTGCACATTCACTTCGGCAGTGCCGCCGAGCGAAACCGGAATGCCGGTCTGCGCGCTGGTGGTGAACCCCGCAAGCTCTGCAGTGATGTCGTAGCTGCCGGGCGGCAGGTTGGGGAACCGATACACCCCCGATTCATTGGTCACGGTTGTCGGGGCACCTGGCACGCCACGGCCACGCAGCGTCACGGTCACGCCCGGCAGCACCGCGTCGGACTGGTCCGTGATCACACCTCGGATATCGCCGGTTGTGACCTGTGCCGCAGCCAACCACGGTGCAGCGAAGAGCGCGCCGACCGTGCAGACCAACACTAAGCTACGCCGCATTTTGAAATCCTCCAAGACAACCTGAACCGTCGGCATTATCCGGCCCCGCGACGCGCAGTGTCAACGACCAATCACGCCTGGTCCAAACCCGCAGTGTGTGCGAACGCCTAGAGAGGCTCTTTGCGGGGACGAACGTCGGGACGCCGCGTTTGACACTCTCGACCTGTAGGGCTAAGGTCGCGAGTCTCATGAGAACGGGATCCGGCTTCTGGATCGCATCGCGTAGCACGCCTGCTGCACTCGCATTGGCGGTTGTCCTGTGCGTCACGACCGTACCGCTCCTGCCGCATGCCGCGCCGGCTCAGCAGTCGGCGGAAGTAACGATCGAGAAGACGTCGACATCGTAACGCCACCGCAGGAGCCGCTTGCCGTGCGCGAGCCCTCGCTTCCGCGCGACGCCGACAGCGCACACGCGGAGCTCGGTCCTGGGTTTGTCGCCTACGCCGCATCCGGGACCGTGACCGCGCCCGTCGTTTACGCCAACTACGGACTGCCGCCCGACTACGCGCGCCTTGCCGCGGCCGGCGTGGACGTGCGCGGCAAGATCGTGCATCGCCCGATATGCGCGCAGCCATCGCGCCGTAAAACTCCACACGGCGGAAAAGGCTGGCGCGGCCGGCATCATCATCTATTCGGATCCGGCAGACGATGGTTACGCGCGGGGCCTGACGTGGCCGGAGGGGCCATGGCGCGCCGACTTTCAATCGCAGAGCGGCAACGGTAAATACAGCTGGTTTTGGCACGGCGATCCGCTGACTCCGGGCGTCGGAGCCACCGCCGGGGCACCGGCGATGGATCCGAAAACGGCGCCCACGCTGCCGAAGATTCCAGCCGTGGTGCTGTCGTGGAAAGAGGCCGCGAAGATCCTGTCGCGCCTCGAGGGTCCGGCGCCGCCTTCAGGTTCGGGGTTCCAGGGTGCGCTGCCGTTTACGTATCGACTCGGCCCCGGTCCAGTCTCGGTGCGGCTTGACGTGCAAATGGACGCGAGCCGACGTCCGATCCGCAACGTGATCGGAACGATCCCCGGACGCGACCCCGACCGCTGGATCGTGCTCGGCACCCACCACGACGCGTGGAGCTTTGGCGGGATGGATCCCGGCACTGGTCTCGCGCCCACCTTCGAAGTCGCGCGCGGCCTCGCCGCCCTCGCGCGTTCAGGATGGAAGCCGGAGCGCTCGATCAAATTCGCGTTTTGGGACGCGGAGGAGTTCGGGCTCATCGGATCGACGGAGTACGCGGAGGCGATGCAGAAGGAGCTGCGCGAGAAAGCCGTCGTGTATCTCAACACCGATCTGTCGATGCGTGGCCGGTTCGATGGCGGCGGCACCCCGTCGCTGCGCGATTTCCTCGTCCAGGTGACGCGTGACGTGCCTCATTTCGATGGGAACGGCTCGGTGTATGAACGCTGGCGTGCGGACGAGTGGCTGCGACAGCCGGTCGAACGTCGCCGTCGAGGCGCCGATGGCTTCGAGGTGGAGCTCGCAGCGCTTGGCAGCGGCGCTGACTTCGTCGCCTTCCAGGACTTTCTCGGCTTACCCACGCTGCAGATGGAGTTCGACTTCGAGGGAAGCTACGGCCCGTATCATTCGAACTACGACACGCGCCAGTTACGTGGAGCAGCACGCCGACCCCGGCTTCAAGGTGAGCCAGACGTTGGCGCGAGTGCTTGGCCTCGCGGTGTTGCGACTCGCGTCGTGCGGAGACACTGCCCTTCCGGTATTCGCACTACTCGCGCAAGATCGGCGAGTTCATTGAGGCCGCAGCGTCTGTGGCCGGTTGACGACGCCGGACGGCGCCGCGTTGCGGTCGATCTCGCCGAGGCCGGACGACTCGCGGCACGCGCGGCGGCAATTGCGGCCACCGTGGAATCACACCTTGATCGAGCGCATGGGGCAGGCGCGCGCGACGCTGCCCGGATGCGGCCAATCAACGATGCGCTCGTCAGGCTGGAACAGCAGCTCCTCGACGAATCGGAGCCGCCGGAGACGCGTTGGTATCGCCACGTGATCTACGGTGGAACATCTACTCGCTGTACGAAGGACAGCCGCTGCCAGGATTGGCCGAAGCGATTCGCGTCGGCGATGCCGCGGCGTCGCCCGCGAAACATCGCGCCTGGAGCACGCGCTCACGCGCTTCGTGGCATCGCTCACCGAGCTCGAAAAACTGGCGGCTGCGCTCGCCGTCCGCCGAGCACGGAAGACAGGGCCACGGAAGGCACGGAGAACGGAAGACGGAGAAGAGCGGGCCACGAAAACACAGAAAACACGAAAAGGGTTTGGGATCTTGACGATCACACGAGCCGCGTCGGATATCTGGGCGCATCGAAGGGTCATCGCTGAGCGAACTCGACCTCATCGTTGAAAATGCCCGACCTATTCGTTTAACGGTTACTCCAATCCCCGTTATCCCCTGATCCGCGCATTCCTTAGAAAAGCGTACGCGGATCAAGAGATCCTGGGATTCTTTGTGTTTTCGTTTTTCCGTGGTTCCGTGCTCAGTGCTTCCGTGACCTCGCGAATAGCCACAGGCCGACCAGCACGGGCCCGAGGACTCCCGCCGCCATCTTCAGCTCGAACACGACGACGCTCGTCACGTCGTCGCTCGGCAGGAACGCCGCGACGATCCCACCCGTGGTGACAACCGCGCCCACGGCTCCGGCGATCCGCTCTGCCAGCCGAGCGGTGTCGAGCGTCACGAGCGCGAGGAAGATGTACACGAACGGCACGAGGTTGATGACGACTGTGGCCTTGAGCAGGATCTCGTACGCTTCGGCAACGCTCGACCCGATCAACGACAGCGCGGTCAACGCCGCCGACAGCACCGCGCAGGTGATCAGCGCGACGTGCGGCGAGCCCCACCGCGGGTGGACGCGGCCGAGCGCCGCCGGCAGCGCGCGATCGAGGCCGGCGACAAACGGGATGCGCGCCGGGCCCGCGAACCAGGCCGACGCCGCGCCGCCGATCGAGAGCGCCATCACGGCGGCGATCGGCGCAACCAGCCAGCCTGCTCCGGCCGCCTCGGCGCCGCGACTGATCGCCCTGCATGACACCCTGAATCGCCCCCAACTCGTGCGCGGGCACCAGCGCGAGCAGCGCGTCGGTCACGAGGACGTACGAAACGAGCGCGATGATTCCGGTGATGACAATCGCGCGCGGCACGTCGCGTTCCGGATTGCGGATCTCGTCGGCCATCGTCGAGGCCAGCTCGATCCCGATGAAAGCGAAGCACATCACGCCAAGACCGCTCGCCATGTCGAGGATCGAGCCGTCCGCAGCTGGTGCGGATGTCGCCACGCCCTGCCAGCGCGCGACCGCCGCCGCCGCGACGACGAGCAGGACGGTGACGCCGCTGCCGATGCCTCCGATGTTGTTGATCCACTTGCCAACGGCGAGCCCGCGGATGTTCGCAGCGGTGATGAGCGCCAACCACCCGAAAGCGATCGTCGCAACGAACGATTTGTCGTCGACCATCGATGCCAGACGCTCGCCGCCCGCATAGGCGATGACGCCGGCGAGATAGACGAGCAGCACGGGGACGTAAAGCAGGTTGTTCGTCCAGTAGCACCAGCCGGCGACGAATCCGTGCACGTCGCCGAAGTGCCGCCGCGCCCACAGTACACGCCACCCTCGCCAGGATACCGGCGCGACAACGCGAGCACGGCGATCGCCTCGGGGACGAAGAAGGCCGCCCACGCGATCACCCAGAGGGCGAGCGTCGCGTGTCCGAACCGCGCCACCGGCGGCACGGTGTTGACGTTGACGATCGCGACGGTGCCGAGCAGTACCAGATCGGCGAGCCCGAGCGTGCGCGGAATGCGCGACGGAGCCGACACTACTGACCCGGCGTGGCCAGCAGTTCCTGCACCGCGCGATGTGCGTGATCGATGGCCGCGTCGGTATAGGCGTAGGCGCCGGCGTCGGCGTTGGCGATGGCGATGCGGCCGTGCGGCCGGCGCGCGACCGCGCACGGCTGCTCGCCGTTATTCGAGCCAGAAATCGTCGTAAAGGGAGTTGTACTGATAGGCGTATCCGTGCGGCCAGCGGTTCACGGTGATGCCGAGGATATCTGCCGCCGGATCAAAGCCACCGCCGCCGAGCGTGCGCCCGAGTTGATCGCGAATGCTGCGCTCAATCGTCTCGAAAAGACGTCGACAGCAATTCGCTGCGGCCGGCACGATGCTGCTCACGCACTGGGAGTCCCGGCTTGCATGCCGCCTTCGACAGATGCAGCACCACCGGCTCGGCCGGGTTGGTCTGATGCTTGTAGGTGCCGAGGCTCACGGGGAAATCGAGACCGACCGACGTGTGCCACATGCCCGGCGTCGAAATCCGCTGCACGCCGAGCTTCTGGAACGCGGTCCACGATCGGATGAACACGTTGGTGTAGACGAGCGGCACCTTGATCGCGAAGTCGAGCGCCGTCTTCTGAGCGGCCGGCAGTTCGGGACAGATCGCCGGAATGACCGTGTGCCAGCAGGCGAGCACAGCGGCGCTCGTCGTCACCGTTTTGAGCGTGCCGCCGTTTTGGAGGTAGGCAATCTCGACCTGTCGGCGCGGCGCCCGCAGGTCCGGTGTGGCGCACGCGCATGCACGGAGCTGCTCAGACGAATTCTGCACCGGCGAAGCGGCAACATCCAGCTTCGAGTAGTCGGCTCGCGCCGTGACGACATCGTCCACGGTCGACCCAGGAATCGCGTCGGGCACCAGGCGCCGCACCAGCAGACGCGCAACAGAGGCATTGCCGTCGGGGAAATGGAAGTAGTAGTCGCTCGGCCTCGTCATTGCGAATCGAGTCGTAGTTTTGTCCGGGGCCGGGCCTGGCATCGAGTCCCATCGCCGGCGAAGCCTGGAAGCCCGAGGCCGAAGGCGTCCTGCGCCGGCACCGCGTCGACACCAACGCCGAAGAGTCCGTGCGTGCGCGTTTGGTACAGCGCAGACCACGCCGGGATCGAGCTTCCAGAGCTTGGTCACGAAATCGGCGTAGCTCATTCGCGCAAGCCTGGCCTTCTTCTCCGCTGAGGTGAGACCAGGCATCGGATCGAACTGCTCGGTGAGCAGCCGCTTGAGATCGCGTCTGGACAGCGTCGCTGAGCGGCGGCCGCCGCGAGAAACGCCTCGTCGCGCGACGTCACCGACGACGAGCCGATCGGCGCCGAAGGTTTCCTTGTCGAAGAAGGATGCGGACCGCAGGCCAAGTGACTTGTAGAGGGCGGAGTCGAGCACCTTTGAGTAACGCGCGACGTCGATGCCGAGTTCGGTGATGAGCGCCTTGGCGACAGCACTGTAGGGCGCGGGACTATCGATCGACTGCGTGCCGCCGTAGCCGATGTAGGTGCGGCCGTTGTGCGTGAACTCGTTGCGCTTGGCGTGACCGCCGAAATCGTCGTGGTTGTCGAGCAGCAGAATGCGCGCGTCCGGCCTGGCCTTGCGGAAAAAATGCGCGGCGGAGAGCCCGCTGATTCCGCGCGCCGACCACAACCAGGTCGTACTGCTTCGCGCGTGTCCTGCGGCGCCGGCGCGGTCTTCCAGTACGCCTCATTCATGCTCATCGCGTGAAGCGCTTCGAACGAGCCGACATGCGAGCCACGCAGGCCCGTGAGTGCGGGTGGGTACGGGCTACCCGTCGCTTGCGCAAGCAGCGGCTCGCCGTCGAATCCCGCGCCACCTGCGGCGAGGACGCCGCCGATGCCGATCGCGACACCGTTGAGAAAATCGCGGCGCGTGATCGGGGACGCCATGCCGAGTTGGCGGTCGTGGTTGGTCATGATGAGGGCATTGTAGGCCCATCGGTCTGCACGGTAGCCGGCGGGCCATCAGTTGTCGAGTTACGTCGACGGTCGACGATTCAAGTCAGCCCGCCAGTCGCGACGAGCTTTGTTTCCAGATACTCCGACAGCCCCTCGCTGCCGCTTTCGTGACCCAGGCCGCTTTGTTTCCAGCCGCCGAATGGCGCCTCGGTTGCGTGCGGCGCCCATTCGTTGATCCCGACCATGCCGAACTGCAGCGCCTCCGAGGCCTTGATCGACGCTCGCAGATCGTTGGTCCAGACGTACGCCGCCAGCCCGTATTGCGTCCGGTTCGCGAGCGCGATCGCCTCGTCGAGATCATCGAACGGCACGATCGGCATGACCGGACCAAAAATCTCCTCCTGGAAGATGGGCATGCCTGGTGCGACGCCGGCCAATACGGTTGGTTCGAAGAAGTAGCCGCGCGACTGATTGGCTGGACGCCGGCCACCGGCGCGTACCGCCACGCCCTGGCGGGCCGCATCCTCAACGAGGGTGGCCACGCGGTCGCGTTGCCGCGCGTTGATAAGCGGGCCCACTTGCACGTCGGCATCGAGCCCGCTGCCCAGACGCAAGCTGGCGGCGCGGTCTGCGACACCGTCGGCAAAGGGCTCGGCGACGCGGCGATGAACGAGAAAGCGCTGCGGCGACACGCATACCTGGCCGTTGTTGCGAAACTTGCTGGTGATGGCGCCCGCTGTCACCTGCTCGAGATCGACATCAGGCAAGACGATCACCGGAGCATTGCCGCCGAGCTCGAGCGACAGGCGCGTCACGGTGCGCGACGCACCGTCCATCAGAATCTTGCCCACGCGCACGCTGCCCGTGAAACTGATCTTGCGGCACGCCGGATGGTCCAGCATCTCCTGGCCCATGGCCTCGGGCTCGCCGTTGATCAAATTGAGCACGCCTCGAGGCACGCCGGCGTCGACCAGGATCTCTGTCATCGCCATCGCCGTGAGCGGCGTGAATTCCGACGGTCGCCCGACGACGGTGCAGCCGGCCGCCAGGGCCGCCGCCCACGCCCGCGCCGGATTGTAGGCGGGAAAATTCCAGGCGGTGATCACCCCGACGACGCCGAGCGGCTGGCGCAGCACCGTCATGCGTTTGGAGGCTACGCGCGAGGGGATGGTTCGGCCGTAGGCTCGCTTGCCTTCTTCCGCAAACCAGTCGAAAAGGTCGGCCGCGGTCAACCACTCGCCCCGAGCCTGTACCGTCGGCTTGCCGCACTCGAGCACCATCGTGTGCGCGACCTCGTCAGCCACCTCGCGCATTCGCGCCGCCGCACGCTGCAAAATCGCGGCCCGCTCGTACGGCGTGCGTCGGGCCCACTCGGGGAACGCGCGCGCCGCAGCCTCGATCGCGGCGTGGCAGTCTTCGCGCCCCCCGAACGGAACGGTCCGCACGACGTCCTCGGTGGCGGGATTGATCACGTCCCATGTACCGCCGCCGGCGGCACCGGTCCACATGCCGTCGATGTGTTGTTGATAGGTGAACGTCATGGCGATGCATCGATTAACTGTCGGTAACAAACCTTACCTTCTCGGCCCGCTCTTTGGTGCAGACGCACGTGTTGATGATGGCCACGACCGAGGATCGAAGCTTAGCCCCGGCGCCCGGTGACGGCAACCAGCTGTCGGCATCGGCGATCGAGCACTAGCGTCGAAACGAAATTGTGACTTAATCTTCACATCGGCGCGGTATCGTCACCTTGCCGAGGAATCGGCGGGCGCTTGGATTTGGTTCCAATCACCGCTCGCCAGGGAGTGCGTCATGAGACTTCGACGAACGTTTGCGTGGATCACCTGCGTCGGGCTGGCCTTCCTCCTCGGTCCTGCGAGTGCGTGGGCGCAACAGGACGCCGCTACCCTTACCGGCGAGGTTCGGGACTCGTCCGGCGCGGTGGTGTCGGGTGCAATCGTGACGGTCATCAACGTGGCGACCAACATCGGCGTCACCATCGTGACCAGCGAGCGGGGCACGTACACCGCGCCGGGATTGCGGCCTGGCAACTACTCCGTCACGGTGGAGGCGCCGGGATTCGGCAAGATGGTGCGCAGCGGGCTCACCTTGCAGGTGGCGCAGGTGGCGCGCGTCGACGTCACGTTGCAACCCAGCGGGTTGAACGAAACCGTGCAAGTCACCGGGGCCACGCCGCTGCTCGACACGCAGACGTCGTCGCGTGGCGCGTCATCGACCAGCGCAAGATCGCCGAGCTTCCGTTGAATGGTCGCGACTACAACCAGCTCGCGTTGCTCTCGCCCGGCGTGCTGCCGGGGACGCCGCGCCTGGCGAGCGTCAACTTCAAAGGCGTGCTCAACGTCAACGGCAATCGCACGTTCAATAACGTCTTCCTGCTCGACGGTGTCGACAACATCTCGTACTCGAACTCGTTCCGCGGCGAGAACGTTCAGGCTCGTACAGCCCTCGATCGAAGCGCTCCAGGAATTCAAGATCCAGACAAACGCGTACTCGGCTGAGTACGGACGCAGTTCCGGTGCGGTCGTCAATGCCACGATCAAGTCAGGATCGAACACGATTCGCGGCAGCGTCTACGAGTTCTTCCGCAACGATGCGCTCGACGCCAACAATTACTTCTCCAACCTTCTCGGCGCCCCCAAGCCACAACGCGATCGCAACCAGTTCGGCGGCGCCGCCGGCGGTCCTCTTGTCCGCAACAAAACGTTCTGGTTCGCCGATTACGAGGGTCTGCGCGATGCCGAAGGCATTCCGCGCGTCCGTCTGGTGCCCACCGCTGCCGAGAAGGCAGGGATCTTCAGCACGGCAGTGGTCGATCCGTTCGCACCGGGCCGGCCCGAGTTCGGCCGGAATGCGCAAGGTCAATGGGTGATCCCGCGCGAGCGTTGGGACCCCGTGGGCGCCAACATCGTCAGCCTCATTCCCGACCCGAATGTGCCGGGTTCCGGAATCTACGCATCGACCCCGGTTACCGACACTCGACAGGATCAGTTCGATGTCCGGCTGGACCATCAGTTCACCGCTGCCGTCAACGTGTTCGGGCGTTACAGCTTCGTCGACACCAACACCTTCCGGCCCGCACCGTTGCCGGGCCTTGGGCGAAGGATCCTTCAACGACGCATTTGGATCGAACCTCAATCGCTCGCAGGGGCTGGCGATCGGATTGACGCAGATCTTCTCGCCAACCTTGGTTGGCGAATTCCGTTTCGGCTTCACGCGCGGGAACTACTTCACCTATCCCCCCAACTTCGGCGTGGATGGTGCGGCGGCGGTCGGGCTGAAGAACGTGCCGAACGATCCGGGCATCGTCGGCGGCGTGCCGAAGGTGAACATCCAGGGGTTCGACGCCGTGGGTCGGCATACGTCGACGCCACAGTTTCAGACGCCGCGTGCCTGGAATCCGCGCATGACGCTGACCTGGAGCCGTGGGGCGCACATGATCAAGTTCGGCGGCGAGTTCCTGCACGTGCAGACCAAGATCAACGACTTGAACGCGACGGTCGGGCGCATGAACTTCGAGAACCGCTTTACCAACAGGGCCATGGGCGACCTTCTTCTGGGGCTGCCTTCCCAATTGGCGCTCACCAGCTTCACCGTCATGGATCAAGGGCAGGACATGCAGTTCTACTTCATCCAGGACGACTATCAGATCGGGCCCAAGCTGACACTGAACTTCGGCGGTCGTTACGAGTACGCGACGCCGCCGCGCGAGAGGGACAATCTCCTCGCCAACTTCGACCCTGCAACCGGCACGATGATCTTTGCGAAAGACGGCGACACGTTCGAGCGCGCGCTGATCCATCCCGATCGCAACAACTTCGCGCCGCGCGTGGGCTTCGCCTATACGCCAGCCACGTCATGGGTCGTGCGTGGGGGCTACGGTCTGTTCTACACGCACACGGTCCGACAAGGGCGAGAAGGAATGCTCGGCTTCAACCCGCCCTACCTCGTGGACAACCTGCTGCAATCATCGGCGTCGGGAGCGGCGGCCGTGGCCTCGGCAGCCCCCTTTGTCCTGGTAAACGGCTATCCGAACGGACTTCTGGATCCGGGGTCGTTGTCGACAACCGTAGCGCGGCGCGCGCAGGACCCCAACCAGCGCACGCCGTACATTCAGCAGTACAACCTCGGCGTGCAGTACCAGTTCTTGGGCGATTGGTTGCTTGACGTGGCGTACGTCGGCAACCGCGGATCGAAACTCCCCGGCTTCCGGAATCTCAATCAGCGCGCGGTGATCCAGAACGCGGATGGCACTCAATCGGCGGGAGCGCGTCCATACCCTGCGTTCGGCGACATTCAATGGATGGAGAATCGCGTCTCGTCGGACTACAACTCGTTGCAGACGCGCGTGGAAAAGCGGTTCACCGACGGATTGACCGCGATCATCAGCTACACCTGGGGCCGGGCGATCACCGACGCGCCCGATCACATCTCGACGAGCGGCGGCGGCGCCGGGATCGACACGGGCACGTTCCGCGAACCACAGGACGCCTTTAACCTGGAGGCGGAGCGAGGACCGGCCGAGTTCGATGTCGCACACCGTTTCGTTGCCAGTTACGTGTACGAGCTGCCGTTCGGCAACGGACGCCGCTTCGGCAACGACTGGAACCGGGCCATGGATGCGGTCTTGGGGGGGTGGCAGGTGTCGGGCATTCACGTTCTGCAGAGCGGGTTGGCACTGACCGCGACGTTGGGCGGCTCGACTGTGCTCAACCTCGGCGGCGAACGTCGCGCCCGCCCCAACCTGGTGGGCGAACCGGAGCTGCCGAACTCGGAGCGCACGATCAATCGCTGGTTCAACACCGACGCGTTCGCGGCGTTCTCGCCATCGCCGCAGGCCTTCGGCAACGCCGGTGTCGGGATCATGCGTGGTCCGGGATACGCGAACTTCGACTTCACACTCGCGAAAAATTTCCCGATCGGGGGTAGTCGCTCCGTGCAGTTCCGCACCGAAGTGTTCAATGCCTTCAATCGGGCAAATTTCGGTCCTCCCAACATCATGCGCGACTCGAGCGGGTTCGGACAGATTCTCTCCGCCGGCAACGCGCGCATCGTGCAGTTTGGCTTGAAGGTCTACTTCTGAGAGTTGTCGCGAGTGGGCGCAATCGATCTGCGGTCGTGGCCCGGCGGGAAGAACTCGGCGGCGTCGCGGTACTCGAACCCGAGCCGCCGGGCGAAGCCCGGGTCCTGCGTGCCAGCACCCACATACACGCATTGCGCTGGATCGAGTTTGTGGCGATGCACGAACACGACGGCGAGCCCGGGCAGCGGCTTCCGGCACCAGCATCGCGGTGGACCAGCCGCATGCGGACAACACTCGACCTCGATCTCGAGCCCGAGCAGTTCGTTCATCCGCGCAAACACCGATGCCGCGCCATCGTTGGACTGCGTCCCCGCCGCAATGTCTGGCTGCCACGACATGCCCAGTAGCCGCCAGCCCTTGTCTTGATATCCGCGGAGGATGGCTGCGGCATCCGCGAGCACGTCCACGTCCTCGGGATGCACCGGCGATCGATGTCCCGATCGGCTGCGCAGGAGCACACCATCGCACCAGACGATGACCGCGCGATGGACGAACGACGGATCGATGCGGCGCTCGAACGGCACGGCGTCGATGCGCGAGAATCCCTCCGACGGGTCCGGTGGTTCGAGCTGCCGCTGATAGCGGAACTGCGCCGGCGGGAGAAATGCCGCGACGTCGCGTTTTCGCAGCTGGTCGAGCTCGGCATCGCCGGAGAGCGTCCCGTGACGCGTCAGGATGCGCGCGGCGGCGTTGATCTGGGCGTCTTCGATACGTGTCGCGAGCCAGATGCAGCGAACCGGGAAGCCACGGGCCGAGGCTGCGCGAACAACCTCGGCGCGCGACTTGCGCGAGACGTAGGTGTTGTCGAGCACGATGCGCGAAGCACCAGAGGCGAGCGCGGCATCGAGCGCCGGCAGCAGGTCACGAAGCGTCCCGCCGGCGACATCGCGGTTCAGGCGGTGGTAGCCCTGCGCCATCAAGCCTTCGGCATAGGTGCTCTTGCCTGCACCGGGCAGACCCATCACCAGCACCACCTCGCCGTCGGAGCGCCGCGGCGCATCCGGAACGCGCGCTTGCGGATGTCGAAGTGCGCGGGCCGCCGGGAACCGCTGATCGAGCTCCCCTCGATCGATGTCGCTCAACGTGATACCAGACGCGCGCGCAATCGAGTGCGCAGTGTCGACATGCGTTGCGCCGGGTATGGGGACGATGAACGTGGACAGGTCCATGAGCCATGCGAGCGCGATCTCGGCCGGCGTGGCTCCGTGGCGTCGAGCGATGTGCTCGAGCGTCGGGTCGGTCATCGTCCGGCGCCGTCGTAACGAACCACCCAGTGGCCGGTAGGCCAGAAGACGCAACCCGTGGGCGACACAATACTCGGCGACACCGCTGAGAAAGTGTTCGTCGTGCCACACGCCCAGCTCGATCTGGATCGCGTCGATCTCGGTAATCCGCCGCGCTTCCTCAATCTGTCCCACGGTCACGTTGCAAAGGCCGATCGCGTCGATCAGCCCGTCACGTTTCAAAGCCGCAAGCGCGCGGACGCTCGTGGCAAGCGGTGTCCGCGGATCGGGCGCGTGTAGCTGATACAGATGAATGCGGTCGACGCCGAGTGCGCGCCGGCTATCTTCACATCGCGCAGCGAGTTGTTTGGCGCGACCGTCGGGCTGCCAGCGGCCGTCGGGCCGCGTCAAACCGCCTTTGGTCGCCACGCGCACCTGCGATCGATCGCCTGTCCATGTGTCGCGCGCCGTGGCGATGAGCCGTTCGTTGTGACCGCGTTCGCTATCGTCCCAGCAATACGCGTCAGACGTGTCGAGAAAGGTCACCCCGGCGTCGAATGCCGCGTGGAGCACCGCGAGGCTCTTCGCGTGGTCGCGATCGCGTTCGGTCGAGAGCCGCATACAACCGAGACCGATGCGTGGAGACGTCGTCATGAAAACCGTCATTAAGTATCTAACTGTTGGTATGTTTCCGCGGTGGACTCGCATCGCGACCCAATGTGATCGACCATAGGGAAACAATGAGGTTCGTGCATACGCTTGTGTTGTGTGTGTTGAGCGGTGCCTTGGTTGCGCAGCCGGCTTCAAAACCCCGCGCCAGAGAGCTGGGCGTGCCGTTCGATGGAACACCAGGGCCGCTCAATGCGATCACGGATGTCGCGGGCGTCGAAGTCGGGCATACGACGATCATCAGAGGCGAAGGCCGCCAGGCCGTACGGACGGGCGTCACAGTGGTGCTGCCAAAGGGCAGGAAATGGGAACCGGTGTTTGCCGGATGGCACGCTGGGAATGGATTCGGCGATCTCACTGGCATCGCCTGGGTGGCCGAAGGCGGCGTGCTGGGAGGGCCGGTCGCGATCACGAATACCTACAGCGTCGGAACCGTCAGAGACGCGATCCTGGCGTGGTTCGATGATGTCCTCAAGGTCGACATTCCGTGGCACCAACCAGTCGTCGGTGAAACGTCCGACGGTTTCCTCAACGACATCGCGGGATTTCACGTGCGGCAGGAGCACGTCTTCGCCGCGCTCAACGGTGCGCGCTCGGGATCGGTCCCGGAGGGAAACGTGGGCGGAGGCACAGGCATGGTGGCCCACGGTTTCAAGGGTGGCATCGGCACCGCATCGCGTCGGGTGACCGGCGGACACACGGTCGGTGTTCTTGTTCAAGCCAACTACGGCTCACGCGAGGAACTCACGATTGCGGGAGTACCGGTTGGGAGAGAGATTGTCGATCTGCCGCGCAGTCGCGGCAATGCCATGGCGGCAGGCACGCGCGAAGGGTCGATCATCGTCGTCGTCGCGACCGACGCGCCGCTTCTGCCGCATCAACTCGAGCGGCTGGCGCGACGCGTTCCCATGGGCATAGCGCGGGTCGGCGGCACGGCGGCCAACGGGTCCGGTGACATCTTCATCGCGTTTTCGACTGCGAACCCTGGCGCGGCGAAAGTCGCAGGCGACGCGGTTGACGTGCGGATGTTGCCGAACGGCGCGCTCAGCCCGTTTTTCGTTGCGACAATCGAGGCCACGGAAGAAGCGATTGTCAACGCCTTGGCCGCAGCGGAAACCATGACCGGTTACGACGGCAACACGGTGTATGCACTTCCGCACGACAGGCTCCAGCAGGTGCTCAGGAAATACAGCCGGTTGCGACCCGTTGCGAAGTGAGCCGGTTACCACACACGGGTGGCGCCTTTGGTCATTGACGCCAGTCGGACGTCTGCAACTCTGTTAGCTTCGTGGCGCGCCAATCTGCCGCGCCCGGCTCTCAACCAGATCCGACAACTCCCTGAACATGTCGGCGTTGACGTCCTCGGCGTGCGGCAGGATGTACGCCCGCGTCTCCTGCACGTACCTCCTGACGAAGTCGAAGTCGTGGACAAATCCCAGTGCCGTGAGGTTGCTGATGCGGTCTGCCAGCTTCAAGACTTTGGCGCGGGCGCTCCCGTGCTCCATGATGCGCAAGAGGTACTCGGACTTCGGTTCCTTGACACCGCCGACGTCACGAACGGTCACCTCCATGACGAGATCGTAGACCGCGGGACCGTCCGAATCGATGCGCGTAATCTCACCCTCCGACACGCCAGGCATGCCAGCGGCGTCCTCGAAGAGGTCGTGGATCAACGCCGCCTTCAGCATCACGGGATCGATAATTTTGTAGTCGAGCAGGATGCCCATCGTGCTGATCTGGTGCCGGAACATATTGCTTCCCGCCCGGCGCCTCACACCAATCAACGCCATCGCCTTGACGATGTAGGGTGCCATCCTGATGGTGCCGAGCGTTGTCTCGAAATCCTGCATGCGGCAAACTCGGTCCCTATTATCCTGCGGTCAGCCAACGGGTGAGCGAGACACGCTCGCGGGTTGGCGCCGATCGCCCGTTCCAGCCAGAAGGCCTGCCTCTACGTCGGTGAGCGCGTGCTCGATGACATCAAGACCTTCGCGCAGCTGATCATCGGTGATAACCAGCGGCGGCAAGAACCTGATGCCGTTGCTGAAGAGACCTGCCCGCATCGCGATCACGCCCTTGCGGCACGCCGCCTTGAGAACAGCCAGCGTTTCGTCCGGAGCGGGCTGCTTGGTCGCGCGGTCTTTCACGAGTTCGATCAGCATCATCGAGCCGAGACCACGCACGTCACCGATCAAGGGATGACGGCTCTTCCACGCCTCGAGCGTTTCGCGCAGCGTCGCGCCAATGCGCTCGGCGCGGGCGAGAAACGCGGGTTGGCGCATCATCTCGATGGCGGCGATCGCCGCGACGCAGGTCACCGGATTGCCGCCGTAGGTGCCGCCCATGCCGCCGAGGTGGGTCGCGTCCATGATCTCGGCGCGGCCGGTGATGGCGCTGATCGGCATTCCAGCGCCGAGCGATTTGCCGGTCACGACGATGTCGGCAGCGATGCCGTAGTGCTCGAGCGCAAACAGTTTGCCGGTGCGCGCAAAGCCGCATTGCACTTCGTCGGCAATCATCACGATGCCGTGCTGATCGCAGAGCTCGCGAATGCGATGGAGGAAGCGGGGCGGCACCGGCACAAAGCCGCCTTCGCCTTGCACCGGCTCGATGATGATCGCGGCGACTTCGGCTGCATCGATTTGCGCGGTGAACGCCTGCTCCAGTTGCTGGATGCCCCAGTTGACGCACTGTTCGGCGCTCATGCCCTCTTGCGCGCGGTAGACGTTGGGCATCGGCAGCCGGATGATCTCCGGCGCGAACGGGCCCATCCCTTTCTTGAACAAGCTGTACTTGCTCGTCAGGCTGAGCGCGAGCAGCGTACGGCCATGGTACCCGCCCTCGAAGCAGATCACCGCGGGGCGACGGGTATACACACGCGCGGCTTTCACCGCGTTCTCCACCGCTTCGGCACCGCCGTTGGACAACAAGGTCTTCTTGGCGAAGCTGCCGGGCGTCACCTCGTTCAGGAGCTCACACAGGCGCACGTAGGATTCGTAGGTTCCGACGAGCGAACACATGTGCACCAGCTTCTGCGCCTCGTCGTGCATCGCCTGCACGACGGCTGGTGGACAGTGGCCGACGGCGAGTGCGCCAATGCCTCCAACGAAGTCGATCAACGTGTTGCCGTCGACGTCGTGCACGAGCGCGCCTTCGGCGCGTTCCACGACGACATCGGTGGCCTTGCCCAAACCGGTGGGCACCGCCGAGGCGCGGCGTGCGAGCAGCGCCGTGCTGCGTGGGCCGGGCACTTCGGTTTTCAGATGAATTGACGGCATCACTCACTCCTTCGTTGGTGCGGGTTAGGGCTGGTAGGGCGGGTAAGTCTGGTAGGCGCAGGTAGGGCAGGTAGGTAATTACGCAGATTCTAAGCCGCGCAATCCCCCACCAGCCCGACCAGACCCACCAGCCCCACCGGCCGCCTATATACCGCCGGCCGGCCGTACTGCTCCCGCTACGTCTTTCGCCGCGTCGAGCACGATCAGCACACTGTAGTTGTCGCACACGGGGTCGTTCAGATAATCCTTGAGGAGCCCCCGAAACTCGAATCCGACCCGTTGCTGCATCGACAGCGTAGGGTCGTTGATACGGCCCGACAGCAACCCCTCGTAATAGGCTTCGGCACTCATTTCGTGTTTCACGGCGCCGTAGCCGCTCAACATCCCCGCCGTGACTTGCCCTTTGAGTCCGAGGGCCCACACCAGTTCCTGTCGCGCCGCGTAGAGCGCCTGCGCCAACCCTCGCCCGCGGTACGCCGGGTGTACCCCGATGTCTGCGCCGTACAGCCAATCGCCATCAGGCTCGTGCGAGGTCAACCAGCCTCCCTGAATAATGTCGGCAAACGTGTGCGTGTGCGCATTGAAATCGAAGTGCAGTCGGATGGTCGCCGTCGCCGCCACAACGCGAGGCCCATCGAGTCCGACCAACTGACCGGCCGGAAAGAGCTCGATGTGCTTGCGATAGTGCGCGGCCTTGAAGCGCTCCTCGTCGGCGAGCGTCGGAAAGACCACGCGCTGCAGCGCTTCGAGCTCGTCGGCGTGCTCGGGCTGCGCCGACGCGATGACCAGACCGTTCGGCAGCGTACGTCGATAGGCACCCACAATGATCCGAATGATCGCAAAAGATCAGTTCGGCTGTTTGGTCAGGAGCGCGCGCCAATCGAGCACGACGTGAATCGCCGGCGTCGGCACGGTCACAGGAGCGGTGTTGACGAGAAAACGCAGACCGTCGGGCGAGACATCATAGTGCCGTCGAAACGGGTTGGCGACGATGGGCACGCGGGTCTGAAAAAGCGCAACCGGCTCGCTGGCTGTGAAGGTCGGACGCACCACAACAGGCGTGGCCATGAGCATGCGGTCGCCGCCGAGGAAATACAGCTCCCGTCCGTCCTTGCGCCATTTCGGCTCAGTGCCGCCGCGTGATGAGACTTGCACGCGCTGCTCGCCTTCCGGGAACGACTGGACGTACACCTGCGGCACACCCGACTCCTCGGATACGTACGCCAGCCAACGACTATCGGGCGAGAGTTCACCATGATATTCGTCGAACATCGTTTCAACGAGCACCCTGGGCGCTGCGGAAGCCGTCGGCAAATCCCACACGTCGTATGACAAGCCCGCGCCCGTGTTGGTGAGGATGATATGCGCACCGTCCCGCGAGTAGTGTGTCGGCAGCGGCTGCACAATACTGGCGCGACTCGAGGCGTCAAACAACAGTTCTTCGGGGCGGGCGTCGTCCACCCCTTTTGAAAACAGATTGTTGAACCCGGCGCGATTGGATCGGAAAATGACGCGCGCTGAATCCGGCGACCACAGCACGCCGGCATCATTCATGGCATCGGATGTGAGCCGCGTCGTCACACGTCGCGTTGTATCGAACAGCCACACGTCGCCGGTGTTGGTGCGCGCGTCGACCAAGCTGAAGGCGACGCGGGTCCCGTCGGGCGAGAGGGCAAAGTCTACGTAGTCTGCCAGCGGCGCTATTGCAGGTCCCAACTGGCGTCCGTCACGCGCAAACCAGGCAATCTCACCACTCGTCGGCCACGGTTGCGCGTAGGCCAGCGATCCGTTTTGCGAGACCGACGCCGCCATGTAGCCGGTGGTCGTGCCCGCGACGTTGTCGAGCAGCACCACAGGCTCACCGGTCAGACGACGATCAGCAACGCTCAATGTCTGGGCCATCAGCGTCCGGCCGCGGAGGAAGAGGAGATATTCGCCAATCGCGACGGCGCCCCAATCGCCGTCAGTCAAACGTGTTCTCGAGTCGCCTTCCAGCGTCGCGAGATAAAGACCCCGCACCCTCGGGTTCGGGTTGCGGTGCACAAAAACAAAGTGCCGGCCATCTGGGAGCACCCAGGCCCAACGATCCACTGTCGCCGCGGCATTCGCGGTGTTTGCGGTTGCAAACACCGGGCGGATGGATCCATCGGGCCCAAGCTTGGTCAGGGTCGTGTTCGATGTCCGTGCGATCAGCACCGTGCCATCAGGCGCCCACGCGCCGCCGCGCGTATCCCGCGACGCTTCGGCGCGCGCGACTGGCATACCGCCATCCAGGCTGACGCTCTTCAGCTTTCCTTGCGAGAAGAACATGACCGAGCGGCTGTCCGCTGACCAGAAGGGATCCGCGGCGTCTTCCGTACCCACGATCGCGCGAGCCGCGAGGGCATCGAGCGACCGCGCCCAGAGCATATTGCGGCCCTCTGAGGTGGCGACGAACACGAGGTTACGACCATCGGGCGAGAGGGCGAACTGTGGTGCCACGACCGATCCCGCCGAGGTCGCAAACGCGCTGCCGGCTTCGGGGTAGACAGAGAATCGGACGTCGTTCACTGCGGACGGCACGTCGCGTGCCCGATTGCGAATCGTCACAAATGCAGCCGCAGCAGCCGCAATTCCGATCATCGCGATCGCGACGGCCAGCGCGGCACCAGTTCGACGCCGCGTCATCGGCCGCACCATCCCCACGCTGTCTGCGCGAGACTCCGCGACCCACTGGAGCTCGCGCATCAGGTCACGCGCGGTCTGCCAGCGATCGTCGGGATCCTTGGCGAGACAGGTCGCGACGACGCGATCGAGCGCCGCTGGCGCCAGCGGTTGCACCGAGGACAACCGCGGCGGATCGCGCTCCACAATCGCCGCAACGATGCTGCCTACGCTGGCGCCCTCGAACGCTTTGCGACCGCTCACCATCTCGTAGAGCAGCGCGCCAAAGGCAAAGATGTCGGTGCGGGCGTCGATTGTGCCGCCGTCGATCTGCTCCGGTGCCATGTACTGCACCGTGCCGACGATGACGCCGGAGTTCGTCAGATCAGCGACCGTCTTCTCTCCGCCGCCGCGCACTGGTTGCGACACCCGGGCGAGCCCGAAGTCGAGCAGTTTGATGCCCGCGCGGTTCACCATCACGTTGCCAGGCTTGATATCGCGGTGGACGATGCCCGAGCGGTGCGCCCGATCGAGCGCCGAGGCGAGGTCGATCGCGTACTGCAGAGCCTGCTCCAGCGGCAGGGGCCCCTTCACGAGTCGCGCCGCCAGCGTCTCGCCTTCCACGTACTCCATGACCAGGAAGTCGACACCGTCCTGATTGCCGATGTCGTGGAGCGTGCAGATGCGCGGGTGGTTCAGCGCCGAGATGACCCGCGCTTCCCGTTCGAGTCGCTCGCGCGCCAGCAGATCGAGGTGCAACTGCGCGGGCAACACCTTGATGGCCACGGTGCGGTCTAGCCGTGTATCGCGGCCCTTATAGACCTCGCCCATGCCGCCGGACCCGAGGGCGCCGACGATTTCGTACGGACCCAACTTCGTGCCCGCCGTGAGTGACATCCGAGGTGGCGCGATTATAAGTGATGGTCCGAACGACCGCGTACTCCACTCGATTGCCGTCACCGGCCGCGGCGTGACCAGTAGACATAGAACGGCAATCCGATTGCGACGAGCCCGAGGCCGGCGATGGATGCCGTCGGACGCTCCATCAACGTGTTCCAGACCAGTGCGAAGGAGCCGAGCACGTAGAGCGCCGGGACCACCGGATAGCCGAGGGCACGATACGGTCGCGGCACCTCAGGCCGGCGTGCACGCAACACGAAGATCGCCACGCCGCCGAGCGTCCCAAAGAGGACCGACGCAAACGTCACATACGTGAACAGCGCCTCGTAGCCGCCGGTGAGCGTGAGAAACGCCGACCAGCTGCTGGTCATGAGCAGGGCGATGTGCGGCGTGCGATGCACCGGGTGAACACGCGCGGCCGGCGGGAAGAACCGTCCATCGGCCGCCATCGCGAAGCAGGTGCGCGACGCGGCGATCACGCCGGCGACGTTGCATCCGAAGGTGGACACCACGACACTGGCGGCGACGAGCGTCGCACCGACAGGCCCGACCAGCGCGGTCATCGCCTTCTCCGCGATCCGCGTGACGCCGGACATCTCCTCGAGGGTGAGCGTGTAGAAGTACGCGATGTTCACGCTGACGTAGATAGCGGTCAGCGCCAGCGTGCCGTAGATCAGCGCGCGCGGGACGTTGCGCGCTGCGTCCCGGATTTCTCCCGCGGAAAACGCAACGTAGTACCAGCCCTCGTAGGTCCACATCACCGCGATCATGATGACGCCGAACGACGCCAGCGGGCGCAGTACACCGGACGGTATCACCGGCGTGAGCACGGGATCGACGCGCATGTACGCGATGGCCAGTAGCGGCAGCGCGACGAGGGCGCCTACCTTCGCAGCCGTGAGTACCGTGTTTGCCAGGTTGCCGGTGCGAATGCCAACGTAGTTGATGGCGGTGATGATTGCGATTGATCCAGCGGCTACCAGCTGCCCGGCACCGATACTCCAGGCGCCCCACGGCATGGCAATGGTTGCGAGGACGTTGCCCGTTCCAAGTGACGGAAAGAAGTAGCTGAAGTACTCCGCGAACCCCACGGCAACTGCGGCGACGCTGCCAGTGAGAATCACCAGGAGACACGCCCAGCCGAACAGGAAGCCCCATACCGGTCCGTAAGCTTCGCTCAGGAACACGTAGAGTCCGCCCGACCGCGGAAACATCGATCCCATCTCGGCATAGGTGAGACCGCCTGCCATCGCGAGCAGGCCACCGGCCGTCCAGGCCGTCAGCACGAGCGTTGTCGACGGGAGCTCCTGCACCATGATCCCGGTCGTCAGGAAGATGCCGGATCCGATCACGTTGCCAATCACGAGCAGCGTGGCCCCCCAGAGGCCGATGGCGCGAACGAGCTGAGCATCGGCGTTCGTTGCGGACCCAGGTGACGTGCTGGTGATTATGGCCATGTGCCGCGCGAGTATACTGCCGCCGTGAAACGCGAATCCTCATTGATTCGCGTTTCGTGACCGCCAACGCCAATCCGCCGCGTGCCTCGATGCGTGCGGCGATCGCGTTCGCCCAGGAGTGCCCCTTGGCAATCGTCTCTGACGTTCGCTTCGCCATACGAGTCTCGGCGCGCCGTCCAACAGTCCCTCTTCTCGTGGCCGCGTTGTTCGCACTGGGCGTCGGACTCGCAAGTGGCATGTGGGCGGTTGTCGACGCGGCTCTCCTACGTCCGCTTCCGTATCGCGATGGCGCCGCGCTCGTGGCCGTGATGGAGACTCACCCCGAGCGCGGGGTCATGGCGGTGACGCCGGCCAACTTCCTGGAGTGGGCCACCCGCGTCAAGAGCCTCCAGGACGTCGCAGGTGAATATGCCGATCGATGCGAGCGTCACCGGTACCGGCCTGCCCGAGCGCGCCGATGGTGCAAAGGTCACCGAACGATTTTTCGATCTCTGGGGAGTGCCGCCAGCCGTCGGTCGCATCCTGCAACCAACCGATTTTGCCGGTGGGCATCGCGTCGTGGTTCTCGGTGATGCTCTCTGGGCGCGGCAATTCGGCCGCGATCCTAACGTCATCGGTGTACCGGTCCGCATCGACGGCGAGCCCTACATGGTCGTCGGCGTCATGCCGGCGAAGCTTTCGGACCGTCGGCAACGCGCGAGATCTGGATCCCTTGGACGATGTCGGCGGATGAACAGCGCGAGCGACGCTTCCACTTGGTGAGCGTGACGGCCAGACTCACTAGTGGCGGATCCACCGCAGAGGCCGACGAGCGAACTCAGCACCATTTACCGGCAACTCGCGACCGACTATCCGGAGACAACTGCTCGTTGGAGTGCGCGGGTTCTGCCGCTTCGCGACGTGTTGCTCGGCGATTCGGCGCGAGCGCTCATGGTTCTCGGTGGTGCGGTGCTTGTTCTTGTCGTCGTCGCGTGGATCAATGTGGCTAGTCTGCTGCTCGCCTGGCTCCCAAGCCGACGCCAGGAGTTTCTGGTGCGAATGGCGCTCGGCGCGAGCACGGGTCGAGTGGTGCGACAGTTGCTCCTCGAAACACTCCTGTGGGCCACCGCCGGCATGGCGGCTGGTCTCGCGATCGCCACGTGGTTCGTGCACCTCTTCGGTGCCGTCGGCGTCTCAACCGCGCTGCCCTACGACTTCGAGCCGAGAGTCGATGGCCGAGTCATCTTCACGACCGCCGCACTCTTGCTCGTCAGCGTTGGTGCCACCGCCATCGGACCATGTGTGTTCGCGGTTCTTCGATCCAAAGATCTCATACCGCGACGCGCCTCGGCGACGAGCGGACTCGGGCGCCGCATCACTCTAGCCATTCAGGTCGCCCTTTCGATCGTGCTGCTATCTGCCGCCGCCGGGCTTCTCGTCGGGTTCCAACACCTCGCGGCGCTCGCGCCGCCGGCGGTAAGTGCAGGTCCGACGCTGGCGATGGAGATCTCTCGTTCCGAGACACATCAGTCGGACGACTCGGCTAACCGCCTGTTCTTTGAACGGTTACTCGCAGCGCTCGGCGAGCGCGCTGAGATCGGAGACGTCGCAGCCTCCAGTTACGTCCCACCGACACGTCCAGACGGGAATGTTCGCTTCTCCATCGAAGGGCGTGCGACATCGACGGAGGCGCAGACCGCCTTGGCGAGCGCCGTGAGCGCCTCCGCGTTCAAGCTCCTCGGGATTTCGCTTGTGCACGGCCGGTTGATTGAAGACCGCGACCTCCACAACGCTCCCTACGTCGCGGTGATTAGTGAGACCCTCTCACGTCGATATTGGCCGAATGAAGATCCAATCGGGCGACAGATCATTTTGATGGGCATGGACACGCCGGTCACAGTCGTCGGCGTCGTCGCCGACGTGAGGCAACCACTCAGCCAGGATCCGCGCGCAGAAGCCGTGCTCTACCTGTCCTATCGCCAGATTCCGTGGCCTTTCATGACGGTAATGGTTATCCCAGCGGCCGAGCCGAGCGTGGCCGTCGCCGCTGTGCGACAAGAAGTGGCACGCCTCGATGCCTCACAGGCTACGGGCTCGCTTCAGGTGCTCGACGACCTACGAAACGAATGGCTCGATCAGCCGCGACTGCAAACGACGGTTGTGACGTTGTTTGGCTTGGCGACGCTCCTCCTCACACTGGTCGGACTGTACGCACGAGTGGCACACGGTGTAGCCGCCCGTGCGCGCGAGTTTGCGATCCGGCAAGCGCTGGGCGCGCGTCCGACGGATGTCGTGCGGCGGCTGACTTTCGAGACGCTTGTTGTTGTGGTGATCGGAGTACTCACGGGCCTCGCCTTATTGCCCTTGAGCACGCGGGCACTGCGCAGCCTTGTCATCGACGCTCCGGCACTCGATTTGAGACTGGCAGCTGGCGTGGCCTGCCTGCTCGGCCTCAGCGCCCTGGCGAGCGCCTACTCGCCTGCACGTCGCGCCGGACGGATCGACCCAGCCCAGCTCTTGAAGGCCGACCAGTGACCCCGACCCGGCCGCCGCTCGCCTGGATTTCGCTCGCGTCGTTCGCGTTGGCGGCTGCATGCGGTCCGCCGCAGGCGCCACCGCCCGCTGACCGCGCGTTGGCAGACGTGCTGATTCTGAACGGTCGCGTTTACACCGGGGACGAACAAGGCACGATCGCCCAGGCGGTGGCGATTGCCGGCAACACGATCCTGCGCGTGGGCACCGACGACGAGCTCGCCACGCTGCGCGGACCGGCGACCAAAGTGATCGATGCGCACGGCGGCAGCATCGCGCCCGGCTTCAACGACTCACACGTGCACTTCCTCGACGGGGGACTGGCGCTCGGCGACGTGGATCTCGCCGGGTTGACGACACTCGCGGAGGTGCAGGAGAAGATCCGGGTGTTCGTGGCGGCGAAGCCGACCGCTCCATGGATCGTCGGCAAAGGGTGGCTGTATGCGGCGTTTCCCGGCGGCACTCCCACGAGAACGCAGCTTGATTCGATCGTGTCGGATCGGCCAGCGGTCATGAACTGTTATGACGGCCACAGCATCTGGGTCAACAGCAAGGCGCTCGCGATGGCCGGGATCACGAAAGACACGCCGAACCCGACCAACGGCGTCATCGTGAAGGATCCGTCAACCGGTGAGCCCATCGGCCACTTGAAGGAATCAGCGGCCGACCTTGTCAATCGGATCATGCCGCAGCCGAGCGACGCGGATCGGCGAGCCGCGCTCCGCGGCGCGATTGCCGAAGCACATCGCTACGGCGTCACCAGCATCCAGAACGCGGGCGGCAGCCTCGAAGACCTGGCCCTGTATGAGCAAGCCAAGCAGGCCGGAGACCTGCGCGTGCGCGCCTACATTGCGCTCTCGGCGTCGGCGGCCACGACCGAAGCCGATCTCGATCGCATGGACGCGGCGTGGAAGAAGCTCGGAGACGATGCCACGCTGAAGACCGGTGCCGTCAAGATTTTCGCGGATGGCGTGATCGAAAGCCGAACGGCCGCGATGCTCGCGCCGTACGCGAACAGCCGCTCGGCCGGCGCCCCGAATCTGTCGCCGGACGCGCTCACACGGCTGGTCACCATGATTGACAAGCGAGGATGGCAGATCCTGATCCACGCGATCGGCGATCGGGCCATCCGAATGTCGCTCGACGCCTTCGAGCATGCGGCATCGGTGAATCCGTCTCCCGCGCGCGGCCGCCGCCATCGTCTCGAACACATTGAAACCGTCGATGCCGCCGACATCCCGCGCTTCGGACGACTAGGGGTGATCGCGTCGCAGCAGCCGATGCACGTCCAACTCGGCGACATGAACTCGACACACCCGTCGGGACCTTGGCCCGACAATCTCGGACCGGATCGTTTTGCGCGCGCTTGGGTGTGGAAGAGCATCCAGGACGGTGGCGGCCGCATCACATTCGGCAGCGACTGGCCGGTGGCGCCGCTGGAGGCCGGACAGGGCATATGGCTCGCCTCAACGCGTACCGGGCCGGTCAACGCGGTGGCGCAACGGCTACCGATGAACGGCGTGCTCAGCGCCTACACGCGCGCGCCGGCGTACGCGTCGTTCGAAGAACAGCGGAAGGGCACGCTCGCACCCGGCATGCTTGCGGACATCGTCGTGCTGGCCACCGACGCACTCTCGCAGCCGCCGGCAAAGGCGACTGACGTTGTCGTCGAGACGACGATCTTCGACGGTAAGGTGGTTTACCAGCGAACCCCGGCCGGGCAATAGCGGCGCTCTTCTCGGGACCGCGAACTACGAAAAGAAAAAGGGGATTGCGGGATTAGGGGGATTCGTGAAAATCCCGGTAATCCTCCTAATCCGCGTTTGCCTTTTTCGTGTTTCGTACTTTCGTGTTTTCGTGAGCCCTATTTGATCACCAGCAACCGGTAGTTCGCCGAGTGCAGGAACTGAATGCCGTGCTCCATCAGGATGGCATCGTCTTCGATCGGAATCCTCAGCTTCTTGCCGCCCCACTCGGCAATCGGCGTGTAGGCGAAATACTCGAATGCGAACATGTGCTGAAGGTGCAACGTGAACGTGCGCTGAATCGGTTGCCAGGTGGTGAGCGACGGGCCGATATCGTGGCCGGTGTTTCCAACCGGATGGAAGCCATAGACGACGTCGGTCTTGTTGTCTGGGTTCGGACGGTTGAATTCGATCACGCCGTACCCCGCCGCGCTGAGTGCCGCGTCCATGACTTTCATCGTGGCGTCGGCCCGCACGCCTGGCTTGATGGCTTTCTTCAGCACATCCCGGACGGCAACGGCCTTGTCAAACGCGTTCTGGATGCTCTTCGGCGGCGTCAGTTCGTCTGGCTTGAGCACATAGGCAACTCGTTTGACGTCGGTGCCAAAGTTCATCAGCTGCACGCCCCAGTCGATCATCATCACGTCGCCGCGCTGAACAATGCGATTGGTCGAGGTCGCGGCGATCCCCTCAGGCCCCGTCACGTAAACCGACGGCATGTCGAACTCGGAGCCGAGGCCGCGCTCGAGCAGGCGGTCCTGCAGCCACCACGCCACGTCCTCGAGCGTCGTTCGTCCCGGTGTGATGACCTCGTTCGACAGCGCACGCTCGGCCAGCTGAATGGCGATGCCCGCAGCCTCGCCGAAGGCAACGATCTCGGCCGCAACCCGGTGGGACCGAAATTCGGACACGAGCTTTTCGGCACTCACGAGCCGCGACGCGTAGGGCTCGCCCAGCGTCGTCGCCAGATGGCGGTGCAGTGTGTAGGAGAGGCCGTCGGCGGGTCCGATCTCGTCCGACATGTTGACGCCGATGCGCTTGGGATCGCGTTCCTTGACAAACGCCGGCAGTGACGAGGCGGGAGCGAACGCATCGTAGGCGCCCGACTGTTCAAGCAGGTACCCGCTGGGGCCAAGCGCCGCGCGCTCGATGCGATCGCGACCGCGATCGGCGAAGACGTAATAGCCGATCCCCGACACATATCCACGGCCCAGGTCTTCCCACAGCGGGTCGGTGTGGTTCTCCTTCACCGCGACGATCCACATGTCGATCCCGCTGTTGCGCATCGCCAGCGGCAGAATCTGCTCGTACTTATCCAGCCGAATCTGTCGCTGCAGTTCCCACCGTCGCCGGGCTTCCTGCGCGACGAGATCGGCACCCGCCGTCGATGCCACCAAAACGCTCGCGACCAGCAGAGTCAATCGTCGACACATGACCGCGATTGTACGCAAGGAGCGGTCAAACGCAGGACATCGCACGGAATCCGAATCCCGCCAATCCCCGTAATCCTCGTAATCCGCCTTTTGCTTTTTCTTGCTTTTCAGCGTACGGCCCGTCGCTCGACGACCGCTTCGAGCACGCGGTCGATGGCGATTCTCGGTGTCAGACTCGGCCTGTCGGGGAGGATATTCCATCCGGTGAACACCAGCAGCAGGTCGTAATCCGGCACGTAGATCGGCCGCTGTCCGCCGAGACCCGAGCCGCCCCACGCGAGGCGGTTGCCGTCTTTGCCGTACGGATACAGCCACCACTTGAATCCGTACTTCACACCATTCGCGACCGTGATGCTCGGGGCCACTGACTGCCGCACCCACTCGGGCTGCACGATCGGTTTCCCGTCCCACACGCCGTTCTTGGCGAAGAGATACGCAATCTTGGCCACGTCGTGCGGCCGCAGATACAAGCCGCCTTCGGTGTCGACCAATCCAGTCGGCGATCGCTTCCAGAAATGCCGGTCGATCCCAAGCGGCGTGAAAAGATAGCGGGTGTGCGTACTCCTCGATGTCCTGGTGGGTGGCGATTCTGAAGATGTGCGAGAGGAGTTGCGTGACGCCGCTGCTGTACTTGAACGCGGCGCCTGGCTCGAGTGCCATCGAGCGATTGATGGTGTACGCAACCCAGTCGAAGCTCGCCTCCATCCGGCTCGAGTCGTTCCTCGGGTCTGCATACGCCACGTCCTCGTCCCAGTCGAGCCCTGAGGTCATCGTCAGGAGATGACGAAGCGTCATCCGCCGCTTGCGGTCGTCGACGTTTGACACCTTCGTCACGTCGAAGAAGTTCAGAACCGGCGTCTCGAGCGACGGGAATTCCTTCCGCATCGTGGCAATGCCGATGACAACCGACGTGACCGTCTTGGTGACCGACTGCATCGTGTGCAGATCGCCGCGACGGTAGAACGGGTGCCACCAGGGATTGAAATAGTTGTAGGGGCCGGACGGATCGTTCGCGTTCAGCGGTCCCGGCCTGGCGGCCTCTTGTGCGTAGATGTGATCGTAGTCGCGTTTATAGGAGCGGTCGAACGCGATCCTGCCGTGACGAATCACGAGCATGCTGTCCACGTTGCCGAATTTGCCGGCGGCGATCTCCGCGTCGAAATCCGCGAGGACCTTGGCGTCAAGTCCTTCGGCTTGCGGTGTCGACACCGGCCAGTTTTTCGTCGGCCACTGTCCCTGGCCGGTCACCGACTCGCAGAAAAGCAACGCCGAGAGCAACGTCCAGAGGAGATACCTGTTTTGCATGATCGGTCCGAGCTGCCGGCGCAAGGTGTGGCGCGTCATGGCGGCGGACACTCGCCGCGAATGCGATAGAGCGCGGGATCGGCCACCGCGGCCATGCGCTCCACGTCCAAACGACCGCCCGTGAATGCGTTGATCCGCGCCGCCTGCTCGCGCGGGCTCGCGAGCACGTCGGCATAGTTGACCGACAGCGTCGCAAAACACGAGCGGCGCGCGAGAAAGCGCTCGACTTGCTGCAAATGCTGCTCGTAGTGGCCACGCGTGCGGTCATCGGCGGCGCCTTCCGCCACGCCTCGCGCCGCGAGCATCGTGTTCTGCGACGCGATAATCTCGCCGAGCTCGCGGCGCATGAACACGACCTGGTAGTCGAAGGATTCGGGGAGATACGTCAAGAGAAACGAGATGATCTTCACCGCCTTGCCGCGCGCGTCCGCAAGCCAGGCGGTGTCGTCCGCTGTCGCCAGCGTCTTGACCCGCTCGTACTCGTAATAGCCGTTGGGATTACTGGCATCGGCACCTCGAAGTCCGTCGGTCAGCACCGGAAAGCCGCCGGCATCGAGCATCTTCATCGTCATGGACGTGCCAGACCGCGGCAGGCCGGACACCACTGTGATGGGACGGCCGCGCCGAAGACGACGGAGGAGAGACCCGCGCCTCATCGTACGTTGCTAAAGCGATGCCGCCCGCCTAGAGTGATCTGCACCGCATGATCGCCTGGCACCGCGTCGAGAAATCGATTCAACGTCCCACCGCCCCGGTCACCTGCTGGCGGATTGCGTGCTCGACGGTGGTCGTCGTGCTCATCGGCGCCGCGCCGGCCTCAGCATACATCGGGCCCGGTGCAGGCTTCGCGTTGATGTCGTCGGCCTTCGTGCTCGTCACGACGCTACTCGCCGTGTTGTTCACGCTCGCGGCATGGCCTTTCCGGGCGCTGTGGCGAGCGATCACGCTTCCGGCGCGACCAAAAGCCGCGATTTCGCGACTGATCGTGCTCGGCCTCGACGGTCAGGACCCGAAGCTCACCGACCAGTTCCTGCGCGAGGGCATTCTGCCCAACTTCAGCGCGCTCGCCGCCCAAGGCAGCTACCGCCGTCTCAAGACCACATTTCCCGCGGTGTCGCCCGTCGCCTGGTCGTCGTTCAGCACCGGCTCGCACCCGGCCCGTCACAACATCTTTGATTTCCTCGATCGCGATCGGCGCACGTACCTGCCGCTGCTCTCGTCAGCGCGCATCGGCAAGGTCGATCGGTTCTTGCGCATCGGGCGCTATCGTCTTCCGCTTCGCCGGCCCGAACTTCGGCTGTTGCGCAAGTCGAAACCGTTCTGGACCATCCTCGGCGAACATCGCATCTGGTCGACCGTGTTGCGCGTGCCCATCACCTTTCCTCCCGATCGTTTCTACGGCGCCGAGCTGAGCGCCATGTGCGTGCCCGACCTGCTCGGCACGCAGGGCACGTTCCTGCTGTATACGACGCGCCCGTCGCGCGAGGCCTTCAAGGAAGGCGGACTGCGCCGCCAGGTCTCACTCGAGGGCGACGGATTCGATACCACCGTGAACGGCCCCGACAACGCGTTCCGCGAGGGTCACGCCGCCGCTCACGCTGCCGTTGCGCGTCCGGCTCGATCGTGCGCGCCGGCAGGCCCAGGTGACGCTCGGCGACCACACGGAAACACTCGACGCTGGTAAGTTGAGCGATTGGGTGCCGCTCGTGTTCGCGGCCATGCCGGGCGTCAAGGTCAGGGGCCTCACCCGCCTGCTGATCACCGAGATGGACGAGCATGTCTCGCTGTATGTGGCGCCCATCAACCTCGATCCCGACGCGCCCGCCATGCCGATCTCGCATCCGCCGTTCTACGCCACGTACCTGGCCAAGAAGGTGGGCCGCTTCGCCACGCTCGGTCTCGCGGAGGATACCTGGGCGCTGAACGAAGGGGTCATCGACGACAAGACATTCCTGCAGCAGACCTACGATGTCGATCGTGAACGCGAGGGCATGTTTTTCGCCGCGCTCGACCGGCTGACGCGCGGCAGCCTCGTTTGCGTCTTCGACGCCACCGATCGCATCCAGCACATGTTCTGGCGGGACATCGATCCCGGCCACCCCGCCGCCCGTGGCCGCGCGGCCGCGCCCGAGCGCGACGCGATTCGAAAACTGTACTGCCACAACGACGCGCTCGTGGGCCGCGTCCGCGAGAAGTTGCGGCCAGACGATGTGCTGATGGTCATCTCTGACCACGGCTTCAACTCGTTCCGGCGAGGGGTCAACCTCAATCAGTGGCTGCTGCGCGAAGGTTACCTCGCACTCAAGCCGGGAACCGACGGGCGTGCCGAGTGGCTGCGCGATGTGGACTGGTCGGCGACGCGCGCGTACGCGCTTGGCCTCACTGGCTTGTTTCTCAATCTGGAGGGACGCGAGGCGCATGGCATCGTCAAACCAGGCAGCGACGCGGCGTCGCTCAAGCGCGAAATCATCAGCAAAGTTCGTGGGCTCCGCGACGAGGAGCGATCGACAGTTGGCATCAACGAGGCATTCGATACGGCGACGCTGTATTCCGGTCCCTACGTCGAGAACGCCCCCGATTTCATCATCGGCTACAACGCCGGCTACCGGACATCGTGGGACTGCGCCACGGGGGTGGTGTCGGGGCCGGTGTTCGAGGACAACGTGAAACCGTGGAGCGGCGATCACTGCATCGACCCGCGGCTCGTACCCGGTGTGTTCTTCTGCAACCGCAAGGTCGACACCAAGGAACCCTCACTCATCGACATCGCCCCCACGGCGCTGCGCCTGTTTGGCATTGAGCCGCCGGCCTACATGGACGGGCGCGCGTTGACGGGACTCGCATGAGAAGGAACGCCGGACATGTTCTCGGCGCAGCGTTGGTGCTGGCTCTGGTCGTTGCCGTTGTCGCGGGCGCGTGTACCAGACGTCCGACGGCAGGCCGCAAGGTAATCGTGCTCGGCTTCGACGGTCTCGACTACACGTTGACGCGGCAGATGATCGACAGCGGCCGTCTGCCAGGATTTCAACGTCTGGCCACGACCGGTGGATTTGCCGCCCTGGGCACCACAATCCCGCCTCAGAGCCCGGTGGCGTGGTCCACGTTCATCACCGGGCTCGACCCCGGCGGCCACGGCATCTTCGATTTCATCCATCGCGATCCCAAAACGATGCTGCCGTATTTGTCGACGACGCGCACCGAAGGGCCGGCCCGGACGATCAATCTCGGCCGCTGGCAATTGCCGCTCTCGAGCGGCCGGGTCGAGCTCCTGCGCCGCGGCCAACCGTTCTGGGACGTTCTCGAGGCACGAGGCGTGCCCACCACGATCATCCGCATGCCGGCGAACTTCCCGCCCTCCGGCTCGGCGACGCGTGAGCTGAGTGGCATGGGCACGCCCGACTTGTTGGGCACGTACGGCACCTTTGGTTTTTACACATCCGAACCGTTTGCCTTTGCCGGCCAGGCACTCTCCGGCGGCCAGCTGCACCCGGTGCGGGTGAGAGACGGCGTGGTGCGCACCTGGCTCGAAGGGCCGAACAACCCGCTTTTACGAGAGCCGGAGAAGCTGCGCGCCGAGGTGAGCGCACATGTCGATGACACAAACCAGCACGTCAAGCTGATCGTCGGCAGCGAAGAACGCCTGCTCGCTGTGGGCGAATGGAGCGACTGGGTGCCGGTGAGCTTTTCACTCGCACCAACGCAGAGTCTCCGCGGCGAAGTGCGTTTTTATCTCAAGGCGCTCGACCCGTTCTTCGAGCTCTATGCGAGTCCACTAAACATCGATCCGCTGGAACCCGCAATGCCCGTCTCGCACCCGAGCAACTATGCAACGGAGCTGGCGAACGCAACCGGCCGCTTCTACACGCAGGGCATGCCGGAAGACACCAAGGGGCTGAAGACAGGCGTGCTCACAGAGGCTGAGTTTCTGGCGCAGGCGCGCATTGCCGGCGAGGAAAATCGCCGCCAATACGATTACGTGCTCGATCAGTTCACCGGCGGTCTGCTCTTCTACTACTTCGGCAATGTGGATCAGGTGTCGCACATGATGTGGCGGGCGCGCGACCCGGCGCATCCCGGTTACACCGCGGCGAGCGACCGTCCCCACGAGCGCGTGATCGACGAGCTCTATCAGGGTCTCGACGCGATCGTGACCGCGACGCTGGCGCGGTTGGGGCCCGACGATCTGCTGATCGTGATGTCGGACCACGGCTTCACGTCCTGGCGCCGAGCCTTCCATCTAAATAGCTGGCTTCGCGATCAGGGGTATTTGACGCCGCTCGACGCTACTCGTCTGGAAGACGCAGGAATTTTCGCCAACGTGGATTGGTCACGCACACGCGCGTACGGCCTCGGGCTGAACGGGCTGTATGTGAATACCAAGGGACGCGAGCGCGATGGCATCGTCGAGCCGAGCGACCGCGCGGCGCTCGTCACCGAGATTGCGAGCAAGCTCCTCGCGACCGTTGATCCAAACACCGGCAGCGCCGCGGTCACGAAGGTGTACCGCCGGGAAGACGTTTACCGCCTCGCCGGCAGCGCGGATATCGCTCCCGACGTGATTGTGGGGTATGCAAAGGGCACGCGCGGTTCGGACGAGTCGGCGCTCGGAGGCCTGACGCGCGACGTGATCGTCGACAACCTGAGTCACTGGAGTGGCGATCACTGCATGGATCACGAAACCGTGCCGGGCATCCTGCTCGCCAGCCGTCCGCTGCGCCGCCCGGCGCCGACCATCCAGACGCTGGCGGCCGCCATTCTCGCAGAGTTCGGTATCGAGGCTTTTCCATTGCACGCGGAGGATCACTGACATGTTCGGATCGGGCATCAAATTGGACAAGGCGCTGGTGGCAAGAGCCAAACGCTATGCCGACCTCGCCGGCTACTCGTCGGTCGACGAATTCGTGACCCACGTGCTCGAGAAGGAACTCGCCAAGATCGACGGCTCCGACTCCGAGGAAGAAATCAAGAAAAAGCTGAAGGGGCTTGGCTACATTTCCTGAGCGCGCACTGGAGTGGGTCAACGGCGCGCTGGCCGGGCTCTTTGACGTCATCCTGGCTCCGATTCTTGGACTGCCGCCCCTCATCAGTCTGCTGATCGTGTCGCTCGTGACGGCGGCGGCAATGCTTCCCGTCGTCGCTCGGACGTCCGACCAGAAGCGGTTGGCTGAAACGAAGCGTGGCATCCACGCATCGCTGCTCGAAGTCCGCCTCTTCAACGACGATCTGCGGGCGGTGCTGCGAGCGCTTGGCGACGCCTTGCGTCACAACGCGATCTACCTGCGTCTCTCACTCGTGCCGCTGGCGTGGATGGTCATTCCCCTTGCCCTTCTCGTCACGCACCTCCAGCCCTTCTACGGGTACACGGGCCTTGTGCCAGATGCGGCGGCCTTGGTCACGGTGGAACTACGCCATGCCCCAAACCGCACCGATGCGGTGAGTGCAGCGCTGGAAGTGCCCGCAGCGATCCGCGTCGAGACCGACGCCGTGCGACTCGCCTCGTCGAACGAGGTGCTGTGGCGCATCGTACCGACAGCCATCGGCAGCTACACGATGACGGTGCGCGTGAACGGCATCGACGTCACCAAGACCCTTCACGTCTCGGATCGCGCGGCACGGCGTTCGCCCAAGCGCGTGGCGGCAGGCCTTGCAGACCAACTGCTCTACCCATCAGAACGACCGCTGCCTGGAGACAGCCCGGTCGCCGGAATCACGGTGAAATATCCAGAGCCGGGGATCTCCGTGTTTGGCTGGCGCGTGCACTGGATGGTGGTCTACGCCGTGCTGTCCATGGCGTGCGCATTGGTTCTGGCGCGCCGGTTTCGAATCACGTTGTAGCCGCCTCGCCGGCGTCGCGAGTCGTCAGCGATCACAGATTCCCGCGCAGCCCCAAGGCGTCTGCATTCTCACGAAGCGACGCAATCACGTTGGTGATGTGCTGATCGAGCGGGAGTTCGATCTCTTCGGCGCCGGCCTTGAGGTGCTCCCGTGGGATCGCGCGCGCGAACGCCTTGTCCTTCATGCGCTTGATCACGGACGAGGCTTCCAGGTCGAGAACACTCTTGCTCGGTCGCACGAGGGAGGCCGCGGTCACAAACCCCGACATTTCGTCGCACGCGTAGAGAGTCTTTTCGAGCCGTGACTCGCGCTGCACGCCTGTGGCTTCTGCGGCATGCGACAGAATGGCCCGCGTGACCCAGTCCGGATAACCAAGACTGCGCAAGTGGTCGCAACCCTTGACCGGATGGTCGCCGAGCGTGGGATAGCGCTCGTAATCGAAATCGTGCAGCAGCGCGACGACGGCCCACTCCTCTTCGTTTTCACCAAACCGGCGTGCGTAGCCGCGCACCGCAGCTTCGACCGCAAGCGCGTGTTTGCGAAGACTGTCGCTATGGGTCCATTCAGTCAACAGTTGCCAGGCGGCGTCGCGAGAAGATCCATCCGCTCAAGTTACAAGTTCAAAGTTCAAAGTTCAAAGTGAAAACCGCGCGAGGCCCTTGCGGATTACTCCGGCCGCGACGTCATTCACACCGTAGCTCGCGATCTCGTCCGGCGCGACCCACGCCACACCCTCGGCGTCGTCTCCGGCTTGCAGCGTCCCTCGGATCGGACGACACAGATAATCGACGATGACGAAGTGGTATTGGATGCGGCCGTCGAGGCGATGGACGCGGTCGAACACGTCGAGGACCTCGCCGACCTCAACGTCGAGGCCGGTTTCTTCTTTGATCTCGCGCCGTGCCGCCTCGACGAGCGTCTCGCCCAGTTCGACGATGCCACCAGGCAGCGACCACTCGCCTTTGCGGGGCTCGTGCGCGCGTTTGACGATGAGGGCGCGGCCGTCCTGTACCACCACGCCACCGACGCCAACAATGGGGCGATCGGGATATTCACGCGACATGTTTCGGCCGCGGGCCTAAAGGCTCACGCTACGCGCTTCGATTCTTTGACCGCTCACGTCGCTACTCGCCCATCACCTTGACCACCACCCGCTTCTTCCGCTGGCCATCGAATTCCGCATAAAAGACCTGTTCCCACGGACCAAGATCCAGCTTACCGTCGGTGATCGGCACGATCACCTGATGGCCCATGATCGTGCGTTTGAGGTGGGCATCGGCGTTATCTTCGCCGGTCTGATGATGGCGGTAATTGAGTCCTGCCGGAGCGAGCTTTTCCAGCCAGACTTGAAAGTCGTGAATGAGCCCGTCTTCCCAGTCGTTGACGTAGACGCCGGACGTGATGTGCATCGCCGACACGAGCACCATCCCCTCTTTGACGCCGCTCTTCTTGACTATGGCCGCGACCTCGTCGGTAATGCGAATGAATTCCTGACGGGTTTCGGTGTTGAACCAGAGATATTCGGTAGCTGTCTTCATCGGGCGCCGTGTTTCCGTGTTTCCGTGTTTCTGTCTTCCGTGCTTCCGTGTTTCCGTGCCCGTGTTTCCGTGCCCGCGCTTCCGTGCTATTCACAGCGGCAAGGTCGCCGCGGCATTGAGGTCGCTTGGGGCCAGCGCGCCGGCTTCGATCTTGCGGATCCCGGCGGCGGCGATCATCGCCGCGTTGTCGGTGGCGAGGTGCAGACTCGGGACGAACACGGGCAACTCGGCGGCGAGGCCGCGTGCCTGTGCCGCCGCGCGGAGACGGGAGTTGGCCGACACGCCGCCGGCGATCCCCACAGCACGCGCGTTGTGCCACTTGGCGGCGGCAAACGTGCGTTCGACGAGCGTGTCCACCACGGTGGCTTGAAAGCTCGTGGCGATGTCCGCGATCTCGCCATCGGGCAGCCGCTCGACGCCGAGCGCATGCTGCCGCTGGCGCACGTGCCGAAGCACCGCGGTTTTGAGGCCGCTGAAGCTGAAGTCGAAACGGTATTCGCGTTGCGGCGCGTTGCGGTCGGGATGGGTGAGCCGCGTCGGCGGGAAGCGGATCGCATCAGTCCCGCCTTGCGCGAGCCGATCGATGATCGGCCCGCCAGGGTAGCCAAGCCCGAGGAGCTTCGCGACCTTGTCGTACGCCTCACCCGCTGCGTCGTCTCGCGTGCGGCCGATCGAGCGGTACACACCCGCCTCGGGAACGAGATACAGGCTCGTGTGACCACCAGACACCACGAGCACGACGGCCGGCGTGGGCACCCGTCCATGTTCGAGCCAGAGCGATTCGATGTGCCCCGCGAGATGATTGACCGCGACCAGCGGCTTCCCCGCCGCCCACGCGCTGGTCTTGGCAAAGGACACGCCCACCAGGAGCGAGCCGATTAATCCAGGACCCTGGGTGACGGCGAGGGCGTCGACGTCGGGCCAGCCGATCGCCGCGTCGCCGAGCGCGCGCTCCACCACGCCGCAGATGTCGCGCACGTGCTGCCGCGAGGCGAGCTCCGGCACCACGCCGCCCCACTCGCGGTGAATCTCGACCTGAGAGGCGACGACGCTGGAGCGGAGCCGCCACGGACGCGCGATGTCGTCGACGGTTTCGACGACGGCTGCCGCGGTCTCGTCGCAGGAGGTCTCGATGCCGAGGATCTTCACTCGGTTACAGCTTACCTGCAGGTGCGGCGCACCTACGACGCGCCCGCTTTGAGCGACTTCTCAAACGGCGGCATGAACACGCCGCGATCCGTGATGATCGCCGTGATGTATTTGTGCGGCGTCACGTCGAACGCCGGATTGCGGATGGTTGCCCCGTCCGGAGCCAATTGATTCGAGCCGACGTGGGACACCTCGCGCCGGCCGCGCTCCTCGATCTCGATGTGCGAACCATCCGCGATCGTGAGATCAATTGTCGACCATGGAGCGGCGACATAGAACGGAATGCCGTGCTCCTTCGCGAGGATCGCGACCGTGTAGGTGCCGATCTTGTTCGCCGTGTCGCCGTTCGCCGCGATCCGGTCGGCGCCCACGACAGCGACGTCGATGTCGCCTGCGAGCATCAGGGTGCCCGCCATGTTGTCGGTGATCACGGTCGTGTCGATGCCGTCTTTGAGCAGTTCCCAGGCGGTGAGCCGCGATCCCTGGAGGAACGGGCGGGTCTCGTCGGCCAGCACGCGCACACGCTTGCCTGCTTCGATCGCGCCGCGGATCACGCCGAGGGCGGTGCCGTAGCCGGCGGTTGCCAGCGATCCGGCGTTGCAGTGGGTCAGGACGCGTGAGTCGTCTGGGATGAGACTCGCGCCAAACCTGCCAATGGCACGGCAACTGGCCACGTCCTCGTCATGAATGCGCTCCGCCTCGATGCGGAGCCGCGTCTGCAATTGCGCGACCGATTCGCCCGACAACGCGCCTTCGGCAAACGAGCGCTTCATCCGTTCGATCGCCCAGAACAGATTCACGGCGGTCGGCCGCGTGGATGCGAGTAGATCGCACGTCTTTTGAAACTCAGCGGCGAACTGCCGCGTGCCTGTCGCTTTACTGCGCGCCGCTTCGAGCGCAATGCCCATCGCCGCGGCGACGCCAATCGCCGGCGCACCCCGGATCACCATCGTCTTGATGGCCTTGGCAACCTCCATCGCCGTTTTGCAGCGGACATAGACTTCGGCCGACGGGAGCTTCCGCTGGTCGATCATTACAACGGCATCGCCTTCCAAGGCAATCGTCGGCAGCATTGACGTGATTGTACCGGTCGGCGGGACTAAAGTTGGAACACTAGGTGAGGAATCGCTTGTCGAACGCGGCCGGCAACAGATCGCGCATGCGGTAGGTCGCCGTCACCACTTCGAGATCGGCAAGCACGACTTCAACATCGCCGGCAAACTCCCACACGATCTGCCGGCACGCGCCGCACGGTGGAGTAGGTTCCGCCGTGTCGGCGACCACCACCAGTCGGAGAAAGTCGCGATGGCCTTCGGACAATGCCTTGAACATCGCCACCCGCTCGGCGCAGATCGTCAGCCCGTACGTGGCGTTCTCGATGTTGCAGCCCGTGATGATTTCGCCGCGCGACGTTTCGAGCGCGGCCCCGACCTTGAAGCGCGAGTAATCGGCCAGCGCGCCGAGACGGGCTGCTCGCGCACGTTCCACGAGGGGGTCAGAGTCGGCCAATGATGCCCTCCAGCAGCGCCGCAAACTGGGCGCGCACACGCCGCGTCGTCGCCATCACGTCGTCATGATTGAGCGGCTCGGGCAGTACACCCGCGGCCATGTTGGTGATACACGAAATCCCCAGAACCTCGATGCCCATGTGCCGCGCCACGATCGCTTCGGGCACGGTGGACATCCCTACCGCATCGGCACCCAGCGTTCGGAATGCGTGAATCTCCGCCGGCGTTTCGTAGCTCGGGCCGTGAACGGCGATGTAGACGCCGTGCTCGATGGGCAACCCGATGTCGCGCGCGGTCGCATCCGCCACGGCGCGGAGCCGGCGCGAGTACACCTCCGTCATATCCGGAAAACGCGGCCCGAAGCGGTCGTCGTTGGGGCCAATCAATGGATTCGAGCCGTAGAGATTGATGTGATCGTCAATCACCATCAACGCGCCTTGCGCGAAGTTGGTGTTGATGCCGCCAGCAGCGTTGGTGAGGATGAGCATCTTGACACCAAGCCTGCCCAACACACGGATCGCGAAGGTGACGGTGGGCAGATCGTGACCCTCGTAATAATGCGCGCGGCCCGAGAGCGCTAATACTGGACGGCTGCCGACCTTGCCGCCGATCAATCGCCCTGCATGCCCAATCACGGTCGAGGCCGGCCAGTGAGGAACATCGTGGTACTCGAACCCCAACGGCTCGGTCATTGTGTCCACGAAGGGGCCCAGTCCCGAGCCGAGCACGATCGCGACGTCGCTTCCACCAACCCTCCGGCCGCGGAGCCACTCGGCCGCCTCGGAGACGCGATCGAAGTAATCGTTGGAGGCCGTCACAAAAGGAACCCCACGATGATCGCGGTCACGAAATTCGCCAGTGTTCCGGCGAGCATCGCTCGCAGCCCCAGCCGTGCCAGATCTCCCCGCCGCGTCGGCGCGAGCGCGCCGATGCCGCCTATCTGAATGCCAATCGAGGAAAAATTCGCAAAGCCGCAGAGCGCATACGTCGCGATCGTGAACGATCGGGGGTCGAGACTGTCTTTGAGCGTTCCAAGCTGTGAAAAGGCGATGAATTCGTTCAACACCATACGCGTGCCGAGGAGATTGCCGATCGTCGCCGCGTCACGCCACGGCACGCCCAGGCTCCACGCAACGGGTGCAAACACCCAGCCAAAAATCTGCTGAAGCGTCAAGCCGACGCTACCCAGGATGGCGTTGACGAGGGCAATCAGCGCGACAAACGAGATCAGCATGGCGCCGACATTGAGCGCGAGATGGAGTCCTTCGGATGTGCCGCGACCCGCGGCATCGATGACGTTGACGTCCGTTTTCTCGATCACCAGCTTCACCGTGCCGAGCGTCTCCGGCACGCCGGTCTCGGGCACGAACATCTTGGCCATCATCAAGGTGCCCGGAGCCGTCATGATCACGGCGGTGAGGAGGTGCGCGGGCTCAATGCCAAACGCGATATACGCGGCCATGATGCCGCCGGAGATGTGGGCCATGCCCGCCGTCATCACCGTCATCAGCTCCGACTGCGTCATGTTCGGCAAATACGGACGGATCGTGAGCGGCGCTTCCGTTTGGCCCATGAAGATACTTGCCGCCACGTTGAGCGATTCGGCCCCGCTCGCGCCCATCACTCTGTTCATCACCACTGCGAACAACCGCACCACGATCTGCATGATCCCGAAGTAGTAGAGGATCGCGAAGAGCGCCGCGATGAAGATGATGGTCGGTAGCACCTGGAACGCAAAGATGACGGAATAGTTCGCGCCTTCGGGGCCGAGCGCAGCAGTCATGACGCGCGACCAGACCGATCGGTCGCCGAGCGGCCCGAACACAAACGCGGCGCCGACGGCGGAGTAATCGAGCAATTGGCGGATCTTGTCGCCGAGCACCTGGAATCCGACCCGTCCAACCTCCGTCTTGAGGACGATCAAGGCGAAGAGGAATTGCAGGCTCAAGCCCCAAATCACGACGCGCCGGCTGATGGCGCGCCGGTTGGTTGACAGCGCGAACGCCGTCAGGAAAATCAGCGCCAGGCCGACGAGGGGCTGCAGCTTCAGGAGCACGTCGCTCACATCCATCCTCTTTTCGGTGGAACGGGCAGGCTGAGCGGCGGCACGGACTTATACAAAACTCTGCTCGCCGTGCGCATGCACCCATGCGCGCACCAGGGGCGACGGAGCGGGCGGCGTCGGTCCGAACGCGATGGCCGACTGCGCCAGCCGCACGGCCTCGTCGAGGCTGCGCCCATCGTTGTAATGGAGTGCGAGGATCGGCTCGCCTTTTGAAACGTGATCGCCCGGCTTTTTCAACAACACGATGCCGCTCGCCGGGTCGATCACCGCGTCGACGCGATCGCGCCCCGCGCCGAGCAGCATCGACGAGCGGCCGACCAGTTCGGCATCGAGCGTGGTCATATACCCGTCCATCGCGGCATCCACGGTCGCGATGTGCGTTGCACGCGGCAGCAACGACGGATCCGCGACGACGCGCGCATCGCCATCCTGGCGCGCGATGACAGCCTCGAACTTCGCCAGCGCCGCACCAGTTGCCATGGCGTCGCGCACCTGGCGTTCCGCTTCCTCTTCATCGCCGGCGCGACCGGCCAGCATCACCATGCGGCGGGCCAGGGTGACGATGACCACCTCGAGATCGGGCGGACCTTTGCCCTGCAGTGCGTCGATGCACTCGACAATCTCCAGTGCGTTCCCGACGGCGCGTCCAAGCGGAGCGGCCATCGAGGTGATGAAGGCTTCAGTACGAATCCCGTTCGTGGTCCCGATCGACACGAGCGAGCGCGCGAGCGCCAGCGCGTCGTCGTGCGTCTTCATGAACGCACCGCTGCCGCATTTGACGTCGAGCACGACGGCGTCGCTTCCTTCGGCGATCTTCTTGCTCATCACCGACGCGGAAATCAGCGGGATGCTTTCGATGGTGGCCGTGACGTCGCGCAGGGCGTACAGCTTCTTGTCAGCGGGCGCGATATCTTTCGTTTGGCTGATGAGACAGCAACCAACCTCCCGCAACGCGCTCCTGAACTCGTCCAACGACAGCGCGATGCGGAACCCGGGAATCGCCTCGAGCTTGTCGAGGGTGCCGCCGGTATGGCCCAGGCCACGGCCCGACATCTTCGGCACGATCACCCCGCACGCCGCGGCGAGCGGCGCAAGAACGATCGACACCTTGTCGCCAACGCCGCCGGTGCTGTGTTTGCCCACTTTGACACCCGGAATCGCCGACAGGTCGACGCGGGTGCCCGACCGGACCATTGCGTCGGTGAGCCATGCGGTTTCGTCAGCCGACATGCCGCGAAGGACGATGGCCATCAGGAGCGCCGAAGCTTGGTAATCAGGCCAGCCGCCGGTGGTAACGCCGTCGACAAAGGCGTCGATGGCCGCGCGCGGAAGCGGTTCGCCGTTGCGTTTTGCGCGAATGATGTCAACGGCCCGGAACATGTGCAGCGGGGGCGGCGGGCAGTATATCGTATGCGTGGATGACCTACCCGGCCGTCAGTCCGCCGGATGCCAACAAACACGCGGTCGCCATCGCGCGGGCTCTGACCATCGGATTACGGGCGTGGAAGTTCTACCCTCCGGAGCACCCCGCGCTGGCCCTGGCCATCGATCGGCTGTCGTCGGCCACCGCTGATGCCACGGCAGACGGTCCCTTACTGCTCGCCGTCACGCCACAGACGCTTATGGTCGGCGGGGTCCCGCTCGAAGCGGAGATGGTCGTCGCCGAGTGCGCGCGGCTGCTGCACGATGTCGATATTCTGCAATTGTCGTTTGTCGCCGCGATGCCGGAGGCGGCGATCCGGACCCTGCTGGGCACGCTGACGCTCGATCGTGCGGAGCGGCGCACCCGTGGCGGTCCCGCCGCGATCTGGCAAACGGACGGGCATTTCTCGGTTCTCGTCGAACAGATCGATTATCAGGAACTGCTCGAACGTGAAGAGGACGAGGGCCCGGCACGCCACGACGTGCTGTGGCACTCCATCGTTCGATCGATTATTGCCGGCCGGCGCTCGTTCCCCGAGGCCGAGCAGCAACGCCTTCTCGAGATCTCTCGCAACGCCTTGGCGATGGGAGAGCTCGCCGACGAGTGCCGCAGCGCTTACTGCGGTCCCGATGGATCGCCGCTGCTGACCACGCAGGCAGCAACGGTGATGGCCGTGTATCGGCACATCGGCGCGACCGTTGGTGTCCTCGAGCCGGATCGGGCACCCGAAGTGATGGGCAACTTTGCCATGGCCACCACCGCGCTCGAGCCCTCCCTCGCCATGGAAGTGCTTCGGCTGCAGGACTCGCGCGACGAGGCGCAGCCGATGATGGCAGCTCTGCGAGAAACCTTCGACGAGCAACAGGTTGCGACGCTGCTCGCCCGCGCGCTTGCCAAGGCCGGTGATGCCACGAAGCGGCTCTCGCAGATGCTGGATACCATGGCGCCCGACCAGGATCGTCGTCGCCGGGTCCTTCGGCTTGCCGATAAGCTCCTCACTGAACGTGATTTCGGCAGCACCCGCCCAATCACCGACATCCGCAACTCGCTCCAGGAACTGTTGCTCAAGTACGACGAGTCGTCGTACGTGTCGGACGCCTACAGCGGCTCCATGGACCGCGCCAACGAGCGCGCAGAGCAGATGGCCGCTCGCGATTTGCCGCCGGAACTCGACGAGTGGCTCGCCACGCTCGATCACGACAGTGTGCGGGAGATTTCCGGGCAACTCCTCATCGATCTGTTGAACCTCGAAACCTCAAAGGAGCGCGCCGCCGAGCTGGCCGGCGACATGCGCACCTTCGCGCAGGACCTCCTGCTGGCCGGCGCATACGCGGAAGCCACTCGCATCGTCGCAGCACTGCGTGCAGCGTCCTCGGCGCCCGACGCGATTGCGGCGGAGGCGTGCCTTGACGCGATCATCGCCATTGCCGACGCGCAGGGCATCAAGGAAGCGATTGACCTCCTCGGCGAGCTCAGCTTGCAGGAGGCGACCGCGGTCGCACATTTGTGCACGACGCTCGGCCCGACAGTGGTGCCGGCGGTCCTTACCGCGTTTGCCAAGGAGGAGGGTGGCACACAAGCCGACTATGCGTCCAAGATTCTCATCGCACTCGGTGCGCCGGCGATTGCCGACATCGCCGCCCAACTGGACGACCGCAAATGGTGGGTGCAACGCGAGGTCGCGCGCGTGCTCGGCGCGATCGGAACCGCTGCCGTAGTCCCGGCCCTGCAAAATCTGCTCAGGCGCGGCGACGTGCGCGTGCTCGAAAGCGTCGTAGCGGCGCTCGCCAGCATCGACGACCCCGCGGCGGCACGCGCGATCGCCACTGTCCTGCGGTCCTCGAGTGGGCCGGCGCGGCGAACCGTCGTCGACGCACTTGTGGCGATGCGCGACGCACGGGTCGTCCCCTTGCTCGCACGATTGCTCGAGGAAAGTCAGCCGCTCGGCCGCGATTTCGAGATGGTCATTGAGACGCTGGACGTCGTGGGCACGTTCAATGACGATCGCGCAGTGCGCGCGATTCGCGACGTCGCACAGCACCGCAGATGGTTGGCGCCGCGCCGGACGCGCCGTCTTCGAGAGCAATCCATTGTGACGTTGATGCGCATCGGCACGCCCGGTGCGATCACCGCGATCGACATGCTGGAACAAACGGGCGACCGACAACTTCGGAAGCTCGCGAGCGCGGCGAAGGCCAACGGCGCGGCGAAGGCCGCCTGATGGAACCGGAGGAGCTTGTTCGACGGTTCAGCGCCACGGTGCGATCGGCTGAGCTTTATGCGCCCACTCATCCCCTCGTGCAGCGATCCGCGGCGACGTTTCTGTCGGCCTGCGACGAGTACCTGGGGGACAAGCAGGCGGTGATTATCGGATTTCTCGACGGCGAGGTCGTGGTCAACGACTTTCGTCTGCCGAAGGCCAATGCCAATCTGACCGGACTCGTGCGCAACATGCGCGAGCGCGAAATCGAGAAGATCACGTTTGCGCGCGGAGTGGAGAGCACTGATGTCCGCGCGCTGATGGACGAACTGCGCGACAAAACGATGCCCGGGCCGATCGGCGAGAGGCTCACCGCGCGCGGAATCAAACGCATCGCCGTCGGCAGGCTGGTGGTCGAGGAATCATCGGGCGACGACGTGGGTCTCGCCGCGGCCCGCCAGATCTACTCGCAAGCGGTGAACGGGGCGGAGACGATCTGGAATGAGGCGAAGGCGGGCGAACAACCCGATCCGGCGAATGCGCGGACGATCATCGACAGCCTCTCCAAGCTGGTCTATCAGGATCGCACGTCGCTCATGGCGCTCACGGCGCTCAAGCGGCACGACGCCTACACGTTTACGCACATGGTCAACGTGACGGCGTTGTCGATGGCGCTGGCGCGGTCGCTCAATGTCGAAGGCGCCATGCTTCGCGAGTTTGGATTCGCCGCGTTGATGCACGATATCGGCAAGGTCAGCACGCCTCCGGAAGTGCTGAACAAACCCGACAAGCTGACAAAGGAGGAATTCGACCTGATGAAGCGCCACGTCATCGATGGGGCGCATATCCTGCGGCGCACCCCGGAAGTGCCTGCGCTCGCGCCAGTGGTCGCCTTCGAGCATCATCTCAAGATGGACCTCAGTGGATATCCGGAGAATGTCGGACCGCGCAAGCTGAATCTCTGCACAATGGTGGTCACCGTCGTCGACGTGTTCGACGCGTTACGCAGCAATCGCGTGTATCGAGAAGGGATGGCGACCGATCGGATCAAAGCCATCCTGCAACAGCAGGATGGGACGACGTTCAACCGGACGCTGCTGCGCCGGTTTGTCAACATGATGGGACTGTATCCGGTCGGGACGTTGGTGCGCCTCAACACAGAGGAACTTGCCGTGGTCACACGTGAGCACCCCGACGATCCCTTCCGGCCACAGGTACAGCTCGTGCGCGACGCAGAGGGCAACCTTTACGAAACCGCGATGCTCGCGAATACGTGGGAGCGCAGTGCGCGCGGCGATTTCCCACTTGCGATCGTCGAGGCCATCGACCCTGAGGCGGCGGGGATTGATCCGCTTATTTACATAGAGAATGTCGGCGACCGAAACTCCTGAACCGCTCACCGCTGACCAGGCCCAACGCCTGGCGGAATTCGCGCGCGCATGCAAAGCGGCGGCGCGCGCGGTTGCCTTGTACCCGTCGACGCATCCAACGATTCGATCGGGACTGCAACGGGTGGGTGATTCGGCGGAACGTCTTCGTGCCGATACCAATGCCACAGTCACGGTGGTGCCCGACGGCATGCTGCTCGAAGGCCGCGCGGCGGCAAAACCGGATGGCGCGATCGCCGAGTTGGCGGTGCTGCTGCACAGCCATTTGATTGGCGAACTGACCATCCTCGGCGCCCTGACGCCCGAGGCCTGGCACGCATTTCTGTCGCTGCTCGCGCGGCCACCCCAGGACATTCAGTCGCAGGGCGGAATTGGCCGCGCCTGGATGGCCGTCGGCGGCGGACCGATCGAGATTCGCCAGATCGACTACAGCGAGGTGTTGCGGGAGCGGTCGGGAGGACTCGCGGCCGACTGGGATCGACTCATCGCCAACTATCTGGAAGGCGAGTTGTCGGACCTCGACGACGACGCGATGGGCGCGTTGTTGGAGATCGCGGGTGATCAAAACCGATTCAAGGAGTTCACCGAACAGCTCGTCACGCAGGCATCGGAAGGAGGCCGCCGCGGCAAGAAAGAGATCGTGCTGCGCGTGCTGCAGGCGTTGGCCGACTTCGTCGCGCGCACCAATCCCGCCGAGCTCGACCGCATCCTGCGTCAGATTGCCGGTGTCGTTCCGCAGCTGACCCCTGATCTCGTCGTCACACTCATCACCACAGGCGTTCCAGTCCCCGAAGGAACGACGCCTCCGGGCATCGATCTACCCGGCGAGGTCCGCGCGCGCATTTCGGATGAGACGATTGCTCAGTTCGTGGCGCAATCGGTGTCGCGCGATCAGGGCGCCACCGGTCGACTGGCACAGGCCTTCCAGGCGTTGGTGCCCGAACCGGAGCGTCGTGGTGAACTGCTCGAAATGGCGCAACAAGAACTCAGCGAACTGCCACTAGGCCGTCAACCGGGGTTCCCCGATCTTTGGAAAAGCGCCGAAAGCCTTCTGACGAGCTATTCCGACTCGTCGTTTGTCTCCGATGACTACGCACGCGAGTTGTCCACCGCGCGGACGCACGCCATCGAGGTCGAACGCGTCAGCGACGATCCTCCGGAGCGGGTGAGCGCTTGGCTGGCCACGGTCGGCGCGACCGAGGTGCATCAACTCGATCAACAACTGCTGCTCGACCTGCTGCGCATTGACACGCGAGAGGATGCTTGGCGGAAAGTCGCCGATACGGCGATCGAGCACATCGAACAAATGGTGCTCGTCGGCAACTTGGCGTTTGCGCAGCAGATGCTGGACGCCATCGTCGCAGCCGCGGAGGAAGGACAACCGTTTACCAACTCTGCCACGATCGCCCTCGAGCGGCTGCGGAAAGGACCGGGGATGAAGCACGTGGTGCTTTTCATCCGCCAGGCGAAGGAAAACGAGCTTGCCGCCATCTCGACGTTTTGCCGCACTCTCGGGCCAAGTGTCATTGGTCGCCTCGCCTGGGCGCTGGCGAATGAGCAAAGCTCCGCGATCGTCAAGCGGCTGCGTGAGGTTCTTCTGAGTTTCGGCGCTGCCGGCCGTCAGTACGCCGACGAGCTGCGCAACTCGGCAAACCCGGCGGTGCGCCGCACGGCCATTGAATTACTGCGCGCGTTTGGCGGCGCCGACGCGCTGCCCGATCTCACGGCGCTGCTCGACGACACAGAGCCCGCGGTTCAGCGTGAGGCGCTTCGCGCCATCGTCCAGATCGGCACCGACGAAGCGTATGCGGCCCTCGGGCAGGCGCTCAAATCGAGTTCCGCGACCACGCGTGAGGCAATCATGCGCGTGCTCGGGTCGGCGCGCGACGAGCGTGCGGCACCGCTCTTTATCTACATCATCGAACACACGGAATTTCGTGGTTCGCTCGAGAGCATCTACATGTCCGCGATCGAGGCGCTCGGCAAAACGGGGGGAGATGCCAAATCAGTCGAAGCGCTACGCAAGGTGCTCTATCGCGATGAATGGTGGAGGCCGTTCAGGACCACACGCATGCGCGAGGCCGCCGCGCGTGCGCTGCGCATGATGGTCTCGGACGCGGCCAAACAGGCGCTCGACGAAGCGGCGAGCAGCGGATCCCGTGCCGTGCGACGCGTCGCGCGCGCTGCACTGGCGATACCCGCCCCCGCCGCACCCGTGGTGAAGGACGCAGCCGTCGCGAAGGATGCACCCGTGGCCAAGGGCGCAGGCGTGGCCAGCGAGCCACCGGTCGGCCGCGAGGTACCGGTCGCCAGCGAGGCACCGGTCGCCCAGGATGTAGCGGTGGCCGGCGAAGCACCCGTCGGCTACGAGGCACCGGTCGCGAAGGACACACCCGTGGCCAGTGACGCACCCGTCGTCACGGATACACCCGTGCCCAGCGACGTACCTGTCGTCGAGGACACAGCCCTCGCCAACGATGCAGCGGTCGCCAACGACGCACCCGTGACCAACGAGGCACCCGTGGCCAACGAGGCACCGGTCACCGACGACGCCGCGGTCCCGAAGGACGCGCCGATCGCGAAGGACACCTGATGGAACCACAGCGACTGCGGTTCGCCGAGGAAACTGTTCGCCGGTTCGCAGCTGCCGTACGCGGAGCGCAGCTGTACGCTCCTGGCCACCCGATCGTCCGTCGAAGTCTGGAGGCGTTTGCCGAATCGATTGCGCAGCTCCTTGCCGATCAGTCGAGCGTGGCCATCGGCCTCATCGACTACGAGATCGTCGTCGCCGACACGCCGCTCAGCAAGACCGAGAACTATTACGAACTGATCAAACGGCTCCAGGCGCTCGGCATCGAGCGTATCGCTTTCGATCGTGGTGTGGAGTTCCACGAGCTCGAGCAGTTGGTGCTCACCGTCGCGCATCCCGAACGAAAGCCTGGCGACGGCGTCGCGGGGGTGACGCCCGCCGATGTGACAGCCGCCCTTCAAGCGCTAACGCGAATCAAAGTCGGCCGCATTACCCTCGACGAACGCGTCAATACCACCTCGGCGGATGTGGCAACGATTCGGCGGATGTACAACGAGGCTGTCAACGTGGCGACGCGCCTTTGGGACACCGCGGAACATGAGGACATACCGGATCCCGGTGCAGCCACCCAGCTCGTTGACAATCTGGCGCAGGCGGTGGCGCAGAACCGCACCGCTCTGGTGGCATTGACCGCGCTCAAGGAATACGACAACTACACCTTCACGCACATGGTGAATGTGTCGATTCTGACGATGGGGCAGGCGCGAGGGCTCGGTATCGAAGGATCGCTGCTGCGCGAGTTCGGCATCGCCGCGCTGATGCATGACATCGGCAAAGTTCGTACGCCGAAAGAGATTCTCAACAAACCCGACAAGCTCACCGACGCCGAGTTCGACGTGATGCGGATGCATGTCGTGGACGGCGCCGAAATTCTGCGGCGCACACCGGAGATGCCCCCGCTCGCGCCGGTGATCGCCTTCGAACATCATCTGCGCCTCGACGGTACCGGCTACCCGTTCCGTGTGCAGCGGGCCACGCTCAACCTGGGGACAATGTTGTGCAGCATCGCGGACGTGTACGACGCGATGCGCTCGCAACGCGCGTATCAGCAATCGTTCCCGACCGACCGCATTCTTGCCGTGCTCAAACGCAACGACGGCGTGCAGTTCGATCAGAACCTGGTGCGGCGGTTTTCCCAGTTGATGGGTATTTACCCGCCCGGCAATCTCGTCAAGCTCGACACTGGTGAGCTGGGCGTCGTGCTGCGCGTCTACGCGCCGGATCCGTATCGACCGAAAGTACGAGTAGTCGCCGGGAGCGACGGCAACAAGCTCGTCAGGCCGTACGATGTGAATTTGTGGGAATCAGTCGAGGACACCGCGGGCCCACGAAGTGTGGTGAGTCCCATCGATCCCACCACCGCGGGAATCGACCCATTGACATACTTGTAGCGAGAGTCACACCGTTCATGATTGCTTGTTCGTTTCCGTTGTTCCGCACGATCGCGACAACAGCAGCGCTTGCCGCGTGTGCTGTCGTCGTCGGCGGCAGTCAGTCAGACCAATCGACAACGCGCTCGCGGGTGCTCGTCAGTAACGCGGGCCTCGCCGGGATCGATCGTGGCCTCCGCGCGCAGGAGCCACTGATGGAGCCCTACGGCCGCGGCACCCGCGGTGTTGCGCTTGCCGCGCGCGGCGGCCAGACAGATGCGCGTGGCGAGTCGCTGCGTGGATCGGTGATCGTCAAGTTCAAGAACGCGGCCGGACAGGGCGGCGTCAATTCGGCCATGCGCGCCGTGGCCGCGACGGCGATCCAGCGGCCGTCGTATGCCAATTTCGACATCGTCGACATCCCCGGCGACGTCGACCCCGAAGCCGCGGCGGCGGCGCTGCGCGATCGGCCGGACGTCGAGTACGCGCAGCCGCGCTATCGCAACTACGCGATGCTGCGGCCAAACGATCCGATGTACAGCCGCCAATGGAATTTTCCGCTCCTCGACATGGAGCGCGCGTGGGATATCCAGCCCAATGCGGGCAGCTCGGTGACGGTGGCGGTCCTGGATACCGGAGTCGCGTTCAGGACGATGACGATTCAATACGACATGCGCGAGCCGTGGAGACTCGGCCCGTTCTCCCCGACATTCCCAGCGCTCGGCGTCGTCAATATCCCGTTTGCGGTCGCACCAGAGCTCGGCGAGCAGAAGTTCGTTGCACCGCGCGACTTCATCTGGGATGACGATCTGCCGGTCGATTTGGACGGCCACGGCACGCACGTAAGCGGCACGATCGGGCAGCTCACCAACAATAACGTCGGGGTTGCGGGCATGGCCTTCAACGTCAAGATCATGCCCGTGAAGGTGATCGACGAGGTGTGGGACTTCGCGTTCGGGAGTCCATTCGAAGGCACCGACGACACGGTCGCGCGCGGGATTCGCTATGCGGCGGACAGTGGCGCGAAAGTGATCAACATGAGCATCGGTCGCACCGCCGGCGGACCAGCGGTGGTGGTCGAGGATGCCTATCGTTACGCCGTCAGTCGGGGCGTGTTCATCGCGGTGGCCGCCGGCAACTCCGGCGATGCCGGCAACGCCCCGAGTCGTACGGCGGAAGCCGCGCCCAGCATCAACGGTCTGGTCGCTGTCGGCGCCGTCGGCATGAACCGCGCACGGGCGTACTACTCGACCACTAACATTTACGTCGAGCTGTCGGCGCCGGGCGGCGATCAGCGGCGTGACGGTTTACTGGGCGGCGTGCTGCAGCAGACGCTCGATCCGGATCTTCTCAACACCTATGCCGGCGGGCTGTCGACGTACCGGCCCGCCGAGGGCCGACTCCTTCATATATGCCTTTTTTCAGGGCACGTCGATGGCGACGCCGCATGTCGCCGGCTTTGCGGCGCTGCTGATTCAGCAGGGCATTACGACCCCCGCCGCGATCGAAGCCGCCATGAAGCAGTTCGCCACCGATCTGGGCCGACCTGGTCTCGACAGTGAATTCGGCGAGGGCCTCATCAACCCGCGTGCGACCCTGCGCGGCCTCGGGCTGGCAAAGTAACCTGTGGTGACCGCGCGCCGACTGATTCCAGCTCTCTGCGTCGGGCTGCTGACGCTCACGTTCGCGGAGACCGCGCTCGCGCAAACCGCGCAGCCGCCGCGTCGACAAAACCGCCGCGAGGTCGGCGTGCGCGGATTCGGCATGTTCGGCAACATCACCTTGACCGCCAAGGACAGCTTCGAGACCGTGCTCGACAAACGCGGCGGACCGGTTTTCGGCGGCGGCGGTCAGGTCCTCCTCCCGTGGGGGATCTACGTCGAAATCGGCGCATGGCGCTTCAAACAAACGGGTGAGCGGGTCTTCATTGCTCCGGACGGCGATGTCTTCAAACTCGGCGTCCCGATGGAGATCACGATCACACCGATCGAACTGACCGGAGGCGTGCGCTTCGTCACGATGACACGCAGACGCAACGTGGTCCCGTTCGTTGGCGCCGGTTATACCTCGTCTCGCTATCAGGAGACATCGGAGTTCGCAGATCCGGCAGAAAACGTCGACGAACGCTTCCCTGGGTTCCATGTGTCGGGCGGCGTGGAGTCCCTCGCCAAGCGGTGGTTGGCTATCGGCGGTGAAGTCTCCTGGTCGTCGGTTGCCGATGCGATAGGCGAGAGCGGTGTGTCCGCGCATTTCGGCGAGGACAATCTCGGCGGCACCAGCATTCGCCTCAAGGTCTCTGTCGGACGCTAAGGCCCCCCGTGGTGCGCGACGAGGGCTCTTCACGCTTGTTCACGCGCCGCGTGCTTTCCGTCGTGCGGCGGGTGCCGGTTGGGCGCGTGACCACCTACGGCGACGTGGCCCGGCTGGCGGGCAGCCCGCGTGCGGCGCGCGCGGTGGGCAACATCATGCGCGCAGCGCCCCAGCGCGGACTTCCCTACCATCGGGTGATTGCGGCCAATGGCATGTTGGGCGGTTTCGGCGGCAATGTCGCATTGAAGCGTGCCCTGCTGACCGCCGAGGGTCTCACGGTCACCACGATGCGCGTCAGGCGTTTCGCAGAGGTGCGCTGGCCGTAACTGCCACGGAGCCGGGACCCTGAATGCCCCGGCCGCCATATCCGGGGCACGAACCGGAGCGCTGTTGCGCGCGTATTACCGTAGGATTCGCGCTTTCAACAGGATGCAGAATACTTGGACACCATCAACCCCCTTGCCCATGGCCTCGTCTAAGCCCACAGGAGACGTGAGAAGCGCCGACCTGAACTTGGCGGGCCGGATACGGTCCGGGGACGGGGGCGCCTTCGAAGAGCTTTACCGGCAGCATGCGACGCGCCTTTACAATTTGGCGTACCGAATGGGCGGAGGGCCCGCGGAGGCCGACGATTTGCTGCAGGACATCTTCTTGCTCGCCTATCGCAAGCTGGAGAGCTTCCGCGGCGATTCCTCACTGGGCACCTGGCTCTACCGCCTCGCGATGAACCATTGCCTCGACGTGCTGCGCAGCCGGCAGGCGCGAATGGGCCAGCAGACCGACTCGCTCGACGAAGAGGGCGCGCCGGAAGTCGCCGCCGCCCCGGCCGTGGGGGCGGTGAGCCGTCTGGATTTGGAGCGTGCGATCGAGACGCTGCCCGCCGGCCTGCCGAGCGGCCTTCTTGCTGCACGACGTCGAAGGGTTTGGCCACCGAAGAGGTCGGGTCGATTCTGGGGATTTCGGAAGGCACGTCGAAATCGCAGGTGCATAAAGCGCGGCTGCGGATTCGACAATATTTAACGCAATGAGCTGCAACGACTACCGGGACGCGATCGCCGAATTCGTCGACGGTTCGCTCGACGCCGCAGGACGGCGTGCCCTCGAGCGGCACGTCGAAGGGTGCGTCGATTGTCGTGCGCTCGTCGGTGATCTCAAGAGTATTCAGGCCGCCGCATTCACGCTGCAACGGCATGATCCCCCTGCTCACGCCTGGGAGGCCATTCGCGCACGCGTCGCCGCCGAACCGGTGCCGGATGCGCGCGGGCGTCTCCTGGCGTGGCCGCGCACGCGAATGGCCCGCGGCCTCTGGCTTGCGGCGGCTGCCGCCATCATCGCCGCGACGACTGTTGGTATCTATCCGTTGCTCGAGAAACGGCGTCACCAGGATGCCGTCGCCATCACCACGCCCGCAACGGACAATACCGACCCGATTGCGTCGATTCAAGCCGAGTTTCAGGCGGCAGAAGAACACTACGACAAGGCGATCCGGGGGCTCGAGCAGATTGCGAAAACCGACAGCGGCGATCTCGATCCGCAAGTCGCGGCTGTCCTGCAGAAAAACTTGCAGGTGATCGATCGGGCGATCGGCGAAAGCCGCGCCGCGCTCAAGAGCCAGCCGGCCAGCAGCGACGCGCAGGACAGTCTGTTCGACGCGATGCGGACGAAGGTCGCGGTGCTGCAACAGACCGTCGAGCTGATCAACGAGATGCGGAAAGGCAACCAGGCCGAAGCCGGACGCCTCATTCAGGGATTGAACCAGTGAGCCCCATGACACCACTTAGACGTCTGTTCGCGATCGTCACCGCTGCGGCTCTCGTCGCCGGCCCTGCGAACGCGTCGCTCGGAGCGCTGGCCACCACCGAGCCGCGCACCGCCACGCCGCCCTCCGTCGACGACCGCGCCCGCACGCCACGACTCGCCTACGACCAGGACTCCCGCCAGGGCCCGGAGCAGACCGAGCGGTTCACCCAAACCTATAAAGTCAGCGCCGACGGCGCGCTGGATCTGCAGAACATCGCCGGCGACGTGCGCGTGACGACGGCACGTGGGAACGAGATTCTGATCGAAGCGGTCAAGCGCATTCGCCATCGCGATACCGAGGAGGGCAAGCGGCTCCTCGGCCAACTCCGCATCGAAGCCACGCAGGTCGGCAACCGCGTGGAAGTCCGCACGATTTACCCGCGGGTCAGCGGGCGCGGACTCTCGGCCGGCGTCGACTACACGATTGCGGTGCCGCTCAATGCTGTGGTGTCGGTCAAGACGATTTCCGGCGATGTCTCGGTCACCGGCGTGCGCGGCGAAGTGCGCGCCGAAACTGTCAGTGGAAGTGTGCAGGTCACCTCGACACCAAACCTCGCGGTGGCGAAAAGCGTGTCCGGTGACGTCACGGCACGCGACATCAGCGCCTCGGTCACGCTGACGTTAGCGACCGTGAGTGGTTCAGTGATTGGAACAGGTCTCAAGGTGCGCGCGCTCGAGGCCGGTACGGTGAGCGGCAACGTGCAGCTGTCGGGTCTTCAAGTCGAGCGGCTGTCAGCGAAGTCGGTGAGCGGCGATATCGAGTTCGACGCGCCGCTCGCGCGCGGTGGCCGCTACGAGTTCAATTCGCACTCCGGCAACGTCCGCGTGATGCTGACCAACACGCCCGGCTTCGAGCTCGATGCCAGCACCTTCAGCGGCAGCATCCGGTCGGACTTCCCGGTCACCCTCAGATCGTCCGCCGATCCCGACAGCGGGAGACCGCCGCCGTGGTGGGATGAATCGGGCGATTCGCGGCACCTACGGTGACGCAAGCGCCATCATCGCGGTGCGCAGTTTTTCTGGCAGCGTCGTGATCACGAAGAAATAAAGTTTCCAGTCGCCAGTTCCCAGTTCAAAGTTGAGTTTTCAATTACCAGCCCTTCAGAAGTTGCAGAGCTCACCTCTCAACTTTGAACTGTCAACGGGCAACTGTCGACTCCAGCGTTCTGCGGAAGTCCCCGACGCTGGCCGAGCTAGTAGCACTACCATGAGACGTGCGGGTCTACGTCTGCTCCTGCTATCGTGCAGCTATAATGGCGGCAGATCTCTACTTTGCAGGAGGACGCAGAATGGAATTACCGTGGCTCGTCGGGACCCTTGCGGGCGTCATGTTGGCGGGAAGCGCCGCGGCGCAGACGCAGCCGCAAACGCCCCCGCAGTCGAAACCGGCTACCCAGACGCCACCGGCCAACGGCAGGAACCCT